>CAVPKG010000001.1:0-774619 GCA_963705625.1 uncultured Actinomycetes bacterium
TGTAGAACCCGCCGGGGCCGTTGATCTCGATCAGCAGGGACAGATGATCGCCGCGGTTGAGCGTGGCGTCGCTGCAGATGGCGCGGCATGAACGGCGAGATGGTCCCGACGCGGGCAGAGGCACCGAGAAAGATGCCCTGCTCGCTGCCGAGCTTCTGGCCCTCGCATTGAGCAAGCGACGTATATTCGAGGTCCCGCAGTCCCGGCCGAACAGCCTCGACCACGCGCGCGAACACCTGGTCCTGCAGGCTGGCCGTGCGGCGGATGAGACCGATTTCCTCGCTCTTGACCGCCTTGTGACGGTCGACGAACCGCGTTGCATCGACGAGGGCGGCATTGGCCCGCAAGGCCCTGCTGCAATCGGGATGCGAAGGCATGCGCGATCCCGCCGGGATTGACCAGACCGACGTTTACGCACCCGCGGCGCTTGATCTCGTCGAGCGTGAGGTCGGCATCGTATCCTTCGGTGTAGTCGATGGAGAGAAACGAGGGCGTGTGCCGTATCTTTCCGACGCCGCGGTGCAGCGGGTCCTTTCCGTCAAAATCGCGCTCGGAGCCGAAAGGGCCCATCTCGATGACAGTCATCCAATCGGATTGGTAGAAGATGACGGTGCGGGGATATCCGTTGTTGGCGGGCACATCGGTGAACCATTTGACATAGCCGCCGAGCCAGTCATTGGTGTTCTGCATCACCAAAGCGTCGAGATCTTGGTCCGCCATGTCGCGCCGGACCAGTGCCCACCTTCTTTCCAGCTCGGCTGCCGAGATCGAGGTGTTGAATTCGCTCGCTGATGCTCATGCACTCACTCCTCGGAACCTCTAGTGAGACCGGCTCAGTGGGCTATCAAGTTACGCATCTCGCCGTATCTGCCGGCCAGAAACAGAGTCCATGTTCTCTTTGATGATCGGGAGCACATACTCCTCGTATTCGCGGAAGCACCCACCTATCTGTGGGCACACAATCACGTTCGGCATGTCCCATAACGGACTGTCGGCCGCCAAGGGGTGGGCGCGGAAGACAATCGAGACCGGCGCCGGCAATCCGGCCCTCGCGCAGGGCGGCGATCAATGCCTGCTCGTTTACGGTGTCCCCGCGGCCGACATTTACAAGGTAGGCTGACTTCTTCATGGCCGCGAATACGGATGCTCCGAAGAGGTCCCGGTTTTCCCTGTTGCTCGGCAGGATGTTGACGAGGTAATCCGCCTCCCGGGCAAGCTCCGCCAGCTTTGCCGTGTGCTCTACCCGATCAAAACCTTCCACGGCGCGGGGCGTGCGGCTCGTGCCGATCACCCGCATGCCGAGCGCCTTTAACAGGTTCGCCACAGCGGTCGAACTCACTCCCACGCCGACGATGACGGCCGTCTTGCCGGCCAGCAATGGCCAGTTCCGGCGCTCCCACCGGTGCGCCAGCTGGTTCCTCACAAGGACGGGTGTCTCGCGAGCGAGCGAGAGCATCAGGAACGCGACGGTCTCGCGCATGGCGTTTCCGTGAATGCCGCGAGCAGAGGTGAGCAGCGTCTCGCGGCGCAGATACGGCGAATTCAGGAAATGATCGACACCGGTCGCAAGCGACTGGATCCATTGCAGGCCCGTTGCCTCGCGCATCAGCTCATCGTTGATCGCAATTCCGAACGCGATGAGTACCTCGGCTTCCGCAACATCGAATGCGATCTCGCCGACTTTCCTCGCCAGAAGCAGATGCAGTTGTGGAAAGCGCTCGCGCAGCGCAGCAGCATAGATCTCAGCGAAGTTGTCCAGGATGAGGATGGTGCTCGCGTTCGACATAGGCGATCGCAGTGATATCAGGACTAAATCAGGTGCGTTTTCGCCGAGCCAATCGCGCGCATTGCCATGCACGATCCGCTCAGTCGTTTGCGCATCAAAGCCGCACGATTTGACGAAGGCAACTGGCCGCTTCTCGCCAACGGGATAGTCGGATCCAAGCACGACACGGTCTCCGCCGACCTTCTCGACGAGGTGGCGCAGCACATCCGGGTCATAGACGCATGAATCGAACCACAGCATCCGCAAATAGTCAGCGGGAGGACGGTTCATGTTCGCTCGCGTTTCTGGCTTCTCCAGCCAATTGCGATCGATGCGCCCCATGTTATGAGGCATGTAGCCGCCACCGTGCGAGATGCAAATGCGCAACTTGGGGAAGCGCTCGAGCACGCCTTCATAGATCAGTGAGGCAGTCGCCATGGTTTCCTCGAAGCACTGTCCAACCGAGTTCCACAACGCGAAGCGTCGAAAACGGGAATCGCGATTGCCGGCCGGATGGATGTAGATGGCGGCGCCGAGCGCTTCGGCTTCCTGCCAGAACGGATGCAACTCTGGGTCCCCAATCTCGCGTCCGGCGGCGTAGGTCGAAATCGTGACGCCGAGGAGCCCGAGCTCTTGCACACAGTGCCGCAGCTCGGCGATGGCAAGCGCAGGAGCCTGTAGGGGAACCGAGCCCAGACCGATGAAGTGGTCAGGCGCGCTCGCCGCTTTGGCTGCTATCCAGTCGTTAGAGAGGCGCTCGAGTCTCGAGGCTTCATCGACTGGCAATGTATAGGTGCATTGATGCACCAGCGAAGGCGAGAGAACCTGTCGCGCGATGTCCATGTCGTCCATCAGGGAGAGCCGGTCCGCCATATCGCTCATGCGCGCCGCCATGGCTTCGCCGCGTTTGAGGATTGCCGCGCGCTCGCTCTCGGCCATGCCTGGATCGCGCGCGCCGCTGAGCACCAGCGTAAAGGCGGAGGTGACGGCGTAGACCTCCGGCACGACAAAATGAGCATGCACGTCAATGCCGCTCGGCTGGTTTGCAGGCATGACGAGTTGCCCTCTCTCGTTCGACCAAGGCCACGCACCAGGAATTAATGAGCTTGTTTACCGGGAAATGAGCTTCTCATACAGTGGCCGGGCGTCTTGTCTGGAGTGAACCAATGCAACCGCCTGGCTCCCCCGCCAAGGCTTGGCTGATGTCACCCTCTGCGCCGTCATGATGGGGCTCAATTACGCGGATAAGGGCATCCTCGGCGGAGTGCTGATTGGCGTGATGGCCGTCCAGCCGGTGGGGCTCGCGAAAACCGGGTTGCTACTGATCGGTTATGTGCTGTCTCAAAACACCGCACCGCTCAATTTCGCCATGGTCACCGAGATCACGCCCACGAAGCGGCGCGGCGCCGTGATGACAATGTACACCGCACTGTTGACCATTGCCGGCTTCATCGCGCCGGCAGCCATGGGTTATTCGCTTGAAGGAGTTCCCGCCGCCGACGGGTTTCGGGAAGGTTTTCTCATTGTAGGCGCGGTGACCATGATCGGAGGCCTGCTCGGCTTGTGGTTGATTAACCCGAAGGCTGATCGCGAGCGCTTGGCACGCTGCGCGCAATCGGCTGCGTGACCGTGCCAGAACTCGCTCCACGAGCCCATACCTCTCGGCTCGTTCTTTCCCCTTACGTCGACCACAGTGTTCCTGTGGAGAATGGCGGGCTCATGAGCTACGGACCGATCGTACCGGACGCCTATCGTCAGCAATCTACGCGGGTCGCTCAAGGCGCCAAGCCCGCCGACCTGCCGGTTGTCCAATCCACAACGTTCGACTTCGTCATCAACCTGCGAACTATCCGCGCGCTCGGCCTCGACCTGCCGCCGCTACGGGGTTGGAAACGCGCTTACTCCTTGAATTCCATTTTCTTCGTGTTAGCGATCTTGATCAGAGTCTCGGCATCCTTTCGATCCTGCATCAGGAATGCGGCAAAGGCCGCCGAGTCCGTGGCAGCCGGCACGACTGCCTGCTTCTCAAGGAACTCCATGAACTTTGGATCGCTGAACACGTTTTGGAATTGGCTCGAAAGCTTATTCACGATTTCCGGCGGGGTGCTCTTTGGCGCGGCAACGCCCCACCAACCCTGGCCCGGATAGTCACTCCAACCGACCTCAGCGAAGGTCGGCACGTTCGGGAGCACTCGTGATCGCTTGGCAGAGGTCACCGCAAGCGCCTTCACCTTGCCGGCTTCCATAAGCCCGAGGAAATTACCAACCCCGAAGCGCGTAACCTGCACGTCGTTAGCCGCCAGTGCCTGGGCCGCGGGGCCCCCTCCACGGTAGGGGATCCCGACAATTTTGGTTCCCCACTGATTGTTCATCCACTTCAGAAAAAGGTCCGGATATGAGCCTTCGCCCAGGGTGGCATAATTCAATCCGTCGGGCTTGCTCTGCGCGAGCGTCTTCAGCTCCGCCACCTTATTCACGTTGATCGCCGATGAGGCGAACAAACCTTCAACAAGGAAGAACAGCCTTCCCACCGGCACGAAATCAGTGTCGGCATTATAGGGCAGGTTCGCGAACAACAGCGGGTTGAAGGACATGGTCGAATGATAGATGACGCAGATCGTATAACCATCAGCCGGCGCCTGGGCACATTGCCTAGCTGCGAGTATGCCTGAGGCGCCGCCATTGTTTTCGATCACTAGCGGTTGACCAAGCCAAGTCTGCAATTCCGCTCCAGCCGCGCGCATGATCACGTCGGTAACGCTGCCGGCTGCGATCGATACGATTACGCGGATCGGCTTTGTCGGATACTGCTGCGCCTGCGCGGTCAAGGTCCAGCCGGCCAGAAGCAGGCCAAGTATAATTCGATGAAGCATGTGGTTCCCTCCAAAGACGCTGGCGTGCATTTGATGGTTTTTCCGCTTTATCTTGTGGTCAGAGTTTCTTGTTAAACGCATCCTGGATGAAGTCGTGCTCGAGGATGTTGCCGCCGCCGAAGCAGAAGCCGACCGCGGCCTTCTTGGTGCTGTCGCCGATGCCGCGCTTGTCGGCCTCGGCCACCAGCGTGTTGAGCGCCGCGTTGACGCGCTTTCATCCTTCGCCGTACATGCAACCGACGAAGGCGATATATTTGTCGCCCGCCATCTTTTGCGCGCACTTGATCGCAAGCTCGGTGACGCCGAGCCAGTTCGGCATCACCAGCATGCAATGGACGTTTGCCGCTGATCTTCTCGTTCCAAACGAGCGCGCCTTTGCCTTTGACGCTGCCCGCCTGATAGTCAATCCGTTCGACTACCACATTTAGCCTCCCGCAATCTTTCTGCGCTACTTGACGATGACTTCGCCGATCAGGCCGGCGTCCCATTGCGTGAGGAACAGCCGCCCATCCGACATCGGCGCGATGCAGCGCGCGCCGCTTCCCGGTGTCGGGATGTCGTATTCGCCGAGTACGGTGCCGTCCGGCGCCATGCGGCCGATCTTGTTGGCGAAGTTTGCTGTGTACCAGAGGTCGCCGTCGGCGCCGACCGTGACGCCGCGCAGCGATGCGTTCGGCGTCGGCACCTTGTGCTCGGTGATCTTTCCGTTGCGGTCGATCCGGCCGAGCGCGTTGGTCGAGGTCTCGACGAACCAGATCGAGCCGTCGGGATGGGACACCATCGCACGCGGTTGGCTGTCGTGGCTCGGGATCGGAAACTCGGTGACCTTGCCGTCCATGGTCATACGGCCGACGCGGGAGCCGGCCGCCTCGCTAAACCAAAGCGCGCCGTCGCGCACAACGATCGACAGCGGCTTCGAACCTGGCGTGATGCCGTCCTTGAACTCGGTTACTTGTCCTTTCGGGGTGATGCGACCGATCTGGCTCACTTCGGTTTCGGAGAACCAGATGTTTCCGTCGGGACCGAGCATCATGGCGTCCGGACCGGCGTTGGGCGTCGGCAGCGCGAATTCCGTGATTTTGCCCTGCATCGTGATGCGGCCGATCTTGCCGGCCGATTTTTCCGCGAACCACAGATCGCCCTCGGGACCGACAACGATCCCGATTGGTGTGGCGTTCGCCGAAGGCAGGTCGAACTCCTTGAACGCGTAAGTCTTGGGATCGAGTCGGCCGATTTTCGAAGTGCCGCTCTCGCAGAACCAAACAGCTCGTACCTCAGCCAGACCCGATAGGTTTTCACCACGTCCGTCTCGCAGTACTCGGCAATCTGCTTGACCTTGCCCTCGAGGCGCCTGGCGTGCACCCATGCGCGATAAAAAATCGTGCGTACGGCCGACGCCGTCTCGATGAATATCAAGAAAAAGGTGCAATGATTACAGGCTAATGCTGGCTTGTATGCTGTCCGGGGCTAGCCAAGATCGTCCAGTGATCGTTATCCATTGCCGCAGTGCACGGCACCACCAATTGCGGACCTATGCACCGCAGCAGACAACATCTTCACGCGATTTACCTGGTCGCGCGCCACGAGCAAAGGTGATATCGTCAGCCCTACTTACTGGACACCCCCTGGTGCGCGAGTGGTTCGTGTTTCTCGCCGACTTCCACACGGTTCCACTAGATGCGATAGGGCTTTTCACCGTTCGACTGGCGTCCACGGTCTTCTACAGTTCTTGGGACCAGTGTTTGTTCTGTTGCGGCGGAACCCCCCTATGGTTTTTGGCATCTGGATAGCGAAATGATTTTATGCGATCCTTGCGGCAGCCGACGCATATCCCAAATATTTCCGCGAGAACGTAGCGCCTGAGCTACGTGTCGCCGTCGTCCCCACAAACGACAACGAGAGCGGCTAAGAAATGTCGAAGACTAAGCGCAGGCGCATTCAGCGCGACCCGCAGATACAAAAGCGTCATCGCGAGCGTTTCCTGGCTGCGTTAGCCAGTGGCAGCTCGCCAACTCGGGCTGCTAAAAAAGCTGGCATTGGGCGCTCCACGCTGTATGAAACGCGCAGCAAAGACCGAGAGTTCGCCAGGGCTTGGGACGATGCGGTGATGGAAGGCATCGATCGTCTTGAGGACGAGGCACTGAGGAGGGCGACGGAAGGAGGCAGCGACCGGCTGCTGGAGATGCTGCTGCGACGGAGAAGGCCGGAGGTGTATGCGCGGCATGCGAGTGAGACAAGCCCGCCCGTCAACGCAGTTGTGACGCTTGAGGAGGCAAAGAGGAAGGATTAGGGAATTAGGCTTGCCGATGCTTGAGCTGGAAAGCGACTACGAGGATGCTGACAAGGCCGGAGATTGAGTTTAATTCTCCCGAGGCAATGGAGGCTTCGTATGGCGGGTATTTATCTATCCCTAACTCGACAGCGACTCCGCACGGAATCCAGGTTGTTTTTCGTCCACTAGCTGCGATAGGGGTTTTCAGCGTTCCAGTGGAGTCCACGGGCTCTACAGTTCTTGCGACCAGTGTGGTGTCCAGTAAGTCCACACTTCAGCCGGAGCTGCGGTTGCCCCGATCGCGCAGGAAGCGCTCACGCGGATTGCTGCTCTCTATGCGATGAGAAGACGATTCGCTGGCGCCCGCAGCGCCGCTGAAGCGGCTGCGACCCGAGCACATAACGCCGAAAAACCTCAATGCCTGGGAGTGCATCGTTGGCAAGGACCGGTGCATCACGCACCCAATCGGGCAACGATGTACGGACGACCAGCCCACCACGATTAAGGGGCGAACTTCGGCTAATTTTGGATACTCTAAGCCACTATTCGCCTGTGTTCATCGCACCTTTGGCGATCAATTCATTGCGTCGGCGCGTGCAATTTTTTTCTGAACGCAGCGGTCGGGTGAGGCATCGACGAGAGGGTGCCTAGGATCGGCGATGAGGAAACCACCATCGTGCTGACAATGACGCCGTGGTCCAAGGGCTCAGGCGAGGTTCTCTACATACAGGACATTCAACGCTGGGGCATATTGACCATCGGTACGGCCTCGGAAATTCGCGGTTCACCAATCGTGAGGATACCGGGTTCAACCGTCGGACAGCCATCATCCGTCCGCCCGCTGCGCGTGCAATATACCCGCGAACAAGCGACTGGCTGGGACCCCAAGGGGCCTGCCTCCATTCACCGCGCGCGTGCGGCAATCGATGCGTCGGGCAACGTTATTGCGTATGAGTTCACCAGCAAGGGTTTTTCCCGCATCGACGTGAACACGAACGGCGGTGCGCCGTGGGATACGCTTGCGGGACAGGTGCGCGATGTCGCGCTCAAGTCCGGCGACGGCTTTGGCGTACCGGCAAAATCGTACGAGTTCGCCAACAAGCGGCTCGCGTGGGAAACCATTCCGCCACTTCTTGATCGCGCCTCGCCGTTGCGCAGCGCTCATCTGCGCGATCCGGTCGGACCACAGATCCATTTTGCGGGCGAGTTCTTCATGGACGAGCTGGCGGCAGCGCTCAATCTTGATGCCGTTGAGTTTCGCCTTCGGCATATGAAAGAGCCGCGCGACGTTGCAGTGATCAATGCCGCCGCGGAGAAGGCGGGCTGGCAAACGCGGCCTTCACCACGACGCGATCAGACCGGCAACAAAGTCAGCGGCCGCGGCATCGCCTATGCACAACGCAATGGCACGCGCGTTGCGGTCGTGGCAGAGGTCGATATCGACCGTTCGAGCGGCAAGATCTGGGCGCGCAAGTTCGCGGTCGCCCATGATTGCGGTCAGATCATCAACCCTGATGGGCTCAGGCATACTATCGAGGGCAACATCGTTCAGGGGGTGAGCCGCACGCTATGGGAAGAGGCGCCCGGGAACAGGACCTCGTCGCTCTGTTGCGGCGGGCGTAGGGCGCGCGGCACGCTCGCGAAATCTCGTTGATCCGCTCGAACCCGCGTTGCCAGATTGCGCCGGTGACGATTTCGCCACCGGCATAACCTCGAGCACATGCCCGTGCAGGAGGGTCCGGTCGGCCCGTTCCCCCATGGCAAGGATCCCGACGAGTACGACCGCTTGCGCCGCCGCGTGCTCTGGACGATGCCGAGCGGGCTCTACGTGCTGGGCAGCACCGACAAGGGCGAGCGTCGGAACGGCATGACGCTGAACTGGGTGACGCAGGTGTCGTTCGCCCCCAAGATGCTCGCGGTGGCGATCGAGCTCGGCGCGTACACGCACGAGCTCGTGTCCGACGGCCGCGTCTTCAGCGTGAACATCGTCGATCGTGAGGACCGCGCCATCGTGCGCAAGTTCACCAAGCCGGTCGAGGTCGACCTCGCGGCACAGACGCTGAACGGCGTTCCGTTCCACGACGGCCTGTCCGGCGCGCCGATCCTCGACCAGGCCGCGGCCTACCTCGACTGCGAGGTGCGCGAGTCGGTGTCAGTGGGTGAGCACACGCTGTTCCTGGGCGAGATCGTGGACGCCGGCTTCCAGAAGCCCGAGGACACCCCTGTCCTCAGGATGGAGGACACCCGCATGAACTACGGCGGGTGATGTCGGCTGCGGATGCGGGTGTCCGACCCGTGGTGTTGGAGGACACCCGCATGAACTACGGCGGGTGATGTCGGCTGCGGATGCGGGTGTCCGACCCGTGGTGTTGGAGGACACCCGCATGAACTACGGCGGGTGATGTCGGCTGCGGATGCGGGTGTCCGACCCGTGGTGTTGGAGGACACCCGCATGAACGACGGCGGGTGACGGGCAAACGGGGTCCCGGGTACGCTCCGGCCGTCCGTCCGAGTCGCCCGTGGAGGCCTCGATGCTGTCGACGATGCAAGACTTCCCCCTCACCGTCGGGATGATCTTCCGCCACGGCCGAACGGTCTTCGGCGACAGCGAGGTCGTGACGTTCGAGGACGACTCGAGCCGGCGGGCGTCGTTCGCCGACGTCGCGAACCGGGTCGACCAGCTCTCGGCGGCGCTCCGTCGCCTCGGCATGGACTCGGGCGACCGGGTCGGCACCTTCGGATGGAACACCCAGGAGCATCTCGAAGCGTATTTCGCGATCCCCTGCATGGGCGGGGTGCTCCACACGCTCAACATCCGGCTGTTCCCCGATCAGCTCGTGTACATCGTGAACCACGCCGAGGATCGCATCGTCATCGTCGACGGCTCCCTTCTACCGGTGCTCGCGAAGCTCGCGCCCGAGCTGCCGAGCGTCGAGTACTACCTCGTGGTGGGCGACGCCGACACCGCCCCACTCGAGGGCAACCGCGCGCAGGTGCTCCGCTACGACGAGCTCCTCGCCGCCGAGCGACCCGGCATCGCGTACCCCGAGATCGACGAGCGGGCTGCGGCCGCGATGTGTTACACGAGCGGCACCACCGGCAATCCGAAGGGGGTCGTCTACTCGCACCGTTCCACCTTCCTGCACTCCATCGGTGTCCTCCAGGCCGGCGCGGTCTCGTACACCGATCGCGACCGCGTGCTGCCCGTGGTCCCGATGTTCCACGCGAACGCATGGGGAATGCCGTACGCGGCGTGGATGGCCGGGGCCGACCTGATCATGCCCAACCGCTACCTCCAGGCAGAGCCGCTCGCGCGTCTCATCCAACAGGAGAAGCCCACCTGCGCGGGCGCGGTGCCCACGATCTGGACCGAGCTCCTGCACTACGGAGAGGCGAACCCCGTCGACCTCTCGTCGCTGCAGAAGGTTCTCTGCGGCGGCTCGGCGGTGCCGCGCTCGCTCATCGAGGGGTTCGAGGCGCAGTTCGGCGTCCGCATCGTGCAGGGCTGGGGCATGACCGAGACGAGCCCGCTTGCCGCGATGTCATGGCCGCCGAAGGGCGTCGAGCTCGGTACCGCCCAGGAGATGGACTGGCGCGGCGAAGTCGGGACGCGTCATCGCCGGCGTCGAGCTGCGCATCGTCGACGACGACGGCACCGTGCTCCCGTGGGACGGCGAAGCGGTTGGCGAGGTTCAGGTGCGCGGGCCGTGGGTCACCGGCGCGTACTACCGCGACCCCGACCCGCAGAAATTCGACGACGGCTGGCTCCGCACCGGCGACATCGCGAGCGTCACGCCGAACGGCTACATCCAGATCACCGACCGCGCGAAGGACGTCATCAAGTCCGGCGGGGAATGGATCTCGTCGGTCGAGCTCGAAGTGCTGCTCATGGCGCATCCGGCGGTGGCGGAGGCCGCGGTGATCGCGGTACCCGATCCGCGTTGGGCGGAGCGACCGCTTGCATGCATCGTGGTGAAGAACGGTGCCGAGGTGACGGCGAGCGAGCTGCGCGACTTCCTCGGTGATCGCGTCGCGAAGTGGCAACTTCCCGAGCGTTGGACCTTCATCGCCGAGGTCCCGAAGACGAGCGTCGGCAAGTTCGACAAGAAGGCGCTGCGGTCTCGTCACGCCGACGGCGCTCTCGTCGTCGAGGAGCTCGCGTGAACCGCGGGCAGCCTTGGCCGCGATGACCCCGACGCTCGCCGAATCGGTCCTCGACCGGCTCGGCAGCGATCTCTGGCTCCTCATTCCCGCGTTCGTGTTCTCGGTGCTCGCGGGCGTCTTCGTCGGCCGGGTGCTCGGGGTCCGGCGGTCGTTTGCGGCGAGCGTGCTCTCCGGGTTCGTCGGCTTCGCGGTGGGCGTGGCGGTCTCGCTGCTGATCGCGAACGAACGCGGCAACGCGTCCGAAGGCTTCGCCCGGAACCTGTTCCTGTTCGCGCTGTTCGGCGCGATGGCGGCGGCGGTATGGATCGAGTTCCTCTCGCGGCCCGGAATGATGGCCCGCGCGCAAACCGGCCTCGCATCGGTCCCGCACCCGGTGCGGTCCCTCCGTCGCCGCGGTCGCCGGATGGCGCGGTACGCCGAGATCACGCGGATCGCAGTACGCAACGGCCTCGGCCCGTCGCTCGGTCTCGGCCGCCACGAAGATGTCTCCCAGAACGGCGCCAAACCGCCCACTGTGCGTCGACTCCGGCTGTCGCTCGAGCAGTGCGGCGGCATGTTCGTGAAGCTCGGCCAGATCGCTTCGACGCGCTCCGACATGCTCTCCCCCGACGCGGTCAAGGAGCTGTCGTTGCTCCAGGATCGTGTGCAGCCGGCCGCCCGCGACGATGTCGCGGCCTTGCTCGAGTCCGAGCTCGACGCGCCGCTCGAGGACATGTTCGCCACCTTCGACTGGCAGCCGCTCGCGGCGGCGTCCATCGGTCAGGTGTACCGAGCCGCCCTACCCGACGGCTCACCGGTGGTGGTGAAGGTGATCAGGCCCGGCATCGAGGAGTCGGTGGCGGTCGACCTCTCGGTGCTCGAAGAGCTCGGGCACGTCGTGGAGACGCGTACGTCGTGGGGCGCCGACTACCACGTGATGGATCTCGTCGACGAGTTCAGTTCCCGACTGCGCGAAGAGCTCGACTTCCGAATCGAAGCGCGCAATGCGCGCGCGATCGCGTCCAGCCTGCCGAGCGGATCGCGGATCTCGATCCCCGAGGTCTACGAGGAGCTGAGCACGTCGCGGGTGCTCGTGATGGAGTGGCTCGACGGCGCGAGCGTGCGCGACGTCGCCTGGGGGGATGCGCGCGCCGCGGAGCGAACCAAGATCGCCGACCTCCTGCTCCGCACGTTCCTCGAGCAGATGCTCCAGGACGGCGTGTTCCACGCCGACCCGCACCCGGGAAACGTGATGCTGCTCACCGATGGTCGCCTCGCACTGATCGACTTCGGCGCGGCGGGCCGTCTCGACTCCGTCCAGCAGGCCGCGCTCCGAGATCTCATGGCCGGTGTGAGCCGACGCGACGCCGACGCGGTGGCGCAGGCGGTGCTGCAGGTCGCGAGCCTGCGACGCGGCGTCGACATCGCCGACTTCGAGCGCGCGCTGGCGCGGTTCATGGCCCAACATCTCGCGCCCGGTGCGCGTGCCGACGCCGCGATGTTCAATGCGATGCTCCGGCTGTTCTTCGAGTTCGGCATCACGCTCCCCGCGGAGTGGAGCACGTTCTTCCGCGCGTTGATCGTGCTCGAGGGCACGCTCACGACGATCGCTCCCGGCTATTCGGTGATCGACGCGGCCGAGGCCATCGCCGCGCAGTGGGTCCGCGGGCAGATCACACCGGGATCCGTGCAACAGGCGGTGCGCGACGAGATCCTGCGCACGGTGCCGATGCTGCGGCGGCTGCCGCGTCACGTCGACCGCGCGTTCAGCATGCTCGAGCGCGAGGGGATCCGCGTGCGGGTGAGCCATTTCCAGGACGCCGACGACACCAGGTTCGTGACGACGCTCGTGAACCGCTCGATCCTCGCGTTCCTGTCGGGGACCATCGGCTTGCTGTCCGTCGGGCTGATCGCGATCGAGGGCGGTCCACCGTTCAGCGGCAATACGTCGCTCTTCCAGGTGTTCGGCTACTTCGGACTGTTCTGCTCGACCGTCCTCGCCATGCGCGTCATCGTCGCCGTCCTCCGCGACCGCCTGAACTAGTGCCGGTGCGCGCTATTTGGCGGTGCGATCGCGGAAGTCGCGGAGGTTGTAGCCGGTGAGGACACTGGGCTCGAGCGCGCGGGCGCCGGCAGAGCGACGCAGCCCGAACATCGGCGCGAGCTCGCCGAAGTAGCCCCCGGCGTCGATCTCGGTCACGCGTTCGTCGGCGCCGTCGGCTTGGACGCGGAAGATCTCGATCCGGCCCGACTCGACGTAGTACACGAGGTCGCCGGGATCGCCCTGCTCGAAGAGCACCTCGCCCGGCGCGAGTTCGACGGTCTCGGGCGGCCTCGCCTCACCTGCGGCCCGGGGGGTGAGCTCGACGACGCGATCCGCGAGTGGCAGGAGCCGCTCGTCGTGCGTCGCCACGATGACGACCCGTCCGGGCTGCGCGAGGTCGCGCAGGAGCCGGAGCACGCCGTCGACCTGGATGTAGTCCAGGTGCGCGGTGGGCTCGTCGGCGAGCACCAGCGGCGGATCGTGCGCGAGCGCCCGTGCGATTGCGACGCGCTGTTGTTGCCCACCCGACATGTCGGCCGGGCGGTGCGTCATGCGGTCCTCGAGCCCCACCTGCCGGAGCAGCTCCTCCGCCCGCGCCTTCGCTTCGCGCTTCGGGACCTTTCCCGCCTGCGCCGCGATCTGCACGTTCTCGCGCGCGGTGAGGCTCGGGATCAGGTTGAAGGCCTGGAAGACGATGCCCACGGTCGTGCGGCGGTAGTCGACCAGTGCCTGGCCGGACAGACCGGTGACGTCGATGTCGCCGAACGTGATACTGCCGCTCGTGGGCGTCAGCAGTCGTGCGAGCATCGAGAGCAGGGTGGTCTTGCCGCAGCCGCTCGCGCCCAGCAGCAGTACGAGCTCACCCGTGCTCACGTCGAGATCGAGCGAGTCGATCGGCCGCACCTTGTAGCCGCCGCTCGCGAACTCCATCGTGAGGTCCTGGACACGGAGCTCGGGCATCACGCACCCCCGAACGCGATCGCCGGATCCACGCCGATGGCGCGCCGGAGTCCGGCGAGGCTCGCGACCAGCCCCACGACTACCGCGACCACCGCGAGCAGCAGGTAGGCAGAGGTGGCGATCACGATCTGGAACGGGAAGAACGGTGCGAGCGCGAGCGCGATCGCGATGGCCAACACGGCGGAGACGAGTGACAGCACCACGGCCTGGAGCGCAAGCGCTCCGAAGAGCGTCGCGTTCGAAGTTCCGGTGGCCTTCAACACCGCGAAGTCGCGCACTCGCTCGAGCGCGGTGAGGTACACGATCAGAGCGATGATTCCCGCGGCGACGATCCACAGCAGCACCTGGATGAAGTCGATCGACTGCTTGCCACTCTCGGTCGGTCGCTGGAGGTCGGCCTTGACCTGCGCGTTGGTCAGCACGGTCAACCCGGCCAGGTTTTCACGCGGGACACCCTTGGTGACCACCGCGCTGGCGAGGGGTTGTCCTGCGAACGAGAGGCCCTGCGCGTCATTCAGCGTCATGAAGACGGTATGGACACCGAAGTTGTACCGGAGGTCGCCGACCTTGCCCACGACGCGCTCCGGCTTTCCGCTGATCACGAGGACACTGCCGACGTCGGCATCGAGTTTGTCGTCGACGAGGATCTCACCGCTCCGCTTCGGCGCGCGACCCTCCGTGACCCGGGGTGCGCCCACCCCGCGCGGGACGTAGCCGAGGAGGTTCACGTCGGTGAGCGACGTGGTGCCGATCGTCGCCCGTGCCGTGATCATGGGCGACGCCGCCTGAACCCCCTGCGCGTCCTTCACCGCCGCGACGTCCTCGTCGACCACGAACTTGGTGGCGGTGAACGGGCCGGACGCCCCGCGCGCCACCGCCCAGGAGTCGGCGTGGAACGAATCGACGAGCCGGTCGATCTCGGCGTCGAGCCCGTTGCTCATTCCCGCCATGATCAGGGTCATCGCGAAGACGACCGAGGTGGCGAGCGCCGCGATCATGAAGCGTCGGCGGCGGAACTGCAGATCACGTACCCCCACCAGCCACATTGCAGAGGGTGTCTAGCCGGAGCCCGAGCACCGCTCCAAGTCGCCTGGAAGAGAGGAGCTGTTCCCGGCGCGACGCGGGGCGACCCGATACGCTGAGCGCTCGTGCGTCGGAGCATCTTGATCGTCTCCGCGTCCATGGGCGCGGGTCATGATGGCGCGGCCAAGGAGCTTCGCAAGCGGCTCGAGGACCGCGGCAATCGGGTGGAGGTCATCGACTTCCTCGACGCGGTCGCGTTCCACATCGGGCCCTTCCTCCGATGGTTCTACCAAGTGCAGCTCCGCCTCTTCCCGTGGAGCTACGAGTTGTCGCTACCGCATGTCGCCGCTGCTCCGCGCGCCGGCGGTGATGGTCGACACCTGGCTCACCCGCCGGAAGCTGCGCAAGGCGATCAAGGCGTTCCGCCCCGACACGATCGTGTCGGTGTACCCGCTCGCGTCGCTCGTGCTCGGCCGCATGCGACGCACGAAGTTGCTCCGCGTTCCCGTCGTCACCTACCTCACCGACTTCGCGGTGCACTCGCTGTGGGTCCACCCCGGCATCGACCGTCATCTGGCCGTCAGTGAGCTGTCGGCGCAGGCGGCGGCGGCTCGCGGCGGCAAGGACGCGCGTGTCCACGGGCCCCTGGTCGCCGATCGGTTCCGCGAGGCCCGCATCGACCGCGCCGCGGTGCGGAGCGCGCTCGGCCTCGAACCCGACGATCGCGCGGTGCTCGTCGTCGCCGGGTCGTGGGGCGTCGGTGACGTCGTCGCCACCGTCGAGGCGATCGGGCGCACCGGCGAGTTCCACCCGATCACGGTGTGCGGGCGAGACGAGAAGCTGCGCGCCGACCTCGAGAGCCGTGGCTTCGGCACGGTGATCGGCTGGACCGACGAGATGCCCACGCTCATGACCGCCGCCGACGCGCTGGTCGAGAACGCGGGCGGCCTCACGTGCATGGAGGCGTTCGCGGTCGGGCCTCCCGGTGATCACGTACCTGCCGATCGCCGGCCACGGCAAGGACAACGCCGAGATGATGGCGCGCTCCGGCGTCAACTGCTACGCGCACGACGAGGAGGAGCTGCACGACGCGCCTGCGCGAGGTCACCACTCCCGGTCCCGCGCGCGACGCAACTGGTCGAGAACGGGCGGCGGCTGTTCGTCGGCGACCCCGCCGACCGACGTCGCCGAGCTCGCGGCTGCCAACGACTCCGTCGACCGCAAGGGGCGGGTGGTCGCGCTCCGCACACCCAAAGGGCGACGCTCGGTCACGATCGTGGCCGCGAGCGTCGTCGTGCTGTACATCGGGCTCACCGTCGGCGCCCAGGCGGTCTCGGCGATCGGCGTCGGGGTGGCCAAGCCGCCCGCGAGCGTCCGAGCACGCCGCTTACGTCGGTGTGCGCCTCGACGATCACCAGCTCCGACGACCGGGTGCTGCTCGCTGCGATCAACGACCTCGGCGTGTCGGTGGTGGTCGACGCGCAGACCGCGGGCCATCGCTCGCCCGAGCTCGAGTGGCTGGCCGACCGCAACGTCGACATCGCGAACGGGGGATGGGGTAAGGGAACGCTGCTCCCGTGGAACCAGGCCCGGAACGACCTCGACAGGGCCGGCAAGCTCATCGCCCGTGAGGTCGGCGAGCCAACCCACGAGTTCGTCCCGGCCGGCGGCTCGACGCGTTCGACCAGTTCTACTCACGGCGCGCGAAGCAGACGTCTCGTCGTGCCCGACCACACGTTCGGGCCCGAGAGCCTGCCGTCGACGGTCGAAGCGCGGAAGGTGTACCTGCTCGACGGTCGCGACCGCGATCGCGAAGGCGATGGAGATCGCGGTGTCCGACCTCGAGGCGCGGCTCGACGCACGCCGGTCTGCACGCGCACCCGCTCGGGGAGCTCCGCTGAAGCACCGCGGCATGAAGCTCGCTGCCGTTGCGGGCGCGGCGGGTCTCGGTGCGGCCACGGTGCACGCGGCACCCGCGCTCGCCGGTGTGTCGCCGATCGGGGTGCGCATCACGCCGCGCCTCGTCGGTGTCGGCCGGCCCGGTCACGTCGCGCTGACGTTCGACGACGGCCCCGACCCGGTGTCGACGCCCGAGGTCCTCTCGCGTGCTCGACGACCTCGGCTGGCAGCGCCACGTTCTTCATGCTCGGTGACATGGTCCGTCGATCGCCAACGCATCGCTCAGGACGTCGCGGCTGCCGGGCACGAGGTCGCGGTCCACGGTGACCTGCACCGCAACATGCTGCGACGCACGCCACCGCAGCATCGAGCGACGACATCACGCACGCGTATCGACACCGTCGCGACGGCCACCGGCGTCGAGCCGCGCTGGTTCCGGCCGCCGTTCGGCATCCTGTCGTTCTCGCGTCGCTGCGCGCCGGCACGACGCCTCGGCATGACGCACGGTCCTCTGGACCACGTGGGGCCGCGACTGGCGACGCGAGGCCACGCCCGAGTCCGTGGTCGCCGACGTGACGCGCCGCTACGTCGACGGCGGGACCGTGCTGCTCCACGACTCCGACTGCACGTCGTACCCCGGGTCGTGGAAGGCCACAGTGGGTGCACTTCCCCGGCTCGCGGACGAGCTCGCGGCGCGCCGTCTCACCGTCGGTGCGGTCGGCGACCACGGGATCGAGTCCGCCAAGGCGTTCACGTACCCTCGCTGACATGGCCGTCGCGCTCGCGCTCCTCGCGGGCCTCAGCTATGCGGGTGCGTCCGTGCTCCAACAGCGGGTTGCCGCCGAGCAACCGCCGGAGCTGTCGCTGCGACCGGCCCTCCTGCTCGCGCTCGTGCGGCGACCGGTGTGGCTGCTCGGCATCGCCCTCGACATCGGCGCGTACGGATTCGAGGCGGGCGCGCTCGCGACCGGGACCGTGGTCACCGTCGCGCCGCTGCTCGTGAGCGGGCTCTTGTTCGCGCTGCCGTTGTCGACGATCGGTCACGGGCGACGCGTCACGCGCCACGAATGGATCCCCGCGATCGCCGTCACGGGCGGGCTGGCGTTGTTCGTGGCCGTCGGCTCGCCGGCGGGCGATCGCTCCACCGCGTCGCTCGCCGCGTGGGTCGTGGCGGGAGCGGTCGTCGCGGTGATCACCGGCACGCTGGTCGCGCTCGCGGTGAAGACGATTGGATCGCGGCGCGCGCTCTATCTCGGCGTCGCGACGGGCACGGTGTACGGCTTCACCGCGATCCTCACCAAAGCCACCGTCGACCTGGTCGACGGCGGGGTGGTCCAGCTCCTGGGACACTGGCAGTTGTACGCGTTGCTCGCGGTGTCGGCCGTCGGACTCCTGCTGAACCAGAGCGCGTTCCAGGCCGGCCACGTCGCCGCGTCGTTGCCCGCGATCGCCGTGACGAACCCCGTGCTGAGCTGCATCTTCGCGGTGACGATGTTCGGTGAGCATCTCGGTGCGCACGGTCCGCTCGAGGTGTCGGTGACGTCAGCGGCGATCGTCGCGATGGCCGTGGGCACGATCGCGCTGGCGCGCTCGCCGCTGGTCACGCACGAGGACTCGGAGGTCCCCGCAACCGCTTGAGCACCTACGGCGCCGACGCTCGGCTCTGCTGGAGGTCGAGGACGGCCTCGGCGAGGGAGTCGAGCTCCTCGTCCCACGACTCGACCGGCTGCAGCGGTACCGGCACGAGCTTGGAGAAGCCGACGGCGATGAACTCCTCGAGCCGCGTCCGGAGCGCGTCGAGGCCGACGACGATCACCTCGTCGGGGTCGACGCCGCGCCGTTCCGCGAGCGCACGCGCGTACGCGCTCGGCATCTCGGTGCGGGTGTAGAAGACCATCGCGCCGAAGTGCTCGGGGTCGATCGCACGCCCCGAGTCGGCCGCCGCCTTCTCGACGACCACCCGGCCCTCGGCGACCACGACGGGGGTGCAGAAGCTCGGAAGCCACCCGTCGCCCAAGCGCCCGACGCGGCGGAGCTCCGCCGGCGCGCGGCCGCCGAGCCACACGTCGAGCGGTTGCTGGATCGGCAGCATGCCGATCGACACGCCTTCGTAGTGGAAGCGCGGGCCGTCGTGGTCGACCGTCTCCTCGGTCCACAGGCGACGGAGCAGCGGGAGCGCCTCGTCGAACAGCGGCGCGCGATCTTCCCGCGTGACGCCGAACGCCTGCTGCTCCATCGGCTCGACGACGCCGAGCCCGAACG
The DNA here is from genome assembly GCA_963705625.1 of uncultured Actinomycetes bacterium. Classification (GTDB taxonomy): domain Bacteria; phylum Actinomycetota; class Acidimicrobiia; order IMCC26256; family DASPTH01; genus DASPTH01. Next base: position 19,242 of record CAVPKG010000001.1, read on the forward strand.
CCGGGAGCGCGCGCCCGCCCGACAGCACGGTCGAGGGCCGCCCACTGCTTCGCGAGGAGCACCGGATTGCGCCCGGGCAGCACCTGCACCGACGTGCCGAGCTTCAGCTTGCGCGTGCGCCCGGCAGCGAACGAGAGCGCGACCAACGGGTCGGGCGTCGGTCCGGTCGCGCGCTCCGAGCACCAGATCGAGTCGAAGCCGTTGCGCTCGAGCGCGTCGACGAGCTCGCCGAACCGAGTGCCGCCGTCCGCGAGCCCCGCGGTCCCGGCACCGAAGCCGATGCGAACCTTCACTCTGCGCTCGCTCCGGTGCGTATGAGCATTTCAGACCCGCAGGGACTCGTACTGTCGCAGCTCGCGGCGGGCGATCTGCTGGAGGTGCACCTCGTCGGGGCCGTCGACGAGGTGGAGGGTGCGCGCGTGCGCGTACATCTCGGCGAGCGGCCAGTCGTCGGTGACGCCGGCGCCGCCGAACATCTGGATGGCCCGGTCGATCACCGTGGTGGCGAGCCGGGCGGCGACCACCTTGATCGCGCCGATCTCGAAGCGCGCGCTCTTCTTGCCGACGGTGTCGATCAGCCACGCCGCCTTCGAGCGTGAGGAGCCGTGCCTGCTCGATCGCGATGCGTGACTCGGCGATGCGCTCCTGGATCACGCCCTGGTCGGCGAGGTGCTTGCCGAACGTGACCCGGCTCTGGGCGCGTGTGCACATCAGCTCGAGGGCGAGCTCGGCCATGCCGATCGCGCGCATGCAGTGATGGATGCGCCCGGGACCGAGCCGCGCCTGCGCGATCGCGAACCCGCCGCCCTCCTCACCGAGGATGTACTCCTTTGGCACCCGGACGTTCTCGTAGAGCGTCTCGCAATGGCCCATGCCGTGATCACGACCGAACACCGGGAGCGACCGCACGATCGTGACGCCGGCTGTGTCGAGCGGGACGAGCACCATGCTGTGGCGCCGGTGCGCGTCGCCATTCGGGTCGGACACGCCCATGAGGATCGCGAAGGTGCACCGCTTCGAGGCCGCACCGCTCGTGAACCACTTGTGCGCGTTGATCACGTAGTGGTCACCGTCGCGCTCGATGCGGCTCTGGATGTTGGTGGCGTCGGAGCTGGCCACGAACGGTTCGGTCATCGCGAAGCAGGAGCGCGTCTCGCCGTCGAGCAGCGGCTGGAGGAACTGCTCTCGCTGCAGGGGTGTGCCGAACTCCGCCAGGATCTCCATGTTGCCGGTGTCGGGCGCGCTGCAGTTGGTCGCTTCCTGGGAGAGCGGAGAACGTCCCATCAGCTCGCACAGCGGCGCGTAGTCGAGGTTGCCGAGCCCGGCGCCGTACGTGACGTCGGGCATGAAGAGGTTCCACAGACCGCGTGCTCGCGCCTCCGCCTTCAGCTCCTCCATCACCGGGGGATGGAAGTGCGGATCGCCCGACTCCTCGACCTGCTTCCGAGCGACGGGAATGGCCGGTTCGACGAACATGTCGATGAACTCGGCGAGTTCCCGCCTGAGCTCCTCGGCGCGTGGGCTGGGCGCGAAGTCCATGGGTCGCATCCTCGTCCTCAGCGAACCGGCGTCGGCAAACGGGGTATCACCCCACCAGCTGACGCCAGTTCGTCTCAGCGGGGTCGTGACCTGGACCCTACCGCTCAGCAGGCGCTCGATCCCCTTGCCGTGCACCGAATCGACGCACCGGTGTCGGCTCGGGTTGCCTCGGGATGCCACCTAGCCTGGCATGGGTGGCCACGCCCCCGTTGCGCGAGGACGACGTCGACCCCCATCCGATCGTGCAGTTCGGCCGCTGGTACGACGATGCCGAGGCCCGAGGCGTGCTGCAGCCCGATGCGATGATCGTGGCGAGCGCCACGCCCGACGCCCGACCGTCGGCGCGAGCCGTGCTGCTGCGCGGCTTCGACGAACGCGGCTTCTGCTTCTTCACCAACTACGGGAGCCGAAAGGGCCGCGAGCTCGACGCGAACCCGCACGCGGCCGTGCTCTTTCACTGGCCTGCGGTGCAGCGACAGGTGCGCGCGACCGGTCGCGTCGAACGTGTGGCACCGCAGGAATCGGAGGCCTACTGGCGCAACCGGCCGCGCCCGAGCCGCGTGAGCGCGTGGGCGTCGGCGCAGAGCGCGCCCATCGGATCGCGCGAGGAGCTCGAGGCGCGCGCGGCCGCGGCCGAAGCGAGGTTTGCCACGGGCGACGGCGACGTTCCCCTCCCGCCGTTCTGGGGTGGCTACCGGCTCGTCCCCGACGAGCTCGAGCTCTGGGAACACCGTGCGGATCGACTGCACGACCGGTTGCGCTACACGCGTGCGGACAACGACACGTGGGTGATCGACCGTCTCCAGCCGTGAGCCGAACGATCGACGCTCGTAGGGTGTCTCACATGCGCCGTTCCATCGATGATGCTCTCGACGACCACCCTGCCGACGACGACGAGCGACCACCCGTCTCGTGGGCGGTCGCGCTCACCGACGACTGCGACGCGTGCGGCGAGGGCGAACTGCGTATCGTGCTCACTGTCGAGGAAGCCGGGCGTGCCGGTCTCGGGATCGCCGCGCACCTCGCGCCGGATACTGCACGCCGCCTCCGCGTCGCGATCGCCGCGGCACTGCGCGAGATCGGCGAAGACCCGGGAGCCTGAGCGACCCATGAGATAGGACATACAGTGACGTGGTGAGCTCGACCGAGTGGGAACGTCCCGTCGACAAGTTCAAGCGTTCCGCCGCCGGTTCCGTTGTGGCCGCGGGGCTGCTCGGTCTCCGCGACGCACTCGAAGGACGCCCCGAGAAGGAGGAGCCGGCGATCGTCTCCGAAGCGCCCACCGCGCCTCCTCCCGACAACATCGAGGTGGTCCTCGACTTCGAGCACCCGGAGCGTTCGGTCGTGTACCTGTACGAGCCCACCGAGCCGCCGACGCCCGATGACTGAGCCGTTCGACCTGCACACGACGCACGTCCACCTCGGCCTCGGCGCGCGCGTGGAGCCGTTGCCCGACTTCCAGTGGAGCTCCGAGTATCTCGACGCGTACACGGCGCGCACCGCGCCCGACGGCAACGAAGGTCGGCTCGTCGTGCTGATGGAGCAGAACGCGTCCTGGGAGTCGTGGGAACGACACCCGGCCGGTGACGAGCTGGTGGTGTTGCTCTCCGGTCGCGCCGACCTCATCCAGGAGGTCGACGGCGAGCACCGCGTGGTCGAGCTGCGTCCCGGCATGGCGGTGATCAACCCTCCGGGCGTGTGGCACACCGCCGACGTGCACGAACCCGGCGAGGCGCTCTTCATCACCGCCGGCCGCGGCACCGAGACCCGCCCGCGCTGATCGCGCGTGTCGCGCGACCACACGTTCCGCGTCCCTGCGGCGCTCCACGACAGCTTTGCCGGTACCACCGAGGGTGATCCGTGGCTCGCTGCCCTCCCGGGCCTCGTCGAGGAGTTGGAACGGCATTGGGATGTCCGTATCGGCGAGCCGTTCGAAGGCGGTATGGCCTCGTGGAGCGCGCCGGCGTCTCGCGCCGATGGCACGGACGTTGTGGTCAAGCTCGCGTTTCCGCATCGAGAAGCGCGTGAGGAGGGGACGGCGCTGCAGTTGTGGGGCGGCGAAGGCGCGGTGCTCCTCCTCGACGAGGATCGTGAGCGCCGTGCGCTGCTGATCGAACGTTGTCAACCGGGCACGACGTTGCGCGACACGGGCCTTCCCGTCGAGGACGCGCTGAGCATCGGCGCCGAGCTGCTCAGGCGATTGTGGCGCGAGCCCGGGAACCCGTCGGCGTACGAGCGCGTCGCCGACGTGACCGCCGAATGGGCCGTCGATGTCCGCCGGCGTGTCGAGCGACAGTCACCACCGTTCGACGTGGGACTCGTGGAGCTCGGCGCGAGCCTGCTCGAATCGCTCCCCGCGAGCGCGGCGCGCGACACCGTCGTCGTGCACGGTGACTTCAACCCCGGCAACGTCCTCGCGGCGACGCGTGAGCCATGGCTCGCGATCGATCCTCATCCGATGGTGGGAGACCCTGCGTACGACCCGTCGCAGTTCCTCCTCCAGGTCGACGATCCGTTCGAGCACGCGTATCCGCCCGCGGTGCTCGTTCATCGCTTCGAGTTCTTCGGGGACCTCGTTGGTGAAGATCCGCGACGAATGTTTGCGTGGGCCGTCGCCCGCGAGGTCGAGTACGCGATGTGGGAGTGGTCACGCGGCCAAGCTGCGAGGGCGCAGGCGGCGATGGATCAGGTCGCGGTGCTCGCGCAACTCGCAGGGCTCTGACGATCGGCTACAGCAGCAGAGGAGTGCGCAGCCCGTAGGTGTCGGTGTCGTCGAGCGTGAGCCGGTGCTCGGCGATCTGGTCGACCGACACCATGGCGATCCGGTGCTCGGTCGCGAAGCCGCTCGAGGTACGGACAGCCGCGCGGGCGAGCCGTCCTCGTGCAGCACCTCGCAGATCGCCGCGACCGGCGGGAGCCCGGCGAGCCGGGCGAGGTCGACGGCGGCCTCGGTGTGGCCGCGGCGCTCGAGCACGCCGCCCGGCGCGGGCGCGCAGCGGGAACACGTGGCCGGGTCGCTGGAAGTCGCGACGGGCGCGCGTCCGGGTCGAGGACCTTGCGGATGGTCGTGGCGCGATCGGCCGCGCCGATGCCGCTCCCCGCGGTGACGTGGTCGATCGACACCGTGAACGCGGTGTCGCACCCCGCACGGTCCGACGGCACCATCGGCCACATGTCGAGCGCGTCGAGCACGCGCGTCGCACGGCATGCACACGAGCCCGCGACCCCACCGCAGCATGAAGTTGACGGCTTCGGGGGTGACCCAGCTCGCTGCCATCGTGAGGTCGCCCTCGTTCTCGCGGTCTTCGTCGTCGACGACGAGGACCATCTCGCCGCGGCGGATGCGCTTCAGTGCGTCGTCGATGGTGGCCAGTGGCATTGGGGGCTCCTCGTGGTCGAGTTGTCGGGGCAGGGTGACGACCATGCGGCAGCCGTGCGGCTCCCGTCGTTCGGGATGGATGTCGCCGCCGTGGAGGTCGACGATCCACTGGGCGATCGCGAGGCCGAGCCCCGCGCCGCCGTCGCTCGACGCGCGCGCGGTGTCGGCGCGGTAGAAGCGCTCGAAGATCCGCGTCTGCTCCGACTCGGGGATGCCCGGGCCTTCGTCGACCACCTCGATGACGACGCCGTCGTGGGTGCGGTGCGCGCACACCTCGACGACACCGCCTCGCGGCGTGTGGCGCACCGCGTTCTCGAGCAGGTTCGCGACCACCTGGTGCACGCGCTCGGGATCGCCGTCGGCGGTGAGGTCGGGCGAGTCGACCACGATCGAAACGTCGATCTCGGGCGCGTGCAGCCGCTGCTCGCGCACCGCGTGCGCGAGCAGCGGCTCCACCCGGAACTCGGTGCGCTCGAGCGGCACCGCGCCCGACTCGAGGCGCGAGAGGTCGAGGAGCTGCTTGACCAGCCGGCCGAGCCGCTCGACCTGCGCGAGCATCGTGCGGAAGGTCTCGGGGTCGGGCTCGGCCACGCCGTCGACGAGGTTCTCGAGCAGCAGCCTGCAGCGCGGTGATCGGCGTGCGCAGCTCGTGCGACACGTTCGCGACCAGGTCGCGCCGCACGCGGTCGGTCTCGGCGAGCTCGGCGGCCATCTGGTTGAACGCCCGCGCCAGGGCGCCGACCTCGTCGCGCGACGACGAACGTACGCGTCGCTCGTAGTTGCCCTTGGCCATCTCGGACGCAGCGGCGGCCATCTCGCGCAGCGGCGACGTCATCCCGCGCGCGAGGAACCACACCATCGTCATCGCGACCGCGGCGGCGATGACGCCGCTCACCGACGGCCACAGCCCGATCTTGAGACCGACCCAGAACACGAACACCGTGATCGCGACCGCCGCCGCGATCACGAAGCCGAGCTTGAGCTTGATCGACGGGACGTCGTCGAGCGGGTGGGCGAGGCGCTCGCGGCGGTTCACGCGGGCGTTTCCCCGCGGCGTAGCCGACACCGTGCACCGTGCGGACCACGTCGTTACCCAGCTTGCGGCGGAGCGCGCGCACGTGCGAGTCGACCGTGCGCGCGCCCGCACCGTCGTGGTAACCCCACACCTGCGCCAGCAGCTGTTCGCGAGTGAAGACGCGCGCCGGTCGTTCGGCGAGATGCACGAGCAGGTCGAACTCGGTGGGGGTGAGGTGCACCGACTCGTCGCCGTTCCGGACCCGGCGGGTGGCGGGCTCGAGGGTGACCTGCCCCGACCTGGAGCGTGGCGGTGGGCACGGCAGGCCTGCGCTCGACCCGCCGCAGCAGCGCGTGCACCCGGGCGACGAGCTCACGGGCGCTGAACGGCTTGGTGAGGTAGTCGTCGGCGCCGACTTCGAGCCCGACCACGAGGTCGGTCTCCGAGTCACGGGCCGTGAGCATGAGGACCGGAACCGGCCGGTCGCGCTGGATCCTCCGGCAGACGTCGAGGCCGTCGAGCCCGGGAAGCATGAGGTCGAGCACGACGAGGTCGGGCTGGAGGCGTTCGCAGAGCTCGACGCCCGCGTGCCCGTCGGCGGCGATCGCCACCTCGAAGCCCTCGCTGCGGAGCCGGGTGGCGACGGCGTCGGCGATCGGCGGTTCGTCCTCCACGACGAGGATCGTGCGCGTGAGCATCGGGGCCGGAAGGGACATCGCCGGTCCAGGATAAGGACACGCTCTGAAGGTGTCCCGCTGGAGTTGTGGAGATTCGAAGGAGATCACGAGCGAGCGACTGCGGGCCGGGTATCCCGGCTCGCAGCGAGCGACCCATGTGCAGGAGATCACCCGAGCTCGACGGCCGCTCCGGGCGCCATCTCGACGCCGACGCCGGCGCCGACCTCGGGAACCAAGCCGTCGACCGCGACCGCGACCTCGAGGCGCTCACCGTTCCCCACCTCGATCTCGAGGAGATAGTGGTCTCGGCGGAACGTTCGGCCGGTGACGACGGCCGTCCTGGCCGACGACGGTGCGAGCTGCAGCCCTTCGGGACGCACGGCGACCAGGCCGTTGCCGAAGGCGCGGGTCACGTTCCAGCCGAGGAACCGGGCGACGAACACGTTCGCCGGGTGATCCCACACGTCGGCCGGCGTGCCGGACTGCTCGACGCGGCCCCCTTCCATCACGACGACCCGATCGGCGAGCGCGAACGCCTCGTCGTGGTCGTGGGTCACGAAGATGATCGTGAGCCCGAGACGCACGAACAGCGCGCGGAGCTCGGCGACGAGCCGGTCGCGGCAGCGCGCGGTCGAGCGCACCGAGAGGTTCGTCGAGCATGAGCAGTCGTGGCGCAGGCGCGAGCGCGCGGCGAGCGCGACCCGTTGCTGCTCGCCGCCGGACAGTTCCGCGACTCGACGATGGTCGAACCCGACGAGGCCGACGAGCGCGAGCGCCTCGCGGGCGCGCGCTTCGGCCTCGGCGCGGGGACGGCGCTGCATGCGAAGCCCGAAGACCACGTTGCCGAGCACGTCACGGTGCGGGAAGAGGGCGTGATCCTGGAACATCAGGCCGAACCCGCGACGGTGCGGCGGTACGTCGGCGAGGTCGACGCCGTTCCACCGAACGAACCCGGTCGCCTCGGGCGCGAGTCCCGCGACCGCCCGGAGCAGCGTGCTCTTGCCGCTGCCGCTCGGACCCAGCACGCTCACGATCTCGCGGTCGCCGATCACGAGGTCTACGCCGTCGAGCGCGGTGACCTCCCCGTAGCGCACCGCGAGCTGTTCGATCTCGAGCATCAGAACTCGCCGACCGATCCCACGCGGAACCGCTCGATGCCGAGGATCGCGAGGGCGGTGATGGCCATGAGGATCACGCTCGCCGCCATCGCCGCGCCGAAGTTGAGCGGCCCCGGCTGCCCGAGCAGCCGGTAGACGAGGACCGGCAAGGTCGGCGAGGTCGGTCGCACGATGAACAACGTGGCTCCGAACTCGCCGAGCGAGATCGCGAAGGCGAAGCCGGCGGCCACGAGCGCGGCGCGGGCGACGATCGGCAGGTCGACCTCCCGCCAGACCCGGGACGGCGGAGCGCCGAGGGTCGCGGCGACCTCCCGGAGTCGCGGGTCGATGGCCCGCAGCACGGGCGTCATCACCCGAATGACGAACGGGGTGGCGATCAGCGCTTGCGCGATCGGGACGAGGAGCCACGACGTGCGGAGGTCGATCGGGGGCTCGTCGAGCGCGATGAGGAACCCGAAGCCCACGGTCACCGCCGACACGCCGAGCGGCAGCGACACGAGCGCATCGAGCGCACGCCCGCGCCGCCGGGCGAGCACGATCGCGCCGCAACCGCCGACGACGACCGCGATGACCGTGGCGATCGCGGCATACCGCAACGACGTGGCCGTCGCGCTGGCCGGTGACACGAACAAGGTGCTGCCGCGGTGGAGCTCGTCGAGCGCGCGGTAGGAGTCGAACCCGTAGCCGGACGGCGTGTGCAGCGAACGCTCGACGAGCACCGCGATCGGACCGCCGAGCAGCAACGCCATCACCGCGAGGTTCACTCCCACCACGGCCCGCTCGCCGCGTGGTGCGCGGACGGTGCGCGGTCTCCGCGGCGGCCCGCAGTCGCAATGCCACGCGCTCGCGTCCCTGGATGCGCGCGGTGACCGCGAGGAGGACGCCGACGGCCACGAGCTGCACGAACGTGAGCGCGGCGGCGAGCGGCAGGTTCAGGAGTTGCGCAGTCTGCCGGTAGATCTCGGTTTCGAGCGTCGCGTACCGCGGGCCACCGAGGATCAGGATGACGCCGAACGACGTGAAGGTGAAGAGGAACACGATCGCGCTCGCGGTCGCGATTGCCGGGCGCAGCGCGGGGAGGGTGACGGCCCGGAACGCCCGCCACGTGCTCGCCCCGAGCATCCGCGCCGCTTCTTCCTGATGGGGGTCGAGGTGCGACCAGAGGCCACCCACGGTGCGCACGACCACCGCGTAGTTGAAGAAGACGTGCGCGATGAGGATCGCCCACACCGTCTGGTCGAGGCCGAGGCTCCCGAGCGGGCCGCCCGGGCCGAGCAACGCCGCGAACGCGGTTCCGACCACCACGGTGGGCAGCACGAACGGCACGGTCACCAGCGCGCGCACGACCGCGTCGTCCGGGGAACTCGTAGCGCGTGAGCATGTACGCGCCGGGCAGCGCGATCGCCACGGTGAGCACCGTCGACACGGTGGCCTGCCACACCGTGAACCAGATCACGTGACGGAGTGCCGGGTCGGTCACGACCTCGCGGAGCGGATCGAGGTCGAGGGTGCCGTCCGGCGCGAGGCCGCGTCCGACGATCTTCGCGACCGGGTACACGAAGAACACGGCGAAGAAGGCGAGCGGGACGAGCGTGAGCAGAGCGCTCGCGCCGCGCCGGTGCGCGACGACCGCTACCGGAGCACTGTGCTGGTCCACTGCTCGATCCACTGGTCGCGGTTGCGAGCGATCTCGGGCGCCGGCAGCGAGAGCGGGTTCGGTGCCACATCGGCGAACTTCGTGAACACCGACGGCAACGGCGTACCCTCGCGGACGGGGAACACGAACATCTGGAGCGGGACGTCCGCCTGGAAGCGCGACGACAGCATGAAGTCGACGAGCTTGCGCGCGGCCGCCCGGTGCTCGGTTCCCTTCAGCACGCCCGCGAACTCCACCTGGCGGAAGCACGAATCGAGCATCGTGCCCACCGGCGAGGTCTTCGGATGGGGCTTCGCGTAGTACACGGCGGCCGGAGGACTCGACGCGTACGACACCACGAGCGGGTACGTGCCCTGGTTGCCGCCCTGGGTGAAGTCGCCCTCGTACGCGGTCTCCCACCCGTCGTCGACCTTCACGCCGTTCGACCGGAGCTTCTCCCAGTAGGCGCGCCAGCCGCGGTCGCCGTAGCGGGCGATCGTCGCGAGCACGAATGCGAGACCCGGAGACGAGGTGGCCGGGTTCTCGACCACGAGCTTGCCGTCGTACTCGGACTTCGTGAGGTCGTCGAGCGTCCGCGGTACCGCGAGCTTCTCCTTCGCGAACCACTGCTTGTCGAAGTTGATGCACACGTCGCCGTGATCGATCGGCGTGAGGTGGTGCGTCGGATCGAGCTGGAACTCGGCGGGGACCTTCGACAGCGCCGAAGGGGAATATGTCTCGAAGATCCCCTCGTCGAGCGCGCGCCCGAGGAACGTGTTGTCGACTCCGAAGAGCACGTCGCCGACGGGATGGTCCTTCGTCAGAACGGCCTGGTTCAGCACCTCCCCGGCGTCGCCCGATTGCAGCAGCTTCACCTTCACGCCGGTCTGTTTGGTGAACGCGGCAAGTACCGGTTTCGACACCGCGAACGAGTCGTGGGCGACGAGCGTGATCGTCGTGGTGCTTGCCGCGCCCGCGTGCGCCGGCGCTATCGAGAGCAGTGCGATCGGCAGCAGCAGGGCGAGCGCGCGCTTCATGAGAGTGCCTTCCGTGCGTCGGGGAGTACGACGAGCAGCACGCCGTCGTCGAGCGATACCTGCGCGACCGGCTCGAGCAGCTCGTTGCTCAACCCGCGCGTCGATCCCGGCAACAGGGTCTCGCCGTGGAGCGGGAACCGGAGGCCCGTGGTGTGCACACCACGCGCCGGTCCACCGAGTGCGAACAGCGAGCACAGGTCGCCCGGCTGCCCCCTGAGCTCGCGAGCGGCGCGGACGACGAACACGTCGGCGTCGCCCACCCGCGCCTCGACGTCGAGCCCGACGAACTCGTGCGACGCGAGGAGGAGAAGGTTGGCGAGCGAGTGGTCGACGCGTCCGCCCGCGCCGCCGATCACCACCACACGCGTGCACCCGCGGTCGCGTGCCACCTGCAACGAGAGCTCGAGGTCGGTGAAGTCCTTCGCGCGGGGGTGCACGTCGACCGTCGTACCGGTGGCGGTCGCGGCGTCGAGCGCCGCAGGATCGACCGAGTCGAGATCGCCGACGACGAGCCCGACGTCGAAGCCGAGCGCGACGGCGTGGTGGAGCCCGGAGTCGGCCGCAACCACGAGGTCGGCTTCGGGCAGATCCTCGATGGCGCTCGTGGGCGGTGGATCGCCTCCTGCGAACACGAGCGCGACGCTTCCCATCAGTCCCTCCGCCGGCATTACCCGGTTCAGGTTCGAGGGGTCGGCGACGCATGACGGTCGCCCTCTCAGCCCGGCTGTCCCGAGCTCCCCGGGGATTCGGTTGTCACGTCATCGTACGCGTTGACGAGCCTGTGCCAGTGTGCGTTCTGCATCGTGGGGAATGGAGGACGGATGGCGGTCGAGCCCGAGATCGTGCTCGTACGACACGGCGAAACGGAGTGGAGCAGCGCCGGCAAGCACACGTCGTACAGCGACATCGCGCTCACTGAACGCGGGCAGGAGCAAGCGGCCGAGCTCGCGCCACGACTCATGGGCCGGGGGTTCGGGCTGGTGCTCACCAGCCCGCGTACGCGGGCCATCGACACCTGTGCCTTCGCGGGCCTCGGCGACCACGCGGAGGTGACCGATGACCTCGCGGAGTGGAACTACGGCGGGTACGAGGGCCGCACCATCACCGAGATCCGGAACGAGGTGCCCGACTGGACGCTCTTTTCGCACGGCGTTCCCGGGGGTGAGACGCTTGCTCAGGTCGGCGCGCGGGCTGACCGCGTGCTCGCGCGCGCGGCCGCCGCCGCGGCGCGGGGTCCCGCCGCGTTCTTCTCGCACGGCCACTTTCTTCGCGTCCTCGGCGCCCGCTGGGTGGGTCTCGCGCCCGAAGCCGGAGGTCTCCTCGGGCTCGACGTCGCGACGATCAGCGTCCTGGGCCACGAGCACGAGCAGCGTGTGCTGCGCGTGTGGAATTCGTGAGCGGCAAATAGGCTCGGGCGAATGGCCGGACTGAGGGTGGGCATCGTGGGCACCGGCGGTGTCGGTATCGCGAGCGCGGGCGCGGTCATCTTCCAAGGTCTCGCCGGCTGTGTCACGCTCTACGGGCGCGCGGGTGATCGAGCGCGGGGTGAGGCGCTCGACTACCTGCACGCGATGCCGCTCCTCCCGCGCACCGACATCCGAGGCCGGTCGTTCGAGGAGATCGAGCCCGAAGACGTGCTCGTCATCACGGTCGGCGCGCACACGAAGAGCGGGCAGTCGCGCCTCGACATGTTGCAGGGAAATCTCGATGTGATGGCGGCGACGGCCGAAGCGATCGAGCGGGGTGGACTGCCACGTATTGCAATCGTCGTGAGCAGTCCGCTCGACGTCCTCACCGAGTACCTGACGCGACGATGGGCGGACGAGCCGGTCTCGGTGATGGGCACCGGCACGTCGCTCGACACGCTCCGCTTCGCCGAACTGCTCGCTCGGGAGTGCGGCGTCCACGCTCGGAGCGTGCACGCGTGGGTCGTCGGCGAGCACGGCGATTCCGCGGTGTTCTTGTTCAGCGGCGCGTGCATCGGCGCGATGTCGCTCGTCGACTACGCCGCGCAGCGCGACCTCGACATCACCCCCGAGTGGCACGCGGGCATCGAGCAGGAAGTGCGCAGCGCGGCGTACCGCGTCCGCGAGCTCGCCGGTGCATCGCGGCACGGGATCGGCCTCGCGGTGAGCGGGCTGATCCGTTGCATTGCACGAGAAGCCGGAACGATCATCCCGGTCTCGGTACGTGTCGACGACGGCGTCTGCGCCAGCCTCCCGTGCGCGCTCGGACCTGATGGACCGAGCGAACCGCTCATGCCCGCAATGAATTCCGACGAGCAGGCCGCGTGGGAACACTCGCTCGACGTGCTGCGCAAGGCCAACACCGCGCTGCCCTTCTGAAACCGGGCCCGCGATGCCGCTGCTCCAGAGTGCGACCGTGACCTCGCTCATGGCCGCCGCGGGTCATGAGCAACTCGTGTTCGTCGCCGACCGCGCGGTCGGGTTGCGCGGGGTCATCGCGATCCATTCGACCGCGCTGGGTCCCGCCCTCGGCGGGGTCCGGTTCTGGCGGTACGCGAGCGAGCACGACGCGGTGATCGACGCGCTCCGGCTCTCGGAGGCGATGACGCTCAAGGCCGCGATCGCGGGCCTGCACCAGGGTGGGGGCAAGGCGGTCGTCATGTGGGACGACCCGGACCACGCGCGTCCCCCGCACTGCTCCATGCGCTCGGGCGTGCCATCGACGAGCTCGGTGGCCGCTATCTCGCGGCCGAGGACGTGGGCGCGACCACTGCCGACATGAACGGGCTCGCCGACGTCACGCCCTGGGTGACCGGTGTCGACGAGGCAAAGGGTGGGTCGGGTGATCCTTCGCCCGTCACCGCCCTCGGTGTGCTGCACGCGATGCGCGCAGTGCGCACGGCGCTCGACGGAGACGCCTCGCTCCGCGGCTGTCGCGTCGTCGTCCAGGGATCCGGTCATGTGGGCTCGCAGCTCGCGCGGCGGCTCGTCACCGCGGGCGCCGAGGTGGTGGTGTCCGACCTCTTCGAGTCGCGCGCCGAAGGACTCGCCCGCGAGCTGGGCGCCACGATGGTCGATGCCGACGACGCACTTGTCACACCCTGCGACATCCTCGCTCCGTGCGCGCTCGGCGACGTGTTCGATGACGAGACCATCCCCCGCCTCCGGTGCCGTGCGATCGTCGGCGCCGCGAACAACCAACTCGGTGTGATCGGCGCCGACCGCATGCTCGCCGCGCGCGGGATTCTCTACGCCCCGGACTTCGTCGCCAACGCCGGCGGAATCATCAACATCGCCGAAGAGTTCGTGGGCTATGACCGCGAGCGCGCACTGGCGCGGGCGGCGGAGATCGAGGGCACCACCGCGCGGGTGCTCGCGCTCGCCGACGAGCAAGACATCACGCCATCGCGCGCTGCCGAGAGAATCGCGCGCCGGCGCATCGCAGAAGAAGGAGCGAATCGCCGGTGGCTGCCCGGCGACCCCGCCGCGTGGACGAACGGCGCGCCGCTCCGTTCCCTGCGGGGCGCCCGCGGCGACGAGGGCGAGCGAAGCGAGCTGAGTCGCTCGCCAGCGAACGAACGGCCGCGAGCCGGGTATCCCGGCTCGCAGAGAGCGAGCGAATAGTCAGGACTACCGCATGTTGCCCGTGTGGCCGAGCGAGTAGCGCCCGGGCTGTGGCCACACGGCGAGCCCATGAGGCTCCGTACCCACTGCGATCTTCGTGATCTCACCGGTGATCGTGTTGATGGCGTAGACGACGTCGTCGTAGCGACCACTGAGCCAGAGCGTGCCGCCGTCGACGCTCACGTTGCCCATGTCCGGGCTGCCGCCTCCAGGAATGTCCCACGTGACGACGACCGCGTTCGTCGCGAAGTCGATGACCGACACAGTCCCCGGGCCGTTCTTGGTGTTGTTGCCGACGTGGTCCTGCCCACGGTTCGCGACGTATAGCTTGGTGCCGTCGCGGTTCGGGTAGAGCCCGTGCGTGCCGATTCCGGTTGTGATGAAGCCGGTCTCGGTGAAGGTGTACGGGTCGATGGTGTACACACCTCCACGCATCATCTCGGCGACGTAGAAGGTCTTGCCGTCGGGTGCGACGCGGATGTCCTGCGGCATGCCTCCACCGCTGAGCGTCAGGTAACCCATCACGGTGTGATTCACCGTGTCGACCTTGACCAGGCTGCCGTTGAACTCGCAGGTGAAGATCGCGAACTTGCCGTCGATCGAGAAGTCGGCGTGGTTCACGCCCGCGCAGTCGGGCACAGCGAGCGACTCCCGCAGTTGCATCGTGTGTGGATCGCGGAAGTCGAGGCGCTTGAGCGCCTCGGCCACGACGATGGCCGACTTGCCGTCCGGGGTGAAGTACATGTTGTAGGGATCGTCCACCGGGATCGAGGCGCCCGGCCTGCCGGTGTTCGGATCGATCGGTGTCAGGGTGCCGTCGGTGCGTCCTTCGGCGTTGTTGGTGACCCAGAGCGTCTTCAGGTCCCACGAGGGGACGACGTGCTGCGGGTTGACGCCCACCTTGAAGGTATCGACCACCTGCATGGTCGCGGGATCGATCACCGAAACGTCGTTCGAGCGGCGGTTGGGCACGTAGACGCGCGAGAGCGCGCCCTCCACCGCCGGACTCAACTTGCCGGCACCCGCGTCGGAGTACAGGTTGTTCGGATCGGTCACCGCGGGCATGCCGGGGATCGTGTCGATCTTCTTGGGGCTCGTCGACGACGGCGGGGTGGTCGTCCCACCCGACGTGGTCGTCCCGCCCGACGTGGTCGTCCCTGCGGTCGCCGTCGTCGTGGTGGACTGCGCTTGCGTACCGCCGTTCCCACCGCTGCATGCGACCGCGACGAGGCCGAGGATCGTGGCCGCCACGATCAGCCGTCGTGCCCACCGCAGATCGGCGCTCGCCAGCAAGCGACGCACCCTACGCGGCGCGGTCCGCCACGCGGTGGCGCGAAGGCACACTTGCGAACCGGGCGGGGGACGCAGCCGTGGCGGGGACCGACTTCCGGGCGAGCAAACGCGCGCGCGTGGGTGCGGAAGCCGCTCCCGAACGCGTGCTTTTGGACGTCGAGAGCGCCGCGACGCCGCAGATCACACGTCGCGTTCGAGTCGCCAGCCGGTTTCGTCCATCAGGAGGCGATGGCGCGGTCCCGGCTTCTCCGCGTCGCCGTCGCCGTAGCCGGCGTCGCCCGCCCACATGGAAACGCCGACTCCGTCGACGCGACCCATGCGCGTGACGTACACGTCAGGCTCGGCCGCGCCCAGTCGCGCGAGAAGGTTGTCGACCGACTCCGCGCTTGCAAGCGTGTGCAAGGTCACCCAGGTTGGCGGGATGATCAAGATCTCGCCCGCATCGCGACGACGCATCGCGTCAGCCGGCCTGATCCAGACATGGTCGCGGATCTCACCGTCATCCACGACAACCATGCCGCTCGGCGCGCGCGCGGCGAAGAACCAGGTCGCGAACCGTCGTCGGGTGCCGGCACCGTGCGGTGGCGTCCAGTGCGCGAACCACACCAGCCCGTCGGGGTCGACCGTGAGCCCGGCCTCTTCCATCGCCTCGCGGGCGGCGGCGTTGCGGGCGGCCTCGAACACCGCGTCGGGATCGTCGGCGGCCGCGCCGTTGGGGTAGTCCTCGGGGTCGATCCGCCCGCCGGGGAAGACCCACGCGCCGCCGGCGAACGCGAGCTGGGTGTCGCGCCGGAGCATGAGCGTCTCGATGCCCTCGGGCGTGTCGCGCAGCAGCACGACCGTGGCCGCAGGCACCGCCGGCTCTGGCGCGCCCTCGTCGCTCACGGGTCCATTCCCATCGAGCCCGACAGTATCGGCCCCTGACCCATGGGTCGGGAGTGCGTGAGTTCGCGGCCTCGCGCTAGGTTCGGGCGCCGCACAGCACTTGGGAGTCGTCGATGAAACCCGCTGCGTTCGAATACCACGCCCCCGAGACGGTCGCCGATGTCGCTTCACTGCTCGCCGAGCACGGCGACGACGCAAAGGTCCTCGCCGGTGGCCAGAGCCTCGTGCCGTTGCTGGCCATGCGGCTCACACGGTTCCCACACATCGTCGACCTCAACCGGGTGGCCGAGCTGAGCGGCGTCGAGAGCCAGAACGGCACGCTCACGATCAAGGCGATGACACGGCAGTCGGCGGCCGAGCACGACGCAACCGTCGCGGCTTCGGCCCCGCTGATCGCACAAGCGCTCCCGATGATCGGGCACTTCCAGATCAGGAACCGCGGAACGATCGGAGGATCGATCGCGCACGCCGATCCTGCGTCCGAGCTCCCGGCCGTCGCGCTGGCGCTCGACGCCGAGCTCGAAGCCGCGCGAACGGGATCAACCCGTCGCATCCCTGCGGCCGAGTTCTTCGAAGGGACCTGGACCACCACGCTCGAGCCCGAGGAGCTGCTCACTGCGGTTCACGTTCCGGTCTGGGAAGGCAGGTGCGGCTTCGTGGTCGATGAGATCGCGCGCCGGAGCGGCGACTTCGCGCTCGCCGGCGTGGTCTGTGCGGTCGAATTGGACGACTCGGGCGCGGTGAGCCGTTCTGCGATCGGGTTGTTCGGCATGGGCCCCACGCCCGTACACGCCCGCGACGCGGAGGCCGCGCTGAACGGCAGCACGCCCACCGCGACCGAGCTTGCCGAAGTGGCGCGTCTCGCGTCCGCTGCTTGTAGTCCAACCGACGACGTGCACGCGTCGGCCGAGTACCGAACACATGTGAGCGCGCATCTCGTGCAGCGCGCGCTCGATCGAGCACTGGGAGACGCGCGGAGTGGCTGAGCACGCGATCACGCTGACGGTCAACGGGGAGCAACGCCGCGGTCGCGCCGAGGCGCGCAAGACGCTGGCCGACTTCCTGCGAGAAGACCTCGCGCTGACCGGCACACACCTCGGGTGCGAGCACGGAGTGTGTGGCGCCTGCACCGTGCTCGTCGATGGTGCTGCGGTCCGCTCGTGCCTGATGTTCGCCGTGCAGGCCGAGGGCGCTGACGTCGTGACGATCGAGGGCATCGGTCCGCCCGACGGCACGCTCGGTCCCGTGCAGGAGGCGTTCCGTCAGGCGCACGGCCTGCAGTGCGGGTTCTGCACTCCCGGCTTCGTCGTCTCGGTACACGCCTTCCTGCAGCAGAACCCGAACCCTACGCTCGACGAGATCCGCGAGGGGCTCTCGGGCAACTTGTGCCGCTGCACCGGCTACCAGGGAATCATCAAGGCGGTGCAGATCGCCGCGGAGTCGATGAGTGCCAAGTCGTGAGCCGATTCGCAGGGAGAGGGTGCACATGTTGACGCAGACGATCGAGTTGTCGACGGCCGACGGTCCGATGGCGGTGTTCGAAGCAGTGCCGGACGAGAAGGCTCGCGGCGCCGTCGTCGTGATCCAGGAGGCGTTCGGCGTGAACAGCCATATCGAAGACGTCGCGCGCCGATTCGCCGAGGAGGGCTACCACGCGGTTGCGCCTGCGATCTTCCACCGTGCCGGAGGCGGCACCGCGCCATACGACGACTTCAGCAAGGTGATGCCGCTCTTCGAGGGGTTGACCGACGACGGTGTGCTCATGGACGTCGACGCCACGATCGACCACCTGCACGAGGCGGGCTTCGCCGACGCCGGCATCGGGATCGTCGGCTTCTGCTTCGGTGGCCGGGTGACGTTCCTGATCGCGGCGCGGCGAAAGATCGGCGCGGGAGTGGGTTTCTACGGCGGCGGGATCACCCACAACAGCCAGGGAATGGCGGCGCCGCTCGCCAGCGAAGCGGGATCTCTCCAAACCCCGTGGCTCGGATTGTTCGGCGACGAAGACGTGATGATCCCCGTCGACGGCGTCGAAGACCTGCGGGCGAACCTCGGCGACGCGTCGGTGAAGACCGAGGTCGTGCGCTACCCCGGCGCCGGGCACGGCTTCCACTGCGACGAGCGTGAGAGCTACCACGAAGAGTCGGCGAAGGACGGCTGGCGCCGGGCTCTGGACTGGTTCTCGGGCAACCTCGCTGCTGCCTGACATCCACCCCCGACTGCGATCTTTCCCGAGTCTTTGCCGGAGCCGGGGGGTTTGCACGACCGCCGGCGGGCAGACTGCGCGGCGGGCGCAGAGAGAGCGGAAGAGCGGAGGCAGGCGTGGCCGGCAACCTCGTGCAAGCCGAGCAGCACCGTTCGGCCGCTGAACCTCGCGCCTCGGCGAGCGGCTGGACCTGGCACTGGGTGGGCTGGGCCTCCTGGCCGGTGACTCCGGCAGTTCTCGTCGTCGCGTTCGTGGTGGTCGCCCTCGACGTCGGATCTGCGTGGTCGGGCCGGCCGTCGTGGGCGATCGGAACCGTGCTCGTGTCGCCCGCGTTGCCCGCGGCCGCGTTGTTGGTGTTGCTCGTCGGATGGACGCGCGCAGGCGGCTCGCGTCGTTCGTTGTCCGCGTGGCGGGAGTACCTCGTCGGCGGCTCGCTCACCGTGCTCGTCGCCGCGTTCGCATACGCACAGACGGTCGCAGGATGGCGCGAGGTCGAGGGTGTCACGCTCGCGGCCACCGGTGAGGAGATCGTCTACCGGCTCGCGGCCGTGCTCCTGATCGGCGCGGTGTGTGCGCGGATCTGCGGCCGGGATTGGCGTGACACCGCGCGGTGGGGTACCGGTCCGATCGTCGTTGCACTCGTCGGCGGCGCGCTGGTGTTCAGCGTGCTGCCCGGGCACGTCGAGCAGATGACCGGCGCGACGAGCATCGTCCCGTTCGCGAGCCTCGCCATGCTGCTCGGCTATGTCGCGTTGCGCACGGGTTCGCTCCTGCCGGGGATCGTGGTGCACGTGCTCCTCGACATCATCACGCTCGCGTACTTCGCCGGTGAGCTCTCGACCTCAGAACGTGTCGCGGGCGCGGCGACGGCACTCACTGCGTTGGTTCTCGGTCTCATGGTTGCGGGTCGGCGCTTGGGGCTCCGCCGTCGGGTGCCTTCGGTGATCGACCTGCGCGATCCCGCGCCTGTCGCGATTCCGCCAGCAATCGGCTGACCTCCGCGTCAGTGGTCTGGCGAAAGTCTTGGTACCACTGGCCGATCGCGACGAACGGCCGAGGGCTCGCAACGCAGATCACCGCGTCGGCGATTGGCGCGAGCTCGGCGAGGGTGTCGGTCGGCGCCACCGG
Organism: uncultured Actinomycetes bacterium; assembly: GCA_963705625.1. Classification (GTDB taxonomy): domain Bacteria; phylum Actinomycetota; class Acidimicrobiia; order IMCC26256; family DASPTH01; genus DASPTH01. Next base: position 38,745 of record CAVPKG010000001.1, read on the forward strand.
AACTGCGAGCACGACTCGGCGAGCACCGTGTGCGCGGGCGACCTGCATCGCCGCGCGCGCGGTTCGGCGCATCGCCGCGGAACTGACGCGCGCGCCGTTGCAGTTCGGCACGTTCGCGGGCTTCCACCGCTTGCACCGCGCGTTCCGAGATGCGGAGATGCCGGATCACCTCGGGGTTGAGGACGCGGATACCGTCCTCGCCGATCGCGCCCATCGCGAGCTCGGGTTGCGAGGGTACGCCGAGCTTGCGCACGACTCGAGCAGCATGTACGCCGTGATGTCGCCTCGGCGAAGAAACGACGGCGACGCGGGCACGCAGCCCGCGCCGCTCGTCGCTATGCCGGGAGGGGCCGGCACGACCCCATTGTCACCCCCGTCCATGGCACACGTAAACCTGGGGAGTCCCTCGATGTACCGGTACGCCCGGTCGGGGCTCGAGCCGGGCCGTCAGTCCTCGGCTCGGACTCCTCGCAGACCGAACCAGGCGAGCTCGGCGACCCAGTGCGCAAGCTGCTCGGGATTGTGGGGCCCGTCGGGATCGGTGAGTGCGTGGCGGCTGATGCCCTCGGCCATCCCGACGATGGCGTGTGCCAGCACGAGCCGGTGCTCCGGCGAGCCCGGGATCTCGATCAGGGTGCTCACCGCCGCCGCCGCGCGCGCGAGCACGTTGTCGACGACGTCGGCGAACTCGGCGTCGTTGCGCGCCGACGCGCCGAACAAGAGGCGGAACGCCGCGCGGTCGCCCTCGACGAATCGGAAGTAGGCGGCGAAACCCTGTTCCACGCGCGCTCGTCCGGTCTCGACGCTGCTCGTGGCGTCGACCAACACCGAGAGCAGGCGCTCGCCCACGTTCTCGAGGACGGCGACGAACAGCGCGCGCTTCGACGGAAAGTGTTGGTAGAAGACGGGCTTGGTGACTCCGGCTGCCTGCGCGAGGTCGTCCATCGCAGTTGCGTAGAAGCCGCGCTCCGCGAATTCGACGCACGCGACGTCGAGGAGCTGGCGCCGCCGTTCTTCGGGCGCGAGCCGCAGGGGGGCCGAGCGGCGCGCGGTGGTCACCCGCGGGTGCTCGACTTCAGCGGCATCTCGTAGCGGTTGGTGACGCCGAAGTTGTCGCGCCAACGCTCGTCGAGCTGCGCACGCTCGTCGTCGGTGAGCGGAAGATCGGACGCGGCGGCGTACTCGCGCACGTCGTCGATCGACAGGCAGGTGGGGAGCACGGTGGTGAAGGCGGGGTTCGCGAGGATCCCGACGATGGCAGCCTGCCCGATCGTGCGCCCGGTGTCCTCCCAGAGGAAGGTGAGCGTCTCGGCCTTGTCGAAGTTGTCGAGCATGTTGTCGCGGTTGCGATGTGCCCGATGGTCGCCCGGCGGAAACTCCGTGTCGCGCGTGATCTTGCCCGAGAGCGTGTCGGACGCGTGCGGGACTCGGGCGATGAGGCCGACCTTGCCTTCGACCACGTTGGGCTCGGCGGCGAAGGTGAGGCCCGGTTCCTGCTCGAGGATGTTGAAGACCGTCTGGAGCGACACGATCGGACGTTCGCGAACCGAGTCGAGGCCTTCATCGACCCATCCGATCGCCGGACCGAGTGCGACGCCGAGCTCGCGTACCTTGCCTTCCACGCGGAACTGCTCGAGCTCCTCCCAGAGCGCGTCGTCGTGGATCGGGTCGATGCGCGTGTTGTGCAGTTGGTAGAGGTCGATGTGGTCGGTGCCGAGCCGGCGCAGCGACGCTTCGAGCTGCGCGCGGATCGACGCGGGCTGCCAATCCTGCGGCCGTTCCGACTGGCCGGGGTACGTGCGTGGCGCCTCGATGTCGTAACCACACTTGGTCGTGAGGACGATCTCGTCGCGGTTCGACTTCAGCAGATCGGCGAGCAGGGATTCGCCGACACCGTCGTCGCCGTAGACGGGCGCGGTGTCGATGAAGTTGATGCCGGCATCGAGCGCGGCGTGCAACATGCCCCGCGGGTCGTCGACGCGACCCCACCAGTCGCTTGCGAGCGTCCATACGCCGAAACCGACCTCGGACACCTCGAGATCGCTTCGGCCGAAGCGTCGGTAGCGCACGGTGACTCCTTCGCCCAAACAGTGTTCGGCGCGCGCAATCTACTGCCGTCCGGCACCGGGATTCCCACCCTGACCTTGTTCTCGGTCCTCTCGCTCGGCCGCGCGCAGTCCGTACCCGAGCACGATGGGTACCGGGAGCACGACGCATGCCCCAACGAGCGCGACGACGGTGACGGTGACGGCCCAGTCAGGAAATCCAGCGACCGCGGCGGCCAAGAATGCGACCATTGCGGCGAGCAGCAGCAGATAGCCAACTCGCTTCGCGAGCGTGACCGCGCGTGCGATTCGAGCCCGACGCTCGACGACGGGATCGGAGTTCGGCCCTACCACGCTTCCCATCCGGCTCGCGTGAAGGCCGCCGCGAGACGGTCAGGGAGGTCGGTGATCGAGCAGTGTGGCCGCACACGGTCGACATTCGCCTCGAGCACTTCGGGTCGGGGATCGAGGAGCCACTCCCGGGCACCCCGAGGGTCGTCGACCGACAGGAGCTCGACGCCGAACGCGCGCAGCTCGTCGAGTACTGGATAGCTCCCGATGGCGATCGGTCGTCGGTGTGCGATCGACTCGATGACAGGATTGCCGAATCCCTCCCATGTCGACGGGTAGACGACGAGGTCGGCCGCGGCGTACGCGTCCGCGGCCGACGCCGCGCGACCGACTTCGATGGGAACCGTCGCGTCCTCGAGGATCCGCGCGAACACGAGGTCGTACCCGTCTTCGGCGGGTCCGGTGATCCAGAGCCGCACCGGCCGCGTCTCGAGGGCCGCGAGCTCGGTGGCGAACTCGACTGCCGCCGGGACGTTCTTGCGAGGGATGGCACGCGCCGGTAGGAGCAGAACGAGATCGTCGAGTGCAAATCCGAATGCTTCGCGGGTCGCGACGCGATCGCCGCGCGGAGGATCGAGATCGAACGTGTTCCGGATGGTTACGGCTTCGAAGCCACGATGTTCGAGTTGGACGCGCGAGTAGTCGTTGACTGTCACGTGCAGCGAGTTTGGTCGGTGCGGCGGGAGACCCTCAGGCGTCGAGAGCCCCGCGCGTTGCCAGGGCAGGTCGTGATGATGGAAGGTCACCGCGCCGTTGTGCTCGGCGAGGACCTCGGCGGCCAGCGTCGAGGCGTCGGGATTGATCGGGAGCGAGCACAAGTTCTCGACCACCACGAGATCGGCGCCGGCGAGCGCGGCCGCGAGCGCGACGGGATCCGGTGCGCTTGCTTCAGCCGGATCGATGGCAAGGAACGGGAGCCAGGCGTCGTCGGGACGCAATCCGTCGTCGAGCTCACCTGCGACCCGTCGGACACGAAAACCGAGCTCGTGCAACGCCCACTCCCACTTGCGAGCTTCAACGGCAACACCGTCGGCGCCACCGAGTCGATAAGAGACCATCACCGCGACGGGCTTCATCGGACGGGAAGGTTCGCGCGAGTCGAAGGGCCGCGCGTGTCAGCGTGCGACGCGACCTGTTTCCAAACGGGAGATGCGGCGGTTGGTGGCGTCGAGCAACGCCCGCGCTATGGCGTCGTCGCGGTCACGGCGTACAACCGCCGAACCCGACACTGGTAACTCGAGCGGCGGTTCGACCCATACGACGGTTACCAATGCGATGCGGTTCTTCCCGACACGCGTGACGTCTGCACCCGCGAGATGGACGGCCTCCGCGGCAGGCTCCAGTTGACGCAGCGCGTCGAGCGCCGCGGCGGCCACGAGTTGGGGACGCCCGATTGCCGCAACGGAGCCTTCGGCATAGCCGGCCTGTTCGCGCTCGCCGGCGGCGAGGACGACCTGGGCCGTTGCGCGGACTCCCTCGGTGTCGAACCTGACGCTTCCAACACGCACTCTGGTTTCGGTGCGCACGGGCGCGCCGTGTGCGTGCTCCTCGCTGTCGCTCGCGTCGAACTGCGCTACCGACACGATGCGATGATCGAGTTCGAGTCCGAACACGGTTTGCGCAACCGCTCGTACGTCGCGCACGGTCTGCTTCGCAGGCTTGCTGTTGTCGGCGAGGACGTGCACCTCGGTCGGCCGGCCGAGGCGGTCTCCGACCACGCGCACGGCCAGCACACCGCCGAGCCGACAGAGCTCTTCCTCGAGCTCCTGAAGCTCGAGGACCCCCTCCGGCTGTGCCTCGTCCGAAGCTGATTCGCCGTTCGCCCGGTCACTCGGCATGTAGTTCCGTTTCTCCCTGAGGGCCCCGTCCCCCCGCATGGTTGCACAGGATACGGCTGCCCAACCACCCTCCGTGGGGATCATGCGTTGCAAATGTGACTCATGGGGCTTGCGTTGGGAGTCGACTACACGTGAAACTTAGGTCCCCCGATTTGAGTGGGGCTCATTCGCGGAAGCCGGGAGGGGAAGGGGACTCAAGAGTCGTCGGGGTGGAGACGGCAAGGCCTCGGCCTTCACACACGAACACCTGAAGCGAAGCGACTTATCCCCAGGGCGCGCAGCGTTGCCCAGGCGGGAGATCGAGGTTTCAGGGGGTCTTGTGAAGAAGACCGTGTACCGCGTTGCGGCCAGCGCGTCAGCACTGGTCGCAGTGCTGCTCGCCGGTGGCGCTTCACGTGGAGGTAGTCCCGATGCGGCCGAGGCCTTGCCTTGTCTACCCCAGGTCCTCAATGGAAACCGAACGAGATACCCAGCGAACGATTCGTGTAGCCGTGCTTGTGTTGTGCGGCATCGCAGTCGCGCTCGTAGCGTGCGTTTCGGTTATCGCGGTCGAGAACTGGAGCACAGATGTCGCCGTCGCCATAGCGGTACTTGGCCTGCTGGCCATCGCCGCAATGAACTTTGACGTCCCAACCAGCGACAGCGTGGGCATGAGCGGTACCGCGATGATCTTCATTGGTTCGCTCGTGGTCTTTCGAGCACAGAACTTCGCAATCGGACCTGCGATCGTTGGAATCTGTGCGGCGATCGACTTTCGCCACATTCGCGAAGCGGGCATGGCTCAAGATTGCGTTCAACGCGTCCGCAGCCACGATCTCGCTGCTTGGGGCCTCTGCGTTGTTCTGGATCATGACTGACGAGCCAAGACCTAGTGCCCAGGCGACCCTTGCTCTAGCGGTCGCTGTCAGCGCAATGGCGTATTTGTGTGTCAATGCCGCTCTCGTCAGTGTTCCGGTGTCGCTGAGTGATCGGGAGCCGTACGCCAAGGTCCTTCGTCAGATCGCCGCATTCGACCTCAGTTCGTACCCGTACGCGGTTCTCGGACTGGGACTCGGTTGGGTGTACCTCGAGCTGGGAGCGGCGGTCGTGCCGCTGCTCGTCGTGCCGATCTTCATCGCCCGAGGCACGTTTGCGAGCTACCTCGAGTTGAAGGCGGCGCAGGAGCAGACGATCGAGACGCTTGATCCTGGCGCTCGAGGCGAAGGACCGGTACACGGCCGGCCACGCGCAACGCGTCGCGACGTTCTCCGAGTACGTGGGCGAGGAACTTCGGTTCAGCCCGCGTCGCATGGAGCGGCTGCGCTACGCGGCGCTCATGCACGACATCGGCAAGCTCATCGTGCCGAACCAGCTCCTCAACAAGCCCGGCCGTCTCACCGAGGCCGAGTTCGAGCGGGTCAAGCGTCACGAGTCCGTGTCGGTCGAGCTGCTCCGCCGCATCGACTTCCTCGCTCCGGTCGCCGGCGACACGACGACCGAGGCCGCTACTGCGGCCGTCGACGGCACCGGGCTGGTCGAGCCCGCGATCATCCACGTGGCCGACGCCTTCGACGCCATGACCTCGACCCGCTCGTACCGCACGGCGCTCAGCCCAGGAGACGGCATTCGACGAGCTCCGCGAACGGCGCGGGCACGCAGTTCAACGACGGCGTGCGTCGACGCGCTGATCGCGCGCGATCGAGCGCCGCGGCGAGCAGTACGGCGCCGGCCACGAGGTCGACGACCACGACTGGGAGGTCGCGCCGCCCGAGGCCGGGACCGGCTCGGCGGGCCTCGGGCGACCTCGATCGCCGAGGAGCCGGGCCGAGGATCGGGCAGGCAAGCGTGGGCGGCTCCTCCAGGTCGGTGTCCTCTGGCAGGCGGCGCGGTCGTGGCATTGGGAACGGAGCTCTCCGACCCGGGCACCACGTGGGCCGCGCTCGCGCTCATCGGCGGCGCGATCGCGGCGGGCGAGCTGATCGAGCTGCCGACCGCCCCTCCGGGCTCGCGCCTCCCGATCTCGTTCGCGTTCATGGTCGTGCTCGCCGAGCACGCGTCGGTCGAGGACGCCGCGCTCGTGCTGCTCGTCGCGCTGCTCGCGAGCTTCCTCGTCCGCTCCGAGCCGACCACGGTCGAAGGTCGCCTCGCGCTGTTCGCTGGAGCGACTCGCCGAAGGCCTGGCCACCGTGCTCGTGTACCACGCGGCATGGCCGATGCTGGGCACGCCGACCGACCGGGCCAGCGTGCTGTTCGCGCTCGCGGTCGCGTCGATCGCGCCGATCGTCGTCGCCGAGATCGCTCGCATGGTGCGTGAGCGGAGCCTGGGCATCACGTGCACGGTCGCATCGCCGATCGTCGCGCTGTCACGAGCGCGATGCTCATGGCGATCAGCGACCAGGGCGTCGATGGCACGGTGGCATGGGCCTGTGGGGTCCCGTCGTGCTTCACGATCCCGTTGCTCGCGGCCTGGTACTCCTACGAGCACCTCGACGTGATCCGCCGCACCTACGACCAGACGATCCGCGCGCTCGGCGCCGCGCCCGAGCTCGGCGGCATGGTGCGCGACGGGCATGCCGAACGCGTGGCTCGCATCTGACGGTCGCGATCGCGCAGCGAGCTGGGCTTCTCGCGTCACGAGCTCGAACACCTCGAGACCGCTGCGCTGCTGCACCACCTCGGTCAGGTGTGCCTCGACGAGCCGGAGGACGGCCGCCCACCGGAATCGGTCGCGGTCGCGCAAGCGGGCGCGGAGATCCTGCGCAGCACGCCAGCTGCTCGCGCCGGCGGGCGACATCATCGCGGCCGAATCGATGGCGTAGCGCGACAAGGTCGCGTCGCGTCCGTCGGTGATGTCGGGGCAGATGCTGAAGATCGCGAGCGCGTTCGACGAGCTGTCGCGGGGCCGTCCCGACTGCGCGGCCGCTGCGCTCGAGGCGCTCTACTCGGCGCCGGCGTTCGTCTACGACGCGCGGGTGCTGGGGGCGCTCGAGGTCGCGCTCGATCGGGCCGGTCTGCTCCCCTCGGTCACGTCGTAGCCGACCGGTCCGCTTCGGGCAGATAGGTACCGCGGCGGCGAGGCCGCCGGCTCGCCTCGAAGCAGATGTCGATCGATGCCGATTCCGATCACGATGTCGCCGATCGAGAACTGCTGGTTCGGCACACCGGGGGCGGTGATCACATCGCCGAGGAACGGGAGCTTGTCGTCGCTCTCGCGGGGCTGGTGCTTCACCGTTCGCTCGATCGGTACGTGCACCTCGCGGCCGTTGCGCTCCTTCACGTCGTCCTTGGTTGGCATGCCCGCCGTTCAGCGCGATCACGAGCACGTTCAGCCCTACTCCGATCGCGACGATGTACATCCCACTCATGCGCCGGTTCAGGAAGCAGAAGGCGAGGATGAGGACGTAGGACGTCAGCAGGATCGCGAGGCCGAGGTCGTCGATCCGTGCCTTCGGGAAGTCGACCAGCTCGAGCGCAACCTGGATGATCAGAGCGACGAGCAACAGCCAGAGCGCGTGCAAGTGGATGCGGCCGATCCGCTGGAAGCTCCCCTTGGTGACGACCACGACCAGTACGGCCACGACGATCGTCGCCACGAAGAACACCACGGCGATACGGTACCGATCCGGGTACTTCGGACAGGAGCAAACGTGTACGACGTGCGCACTCCCGTGAGCGGAACCGTCGTCCGGGTCGTCGTCGACGAAGGTCAGATGATCGCCGAGGAGGACCCAGTCGCGGCCATCGATGACGACGGTGTCGAAACGGTCGTCGTCACCCAGGTGCCCGGCGTCGTCCGCGAGCTCTACATCGAAGGGGGCCGGCCAGTGAGCGCGGGCGATGTGATCGCGCGCATCGACGAATCGTGACTCACGACCCACGATCAGGCAGCCGGACCTACGCGCTCCGCGCTAGTAGTTCGACGGGAGCATGCGCTCGAGGTACGTGTAGAACACGAAGAGCGCGGCGAGGAACGGGATCACGCCGACGAACCAGGTTGTCCAGCGCGGGTAACGGTGGAAGAGCCACCACCAGAGCAGCCCGATCGTCGCGACGACGATTCCCCAGAGCAGCGCCGGCAGTCGCGACGAACGCTCACCCGAAAGCCCGCTGATCGCGCTCGGCGCGGGGTTCTTGCCGCGGCTCGGAGGGAGCGGAGTCGCACCCGTGGGCATCACGAGCGACGCCTCCACGATGAGTCGCTGTGCGGCGGAGTACTTCGGGTTGCACGTGGTGAGCGTGAGCGTCGCGAGCTGTGACCGACGGCGGATCGGGGAGCAGCACGTCGCCGTCGTTGGGATCCACCGCGAACGGGTCCTGATCCACCTTGTACATGAAGGTGCCCTGGACGGTTTGCACGGTGATCTCGTCGCCCGCCGCGAGCTGATCGAGGTCGCCGAACGGTGCGCCGTAGGTCGTGCGGTGGCCGGCGATGGCCGCGTTGCCCTCGCTGACCGGGCAACGGCGTGCCGGGGTAGTGGCCGGGGCCCTTGCGGAGGTCGTCGCACGTCGACGCCTTCGACGACGTAGGCGTTCGACGCCGATCTTCGGGATGTCGATACGACCGACCGCGTCGCCGTTCGGGGGAACCTCGACCGGGCCGACCGTCGTGGTCGGCAGCGTGGTGGCCGTCGGGTCGGGCTGTCGTCGTGGTCGACGGTGTCTTGCTGTGTCCGGAGGTGCTCCTGGAACTGGTCCTTCAGGCGGTTCTGGGCCTGGGCCTCGTAGATGCCGGTGCCCCAGAGCTGGTACGCGACGAAGAGCAGCAGGAGGATGCCGACCGTGATGAGGACGCGGCCGATCGCGCCGAGGACGCGCCGCATCGCGAGCAGGGTAACGGAGCGCACGCACCGGCGCCGGTTCGACCCACCGGGCGGACCGTTCGTACACTCGGTTGCCATCCACCGCCCGGAGGCGAGTGTGCCCACCGTCGTCCGTCTCCGCTCCGCCGTCTGCCTGCTCGATCGCTTTCCCGCCCTCGCCGGGGTCGATCTCGACCTCGCCGCGGGTGAGATCGTGCTGCTCTCGGGCGCGAACGGCGCCGGCAAGACCACGCTGCTGCGCCTCCTCGCGGGTCTCGTGCCGCTGCTACTCGGGTGAAGCGGTGGTCCTCGACTGCGATCTCGCGCGCGATCGGAGGAGCGCCCGCCGCGAGCTCGCGCTCGTCGGGCACGAGACGTTTTGCTACGACGACCTCACCGTGCGCGAGAACCTGCGGTTCGCGGCACGCGCCGCGGGACGGGATGCTGCCGCGGCGGACGACGCGCTCGAACGGGTCGGGCTCGCGGGCGCACGCGACGTGCAGCACCGCAAGCTGTCGGCCGGGCAGCGCCGACGGCTGTCGCTCGCGGTGGCGTGGTCACGTGCCCCGAAACTGCTGCTGCTCGACGAACCGCATGCCGGGCTCGACGCCGAGGGCCGCGCAGTGCTCGACGAGATCGTGAAGGCCGCGCCGAGCGAGGGCCGCAGCGTGCTCATCGCGTCGCACGAACTCGACCGCACCCGCGCCCTCGCGAACCGCGAAGTCGTACTGACCGCCGGCCAGGCGGCGGGCGGGGTATCCCCGGACGCAACGAGCGAGCGAGTAGTCAGGTGAACCTCTGGCAAGAGGTGCGGCTGGTCGCGGGGAAGGACCTCCGTATCGAGGCCCGCTCACGTGTCACGATTCAGCAGATCGCTGCCGTTCGGCCTGATCGTGCTCCTCCTGTTCGCGTTCGCGCTCGATCCCGACCGTGGCGTGTTGAAACGAGTCGCGCCCGGCCTGTTCTGGGTGACGGTGCTCCTCGCGTCGCTCCTCGCGGTGTCGCGTGCGTACGCCATCGAAGCCGACAACGGCGCGCGCGACGGCCTCCGGCTCTCGGGTCTCGACGGGCCCGCGCTGTTCCTCGGAAAGGCGGCGGCCATCGCGGTGCAGCTGGTCGTGCTGGAAGTGGTGCTCGCGGTCGTGCGTGGTCGTGCTCTACGGGATCGAGCTGAACACCCTCGTGCCGCTCGTGCTCGCCACGCTGGCCGCGACCGTCGGCGTGGCCGCCACCGGTACCTTGTACGGCGTGCTCGCAGCGGGGCTGCGGGTACGCGAGACCCTCGTGCCGGTCTTGCTGCTGCCGGTGGTGGCGCCGGTGTTGCTCGGGGCCACCCGATCCTGGGAGGCCGCCATCGACGGCGTCCCGTCGGACGCGTGGCCGTGGGTGGGCCTGCTCGGGGTCTTCGCCGTGTTGTTCACCGCGATCGGGATGCTCGCCTTCGGGCCGCTCCTGGAGGAAGCATGAGACTGCTGAAGCCGCAGGTGGCGACGGTGCTGGGGTGGCTCTCGCTCGTCGCGCTCGTGGTCCTCGCACTCTTCGGCCTCTGGGGAGCGCCGCCCGACCGCGTGCAGAGCGACGCGCAGCGCCTCATGTATCTCCACGTTCCCTGCGCGTGGGTGGCGTACCTCGCGTTCGGCGTCACCGCGATCTCGTCGGCGCTGTGGTTGTGGCCGCGGACTCGGGCGGTCGTCTGGGACCGCGTTGCTGCCTCGTCGGCAGAACTCGGTGTGATCTTCACCGCGCTCACCCTCGTGCTCGGGTCCCTCTGGGGACGACCGGTCTGGGGTGTGTGGTGGGCATGGGACGCTCGGCTCGTCACCACCGCCGTCCTGTTCTTCCTCTACCTCGGGTACCTCGCGCTGCGGCACATCCCGAGCCCGCCCGATGCCCGCGCGAAACGCTGTGCGATCGCCGCGCTGATCGCATTCGCCGACGTGCCGATCGTCCATTTCTCGGTCACATGGTGGCGCACCCTGCACCAGCAGGGAACGGTGTTCAACTCCGAGCTCGACGCGCACATTCACGGCGTGATGGCCTTCACGCTCTGGTTCGGGGTGCTCGCGTTCACCTTGCTGTACCTGTACCTCCTCGATCGGCGCTACCGCCTGCTCGCGCTCGACGAGTCGCGTGAAGAGCGCGAAGTCGCGCAGGCGATCGCCGAGCGTGTCGCGCCACCCGCGCCGCCGGGGCCACCGGTCGAAGTAGGGGCGCCCCGATGAGATTCGCCGAGTATGTGATCACGGGTTGGGTGCTCACGGGGGTGACCCTCGGCGCGTATTGGTTCTGGATCGTGCGCCGCACGAAGCGCGCGGAGCAGTCGTTGCCCAACAGCGAGGTCGAGTGACGACAGTCGCGTCGCCCCCCGCTCCACCGTCCGAGCCGCGGCGTCGCCCGAACCGCACGCGATACGTCGTCGCGGTGGGCGGGTGCGTGTTTGCCGTGATCGCGATCGTGGTGCTCGCGATCGTGCTCTCGAACAACGTCGTCTACTTCCGCACCGTGTCGGAGGCGGTGCACAACCGCGCCGACGAAGGCACCTCGCGGTTCCGCCTCGCCGGCGCGGTGGTCGACGGATCGGTGCACGAAACCGGGCGCGGGGTGCGCTTCGAGGTCACCGACGGCAAGCACACCGTCGCCGTCGACCACACCGGCGATCCGCCCGATCTGTTCAAGGAGGGCGCACCGGTCGTGTGCGAGGGCCATTGGGCGAGCACGGCGAAGAACGCCGCGTTCGACTCGGACCGGATCCTCATCAAGCACGGCGCCGACTACGAGCCACCGAAGGTCGACACGAGCAAGCGCAGTCGGCAGTGAAGGCCGCGCTCGGTTACGCGGCGATCGCCGTGGGCGCCGGCGCGTCCGTGGTCGGGATCAGCGCGCTGATCGCAGGGCTGCGCCTGCACGACGCGATGTTGCTGCGCGTCGGGCGCCGCTGCGTGTTCGTGGTGCTGCTCGCCGCGCTCGCGGCGGCCGGGATCATGGAGTGGGCCCTGATCAGCCACGACTTCGCGATCCAGTACGTCGCGGAGAACAACGCACGCGGTACGCCGCTGCTCTTCACGATCACGGGGCTGTGGGCCGCGCTCGCACGGCTCGATCCTGTTGTGGGCGGTGATTCTCGGCGGGTACCTCGCGTTCGTCGCGCACAAGTTCCGTCACCGCGCGGCCGACCCGCTCGTAGCTGTCGCCACGATCACCGGGCTCGTCGTCGCGCTGTTCTTCTTCGCGCTGATGCTCGGCCCGGCGAATCCCTTCAAGACGCTGGCGGCCGCGCCGCTCGATGGCCGTGGCCCCAACCCACTGCTCCAGGACCACATCCTCATGGCCTTCCACCCGCCGATGCTGTACCTCGGCCTCGTCGGATTCACGGTGCCGTTCATGTTCGCGATCGGCGCGCTCGTCACCGGCCGCTTCGGCGAAGGCTGGCTCGCCGACACACGCCGCGCCACGTTGGTGGCATGGGGCTTTCTCACGATCGGGATCATCCTCGGGGCGTGGTGGAGCTACGAGGTGCTCGGATGGGGCGGCTTCTGGGCGTGGGACCCGGTGGAGAACGCGTCGCTCCTGCCGTGGATCACCGGCACCGCGTTCATCCACTCGGTGATGGTGCAGGAGCGCCGCGGGATGCTCCGCGTGTGGAACCTGTCGCTCATCGTCGCCACCTTCTGTCTCACGATCCTGGGAACGTTCCTCACCCGCTCGGGCGTGATCGACTCGGTGCACGCGTTCTCGGAGTCGAACATCGGCCCCTGGCTCCTCACGTTCCTCGGGGTCGTCGCGGCCGCGGGCATCGGCCTGCTCGCGTGGCGTGGCGACCGCTTGCGGGCGCCCGGCCGCATCGACTCTGCGGTGTCGCGCGAGTCGGCGTTCCTCGCCAACAACCTTCTCTTCGCGGGTCTCGCGTTCGTCGTGCTGCTCGGCACCGTGTTCCCGCTGATCGCGGAGGCGCTGCGGGGGAGCCGGCTGTCGGTCGGGGAGCCCTACTTCGACCGGATGACCACACCGATCGGCCTCGCGCTGCTGTTCCTGATGGCGGTCGCTCCCGCGCTGCCCTGGCGCGCCACGAGCGGCGACGTCCTCCGTCAACGGCTGCTCGTCCCCGCCTGGATCGGTGCGCTCACGATGGTGGGCGCCGTCGCGTTCGGCGCACGCGGCGTTGCCGAGGTGATCGCCTACGGGCTCGGCGCGTTCGCCACTGCAGGGATCGTCCGTCAGTTCGTGCTCGGCGTTCGCGGTCGACGGCGAGCACTCGGTGAGCCACGGGCCGTCGCGCTGGGGCACGCCACGCGGTCGAACCCGCGGCTGTACGGCGGGCTCATCGTGCACTTCGGAGTCGTGCTCATCGCCGTGGTGTTGGCGGTGTCGTCGTCGTACGGCGCGAACCGTGAGGTTCGACTGAAGCGCGGCCAGTCGGCTGTGGTCTCCGGGTACACGCTCACGTATCTCGGTTCGAAGGTGGAACGGTCCGCCCAGAAGACCACCGTGTCGGCCGGCGTGCGCGTGCAACGCGGCGATCACGTGCTGGGCGTGTACGCCCCGGCGATCTCCACGTTCCCCAACAGCACCGAAGGCATTGGTACGCCGTCTGTGCACACCGGCCCCATCGAAGACGTGTATCTCACGCTCGTGTCGTCGCCGAGAAGCGGCGGCCGGATCACGCTCGGCGTCCGCGTCAACCCGATGATCGTGTGGCTGTGGATCGCCGGCGGCGTGATGGCGCTCGGCACGATTCTGGCGCTGTCGCCGCGGTTGCGGCGCCGGCCGCGCACCCCCGTGCCCACCGGTTCCCCGGCCGAATCCGAGGATCCGGCGCTCGAAGAGGTGCCGGCATGAGGCATCCGGCTCGTTGGATCGCGCTCACCGCGGCCGCAGTTGTCGTCGTCTTCGGTGTCGTACTGGCGCTCAACGTCGGGAACGACCCGCAGATCGAATCGCAAGCCAATCCGCTCGTGGGTCGCGACGCGCCCAAGTTCAGCCTGCCGACTCTCACCGGCGAGCGCGTCACACGCGACGGCCTCGCGGGCAAGGCAGTGATCGTGAATTTCTGGAACACCTGGTGCATCCCCTGCCAGCGAGAGCTGCCCTCGCTCAAAGCCTTCTATCAGGCGCACGCCAACGATCCGGATTTCGCGATGGTGGGCATCGTGCGTGACGCGCAGCAGGGCAGGACCGGCATCGAGGACTACGTGCGCAAGCAGGGCATGGGTTGGACGATCGCGCTCGATCCGGGATCGACGGCGGCGCTCGACTTCGCGACGCGAGGTCAACCGGAGACGTTCGCGATCACCCCCGCTGGGCAGATCGTCGGCTTCCAGCTCGCCGACGTGAGTGTGTCGAACCTCGAGGAGCTGCTCGCTGCCGCGCGCGGGCAACAGTGATGCGCCGCTGGTGGCCCTGGCTCGCGCTCGGCGTGGTGGTGGCAGTTGTGCTCGCCATCCTGCTCTGGCCGAGTGGCAACCGGAGCGCCGCGACGCGGGCTCACGACCTGGCCACCGAGCTGCGGTGCCCGGAGTGCGAGGGTCTGTCGGTTGCCGACAGCAACGCCCCCACCTCGAAGGCGATCCGCGCCGACATCAAGCGGCGCATCGCCGCCGGGCAGAGTGACGAGGCGATCCGGCAGGTCTACGTCGACGACTACGGCGAAGACATCTTGCTCTCCCCACAGAGCTCCGGCATCGGCTTGATCGTGTGGGTGCTCCCGGTCCTCGTGCTCGCGCTCGGGGCCGCCGGGATCTGGTTCGGCCTCGCGCGAGCCCGCCGCGAGCCGCGCCTGCACGCAACCGAGGCCGACGCAGCGCTCGTCGACCGGGAACGTGGCGTCGACGATGACTGACCACGAAGAGCTGGAGGCCGAACGTGACTTCCTGCTGAAGTCGCTCGATGATCTCGAGGCCGAGCACGAGACCGGCGGGATCGACGACGAGTCGTACCGGGAGCTACACGACGACTACACCGCCCGCGCGGCCGCAACGATCCGTGCGCTCCGCGACGGCGTCGACGCTCGCCCGGTGCCCCCGCCCGCGGTTCCGGCGCGCCGCCGTTTCACGATCATCGCGGTGATCGTGGTCTTCGCCCTTGTCGCGGGGGTCGCGCTCGCCTCTGCGCTGGGCGCTCGGCTCCCAGGACAAACTGCGTCCGGAAACTCGCAGTCCGCGCAGCAGCAAGCCGTCGCGAAACGGCTCGGCGCGACGATCAAGGCGCTCGAAGCGAAGGTGAACGCCAACCCCGACGACTACGACGCGCGCCTCGCGCTCGCGCATGCGTACGAGGCGAACGGCGACCTTCGCAACGCCCTCGCGCAGTCCGACAACGCGATCACCATCGACCCGAATCGACCCCAAGCTCACGCGAATGCCGGTCGATTGCTGTACATCGCGTCCGAGTCGATCAAGGACAGCGCCACTCGAGTGCAGTTCGTCACCGAGGCGAGCTCCGCGTTCAACACTGCGATCGAGAAGGACCCGGAGTACGCCGACGCCTACTACTTCCGCGCCGTCCTCGAGTCCGCGACCTCGCAGCTCGACCGTGCTCAGGCCGACCTCCAGACCTACCTCGTGAAGGCGCCGAATGGCCCGTATGCCGGCAACGCGCGCGATCTGCTCGCGAGCGTCACGAAAGCGCTCGAGTCGCCGTCGACTACCGTGCCCAAGTCCCGATAGAGGAGCAGGAGCGAACGTCCGCGAATCGGGGTATCCCCGATTCGCAGTGAGCGACCCGGAGAGCAGGAGTCCGTCACATGGCACAACAGCCCACGTTCGAGATCGACGAGACCAAGACCTACCGCGCGACGATCACCACGGATCGCGGCACGATGGTGCTCGACCTCGACCCGAAGCTCGCACCGAAGACCGTCAACAACTTCGTGGTCCTCGCGCGCCAGGGCTACTACGACGGTCTCACGTTCCACCGTGTCGTGCCCGACTTCGTGATCCAGGGTGGCTGTCCCCAAGGAACCGGCACGGGCGGTCCCGGTTACAAGTTCGAGGACGAGCCCGTGAAGAGCGAGTACACGCTCGGCGCGGTCGCGATGGCCAACTCCGGGAAGAACACGAACGGCTCGCAGTTCTTCGTGTGCATCGACGACTGCACCCGCAAGCTCGACAAGGCCTACAACCTGTTCGGCTACGTCACCGATGGGATGGACGTCGCGCTGGACACCAAGGTCGGCGACGTCATGCAGACCGTCGTCATCGAGGAGCGCTGACCGGACCGTCGCTCGACCCGAACGGCCGGCCCCTCGGCGCGGCACCCGTATACGTGATCGGTGCCGACGAACCTGGGATCGCCCAACGCAACCAGGCCCGCGGATCACGATCGACGACATACCGGGAAGCCCACGCCGGTACGGCCAATCACTCGACCCCGACCACGCGATCAGGGCCCTGCTCTCCCTGCGCGACCCCTGCTTCGCCAGCTACGAACTCGCCGCCGGGTGCGGCTCCCGTGCCTCCGCCGTGATCGGGGCCGCGTACGGTGCACGGATGGGTGACACCGGGTTGTTCGGGCCCGACAGTGTGGCGTGGCACATTCACGCCGATCCCGTGATGCTCATCGGCGGGATGCGCGCCCTGCTCGTGCAGGCGCTCGAACCGCGCGCGATGGCGGCGGTCGACCAGCACAGCAAGTTCCGCGAAGATCCGTGGGGTCGGCTCGAGCGCACCACGAGCTTCGTCATGAACACGATCTACGGCGACACCGCCGCCGCCGAAGCCGCGTGCGAACGCGTGCGCAAGGTGCATTCACGCATTCACGGCATCGACCCGGTCACGGGTCGCGCGTACGCCGGTAACGACCCCGACCTCCTGCTGTGGATCCACGCGGTCGAGCTCGAGTCGTTCGTCCTCGTGTACCGCACGTACGCGGGACGGCTGTCGGAGGAAGACGCCGACCGCTACGTGGTCGAGATGGCGCGCGTCGCCGAGATGGTCGAGTTGCCCGCGCAGTTGGCACCGCAGTCGATGGGTGAGGTGCGCGAGTACCTGAGGTCGGTGCGCCCCACGTTGCAGGCCACGCCGGCCGCGTTCGACGGCCTGCGCGTCGTCCTGTTCCCGCCGATGCAACTCGCGTACCGCCCGTTGTGGGTCATCCCCACGACGGCTGCGGTCGCGATCCTCCCGCGGTACGCACGCCGCATGTACCGGCTGCCGTGGATCCCGGGCGCGGGGCTGCCGGTGAGGGCGGCGATGTATCCGCTCAGTCGGGCGCTGAACTGGGTGACGCCGACTCCGCCGATCGTGCGCGCGGCCTACGAACGCGTCGCCGCCTGACGAACCACGCGACGGCGCCCCCGATCAGCGCGAGCACGAGGATCACGCCGAGCACGTCGTTCGGCACGTCGAGCAGCTTGAGCCCGGAGAGCACGAGCACGAGCGCGAGCACGGGACGGATGAGGTCGTCGGGCGCGCGGGACGACACGTGCGCGCCGAGGATCACTCCCGGGATGCTTCCGAGCAGGAGCGAGGTCGTGATATCGAGCTCGAAGTCGCCCCAGAGAAGGTGACCGACGGCGGCTGCGGTCACGAGCGGGACGGCCTGCACGAGGTCGGTGCCGACGAGCTCCCTCGCCGAGAGCATCGGGTACAGCAGCATCATCGCGACGATCATCAACGAGCCGGATCCCACCGACGTCATCCCGACCACGAAGCCGCCGACCAGGCCGACGGTGAGCGTCGCGACCCGTCGTACGGGGACCCGTTCGGCGGCGTCACCTTCGAGGATGCCGATGTGGCGGCTGCCGATGTACCAGCGCACGATCATCGCCGCCGCGGCGATCAACAGCACGACACCGAGGATCACCTTGATCGTGTCGCCGACGTCGTCGCCCATGTGCGAGATCACGTATGAGCCGATCAACGCGCCCGGCACCGAGCCGAGCATGAGCCAGCGCACGAGACCCATGTGCACCGTGCCGCGGCGGAAGTGGATGCCGCCGCCGATCGGCTTCATCACCACCGCGGCCACGAGGTCGCTCGACACCGCGGTAAGCGGCTCGATGCCGAAACCGATGACGAGGACCGGCGTCATGAGCGCGCCCCCACCCATGCCGGTGAGGCCGACCACGAAGCCGACGATCAGGCCGGCGAGCGCGATGCCGGGATCGATGTTCACGAACCTGCGGCCTCCACCTCATCAAGCTGACCGACGAAGTGAACAATGTAGGGTTCGCGCGCCACAGAATGGGTCGCTCACGGCTCGCCGGGATACCCCGCTCGCTCGCGTTCGCTCCCGTGTGCTGGGTCGCTCACGGCTCGCCGGGATACCCCGCTCGCTCGCGTTCGCTCCCGTGTGCTGGGTCGCTCACGGCTCGCCGGGATACCCGGCTCGCTAGCGTTCGCTCCCGTGTGCTGGGTCGCTCACGGCTCGCCGGGATACCCGGCTCGCTGGCGTTCGCTCCCGTGTGCTGGGTCGCTCACGGCTCGCCGGGATACCCGGCTCGCTCGTCGTGTTCGCTCCCGTGTGCTGGGTCGCTCACGGCTCGCCGGGATACCCCGCTCGCTAGCGTTCGCTCCCGTGTGCTGGGTCGCTCACGGCTCGCCGGGATACCCGGCTCGCTAGCGTTCGCTCCGTGAACGTCACGGCCAAGACCGACTATGCGGTGCGGGCGGTAGCCGAGCTCGGTGCGGCCGAGGGCGCGCTGGTGAAGGCCGACCGCATCGCCGAGGCGCAGGGCATCCCACGCCACTTCCTCGACAACATCCTCAACGACTTGCGCCGTGCCGGAATCGTGAGCACGCAGCGCGGCGCCGAGGGCGGCTCGCGGCTCGCGCGTCCGGCGAAGGACATCACGCTGGCCGACGTGATGCGCGCGATGGAAGGTCCGCTCGCGGCGGTGCGCGACGTGCGACCCGAGAACCTCGCCTACGACGGCGCGGCCGAGTCACTGCCCCAGGTATGGATCGCGGTGCGCGCCGCGTTGCGCAACGTGCTCGAGCATGTCACCGTCGCCGACGTCGTGGCGGGCAAGCTGCCACGTTCGGTCGAGCGACTCCTCGACGACCCCGAGGCTTGGAAGCCACACTGAACGGCGGCAGCTGACGCATGGACCGGAACGAGTGGAACGAGCGGTACCGATCGACTGAGCTGGTCTGGTCGGCCGAACCCAACCGGTTCGTCGTCGCCGAGGTCGCCGACCTCGAGCCCGGGCGTGTGCTCGATCTGGCCGCGGGGGAGGGACGCAACGCGATCTGGCTCGCCGAGCAGGGCTGGCGCGCAACCGCCGTCGACTATTCGGACGTCGCGCTCGACAAGGCGCGGGAACTGGCGGCCCGGCGGGGCGTCGAGCTCGTCACCGCGCTCGAGGACGTGACCACATTCAGTCCGAGCCCCGGCGCCTACGAGCTCGTGCTCGTCGCGTACCTGCAGCTCCCCGAGCCCGATCGTTCGGCCGCACTGGGGCGCGCGGTCGACGCCGTCGCCCCCGGCGGCACGCTGCTCGTCATCGCGCACGACGAAGCGAACATCGAACGGCGGGTACGGCGGCCCGAAGGATCCGGCGGTGCTCGCGTCGCCGGACCAGGTTGCGGCAATCGTGTCCGAGCTGGAGGTCGTCAAGGCCGAGCGGGTCGAGCGCTCGGTTGACACGCCCGACGGTCCGCGTGTCGCGATCGACCATGTCGTCCGCGCCCACCGACCCCACTGACGCGGAAGCAACGAGTGAGCACGATCGAGGTGTTCGCCGACGTGTGTTGCCCGTTCACTCATGTCGGGCTGCGCCGCGTGGTTCGCCGTCGGACCGACGTCGGGCGAGACGACGTGGCGCTCGTCGTGCGAGCGTGGCCGCTCGAGCTGGTGAACGGCGTCCCACTCGATCCCGACTCGATCGCGACACACGTGGCGGAGCTGCGGGAGAGCGTCGCGCCCGACCTCTTCGTTGGATTCGATCGTGCCAAGTTCCCTGCGTCGTCGTTGCCCGCGCTCGAGCTCGCGGCGGCGGCGTACGCGACCAGTACCGCCGTCGGGGAACGCATCAGTTTGTCGCTGCGGACCGCGCTCTTCGAGGAAGGCCGCGACCTCGGCGACGCCGGTGTGCTCGATGCGATCGCCGCCGAGCACGGGGTGCAGGTGCAACGCCCGGTCGCGCGCGACGCGGTGCTGGCCGACTGGCGGGAAGGTGTGCGTCGCGGCGTCCGCGGGTCGCCGGAGTTCTTCGTGGAGGGTCATGGCTACTTCTGTCCGGCTCTCGACATCACGAGCTACGACGGAGAGCTGACGATCGCCTACGACGCCGCGGGATTCGAGTCGTTCCTCGCCGCCTGTTTCGCGTCGTGAACCAGGCTGACGAGATCGTTACTCGGGCGGCGGTTCGATCATCACGCGTGTCGCGACGTCGGGGTGACGTTCCAGCCACTGCCGCGCGAACGGGCAGCGCGGTACGAGAGTGAGGCCGTGCTCGGCTGCGAAGTCCACAGCCGCGGTGACGAGCGCGCCGCCGACTCCCTGACCCTCGAGCTCGTCGGGCACTCCGGTGTGCACGAGCACGAGCCGGTCGCCGTGACGCCGGTAGGTGAGCTCGGCGGTGTGACCGTCGGCGGTCGTCTCGAAGCGTCGAGCAGCCTCGTTGTTCGTGATCGCCATGAGGCGTCACGATATGCACCCGCCGGCGGGTACGCCGGCCCGGTCGGTAGCGATCGCGCGGCAAGGAGATCGGGCGCGGAGGGGCCGACATGGGCGGAACGAAGGCCCTCGGGAGTCGCCTCGCGGCGGCTTCGCTCGTCATGACCGCGTTGGTGCTCGGCGCGGGAGCGTCGTCGGCATCGGCAGCCGCGCTTGTCGTGAAGGGCACGCTGCACGTCGAGTACGACGCCAATGGCACCTTCAACCAGGTCGATCAGGCGGGGAGCAACAAGACGACATCGCAGGCGAACGTCAACTGGGAGACGAGCTCCGACATCCCACTCCCAGGAAACGGTCAGTACCGCTACTCGAAGAAGAAGACGGGAACCATCACTGCATCCGCAACGCTCACGGCGGCCGGCGTCAACTGCACGGGTGACCTGTCGATCGCAAGCGCCAACGGGATCGAAAACGTCGGACAGTTCGAATTCGATTACGGCAAGAAGGGCCAGACCCTCACCAACCAGGGCACGTTGAAAGGTGTGAGCCCAGTGCCCGTCAACACCGGCTTCGTCGGTCAGTTCACCGACGCGAACGGTACGGGGTGCTCGGGCTACGAACCGGTCGTCAGCGTCGGCTCGTCGCCGGAGGAGACCGAGGGCACGATCGTGCTGAAGGTCGATCTCGACAAGCTCAACAAGAGCAAGTCGAAGTCGAAGACGTACACGGTGGGACTCACCAAGACCTACGACGCGTCCTACAAGACCGACGTGAGCTGGAACGGCACGGTCGTTGTCACCCTGAAGAAGTAGGGCGCGACTCGGGCGGGATGATGATGCGGTTGCCGCGGTCCCACGTGAGGTAGTTCCACACCCAGTTCACGAACACCACGAGACGGTTGCGGAACCCCACGAGGAACACCAGGTGCAGGCCGAGCCAGCTCAACCACCCGAGCGTGCCACCGAGCCGGATCCCGAGTGGTAGCTCGGCGACGGCAGAACGTCGCCCGATCGTGGCCATCGTTCCCTTGTCGACGTAGCGGAAGCGCCGAGTCTTCCGACCCCGGATGCGTCTCGTGATCGTCCGCGCCACGTGCCGTGCCTGCTGCATCGCCACGGGCGCGAGCTGCGGATACCGACGGCCCCTTCGGTCGGTCGCGCCGGCCAGGTCGCCGATCACGAAGACCTCGGGACGGGTCGGAACGCTGAGATCGTCGCCCACTTCGATCTCGCCGCGCCGGGTCTGCGGCAGTCCCAGCTGGTTCGCGAGCGGGTTGGCCTTCACGCCCGCGCACCAGATCACCACGCAACTGGCGATCCGCGTGCCGTCGGCGAGCGTGACCCCGTCGGAATCGACGGACGCGATCGGCGTGTCGAGCCGGATCTGCACGCCGCGCGCTTCCAGCTCGCGCACTGCCTCGGCCTGTGATCGCGCCGAGAAGGTGTTGAGGAGCGTGCCGGAGGCCTCGACGAGGACGACCTCGGCACGATCGATGCCGAATGTGACGAAATCCTTGGCGAGCACCTTGGTGAACAATTCAGCGAGCGCGCCGCTGAGCTCCACTCCGGTTGGGCCGCCTCCCGCGACGACGACGCGGAGGATCCCGCGATCGATGAGCGCCGGATTCCGGTCGGCCGCTTCGAACTGGCGCAACACCGTGATACGTACGTGGATCGCGTCTGCGAGGGATTTCAGTGGCAGCGCGTGCTCGCGGACGCCCGGCACGCCGAAGTCGCCGCTGACCGCGCCGGCCGCGAGGACCAGGTAGTCGTACGCGATCGGATCGCCGTCGGCGAGGACCACGCGACGGGCGTCGAAGTCGATACCGGTGACGCGACCCATGTGGAACTCGGCGTTGCGCTCTCGTCGGACGACGCCGCGCACGCTGGGCGCGATGTCGTCGGGCGCCACTCCCGCGGTCGCGACCTGGTAGAGCAAGGGCGAGAAGGTGTGGAAGTTGTGCTGGTCGATCAAGGTGACGTCCACCGGCTCGGCCCCGAGCGAGCGAACGGCGGTGAGCCCGCCGAACCCGGCACCGATGACCACGACGTGAGGCCGATCCATAGCCGAAGTATTCCCCGCGTCGGTACACGGAATAGCCTTCGAGAAAAGGTGACGATGAACGATCGCAAGGAGCGCGTCATGGCGGAGAGCGTCGGGCCCACCACGCCCACCGAGCTCGTCGAGGCGGTGTACGCACGGTTTCCCAAGGCGTTGGGCGACGCCCGCCGGCGCCTCGGGCGTCCGCTGACCTTTGCCGAAAAGGTGTTGTTCGCCCACGCCGACGACCCTGCAACCGTCGGCATCGAACGTGGCGTCGACTACGCCGACTACCGCCCCGACCGGGTGGCGATGCAAGACGCCACCGCGCAGATGACGATGCTCCAGTTCATGACCGCGGGGCTGCCACGCGTGCAAGTGCCCACCACGATCCATTGCGACCACCTCATCCAGGCTCGCGTGGGCGCCGACATCGATCTCCGCAGCGCGCTCGACGTGAACTCCGAGGTCTACGAGTTCCTCCGTACGGTGTCGGCGAAGTACGGCGCCGGGTTCTGGAAGCCGGGCTCCGGCATCATCCACCAGGTCGTGCTCGAGCAATACGCGTTCCCGGGCGGGATGATGATCGGCGCCGACAGCCACACGCCCAACGCCGGTGGCCTCGGCATGGTCGCCATCGGTGTAGGCGGCGCCGATGTGGTCGACGTGATGGCCGGCTGGCCGTTCAACACGCGCGTCCCGCGGGTCATCGGCGTACATCTCCACGGGGAGCTGTCAGGCTGGGCCGCGTCGAAGGACATCATCCTCAAGGTCGCCGGCATCCTCACCGTGAAGGGCGGTACCGGCGCGATCGTCGAGTACTTCGGCGAGGGGGCGGAGTCGATCTCGGCGACGGGCAAGGCCACCATCTGCAACATGGGCGCGGAGATCGGAGCGACCTGCTCGCTGTTCGGCTACGACGCGCAGTCGGCCGCGTACCTGAAGGCCACTGGACGCGAGGCGATCGCCGATCTGGCCGACACGCACGCCGAGCACCTCCGCATCGACAAAGAAGTGGTCGCCGATCCCGAGCGGTTCTTCGACCGCGTGATCGACATCGACCTCGACGAGCTCGGGCCTCACCTCGTGGGTCCGCACACGCCGGACCTCGATCGTCCGATCGCCGACGTCGGCAAGGCCGCGCACGAGGAGGACTACCCGGTCAACATCCGGTACACGCTCGTCGGTTCGTGCACGAACTCTTCGTACGAAGACATCGGACGCGCCGCCCACGTTGCCCGGCAGGCGCACGCGGCGGGACTCACCGTGAAGGCGCCGCTCCTCATCACGCCGGGATCGGAGCAGGTGCGCGCGACGATTCAGCGCGACGGCCTCCTCGACGACCTCGAAGCGATCGGCGCCACCGTGCTCGCGAACGCGTGTGGCCCCTGCATCGGCCAGTGGCAGCGCGACGACATCGAAAAGGGTGAACGCAACACGATTGTGTCGTCGTTCAACCGCAATTTCCCCGCGCGGAACGACGGCAACGCCGCGACACTGTCGTTCATCGGCTCGCCCGAGACCGTCACCGCGATGGCGTTGACGGGACGGCTCGATGTCGACTTCGTGCACGAGCCGCTGGAGGCGCCCGACGGTACGAAGGTGCTGCTCGAGCCGCCGGTAGCCGACCAGCTGCCGACGAAGGGATTCGACCCCGGCGAGTCCGGCTTCGTCGCACCCGCCGACGACCCCACCACCGTCGAGGTGATCGTCGAACCCGATTCCGAACGGCTCGAGCTGCTCGAACCGTTCCCCGCGTGGAACGGGCGTGATCTCACCGGTGTGCGAGTGCTGGCGAAGACGGTCGGCAAGACCACCACCGACCACATCTCGCCGGCCGGCCCCTGGCTGCGATACCGGGGCCACCTCACCAACATCTCCGGCAACCTGTTCAGCGGGGTGAACAACGCGTTCGCGCTCGATGCGCCCGGCATGGGCATCGACGCGCGCGACGGATCCGTGAAGCCGTTGCCCGACCTTGCCCGCGAGTACAAGAAGGCCGGCATCCAGTGGATCGTCGTCGGCGACGAGAACTACGGCGAGGGATCGTCGCGTGAGCACGCAGCGATGGAGCCGCGCTTCATGAACGGCGTGGCCACCATCGCACGGTCGTTCGCCCGCATCGCGGAAGTGAACCTCAAGAAGCAGGGCATGCTCGCGCTCACGTTCACGAACGCCGACGACTACGAGCGCGTGCTCGTCGACGACGTCGTCGACATCGTCGGCCTCACCGACCTCGCGCCGGGCAAGTCGGTGAAGGTCGTGCTCCACCACGCCAACGGCACCACCGACCAGATCACGACCGCGCACACCATGTCCGACGAGCACATCGCCTGGTTCCGCGCCGGCTCGTCACTCAACGTGCTCCGCGGAGGTTGAGCACGTCGACGTCGTAGGGCTCGAAGGCTCCTGAGTCCGATGAACTAGGGTGAAATGGTACATATCGTACTCTTCGACCTCGACGGGGTGGTCCGCCGGTTCCCGGGAAGCGCAGGCTGGCCGGAGGTACCGCCGGTTGCCTTCGCGCCGGGGCTCCTCGACGAGGCCGTCACCGGGAGGATCACCGACGAGGAGTGGCGGGCCGAGGTGTTGCGACGGCTCGGGAAGGAGTCGGCCGCGGCGGTGGCGGCGTGGTCGGAGTCGTGCGGTGAGGTGAACGACGCGGTGCTGCAGCTCGCACGGGAGGTTCGAGCGCGGACACCGGTCGGGCTCTTGACGAACGGAACGACGCGCCTGGGGGCCGACCTCGCTCGGCTGGGCATCGGCGACGAGTTCGACGTGATCTTCAACTCGGCCGACCTCGGGGTCGCGAAGCCCGATCCCGGGGTGTACGAGCTCGTGTGCGCGAGGCTCGACGTCCCACCGCACTCGGTGTTCTTCGTCGACGACTCACCCGGGCACGTGGACACCGCGCGTGAAGTGGGGCTCCGGGCGGTGCTGTTCGTCGACGCCGTGCTACTTGCCGACTCGCTGCGCGCCGAGGGTCTTCTCGCCTAGCCGCCGGCCTCGTTTGGGATGGTGGGTACGGCGGCTCCCGGAGTGAAGCACCGGTCGTACCGCGTGCGCAGAACGGCCGGCCGGCTACTTCTTCCCGACGCGCTCGAGCTCGATCACCGGGATCTTGCGCGTCGTCTTCGTCTGGTATTCGCCGAACTGGGGGAACCGCTCTGCGATGCGCGCGTACAGCTCGTCGTGTGCGTCGTCGGGCACGACGGAAGCCGTGGCGTCGTAGCGCTCACCGCTGTGCTCGACGGTGACGGTCGGGTTGGCGACGAGGTTGTGGAACCACGCCGGATGCGAGGGCGCGCCGCCCTTGGACAGCGATCACATAGATGCGACCGTCGTCGTCGAACACGGCGAGGGGCGTGGTGTGCTTGCGCCCCGTCTTCGCCCCGGTGGTCGTGAGCAGGAGGAGCGACGCCGGCCCGAAGTCGAGCCGGCCGCCGTTCGCGCGGAACTGCTCGATCATCTGTTGGTTGAAGTCGTTGGTTTGGGTCATCTGGTGACTGCCCTCAGCTGATTGTCGGTTGGTTCCGCGCAGCAGAACCAGCTTTCGGTGAGACGGGGCCGATCGGTGTTGCAGCGCGCGAGGTCGACGGGCGCGATGCCGGCCGCGGCCCGCACGCGCGCGTACGTCGCGGTGATCGCCTCGCCCCGCTCGACATTCTCTTCGACGAGTAGCGCGAGCTCGCGCTGGAGCCCGTCCATCCGGGGATCCGCGGACGTCCACTCGTAGGTGAGTCGCGCCGGATCCCACGGGCCGAGGTGCGGCGCGAGATCGGGGTGCCCCAGAAGGAGCGAGTCCGCGGGCAGCAGCAGCCGGATCGTGTACTGCACGGGATCGACGCTGCCCACCAGATCGTTGTGGTACACGAAGTCGAGCAGCGCGGCGATGTCGGCGCGGGTGGTCCACGGCGTGAACGGCAGGAACGACGGCCGCACGTCGATGCCGTGCGCGCGCAGCAACGTGACCGCTTCCGTCTCGTCGGCTGCGGTGTGACCCTTGTCGAGGCGTTCGAGCGTTGCGTCGTTCAACGACTCGAACGCGGAGACCAAGAAGATGCATCCCAACTCGTGGAGCTCGCCGAGGAGATCCCGGTGCTGGAGCACGTGCTCGACCTTGACCGTGCAGTCGAACGTCAACATCGGGAACCGGTCGTGCAGGGCGCGCACGACGCGCATCGAATGCTGCGGCGCGTTGAGGAAGTCAGGATCGCCGAAGGTGATGTGCTGCGCCCCGGCGTGAACGAGCTGCTCGACGTCGGCCAGCACCGCGGGCTCGTCGGCGACGCGTACCCGGCCGTCGTAGACGACGGGAACCGGGCAGTGCCGGCATCGGTGGGTGCAACCACGGCTCGCTTCGACCGAACCCACCAGCCGCAGCTCGCTACCGATCGCGAGTTGCACGTAGCGGTCGAGGGCCGGGAGCAGATACCGCGCGGGGATCCGGCTGATCGGCGTTGGCGTGGGCCGCCCCAACTGCACCGGTTCGGCGATGGGCTCGCCTTCTACCCACCCAACGAGTGCGTCTTCGTATTCTCCCGCGATCACGGCGTCGGCCACATCGGCGCACATACCGGCGTAGAGCCCGTAGCAGCACACCGGCCGGTCGACGGTGGTCGCGAGCTCCCGCGCCAACCTCGTGGCGGTATGCATCGGCACGGAGAACGCCACCTGCTCGGCCCACTCGGCGAGCGCAGGATCCCACGGGTCGATCGACGTGTCGAGGACGCGGACGTCGTGCCCTCGTTCGAGCAGGCGCGCGGCCGGGCCGGCGAGGTTGCCGGGTTGCTGGCCCAGCTCGTAGGTGGCGACGAGAAGCACGCGCACGATGACTCAGGCTCCGCGCGGGCGGATGTGATAGGCGCAGCGCCGGCCTTCTGTGAGGAGGTGTTCGGTTCGCTCGACGGTGACGTCGTCACCGAGCGCATCGCCGAACAACCGCAACTCTGCGCTGCAGAACCCGAGGCACGACTTCGCCGCGTCGCAGATCGGGCAGTGGTGTTCGATCAGGAGGTATCCGTCGTCGTCGGCGACGATCTCGGCCATGTAGCCCTCCGCCGTGCGCTGCGCGGCGAGCGCGTCGACGCCGCGTCCGCAGCGACGATCCCGAGCCGCGGAGGACGTCGCGGTACGCGCGGAGCTGCTCGTCGGTCCGTGCGTCGATCACCAGCGTGAGCCCGTCCTCGCCGAGTGCCTCGCGGATCGCGTCGACGAGCTGCACGGTGAGCTCGCCGTGGCGATCGGGGAACAGGCGATGACCGACGTCGGTGAGGGACCAGCGCGCCGCCGGCCGCCCCGGTCGTTCCGCCGCGGTCGCGTTGGCGGCGACGACGCCCTCGGCCTCCAGCGCGGCGAGGTGCTGGCGCACGGCGGCTTCGGTGAGGCCGAGCTCGACCGCCAGGCCGGCCGCGGTGGCAGGTTCCTCGAGCTTGAGGATCTCGAGCACCCGTTGGCGCGCCGGGGTGATGCGGACGTCGGTCACGGCACGGAGGGTATCGCGTTTCGCAAGGATTCCCTTGACAAACTCGGTTCGACGGGGGCAGAGTATCGCAAGTACTGGCTTCCGTTATTTGACCGTCCCGGCATGGAGGCAGCATGAGCGTGCACGCGGGATCGTTGGAGGAGCTGCCGGAAGACCGGGCAGCTCCTCACCAAGGTCGGCTCGCTGCCGGTCGTGGTGTTCTGGGACGACGATCGCGCGTACGCGATCGAGGACCGGTGCCCGCACATGGGCTTCCCGCTGCACCAGGGCACGGTCGAATGCGGGCTCGTCACGTGTCACTGGCACAACGCGCGCTTCGATCTCGCGAGCGGCTGCACGCTCGATCCGTTCGCGGACGACGCACGCGGCTTCGACGTCACCATCGACGGTGACGACGTCCTCGTCGACGCGCGCGACACCGGCGATCCCGTGCCGCACCTTCGCCGCCGACTGGAGCAGGGACTCGAAGACGGCCTCACGCTGGTGATGGCGAAGTCGGTTCTCGGTCTCCTCGAAGCCGGCGTTCCGCCGTCCGACATCGTGCGTGTCGGGCTCGACTTCGGCACGCGCTACCGGGAGGGTGGTTGGGGCGCCGGGCTCACGGTGCTCGTGGCGATGGCCAACCTGCTTCCGCACCTCGACGATGCCGACCGCGCGCTCGCGCTCACGCACGGCCTCGTGTTCGTGGCGCGCGACACGCAGCAACCAGCCGCCGCGCTTCCCGCTCGACCCGCTCGACGACGGCGTCGATGCGGCGCGTCTCGGCGAGTGGTACCGCCGGTTCGTGGAGACCCGATCGTCCGACGCGGCGGAGCGCTCGCTCGCCACCGCGATCGCGTCCGGGCGCGGCGCGACGAGGTCGAGAGATGATGTTCGCGGCGGTCACCGACCACGTGTTCATCGACGGCGGGCACACCATCGACTTCACGAACAAGGCGTTCGAGGCGCTCGGCTACGTCGGCGCCGACGCGGCGGCCACGGTGCTGCCCACGCTCGTACGCGAGACGGCGGCCGCCTCACGCTCCGAGGAGGGCGGCGAGTGGCGCCACCCCCACGACCTCGCGGCGCTCGTGCGGCGCGCCAACGAGCGCCTGCCGCAGGCCTGGGCCGAGGGCGAGTCGGAGCGCGGCACGTTGGGCGACCAGGACGTCGCCGAGCTCGGCGTGGGAGCTGCTCGCCGAGGATCCCGTACGCCGTCGTCGACGCGCTGTTGCGGCTCGATGGCACGCGGCGCCACCGCCGAGCAGCTCGGGCGTGCGGTCGCGTTCGCCGCCGCGCTGCGCATCGTGCGCTTCCACACCCAGAACGACCACGGCGACTGGAACGTCGTCCACCACGCGTTCACCGCCGCGAACGGGTTGCACCAGGCACTGCGTGCGCAACCCCACGCCGGAGCTGCTGCGCGGCCTCGTGCACGGCGCGCTGCGCGTCTACCTCGACCGTTTCCTGAACGTCCCCGCGGCGCGGCTCCCGACCGCCACCGAGGGCGACCTTGACCGAGCTCGAGGCGTGCTGGGACGTGCAGGGTGGCGTCAACGAGGCCGGCACGATCGCGTACGGCTACCTGAAGGCGGGCGGCGACCCGGCCGGGCTCGATCGCGACACTCGGGCACGCGCTGCTCCGCGAGGACTGCGGCTTCCACTGGTACCAGGTGATGGAGGCCGGGGTCCGGCAGTACGAGGCGTGGCCGCGTGGGTCGGAGGAGGGCATCCTCGTGCTCGCCGCGCTTGCACGCTTCCTCGCCGCGCACACGCCGACGCGGCGCGAGATGTCACGCGTCGTCGACATCGCGGCGCGGCTACGCCGACGGCGAGGAGCTCTACGAGGACAGCTCCACGTCGAGCGCGGCGTAACCGGCCCGCAGCGCGGCTTCCACCTGCTCCGGGCGTGTCGGCGCGCGCGAACAGGAACCCGAGGTAGCGGTCGCCCTCGGGAAGCGGCACGACGCGGCGCCCGCGTGGCACGGTGATCTCGAGCCCGGTGATGCCGGCCACCGCCCGCGCGTCGTCCTGCCCGCGCACCGCTTCGAGCACGCCCGCTCGCGGGATCGGGCAGCATCATCACGCCCGACGCGGCTCGCTCGCGTTCGAGATCGTCGAGCGGCAGCCCGAGCGCGTGGCGCAGGATCAGTTCCTCGAGCGCGATGCCCGCGCCGAAGCGCAGCGTGCGTGCGCAGAGCCCGCCGATCGACCGCGCCGCGATCTCGACGACCCACATCCGGTCGCCGTCGATGCGCAGCTCGGCGTGGATCGGTCCGTCGGTGAGCCCGATCGCACGCGCCGCGCGCGCGGTGAGGTCGGCGACTCGCCGCGAGCGTGTCGGCGGGCAGGCGCGACGGCGTGACGTAGATCGTCTCCTCGAAGTACGGGCCCTCGAGCGGGTCGGGCTTGTCGAACACCGCCAGGATCTCGAGCGCGCTCCGGCGTCGACGACCAGTCCCTCGACCGCGACCTCCACGCCCGGCACGTACTCCTCCACGAGGAGCGGCCCGGCGACGATCGCGCGGATGCGCTCGGCCGCGGCGGTCGCGGCCACCACGTGCGTCGGCTCGGATCACGCCGCGACTCGCCGACAGACCGAGCGGCCTTGACCACACACGGGAACCCGATGTCCTCCGCTGCCGCGGCGACCTGCGAGAGGTGCTCGACGACCCGAAACCGCGGCTGCGGGATCTCGGCGCGCGCGAGCGCCGCACGCATGAGCGCTTTGTCGCGAGTGGCCGAGACCGCAGCGGGGAGGTTGTGCGGCAGTCCGAGCCGCTCGCCGGCCGCCGCGGCCACCTCGACGCCCTGGTCGTCGACGGCGACCACCGCGTCGACCGGTGAGCGCTCGTGGAGCGCGACGATGGCGTCGACCGCGGCGCCGACGTCCGACATCGGCACCACGACGGCGCGATCGCGCATTTCGCCCGCCATCGCCTGCTGCTCCTCGGAGCCGACGACGACCTCCACGCCGAGCCGCGCCGCGGCCCGGACGAAATCGCTTGCCCGGTAGGTGGAGGTGGGAAGCAGGAGGAGAACCCGAGGCACGGACCTATCATGGCGCGCATGACGTCCGAAACTGCCAGCCCGATCCTCAGCGTCACCGACGACGCGATGGCCAAGGTGCTCGAGGTGCGCGCGTCGGAGTCGGAGCCCGAGTCGTTGGTGCTCTGGGTGGAGGTGAGCGGCCAGCAGGCCGGTGCGTACACCTACCTCATGGAGTTCCGTACGGAGTCCGAGCTCGACGACGACGTCGCGATTCAGCACCACGACGACGTGTCGGTCGCGATTCCGGCCGACAGCGTCGACTTGCTGCGCGGCGCCACGCTCGAGTTGAGCGGCGGCGGCATGGTGATGCAGAACCCCAACCGGCCCGCGCCGGTCGTGCCGTACTCACCGGCGGTCGATCCGAACCGCCCGCCCGCCGACCTGTCGGGCGAGGTGCCGCAGCGAGTCGTGCAGGTGCTCGAGGTGGAGATCAATCCCGCGATCGCGGCGCACGGTGGGTACGCGGAGCTCGTCGCCGTCGAAGGCTCGATCGTGTACCTGCGCCTCTCGGGTGGCTGCCAGGGCTGCGGCCTCGCGGCAGTCACGCTCAGCCAGGGGATCGAGGTCGCGATCCTCGATTCGGTGCCCGAGATCACCGAGGTGATCGACGTCACCGACCACGCGTCCGGCGCCAACCCGTACTACGAAGCGGCGAAGAAGTAGCCCAACCGCCAACCGGCGTCAACAGATGGGGTATAGCCCCCCTCGCTGACGCCGGTTCGTTCTGGGGGTCGTCAGTCGAACCTGCGAGCGTCTTCGGCGGCGTAGTGGGCGACGGCGGTGTCGGCTTCCGAGTGCTCCTTGATCGCGTGGACGATGTTGGGCAGCAGTGACGCGGGGAGCGCGCACGTCATCTCGGTGGGCGGCATGCCCGTGCGCACCCGGCTGAGCGCGCATCCCACACTCGCCGCGGGCACGCCCTCTTCCTTCGCGACCGCGACGATGTGACACTGCGGCTTGCCCTCGATGCGCAGGCCGGGAATCGCGTCCGACAGCACCATGAGCTGACGGCCGGTGACGCGCAGGAACACCACGTCGGGGTCGACCGGCGTGTCCGCGAGCGGCCCGTAGGTGACAGCACCCGGCTGCTCGTGGACGACGGGGATCTGGGGGACGACGTCCATCGTGACCCAACCCGATTCGAGCAGCGCGGCGACGTCGGAGTTGCCGACCACCTCCTCGAGGGTCTTGAAGCCGTGGGTCATGCTGCCGACGCTGCAGTTGCCGTGGTCTTCGGCGACGGTGCCGAACGTGCGGTCCGCTGCCTTCATCCAGAACACACAGCCCGCGGGCACGCGCCCGGTGCGGCCGTCGGCCATCGCGTCGGGCATGGGTTCCTCGAACGGCGCGACGCCCTCGAGCGGCGCGTCGGAGAACGTGATCGCCAGCGGTGGCGTCGCGAGGTGGAGCGTCTCGGTGAGGTCGGACGCGAGTTGAGACCAGTTGGTGTCGAGCATGCTGCAGAGCCTACCGGCCAGCGCGGTTCCCGAATCGAGCCACCTCCGCCGCGAGGTCGAGCGGCTGGGAGACCGCGTTCTTCTCGTAGTCGCCCCATGCTTCGCGCGGGCACGCTCCACATCACCTCGAACTCGATGCCGTCGAGGTCGTGCGCGTACAGCGACTTGCTCACGCCGTGATCGCTCTCGCCGACGAGCGCGCCCATCTCCGCGAGGTGGGCGCGCGCATCCGACGAGGTCGTCGATCGTGGGCACCTCCCACGCGAGGTGGTAGAGGCCGACGCGCCCTTGCTCCGGGAGCGGCGCGTCGGCGCCGACGGAGAACAGCGCGAGGTCGTGGTGGTTGTCGGACGCGCTCGCCCGCAGGAACACCGCGGCCCGTCCCATCGCTCCCGACCACCTCGGAAGTCGAGGGCCTCCTCGTAGAAGTCGGCGGACGCCTGGGCGTCGCGCACGTAGAGGACGGCATGGTTGAGTCGCTTGACGGGAATCATGGGTTGCGTAACCCCCTGAATCGTTCGACGATTCCCGGGAACACGCCCAGGAACGCTTCGACGTCGGCTTCGGTGGAACACCAGCCGACGCTCGCCCGCAGCGAGTGGTCGGCGTCGACCCCCATCGCCTCGAGCACGGGCGACGGCTCGAGCGACTCGCTCGAGCACGACGACCCCGAATGTACGGCCACGCCGTGCTGATCGAGCGCGAGCAGGATCGGCTCGGCCTCGACGCCGTCGACCCCGAGGCACACGAGGTGGGGGAGGCAGGCGTCGGGGTCGCCGAAGCGCTCGACGTCGGCGACGGCCGTGAGCGTCTCCTTCGCGAGGCGGTCCGTGAGGGCCCGCGCCGCGTCGGCCTCCCGCTCGAGAGCGTCGCCCGCCAGCTCCGCGGCGGCGGCGCCGAACCCGACGATCGCGGGCACGTCTTCGATCCCGCCGCGACGTGCGCGCTCCTGTGCGCCGCCCACCACGAACGGGGGGAACCGGAGCCCGCGCCGCACGAGGAGCGCGGCCGCGCCCTTGCGGGCCACCGAACTTGTGCGCGGTGACCGAGCAGAGGTCGGCGCCGAGCGCGACGAAGTCGAGCGGGACGTGACCGGCCGCCGCGCACGCGTCGACGTGCACGACCACGCCACGCTCGCGGGCTCCGGCGACGATCTTCGGCCGCGGGCTGCACCGTTCCGACCTCGTGGTTGGCGAGCTGGACCGACACGAGCGCCGTGTCGGGACGCATCGCGTCGAGCACTTCATCCGAATCGAAGCGACCGGTGCGGTCGACGCCGACGACCGTCACCTCGGTACTCGGACCGCGCGCGCATCGCTTCGAGCACCGCGGAGTGCTCGACCGCGGTGGTCACCACGTGTCCGCCGCCATGGCGCGTGAGCGCGCCCCACACCGCGGTGTTCACCGCTTCGGTTCCGCTCGACGTGAACACGACCTCGCGCGGCCGTGCGCCGAAGAGCGCGGCGACCTGCTCGCGCGCTTCTTCGATCGCGACCCGCGTCGATCGCGACCCTCGGCGTGCAGGCGCCCGGGATCGGCGGCATGTTCGCGGAGGAACGGGAGCATGGCCTCGACCGCTGCCGGACGCAGCGGTGAGGACGACGCGTGGTCGAGGTAGGCGCGGGGCACGTCAGACGCGCGCGACGCAGTGGTCGTCGCCGTCGGGCCGGCTCGTCTCGAACCGCGGCGACGTCTCGCCGTAGAGGCCGGAGAGCATGCCGCGGATCATCCCGCGGTCGAGCGCGCACACGACGTGCGGGTAGCGCTGCGCGGTCTCGCCGAACGGGCAGCACTCCGACACGATCGTGAGGCTCGCCGCCGCGCGCCTCGGTGTGCGCGGCGAACCCGTGCGCGGTGAGCGCGTCGGCGACGGCACCGAGCGCGGCCTGCACCGAGCGGTGGCCCTCGGTGGGGTCCATGCGCGCCGCGAGCTCACGCCCGTACTCGAAGCCCACTTCGTCGGCGAGCGCCTCGGCCTGCTCGGGCCCGAGCGCGTCGAGCGCGCCGGCGAGCAGGCCGCCGAGCAGGTCGTCGTGCTTGAGGGGGAGCGCGAGGGTGGCGTCGAGCGGACCGGCGCAGTAGCGCTTCGACGGACGACCGGCGGCACGAGCGCTGCCGTCGTCGGGTGCACGGGCGATCTCGACGACGAGGTAGCCGCCGCCCGTGAGCTTCTCGAGGTGGTGGCGGGCGACGTTGGGGTGCAGCTCGAAGTGCTCGGCGACCTCGGCCGCGGTGACGCCGTCGGCGGCGTCGCGCACGAAGAGGTAGATCTCGCGCCGGGTGGGATCACCGAACGCGTTCGTGACCGCGCTGACGACGGAGTGAACTCGTCGGGGCTCAGCGCTTCTTCGACGGCCACGGCGGGTATTCTACCTATCGCCCGTAGTGGAAATCCTCCGAACCCAGGAGCTCGTTGATGGCGCTCGACGAAGAGGTCCGGGCCGCCTTGTCCGAGGTCGAGGAGCCCGAGCTCCGGCGGTCGATCGACCGACCTCGGCATGGTCGATCGGGTGGCCGTCGACGGCCGCAAGGTCCGGGTGGTCGCTGGCGCTCCCGCTCCCGGGTGACGACGCCGCGGGCCGAGTTCACGCCGGCGAGTCATCGAGGCGGTCGCGGCGGTCCCCGGGGTCGACCGGGTCGACGTCGATCTCCGCGACATGGACGACGACGAACTGCGCGCCGTGGCCGACATCCTGAAGGGCGTCACGCCGAATCCACTTCAGGTGCTCGATGCCGCTGCCGCACCCCGTGCGCCCGAGCCACGCGTCGAACCCGTTCACCGACAGCCGCACGCGCGTGCTCGCGATCGCGTCGGGCAAGGGCGGCGTCGGCAAGTCGTCGGTCACCACCAACCTCTCGATCGCGCTCGCCCAGCGCGGCCACGCGCGTCGCGGCCGTCGACGCCGACGTGTGGGGCTTCTCGATGCCGCGCATGCTCGGTATCGCCCAGCCGCCCGGCCTGATCGACGACGTCATCGTGCCGCCCGAGCGGCACGGCGTCCGGCTCATCTCGATGGGCTTCTTCGCGGCCGAAGACCAGGCGGTGATCTGGCGCGGCCCGATGCTGCACAAGGCGCTCGAGCAGTTCCTCACCGACGTGTACTGGGGCGACCCCGACTACCTCGTGATCGACATGCCGCCCGGTACCGGCGACGTGCCGCTCTCGATCTCGCAGTTCCTCCCGCGCGCCGAGGTGATCGTGGTCACCACGCCGCAACCGGCCGCGCAACGCGTCGCGCAGCGCGCCGCCGCGATGGCGGAGAAGGTCGACCTCGACGTGATCGGGGTGATCGAGAACATGTCGTGGTTCCGCGGCGACGACGGCACGCGCTACGAGCTGTTCGGCGCGGGCGGCGGGCAGGAGCTCGCCGACCAGCTCGGCGTGCCGCTGCTCGGTCAGGTGCCGCTCGTACCCGCGCTGCGCGAGGGCGGCGACGAGGGCCGGCCGATCGTGGTCGCGCACCCCGACGACGAAGCCGCGCGGGTGTTCCGCGCCATCGCCGAGCAGCTCGACACCAACCTCGCGCCACGGCGTATCTACAACCCGGAACTCCGCCTCGGCTAACGGTGGCGGTCCGCGAGCGCGGCAAGCGCGTACGCGACCAAAGTGTCCAGCGGCATCCCCGCGCCGTGCGCGGCGGCGGCTTCGAACGCATCGTTGCCGAGCGCGGTCCGAGCTTGCCGGAGTGCTTCTTCGCGGTGCGGCACTTCGTAGGTCGGAAGGCCGCCGATCGTGCCAAGGGTCTCGGTGACGGCACCGCCGATCGTCGCGGCGACCTCGCTCTCGCCGAACTGAGCCAAGACCTGGATCGCATAGTCGAGCGAACTCACGAGTGCGGGGATGTCGCCCTTGTCGTGCGCGCAGGTGATTGCTTCGTGCAAGCCGGCACAGGCCGCTCGGATGTCGCCGCTTCGCGCGTCTATGAGCGCTCGTACTGCGAGCATCATCGGGTACATGATCGAGTTCGCACCTGCTCGAACCAGCGCGATGCTCTCGTCGATCGACGTCGCCGCAGTGTCCGGCTCCTCTCGCCACCCGGCGAGCACGCTCATGAAGAGCGCGTTCGCGATCGACGTGGGATGCCCGGACTCGTGTGCCGCTCGGACCGCTTCCGACGCGACTGCACGCGCGGACTCCAGGTCCCCACCGCCCGTGATCTGCGTTCCGGCGATCGCTTGGAGCAGGAACGCCCTCGTGACCGCGGCATCGGGGAGGTCCGGTCGAGCGTCGGCCGCGGCGAGCCCATCGGCGAGCGTGGCCATCGCGCGCTCGTAGTCGTCCTGGATCGAGGCCGCATAGGCGAGCTGCGCGTGCGCCGCCGCGGCGACGAAACCCACGACGTCTTCGCGGAGGATGGCTTCCGAACGCTCGCGGGCACGGTCGGGGTCGCCCGCAAGGAGCGCGTTCCACGCCGCGGCGCTGAGCACTCCGGCCCGGCGCTCGGGGGGCGACTCGGCGACGAGTGGGAGGGCCCGCTCGGCCCACGCGCCGATGGCGAACGTCTGTCCTTGGGTCGCCTCGATCCCGAGGGCGGCGACGATACCGACGCCCAGCTCGCAGTCGTCGGCATCCTCACCGTCGAGGCTCCATGCCACTGCGGCCCGGACGTTGTCGAGCTCGTCGAACAGGCGTGCGCGCCACGCCAGCTCGTCGGGCCCGAGCAGCGCCTCGCTCGCCTGTTCGGCGAAAACGGCGTAGTGCTCGGCATGCCGACGGCGCCACATGTCCGGGTCACTCATGTCGTCGAGCCGATCGCGCGCGTACTGGCGGAGGGTCTCGAGCTGCCGGTATCGGGTCGACCCGTCGGTAGCTTCGTCGGTGGTCACCATCGACTTCGCCACGAGACTGCCGATCAACTCGATCACGTCCCAAGCGTCGATTCCGTCACCCGCGACGACCGCCGTCGCATCGGCGGCCACAAAGCTGCCCGAGAACACGCTGAGCCGCGCGAACACGCGCTGCTCGGCTTCGGTGAGCAGCGCGTATGACCAGTCGACCGTCGCGCGGAGCGTTTGATGTCGCTCGACCGCCGTGCGCCGGCCCCCTGTGAGGAGTCGGAAGCGTTCGTCGACGAGCGCGGCGATCTCTTCGGGATTCATGCTCACGACGCGGGCCGCGGCGAGCTCGATGGCGAGCGGAATGCCGTCGAGCCGCCGGCAGATCTCGACGATCGCCGACGTGTTGGTCGCGTCGAGCGCGAACTCGGGACGCACGGCGCGAGCGCGGTCGACGAAGAGCGCCGCCGCGGCGCTCGTGGCCACGACATCGGGAAGATCGGAAGGATCGGGGAGTGACAGCGAGCGCAGTGGCCGCATCTGCTCGCCGTCGAGCGCGAGTCCTTCGCGGCTCGTCGCAAGGATGCGAACGTCGGGGCATCCGCGGATCACGTCTTCCGCGAGCCGGCCCGCGACATTCAGCAGGTGTTCGCAGTTGTCGAGCACGAGCAGGAGCTGCTTGGTGCGGAGGAACTCGACGATGCTCCCCTCGAGCGACATGCCGGGGCGGGGGGTCACGCCGAGCGCGGTCGCGACAACCTGTGCCGCTTCGTCGTCGTCACCCGCGACTCCGAGTTCGCACAGCCACGCGCCGTCGGCGTACTCGCCGACGACCCGCGCAGCCGTCTGCAGCGCGAGACGGGTCTTGCCGACGCCCCCGGTGCCGGTGATGGTCACCAGCGGAACCTCGCGGAGTGCGTCGGCGATGTCGATGACCGCCTGCTCACGGCCCACGAACGACGTGACTTGAGTTGGGAGGTTGCCCGGGACCGAGTCGAGGAAGGTCGGCGGTCCGAGATCGGTGGGGAGCCCCGGGCCCGTCACCTGGAACACGCGTTCCGGACGCGCGAGGTCGCGGAGGCGGTGCTCGCCCAGGTCGATGAAGCTGAGCCCGTCGTCGAGCGCGTCGCGCGCGAGCTCCTCCGTTGCGAGCGAAACCAGGATTTGACCGCCGTGCGCGGCGGCCATCAGGCGCGCGGCGCGGTTGACCGCGGGGCCGTAGTAGTCCTGGTCGCGCACCTCGGCGTCGCCGGTGTGGATGCCGATCCGCACGCGGAGCGGTCCGGTGGTCTCCCAGGCTTCCCCGGAGATCGCCCGCTGCGCCGTCGCCGCGGCGGCGAGTGCGTCGTGGGCACTCCCGAACACCGCGTGCACGCCGTCGCCGGTGGTCTTCACGATCTGGCCCTTGTGCTCCACGATCGCGGTGCGCAGGAGCTCGTCGTGCCGTGCAAGTGCATGTCGCATCGCGTCCGGGAATTCCTCCCACAGACGCGTCGAACCTTCGAGATCGGTGAACACGAACGTCACAGTGCCGGAAATCCCTTCGTGCACGGCCGCAGGGTACGGCCTTGGTATCGGGTCATGCCGCGAGCTCGGCGAGTCGAGTCGGCATGGTGGCGCGCGTCCGATCCGACACCTCGTGCACCTCGGCGAGGAGCCCGAGGAACTCGCGCCGCCCGATCACCTCGGCGGTCACCGGGGTGGCCGCGACGACAGTCGCCGTCCGGAGCCCACCCGTGAGCAGCGCGATCTCGCCGATGTAGTCGTCGGCTCCCCTGGTGGCGACGACGTGATCCTCGTGGCGTACCTCCACGATGCCGTCGAGCAACAGGATGAACTCGTTGCCGGGAGCGCCTTCGCGCGCGAGCACCTTGCCGGGCTCGAACTGCAGGCGCGTCGTGACGGTGGCGATCAGCTCCAACTCCCGCTTCGACAGCCCGTGGAACAACGGCGTCGAGGCCACTCTCTCGTCGATCACGGCGTGGTGCTTCATGACGACCTCCCCAATCGGTGAGGTCGATCATCTCCGGAGCCGACCGGGCCGTCTGTGACGCGTGACGCAGAATCGAAGAATTCTCAGGCGAGGGAGCGGAGCCCCTCGGGGTCCACGACCGTGATGGCCCGGCGGGCGGTCTCGACGAGGCCGCGGCCGCGCAGCGCGGTGAGGGCACGGGCGACGGACTCCCGTGAGGCGCCGATCATGCCCGCAAGCTCGGCTTGCGAGAGCCGGATGCCGGCGGTGCCGCCGCGAGATGACTCACGGGTGCTGAGCTCGAGCAACAGCGCCGCGAGCCGACGGGTCACGTCGTAGGAGCCGAACTCCGCACGTCGACGATCCGACTCGCGCAGTCGTTCGATCAGTGTCCGTGCCAGCTCGAGCGCAGCACGCGGGTGCCGCGCCAGGAAGTCTCGAAACTCCTCGGCCGTGAGTACGAGCGCGGTGAGCGGTTCGAGGACGACGGCGCTCGCGAGCCGCGGCACGTCGTCGAGCGCCGCGAGCTCGCCAACCAGCGAACCGGCGCCTCGCACGCTCAGCAGCGACTCCCCGCCGTCAGCGGAGTTGGTGACGATCTTGATCCGACCATCGACGATGACGACCACGAAGTTGCTGCGGTCCCCCTCGTGGAAGACGCGAGCGTTCCGGGCGTACTTGCGTGTGTGGCCCAGCTCGAACAGCGCATCCCGTTCGGTGTCGGAGAGCCGGGCCGTGAAGCCGTCGGTGCCGGGATCAAATTTTGCGGACGCTGTCACCGGCCTTCACCGTACCGGCGACGACGACCCTCGCGTTGACCCCGCGGAGGTTCAGCGCGCGCCCCACCGGCGAGTTCACGAACCGCACTGCGTCGCGCCCGAACGCGTCGCGAACTTGGCGCAACCCGTGTGGGGGACGGCAGCCACCTCGATCACTGCGGAGCCCAACTCGAGGCGCGTACCCGGCGGGAGACTGTCGGGGCTGAGGTCGAGATCGACGAGCTCTTGTGTCGTCGGGTGGTCCATCCGACCGAGCCTCGTCGAGTGGCGTCCGCCGCGGCCACCCATTACCCCATTTCCGCCGGCGTTCGTCGTGTGCGAGGCTGAGACGGTGCCCCCCATCATCGATCCCGCGCACGCGGAACAGGTCGCCCGGGCGATGATCGGCGCCGCCGACGTCGACGGCGGCGCCACCGACGAGCAGCTCGCGGTCATTGCCGCGTTGTTGCACGGCTACTTCGAACGCGACCTCGACGTCGCCGGGCTCACCGGCATCGACCCCGCCGAGACCGCGGCGTCGTTCACCGGCGCGCCGGAACGGCGGCGGGTCAAGGAGCTCTTGGTGCTGATCGAGTACTGCCGGCATCCGGTCAGCGAGGCGCAGGTCGGTCGGGTCGAGGAGTACGCGGAGGCGCTCGGCGAGTCGGGTCCTGGCCTGGAGATGGCCCGCGACCTCGTGGCGCAGGGACGGGCGGCTGCGCTGGCCGACTTCCGTCGCTATCTGGACGGCCCCATGTTCGATCAGTTCGAGCCGCAGCTGAAAGACCGCTATCGCGACACGCTCGCCGCGCCCGACGCCGACCTCGCGGCCAAACTCCGCACGCTCGGCGACTGCGGGCCGGGCACGCTCGGGCGCGCCTACGTCGACTTCTACGAACGGAACGGGCTCACGTTGCCCGGCGACGACCCCACGGAGCCCGCGATGTTCGTCGCCCACGACATGTGCCACGTGATCGGCGGGTACGAACCGGTCGCGGTCGACGAGATCGGCCTCGGCGCGATGCAGCTCGGGATCAGCGACAGCGACTCGCACTGGCTGGGCTTTCTCGGGAACCTGTCCGTGCACGAAGCCGGCTTTCTCACGAGTGAAGACGGCTCGCTGATCCCGAAGGAAGCCACGCTGATCCGCCCCGGCGCGGTGGAGACACTCGCGCACACGTTCAACCGGGGGGCGCGTTGCTCGGGCGACTTCACGATGATCGACCACCTGGCGATCGCCGCGGAGCAACTCGACGCGGTCCGGGCCCGGTTCGCGGTACCGCCGCGGGAGTGCTGACGAAGGATCGCGGCACTGCGATCGTCGCCGGTTGCTTCGTGGTCGCGCTCGCCGTCGCGGCGACGCTCCTGTTCACCCGGTCCGGGGAATCGGCACCCCTCGAGTGGACCCGCGGCGCCGCGGTGCCCACGTCGTTGCCGCTCGGCCGCACCGTGGTCGACGACAACGTGCCGGTCGCCGTCGTCCCGGGCATCCAGGCGTGGACGGGCTCGCAGCTCCTGATCCTGGGCGTGGACGCGCGCGGGACGCACAACGTGGGAGCCGTCTACGAGCCGGCGACCGGCCGCTGGCACGAGATGAGCGCCCTTCCGTTCCGCACCGCGCTGCGGGCGCCAGGGGGTGTCTGGACCGGCACGACGTGGGTGGTCGTCGGCACCCTCTGCCGGGCGAACCCGCCGCCTTGTGACGGTGCGCTCGCGGCTGCGACGTACGACCCCGGCACCGACACCTGGAGCCCGGTCGACGAGAACCCGCAGCCCGCCGCCGGCAACGGTCGGGGCCACCCCGCGTCGTTCGGTCGCGGTATCGGCATGCTCGGAAGCGACGCCGCGTTCCTCGTCGACGGTCAGTACTACGCGTTCCGGGTCGATACGCGGGACTGGGACTGGCTCCCGCAGCCCGCCGCGGCGGATCCCGTGGCCTGCTCGGCGAACGGCACGCTCGCGGCGTACAACGCGGACAGCACGGTCTCGCTGCTCGCGCCCGGTGCGAACGCGTGGACGGTCGGTGGCCCGAAGGCACCACCGAGCCCACTCCCGCGGTCGAGCGTGTGCACCACGAGTGACGTGCTCGCGTACGCGGCGGACCTCACTTCGGTTGCGCGCTTCGACGTCGGTGCGGGCCGATGGCGCGACGTGACGCCGCCGCCGGCACTCCGCC
The DNA here is from genome assembly GCA_963705625.1 of uncultured Actinomycetes bacterium. Lineage (GTDB taxonomy): Bacteria > Actinomycetota > Acidimicrobiia > IMCC26256 > DASPTH01 > DASPTH01. The sequence continues at coordinate 81,007 of CAVPKG010000001.1, forward strand.
CGGCGGGCCCGGTTACGGGTGGGTCCACGGGGAGGAGCGCGCTGTTCTGGCAGCCGTCGGCGACGATCGCGTACGACGCCGACACGACCCAGTGGCGCGCGGCGCCCGCCGGCCTCACGGTTGCTCCCGGGCGCGTGTCGTGGACGCAGTTCGGGTACGGCTTGTACGTGAGCGACGAGCACACGCTCGACGCCTACAACCCGGGAGGGTGACTCAGTGCTCGATCATCTCGTCGCGCAGTTCCGTGATCTCGGCGTCCGTGAGCCCGTGCGCACGGGTGTAGCCCTCGATCGAGCCGTGGTGGTCGCGCATCCAGTCGAGCGCAGCCTGCATGGTGGAGGCTTCGGCGCTCATGATCCGAGGTCCGGGCGGCTCGCGTTCGGGCGCGCGGGCGTGGAGCCGCGCCAGCAGCATGTCGACCACCGCGGCCGACGCCGCGTAGTCGGCGGTGATCGTCTCGTCGTCGACGCCGAGGAGGCCGAGCACCATGGCGGCCACGAGCCCGGTGCGGTCCTTGCCCGCGGCGCACTGGAACACGACCGGGTGGTTCCGGCGCTGGGAGATCATGCGCACCACCGACACGAACTGGTCGCCGGAGGTGTCGAGGATCGACTGGTAGCGGTCGGCGAGGGTGCCGTCGACGATGTCGCTGGTCTGGAGCGGCGGGACCGCAGGGTCGATGAGCGACTGGTGCACCACCCGCACGCCGGCGGCTTCGAGGGCCGCCAGTGGCGCTGCGTCGACCTCGTGCTCGCGGCGCAGGTCGATCACCATCGTGATGCCACGTTCCTCGACGAGGTGCACGACGTCGGCCGTCTCGACGTGCGCCAGAGAGTCGCTGCGGTACACGCGCCCGAAACGGACCGGGCCCTCGGGCGTGACGTGCCCTCCGAGGTCGCGGAAGTTCACGTACCCGGTGAGCTTCATCGGGCGCATCGCCGGAGGATAGGTGCTCCTTCGGGCAGGCTATGTGTCGTTGCCTGATCCTCGAACGGTTGAGGTTCGAGCGACTCCCCCGGTGGGGCGGCCCGGTGCCGGGCCGGACCGACGCCGTTGGTCCATCTTGTGGCGGCGTCGGTCACGCCGTGCCGGCGGGTGGCCGGCTCGATGGTGCGTGACGAGCACAGCGGTGCTCGTGGTTCCGCCGGTGTGGCGACCGGCGATGTTGCGGGCCGCGATGAGGTCGCGGTGCCCGCGCTGCCCACAGTGCGGGCAGAAGAACTGTGGTCCTTTGGGTTGAGGGACTCGCCTGGGCGGCTTTGTCGATCAGCGCGTTGGTGAGGTGAGTACGCCGCCAGGCATGTAGCCGCCTACAAGCGTGTGCGGCGACGGGGGGTAGCGGGCCCTTTCCCCGGCGCGTTGCGGACCGCGGTAGTGAAGAACGCATCGCGTTCGGTCACCCTCTTGGTATCCGGTCCGCGGGCATCACGGCACGTTCACACTGGCAGGTCGCCGGTTACGGCTGTCCACCGCACACGACACGCCCAAGATGTGGCGATGCACCAAATTCATGCACCCGTGATCGTCGCGCCCGGGTACGACACCAAAGCCGTAAGAGTTCCATGACGCCGCAGTAGCCTCCGCGTCTGATGCGGTCGGCAGACCGGTTCCGAGCGTGCGCCGCGTTCGTGGTCGCAGCCGCGGTCGCGCTCGCGGGCTGCGGCTCCACCTTCGGTCAGCACGACCCCGCCACCAAACAGAGCAGGTCCATGTCGGACCTGTGGCGCGGCGGGGTGATGACCGCGCTCGTCGTCGGCGCCATCGTGATGTCGCTCATCATCTTCACGATCATCCGCTACCGGCGGCGCGGTCGCGACGACGTGCCCACCCAGCGCCAGTACATGGTGCCCCTCGAGATCGTGTACACGGCGATCCCGATCGTGATCGTCCTCGTGCTGTTCGGCTTCTCGTACGCCGTGCAGGACAGGGTCGACGCGCTGAGCAAGGACCCGGCCGTCACCATCGACGTAAAGGGATACCAGTGGCAGTGGCAGTTCCACTACCGCGACGAGGACGTCACCGTGACCGGCGTCCCCGATCACCGACCGGTGATGGTGCTCCCGGTGGGCCAGACGGTGCGGCTCGTGCTCACGTCGCGCGACGTGATTCATTCGTTCTACGTGCCGGCATTCCTGTTCAAGCGCGACGTGATTCCCACCATCACGAACAACTTCGACATCAAGGTGGAGAAGGCCGGCACATATCGCGGATACTGCGCCGAGTTCTGCGGTCTCGACCACGCGCGCATGACGTTCACCGTGCGCGCGGTGACTCCGGCCGAGTACCGAGCCTGGGTGGCGGAGCAGTCGTGACCACCACCGTCGACCGTCCCGCCGCGGCCGTGCCGGAGGCCACCGCCGGCCCTACGGGACTGCTGGCTTGGCTGACGACGACGGACCACAAGCGGATCGGGCTCAGCTACATCTTCACGTCGATCGGGTTCTTCTGCCTGGGTGGGCTGCTCGCGCTCGTGATCCGAACGCAGCTCGCGCAACCCGACCAGCACATCGTCGACCCGCAGACCTACAACGAGTTCTTCACCATGCACGGCAGCATCATGATCTACCTCTTCGCCGTGCCGTTCGCCTTCGGGCTCGCGAACTACATCGTGCCACTGCAAGTCGGCGCGCCGGACATGGCGTTCCCGCGCCTCAACGCACTCGGCTACTGGCTGTACCTGTTCGGTGGCATCACGATGATCTCGGGCTTCCTCACCGCCGGCGGTGCTGCCAGCTTCGGATGGTTCGCGTACGCGCCGCTGTCGGGTGCGGTGTACTCACCCGGCGTGGGCGCCGATCTCTGGATCGTCGGTGTGGTCGTCACGAGCACCGCGGGCGTACTGACGGCGGTGAACATCGTGACCACGATCTTCATGCTGCGCGCGCCGGCATGACGATGTTCCGGATGCCGATCTACACGTGGAACATGCTCGTGACGAGTGTGCTGGTACTCCTCACGTTCCCCGTGCTCACGGCCGCGCTCGCGATGCTGTTCTGCGACCGGCATCTCGATACGCACATCTTCGAAGCGACGAGTGACGGTACGCCGATTCTCTGGCAACACATGTTCTGGTTCTTCGGCCATCCCGAGGTGTACATCATCGCCTTGCCGTTCTTCGGTGTGGTCACCGAGGTGTTCGCCGTGTTCTCGCGCCGGCCGGTGTTCGGCTACAAGGCGCTGGTGTTCGCGACCCTCGCGATCGGCGGCCTCTCGGTGGGCGTGTGGGCGCACCACATGTACGCGACGGGTGCGGTGCTGTTGCCGTTCTTCACGATCATGAGCCTGCTGATCGCGGTGCCGACCGGGATCAAATTCTTCAACTGGATCGGGACCATGTGGGGCGGTCGTATCTCGTTCCGCACGCCAATGCTCTTCGCGATCGGCATGCTGGTGGTGTTCCTGCTCGGCGGGCTCACGGGCGTGCTGCAGGCGATGGCGCCCGTCGACTTCAGCCTCACCGACACCTACTTCGTCGTGGCGCACATGCACTATGTGATCATGGGCCTCGTGATGGGCGCGTTCTCGGGGGTCTACTACTGGTTCCCGAAGATGACCGGGAAGATGCTCTCCGAGAAGTGGGGAACGGTGCACTTCTGGGCGTTCTTCGTCGGCATCAACGTCACGTTCTTCGTGCAGCACGAGCTCGGTCTCGACGGCATGCCGCGGCGGGTCGCGACCTACACGAAGGCCGACGGCTGGGGGACGTTGAACCTCATCTCCACGGTCGGCTCGTTCATCCTGGCGATCGGCGTGCTCGCGTTCCTCTGGAACCTGTTCGTGTCGTTGCGCAGTGGCACGCCCGCCGGTCCTGATCCGTGGGGCGGCCAGACGCTCGAGTGGGCCACGACGTCGCCCCCACCGGAGCACAACTTCGAGTCGCTTCCACCGATCCGTTCCGAGCGGCCCGTGTGGGACATGCACCACGCCGACGGCAGGAACACCGATTCATGATGCGCACGGAGGCCCGGGTGTTCCTCGGCGTCACGGTGTTCTTCGTGATCATCGGGTTGATCTACTGGTTCACGTCGTACGAGGACGCGGGCTCGGTGATGCTGGCCGCCAGCGCGGTCATGGGTGTCGTGGCCGGTGGGGCGATCATGGTGCTGTCGCGCGGTGCACCCACTCGCGCCGAGGACGATCCCGACGCGACGATCGCGCAGGGCGCCGGCCCCGTCGACGTGTTCCCCACGCAGTCGATCTGGCCGTTCGCCGTCGGCCTCAGCGCCGCGGTGACCGCCAGTGGCTTCGCGTTCGGCGCCTGGCTCGTGCTCGTCGGCGCCGGCGCGCTCGTGGTGACACTCATCTGCTGGATCCTCGAAGCCCGCCGCGAACACCTTCCCGGCGAACCCAATGGTCTGGGGGGCGGTCAGGACGAGGAGAGTTCCTCCACCTCGTCGACGTAGCCGCCTTCCGCGGTGCGGGCGAGGAGCGCGAGCTGAACCTGTCGCGAACGGTCGCGAGCCGACAGTTCCTTGCAGAGTCGGTAGGTGACGAAGCCCGCGACCACCGGAAGCACGAACAGCAGCGCCCGGAACACGTACGTGACGGAGTTGACCGACAGGTCGAAATCCGCGGCGATCACATCGTTGCCGCCGGCCAAGAACAGCACGACGTAGAAGGCGAGCACTGCCACGCCGAGCGCGGAGCGCACCGGCCGGTCGCGTCGCGCGATCGAGCAAATGGTGCTCCGCGTGGTCCTTCGTGAACCATGCCTCGATCCACGGCCACGCGTAGAGCACCGTGAACGTGATGCCGGGCAGGAGGACCCCGGGAAAGAACGGGTTCGGGATCTCGAAGCCGAAGAGACGGAGCTCCCACGGCGGCATGAGCCGCAGCGCGCCCTCGAGCCAACCGATGTACCAGTCGGGCTGTGATCCTGCGCTGACCGCGGCGGACTGGAACGGGCCGTAGAGCCACACGGGGTTGATCTGGGCCAGGCCGCCGAGCGCGGCGCAGACGGCGAACACGAAGAAGAACAGTCCGAGCGTCTTCGCGGTGAACGTCGGCCACAGCTTCGAGCCGACGACGTTGCGCTCACTGCGACCGCGACCGGCGAACTGCGTGTGCTTGTGGCGCACGAGGATCGCCAGGTGAGCCGTGAGGAGCCCCACGATCAGGGCCGGCACGACGAGCACGTGGATCACGAACAGGCGCGAGATGATGTCGTCGCTCGGGAACTCGCCGCCGAAGACGAGGAATGCCAGCCACGGACCGAGGATCGGTATCGATTCCAGCACCGAGTACGCGATCCGCAGCCCCGTACCCGAGAGGAGGTCGTCGGGGAGGCTGTACCCCGTGAACCCGTTGGCGAGCCCGAGGAGCAGCAGGCTCAGCCCGATCGCCCAGTTGATCTCGCGCGGACGGCGGAACGCGCCGGTGAAGAAGATGCGCATCAAGTGGGCGACGATCGCGGCGAGGAACAGCAGCGCAGCCCAATGGTGGATCTGCCGCATCACGAGGCCGGCGCGAACGTCGAAGGACACCTCGAGCGTCGACTCGTAGGCGGCCGACATGTGCACGCCGCGCAACGGCGCGTAGCTGCCGTGGTACACGACGTCGCGCGAATCGGGAACGAAGAAGAACGTGAGGTACACGCCGGTGAGGATCAGGATCACCAGGCAGTACATGGCGATCTCGCCGATCATGAACGACCAGTGGTCGGGGAACACCTTGTTGAGCGCGGTGCGAGCGAACCGCGCGGCACCGAGCCGCTTGTCGAACCACGCGGCGATGCGACGCGTGATCATCAGCGGTCGCGATCCCAGAACCCGGGGCCGATCGGCTGGTCGTAGTCGTTCTGCGCGCGGAGTTGGCCGTTGGCGTCGATCATCAGCGGCAGTTGCGGGAGCGATCGGGTCGCGGGGCCGAACACCGGGCGCGCGCCGTCGAGCACCTCGAACGTCGACTGGTGGCACGGGCACAGCAGGCGCTGGATGCTCTGCTGGTAGAGCCCGACCGGACACCCGGCGTGGGTGCAGACCTTCGAGTACGCGACGTACCCCTTGGGCGCCCATGTCTCGCGCCCTGGACGTGTCGTGATCGCCTTGTCCGACACGCGGATCAGCAGCGTCTGCGAGTCGGCCGACCCGACGTGACCCTCCGGGAACACGGTGATCACGCTGCCCACTTCGAGGTCGCCGACCTTCACCAACTCGCCCTGCTCGTTGACGACCCGCGAGCCCTTGCGCCACTTGGTGACGAACAGCGAGTTTCCCGGACGCGGGCCGAGCGACGCGATGGGAAAGAGGGCGGCGAGTCCGAGCGCGCCGGCGGCGGCCGCGAACATCCGGAGCAGGAAGCGCCGTCGCCCGAGACCGTCGCCAGTGCCCTCCTCGCCTTCGTAGAGCCGGTCGAAGTCGCGCGCGAAGCCTTGGATGTCCTCGGCACTCGACTCGAGGGGCTCGCGGTCCTCTGTGAACGGTCCTTGCGGTAGCAGCTTGCGAGCAGTGAGCACGAACGCGAACCCGAGCCCGCCGAGCGAGAGTGCGAGCAGGATTCCCTCGAGCTGGTTCTGCCCGCCGAGCGCGTAGAGCACGGCGAGCCCCAGGGCCGATGCCGTCGTCAGGGCGAGCGCGCCCGCGATCTGGCGCGTCGCGCGCTGTTCAGCGTTGCCGCTCCTGATCATTCGTCGCTCGCTGCTCTCCGGGATACCCGGCTCGCGGCCGCTCGCTCCTGGCGGGCGAGCTGCGCTCCTTCGTCGTTTCGCTCGCCGCGCGTGCTGGACCGCGTGGCGGTCCGTTCTCGCTCGTGCTTCTCCTCGATGCGACGGGAGACGAACAACAGGACCGGCAGACCAAGGAGGAGCGCGACCATCCCCTCGGTGATCGGACCGATGCGTCCGAGGGAGAAGCCACCGGGGTCGTCCGGGTCGTCGAGGTACCGCACGTACCGGACGATCGAGTTGACCCGATGCTCGGAGAACGTGTCGGGACCGAACTTGGGCATCTGCCCGGGCCCGGTGCGAATCGCCTCGGCGATCTGCAGCGGCGTGGCCGACCAGAGATTCGGCGCGTCGTCTCCGTAGCTCAGCGCACCGCCGGTACCCGCCGCGCTGTGGCACGCCGCGCAGTTCAGCCGGAAGAGGGTTCCGCCCTCGCTCAGGTCGCCGGCCGCGGGGTCGACCTCGGGGATCGGCGGTCCGTCGCCCAGCGATGCGACGTAGGCGACGAGCGCGCCGATCTCGGACGGCGAGAACGCCGGTGGCTTCCGGACGGCCTGCGCGGTCGGGTCGGTGAGCGGCATGCGGCCGGTGCTGAGCTGGAAGTCGGCCGCGGCCGCGCCGACCCCGCGGAGCGACGGCCCCTGCGCGGTGCCGCCGCCCTCGGCGCCGTGACAGCTCGAGCACGACGTGAGGAAGAGCTCGCGACCGCGCTCCACCTCGCCGGGATCAGCGGCTCGGGTGCGCTCGACCCCAGGGCCGGCGGCGGCCGTCGCCGCGAAGAGGAAGAGCGCCGGCCCGCACATGATGAGCCCGATTGCCAGTCGGCGCACCGCGCGGCGTCTCCGACCGCCGCTACCGCAGCACGAACAGGGTCAGGAACAAGAGGATCCACACGATGTCGACGAAGTGCCAGAAGTACGTGACACTCTCGACGGCCGGCGTGCGCCGTTCGAGTGTGCCGGCACCGGTCGTGATGGCGATCGCGGCCACGATGAGGAGCAGCCCGGCGAACACGTGCGCCGCGTGGAAGCCGGTCATGACGTAGTACATCGAGCCGTACGAGTTCGACGACGCTCCGAAGTCGAGGACGAAGAACTCGCGGATCTGATTGGCGAAGAAGACCGTGCCGAGGGCGATCGTGAGGACCATCCAGCGTTGCATCATCACCCGGTCGCCGCGCTCGTGCGCGGTGCCCGCGAGGTGCATCGTGCCGCTCGAGGCGATCAGCACGATCGTCGCGACCACGGCCGCTGCCGTCTCGAGATGCGTTCCCCGCGGTGGCCACGTCGTCGCGTTCGCCCGGAGCGTGAAGTAGGCGGCGAACAGGCCGCCGAAGAACATCAGCTCCGACGCGAGCCAGACCACCGTGCCGACCGCGAGCAGCGACGGACGGCGGGCCGGTACTTCGAGCGTGACACCCTCCGCCACGCGGCGATGATGGCACACCGCTACCCTCGACACGGTGAGCCTCGCCGCGTACCTGGCGCCGCCGCAGCCCTCGTGGTCGGCGCTGGTCGGCGACTGGTCACTCGATCCGCTGTTCGGGTTCGCAGTGCTCGCGGGTGTGCTCTACGCGATCGGTGTTCGGCGCCTCGCCGAGCGTGGTCGACGGTGGCCCGCGGGGCGCTCGGCGGCGTTCGGCGGCGGTCTCTTCGTCATCGTGCTCGCCACGCAGTCGGGGCTCGCGCAGTACGACCGCACGCTGTTCAGCCTCCACGTGCTCCAGCACGTGTTGCTCGGGATGGTCGGGCCGCTCCTCTTGGTGCTCGGCGCACCGGTCACGCTCGCGCTCCAAGCGTGTCGGCGGCCCGCGCAGCAACGACTGATCCGGGTGTTGCACAGCCGGCCGCTGGCGGTGCTCACGCACCCGGCGACCGTGTGGGTGCTCTTCGGCGGCACGCTCGTCGCCCTCTACTTCAGCGGTCTCTACGAGCTGTCGCTCCGGAGCGACGCCGTGCACGCGCTCGTTCATGTGCACTTCGTGATCGTCGGATTCCTGTTCATGGGTTACGTGGTCGGGATCGACTCCTTCGCGTTCGGGTTCGGCTACGGCGCGCGGTTGCTCTACGTGCTCGTGTTGCTGCCGTTCCACGCGTTCATCGGCGTCGCCCTGCTCGGTTCCGACCGCGTGCTGGCGTCGGGTTGGTACACCCAGGTCGTCCGGCCGTGGGGACCGAGCGCGCTCGACGACCAGCGGCTCGGTGCCGGAATTCTGTGGGCGGCCGGCGAGCTCGTGGGCGTCGTCGCGCTGGCGATCGTCCTCTACCAGTGGATGCGACACGAAGAACGGGAAGGCGCGCGTCTCGACCGGCGCCTCGACGCCGAGCGGGTCCCGGTGCCCCAGCCCCACTAGATTTCTTCCGTATGGACCTTCGCATCGGTGTCGTGGATTCGCCCAAGGAACTGACCCTCGAGGTCGACGGCACTGCGGACGACGTGGTGAAGGTGATCGACGCCGCGCTGGGCGAGGGCTCGCCGCGGCGATGGTGTGGCTCACCGACGTCAAGGGCCGCCGCATCGGCACGCCGGCCGACAAGATCGCCTACATCGAGATCGACGAAGAGGGCTCCACCCAGCACGTCGGCTTCGGCCGCTAGCCGCCAGTCCGTCACATGGGCGCCGGGCCCGACCTGCTCGACCGCCGGCTGCTCTTCTTCACGGGCAAAGGTGGCGTCGGCAAGAGCACCGTGACCGCGGCGACTGCGCTGCTCGCAGCCGAGCGCGGCAAGCGCGTGCTCCTCGTCGAGGTCGACGCGAAGGGCAACCTGACGGCCCTCTTCGAGCATGCGCCCGTCGACTTCGAGCCACGCCAGGTCTACCCCGGCGTGTACGCGATGCAGATGAACACGGAAGCGTCGTTGCGCGAGTACCTGAAGATACAGGCGCGCGTGCCCGTGTTCGGCCGGCTCGGCCCGCTCGCCCGTGCGTTCGACTTCGTGGCCAACGCCGCGCCGGGCGTGAAGGAGATCCTCACGGTCGGCAAGGTCTGTTGGGAGCTGCGCGAGTCGCTGCAGGGACGATCGAACTGGGATCTGATCGTCGTCGACGCGGCGGCGACCGGCCATGTGATCGGCCAGCTCGACGCCCCGCGCGCGATCCAGGAGCTCGTACAGGTCGGACCGGTCCGCAACCAGACCGATTGGATGGTGCAGCTGCTGTCGGATTCGGCGCTCACCGCACTCAACGTGGTCACGGCGCCGGAGGAGATGCCGGTCAACGAGACGATCGAACTCGTCGAGCGAGCGCGCGAGGAGCTCACGGTGCCGCTCGGCGTCGTGATCGTGAACCGGGTGCTGCCGGAGCTCTTCACGCACGCCGACGAAGACGTGTTCGACGCGCTGCGCGAGCCTGCCGCGACCGACGTCTTGACCCGTGCGGCGGGTCCGGGCGCGCTGGCGGTGCTGGATGGCGCTCGTCTGGCGGTCTCGATGCGCCGCGGCCGCTCTGCCCACCTCTCGCGACTTCGGGAGGAAGTCGATCTCCCCTTGCTCCTGCTGCCCTACCTGTTCGTCCGCGACCACGGGCTGCGGGTGACCCGGATGGTGGCCGAAGCGCTCGGCCAGGAGCTCGGCTACTGATGCCGGCGCCGGAGGCGAGCTCGCGCGGTCCGTCGTTGGAGGCATTGCTCGCGGCGCGGGAGGTCGTGGTGTTCTGCGGCTCGGGAGGCGTCGGGAAGACGTCGGTTGCCGCGGCTTCTGCCGTCGCGGCGGCCACCCGGATCGGCGGCAAGGTTCTCGTCCTCACGATCGACCCGGCCCGCCGACTGGCGGACGCGCTGGGGATCGAGGCGTTCGGCAACATCGAACGCCGAGTCGACCTGAAGCCCTACACCGACGAAGAACCGCGCGGTGAGCTCTACGCCGCGATGCTCGACACGAAACGGTCGTGGGACGAGCTCGTGCTGCGTCACGCGCCCGACGAGGAGACGGCATACCGGATCCTCGACAACCGGCTCTACCACAACGTCACCGCGCGGTTCGTGCAGAGCCACGACTACATCGCGATGGAGCGGCTGTTCGACCTGCACGCGAGCGGCGTGTACGACCTCATCGTCATCGACACCCCGCCCACCCGCAACGCGATCGACTTCCTCGAAGCACCGGCGCGGATGAGCGAGTTCTTCGGCGGGCGGCTCCTTCGCTGGCTCACGATGCCGTACCGCATGAGTGGCGGGCGGGGTGCGCGGATGATCAATGTGGCCAGCCGGCCCTTCTACCAGGTGGCCGACCGCATCCTCGGCAGCCAGTTCCTCCAGGACATCGCGGAGTTCTTCCTGAACTTCCAGTCGATGTACGCGGGCTTCGTCGAGCGGGCGAGAGCCGTCGAGCAGCTCTTGCACGACCGTCGGACGACATTCGCAGTGGTCACGACGCTCGAGGGTGCGCCGCTCCGCGAAGCCGAGCACTTCTGTCGAGGAGCTCACCGCGCGCGACTTCCACCTCGGCGCGCTCGTGCTCAACAAGACATTGCCCGAGTACCTCCTCACGCGAGAAGGGGAGCGAGCCGCCGGCGTGCTCGAGCGCGACAGCGAGGAACTGGCGCTCGAGCTGGCCACCGTCGGGTCACCCGCGCTCACCGATCCGGCGGCGACCGCGCGGGTACTGCGAACACTCGGCGACTCGTTCCGCAACTACGAGGTCGTCGCCCGCCGTGAGGCGGAGCTGCGAGCGGAGCTGTCGCGGCTCCCCGAGGTGGTCGTGAGCGTCCCGAACTTCGAATCGGACATCGCAGACGTCGCCGGCCTCGCCCGCATCGGCGAGCACCTCTTCGCCCACGAACCGCAGCCATGACGCCGAGGTTGCTGCGCGGGGAGGCGATGCGGCACGTGCAGCGCCTCGCGGCGTCGTGGCAACCACTCGCCGATCTCTGCTTCTCCGACCTGCTCCTGCTGGCGCCACTCGAAGGCGATCCGTCGCGGTTCGTGGTCATGGCGCAGGTCAGGCCGACAACGGGCCAGACCGTGTACCCGACCGACCTCGTCGACTCGATCATCGACGAGAGTGCGCTGCCGCTCGTTCCGCGGGCGTGGTCCGAGGGCGAGATCGTCGAGGGCGACGCGCTGCTGCTCGGCTCGATCGAGCGCGCGCACGTGCAGTACATCCCTGTCCGTTGGGGTGGCGACGTCGTCGCCGTTGTGGTGCGGGAGACGCGTCTCACGCTCGGGCGTCGAATCGGCGAGCTCGAGCACCACTACATGTCGCTGTTCGACCGGTTCGCGCACATGATCGCGGAGGGAAGCTTCCCGTTTCGGCAGGATGACGATCAGTTCGAGGACGCGCCGCGTGTCGGCGACGGTGTGATCGTGCTCGATCCTGATCTGCGCGTGAGGTTCGCAAGCCCGAATGCGGTGAGCTCGATGCATCGCATGGGCCTGCACTCGTATGCGTCCGGCGTGCAACTCGTCGACGTGGGCTTCGACCAACACGCGGCCGAAGTCGCCATCCGGGCGCGCGCGCCGGTCACCGAGGAGATCGAGCACGGCGAGACCTCGCTGCTCGTCCGCGCCATCCCGTTTCTGGATGGTGACGAGATCGCGGGTGTGGTGGTGCTCGCGCGCGACGTCACCGATCTCCGTCGCCGCGACCGGATGCTGTTGTCGAAGGACGCGACGATTCGCGAGATCCACCACCGGGTGAAGAACAACCTCCAGACGATCGCGGCGTTGCTTCGCCTGCAGGGGCGACGACTCGAGTCGGGCGAGGCGCGCGCCGCGCTGGAGGAGTCGGAGCGCCGGATCCGTGCCATTGCGATCGTCCACGAGACGTTGTCCCGCGCCGTCGCCGACGTCGTGCGTTTCGACGACATCCTGCAGCCCCTCGTGCGGGTCGTGCAGGAAACCGTGGCCACACCGGACACCGACCTGTGCTTCGAAGTCGTCGGCGACGCCGGGTTCCTCCCCGGTGACGTCGCGACGCCGCTCGCGGTGGTGCTCAACGAGCTCATGCAGAACGCCGCCGATCACGCCTTCCCGGAACGGAGAGCCGGCAAGGTCTCGATACGGGTCGCGCGGCACGACGGGTTCGTCGAGGTGGACGTGGTCGACGACGGCGTCGGGCTGCCGCCGGGTTTCACCATCGAGGGGTCGTCAGGGCTCGGGCTCTCGATCGTCCAGGCACTCGTCACCACCGAGCTCGGCGGCTCGATCGAGCTCCACGGCGAGCACGGCACGCGCGTCCACTTGACGATCCCGTTGCAGCCCGTGGGCGTGGGTGCTCAGCTGGCGTAGAGGCGCTGGCGGGCCAGCCACGCCTTGCGCAGCTTGCGGCGCTCCTCTTCGGTGGTACCACCCCAGATCCCGGCTTCCTGGTTCGTGGCGAGCGCGAACTCGAGGCATTCGTCGCGGACCGTGCACGCAGTGCAGATTCGCTGCGCGGTCTCGATCTGTTCGAGCGCGGGCCCGGTGCTCCCGATGGGGAAGAACACGTCCGGATCGCTGTCGCGACATGCCGAACGAGTGCGCCACGCGGTGATATCCCATTCGTGGGTGCGAACCCAGGTCAGTGCCACCCCTGTGCCTCCGGTCGTCTCACGCTGCCATTCGCGGTCGCACCGGGAGGCTCGTGCACGCGTTCACAAGAGCTGGAGGTCGCCCGCGCGGGCGAGACTATTAACCCTCTGGTGACCTCCGCAAGGGTCTGACCAGGATTTTCACCAAATTATTCGTCGCTCGCTGCTCGCCGGGATACCCGGCTCGCGGCCGCTCGCTCCTGACTACTGGCTCGTTCGCTGCGGCGCAGGGTACCTGCGCCGCGGACGCTCGCTCGCTGGCGAGCGAGCTTCGCTCCTCCGTCGCTGCGCTCGCCGCGTGCGCTGGGCCCCGCTCGCTCCTGACTACTGGCTCGTTCGCTGCGGCGCAGGGTACCTGCGCCGCGGACGCTCGCTCGCTGGCGAGCGAGCTTCGCTCCTCCGTCGCTGCGCTCGCCGCGTGCGCTGGGCCCCGCTCGCTCCTGACTACTGGCTCGTTCGCTGCGGCGCAGGGTACCTGCGCCGCGGACGCTGCACGTCGCTGGCGAGCGAGCTCCGCTCCTCCCGTCGCTGCGCTCGCCGCGTGCGCTGGGCCCCGCTCGCCGCGACCCCGGGCTCCGCTCGCCCGTAGCATCCGGCGGTGACCCTGGTCCTTGCGCACCGCGGCGCCAACCGCTTTGCGCCCGACAACACGCTTCCCGCGTTCGAACGGGCGGTCGAGCTCGGGGCCGACGGCGTGGAGCTCGACATCCACCGCACGGCCGACGGGGCGCTCCTCGTCCGTCACGACGCGGCCACGCCGGTGGGCACGCTCGCCGAGATGACGCTCGCCGAGGCTCGGGCCGCCCTCCCCGAAGTGCCGACCCTGGAGGAGGCGCTCGACGTCTGCGTCGGACTGCTCGTGAACGTCGAGATCAAGAACATGCCGGGCGAAGGCGACTGGGATCCCGGCGATCGGGCCGCCGAATTGCTCGTCGAGCTGCTCGACCGGCGTGCGGGGCGCGACCGGGTGCTGGTGTCGTCGTTCAACCTGCCGAGCGTCGACCGCGTCCGGTCGCTCGCGCCGCACGTGCCGACCGCGTTGCTCACGTTCGGGACCGACCCACTCGAGGCGCTCCTGATCGCCGAGTCGCACGGTCACGGAGCGTTGCACCCCGACCGGCGGTCGGTCGCGGGCGCCCTCGCAGGCACGGTCGCGACGCGCGCCCACGAGCGGGCGCTCCGCGTGAACGTGTGGACCGTCAACGATCCCGCCGAGCTCGCACGCGCCTCGCGGCTGCCGGCATCGACGCACTGATCACCGACGTCCCAGATGTCGCGCTCGAGGCCCTCGGGCGGGTTACGGGGTGACGATCGTGAGCGAGTCGGCGTCGTAGCGCACGTCGAGACGTTCGACGTGGCCGAGGTAGTCACCGTCGACCTGCCAGGCGAACGGGCGATCCGCGGTGATCAGCACGCGGGTCACGTCGGCGCGCTGCGTGATGTCGGCCACGTTCGCGACGTAACGGCCGGTGGCGAGACCTGAAATCGCCGCGCGCACCACGAGCGCGGCGCGCAGGTTGTGCAGCACGGTGACCGCGAGGGCACGCTCGAGGCCGGCTCCCGGCGCGATTGTGAGCCGCCTCCGCAGAACGTACGTGTACGGGTCGGAGTTCGACACGACTGCGTACGGTCCGATGGCGATGACTTCTTCCCCGGTGGCGACGCACAACTGTGTACCGCGGTCGTAGTGGCGGAGCCAGGTGTCGATCGCGGCGATCGCGAAGGCAGGGTGCGCGAAATAGCGCTTGAGGTACGACCGTTGCTCCATCTGCTCGACCACCGCGGCGTCGAAGCCGACGCCGAGATGGAAGAGGAACCACCGGTCCGTACCACTCGGTAGCGAAGCTGCTCCGATACCGATCCGTCGGAACGAGCGTGCGGCAAGCGACCGCAGCAGTTGTCCCGACGCGTCGATGGCGTCGTGCGCGATCCCGAGCGTCCGCGCGAACACGTTGGTGGAGCCTCCGGGAAGGGGAGCGAGTGCCGTCTGTGATCCGACGAGGCCGCACGCGGCTTCGTTGAGCGTGCCGTCGCCGGCGAGGACGACGACGACCTCGACCCCGAGCTCCGCTGCCTCACGCGCCAAGTCGGTCGCGTTGCCGCGCTGCGACGTCTCGACCACCTCCAATTCGTGTTCGGCCTTGAGAGCCTCTGTGATCGGCGCACGTGCGCGCATCGTGACCGACGACGCGATGGGGTTGACGATGAGCCGGAGGCGCACGGCGGCGAACCCTACCCGTACCATCCGGGCGTGCCCGACCGGCCCGGCGCCCGAGGCGCCGAGAACGGAGATTTGGTGCCCGACATCGACCGACGCCGATTGCGCTCGCTGACCGACGAGATCGTCGCTTGCCGCGCGTGCCCTCGGCTCGTCGAGTGGCGCGAGCTCGTGGCCCACGAGAAGCGCGCCGCGTACCGCGAGGAGCCCTATTGGGGCCGGCCAGTGCCGGGATACGGCGATCCTGCCGCGCGCGTGCTGATCGCGGGCCTGGCGCCCGCCGCCCATGGCGGCAATCGCACCGGTCGCGTGTTCACCGGCGACCGTTCGGGTGACTGGCTCTTCGGTTCGTTGTACCGCCTCGGCTTCGCGAACCAGCCCACCTCGGTGTCGGTCGACGACGGGCTCGAGCTTCGCGACGCGTATGTCGCCGCCGCAGTCCGCTGCGCTCCACCCGACAACAAACCGACCCCCGTCGAGCGTGATCGGTGCCTCCCGTACCTCGCGCGTGAGCTCAGGCTCCTCGATCGCGTTCGGGTCGTCGTGGTGCTGGGCGGCTTCGCCTACGACGCGATCGCGCGGGTCGTCGCGGCCTGCGACTCACCGTTACCCGTCCCGCGGCCGAAGTTCACGCACGGACTCGTCGTACACACGGCCAGCTTCGTGGTCCTCGGCTGCTACCACCCGAGCCAACAGAACACGTTCACCGGCCGACTCACCGAGCCCATGATCGACGACGTCTTTCGCCGGGCACGAGCCCTGGCTGACGGGATACCCTGACCCCCATCGTGCAGCGAGCGAACGGCTACGGGCCGGGTACCCCGGCTCGTAGAGAGCGAGCCATGGTGCAGGTGCGAGAGCGGAGGTGTCGGTGACCGTCGGGCGTCTGCTGCAAGGGGTGTACGTCCCGCTGATCACGCCGTTCGCGGCCGACGGCTCCGTCGCCCTCGACGCGATCGAGCAGCTGTGTCACCAGTACGTCGACGCCGGCTGCACCGGGATCGTGGCTCTCGGCACCACGGGAGAGACATCGTCGCTCGAAGCCGACGAGCAGCGCGCGGTGGTCGACCGATGCGCAGCCGCGTGCGCCGATCGCGGCGCGCAGCTGATCGTCGGCGCGGGCACCAACAACACCGTGAAGACGATCGCGGCGGTCGAGGCACTTCGAGGCACACCGGCGCTCGCGGCCACGCTGGTCGTGGTGCCGTACTACGTGCGCCCTTCGGAGGCCGGCATCGTCGAGCACTTCAAGGCGGTGGCTGCCGCGAGCCCCGTTCCGGTCGTGATCTACAACATCCCCGTCCGCACGGGTCGCAACCTCGGCCCGCAGGGGATGCTCGAACTGGCGAGCGTCCCGAACATCACCGGTGTGAAGCAGGCCCAGGCCGCACTCGACGCGGAGACCCTCGAGATCCTCGCTCGCGCGCCGAGGGAGTTCTCGGTGCTCGGAGGTGAAGACACGTTGTTGTTCCCGCTCACGTTGATGGGCGGCGCGGGCACGATCAGCGCCGCCGCTCACGTGTGCACCACCCGGTTCGTCGCGATGATCGAGTGCGGGCTCGCGGGCAAGGTCGACGACGGTCGCGCCCACGCCGAGGCGCTGCTGCCGGTGGTGCAGGCGATGTTCGCCGAGCCCAACCCGGCGGTGTTCAAGGGCGTGCTGCACGCGCAGGGCCGCATCCCCACCGCCGACGTGCGTCTGCCCCTGGTGAACGCATCTCCGGCCGCGACCGACCGGGCCCTCGCCGCGATCGAGTCGGCGAGTTGACCGACGCTCCGCTGAGGATCTCGCGCGATTTGATCCGGTTGCGTTCCGCAATCTGCTGCGGTGGTACGAATACGGAACTGCCCCGTTTCGTATCGTTGCCGGAACTCGATGGCGGAGCCCGATGACCAGTTCCCTCACCCTCCGGGTCCAGGCCCGTTCCCACGAACGGCGCTGGTGGATCCTCGTCGTCCTCTGTTTCAGCCTCCTCGTGATCGTGCTCGACAACACGATCCTCAACGTCGCCATCCCCACCATCGTCCGCGACCTCGACGCGACGAACAGCCAGCTCCAGTGGATGGTCGATGCGTACACGCTCGTGTTCGCGGGCCTGCTGCTCACGGCGGGGAGCCTGGGCGACCGGTTCGGACGCCGCGGCGCGTTGCAGTTCGGTCTCGTCGTCTTCGGTATCGGGTCGCTCGCGTCCGCGTTCGCCGGCAGCGCCGACCAGCTCATCGCGACCCGTGCGTTCATGGGCATCGGCGGCGCGTTCATCATGCCGGCGACGCTCTCCATCATCACCAACGTGTTCCCACCGCAAGAGCGCGGGAAGGCGATCGGCGTGTGGGCGGGCACGGCCGGCCTCGCCGGTGTGCTCGGACCAACCACCGGAGGCTTCCTCCTCGAGCACTTCTACTGGGGCTCGGTGTTCCTCGTGAACATCCCGATCGTCGTGGTGGGTCTCCTTGCCGGCATCTTCCTGATCCCCACGTCGAAGGACCCCTCGGCACCACGCCTCGACCCGATCGGCGCGTTGCTGTCGATCGTCGGACTCGTCTCGTTGCTCTACGGCATCATCGAGGCGCCGCAGGAGGGCTGGGGTAGCAGCACGATCCTGCTCGCGTTCTTCCTCGGTGCTGCGCTGCTCGCCGCCTTCTTCGCCTGGGAGAGCCACACCGACCACCCGATGCTCGACGTGAAGTTCTTCAAGAACCCGCGCTTCACTGCCGCGAGCACGGGAATCATGTTGATCTTCTTCGCGATGTTCGGGATGACGTTCCTCATCACGCAGTACTTCCAGTTCGTGCTCGGCTACTCGCCGCTCGCCACCGGTATCCGCTTCCTGCCGTGGGCCGCTGTCATCATGATCGGGTCACCGTTGAGTGCGCGCTTCGTCGAACGCTTCGGCACGAAGGTCGTCGTCACGAGTGGTCTCACGCTCGCGACGCTCGGCCTGGTCTCACTCTCGATGCTCACCGTTCACAGTCACTACTGGCCGGACGTGATCTTGCGCATGATGCTCATGGCTGCCGGGATGTCGCTCACGATGGCACCCGCGACCGAGTCGATCATGAGCTCGCTTCCGCTCGGCAAGGCGGGCGTCGGGTCCGCGGTGAACGACACCACGCGTCAGGTCGGTGGTGCGATGGGTGTCGCCATCATCGGCAGCGTGCTGTCGTCGATCTACGCGTCGAAGATGGGCGACTTCCTGGCGGGTGGCCCGGTCAAGGGTCCTGCTGCAACCAGCATCACGGAATCGCTCGGGGCGGCGCTCGGTGTTGCCAAAGGGTTGGCGAGGACGGCCCCCGGCCTCGCGGCATCGCTCGCCCACGCTGCCAACTCGGCGTTCGTCGACGGCATGCAGGTGGGCATCCGCGTCGCGGCCGTCGCCACCCTCGCCGGCGCGATCATCGCCTTCGTCTGGTTGCCGGCGCGCGCCCGCCGCGAGGATGTCGCCGCGCAAGACGCCGTGCACGCCGAGCAGGGCCGCATGCGCGCGGAGGTTCCGGCACCCGCTCCCGACCCCGCACCGGTCGCGAACCCCGCCTCTGCTTCCGACCCCGCGCCGGCTTCCAACCCCGCGCCGGCGGATGCAGGACGATGACCGCCACCGACGCCGACGCGCGCCGCCCCGGCCGACCGCGCAGCGCCGAGGCCGACGAAGCCATCCTCGAGGCAGCGGTCGAGCTCTTCGCCGAGTGCGGGCTCGACGGTCTGACCGTCGAAGGCGTCGCGGCGCGCGCGAACGTCGGGTGGTCACCGATCGCGCGCGCGTGCCGGAGCTCGCCGACGCACATCGCGCGCTCGTGGAGGAGAAGCGCGCACGGCATCGTGAGGTCTTGCGCCGGGCCGTCGCCCGCGGGGACCTGCGGGCCGATGTCGACCTGGAAGCGGTGATCGACGCGTACGTCGGACCGGTCTTCTACCGGTTCCTCATCTCCGACGCCCCGCTCGACGAAGCCTTCGCCGACGCTCTCGTGGGCACCGTCCTCCGCGCCTTCAACTGATCGCCAGTTGCGTGCTGGTTCAGTCGAATGCGGCGTTGAGGAGCTCGCGCTGCTCGCGGTCGTGCACCTTGGTGCTGCCGCTGGCGGGGCTCGCGCTCGCCGCACGGGCGAGATGCCGGAGCTCGGCGCGATCGCGCAAGACGCGGTGCAGGCGCTCGTGCACGAAGGTCCACGCACCCATGTTCGATGGTTCCTCCTGCACCCACCACACCTCGCGCGCGTTCGGGTAGGCATCGAGCGCGGCCATGAGGCGTGCCTCCGGCCAAGGGTAGAGCTGCTCCACGCGCAGTATCGCGACCGGCGCGTGCCGAGCGTCGCGCTCGTCCATCAGCTCGTGGCCGACCTTTCCCGTGCAGACGAGCACCCGCGTGATCGTGTCGCGGTCGAGCTCGGAGTGGTCGTCGAGCACGAGCTCGAAGGAGCCGGCGCTGAGCTGTTCCCGTGCCGATCGGGTCTGCGGCATGCGCAGGTAGCGCTTGGGTGTGAAGCACACGAGTGGTACCTGCTCCACCGCAATGGCCTGGCGCCGCAACGCGTGGAAGTACTGCGCGGCGGTGGACGGGTACACGACCCGGAGGTTCCGCTCCGCGCACAAGGTGAGGTAACGCTCGATCCGCGCTCGAGTGCTCGGGTCCCTGACCTTCGAAGCCGTGCGGAAGGAGGAGGGACAAGCTGCTCCGCTGCCCCCACTTGTCGGCGGCGGCGACGACGAACTGGTCGATCACCACCTGAGCCACGTTCGCGAAATCGCCGAACTGCGCCTCCCAGCAGACGAGCGCGTCACTCGCGATCGAGTAGCCGTACTCGAAGCCGAGCGCGGCGTACTCCGAGAGGACGCTGTCGTACACCATGAACCGCGCTTGATCATCGGCGAGATGGTTGAGCGGTTCGTACTCGACCTCGTTCACCTGGTCGACGAGCACGCTGTGGCGCTGACTGAAAGTACCGCGTCGAGTGTCTTGACCGGCGAGACGCACCGTGGTGCCCTCGAGCACGAGCGACCCGAACGCGAGCGCTTCCGCGAGCGCCCAGTCGATCTCGTCGCGATCGAACTCGGTGCGTCGCGCCGCGAGCTGGCGCTCGAGCTTCGGATTGGCGCGGAATCCCTCGGGCACGCGCGTGAGACCGTCGATCACGCGGTCGAGCACGTCGACTCGGGCGGCGGTGGCAACCACCTCGCCCGGCCCTTCGGACGCGGTGTCGTCCCAGGAGACCGGCAATTCGACATCGGCTTCGGGTTCGGCGCCGGCGTGGGTCTCGGCGAATGCCTCGTCGAGCCGCGCGTGGAAGTCGTCCTCGAGCTGCCGCTCGTCGTCGCGCGTGATGTCGCCGCGTTGCAGGAGCTGATGGGTGTAGATCGCGCGCGACCGACTGATGAGCGTCGATGAGCTCGTACATGCGTGGCTGCGTGAACGCGGGCTCGTCGGCTTCGTTGTGCCCGTACCGCCGATAACAGACCAGGTCGACGACGACGTCTTTGTGGAACGCGCGCCGGAACGCGAACGCAAGGTGGATCACGCGCACCGCGGCTTCCGGGTCGTCGCCGTTCACGTGGAAGATCGGCGCCTGGACCATCTTGGCGATGTCGGTGGCGTACACGCTCGAACGGCCGAGATCGGGCGCCGTCGTGAACCCGAGCTGGTTGTTCACGACCACGTGGACGGTGCCGCCGACTTCGTAGCCGGGTACTTCGGAAAGATTGAACGTCTCCGCCACCACGCCCTGACCCGCGAACGCGGCGTCGCCGTGCACGAGGACGGGCAGTACCGTGTTGCGGCCGGTGTCGTCGAGTGCGTCGCCGAATGCGCGAGCCATACCCTCGACCACCGGACCCACCGCCTCGAGGTGACTCGGGTTCGCCGCCAGCGTGAGGTCGACTTCGGCGCCCGCAGGTGACTGGTGCTTCCCCGTGGCGCCGAGGTGGTACTTCACGTCGCCCGATCCCTGCGCGCTCGAGGGATCGAGCTCCCCCTCGAACTCGCGGAAGATCTGCTCGTACGACTTGCCGAGCACGTTCGCCAGCGCGTTGAGGCGCCCGCGGTGGGTCATGCCGATCACGACGCGTGTCATGCCCGAGTCGGCGGCCTCGCTGCAGAGCGCGTCGAGCATTGGGATCAGCGTTTCCGCGCCTTCGAGGCTGAAGCGCTTCTGCCCCAGGTACTTGGTGTGCAGGAAGCGCTCGAACGCCTCGGCCGCGTTGAGGCGCTCGAGGATCCGGTGCCTCTCGTTGGGTGGGGTGACCGGATGCGTGTCTTCGATCCGCTCCTGGATCCACTCCTTCTGATCGGGTTCTTGGATGTGCATGTACTCGACGCCCATCGTGCGTGAGTACGCGTCGCGCAGCACGCGGAGGATCTCGCGTAGCGGGAGCACGGATTGCGGCAAACGCCCGGCGCCGAGGTTGCCGACGGGAAATTCGCGGTCGAGGTCCCAGATCGAGAGGTCGTAGTGCGTGATGTCGAGCTCGGGATGCGTATGAGGCTCGCGTCGGCCGAGCGGGTCGAGGTTCGCGATGAGGTGGCCACGCACCCGGTACATGTTGACGAGCGAATGGACCTGCACAACCTTCTCGAATTGCGTCGCGGGGTCGGCGAGCGCGCTGCGGTCGGGATTCCAGCGCGCCGGCTCATACGGCACCGCGAGGCTCGCGAACACGTCGTCGTAGAAGTCGTCGTTCCCGAGGAGCAGATCGTGGATCCTCCGCAGGAACTCGCCGCTCTCGGCGCCGGTGATGATGCGGTGGTCGTAGGTGTTCGTGAGCGTCGTGACCTTGCTCACACCGAGCTGGGCAAGCGTTGCGGGATCGGCACCCTCGTACTCCGCCGGATAGCCGATCGCTCCCACACCGAGGATGAAGCCCTGACCCGGTACGAGGCGCGGCACCGAGTGGACCGTGCCGATCATGCCGGGATTCGTGATCGTGCACGTGGTGCCCGCGAAGTCTTCGGGCGCCACGGTGCCGCCGCGCACCTTCTCGATGAGCACTTCGTACGCCTGCCAGAAATCCGTGAATTCGAGCGTGTCGGCTTCCTTCACGCACGGGACGAGCAGCGTGTGCGATCCATCGCGTCGTTGCACGTCGACGGCGAGCCCCAGGTTCACGTGCTGGTGGCGAATGACGACCGGCTTGCCGTCCTCCTCCGCATACGACGAGTTGAGCCCCGGGAATTCCTCGAGCGCGCGGAGTACGGCGAACGCGATGAGGTGGGTGAAGCTCACCTTGCCGCCACCCGAACGGGCGAGCTGGTTGTTGAGGATCTGCCGGTTGACCTCGAGGAGCTTCGCCGGCATCGCGCGCACCGAAGTGGCGGTGGGGACGCCGAGGCTGGCCTCCATGTTCTCGACCGTGCGCGCAGCCGCTCCGCGCAGCGGCTCGGGCTCGTCGCCTTCCAGCACGAGCGGGCCCGGACGTGGCGCGGGCGCCGGTGGAGGAGCCACCGCGGGAGCACGCGTCGCCGCGACCTCGGTGCGCTCGCCGTTCGGTGGCGGCGACTCACCCGCGAAGTAGGCGCGCCAATGCTCGTCGACCGACGACGGGTTCTCGAGGTAGCGCTCGTACAACTCCTCGACCAGTCCGGAGTTGGGCCCGAGCTCCTCGAATCGCGTCACGACCCCATCGTCGCGCGTGGAACGCGACAAGTGCTCAGGAACACACTCAGCGCCGGAGAAGCTCGGCGGTCTGGAAGGCGAGGTCGAGCGACTGGCGGGCGTTGAGGCGAGGGTCGCACTCGCTCTCGTACCGCTGCTCGAGGTCGCCGCCGAGCACGGCTTCCGAGCCGCCGAGGCACTCGGTGACGTCCTCACCCGTGAGCTCGACGTGCACGCCGCCCGGCCACACACCCGCGTCGTCGCACGCGGAGAAGAAGCCGTGCAGCTCCCGCATGACATCGTCGAAGTCGCGGGTCTTGTAGCCGCTCTCGTGCTGGTAGGTGTTGCCGTGCATGGGATCGCAGATCCAGAGCACGGGATGGTCGCTCTCGCGCACCGCGCGGAGCAGGGGCGGCAGTGTCTCGCCGACGCGGTCGGCGCCCATACGGCTCACCAGTGTGAGTCGACCCGGACGCCGTTCGGGGTTGAGCTGCTCGCACAGCGCGAGCACCTCGTCGACTCCGGCCGCGGGGCCGAGCTTGACGCCCACGGGGTTCTCGATGCCGGAGTGGAACTCCACGTGCGCGCCGTCGAGCTGGTGCGTGCGCTCGCCGATCCAGAGCAGATGCGCCGAGCAGTCGTACCACTGGTCGGTGAGGCTGTCGAGACGCGTGAGCGCTTCCTCGTAGCCGAGAACCAACGCCTCGTGCGACGTGTAGAAGTCGACCTGGTGGAGCTGGAGCTCGGCGTCGAGGTCGATACCGCACGCGGCCATGAAGCGCAGCGCGCGGTCGATCTCGGCAGCCAGGGCCTCGTACCGACGACCCTCCGGGCTCGCATCGAGAAATTCGAGGTTCCACGCATGCACGCGCGAGAGATCGGCGAATCCGCCCTTCGCGAAGGCGCGCAGCAGGTTCAACGTGGAAGTGGACTGGTGGTAGGCACGCACCAGGCGCGAGGGATCGGGACGGCGCGCGTCGGCGTCGAATGCGAAGCCGTTGACCATGTCACCGCGGAACGAGGGGAGCTCGACGCCGTCGCGCGCTTCGGTTGGCGCGGAGCGCGGCTTGGCGAACTGGCCGGCGATGCGGCCGATCTTGATCGTGGGGACTCCGCTGCCGTACGTGAGCACGACGGCCATCTGCAGGATGATCTTGAGCTTGTCGCGGATGGCGTTCGCCGAGAACGCGTCGAACGACTCGGCGCAGTCACCGGCCTGGAGCACGAAAGCTCGTCCCTCGACCGCGTCGGCGAGCGCGCTCGGTGAGGCTGCGCGCCTCGCCGGCGAAGACCAACGGCGGTACCGCGCGCAACGCGTCGAGCGCCGACTCGAGCGCGGCCGTGTCGGGCCAGTCGGGCTGTTCCGCGGCGGGGAATTCTCGCCAGCTCTGCGGGGACCAATCGGCCATTACAAGTACCCGCTGGGCGGTTGCTGCTGTGGCCCCATCGGGCCGCCTTCGAGCGCGCGCCGCCGCCGCATCTCCTCGAATTGCGATTGCGCCATGGCTTGCTGCGTGAACAGCGTGGCCTGGATGCCGTGGAAGAGACCCTCGAGCCATCCCACCAGCTGCGCCTGTGCGAGCCGGAGCTCCGACTCGCTCGGGTCGTCGCCGGTCAGGGGAAGCACCACTTCGGCGAGCTCCTGTCGGAGGTCGGGTGACAACACGCCCTCGAGCGCTTCGAGCGACCGCTCGTGGATCTCGCGGAGTCGCCGGCGGCCCGCGTCGTCGAGCGGCGCACGTCGCACCTCGTCGAGCATCGTGCGCACCATCGACGCGATGCGGATCAGCTTCGTGGGGCTGGTGATCTGCTCGCCCTGCTCCTCCTCGGCGCCGTCGGCGGCGGGGGCGCCGCCCGACCCCGCTACCGCTCCGACGAGCTCTGCCTGCACGCGTTCGCGATCTGGCTGGGTGGCGCTGGCGTCCTGCATGGCCGCGAGGATAGAAGCTCGACCGTGATCTACCGGCACCAGTTGCTCGCAACGTGGGTCAGGCGGTGGCCGGAGCCCGGTGCCGGAGGGTCTTGACCGACGAGATCACCACCGGGACGAGGGCGACGAGCGCGACGCCCTCGGCGATGAGCGCCACCACCGCCTCGGTGGTCACCGAGGTCTCGTGGAACCCGAGAAGATTGCCCCAGCGCGAGATGGAGAACGCGCCGAGCGTCGCGACCGCGAAGAGCACTGCCACGGCCGACGCCGGGAGCACGAGCTGCTCGTACCGCGTCGCGAGCACGAGCATCTCGGCGATGACCACGGCCACGATCGCGTTCACGGCGAACGATCGGCTGATGGTGACCCCGAGGACCGACTCCGGCGCGATGCCGCGATAGCCACCGCGGAAGTAGAGGTAGAAGTGCACCCAGCCGCTCACGAGCACCGCCGCCGCGCCGACGACCAAGGCCGATCGCGTGCGATTCACGTCGCCTCGATCACGCCGGTCATGTAGTTGTGGATATTGCAGTGGTACGCGTACTTCCCGGGCTTGTCGATGGTGATCGTCATCTGCGATCCGCCGTCGAGCGTTCCGGTGTCGAACGTGCCGTCGTCGGCGGTGACGGTGTGGGCGGCACCGTCGTGGTTGGCGACCGTCACCGTCGCGCCCGCCTTCACGCGCAGCGGGGTGGGCGAGAACGCGAAGTTCTCGATGGTCACCTCGGTGCCGTTCTTCGCTGCCGCGCCGGCGTTGCCCGAGTCGTCGGACGTGACGTTCAGCGTGACGACTGCCGCCACCACCGCGACCACCGGGACCACGAGCGCGAGCGCCCATGTGGCCAGCTTCGGTCGAGCAGTCGCTTCCATCGGACAGTCATACGGCGCCGGTGGCATCTTGGATGCCCTTCATCCTGAAGGGCCCTCGGCGGCGAACGAACGGTGTGGTGAGCACCGCTTCGTTCACCGAGGCCGACGACGTCGGCCTCGTCATCGCGATCGCCCGGTACCTCCCGGACGCCCTCGCGGAGGCGTACCGCCGCCACGCCGGCGCCGTGTTCGGGCTCGCCCAACGCATGCTCTGGGAACGCGGCGTCGCCGAAGAGATGGTGCAGGAGGTCTTCCTACGCCTGTGGGAGCACCCCGAGCGCTTCGATCGCTCGCGCGGGTCGCTCCGCTCGTTCCTCCTCATGGACACGCACGCTCGTTGCGTCGACCGGCTCCGGGCCGACGCCCGGCGTCGTGAGCGTGAGGAGCGCTCGGCGCGTGCCGCGCGGGTCGCCGACTACGACGTCAGCCTCGAGGCCTGGGATCTGAGCGTCGGCGACCAGGTCCGGGAGGCGATGGGCACGCTGTCCGACGGCGAGCGCGAGGCCATCGAGCTCGCGTACTTCGGCGGCCATACCTACCGCGACGTGGCGCAGATGCTCGAGCAACCCGAGGGAACGGTGAAGAGCCGGATCCGCACCGGCCTGATGCGGCTGCGACAGCAGCTGCTCGATCGAGGGATCGACGAGTCATGGATCGAGAGCTGAGTCCCGAAGAGGCCCGGGATCTCCTGGCCGCCGTACGCGATCGACGCCGTCGACGACGACGAGCGCGCGCGCGATCGACGAGTACCTCGCGACCGATCCCGAAGCGCGCGCCGAGGTGAGCGGTCTCCAGCACAGCGCGTCGTTCCTTGCCCACACGGGGGGTCCGCCACCCCCCGGCGTGTGGGAGCGTCTCGAGTCGGCGATCCGGGAATCGCACCGGCCCGACGCGCCCGTTCCGCCTCCTCGACTCGTCCCGGGTGCCGCGTGCGCCCCGAGCCTCTCGACGGTGGCAATGGATCGCGGCAGCCGCTTCCGTCGTGGCGGTGGTCTTCGGCGCGCTCTGGCTGTTCGGTGGTGACAACAACTCCGGCGGCACCAACGACACCGCCGCGCTCGCTCGCGCGGCAGAACGCGCGCCGGGCGCGCGCCGAGCGGAACTCGTCGACACCCACGGCACGGTGTTGGCGAAGGCGATCGTGCTGCCCGACGGCAGGGGATACCTCACCAGCGAGCTGCCCGCACTTCCGGCCGGGCGGACCTACCAGCTCTGGGGCGTCGACGACAACAACACGATCTCGCTCGGAGTGATGGGACGCAGCCCCAACGTCGTCGCGTTCCAAGCCGCGGGACACCACGCCGCGCTCGCGATCACCGAGGAGCGCGCCGGTGGCGTGCCGGTCAGCACGAACGATCCGGCCGCGGTCGGCAAGCTCACTGCTTGACGCGCGCGCTTCCCGTTCGAGTTCGCGCCATCCGTGCGCCGTGCAGCGTCGAACCTCCACGACACGTACACGAGGCGCGAGACGCGACACGCATGAGGAGAGCGCATGGCAATCGACGACGTCCGACTCCGCGACCTGCTCGAGCAGTCGCAAGATCTCCACTCAGATGCGATGTCCACGACGCGGGCGTCACTCGACGAGCTCGTGGACCTCGGCCATGACGAGCGGCGTGAGCACGTCGACGGCCATCCCGACGGCGGTCGGCGGAGCGCGCTGATCGGTGCGCTGCCGACAACCGGAGTCCTCGCTGCTGCAGGACTCGGCACGGCGATGGCCGCACTGTTGGCGAGTCCTGCGTTCGCCGGCAAGGCGATGGACGTCCAGATGCTCCAGACGGCAGCTTCGATCGAGAACCTCGCGGTCGCGACCTACGACACCACGCTCACGCTCGATTTCATCGGTGGTTCGTCGGCGAACGCAGTCGTGAAGGCCTTCGCGATGAAGACGCGCGACCAACACCAGGAACACAGTGCCGCGTTCAACGCCGCGGCGATGCGCCTCGGCGGCGAGAAGCAGGAACAGCCCGATCCGGTGCTCGTCGGCGTCGTCAACCACGCGAAGCCGATGCTCACGGGCCCCGGGCAGGTCGTCGACCTCGCGCTCGAGCTCGAGAACGGCGCCGCGCAGACATACGTGGCCAACGTCGGTGCGTACACGAACAAGAATGCCCGTGCGGTAGCCGCCAGCATCATGGGCGTCGAGGCGCAGCACGCCGCGATCCTCAATGCCGTGAAGGCGCTCGTGGCTGCAGGGATGCCCGAGCTCATCGCGTTACCACCGGACGCGGCCACGCTCCCGGCTGCTGCCGGCAGCGTCGGCTTCGCCGACGCGTTCTTCAAGACGACCGACGCCCGACCCGCGAGCGAGGGAGCAGTGCAGTGACCGACGCCAACCACGATCCCATGCCGATCGACGAACGTGAGCTGCGGTCGCTCACCGACGATCTCGCCGACGCGCACCACGACGCGCTTCCCACGATGCGCGAGAGCGTCGAGGAGTGGCGAACGAGTGATGACGACGTCGACGCCGGCATCGCCCATCTCGTGTCCACGCCGGCGAGCCGCCGAGCCTTCCTCGTCGGCGGCGGCGCGCTGCTCGGAGGCGTCGCGCTCGTCGGCAGTGGCGCGGGCGGTGTGAGCGCGGCGGTTGCCGCGCATCCGCGCCGTGGCGCCGGCGGCGGCATCGCAGAAGCTCACCGGCGATCTCGCGGTGGTCGCGCTCGCGGCGGGGCTCGAGAATCTCGCCGTCGCCACGTATCAGGCCGGCATCGACGCCGCGAGCGCGGGCTCGCTCGGGGCGGTCCCACCGGCGGTCGTGACGTTCGCGACCACCGCGCAGAGCCAGCACAAGGACCACGCCGCCGCGTGGAACGGCGTGCTCACCGGCGCGGGCAAGAAAGCCGTCACCGGGGTCGATCTCACGGTGAAGAAGTCGGTGGACACGACGTTCGCGACCGTGAAGGACGTGCCCGGGCTCGCCAAGCTCGCGCTCGACCTGGAGAACGTCGCTGCCGCCACATACCTCGCCGCCATCGCCGTGGTGAAGGTCCCCGCCGGGATCAAGACCGCAGCCACCATCCACCCGGTCGAGCTCCAGCACGCCGCAATCCTCAACCTCCTGCTGGGCGTATACCCAGTGCCCGATGCTTTCGCCAAGAAGTCGGGCGCAAGGCCGGCGAGCGACAAGATCGGCTGACCCCCGGACCGATCGCGTCCCTCTCGTCGGAAGTGGACAGCCGGGTGGGCTCCCCCAGCCCTCCCGGCTGTCTCGCGCGTCGCCCCGTCGCGCAGCCGGGGTACTTTCGCCTGATGGAATACCGCGCATTCGGTCGCACGGGCGTGTTGGTCAGCCCGCTCTGCCTCGGGGCGATGATGTTCGGCGCGTGGGGCAACCGGGACCACGACGAGTCGATCGACGTCATCCATGCCGCGCTCGACGCCGGGATCAACTTCATCGACACCGCCGACGTGTACTCGGCGGGGGAGTCGGAGGAGATCGTCGCCAAGGCGATCCAGGGCAAACGCGACAACGTCGTGCTCGCGACGAAGGTGCACGGGAACATGGGTGCCGACCCCAACATGAGTGGAAGCTCGCGCCGCTGGATCTTGCGCGAGTGCGAGGAGAGCCTCCGCCGCCTCGACACCGACTACATCGACCTGTACCAGATGCACCGGCCGCGTCCCGACACCGACATCGACGAAACGCTCGGCGCGCTCTCCGACCTCGTGCATCAGGGCAAGGTGCGCTACATCGGGAGCTCCACGTTCCCTGCCTCCGCGATCGTCGAGGCGCAATGGGTGTCCGAGCGACGCAACCGCGAGCGATTCGTGTGCGAGCAGCCGCCGTACTCGATGCTCGTGCGCGGTGTCGAGAACGATGTGCTGCCCACGTGCGATCGCTATGGCATCGCGGTGATCCCGTGGAGCCCGCTCGCAGGAGGGTGGCTGTCGGGCAAGTGGCGCAAGGGCGCGGACGATCTCACCAGCCATCGCGCGCAGCGCATCCCGGCCCGCTACGACCTGTCACTGCCCGGCAACCAGGCCAAGCTCGATGCCGCCGACGCGCTCGCGCAGCTCGCGGACGATGCCGGACTCTCGCTCGTGCATCTCGCGGTGGCGTGGGTGCTCAACAACCCTGCAGTGACCTCGGCCATCATCGGGCCGCGCACGATGGAGCAGCTCACCACGCAACTCGGTGCCACCGACGTGACCCTCGAGTCCGACCTTCTCGACCGCGTCGACGAGATTGTCCCGCCCGGCAGCACCTTCAACCCGGCCGACGCCGGCTATCAGGTCCCGATGGTCGCCAACCCGAAGCGCCGCCGCCGCGTGGGCTGATCGCTGGAACTACGACGTGGTGTGCGTGTGCGAGTGGTCGCAGCCGGCGCCCCCGTGGCCCTCGATGCCTGCGAACGGACCGCACGGCGTGTTCTCGATCCACACGTGCATCATCGGAGGCGTTCCTCGGAACGTGCCGCCGGGCCGGCACACGCCATTGACGAGGAGCCCGACCACGTGGCCGGTGGCATCCCAGCAGAGGTTCTGGTGGTCGTGCCAGGGCGTGAGCGTGCCGGCGATGTCGGGCGCGTCGGCCAGCGTCTTGCCCTGGTTGAGGATGTACATCGCCGACGCGACGCGCGTCGTGCCGTCGACCAGGTGCTCGATCACGATCGACTCGATCGCGTGCGGATCGAGCTCGCGGCCGTCGGTCATGTAGGCGCTGTTCACGAAGTGCTCGAAGGAACCGGGGCGCCGACCGTCACCGATCGACTTGTAGCCGGCGGCGATGACCGCTTGCTCGGTCGGGAGGGACGCGAGCCCCAGCCGTGTCTCGTCGAGCAGAGTCTTCGCCCGCTCTCGCTGGAGGCTGGTGAGGCGCGGATCGTTCAGCGAGATGATCGTTCCGGTTGCCGTTTCGGCGGTGGTCGCCGAGTGGTTGTGCGTGTGCGTTGCCGCGGCGACCACCGCGGTGGCGTTGTCGTGGCCGCCGCCGTGCGTGTGCCCCGCGGCCATGGCGGGCACCGCGAGCACCAGCACGAGGAAGCACGACACCGCGATCGCGGGAAGGTCGAGGTGACGCACGACACGCCGTTGGCCGACGAGCGAGACGGTGCCACCGATCACCGCGATCCCCGCGAGACCCGCGCCGAGAAGATCCTGGAAGCCCACCGCTTCGACTACACCGAACGGGTTCCCGAGCCCCACGGTGCGCGTGAGCAGCCAGACCGCGACGCATCCCGCGTTGAGCAGTACGCCGACGATGACGACGGGCCGGTCGGGGCGGAACACGACCAACCCGGCCCAACCGAGCTGCGCGACCGCGAACAGGGCGAACGCCCACGCGAGCATGGCGTCGTCGCGGTAGCTCCCGGCCGCTGCCGCGTGTACGAGGCCGGATCCCGCCGACGCCGCCGCCGCGGTCGCGAGGACCGTCGAAAGTGGCCGCGTCGCGATTCGCATGGACCGCATTCTGGCCGCAAATGGTCGGCAGCGCGTCGTCAGGTCGCGCCGGGTGAGCCGGGTCCGCCGTCGCTCGGGCACCCCTTGCAGGCAACCGGTACCGTCGCCGGCAGCGGTGACGTGTCGAACACCTGGATCGCGGTCTTCTTGTCGAAGAACGCCAGCGGCTTGGTGGGCCACGAGCCGGCCTTGAAACGCTTGCCGCCGTCGACGTACCACTCGCCGCCCTTCGCCTGGCTCAGGAAGATCTGCGAGTACGCATCGGCGGTCTCCGAGTCCCACCACACCGGCGCGAAGTCGGTACCGAGCGCGAGGTACTCGTCGTAGGGCAACCCCACGGTCTTGCCGTACCCGGTCTGGAAGCCGAGCGGCAGGTCGGATGCCGCGCCGCCCTGGGCCGGCACCGAGAAGAGGCCTTGCTGGAAGGTCTTGGGGGTGAGGTGTGGGCCCGCGTACTGGAGACCGGCCATCAACCACGCGATGTACGCACCGCCCGGGATGCTCGACGTTCCGTTGCCGCGCCCGTAGTACCACTGGACTGCGTCGAGCGCTGCCGGCGCGTTCGGGTCGGCGGGCTTCACGTACGGGAACAGGTTCGAGATCCCGAACGCGTGCGCCCACTGGTCCTGGTCGTACTGGCGCGCGAGGAGCGCAAGGTCCTGGTACTGGTATCCGGCAATGATCCACTCGGGGTGGTACTCGAGCTTCGTCGCCTGCGCGGTGACGGCCTTCCCCATTTCCACGTCGGTGAACATGACGACCGTGGTGACCCCGAGATCCTTGAGCTTCGCGACGAGCGTGGGCGCTTGCTCCTGAGCGGTCGTGGGGTCACCCACCGTGGTTCCGTTGCTCGTGTACTCGAGCATCGCGTTGGCGTCGATCTTGCCGTTCTTCCCTCCGTACTTCGTCACCTGCGAGACGAACCACTTCTTCGCGTCGAACACCGCCGGTGGGTAGAGCACGCCGATCTTGCGCGTCTCCTTCTGGAGGTCGGCGCTCCCTGCGAACGCCGCCTCCCTGCCGACCACTTGCTTCCCGACGAACTCACCCGCATTCACCGCGACCGAGACCTGGTCGGCCTGACCCCACCGGTAGGGCTGCTGCTGCAAGGCATTGTCGGTCGTCGTCGTGTTCGACATCACGATGTACTTGTCCTTCGCGACCGTCCTCGTCAACGTATCCAAACCGGTGGGAGTGGTCTCGAGTACCGCGAAGGGCTTGTACTCCTCGACGCGGAGCGCGTCGGCGCGCTGGGACGCCTCGTCACTGCCGGACGACTGCACGTACTTCAACTCGACGTTCCGCCCCCACGTCTCGTACACGTGCGAGTACGCCGCGAGGATGTCGTGGAGCGCGTCTTCCATCGTTCCGGTCGCGCCGGTGGAATTGCTCTTCGGCGGCGTCCCGCCTTGCTGCTTCTGCACCGCGGTCTGCTCGGGGTTCTGGGTGACGGCGACGACGGTGATCGTGCCCTTCGTGACACCGCGACTGGTCGCGCCGCCGTTGCTGTCTCCTTGCTCGAACGGCCGCACGCAGACCGGACCGGTGCCCTTGCTCATGAAGTCCCAACGACCGTAGGGACCGCCGTCCTTGTCGCATTTCGGATCGTTCAGCGCGGCAGGGGTGTTGATCCCCGAACCCTTCGGAGGGGTGGCGGTCCCCGGCGCCTTCGCGGCCGCGGCGGCGCCGGATGCCGGCACGGCTCCCGTCCCGACCGTGAGCACTGCGAGCACTGCCGCGCCACGAACGAGCACCCTGCGACGTCCCGTCATGCTGTCACCCCCCCCGAGACGCAGATTCGTGCTGAAGCTGCGATTGTCGCATGTTCCGAGGCTCTTTACGAATGCCCTTCGGACCGGAGGGACTGTCGTAGCGTGCGGCATATGGAATTCGGAGTGATGATTCCGCACACCGGGCGTCGCGCGTCACGCGAGTACGTGCGCAGGTTCTGCGCCACCGCGGAGGAGGCGGGCCTCGGCGGGCTCTGGGGCGTCGACC
Source organism: uncultured Actinomycetes bacterium (assembly GCA_963705625.1). Lineage (GTDB taxonomy): Bacteria > Actinomycetota > Acidimicrobiia > IMCC26256 > DASPTH01 > DASPTH01. Next base: position 114,178 of record CAVPKG010000001.1, read on the forward strand.
ACCTCGTGATGCCGCACCACACCGACTCGAAGTACACCCTCGGGCGCAACCCGGCCGACATCGCCGACGACGCGGTGTCACAACTCCTCGCGCCGAACTACGAACTGATGACGACCCTGTCGTGGGTGGCGGGGTTCACCAACCGGATCAAGCTCGGTACCTCGGTCGCGGTGTTGCCGATCCGGAACGCGGTGGCCAACGCGCGCCAGCTCGCGACGCTCGACGTCTACTCCGGTGGGCGGGTGCTCTACGGAGCCGGTGTGGGCTGGTTGCGCGAAGAAGCCGAGATGATGGGCATGCCATGGGATCAGCGCGGCCGCCGCAGCGAGGAACACATCGCGCTCCTGCGTGCGCTGTGGTGTGCGGAGGGCAACCTCGTCGAGTTCCACGGTGAGTACCACGACATCCCGCCCATCGATCCGGATCCGCGCCCGGTGCAGCGACCGATCCCGATCCTCATCGGGGGTCACTCCGACGTCGCGCTCGAGCGCGCGGGTCGCATCGGCGACGGTTGGATCGCGGCTGCCATGTCACCCGAGCCGCTTGCAGAGCACTGGGCGAAAGTGCGCGATGCCGCGGTGCGCAACGACCGCGATCCCGACGCGCTGTTGCTTGTCGCCGCGATGCGGCCACTCCGCGATGCGCAGCAGGTCGACGCGATCGGCGCCTATGCCGAAGTCGGTGTCGACCATCTGATCGTCGACCTGTACGTGCCGTCGCGCGACGCGGTGTTCGACGAGCTCAACCGCTTCGGCGCAGAAGTTGCGCCTCGGTTCTGACCACACGGGATCAGCCCGGTTTGCTGAAGCGGTCCCACTCCCACGCGCGCACCGACACGAACGGCGCCGCGAACTCCGGAGTGACGCCTGCGTGCTCCCATCGCTCGTTGACCACGTTGGCGACGGGGCCGGCGACTGCGACCGGGTCGTCGTCGAGGTAACACACCGCGATTCTGTAGCCGGTGGTGTCGAGCCGATCCGGTCGCACGGTGCCCGACGCGAAGGTCCACAGGCCGGCGACCCCGTCGATGGCGAGGAGCTGCTCGACGTGCTCGTCGGTCCACGGTGCCGGGGCGTTCGCGTCGTCGGGGCGCTCGATGACGAGGTACATGCCGCGGTTGGGGCGGTAGGGCACGACCTCCGCGGTGACCAGCGCGCTCGCTGCCGCGTGACAGTCGACGACGTCGAAGCCTCCGAGCATCACGGCCGGGAGGCGGTGCGGGAACCGGCCGACCTGGCCGAGGTGCGCCCCGAGCGTGAACCAGTCGTCGATGGCCTGGGCGACGGGCTCGCCGAACAGGTATTGCACGACGTGGTTCGTGGGTTCGAAGCGCTCCGACTGGACGGCGCGGGCAGCCCGGCACTCGGGCGTCGATGCCCACCGCTGTCCGTAGAGCAAACCGGGGATCTCGTACTGCTGCGGCATGTGGTCGAGCTGGTGCCACTCGAGATACGGCGCATCGTCACCGCTGGGTGAGCTCGCCGACAACGACATCGCCGCGAGCTCGACCTTGTTCTGAGCGCTCATTGCGTCCTCGTCATCATGCGGTGCAGGAGACGGGCAGCTTGTGCCAGCCGCGCACGGTGCTGGTGTGGACCCGCTCGGCGTGCTCGTCGTCGACCTCCCATGCCGGGAACCGCGCGAGTACTTCTTCGAGGGCGATGCGGCCCTCGAGGCGCGCCAGCGCCGCGCCGAGGCAGAAGTGGATTCCGTAGCCGAAGCTCAAGTGGTGGTCGATCGTGCGGCGGACGTCGAAGCGGTCGGGGTCGTCGAACTTGCGCTCGTCGCGGTTCCCCGCCGCAGTGAGGAGGACCAGCACCGAGCCCTCCGGCACTGTCGTGCCGTGGAGTTCGACGTCGCGGGTGACGTAACGGGCTTGAACCGGCGACGGTGCCTCGTAGCGCAGGATCTCCTCGATCGCCCCGGGGACGAGACTGCGGTCGTCCATCAGGAGTTGTCGCTGTTCGGGATGCTTGGCGAGCAGATATCCGGTCCAGCCGATGAGGCGCGTCGTGGTCTCGTTTCCTGCCGCGGCCAGCAGGCCCGCATAGTTGAGGATCTCGTCCTCGTCGAGGTGGCGGTCGACGCCGTGCTCGTCGACGAAGGTGACCTCGATGAGGTCGGTCATCAGGTCGTCGGACGGGTGCTCGCGACGGAAGGTGACGTATTCGGCGAAGTGTGAGGTGTCGTTGATGATGCTGTCCTCACCCTCGGGGATCTCACCTTCCTCGATGCGCATGCCTTCGTCGATGAAGTCGCGCACGGCTACCTGGTCCTCTTCGGGGATGCCGAGCAGTTCGCTGATGAGCCGCATGGGCATGTCGGCCCCGAGGTCACGCACGAAGTCGAAGCCGTCGCGCCCGACGAGCGGGTCGAGCGCGTTGGCGCAGAACTCGCGTGCCGCGACTCTCCAGCTCCGCTACACGTCGCGGTGTGAACACGCGGCTGCAGCAGCTTGCGGTGGAGGTCGTGGATGGGCGGGTCCTCGAAGAGGATCATGCCGCGTGGGATCTCGATCCCCGAGCGAATCATCTCGAGCACCGAGCCGCGACCCGAGATGAAGGTCTGCCAGTCGACCGAACACGACTCCACGTCGGCGAAGCGACTCACCGCGTAGAAGTCGAAGCGGTCGTTGCGGTAGAGCGGCATCTCGTCGCGCATCCGCTTCCAGATCGGGTACGGGTCGGCGTCGATCTCGAAGTCGTAGGGGTCGTAGTAGATCTCGCTCGCCACGCCGCTCATCGTGTTCCCCTCCTCGTACGCGGGCTGACCGTCGGAGACCCTACGGGATCGTCCGGCCCGTTGCAGGACCTGCTCTCGGTCGGGATGGCGCGCTTCGGTTTCCGACGTCGACCGCGCGTTCGCCGACTACAGCCACGCTTCGCGCCGTTGTTCCGGGACACGTCAGATCCCGAGGAGTCCACGGACGTAGGTAGCCTGCCCGAGATGTTGCAAGCTGTCGTCCGCGATGCTCACCAGACGCACGCCGAGCGTGACGGGCGGGTCCCACCGACGGTCGACGACTCGATCGAGCTCCGGCGGCGTGAGACGCTCGAGCATCGAACACGTGCGGTTGTGGACGACCTCCAGGTAATCGAGCAACGCCTCGGGTCGTTCCGGCCGGACCGCCGCGACCTGGCTCGCGTCGTGGCCATAACCGGTGTTCGACGCGTCGGCGACGAGCCCGAACCGGCCAGCCCAGTCGTCGCTCACCCAGATCTGCTCCGTGCCGAGGATCTCCGCGATGTGATGGTCCTGCACGCGTGTCGCGTGCCAGACCAGCCACGCGATCGGGTTCGTTCCCGACGACGGCGGCTCGGCAAGGGTCCCGACGTCGACACCGGCCACGGCCGCAAGTGCCAGCGGCGGGATGCGGCCGTAGAGCTCGAGCAATAGCTGCGCGATGTCGATTGCACCATTCCACCACGGACGCGCGCCCTCGGCAGGATTCGAACCTGCGCACACGGCTCCGGAGGCTACGTCGGCTTCTGTCGCGAAAGACCTGGTCAGAGGGTGAATCTACGGGTAGGGAGCACCAGTTGACGGGACGTCGTCTCGTGCTGGTCCCGCAGACGAGCGCTACCGGGCTGGTGTGCGCCGAAGGTGAGGCGTCGCGTGGCATCCCCAGTGCAGGACGTTCGGATCGGACATCCAGGATCGAACGAAGCGCAGCAACGCATCGAGACCCTGGGTGTTGCGGTGGAAAGTAGACGGCGCGGAGCGCAGCCGTGCCTTCACGACGAAGGCCGAAGCCGATCACGTCCGCGCCCGGTTGCTGATCGCCCGACGCGAGGGGGAGGTCTTCGATCGCGCCAGTGGTCTGCCCTTTTCGTGGCAGGCTCAGCCCGCCGACCGACGGCTGCACGAATGGGTGCGCGAGTGGGTGGCTGAGCAGTGGCCGGAATGGCAACCGAGGACGCGGCGCTCCGCGGTCGAGGCCCTGAGCCGATTCGTGCCAGCGGTCTACCCCGCTTCGGCGGCAGCGCCGCCGCCGGGATTGCGCCGCTATCTCGTGGACACGTTGGTGCCCGAAGCCGATGTCGACCCTGCGCATCGTTGCGAACGGTGGATGGCGCAGTGGTCTCTGCCGCTGGTGAGGCTCTCCCGGGAGATGATGGCCGCAGCGGAGCGTCGCCTGGTGATCGGCCTCCGAGGGCAGCAACTTTCGGCATCAGTGGCGAGCCGCTATCGCAAACTTGGGCACGCAGCGATCGTCGCGCGGTAGACCTGGGAATCATCGCGGCGGCACCCGGCTACGGGTCGGTGGGGCGCCGAAACCGCAAGGCGTCACGTCTACGGCGATCCGTCGACGTGCGAGTGCTGCCCGATCCGGTCACCATGGCGGCGGTCATTGATGCCATCCCGACCTACCAACCTGGTAGCCGCACCTATCAAGTGATGACAGCGGTCGCGTACTACGCGGGTTTTCGCCCGTCAGAGGTGGTGATGCTTCGAGCCCGCGCTCTGGTGTTGCCGTCGACCGGATGGGGCCGCATCGACGTCGTCGAGGCCGATATTGATTGGGATGAGCCGGGGGAACCAAAGACCGGCGAGCGGACCGTGCCCATCCCCGCCCTTGTCGCGATCCTTCGAGACTGGACCGACGAACGCCGTATCCATGGCGACGGACTGCTCTTCCGCACGAGGAACGGCAAGCGGCCTGCTGCGTCCAACTGGTCACGCGGTGCTTAAACGTGCCTTCAGAACGGTCGGACTCGCGCCGTTGCGCGTCGACGACTGCCGCCATGCAGCTGCGACAACATGGCTCAGCGCCGGCGTCCCCCTTGGCACGGTAGCGATGCGGTTAGGTCACAGCGTTGAGACGCTCGTCTCCACCTACGTCGGAGCTTCTCGATGGTGACGACGCGATCGCGAACCAGCGCATCGAGCAAGTGATTGAGGCCGCGCCAAACCACGAGTCCGATCCACCGGTTGGGAAGTCGGCGCGCGTGCTCGAGCCGCGCGGCGTGAGCGTGGACGACCGGGCATGAGATCGGTCGCGTCGACATGTCATGGAATTGCATCGTGACCGGCCGAGTCGCGCTTGGCGCTTCGCAGGGTCGATCAACCTGGCGAGGGTGCAGGCCAGGCATCGCCGAGATGGCGCTCTGCCCTCAAAGATCAGTTCCGGAGATGACAGAACGCCGGCTATGGGCGCGTCGTGGCCGATGTTCTGTGCCGCGGTGGCTCGTGATTCTGTACGTCAGTTCGGCGTGCCGAGATCAACGCCGCGCCGCCGTGCAAGGCGCAGGCAGATCTCCCCAACCTCCAGCCCGGTGCGGTCCGCTGCCACGAGGACATAGATGGCGAGCGCGTCCACCGCCCACATCCACAGGTCGTCGATCCGCCACCACACGATCTCGTCCAGCAAGCCGGGATCGACACCGGCCCGGATCATGGCCGCCGCCCTGATCGCGAACTCGCTCTTGTAGTGCTGCTCCTTGGTGTGCGCGGCGCACTCGGGGAGGTAGCGCGTTCGGATCCCCTCAAACTCGATCGGCTCGGCCCGCGACGCGGCCGGCTTCTTCGATGGCATCCGCCGCAAGCTCGAGGAGCACCTCACCTGGGAACGTGTCATGCGCCGGATGCAGTGGCTCGAAGCTGAGCTTTCAGTTTGCCCAAGCTCTCCTCCGCCGCGAGACCCGACAGGGCGATCCGCACTGCCTGGACCTGATCCGCAGCGGTCGGTGCCTTCCGAGGCGTCACGGCGTCGACGATAGATCGTCAGAGTTATAACCAGAAGTTGTGGATCGCCGGTCCGTTCGGGAGCGCGGCGTACCTTCCTGCTTGATCAACGAGTGCAGCCGGCACGGGAATGCCGGCGAGGAAGGAACGCCGATGTTGAAGGTAGTAGCTGATGAGGCCACGCGCACGGAGCTGGAGCGCGAGCTTGGACGAGATCTGCCGTGAAGGCGCGCGCCGCATGCTCGCCGCCGCGCTCGAGGCGGAGGCTGACGGCTATGTCGAGGCGCTCGCCGACCAGGTCGACGAGAACGGCCACCGACTGGTGGTGCGCAACGGGCACGCGAACGAGCGGACAGTCACGACGGTGGCGGGCGGGATCGAGATCCGCGCGCCGCGGATCAACGACCAGCGGGTCGATCCGGTGACGGGTGAGCGCCAGGGTTTCAAGAGCTCGATCGTGCCGCCGTGGTGCCGCAAGTCCCCCAAAGTGACTGAGGTGCTGCCGCTCCTCTACTTGCACGGCATGTCCAGCGGCGATTTCGTCCCCGCGCTCGAGGGGTTCTTCGGCTCCGCTGCCGGACTGTCGGCGTCGGTGATCACGAGGCTCACGACCCAGTGGCAAGACGAGCAGCGCGCCTTCATGAACCAGTCGCTCGCCGATCGCGACTTCGTGTACGTGTGGGTCGACGGCGTGCACTTCAACATCCGCCTTGAGGAGGACCGGCTCTGTGTGCTGGTCATAGTGGGTGTGCGCCTGGACGGGACCAAGGAGCTGGTCGCGATCCGCGACGGATATCGCGAGTCGAAGGAGTCGTGGGCTGATCTGTTGCGCGACCTGAAACGGCGCGGCATGCGCGCACCGGTCCTCGCGGTCGGCGACGGGGCACTCGGGTTCTGGGCCGCGGTGCGCGACGTGTGGCCCGAGACCCGCCACCAACGCGACTGGTTCCACAAGACCGCGAACGTCCTCGACGCGTTGCCGAAGTCAGCGCAGCCGACCGCCAAGAAGATGCTGACCGAGATCCGCGACGCTGAGGACCGCGACCACGCTGCTCGCCGCCGCCAAGAGCTTCGCGGACGAGTTCAACGCCAAGTGGCCCAAGGCCGTCGCGAAGATCACCGACGACCTCGACGTGCTGTTGACGTTCTACGACTTCCCCGCCGAACACTGGATCCACCTCAAGACCACCAACCCGATCGAGTCGACATTCGCGACCGTGCGGCTCCGCACCCGCGTGACCAAGGGACCGGGATCGCGCGCTGCCGGACTCGCGATGGCTTACAAGCTCATCCTCGCCGCGCAAGACCGCTGGCGCGCGATCAACGGACCGCACCTCGTCGCGCTCGTCCGCGCCGGCGCGACCTTCAAGAAAGGAGTACTCATCGAGAACACGAACGAGGTCGCCGCGTGACCAACGAACCCGATCCACAAGTCTTGACTATTGCTCAGATCGTCACCAGCCCCGCGCGTTAGGTGCGCATGATCTGCTCGGAAACGCATATCAAGAGCACGTGTCGCGGAACACTGGCAGTTAGGGCGCGGCTCTACCCGACACTTGTCGCCCGTACGATGCCGTTCTCGATCTCAGCAGTGATGCGCCGCGCGTCGAGCTTGGTTCGCAAGGGAAATGAAGCGCCGTCGCGCCGCACGACCGTGAACTCGCATCCACTCTGCTCTGCGAGGGACCGGGCCTGCGGCTCGTCAAGGCCGATCAGGCTTGCGGCAACGACCTCGTTCTGGCGAGCAATCGCCGTGAACTGCTCCCAAGCCGTGGCAGCGTCGCGTTGATTCACGCGGTACAGAGTGCCTGATCGGGAGCGTCCCGTCGACTACCGATCGGCAGATATGGATTGCCTTTGGAGCGGCCGCGGTCTTGAGGCAAGCGACGCAAGACGACGGCTCGCGCTCCGAGTAGGGTTCGCGCTCGGTGGGGGTCGAGGCGAGGTTCCGGACGGTCGAACAACGCATCGCGGTGGCGAACGGGCTCGACGTGCAGGAGCGTTGGGTTGACATCGCGTCGCCGCCCGGCAAGGTCCGTGTCCTGGAGTCGGGTGTCGGCGCCCCGGTGCTGTTCATCAACGGCATCTCTGCGCCAGGGATCGGGATGGCGGCGCTCGCCGGCCGCCTACCTGGGCACCGGCTCCTGCTCATCGATCTCCCGGGGCACGGCTTGTCGCCGCCCTACCTTTGGCAGGGCGCTCCGGTCCGGGAGCAGGCGGTCGACGTCATCGCCGGCGTGCTCGACGGGCTCGGCATCGACCAGGTCACCCTCGTCGGCAACGCGCTCGGCGGCCTGTTCTCGCTGTGGTTCGCGCTCGATCGGCCGAAGCGGGTCGCTCGGGCTGTGATCGTCGGCCAACCCGCGGTCGCCATCGCCGGCTCGCGTGCCGATCTCCCGATGGGTGTGCTCACCGCGCCGGTGGTCGGCCGCGTCGCGACCTCGATGGCGCGGCTGCCCTTGCCCCGGTTCATCGGCCGCATTGGGCTGCGGTCTTCGGTGGGCGCCGACACGCTGCGGTCAGTGTCCGACGACATCGTGGACATGCACCTCCTCTCGCTGCGTTTGCCGGGCCAGGCCGCGTCGTTCCGATCGCTGTTGCGGCGCCTCGTCGTGGGTCGCACACCCCGCCCCGAGCACATCCTCACCGACGCCGAACTGGCCAGCTTCACGGTGCCGCTGCTGTTCGTATGGCCCGAAGACGACCGGTTCCTCGCGCCGGCCGCCGGCAAGCCGAGCGTCGACAAGATCCCGACCGCTCGTTTCGTCACGACCCCTGGCGGCCTCTTCGCCTGGTACGACGACCCCGACCGCTGCGCCGCACTCGTCGCCGAGGGGCTGTAGCCGGTCCCGCCGTCGCACGGCAGCACGCCCCGAATGCCCGGTCCGCGCTCCCGCTGCCAGCGACTTCGCCACGACAGAACATCGGCCGCACCGAGCGGCATCAGATCTGAGCGTATGGTCACGGTGGCGTCACTGTCCGGTGATCGCGTTTGCGAATCTCCATGGCTTGGCCCCGGCGTTCGAGGGCACGCCTGCGTTCTGATCGGCGCGCCGGGGACGATGCGCCGGTCCTTCGGTGCGACGGGTGCTGGCCATTGGCCGTGCAGTCAAGCCTCGAGCGCCTCGGCGATCCGGAGCGCGACATCGTCGTGCCAGCGGCGCGCCACGATCTGCACTGCGATCGGCAGGCCGGCGTCCTCGGCGACGGGCACGACCGCAGCCGGCGCGCCGGTCAGGCTCGCGGGCAGCGTGAAGATGCCGGCGGCGTCCGTCGCCCCGTGCACGGGCGCGACCGACGGGGTCACCGGCATCACGATCGCGTCGACGCCGTCGGTTGCGCGCAGCATGCGGACGCGGTAGCGGTCCCAGTCGACGAGATGCTGCTCGGCGTCACTGCCGGGGAGCTCGCCCTTGCAACGGGCCCAGTACCGCTTCGTGACGTCGAGTGCTTCGTCGAGATACTGCGGGACCTCACCGACGACCGTCGCGCCCATGGTCGCGAGCCGCGCGACGGCAGCCTGCACCGCATCGCAGGTCGCAGCCGAGGCGGTCCAGCGCTCTTCGCCCAGCGACCAGCCGATGCGGAGCGCCGCCACCACGACGTCGTCGACCGCACCGAGGGCGACGGGCGCGCACCCGGCGTCGCGGTCGTCGGGTCCCGCGATGACCGCGAGAACGTCGACGAGGGTCCGGACGCGCGCGCCGATCGGGCCGATCACCGTGCGCCCGTCGCCGCGCTCGCCGACGCGCGGGAAGTGACCGGTCGTCGGCACAAGTCCGGCCGACGGCTTGAGGGCCGGCGCGCCGCACCACGCGGCCGGGAGGCGGATGCTCCCCCCCGAGTCGCTTCCGAGCGCCAGGGGACAACCGCCGCCTGCGACCGCGGCCGCCGAGCCGCTGCTCGAGAAGCCGGGCGAACGGGTCGGATCGCGTGGGTTGCGGACCGGCCCGAAGAGCGCGGTGTCCTCCTGCACCGTCGTCTTGGCGAGCACGATCGCACCGGCCGCGCGCATGCGCGCCACGACCGTAGCGTCGGCCTCGGGCATCCGATCGCGACACTGCTCGTAGCCGCCGGTGCACGGCAACCCGGCGACGTCGATCCAGTCCTTGACGGTGATCGGCAGACCGTGCAGCGGACCGACCGGACCGTCGCGTTCCCGGGCGCGATCGAGCATGTCGGCGCGCGCCAGCGCGTCTTCGTCGTTCCAGGCCGCCACACAGTTGGTGATCTCGTGCACCGCGCGCAGCCGCGCGAGCGACGTCTCGACGGCCTCGCTGATGGTCTGCGGCTCGGACACTCTGCAATCATGCCGCGCTGCCAGGCGCCACGCTTGCAATCGCGAACTCGCACAGTTGCAATGGAACGGCCGGCTCTCGTCCCGGTTTGATTTCGTGGGTCATCCACGATCGCGGTGGACGGAGCCACATGGACGAGAGGAGCCGGCCGTGTCCGTTACCAGAATGCCTCGTTGGGGTGTGAAGTGGGTAGGGCTCGATGTCGCGAAAGACGCGATCGCGGTGGGGGTGCTCGACGGGCCGTCGGAGTCGACGCCTCGGTTGGAGAAGATCGCGCATGACGAGGCGTCGATCCGTCGTCTGGTGAGCCGGTTGGGTGAGCCGAGCCGGCTGCGGGCCTGTTACGAGGCAGGCCCGACCGGCTGTGAGCTGTACCGGTTGTTGACGTCGATCGGTGTCGGCTGTGAGGTGGTGGCGCCGTCACTGGTGCCAGTCGCTCCCGGCGAGAAGGTCAAGACTGATCGTCGCGACGCGCGCCGGCTGGTGCGCCTCTACCGCGCTGGGGAGCTCGTCACCGTGCGGGTCCCGACTCGCGAGGAGGAAGGCTGTCGAGACCTCTGTCGGTTGCGGGGCGCGGCGGTGTTCGACCGCGGTCGAGCGCGCCAGCGTCTCGGGTCGTTGTTGTTGCGCCGCCACCTCGTGTATCGCGACGGGTCGGCCTGGACACTCAAACACCGGCGTTGGCTGCGCTCGTTGTCGTTCGATGACCCAGGAACCCAGGCGACCTTCGCGCATCTGCTCGCCAGCGTCGAAGAACGCGAGCTGCGCGTCACGGCTATCGAGGCTGACCTCGCGGAGTTCTTCGCACGCGGTCTCTTCGTCGACGAAGTCGCCCGCCTCGCCGCCTACCGGGGCATCGACCAACTCAGCGCGCTCGCCATGGCCTCGGAGGTGTGCGACTGGCGACGGTTCCCCGCTCCCGCGAAATTCATGGGCTTCGTCGGTCTCGTTCCCAGCGAGTACTCCACCGGGGCGAGCACGCACCGCTACGGGATCACCAAAGCCGGCAACGCGCACGTCCGCCACGCGCTCGTCGAAGCCGCATGGGCCTACCGATACCCCACGCTGGTCAGCCCCGAACTCCAGCGTCGCCAACAAGGACTCCGTCCTGTGCGTGCCGGAAACGCGTTCGGCTGCGCGGTGGTGTCGGGTTGGGTCGGGCGATGGGATGTCGGGTGGGGGAGCGGGCGCGTCGAAGCTGACGTGCTGACGATGGGTTGGCCGTTGTCGGGGTGGTTCAGGCTGCGTGGCGGTACTCGTTGATGAGTCCGTTGCAGGTGGGGTGTCGTCGGATCGGCTGGCCGGGCCGATACGCGACGACGTCGCGAGCGTTGGGTGCGCGTTGGCCGAGGCTGCGGTGGGGTCGGTGCGTGTTGTAGTGCTCGACGTAGTCGCGCAGGAGCTGTTCGAGCTGTGCGGCGGTTCCAGATGAGGGTGCGGTCGCAGAGCTCGCGGCGCACGGTGCCGACCCACCGTTCCGCGTACGCGTTCGCGACCGGGTGTGCGCGGTGGGGTGCGGATGATCGTCGCGCCGTCGCTGCGGAAGACCTCATCGAACGCGCCGACGAACTGGCCGGCGCCGTCGCGGATCAAGAACCGGATCGTGTGGTCGTAGCGCATCATGAGGTTGCGGGCGGCTTGGGTCGTCCAGGCGCCGGTCGGGTTGGTGGTGATCCCCGCGAGGTGCACGCGGCGCGGTCGGAGTTCGATGAAGAACAGCACGTAGTAGCGGCGTAACAGGACGGTGTCGACGGTGAAGAAGTCGCACGCGACGATCCCTGCCGCCTGCGCACGCAGGAACGTCGTCCACGATTCCGAGTTCCGGCCGGGTGCGGGATCGATCCCGGCGTTCTTCAGGATCGCCCACACGGTCGATGCGGCGATCGTGATGCCGAGTCGGGCGAGTTCACCGTGGATGCGCCGGTAGCCCCAGGTCGGGTTCTCGCGGGCGAGACGGACGATGATCTGGCGGGTTTCGACGGCGGTGGATGGCCGGCCGGGCCGGTGCGGGTAGGTCCAGTGGTTCGCGACGAGACGTCGATGCCAGGCCAGGATCGTGTCGGGCTTCACGAGGAAGATCGACCAGCGGTCGCGACCGAGCACGCGAGCCAACGCGGTGAGGATCGCTCGGTCGGCGGGTTCGAAGCGTGGTCGCGGCACCTGACGGTGCAAGACCGCGAGCTGATGGCGGAGGACGAGGATCTCGGCGTCTTTGGAACGATCGGTGCGACCGCGCAGCACCAGCAGGTCGATCACGAGACGGACAAGACGGTAGAAGCGGGCCACCAGCGGATCCTCGCAGCGCTCAGATCACGCCGATCACGCCGAGCGCGAAACCCCAGGTCAACGGACCCGGATGAGTTTCCGGCCCCCACACGCTCGGGCACTCACGACACAACGACCGTTGCCACCCACCACGGCGATCAGCCGAGCGCCACACAAGCACACGCGGAAGCGCCGTTTCTGGCGGCCTGCACTAGCCATCGTGTGAACGTTCGGGGCGCGTGTCTTGCGCGCGGACGTGTGCGCGAGATCAGTTCTGGGCGTGTCAACTCTCGACTCGTGAGCGAGATCGCTAGCTCTGGGCGTAGGTCTCGGCCGCCTGACTGTCGAACTCGTAACCCACGAACGGCTCAGAGCCCACAACCCACGCGTCGTGCCCAGGCTCGATGACGTACGCGTCACCGGGTCCGATCTCAACCTTCGAGCCGTCCTCGTGCTCGATGTGCAGCCGGCCCGCCGCCACCGTGCCGACATGATGCACCTGACAACTGGCCGTCCCTGCCACTGGCTTGATGCACTCCGACCACCGCCAGCCCGGCTGCAATGTCATCCGCGCAGCCTTCACCGAGCCAAGATCGACGACCTCAACCTGAGTCTTGTCCGGAGCCCGACGCTCGTCCGGGGTCTCGAAACTCTTCTTGGCGATCCCAGCCATTTCATCCTCCTTGATATGCGTACCGCAGCAGATGGCAGCCTGCGTCTACCACTTCCTGCGCGGAACGTAAAGAGCCTCCGGGGGGGAAGCGATCCGAGGAATATCCGAGTCCTCCGTCGATGCCGGAGTCCCACCGTCCGACTCGCGCCCAGCGCACCCCGGCGTGCGCAGATGCATCCCGAGCAGAACGGCTGCGCTCGCGGGCATGGCTCAAGCCTTCAGGGCGGGTAGAACAGCGGCCGTGGAGAACCTTCTCAGAGTTTCCGGGACGGGGTGAGCCCGTTCTCGCGCTGGCGGGATCGCCGCCCACGACCGGGGGTGGAGCGGCGGGCGGCCCTGCGTTCACTCGCGCATCGATGGCGCGAGGTCGTGTTCTTCTCGGCGGTCGCAGGCGCGCTCACCGGGCTCGGTGTCGCGCTGTTCGAGCGGATCGTCGTGGACGTGATGTATGACCGTCTTGTCGACTTGTCGCCGTGGATGTTGGCGTGGATGCCGCTGTGCGGCCTGGTGCTCTCGGCGATCGCGCTGCGATACGTCGCGCGAAGCGACTCGACGGCAACGACCGACGCGTACCTCGAGGCGTTCCATCATCCAAAGGAAGCTGGCCTCCGAGGGCGGGAACTACCGGGCCGGATGCTCGCCGCGATCGCCACGCTCGGCTTCGGTGGAGCGATGGGACTCGAAGGTCCGTCGATCTATCTGGGCGCGTCGATCGGCACCGAGCTGCACCGTCACCTCCGTCGGTTCGCCAAGACGGTCGACGCCCGGATGTTGCTGGTGGCAGGTGCCGCGGGCGGCGTGGCCGCGATCTTCAAGGCGCCCGCGACCGGTGCGGTGTTCGCGATCGAGGCGCCATATCAGGACGACTTCGCGCGTCGCATGCTGCTCCCGTCACTCGTTGGCGCGGTCAGCAGCTACCTGGTATTCGTCGCGATCAACGGCACCGAGCCGCTCTTCCGTACCCATGGGGTGCCGCCGTTCTCGTTCGGGGATCTCGCGGGGGCTGCGCTGATCGGCATCGCCGCCGGTATCGGCGCACGGGGTTCGCGGCTGTTGTTGTGGGCCAAGGACCTCTCGGTCACCATTCCCACGCCGTACCGGATCGCGGGCGCGGGCCTGTGCTCGCGGCACTGTTCGGCCTCACCTACCAATTGACCGGCGAGCCGATCGGCATCGGCGTGGGCTACAACACCCTCAACTGGGCAGCGGCCGGTCACCAAGCCGTATGGCTGCTTATCTTCGTACTGATCGAGCGGTGCTGCGCGACCGCAGCAACCGTTGCAGGCGGCGCGGCGGTGTCGGCGGCCTGTTCATCCCACTCGTGGTCGCGGGCGCCCTGCTGGGCCGCGCCATGGTGGAAGTAGTCGGCGACACCCACACGACGCTGTTCGTCGTCGTCGGCGTCGCTGCGTTCCTCGGCGCGGGCTACCGGGTGCCGCTCGCGGCGGTGATGTTCGTCGCCGAAACCACCGGGCGGCCCGGCTTCGTCGTACCCGGCGTGATCGCCGCCGTCGCCGCCGAACTCGTCATGGGCACCGAGTCAGTGACGCGCTACCAGCGCCAGGGCATGCCAGCGCCCATGCCAGGACCACCACCGGAATCGACCGAATCACAAGGAGACGACGACGGGCCACCCGCACACGACTAGGCACCCCGACACACACGCCGGGCAACGGGCTCAGCGTGCTCGCCGGTTGTGGCGGGTCAGAGGTGGAGTTGTCCGTAGGTGTTGCAGAGTCCGTAGGCGTTGATCGCGAGGAACGACATGATGATCAGTGCGATGTTGACGCGGGCGAGTTGGCGGCGCCATCCATGGAGGGAACCGCCCATCGGTGCCGGCATGTACCACTCGGGTAGCGGCTGCGCGCCGGGCCCGGTGAGGGCCCAGAGACAGATGGCGTCATCGGCGACGGGCGCGTCGGGATCGGCTGCCAGTGCCGCTGCGCAGAGCTCGTCGTCGGGCACATGCTCGGCCGCGTCGATGTGCCGAACTTCCGTCTCAGTCATTCGATAGCCCTTCATGGGGTCCTCTCTAATAGACACGGGACTGTCTCAGGTGTTACACGCTGTGGTGCCGAGCGGCGAATTCTGGTCGGGGTCAAATGCGGCGCCGCGACCTCGTTCGACCGCCCTGTGGGATGGCCACTGCGCCCGCGTGGGCACCAGAGTTCTAGGCCGCGTCGATCGCGGGGTGTAACGACTGGGGCTTCTCTGGTGACGGTGTACGGGTGGGGACTTGTCTCGAAGCCCGCGGGTGTGGTGGCCCCGTGTGTCGCGGTCGGGGGACTGTCTAGGTTCGAACCGTGAGTGTCGGTGAGCGAGGGTCGGCCGCGAGTCGACTTGGTCAGCCGCGACCCGGGTCGCGGCGCAAGTATGTCGTCTGGTTGGTGGTGCTGCTCGGCCTTGCGGTCGTGGCGGTAGCGGTGGCGGCCCGCTCTGACCCGAGTACGGTCGCGACTCCTGTCGATGTCCACAGCCTGCCGGTCGGGCCGACGGCGCCCAGCCTGAGCGCCGCGAAGGGGTGGATCAACTCGCCGCCGTTGACGCCTACGGATCTGCGGGGCAAGGTCGTGTTGTACGACTTCTGGACGTATTCGTGCGTGAACTGCGTGCGTGCGATCCCGCATGTCCGGTCGTGGTACGACTCGTACGCGAAGGACGGATTGGTCGTCGTCGGTATCCATTCACCCGAGTTCGACTTCGAGAAGAACCATGCCAACGTCCAAGGCGCGGTGAAGCGTCTGGGGGTCGATTATCCAGTCGCGCTCGATGACGACATGACGATCTGGAACGAGTTCGCCAACCAGTACTGGCCTGCTGACTACATCGCGGATCGGCGGGGGCACGTCCGGGCCTCGTCGGTCGGGGAAGGCGAGTACACCGCGACGGAGAACGTGCTGCGTATTCTTCTCGGGGTCGCGCCGTCGGCGCCGCCGCGAGCACGGTGAGCGAGGGTCGTGTCGGCAAGCCGCCGACTGCGAACGAGGACATCACCGCCGAGACTTACCTCGGCTTGGAACGGGGAATCCGGGCGCGCAGCCCGGCGTGGTGGACTACCCGCAGGTCACGACAGCGAGTCTCGACCAGCCGCGACTCGAAGGTAGTTGGTTCGGCGACACCCAAGACGTGGTCAGTTCTGCGCCGGGCGCCGCGATCGTGATCCGTTACCACGCACGTGAGGCGAACCTGGTGATGGCGACCGCGGCAGCCGGCGGCGCATCCCTCGACGTCCAGGTGGAACTCGACGGCAAGCCGCTACCGCTCGCAGACCGCACGCCCGACACGATGGTCGACGCGAACGGCGACACTTTCGTGCACGTACAAGCGTCAGATCTCTATCGGTTGGTCCTCGGGCACTCGATCCAGACGCACACGCTGCGCCTCGTAGCCGAGTCGGCCAACCTGGAAGCCTTCGCGTTTACCTTCTCGGCCTAGCCCGGTCCTGATGGTCATACAACTCATCGCGTTGTTCGGCGCAGGCATCGCGTCGTTCCTCGCGCCCTGCATCGTGCCGCTGCTCCCCGCCTACCTCGGGATCATCGTCGGCGAGACCGCGGACGCCCACGACACCGCGAGCGCAGTACCAGCAACGTTCGTGTTCGTACTGGGATTCGCCACCGTGTTCGCGAGCTTCGGCGCGGCCGCGGGACTGCTCGGTTCGTCGCTGCACCAATTCCAAACTTCGGTCGAGCGCGTCGGGGGCGTCATCATCGCATTGATGGGACTCGTGCTCTTGGGTGTGATCCGCGGGCCATTCGCACGCGAGCGGCGGCTCATGCCGACCCTCCCCGGCCGCGCTCGGTTCGTTCCGGCCCTTCGTCGTCGGCGTCGCATTCGGTGCGGCATGGAGCCCGTGCGTAGGCCCGCTCCTCGCGGCCGCGCTCACGGTCGCGTCACATACCGGCCAAGCCGGCAAGGGTGCGCTGCTCCTGGTCGCGTACACGTTCGGCATCGGAGTGCCGTTCATGCTCGCCACGCTCGGGTTAGCCGCGTCGCCCGACGCTGGCCGAACGGCTGCGGCGAGCCGGACCCACCATCGAACGCGTCGCCGGCGTACTCCTCGTCGTACTCGGCGCTCTGCTCGCGACCGGCGAATACAACCATCTCACGTCATACCTGGCCCGGTTCACACCCGCGTTCGGAGGGCTCTAACCCGCACACCAACACCTGCGCCGTGCCGCGCTCGAGGGGCCTGCGGCTGTGGGTGTTACTCGGAGCGCCAACGCCGGTAGAGCTCGCTGAGTTCCGTTCTGGCATCGGGGCTGAGGTCGTCCGGCTGGACGGAGCCGGTCAACTCGATGGTGATCCTGATCTGTTCGAGGTAGGCCGCGCAGTTGGGGCAGGCTCGGATGTGGGCTTCGAAGCGGCGCTGGTCACGACGTGACAGCGCGCCTTCGAGGTAGTCGGTGACGAGTTCGACGGCCTGCTGGCACACGATGTCTCTTCGTCGCAGTGACAGCATCGGTTAGCCCTCCCTCAATGCCGCTTCGAGGATCTCGCGCAGGCGGCTGCGGCCGCGGTGCAGCAGGATCCGCTGATTGCCGCCGTTGATGTCGAGTACAGCACAGACCTCTTCGCTGGAGAGCCCTTCAATGTCTCGCAGCATGACGACTTGTCGTTGCCGCGGGGCGAGGTCATCGAGCGCGGCTTTGAGTATCGGTGACCAGGTGGCGGCGTCGAGGCGGTCCTCGCTCTCCTCGCTCCAGCGGTCGAGTGGATCGGCCCACTGGCCGTTGGTATCGAAGCGGGACGGGTCGACCGCGTGGAGCGCCTCGATGGGGACATGGGAAGGTTCTCGCGTACCGGTCGAGCGCGCGCGGTTGGCGAGGATCCGGAACAGCCAGGTCTTAAGCGAGGAGCGCCCCTCGAAGCGGTCGATGCCACGAACCACACCCATCCAGGTGTCCTGGACGACCTCTTCGGCCACCGCTTGCGTGGCGACCATCGATCGGGCCAGGCGAAGCATGGGCTGTTGGTAACGCGCGACCAGCATCACGAACGCCTCCTCGTCACCGTTACGTAACCGGCTGAGCAACTCGACGTCCATCTCCACCACGCGAAGGCTACGACCTGAGAAACGATCATCGATGTGCGCGGCACGGACGCGCTCGGGATCTCGACGCTTGCCAGATGTCTTGGTGCCCGCACATGCTGATTCGGTCTCCCCCGCCCGCGGAGCGTTACGGAAGCTACGACGCGCGCGTGCACGTGGACGTAACGCGTCCTGCGCGACTCGGGACTGTGCTTGGACAGCACTGCCCCGATGCGAAGGAGACGCAGTGAAGCGATTCATCCGCCTGGCCGCAAGCGCCGGCGCGGTCCTGGGACTTCTGGCCTGGGTCGCTCCCGTCGCGGCCGGAGCCGCAGGACCACGCGGAGGGCCGAACTCCAGAGCAGGCGCTGACCACGTCGTCTTCGTCCAGACCGACAACACAGCCGGCAACCAAGTCGTGGCCTACGACCGCGCCGACAACGGCAACCTCACCTTGGCTGGCACCTACGCCACGGGCGGACTGGGCGGGGTGCTCAACGGGTCAGTGGTCGACCACCTGGCCTCCCAAGCTTCGCTTGCCTACGACCAAGGAAACGCGCTGCTCTACGCCGTGAACGCCGGCAGCAACACCGTGTCGGTCTTCTCGGTCACTGGCGACCAACTCACGCTACGCCAGGTGATCGACTCAGGCGGCACGTTCCCGGTCAGCGTCGCCGTCTTTGACCATCTCGTGTACGTACTCAACGCCGAGAACGGCGGGAGCGTCTCGGGCTACCGGGCCGAAGGCGGCAAACTCCACCCGATTCAGGGATCAGTTCGCGGGCTTGGCCTGGTCATCCCGACCGACACCTCGCAGTTCACCTACACCCCCGGACAAGTCGCCTTCTCGCCCGACGGCTCCCAGGTGATCGTCACGACCAAGGCCAACACCAACGCCATCGACGTGTTCGCCGTCGCGCCCAACGGCCGACTCTCCGACACCCCGGTGGTGAACTCCGAACCCGGCACCGTCCCCTTCGCCGTCACCTTCGACTCGGCAGGTCACCTCATTGTCGCCAACGCCGGCACCAACTCGTTGGCCACCTTCACCCTCAGCCCCGACGGGACCGCGACCCTCATCAACTCCCTGGGCACTGGCCAGAACGCGACCTGCTGGGTCGCACCCGCGCAGGGCTACCTCTTCACATCCAACGCCGCGAGCGCCACCATCAGTGGGTACCAAGCCGCCCCCAACGGACACCTCACCCTCCTCGGCGCGACCGCCACCGACCCCGGGACCGTTGACGCCTCCGCCTCGGCCAACGGAAACTTCCTCTACGTCCAGACCGGAGCAAGCGGAACCGTCGACGAGTTCCAAGTCAACGCCAACGGCACCCTCACCGGAATCGGATCCGTAACCGTCGCCGGTGCCACCGGCGGTGAAGGCATCGTCGCCTTCTAACCAATCTCACACGCGCGACGACGCCCCGAGGACCCCCTCGGGCGTCGTCACGCGCGGCCGGATCCATGCTCGACTCATACGCAGCCACTCCCATAGTGCACGGCGCTGCCAGCTCTCACTGAAACCGCACGAACGCGTCGGCTGGATGCTTTGGCGGCCAGTCGACGCGTGCCCGAGACCTGGTTCGAGGTTGCTCTCGCCAAACACGCCTCACACGCGCATGAGTCGCACATAACGACAGCCACGCTCGGTCGATGCGACGCGCCCGAACCGGCGCTCTGTCCTCCGACCCCACCGACCAATCGGCAATACACGACCGCGCCCTATCTGCCGTTCCCCCGACACGGCTGAGGTACGCGATCCCGCACAGAACATGACGACAGAACAGCCACGGGCCGACGCGCTCTCACGCACGCAGATCGGCACTTCGGTGTGTCCTGGCTCCTGCGTTCGGGAGGTCGCCGTGCCCGTGCTGGCGACGCAGTTGGAAGCGAGGCTCACGGTCGCTCGGTCAGCATCGCCGCGGCGAGCTCGTCGACGATGTCTTGCAAAGAAGTCGCGGTGGTATCGAAGGTCCAGTCCGCGCGCGCGGCAACGTCGGAAGCAGCGACTCCACACGTTCGTAGGCGCGGCGCAGGAACTCAGGGTCCTTGGACAACTTCCGTAATGGGTCGCCAGTGACACGCTCGAGCGCAACCTCATAGGTGGCCGACAGTTGCACACGTCAGCGGCTCGATCCCTTGGGGCACTGCATGCAAGAGCGCCTCATTCTCCTGGGGCTCGAAGAACGGGCCGTGTGCGATGACATCGAGACCTTGGCGAAGCCATGCACCAACGAGTTCGCCGTTGACGATCTGTGCCCGCCGCCACCCTTCGGGTGTGAGGTCGACGAAGCCGCCGATCGTGCTGACGACATCATCGAGGTCGAGCACGGCGACGGCTCGATCGGCGTCACGGAAGCGACGCCCGAGCGCGCTCGCGACCATGCTCTTGCCAGAGGCGATGGGTCCGATGATCAGGACAAGGTCCGGCACCCCACCACTCTTCGGCATGCTCCGCGTCACGCTCCGACGGTGCTGGTCGAGCACACGACATGAGGGTGCACAGAACGCGTCGTCAAGCGACGAGCGCAAGGTGCGCCAGATCGGAACATCCGCGTCCGCTTCCGCGTCACCGGGTGCTGAGGGGGTGCCGTTGATATTGAGTTTCGTCGCGTGGTCTGGTGACGTCCCAGGTCCAGCCGATCAAGCGCAGGTTGAGTCGGGCCGCGACTTGTTGAGAGGAGCGGTTCGTGGCGTCGGTGCTGTAGAAGAGATGGCGGCCGGTCGGTTCGAGCATGGTCGCCCACGCCGCGGTGACTGCCGCCGCGTGGCCGTGCCCACGAAACTCGGGATCGGTCCATACGCCGCATTCGCCGGCGCGGTCGGTCATGACCCTCGGTGTGTGACAGATCGACACGACACGGCGGTCGATCGTCGCGATCGCCCAGGGACCGAGCCGGCCGTCGAGGAGTTGGTCCCACTCGTCCGTGGCCCAGTTGCCGGGGTTCGCGACCGGAGCGTGTCGACCGCTCGGCTCGTCCAGAGCGTGACCTCGGCGGCTGACACGAAGCGCGTCCGGTGGGAACGGGGTAGTAGGGGCCGCAGGTGCGGCGAAACGAGGCGCCGGCGTCATGGAGCAGTCGCTCACAGGCTGCGAGCGAGGCGGGCGGCAACGTGAAATCCTCCTGGTGGGGTGCCGCATCGAATGACTTCTGCAGCTCGTTGGCGAGCTGCGCTTCGAGCTCGCTACCGAGGAAGAGCAGTTGTGCGTCGTGTGTGGCCGCGATCGTGATGCCCCAATGGTTCGCGATGCGGCCGCGTTCGTCGAGCGTCATCTCCTCTTGGATTCGGAGGAGTTCGATGTCGCTCGCGGGCTGGCCGGTGGACTTCGATGGATCGGACATGACACCCCCAAAGCTGGGATGGGGTGCCCTCCGTCGACTGGCCGCGGCCGGCGTTCAAGTAGCGGTGAGGAAGGGCACCCAGCAAACAGACGACATGGGCACACCTCCCTCCAACCGGACTCGCCCGAACGCTACCAAGCTCTCCTTGGCCACGGCCAGATCGCCGGCCACACCGATGGGTCTCAGCATCCAACGTTCTCCACGGCTCGACCCCCGAACACACGCACCGAACGTCGTCACACACGTCTTGACGCCACGCTCCGAACGAATACCTCGGTGTGTCCACGATCAAGGCGTTCGGGGATGGTCACGGGCGCGGGGTGAGAGTCGGTGTGGCTCCGTCGCTTCGAGCCGGTGCCTGGCGCCGAGAGACCT
The DNA here is from genome assembly GCA_963705625.1 of uncultured Actinomycetes bacterium. Classification (GTDB taxonomy): domain Bacteria; phylum Actinomycetota; class Acidimicrobiia; order IMCC26256; family DASPTH01; genus DASPTH01. The sequence continues at coordinate 135,853 of CAVPKG010000001.1, forward strand.
ACGATCGGCTCATGGGGCACGTCTCGCTGGCCGACCATCCGCCGACCGAGCCTCACCCGTCGCGTCTCGACCCGAATGGTCCAGACCGGCCGGCGATCCTCGCGGCGCACGCGACCGCGATGGCGTCGGGAGACGATGGATATGTCGACCCGAGGAGTGGCCTGTTCGTGTTCACCGCCACCTGGTTAGCGGAGAGGGGTTCGTGCTGCGACACCGGGTGCCGGCATTGCCCGTACGTGTCGTGAGCCGCGCCTGGATGAGCTGGAGCAGCGGAAAGGACAGCACGTTCGCGCTGCGTCGGCCGCGTACGCGATCCGACCATCGACGTGGTGGGTCTGTTCGTCACGATGAACGCGGCCGCGGACCGCGTCGTCGATGCACGCGGTGCGCCGCGAGCTCGTCGTCGCCCAGGCGGAGCGGCTCGGCCTGCCGCTCCACCTCGTCGAGCTGCCGTCCCGTGCCCCAACGACGCTACGAGGCAGCGATGCGTGGCGCGGTCGCCGATCGCGCGAGCCGAGGACGTCGGCGAGATCGTGTTCGGCGACCTGTACCTCGCCGACGTCCGCGCCTACCGCGAGCAGGCCCTCGAAGGAACCGGTCTCACGACCGCGGTTCCCGCTCTGGGAGCTCGCCGACCGCAGCGCTCGCACGCGAGATGCTCGCCGCGGGCGTCCAGGCCGTGGTCACCAGCGTCGATCCGGCGCAGGCACCGGCCGAGATCGTCGGACGTGCGTGGGACGAGGTGCTGCTCGCCGAGCTCCCCGATGGCGTCGACCCGTGCGGTGAGGGCGGCGAGTTCCACACGTTCGTCTGGAACGGGCCCGGGTTCCGCGCACCGATCGCCATCGAGACCGGCGAGGTCGTCGAACGCGACGGGTTCGTCTTCTGCGACGTCCGGCCGGCGTCACGACACGCTTGATCGAGACATCTCAGTCGCGGTCGGAGAGCTCCGGCAAGACCCGTCCGGGGCTGCGCCCTCCCGGCGTTTTGGGGCAACAAGCGTCCGCGAGCGGCGACTTGTGGGCGAGAGATTCGTCTGGAGCGGCCTCGTCATCACACCGATGGTCTCATCCGGGCCCCCGACGCGAAATTCGCGTGGTCGATCGGTTCCCGCAGGAGAGACAATGAGGAGTGATCGAAGGTCTTCACAGATCGAACGTGCCGTACCTCTGGCCGCCCTCCCTTCTGTTCGACGCGTCCGGGCGTCGGTCGATCTACCTCGACCTCAATCACTGGATCGGACTCGCTAAGGCCAACTCGGGCCATGAGGGTGGTCGGCGATACGCCGCCCTGTTGGAGGCCGCCAAGCACGCTGTCGAAAGCCACGAGGTTGTCTTTCCGCTGTCCGGGCAGCATTACATGGAGATGTACGGCATTCGTGATCCCCGCCAGCGCCAGGACATCGCAACCGTGATGTTGGAGCTGTCCGAAATTCAGGACGCTGATCTGCCGGTCGTTGGTGATGAGGCTCGAGCTTGAGGCCGTGCTCGACGATCTCGTGGGATTGCGCCGGGTTCCCTACGAGCCGCTGAGAGTGATCGGGACCGGGTTCGGTCACGCCTTCGGCATTGTCGGGCAGTTGCGCATCGAAGATCGCTCCGGGGAACCAAGAGAGTCGATTCGGCAAATGTGGCCGGGCGGACCCGGAGCGCACGACGAGCTTCTTGCCAGGTTCCAGTACATGGCTGAGTGGATGGTGTTGCGAGGTCCGCCTGACGAGGATCTGGATGAACTCCGCGCAAATGGCTTCGACCCTGCGGCCGTACGCCGCGGTCAGGAGCATCGAGCGCAACAGGAACACGAACAGGCAGCACGATTCGACCAAGACCCACGGTGGCGGCGCGGGCGGATTCGAGACGTGATCTCTGGGCGCTATTTCATTATCGAGTTCTTCGACATGCTGTCCGAAGGCTTGGCCGCACGTGGTGCCACGATCGACGAAATTGTTCAGCGACGACCGCGACGCCGTGCGGGCGCTCGTGGACGCGATGCCGAGCGGCGATGTGCATGTAAGCCTGCAGGTCGCGGCTCACCGGAACCCTCGGTCGTCCTGGACATCAAACGACTACTTTGACATCGACGCGCTCTCGCTAGCGGTTCCTTACTGCGACGTCGTTGCCACGGAACGCAGACGAGCTCACGACTTGGCCTGGTCAGGCTGTCCGGAACGGCTCGACACCATAGTGGTTGCGACACCCGAGGACCTTTTGCAGGCGCTCACCTGAATCTGCGAGCCACGCGCACGGCGACACCGACGCGACTGAGCTTCATGGACGGGGTCGTAGCTTGCCCGCGCCGCCGCCGATCGGCCGTGGCAAGCCTCGACGAGCGCCTACCGGTCAAAGATGCTGCGGGCTTGACACGACGCAGAGTCAACGAACCGGTGCCGGTGGTTCCAAGCAAGGGCCCGCTTGGAAGCCGAGGTCAACCACGCCGATCCCGGCAGACTCGGACCGCGGCGGATCACCCGTGTAAGTGCCGGTCAGGGACACGCCAAAACACGCGTACCGATCTACGAATGCCGAGCAGCTGACACCGCGCCAGATCGGCACCTCTGTCGTCGCCGCGCCCGGCGTCCGGCGTTCAGCCGGTGCGACCATCAAAGTCTCGGCGGGCGAGGTGGTCGGTGATGACTTGGCGCGAGGCCAGCGGCACAAGAACCGCGCCCTACCACCATGCAGCCCATGTTGCGAGGGCGGAGAGCGAGGAACGCGACCGCGGTGATGGAGTCGCGCGCCTGGGCCTCGGCTTCGTGTCGCTCTGCTCTGGTGTCAGTCGGCCAGTCGCCGAGCGCCGGCGGCGGGCCTGGAACGAGAACCACCCGAGGAGCGCGGCGATCCACTTGCCGAAGTCGGGTTCGGAAAGCTCTCGCAGTTGACCGCCGCGGTCGCAGTAGCCGCCGAGGAAGGCTTCGAATGCGCTGCGATCCGGCTTGGTGGGCGTGCTCCATCGCAATGCGGCCTCGACCGTCTCCAGGCGCGGGTGGCAGTGGCCACACTCGTCCCAATCGAGCACTGCGGGCGTGCCGTTGACGGCCAACAGGTTGTCGGGCTTGTGATCGCAATGTCCGAAAGACCACGGGCCGGAGAGCTGTTCGGCCTGGTCCGACGACCGCGAGCGCGTCGGCTGCCACCGAGGCCGCCTCACGGCCCGAGGTCAGCGATCGATGACGAGCCGAGCCTCTCGGCGACTTCGAGCGGATCGACGTCCCACCAGCGAATCGAGCCGGTCGGTCGACTCGACCACTGCACGCCCACCTGCTGGATGCCATACAGCGAGGCGCCGGCAGCTGCCAGCATCGTGGTTGCTGGTGAAGTTATCGGGTTGCCATCGAGCCACCGGTGGAGCCGAACCGGACACTGCGTGCCACGGCTGCCCGGCGCCAGCACCACCATCTCGCCATCGCGTCCGAGCACAGGTTCGGGCATCAGGACCACACCTGCGTCGAACACGCGTCGTTCGAAACTCGCCGCGTGTCGTCGACGGGCCAGGTGCTCGGCCGTGTCGTGCGAGAAGCTCCTTGACCACAAAGACACCCGAGGGAGCCTCCAACCGCCACAGCCGGTTCGCGCTGCCGACCATGGGCTCGACAGTCAAGCTCGTGGTGCTGCCGAGCCCGAAGATCTCCACAACTGCCGCGACGAACGCCTCCACCAGCCCATCCTGCCCACTCAAGGACGCGACGAGCCGACGTTTTCCGACAGCCCGGTCTCAGCGTTTGACGCTCAACGCGTCACGGCGGAGATCGCGGCGCCCATCAGAAAACGTGCACACCGAACAGTCGTCGACCGCGAACGAGCAGCGGACCATCGGCACGCGGGGCTGTGAACTGGCAGTTGAAGGTTCTGTTGCGGTCGATCGAACCTTCGGCCTGTTCGGGCGTCTTACGGTCGTGGGGGTGGATGTCGGACAGCCTGCGCTTCGGGCGTTCGTGGAGGGGCCATATCGGCGTGTCCTCCACGCGGTTCGTCTCGCTGCCGACTCCGATGCCGCCGCCGACAGCACGGTGCATCGAGGCGATGGCGGGCTTGGGAGCGCCGGAGCGAGATCGAGCACCTTGACCGGTGGGTACTGGCAGTCGCTCTGAACCTGATTCGCAGCCGGTGGCGGAAGGGTTCTGCGGCGAGCGCCGAAAGCGCTGCGTAGCGCCGCGTCAGGTGCGGAGGACTTCGCCACGGTGGAGTGGTTGCTGGTGATGCGGGCGCTTCCACGTCGGCAACGAGAGGTGGCCGTCCTGCATTACGTGGAAGACCTGCCGATCACGCTGATCGCCGAAATCGTCGGGTCGAGCGAGGGAGCGGTGAAGAACGCGCTCTATCACCGCGCCGGGCGTTAGCGGCAGCGCTGACGGATGACAGCGAGGAGCGAGCGAGATGACCGACACTGACATCGACGTGCGGGTGCGGGAGCGGTTCGCAAGCCTGCCGGCCGGTCCGTCGGCCGATGTGGAGGCAGCGCTGCAGGAAGTCAACCGGCGTCTGCGGCGGCACAGGGCGCCGTCGCGTTGCAGCACGGGCGAGCGTCGTGCTTGTCCTCGTGCTAGTGGTGCTGGGCGCGCTCGCGACGCTCATGGGCGACGAAGACAGCGACCAGTGGGTCGTGACCGCGCCGCCGCGGTCACCTTCTGGTCAGCCAGTCGAACTGCTCACCATCGGATCGCAGGAGGGACCCCGCATTGCCGATCCGTCGACCGGCAACACGTCAGCCATCGGGCCCGCCCTGAACTGCAGCACCTGCCTGATCGTGCACGCCGGCGGCAGGCTGTTCACCGCGCAGAACGGGAGACTGTTCTCCTTCGCACCTGGCGATGGAACCCTCCGCGATATCGGCACGGCGGATGCCGTACTTTCCTACCACGACCGATAATGCGCTGTTCGTCTCGGTGGCAGGCCACCTCGAGCAACCGCGCGCTCGACGGCACGACCATCGGCGGGCCGTGGACACTCCCCGACGGCTATCAACTCACCGAACAACCGCACGCGGTGTCGAGCGGGCTCATCATCACCAACAAGGACGCCTTGATCGGCGATCTTGCTTGGTGTGTTACCCGTCAACCGGCGCGCTCCACCACCTCGGCCGGTACAACCAGTTCATCGACGTCCACACTGATGCCAACGGCCACGACACGCACTCGGCGTGGACCATCTCCCCAACCAACGCCTTCCCCGTGCTCACTCGTGATCAGCGACCTCGACGGCAGCGACCGTCGAACCATCGAACCTCCCCGTCTCTGGCAACGGCTTCTACCTGGGCGGGGCCTTCTCTCCCGATGGCACAACCTTGGCCACCACGATCTCGATGCATCCCGGCACCACCAACCCTGACGCTGCGCTGGCAGTCGTCGACGTGGCAAAGGGCGACACCACCGTCATCACCAACTCGAGATTCCCACGTCGGGGAGCCCTACGGCTACGTGGCCTGGTCACCCGACGGCACCACCGTCTTCTTCACCGGCAACCACGGCGTTCAGTCCTCAACGTCGACACCCACCACCTCACTGCAGCCTCAACTTCCCCGGCAGCTGCTACCCGTCGGTTCCTCCAACGTGGATCGTCGCCTCCAATGCTCGAACACCGCTCACCCCCTGGCAGCTCGGCCCGCCCACCAGCGGCGAAAGCACTGATGGCCTGCCACCGTCGGGAACCGCGACCCCAGCCGCTGCCCAAGCAGCTCTGCACGGGGCGACCGAGCACTTCGACGCGCAACGGCCCTACGTGTGGGCCGAACCCCGGCCGAGCATGACCGAGAAGCCAGACGGCACCATCGAGGTCGTTCCCGAAACCATCTACACCGACGTGCTCGAACTGCGCTCGGAACAGCAATGCCCAACGGCACCCGTGATCTGGAACGGCGTACCCCTGACGTTCCTCGTCGCGGGCAACTGACTCGACCACGCTCTTCGCACGCCCGACGCCTCGCGCGCGACCGCTGGGTGCTCCCGAACACACCGCGCCGCGAAACGCCAGCCGCAACCCGACAGTGTTCAGCACCTATCGGCACGTCTGCGTGCGTGTGGTGCCTACCTCGGGACGGAGGGAACGAAAGCGCATGATCGCACCGGCGACGAGGGGTCCTCTCGGCGCAGTCCAGTTCAGTCCTTGGCTCGCCACGAGATGCGAACCTGGTTGGGATCTTCCTCGGTCGGCGTTGCCACGACGACAACTTCCCGGTCGAACAGGGTCCCCTCCATCGCCCCAAAGGCTGTGCCGTGCAACTCATACACGTCGAAGATCAGCGGTGTTTGCGTCCATCGAAATTCTCCGCCGATGTAGATCTTCTCGACTCGATGCCACTCCCGGGCAGGGGCACGTTGTTCGATCCGGCTGCATCACTACCCTCCCAGCGAACCCCAAAGGTCCGTCCCGAGCAGCGGCGAGATCGGCGAGATGGAAGCTGTTGAGCTGCTCTCTCTCAAAGTGGTTGTGCGCCTCGACACTCAACCGCCGCACGACCGCCTCGCTGTTGCGGGATCGCGTGCGAAAGTTCAAGGATGGACCCGACGTAGTCGTGGTCGCGGTCATAGAGATTGTGGTCCGTCTGTGCTCGAAACCAAACCTCGGAGTCATCAGGTCGCCGAACCCAGATCCTGACGTCGCGTGGAGTCATGTAGATCTGGTCCATGTAGAGGGGCGCGAGACGCGAGGCTTGCGGTTCGCATCGAGAACAACCTCAGGCGTCCAGGCCAGCACGCCGACCTCCGATCGACTCGACGCGCGCGAGGGCGGTCGCGGTGAAACCCGACCATGACACGAGAACCAGCCGATTGGTCGGCATCGCTTCGTGCTTCCGAATCATCGCGTCTACCCAAGTGACGTCGGCGGCGGCGCTTCCAGTCGATGACCTCGAAAGCGACCACGGTGTGCTCGCCCTCAAATGGCCCCTCCACCACGACGTCAACCTTCGCTCCGCGCTCGGGCGAGTTCAGTGAACGCCGCCGCGACGCGCCGGTGGGCGCGCGCACTCGATCCCGAGTTCGTAGTGGCCGCGGCGGATGTTCTGCATGAACGCGTGGCCGCGCATGATCACGCGCGGCGTGCGGTCACATTTGAGGCCACGCATCGGTCGGAGCCGAGACTTGAGCCGCCCGTGGTCGGCTTCGATCCGATTGTTCGCGTACTGCTCGGTGTGGTGGAACGCGGCCGGGATCAGCTCATCGACGACCGCGAGTAGCGTCCAGGCCCGATCGGTCACGACCTCGACCGGCTCGCCATGGCGCCGAGCGCGATCGCGAAGAACCGTCGCGCCGCCGCGGTGTCGCGCCGCGGCGAGACGTAGACGTCGATGATCTGGCCGTACTGGTCGATGGCCCGGTACACGTAGCGCCACCGGCCGGCGACCTTGACGTAGGTCTCGTCGACGAACCAACGGTCGCCGACCGCGTGGCGACAGGGCCGGGCCGCGTCGGCCAGTAGCGGCGTGAAGCGCTGCACCCACCGGTACACGGTGACGTGGTCGACCTCGATCCCACGCTCGGCGAGCAGCTCTTCGACGTCGCGGTACGGAGAGCCCGAACCGCAGATACCACCGCACCGCGAGCACGATGATCTCCGGCGGGAACCGGAACCCGGCGAACGCCGAACTCGGAACGAGGTGCACCGGACGACGCATGAGATCGGGGTCATGACGTCACCCTCGCCCACGGGCGCCGACATCGCCCAATGCAACAGTGCCCGCAGAACCCGGACTTCGTCCGAGTTATGAGCTTGCATAAGTCCAAGGGACTGGCGAGTCCGTCGGTCTACGTGGTTGGGGCAATCCATGGTGTGTTGCCGACCATTCGTGAGGAAAGTCCGGCTGCTATCGAGACTGCCTTACAAGAGGGGCGACGACGCTTCTACGTAGCTGTCACTCGCGCAGCGGAGGAGCTGACGATTCTGGTGCCATATCGATGGACTTCGCCGACGCGAGCGCTCGCGGGGTCAAACACGCCGGGAAGTCCGTACGACGAAGCGGGAGTCGGCTTGTGGTCCAAACGATGGCGAGTCCATACATCGGCGAGCTGGACCTACGGCGCCGAACCCCGTCAAAGGCCAGGACTGGCTGGGCAGTCGCTAGGAACGGTCTTCTCCGCGGGGAGCGCGAGACTCATCTCCATGACCTCGACGGCGCGGACCCATGCCTAACCGGCCTCGCTCGCATCAGCTGGAGGACGAGTCTCGGCGTGGATTCTGCGCGCTCCTTCCACCGAACTGGGTAGTGCGCGACGTCACGCCGGATTACGGCGTGGACCTCTCCGTCGAGGTGTTCGACGAGGCCGGTACGGCAAGCGGCCTCACATTCAATGTTCAGATTCGCGCAACCGATTCAGCAAACGAGAGAATCGCGCGCAGACTTCGGCTCGCGAAGACGCAGCAAGCCTATCTCGCGACGCTAGATTCGCCGGTCCTCCTAGTTCGCTACCACTCCCCAGGCAAACGGTTCTACTCACAGTTCTTGCATGAATGGTCGTCGTCCTCTCCGCCGTCACAATCGGTTGTCTTCCGCGACGAACACCAGTGGACGGATCAAACAGGCGATGCAATCGTTGCAACACTGAAGCAATACCGGCGCTTCACTCGATCGCGGCTTGAGGGTCGCCTCCGTGCGGAGGAGGTTCGCGTCGCCGCGATCGAAGGTGAGTTGCCGTGGGTGGCCTTCGCGGACAGTGGAGCGGAAGGCAAGGACATCGAATACGCCTACGAGGACCTCGTCCTATTCGCTCGTGGGCTGGCATTTGAAAACCTCGGGAGCGCCCCGATTCGCATCGGCAACATCGTACAATCACCCTACGCAACGGGCGCTTATGCGGAGTTGTTTCGAAGAACTGACTTGTTCACGATTCATTGCCAGCCATCGCGGGATAGCTTCATTTCCTCGCGTTCGACCTTCTTCCTGCGCGACGACGACCTTCAGATTCTCCCGTTGGAAAGGTCTACGTTCCATGTCGTTCTCGGAACGGCACATCGCACGATGGTCGACGAATACGTAGACGGCCGTATACAGTTCGTCGAGACCCGTCGAATCTCCGATGGCGTCGTCGATCTCTCGTGGCTCAACGACGCGCACTATCCAGAATATGTCGCCGGAGCAGCACTAGCGCTCGACATCTCTGGTGCGTGCATAGTCGAATGCGAAGTCGTCGCGACGCCTCAGCGTTTGTATCAGTACTGTATAGAATGGCGCATGAGAGCTGGGGCAGTCGAGCTCAAGGAGATCGTATCCTTGGACCTTTCGGAATATCGAGTTGAATACCATTGCCGCGACCACATTGTTGAGCAGTCACGCGAGACCCCGTTTGACTTCAAGAGTCGACGTCTGCCGAATGCCTGACCATCGTGTCGGAAGACTTCACGTCGAGATATCGGCAAGTCCGACGCCGGGAGCGCGACAGCGGCGTCCACGCTTAGTTAGCTGTTGCCTAGCCGATCGGGCGCAAGAAGTGCGGTCCGAAAATCCCCTAGGACGCTGCTGAAGTAATCGGCTCGATATCCACCACTCGTGGGTCTGGTGTTCAGACTCGGTGTATGGCTTTGGGTGTGGCGGTGGTGCAGCCCCGGTTCGAGAACCCGCGGGAGACGCTGGGTGATCGATTGCGGGAGGGGTCGTTGTATCGGTTGTTGGCCGATCATGGCGGCTGGTTGTTTCCCGACGACTATTTTCGCGATCTCTACCTGGTGTCGACGCGGGGCCGTCCGACGGTGCCGGTTCGGGTGTTGGCGACGGTGATGGTGTTGCAGGCGTTCGAGGGAAAGTTGAAGGCTCTCGATCACCGCGGCCTTCAGCGCGCTGGGCCGACCGCCGATGGTCCTGACCGGACTCGTCATCCTGGTCTCCGCACAGCCTGGATCACACCCCCGAGAGCACCCCGTAGAAAGCGCTCGACGATTGGCAACCGTTTGGCAACGGACTGCCGTCAACGGCACGGAAGGAATGGGCCCGGCAGGCCGCCGCGCCGTCCTGACCAAGCCTTGTTGGGTGCGGACGCGCTCTGGACGACCTCGACGACCTTCGCAACGTAGAAGTCGACGGGCCGAGTCGGCTGGCCGCCACGCGACACACACTGGACCGGACGGGAGTGGTTCCGGGAGTAACCCGGGACATCATGCGTCTCACGCACCAATGTTTTTGCCCTGTCCGATGTCCTCTACGCGACTTGGACGGGATGCCGTGGCGCGACCGGAATTGACCCTCCAAGGCCAACGGTTGAGCAGCGTGTTGATGGGCCGTGAGGGACGGCCGCGCTTCATCGTGTCATGGCGTTCCATGCGTCCACCGCCGACGCGCCACGGTGTTCGGTCCCGTGCTGGTCCCGCAAATGGCGGTCATCGACGGTCTATGAGGGCGACTGGCAGGTCACACCAGCTCAGGCGCCTGAAGCCGCAAACTGCCTGGTCAGGTAGTGTTTTCCGTGGGTGTCACGGTGGCGCCCTCGGCAGGATTCGAACCTGCGCACACGGCTCCGGAGGCCGATGCTCTATCCCCTGAGCTACGAGGGCGGGGGTTGCAGATTACTTGGCAGAAAACTCGGCCGTCCGGCCCCGCTTGTCGGGTATTCCGATCCGCGATACGTCGCCGGGACAGGTTTGGAACCGCGGGAATGCCGGCCGGGTCGTTCAGGGCGTTTCGGGGCGCGCCGAAGTGAAGTTCGAGGTTGGCTGCGTGGCCCACAGTTGGCGCCGGCGCTACTCGGATTTCCCAGAACCTGTTGCGCGACTCCGACAAGCGCTCATATGGGCGTGGCCTGATATCGAGGCATGGGCACGGAGAACGGGTCGCGTCCGCTGAGCGGGGATTACTCACGCGCGTGACGCGGTCAGAGTGCTTCCGACGGTGTTGAAGCCGGCTGGCGAACCAGTCGGATTGGGCTGCGGCCCGTCGACGCCGAGCTGAGCCGCGCCTCGCGGAAGCGGAGCGCGAGGTCGGCATACCGCTCTTCGCGTTGCAAGTCCAGCCACACCCTGACCGGCTGCGCGACGCGCAGCCCGCCGACCTCGTGCGTGTCCCGGGTGCCGAGCTCACCCGGATCCGCCCAAACCTCGAGAACGGCGTCGTTCGCGCGCGTTGCTCCTCGCCCGTGCGAGGTCGAGATGCCCCAGAACCTGCTGCGCGGTGCCGGCAACGCGAACGTGGACGTCGGGGGAGCCGTCGACGAGGTCGGATTCGAGGAGTTGGGCGCCTTTCGCGGACGTCACGGCGTACGGAAATCCGGCGAGCGTGACGCGCCGGCAGAACGCCTGGAGCGCGTCGGTCGCACCAAAGGAGTTGGCGGCCACCCGAAGGCGGGCCGGGCGTCGTCGAGAGCGCTCGAGTTCGCTGAGCCAGTCGAGTGCGGCATCGCGATGGTCTACGAAGCGCGGGCAGCTGATGTCTCGGCCGCTGCTGCAGACGAACTCGTTCCGCTCGAGCAATCGAAATACCTCCCCGACCTGTCCGATCGGGACGTTCGCGGCGCTCGCCAACCGTCGCGGAGTCCATGCCTCCTCGGGGTCTGCCAAGAGGACTTGGATCACGCGCAAACCGAGGGGTCCGAGCCGCGACCGCCGCTGCTGCTGGCGCGGTTCCGCCAACGTCGCCGTCACGGTCGGCGAGCGAAGGTGCTCTGCGCCGGGGCGACGCCCGCCGCGACGGCCACGTCGAACTTCGACCAACTGCGCCACTCCCCAGAGACCATGAGCCGACGTCGACGTCGGATTATACTGGTTCAGTGCCGTGTCGTGGCGCCGTCGCGAGTGGTCAACCGGCGTACGCGCAGGCTCTTCGCCTCTTCACCTGCGCCGGCCCCCGCCGTTTCGTATATTGACGTCGATGTCACTCCCGGAAGTCGTCCTGCCGACCGACCCATTGCTCGACGTCACCACGTACGCGCGCGAGCTCGAGTCGTGGCTCAGCTCGCCCCGTGAGAGCCTCCGAGCCATCGAGGTGCCAACGCCGTCCTTCGCCGACCGGGTGGAGGCGATGGCCTGTGTGATGGCCGATCTCTTCGACGCGGGCTGGTCGCGCTACGGATGGCCGCGGGAGGTCGGAGGGCTCGGGGGCACCATCTTCCACCGGGCGACGATGTGGGAAGCGCTGGCACGACATTCGGTGCCGGGGATGGCGCTCTTCGAGCACCTGGAGATCCTCACGCCGACGCTCGTTGCCAAGGGTCCCCCTGGATTCGTCGCCGACGCGCTCCCGGCGTACCTTCGTGGCCGCGAGCTCTGGGCCCAAGGGTTCTCCGAACCAGGCGCCGGTTCCGACCTCGCGAGCTTGCGGACGGCGGCAGTTCCCGCCGACGACGGTTGGTCGATCACCGGGCGCAAGATCTGGACGAGTTGGGCGCGCTATGCGACCTGGTGCTTGCTCCTCGCCCGCACCGGGGCACCCGACTCGCGCCACCGCGGGCTCACGGCTTTCATCGTCGACCTGCGGACCAGCGGCGTCGAGGTTCGGGCGATCGAACAGGCGAACGGGACGGACGAGCTCGCCGAGGTCGCCTTCGACGAGGTGCACGTACCCGCCGACCGCATCGTGGGGGAGGTTGGGCGTGGGTGGGACGTCGCCATGCACATCCTCAGCCATGAGCGGGGGACCTTCGCGTGGTTCCGCCATTGCTTCCTCCACCAGCACCTGGTGGGCGAGCTCGGGCACGGCAGCGAGCGGAACGACGCTGCGCTCGGCGAAGCCCTCCTCGATCTGGCCGCGGTCACGGCCGCGGGTCACGCTGCGCTGCGAACGCACGCCATGGACGCCCAGCTCGGCCCGCGAGCGGCACACACAAAGCTGCTGCTCTGCGAAGCGGAGCGATCCGTCTACGACTGGGTGCTGGCGAACGACCCGGATCTCGCCGTCGGCGTGCAGGGCGACGACGTCGCCGTGCTACGCCAGGAATACCTGTTCTCTCGCATCGTGACCGTCTACGGCGGATCCCAGCAGATGCAGCTCGAGACCATCGCCAAGCAGATCCTCCAGCTCCCGTGACGACTTCCGAAGACGTCGTCGCTGACGAATTCCTCGCGGTCGCGCTCCGAGCGCTCCAAACCTCGGACGGCGCGGGTGCCCTCGATTCACTCGGGTGGTGGGACTTCCTCCCAGAACTCCGCGACCGCGAGCTCCGCGCGGCGGTGTTCGCGCTCTTCCGAGCGCAGGGGCGTTCGCTGACCAGCTCGCCGGCGCTCGGCGGGTTGTTGGCGCAGCCCTACATCGAGACGACTGCTGACGTGCCGGGTTCCGTCATCGGTACGGTGCTGCGTCACTCGCCGCGGCGCGGTGGGGTTCGGGTCGTCGTCGGCGACGTGGACGGGAGACGCCTGTTGATCGACCGCCCCGGGCAGGGGGCGTGGATCGCCGAACGGCACCAAGTCGAGCTGCGCCGGATCGACGTCGCGGGCGGGCTGGTGCTCCACGATGTCGAAGTCGACCTGTCGCACTGGAAGGCGTCGATCGACGAGAGCGACGCGTGCGTCGCACGGAGTCGGAGCGTGTTCCTCGGACGGATCGCGGCAGCGCTCGAAATCCTCGGAGCTACCGAGAAGGCGGTCGAGCTCGCGGTGGAGCACGCGATCAATCGCGAGCAATTCGGTCAGCCGATCGGCACATTCCAAGCGGTCCGACATCTCCTCGCGTGGGCACGGACCGACTGCGTGGCGCTCGAGGGCGTGATCGCGGAGGCCGTGGTTCTCGACGCCGCGGCACCGCCGGGGTACGGCGAGGTCGTCAAGGCACTCGCTGGGCGCAACGGTCGTCGCGCGTGCGAGCGTGCTCTCCAGGTCTTGGGCGGCATCGGCTTCGCCGCCGAACATGAGCACCACCACTTCCACAGTCGCGTGCTCGTGATGGACGCGCTGCTCGGTACGTCGGCGGACCTCACGCATGACCTGGGGCGCCGGCTCAGGACCCTGGGCGCCGACCCGGGGTTGCCTGCGGCACTGCTCTTCGGGGGGGACGAACCATCAGCATCGAATGGCGATCCGGAGCCTTTGTGACGGCACGACGATCGAGCGACGTCCTTCAGCGGCGAGCCGACCGGCGAAGCAACGGACCGAACTCTTCCTTCTCGGTAGCGAGCGCACGCTCGATGGCACCGGTGCGCCAGTCGAGCATCGTGCGCTTCACCGCCTGAACCGAGGTCAGGTCCCGGGTCGCGATCGTGCGGGCGGCGAGCAGCGCGCGCGAGTAGCTCGGCGTCTGGCACGACATCGACGACGAGTCCCCAAGACGCCGCGGTACGCGTCGACCCACTCGCTCGACAGCAACATCCACGACGCACGCTGCCAACCGATGAGGTGCGGCAGCAGCCAGCTCGAGCCGAGCTCGGGGCTGACGCCAATGGCCGTGAAGGGCGTCCGAAACCGCGCGCTCTCCGCCGCGAAGGCGACGTCGGCGTATCCGAGCAGGGTGGTCCCCATGCCGACCGCCACACCGTTCACCGCCATGACCACCGGCTTCGGATACGTGAGCAGCGCATCGCAGAAACGGTTGGCGGCGCGGGCGAAGTCCTGTCCGTTCCCCGCCGCGACGGCCGCCAGTTCCTCCTGATCCGCGCCGGCCGTGAACGCCTGGTGCCCGGCACCGGTCAGGACGACGGTGCCGACGTCGTCGCGTTCCGCCGCCTCGCGGAGCGCATCGTGGAGCCCCGCGTACACGTGGCGATCGATGGCGTTGCGCTTGTCGGGACGGTCGATCGTGACGAGGCGAACGCCGTCCTCGTCGTCGATCTGAACGCTCATCCCCCGGACCCGCGGCGCCGCAGCATCTCACCGAGGTTCGTGCGAAACGCGGGCTCGTCGAACGACGTAGTTTCCATGACGCACGCGGTCTCGAGCAGTGACTCGATTGCGCTGTGCATCGCGTGGTTGAGGAGCGCTTTCGTGTCGCGTACCGCCTGCGGCGGCAACGCCGCGACTCGTGTCGGCGAGCTCGAGTGACGCTTCGACCGACGTCCCCTTCGGCACCACGCGATTGGCGATGCCGATCCGGAGTGCTTCCTCAGCTGGGACTCGGTCCCCGAGGAGGATGTACTCCTTCGCCCGGAGCAAGCTCGTGAGGAGTGGCCACACGAGCGCGCCGCCGTCGCCCGCGACCAGCCCGAGCGCGACATGCGGATCGGCGAAGTACGCCTGCTCTTCCACGACGACGATGTCGCTCATCGACGCGAGGCTGCAGCCGAGGCCGACCGCTGGTCCGTTCACCGCCGCGATGATCGGGACGCGCACTGCGGTCATCCCGCGGACGATGGCGCGGGCTTCGTCCATGATCCTCGCCCGAAGCCTCGTGTCGTTCGTCATCCGGTCGAGCAGATCGAGGTCGCCGCCACCGCAGAACGCACGGCCCGCGCCGGTGATGACCACGGCCCGCGCTTCGGGATCCGCGTCGAGCTCGCGCCAGATGGTTGCGAGCTCTCCGTGCAAGCGATCGTCGGCGGCGTTGAGCGCTTCCGGTCGGTTGAGGGTGACGAGCCGGACCGGGCCCTGCACTTCGACGACGAGCTCCCGGTTGCGGCCCTGCCAGACTTCTTCGGCTGTCATGTGGTTCCTCACCGGCTCGTAGCGTGCGACGGTCGCAGGCCGTGGCTCTCGCGGACTGTAATCCGACGTCGATGTCGAATTGACCCGGGGCTCAGTCGGCCGACGACGGGAGCTCGCCATCCCACCGATCTTTGAGCTGACGCCGCAGCGCCTTCCCTGAAGGCAGCCGCGGGATGTCGTCGACGAACACCACATGGCGGATCCGCTTGTACCGCGCGAGCTGCTCGCTGACGAGATCCTCCAGCTCGGCTGCCGTCACCGCCGCGCCGGGGACGAGCGCGACGGCGGCGACGATCGCGTCGCCGAGCTCTGCGTCGTCGATTCCGAACACCGCGCAGTCGCGGACGCGCGGGTCGGCATGCAGCACGGCCTCGATCTCGGCGGGCGCGACCTGGAACCCGCGCACCTTGAGCATCTCCTTCAACCGGTCGGTGATGTGCACCCATCCCTCCGGTTCGAGCCAACCGACGTCGCCGGTGCGATACCAACCGTCGTGGAACGCCGCCGCAGTCTCCGACTCGGGGAGGTAGCCCGACATCGCCGACTCACTCCACACCTCGATCTCACCGGTCGTCCCCGCATCCACGGGATCACCGGTGTCGGGATCGACGATCCGTACCTGCACGCCCGGCGCCGGCAGACCCGCAGTGTCGAGCCGCCAGTCGTCGGGGCGCTGCACGGGATTGGCGGCGATCACCGGCACTTCGCTCGTGCCGTACGCGGGAAGCCACCGAACTCCTGACCTCCGCGTGACGGTGCGCGCCACCTCCTCCACGACCGGCGTCGCGCCCCACATGATGTAGCGCAGCGAGCTCAGGTCGTAGTCCTCGAGCTTCGGGTGGTTCGCCATGGCGAGCGCGATGGGCGCGACGGCCATCTCGAGCGTCATGCGTTCTTCCGCGATCGCGTGCAGCGACGCGTCGAGGTCATAGCGCGGGTGCAGACGGACCCGCGCGCCCGACGCGACCGCCGTCACGATGTTGAGCAACCCGAGGATGTGCACGGGTGGGGTCGCGATCTGGAATCGGTCGCGGTCGGTCAAGCCGAGTGCGGTTGTCCAATGTTCGACGGCATGCCCCAGCGACCGGTGGGTGTGTCGCACCGCCTTCGGCAGACCCGTCGTGCCCGAGCTGAACACGAGCACCGCATCGGCGTCGACGTCGTCCGCCACCGGAACATCGAGTCGCGGCGCGCTGCACGTCGTGTCGAGCGACACCGTGGCGATACGGGGGAGCGCGGCGGCCAACGCCTCGCAGCCCGCGTCGTCCCCGACGGCGAGCTGCGGCTCGACGATGCCGCACGCATGCGCGATCTCCGCCGCCTTCCACGCCGGACTGCACATCACGACTGAGGCACCGAGCTGCAGTGCCCCGTACACCGCGAAGACGAACTCGGGCCGGTTCGGCGACATGAGCGCGATGCGCGTCGCGCGCGCCGCGCCCGCGCCGGCGAGGCGGTCTCGCCACTCGTTCGCGCACGACTGCACGTCCCCGAAGGTGAAGCTCCGATCCTCGAAGTCGAGCGCGACGCGATCGCGATCGCTCACTGCTCGTTCTCGCAACACTCGAGTCAACGTGTGCATTTCGTGTGCCGCTCCCGAGACGGCGCGCCGTGCCGCGCGAAACCTGGGCACGGCGGCGTTCGCATGGCTCGACGGCCTCTGACCAGCGGCAGCGCATTTCCGAAGGGAGGCGACGGGGCTTGATTGCTCGCCGCGCCTCGCGTTACGGCGCGCCGCAGTTCGAGGGGTAGTGGCTTCACGTCGTTTCTCGGCATTCTCGCGGACTAGGAGTCTTTCGGGTGACCATCGCGACGGAGATGATCGCAGCGCTTCCCACGAGGGCGCCTCACCTGACTGAGCTGCTGCTGCTCGGCACCTTCACCACGAACCCGTCCTGGCTCGGCGTGCCGGGCGTCAGCGACGACTGGCCCGTCGAGGGGCATCCGTCGCACTTGGTCCGTACCGGCGCCGGGAGGTTCGCGGGAAGGGTGTCGAAGGACGCGACCGACTTGGAGAGGGAGTACCACGGAATCTTCGTCGTCGGCCAGGTACCGGCCTTGTAGCGCTGCGCGTTGTTGGGGAACTCGCTCGACGGCTTACCCACGATCCCGATCGGCGAAGGCGCCTCGACGTTGACCGCGACCCACATGGGCACGTAGTCGACCGGGGCCCGGTTGTACTCGAGGTACGGCAGGCCGGCCGTCTTCCCGTAGCCCTGCAACGTGCCGAACGGCGAGTTGCTCGCCGATCCGCCGGTCGCGGGGATCGAGAACTGGCCCTGCTGGAACGTCTTCGGAGTGAGGTCGGGGCCCGCTGCGTGGATGCCGGCCAGCAGCCACCCGATCCCGTTACCGAGCCTGGCCGTCTGCGTGCCTTGCATGGGTCCCCAGAACCAGGCCAGGGGATCACCGATGGGGCCCAGGGTCGCGGCCTCGGGATCGGGCTGTGGCTTGAGATACGGCGAGATGCCCGAGATCCCGAAGAAGTGCGCGGCCTGCTCAGACGGGTACGTCTGCAAGAAGGTCGCGAAGTCGGCGTAGCTGTTACCGGTGTGGAACCACTCCGGGAACCACTCCTGCTTGCTCGCCTGCTCCATGAGCTCCTTGTTCATCGCGGCGTCGGTGGCGAGCACGACCGTGGTCACGCCGGCGGCCTTCATCTTGGTGACGATCGTGGGCGCGTACGGCGCGGCGATGGTCGCATCACCGAAGCTTCCCCCGCCGGCCGGGTAGGTGGCTTCGCTGGAGATCGTGCCCTTGTAGCGGGCGAGCGAGGCCTTGAACCCCGACGTGTCGATGTCGCCGACCTTCGAGACCAGCCCGAACTTACGGGTCTGGCGCTTCAGGTCGTCGCTGCCCGCGAATTCCGCCTTCTTGCCCACCAGCTGCTTGCCGATCACCTCGGCCGAGTTGATCACGGACGCCTCGGGGTCCGTGCTGCCCCATCGATACGGAGCGAGGGCGAGTGCCTCCTTCGTCGACGTGCTGGAGTCGTACACGAGGATCTTCGCCTTCGCGAGCTCCGTCGCGAGGACATCGAGCCCGGCGAGATCGCTGTTGACCACGGCGAACGGCTTCATGGCCGTGATCGCGACCGCATCGGCACGCTGCGCGGTCTCGTCGGTGCCGGTCGAGGTGTAGAACTTGATGTTGATGTCCCGGCCCCACGTCTCGTACCACGGCCTCATGGCGATGAGCAGGTCGTGTGCGGCGTCGGCATCGTTGCCCATCTGGCCGGTCGTGAGGTTCTTTGCCGGGTTTGACCTCGTCTCCGGCACGTGCGACAGCATGTAGACGACCGAGATCGCGTCCTTGGTCACGCCCCGCGACGTGGCGCCGCCGTTGTTCTCGCCCGCCTTGAAGGGCCGCGTACAGATCGGGCCGCCCCCCTCGATCGCGGAGTCGAAGCGACCGTAGGCCCCCTGCGTAGCGCCGGTCCTGCACCGTGGGTTCTTGAGGGCGGCGTTCGTGCCGATCCCCGAGCCTTTCGTCGGCGTGCCCGCGCCGTCCGGCGGCTTCACCACGACCGCCGCCGAGGGAGCCGATGCCATCGTCGCCGAAGCGAACGGCACCGCGACCGCGGCGCACACCAGTGCGACCAGGGGCAACGTCCACCGCGTCGGGTGGCCCGCGCGCGCACGAGCCGTAGAGAATTGTCGAGTGCCCACAGGTGTTCCCCCCACAACGAATACAGATGTCACGGAACCAGAAGGGTGCCCCGGGCACGGTATCAGGACTCGATCTCGACATCAAGTCATGGTTCGGGCGGAACGCACCTCGGCGCCGTGAGATACATGCGGGGCGGTGGCAGAGTTGCGCCCGCCGACCCATCTCGTTCCCCTCGGCGCTCCGTTGTTGGAGCCGAGAACTCGTAACGCGCGGCGACGTCTATATCGCGGCGTGGACGGCGGCGGGTGCCTCGGGCGCGTGTGTCGCGGGCGACATCGTCAAGACCGGCGTGCCGACGGAGAGCTTCACGTTGGCGCTCATCCCTGCATGTACCCGCCGGCGTCGACGGGGATCGACTGCCCGGTGATCGTCCGTGCCTCGTCGCTGGCGAGGAAGAGCGCGAGGTGCGCGACGTCCTCGGTGGACGAGATGTCACGGAGCGCCACGCCCTGGAGCATGCGCGCGCGGTGCGCGTCGTAGTCGACGTTCTGTTCGTCCGCCGTGCGCTTCACCCAGTTCCGCCACAGCTCGGTGTCGATGCTCCCCGGCACGACGCAGTTGCAGCGGATGCCGTACTGACCGACCTCGAGCGCGACCGCCTTCGTGAGCGCGCGCAATGAGGCCTTGGCCGTGACGTAATGGGTCTTTCGCACCATGCCGTTGTACGCGGCAGTCGAGGAGAAGTTGAGAATGACACCAGAGCGGCGTTCGAGCATCGACTGCTTCAGGACCTCGCGCGTGCACAGCATCGCCGCGGTGACGTCGATGGCGATCGTCGAGTTCCAGTTCTCGAGGGTCTGCTCCCAGATCCACAGGTCGGTCCCGGGCGCCGCCGCGTTGTTGCACATGATGTCGACGCGACCGAACTCGTCGACCGCGCGACCCACCATCGCGATCACGTCGTCCTCCACGGTGACGTCCGCGCGCATGGCGATGGCGCTCTCGCCGGCGGCCGCGGCGGCCTCCTGCACCAGGTTCTCGCGCCGCGCGGCCAAGAGCACTTTGGCGCCCTCACGCACGAACATCGCGCCCATCACCGGACCGAGCCCGGTGCTCGCGCCCGTGATGATCGCGACCTTGCCTTCCAGACGGCCGGTCATCGTGGTCCTTCCCCGTACAACTGCTGCATCGTCTCACCGAACAGCCGGCTTCCCGCACCCGACGCGTCGAGCAGGCGGTTCGACCGCCGACGCACCCGCCACGACGAGCCGGATCGCTCCACATCCCAGCGCACCGCGCTCACCCGCCACAGGTAGTGGCGGTCCTCCTCGCGCCGCATGATCAGCGAGTAGTTGACGGCGGTGGCCGTGTCGCCGTCGACCTCCACGAGCAGCGGCCCGGCGAAGTGCGCGACACCCTGACCCACCAAACCGAGGTGGCCGTCGCCGCGCAGCATCGCCTCCACGCCTGCACGTCCCTCGTGCGGCACGCCGTCGGCGTCCCAGTCGTAGAGGCCGTCCTCGAGCCACAGGCGACCGGCGAACGACGCGAGCGCGGCGTCCGCCGCGGGGCCGTACGACATGATCAGCCGCTGGATCGCGGACTCGTCCTCGAGACGGCGCACGCGCGCTCGGAGGTCGTCGAGTGCCTCGTCTTCCATCTCTCCCCTTCCGCGCTCGATGGCCCGCGTCGCGCGCGGCACTGTAGCGATCGGTCTCACGCCGCGCGCTCGGCGCGACCGCGCAGTGGGCTATCGCGGAATGCCGCCCCGGCGACGCCCGCGGCCGTGTTGCTACCCTCCTGCGCGGCGCAGCGAGGCATCCAGAACGGAGCATCGATGACGGATCTGAACTTCAGCGGCAAGCGTGTCGTGGTGACCGGCGCGGCGACTGGTGTCGGCGCGGCGTTGCTCGAGGTTCTCGCCGAGCTCGGCGCGCCGGACGCGACCGTGCTCGACGTCAAGGAACCGACCGGCCCGCACGCGACGTTCCTTCGCACCGACCTCGCAGATCCCGCGGCCGTCGACGCCGCCGTCGCACAGATCGAGGGCCCAGTCGACGCACTGTTCAACAACGCCGGCGTGGCCGACACGCTGCCACCCGAGACGGTGTTCCGCGTCAACGTCCTCGCTCCGCTGCGCGTCACCGAGGCGCTCCTTCCCCAGATCCCCGAGGGTGGCGCAGTCGCCGTCACGGCGTCGATCGCCGGGTTGAATTGGCGGCAGCGCCTCGAGCCGATTCTCGACTTGCTCGCCCTCGACGGGTGGGATGCCAGGTTCGAGTGGTTCGACGGGCGCGAGCTCGGCGTGGACACGTACTCCTTCACGAAGGAGGTCATGCAGGTCTGGACGATGCGGGCGTCCAAGCACCTGATGGAGCGTGGTGTGCGCATCAACAGCGTGTGCCCGGCGCCGATCGACACGCCGCTGCTCGACGACTTCCGCAAGACCCTCAGCGACGCGGCCATCGACTTCACGATCAACCACGCGGGAGGCCGGCTGGTGACGCCGCGAGAGGTCGCCGCGGTGCTGTCGTGGCTCGCCAGCCCGGCGGCGTCGTTCGTGAGTGGCCAGAATCTCAACGTCGACGCGGGCTTCGAGGCGTCGATCATCACCGGGCAGCTCGACACGTCGTCGGTGCGGACGCGGTAGCGCTCGTGATGACTGGCGTCACCACGACCCCTCGGATCAACGTGCTCGACCCCACGTTCTACGTCGACCCGTGGGACGGGTACCGGTGGCTGCGCGACGAGGCGCCGGTGTTCTGGGACCCGGTCCAGAAGCTCTGGGCCATCTCCCGCTACGACGACGTCATCGCGGTCGAGGTCGACGGCACCCGTTACTCCTCGTTCTCCGGGTCCCGTCCCCACCTCGACCAGCGCGAAGACCGGTCGATCATCAACCTGGACGACCCCGATCACCAGCGCCAGCGGAACCTCGTCGCCGCGCCGCTTCACCCCCGGAGCGGTCCGCAACCACGAGGAGCACGTGCGCGGGATCTGCCGCGACATCCTCGACGACGTAGCTCCGCGTGGCGAGTGCGAGGCCATCGAGGCCATCGCGTCCCGACTCCCGGCGATCATGATCGGCGACCTACTGGGCTACCCGCGCGAGCTCTGGGATCGCATCCGGTACTGGTCCGAGCAGATCATGCTGCTGGCCGGCCAGACCTCGCCGGACGGGCCACCGCACCAGTCGCACCCCGGCCTCGGGCCGGTCATCCAGGAGTTCTTCGAGGTCACGATCCCGATCATCGAGGCCCGGAAGGCCGAGCCCCGCGACGACCTGATCTCGATCTGGGTCACGACCGAGGGTTGGGACACCGGCCACGTTCTGGACGAGACGATCCTCGTCCTCAACGGCGGCGCGGAGACCGACGCGCACGGTGATCGGGTCGATGATCCGCGAGCTCGCGCTCCAGCCCGACCAGCGGACGATGCTGCTCGAGCGACCGGAGCTGCTCTCGACGACCGCGGTCGAAGAGTTCATCCGATGGGTGACGCCGGTGCTGAACATGCGCCGGACGGTCACCGTCGACCACGAGCTCCACGGCCAGGAGCTCCACGAAGGCGACGAGATCCTCCTGATGTACGGGTCGGCGAACCGCGACCCACGCGCGTTCGACGCCCCCGACGTCCTCGATGTCGCGCGTGCGCACACCCGGCACGTCGCCTTCGGCTTCGGGACGCACTTCTGCCTCGGCGCCCACGTGGCGCGGCTCGAGATCCGGCTGATGTTCGAGGAGCTGCTGAAGCGGATCCCCGAATGCGAGCTCGTCGACCCGGACGAGCCGAAGATCATGCCGGCCACGTTCGCACGCGCGTACGACCGGATCCACATCCGCTTCACGCCGAGCTGATGACTCGCTACGGAGCTCACCAGTCCTGCGTCCCCGGTCGGTGTCAGGTATCGAGCTTGTAGACGCGGCGCGCCGTTTCTGAGAAGAGGAGCGCGCGTTCGTCCGCCGAGTACGCGGCGGTCAGGAGCTTGAACGCGTTCCAGAGCGCGTCGTAGCTGAAGCTCTGTTTGTCGACCGGGAAGTTGCTCTCGAACATGCAGCGGTCGGCACCGAACAGCTCGATCGCCACCTGGACATAGGGCTTCCAGGTTTCCGCGAGCTCGGTCGAGCGCGGCCGGGTGGACCCGTCGAACCCGAACCCGTAGACCGGCATCCCGACACCGCCCACTTTGAGTACCGCGTTCGGGCGCCGAGCGATGTCGGCCAGGTTGCGCCGCCACTCGTCGAAGATCGCGGCGCGCGACTCCGGAGTGGGGTCGTCGGGAACCGGGCCGCCGAGGTGATCCACGACGAAGGTCAGCTCGGGGAAAGCTGTCGATGGTGTCGGCGAGCTCGGGGAGCTGCGCGTGGAACAGCCAGACGTCGTAGGTGAGGCCGCGACGCTCGACCTCGCGCAGCCCCCGCCGGTAGCCCTCGTCGAGGAGGAAGTGGCGCGGCACCTCTCGCCCGCGTGATGGGCGTGTCGCTCGTGCCACACGACGTTGAACCGGATGCCCTTGAACCTGCCCTGGCCGGCCTCCAGGTGAGCGTCGAGCGTGCGCGCGACACCGTCGGGACGAGTGAGGTCGGCCCAGCCGACGATGCCGGCGGCCACGCGCGTGCCGCCGCCCGGCGCGTCGGTCGGGCAGTCGCGCAGGACGAACTCGGTCTCGCCGACCGGGCGGAGCGCCTCGTCACCGTCGGGCCGGAACGACGTCATGCACTCGACGAACACGGTGGCCTCGACGTTGTGCCCACGGCCGAGATCGGCGTGAAGGGCCGCCGAGTCGTAGGGGATGCGGTACCCCGTCGGCCAGAGGTGGTGGTGGGGGTCGACGATGGGCAGCTCAGGGTCGAGGACGTCCTCCAGCGGCGCGTCCTCCTGGTCGACCTCGGTGAGGTTCACGGTCGTGCCTTCCCCGTTCGCATGCCTAACTCTGGACGCTAGCCACGCTCCTGGTCGGCGGCCAGCGACGGGGATGGTTGCCACGTGTCGCGCCTGTTCATAGGGTGGGCCACCTGGATGCTCGCGCAGAGGGAGGAAGCATGAGCTCCGAGACCGCCGACACCCGTACACGCCGGGGGATCGTCCTGTTCCGCGGCAAGGACGCGCCCGGGTTGTTCGAGTCGGGGATGATGTCGTTCCCGGTGTTCGATCCCGGCGACCAGGAGGAGTTGAAGGCCGACGGGCCGCGTAGTCAGAACATCACGCTCGGCGGGCACGACGCCGTGCTGTTCCGCGGCGAGGGGGACAACGGCTTCAGCCTCGTGAAGGCGTGGTTCGGACCGCACTACGTGCTGCCGCGCCACACGCACGACGGCGACTGCCTCTACTACGTCGTGCAGGGCTCGATCACCATGGGTTCCCAGGTGCTCGAGGCCGGCGACGGCTTCTTCGTGCCCTCGGATGCGCCGTACGCCTACGAAGCGGGCCCGGACGGTGTCGTCGTGCTCGAGTTCCGCACCCGCACGTCGTTCGGGATGAACATTCCCGGCGGCCAGGTCGATCGCCTGCGCCGCATGGCCGTCGTCGCCGACGAGCACGCCGACGACTGGGTGACGCGGCGCGCCGAGATCGCCGGCTGAACCGGAGCACGTCGGCCGCAATGGGGCGTCTCGAGGGCAAGGTTGCGATCGTCACCGGTGGCGCGACGGGCATCCGACGCGCGGTCGCCGAGCGCATCGTCGCCGACGGCGGTCGCGTCGTCGTCGGCGACATCCGCGACGAGCCGCTCCGGGAGCTGCGGGCGGTGGCGTCGCGTCGCGCATCGTCGACCACCCCGTCGACGAGTGGCGTCGCGTCGTCGACCTCTCCCTGACCGGGTGCTTCCTCACGATCCAGGCCGCGGCGCGCGTCATGGCCGACGGCGGCTCGATCATCGCGATCGCCAGCCTGAACGCCGTGCAGCCGGCTCGGGGCATGGCCGCCTACTGCGCCGCGAAGGCCGGCGTCGTCGCGCTCGCCGACGTCGCCGCCCTCGAGCTCGGCCCACGGCGCATCCGCGTGAACACCGTCGTACCCGGTCTCGTGCGCACAGCGAGCACCGAACCCATGTGGTCGGTCCCCGGCATGGTGCAGGGCTACGAAGAGAACACCGCGCTCGGCCGCCACGCCGAGCCGGAGGAGATCGCGGCCGCGGTCGCGTTCCTCGCGTCCGACGACGCCGCGTTCGTCACCGGCACCACCCTGCTCGTCGACGGTGGTGCGCACCACTTGAGCTATCCCGACACGGGCAAGATCCGCGCGGAGGCGGCCGCCGCCGAGACGGTTCCGAGGCGTTGATCAGCGCGAGGGCCGCACGCGGAACGGCTCAGACCCGGGCGGCGGCGCGCAGTGCGTGCACGGCCGCGGCGTCGCCGACGGTCTCGACGCGCTCGTCGGGCGCACGCTGCCAGAGCCACAGGTAGAGGTCGGCGGCTGCGGCGGCGACCGTGGCCTCGGCGGGTTCCACGTGTTGTACGACCGCGACCTCCTCGCCGACCGTGACCGTCCACGCTGACCCGACGTCGTCGGCGCGCAAGGCAACCGTTACCGGCCGCTCGGGCGATCGCTGGCGGGCGATCACCGGCAGGTACGTCTCGAGCTTCTCGTCGATGCCGTCTGCGGCAAACGCTGCGCCGATGGCGCTGTCCCACCCTGCCGCCTGCTCGGCGTCGACCCGGTGGACGGCGGTCTCGTTGGCGAGCCGGCGGAGCCACCAGCGCAGTGGATTCGGGCCGCGGAAGGTCCGGTAGTCGACCGACGGGTCGGCGGCCCGCAGGACGGGGAGGATCGCCGCCCGGCCCTTCTCGTACCAGGCGAAGGGATCACCGGGGGGCGCCGTCGTCTCGCTCCGGTATGGCCGGCGCTCGCGGCGCTCGCCGATGATCAGCGACGCACGGTAGAGCACCGAACCGACGTGCTCCAGGACGTCGGTGACCGTCCAACCGGGGCAGCCCGGCACCGCGGCGTCGGGCCCGGCGGCACGCGCCGCGACCTCGAGCGCCTCGGCGTCGCGCGCGATCGCCTCGAGCCAGTCGACCGCGGGCGGGGGAGTTTTCGCCGCGCTCAGGGTGTCGCCAGTTCCTCGGTTGCCACCATGTCGCCGTCGCGGGCGTCGGTCACGCCCCAGGTGGTACGGGCGACGCGAGTCGTGGCGGCCACCAGTCGCTTCGCCACGCCCGGCACATCCTGCGACGTGAGCTGGTCATGGAAGGCGACGACGGTGAGGGCCAGCCGGACGGTCCCCTCGGGGTCGAACACGGGCGCGGCGATGTGCGCGACGGGGAGGCGCTGGGTCTCGCGCAGCTCGAAGAGGAGATAGTCGTCGATGTCGTTGGGGCGTCCCGGCTCCTCGCCGGAGGCCTGGCCGATGGCGACCGAGTAGCCGCGGTCGCGTACCACCGCGAGGGCATCGAGGTAGCGCTCGCGTTGGGCAGCGGTCGCCCCCGCGCCGACGCCGGCCAGCCAGTGTCGCACCCGTTCGCGGTTCGCCCACGCGAGGAAGACGGTGCCGACGGGCGGCACCAACGGGAACCGCGCGCCGACGCGCATGTTGATGCCGAACGACCCTGGCGAGGGCGTGTGGGCGAGCACGACGATTTCGTCGTCGACGATGCAACTGGCCATGCAGTCGAGGTTGAGCTCACGGCTCACTGCCGCCATCTCGACGCGCGCTTGGGGGAGGGCGTCCTGATCGTGGAGGAAGCTGTTGGCGAGCGGCAGGATCGCCGGGCCGAGCGAGTAGGTCTTGTCGGCGTGGCGGATGAGGTAGCCGCGGTCGGCCAGCAACGTGAGCGTCGCATGGCAGCTCGCCTTGTTCATGGTGAGCGTCCGAGCGATCTCGGAGAGGCCGAGGATCTCCTGCGGGTGGTCGGCCAGCAGCTCGAGGATCTCGAGCGCCCGCTCGACGGCCGGCACCTGACGTCCCACGCCGACTACCCGGTCCTCACGCGCCGCTGCTCGAGCGTCGGGATCACGTGCTTCCCGAGCATCTCGATCGACTCCATGATCTCGGTGTGCTTCAGCTGGCCGAACTGCACGTAGCAGATGACCGAGTCGCAGCCGATGGCTTGGTAGCGCGCCAGCTTCTCGAGGCACTGGTCGGGGTCACCGACGATGATCATGTCCTGGTCGTTGAAGAACTTCGGGTCGGCCTTGCCGGCCTGGGCGTCACGCAGCCGCGGGAAGATCTTCTCGATCTCCTCCTGCGGCATGTTCGGGGGAAGCTCCCAGTCGATGATGAACTGGGCCAGGTGGTCGTACCACCAGGCCACGGAATCCCAGAGCCCGTACGACGCGGCCTTGTCCATGTCCTCGGCGCAGTGGACGAGGGTGTACGGCGCGACCTTGTTGTTCTTGACTCGCGTCAACGGCTCGGTGCAGTTCGCGGACGCCTCCCGGTAGATCTTGATCCGCTTTTCCAGCTCGTCGACCGACTGCATGATCGTGAGCGAGAGCATGCCGAGGCCGAGCCGACCGGCCAGCTCGACGCTGTCGGGGCTGACCGCGGCCATCCACGCCGGCGGATGCGGATCCTGGTAGGGCTTCGGCGTGATCGAGCGCGTGTCACCCTCGAAGGACGGGAACTCCGGGAACTTCATGAACGGGGAGTCCCAGCGGAACTTCTCCTGCTCCCACATCGCGACGATGGACTCGATGGCCTCGCGCCACGAGTCGCGGCTGGTCGCGGGGTCGACGCCGAACGCCTTCTGCTCGTGGGGGATCGAGCGCCCGGTGCCCCATTCGACGCGTCCGCGGCTCAGGAGGTCGACGGAGGCGACCGCCTCCGCCGTGTGGACCGGGTGGCGGAACTTGTGCGGCGTGAGCGTGACACCGAAGCCGAGACGGATCTGGTCGGTGATCTGCGACAGCGCGCCGAGGAACACCGCGTTGTCCGGCATGTGTGACCGCTCGATGCGGAAGTGGTGCTCGACGAGCCAGACGGTGCCGAATCCGAGCTTGTCGGCCAGCTTGATCTGCTCGATCGCCTCGAAGTAGGCGGCCTGCTCGGCCTCGCGCTGGTCGTACGGATACGGCTTGTCGGGCCACGGCTTGGGGGCCTGCACCTCGTAGAGGAGGTCCAGCTTCATATCAGTCTCCTATCGGGTCGGCGCGAACCGGGTGGATCGTCATCAGCGTTCTGCGAACTGGGCGCGCATGCCCCACTCGTTCTTGATGCTGGCGCCGCCGTCGACGGGCAGTGCCTGTCCGGTGACCGCGCGCGCCATGTCGGACACCATGAAGGTCAGCCCACGGGCGATGTCGTCCATGCTGGGGCGGCGCAGCGGCGTCGTTGCGTCGCTCGGCGGCGGCTCGGACTCGTCGGGCGTCGGACTCCAGACCGCTCCGGGGAGGATGGCGTTGGCGCGGATTCCGAAGGGGCCGAGCTCCTCGGCGAAGGTCTTCACGAGGTTGACGAGCCCCGCCTTCGCCGCGCCGTACGCAACGTGGTTGGTCGCCGAGGTGAGGGAGTCGACGGAGGACACGACCGCCATGGCGCCGCCGGTGCCCTGCGCCACCATCTGGCGCGCCGACGCCTGCATCACGAGGAAGGCCTGGCGGAGATTGGTTGCCAACGACCATTCCCAGTCCTCGTCGGTGAACTCGAGCACGTTGCCCCACCGGGCCTCGCCGATGACGTCGACGACGACGTCGAGGCCACCGAAGGCGTCGACCGCCTCGCCGACGGCGTTCGTCGCGCCGGCTCGGTCGCTCAGGTCGGCCGTGATGGAGACGGCCTCACCTCCGCCGGCGGTGATCTCGTCGGTCACGGCCTGAGCGCGACCGGTGTCGAGGTCGACGCAGGCCACCCGGCACCCGGCCTCGGCGAGGGCGAGGGCCGCGGCCCGTCCGATCCCCGGCCGAGGCGGCCGGTGCCCGGCCCCGGCGACCACGGCTCGCCGCCCCTCCAGCCCCAGCTCGAGCATCATCCCTCCCCAACGACCATGGTCGCTCCAGCGACCGCGTGTTCTCTCTACAGAACGTTAGGGACCGGAGGGGAGCCCGTCAAGCCCCTTCGAGCGTGAGCGGTTGGCGCCCGCGGACGGTCTCGCTCCTTGCGGTCGCTCAGCCGACCGGAGGGTTGACGAGGCATCATGGACGAGTCGAAGATGGTCCGACCGTCCTGAGGACGGCAGGAGGACACGTCATGCGCGAAGCTGCGTTCCGGGCCGTGTCGGCGGACTCGCATGTCAACCCACCGGCGGAGATGTGGGGTGAGTACCTTCCCGCCGAGTTCCGCGATCGGGCGCCGACGGTCGAGCGGACAGACGATGGTGATTTCGAGGTCTTCGAGGGACAGCGGCGCCCGATGATGGCGCTCGCGGCGGCCGCCGGCCGGCGGCCCGAGGAATACACGATGAGCGTGCGCCGCTTCGACGAGGTCCGCGCCGGCGGGTGGGAGCCCGGCCCGCGCGTGGAGGACCAGGACATCGACGGCGTGGATGCCGAGGTCCTCTTCGGCGCCGCCGTGGGCGCGCCGCTCCCGAGCCGCGACCCGGAGCTCGCCCGGGCCGGCTACACCGCGTACAACCACTGGCTCGCCGACTTCTGCTCGTACGCGCCCGACCGCCTGATCGGGATGGCCTACATCCCGTGCGACGACCCCGATGGCGCCATCGCCGAAGCCCGCGCCGCGGCGGTGCGTGGCCTGCGTGGCGCGGTGCTCCCGCACCAGCCGGCGGGCGGCGACTGGGCAGCCGAGGAGTGGGCGCCGTTGTGGCGGACGATCGTGGAGCTGGGATGGCCGGCGCACTTCCACGTCGGTGGGTCGGCGAACATCGGCACCGTCGCGCAAGGTCGGGGCACGTTCATCAACGGTCTCGTCGCCAGCAAGTTCAACATGCCGCTGTCGCTCGGCGCGCTCGTGTTCTCCGGCGTCCTCGCCGAGCACCCCGACCTCAAGCTCATCTGCGTGGAAGGCCAGATCGGGTGGATCCCGTTCTGGAAGTACTACATCGACCACGTCTACGAGAAGCACCGCTGGCACCAGAACGTGCACCTCCCCGAGCTCCCGTCGACCTACATCGAGCGCCAGATGTGGTTCACGTTCATGGAGGACCCGCCGGGGATCGAGGCCCGGCACGCGTGCGGCGTCGACCGGATCATGTGGTCCAACGACTACCCGCACTCCGAGACGACCTGGCCGCACAGCCAGAAGATCATCGGGGACATCTTCGAGCGCGTCCCCGCGGAAGAGGTCCGCAAGATCGTCCGCGACAACTGCGTCGAGCTCTACGGGCTCGACTGACGCGTCCGCCGCGGCCACAGGAGGCGCGACGTGCTCGACTATGTGATCAAGGGCGGGACCGTCGTCGACGGCATCGGCGGCGAGCCGTACGTGGCCGACGTCGGGATCCGCGACGGCCGCATCGTGGAAGTCGGCGACGTCACCGACGACGCGCGGACGGTGCTCGACGCCGCCGGGCTCCTCGTCACGCCCGGGTTCATCGACCCGCACACGCACTACGACGCGCAGCTGCACTGGGACGGTTGGGCGACGCCGTCGAGCCTGCACGGCGTCACCACCGTGATCGCGGGCAACTGTGGGTTCACGCTGGCGCCGCTCAAGGATGAGGACGCCCTCTACACCCAGCGCATGATGGCGCGGGTCGAGGGGATGCCGATCGACGTCGCTCCAGGAGGGACCGTCCTGGGAGTGGCACAGCTTCGGCGAGTTCCTCGACCGCCTCGACGGGCAGGTCGCGGTCAACGCCGGGTTTCTCGTCGGCCACTGCGCGCTCCGGCGTTACGTGCTCGGCGAGGAGGCGGTGGAGCGCGCGTCGACCGACGACGAGGTCGACGCCATCGCCGCCCTCTTGCAGGAGTCTCTCGCCGCGGGCGGGCTCGGCCTGTCGCTGTCCCGTTCGTACACGCATACCGACGGCGACGGGCGCCCGGTGCCGAGCCGCCTCGCCTCCGAGGACGAGGTCCTCACGCTCTGCGACGTCGTCGGCCGCTACGACGGCACCTCGCTCGAGGCCATCACCGACGGCTGCATCCGCGGCTTCGACGACGACAGCGCCGAGCTCATCGCCCAGATGAGCGCCCGCGCCCGCCGCCCGCTCAACTGGAATTTGCTCCCGATCGCGTCGGCGATGGCGTCCTACGTCGAGAACCAGCTGCGCCCCGCCGCCCGGGCGCGCGAGCTCGGCGGGCGGGTCGTTGCCCTCTCGATGCCGGTGGCCAGCGATACCTGCGTGACCCTCGGCTCGTACTGCATCTGGTGGATGGCGGCGGGCTGGGACGAAGTGCTCGGGCTCCCGCTGGCCGAGAAGAAGGCGAAGCTCGGCGACCCGGAGGTCCGGGCCCGGCTGCTCGAGGCCGCGCAGCGACCCGAGGCCGGTGTCGGCGGGTCGGCGGCGCGGCATGGGCACGTACCGCTTCGGTGTCACGAATGCGCCGCGAGAACGAGGGACTCGAGGGGCGCCTCGTCGCCGAGGTCGCCGCCGAGCGCGGCCTCGACGACTTCGCCTGCGTGGCGGAGGCGTCCACCGCGGAGGACTTCGACCTCGACTTCTGGCCGGTGCGCCCGGCCGACCCCGACGACGACCCGTCGTACCGCGTCCGGCTGTGGGAGAGCCCCGACGTCCTCATCGGCGGCTCCGACGCGGGCGCCCACCTCGACCATCTGCTCGGGTCGGCGTACCCGACCCGGTTCCTCGCCGAGGTCCTGCGCGGGAGCCGGGTGCTGCCGCTCGAACGGGCCGTGCGCCTCATGACCGACGTGCCTGCCCGCCTCTTCGGCCTGC
This sequence comes from uncultured Actinomycetes bacterium, assembly GCA_963705625.1. Lineage (GTDB taxonomy): Bacteria > Actinomycetota > Acidimicrobiia > IMCC26256 > DASPTH01 > DASPTH01. Next base: position 167,675 of record CAVPKG010000001.1, read on the forward strand.
GCGACCGCGGCCGGGTCGCGCCGGGGTGGCTGGCGGATCTCGCCGTGCTCGATCCCGAGACGGTTGGCAGCGGCCCGGTCCGACGGACCTACGACCTTCCCGGCGGTGCCTACCGCCTCATGGCCGCGCCCGAGGGCGTCGTGCGGGTCATCGTGAACGGTGTCGAGACGATCAGCGACGGCGCGCCCACCGGCGCGCGGGCCGGCACGGTCCTGCGCTCCGGGCGCGACACCACCGGCACTGCCACCAGCTGAGCGGGTGCCGCGGCGCGTCTCTGCCAGGCCCATGAGGATGAAGTTCTCGCTCGACTCGGCGCCGAAATGAGCAGGTACGTCGTCCAGTTCAGACGGCAGCGACCGCGTCGAGCGCGTCGAGGTCGCGGATCGCGGCGCACGACCGTCGTGCCATGGCGAGGAACATGCGGTCGGCCTGCTCGCTGCGCTCGGCCGTCGCGTACATGCACCCGATGGTCGTGATCATGGGTGCCTGGAGCTGACCGAGGCGGTAGTCGTCGAAGCAGCGGTCGAGCGTGTAGCCGTCGACACCGCGCGCAACCAGCTCGGCGTGGTACCCGGCGACGAGGTCGCGCTCGGCGGCGCGCCGGTGAGCGACGTCGACGCTCGTCGCGAGGAAGTAGGCGAGGTCGCGCGCGGGCGGCGCGATCGTGAGCGTCTGCCAGTCGATGGCCACGACGCCCGCGCCGTTGGGCGGGAACATGAGGTTGTCGAGGCGGTAGTCGCCGTGAATGGGCGCGAAGTGCTCGGATTTGCTCCGCAGCCAGCGCTCGATCGCCGCGGCCGCGGCGCGCAGCGTCGCGACGTCGCCCGCGTCGAGCTCGGTCTCGTAGCGCTCGACGAAGGCGTCGGTCGCGGAGCACGCGAGCTCGGACAGGAAGGCGGCTCGGTCGTCAGTCGGCCGCGGCAGGAACGGGAGGTCGAGCAGGGAAGTCGTCGTCCCAGCGTGGCGCGTGCAGGCCCGCGAGGTTGCGGACCGCGTCGTCGGCCTGCTCGAGCGAGCACCCCGCGGCCTGCACGCCCGGCGCGCGCGGCGCGAGGTCTTCGAGCAGCAGGGTGAAGCGGGTGCCGTCGTCGTCGATCGCGGCGTGCCAGCACCGCGGCGTGCGGATGTCGACCGTGTCCGCCAGCTCGACGTAGAAGCCGACCTCGGCGCGATATCCGTTCCGCACGCGGTGCCGGGCTTCCTCGTCGCCGGCGGCGATCTTCGCAACGAGGGTGCCGGGGCCACCGTCGCTGTCGAGCGCGAGGCGGTAGGCCGCGCCCGTCACGCCGCTGCCGATCCGCTCGTGCGCGACCGACCGCACGTCGGTTCCGAGCGCGTCGCTCAGCCACGCGGCGGTGAGCTCGGCCGCGCCGTCGACGACGTCGCTCATCGCCGGCCCCAACCCGGATTCGCCGGGAGTCCCGCGAGGTGCTCCGGTCGCGCCGCCCGGTAGGCCGGGAGGATGGGCACCAGCTCGGAGGGCGTCGCCCCGTGGAGGATGACGCTGTCGAGGCCGAGGTCGAACTGGTGGAGGACCGCCTCGACGCACTGCTCCGGGGTGCCGGTCGCCGCGACCGACATCCACTCGGCCGGGAGCAGGGAGGCGAGGTGCTCGAGCTCCGGCGTGGTGGCCCGGGCGTCGAAGGCTCCGCTGAAGCCCTGCACGAAGGGATCGGCGCGGAACCGCTCGAGGACCGCGGGATCCCAGCCGTTCACCTGCACGAGCAGGTCGCCGTAACCACGGAGATACGACGCCAACCGACCGACGGTCTTCTTGAGTCGCAGGTCCTCGTCGATGTGATCGCCGACGGTGGCGAGCACGGACCACATCCGGATCGACGCCGGATCGCGGTCCGCCTCGTCGGCGCCGCGCCGCACCGCGGCAACGGCTCTGGTCACGGCTTCGTCGCCGAAGAACGTGTGGAGGACGACCGCGTCCATGCACCGCCCCGCGAGCTCGAGGGTGCGTTCGCCCATCGCCACGAGCAGCAGTGGAATGTCCTCGTCGAACGTGGCGTCCTGTTGGAGGAAGGCGAACTTCCCCGCGGGGCCATCGTGGCCGACGACGGCCTCCCCCTTCCAGAGGCGGCGCAGTATCCCCGCCACGTCTTCGAGCTGCGCGCCAGTGACGGGCGGCAGGCCCATGGCCATGAACATCCGGTCGAAGCCCCGCCCGAGACCGAGCGCGAAGCGCCCGCCGGAGAGGCGGTGCATGGTGGTGGCGAACGTCGCGGTCACCAGCGGATGGCGAGTGTTGTGATTGGTTGCCGCGGTGGCGATGCCGATCGTCTCGCTGATCGCGGCAGCAGCACCGGACAGCGTCGACGCGTCCTTGGTACTGAATCGCTCGGAGATGAACGCGGACCCCAGCCCGAGTTGCTCGGCGTCACGCACCTCGTCGAGCAAGTCGCGCGGGGAGTCGCTGTGTCCCGCAAGCGTGTAGAAGCCGAGCTCGGTGAGTGGTGCGGTCGCCACGGTGATGTGATCATGGCACGGACATGGCAGCGTCGCTCTCCAACTCCGAGTTCTGGTCGAAGCCGGCAGCGGAGCGCGCCCGCACCTTCGCCGAGTTGCGGCGCACCGCGCCGGTGAGCTACCAGGAGCCGGCGACGGACGCACCGACGTCCCAGCGCCGCAGCTTCTGGGCGGTGACGCGCCACGCCGACGTCCAGTACGTGAGCCGCACACCCGACGTGTTCTGCTCCGCCCAGGGCGTCGGACTCGGGGAGGTGCCACGGGACTTGCTCGAGCTCAACGCGTCATTCCTGGTGATGGACGCGCCGCGCCACACAATGCTCCGCCGCGTCGTGAGTGGGGCCTTCACGCCCAGGCAGGTGGCGAAGCTCGAGGGCGAAATTGCCGCAGAGGCGACGCGCCTCGTCGACGAGTTCGTCGACCGAGGTGGCGGCGACGTGGTCCGCGACCTTGCGATGAAGCTGCCGCTCTGGACGATCTCCACCATGTTGGGTGTCCCGGATTCGATGCGGCCCGAGCTCTACGCCGCCGCCGAGGGGCAGCTATCGGCGCAGGACCCGGAGTTCACACCCGAAGGGAAGACGAGCGGCGAGGTGGCCGTTGAGTCCGCGACGACACTCCACCGGCTCGCGGGCGAGCTCGTCGCGACGCGTCGAGCCGCCCCTACCGACGACATCCTCTCGGCGGTCGTCCACTCGGAGCTCGATGGCGAGCCCCTCAGCGACCAACTTCTCGGAGGAGTCTTCGTGCTGTTCGCCACGGCCGGGAACGACACCACTCGCAACACGACGAGCCATGGCGTCAAGCTCTTCGCCGACAACCCGGCCGAGTGGCAGCGCCTCGCCGCCGACCCGTCACTCCTGGGATCGGCGGTCGAGGAGATCGTCCGCTGCGCCACCCCGGTCATCCACTTCCGGCGGACGGCAACCCGCGACAGCGAGGTGGCCGGCGTGCCGATCGCAGAGGGCGACGCCGTGGTGATGTTCTACGAATCGGCGAACCGTGACGAGATGGTGTTCGACGAGCCGGAGCGCTTCGACATCGGCCGTGACCCGAACCCCCACGTCGCGTTCGGCGGGGGCGGTGCACACTTCTGCCTCGGCGCCAACCTGGCGAGGGCGCAGCTCCGTGCGCTGTTCGGCCGGCTCATCGGGCGTGTGGCGACGTTCGAGGTCGGCCCCGCCGACTACCTCCGGAGCAACTTCTCCCACGGCATCAAGCGGATGTCGGTGAGCGTCACCCCTCGCTGACTCCCGCTAGGCCGTCGGCACCTCGACGTCGATGGTGCCCTGGGCGTGGACACCGAGGCTGTTGGTGGCGCGGAAGTCGATCGTCACGCGTCCGCTCGCCGGCTCGACTTCGGCCAGCACGAGGGGCGTTCCTGCGTGAGCTCCGAGGTCACGGCGACCGTCGGCCGGTCGGGCACTGCGGGCGGTGCGACGTCGGCGTCGCGGCGCCCGATGAGCGTGGCCAGCTCCGAGAGGTAGTCGCGCATCACGGTCGCCGGCTTCTCGAACGGAAGGCCCCACGCGCCCTCGACGATCGGGCGGTGCGAGAGGCCGATGCCGAGGGTGAGGCGCCCGCCAGCGGCTGCCTGCACCGTCAGCGCCTGCTGCGCCATGGCGAACGGGTGCCGGGTGTAGATGGGTACGACCGCGGTGCCGAGACCGGCCTCCGGCACCTCGCGCCCGACGACGGCGAGACTCGTCAGCGCATCGAGCCCGAAGAAGTTGGGGAGCCAGAACGACGCCAGCCCGGCGTCTGCTGCCGAGCGCGCCTCGTCGGACGACACCGGCCTCGTCAGGACCATGGTCATCGCGGCACTCCGAATGGTCGAGGTGGCGGGAAGCCATGCCGACGCCGGAGCCTCAGGTTCGCGGTGGAGACTCGGTCGCGTCCGTAGGCGCGAGTGCCGCGACGATCCAGGCGTCGCACGTCGCCCGGACGCTGCCCATGTCCTCGAGCTCGGACTCCGTCAACAGGAGGGCGGCGACGCCGCGCATCAAGCCGAAGAGCACGACGGCGGCGGCCGTCGGGTCGAGGTCGTGTCGGATCGACCCGTCCTCGCTGGCCCCGTCGGATCAGGTCGGCCCACCCGTCGTAGCTGCGCTGATCCGCCTCCAACATGCCGTCGATGGACGCCTGCGACGGGAACGTCGCGCCCCACATCACGATGAGCGCGCGCTCCTCGGCGGTCGGGTTCTCGAACAGCTCCAGATAGGTGTCGAGGGTGGTGCGCAGCACGTCGAGCGCGGAGACGTTCTCGGGGACGCGGTGCTCACGCTCCAGCACGTTCAGCGTCGCTGCGGCCACGCGGTCCTGCGACCGGCGGGCGAGCCGCGCCACGAGCGCGTCCTTCGATCCGAAGTGGTGGGTCGGCAGGCCGCGGCTCGTCCCGGCTCGATTCGCCGATCCTGGCCAGGGACGTCTGCTCGACTCCACGCTCGGCGATCAACGCTGCGGCGGCGTCGAGCAGCGCCTGCTCGGACTTGCTGCCGTCGCTCGGCCTGCGTCTGCGTTCCGGCTGGTCGTGCCGCCTCGCCTGGCATCGCCCGAGAGGGTACCAGGACAGACGTGACTTGCTGGTTCGTCAGCAAGTAAGGTCTCGGGACGGACCGACGGGGGATCGCATGGTCAACGGCAGCGACGAGATCACGACGATCTTCGACGCCGACAACCACTACTGGGAGGCGAGCGACGCGTTCACCCGGCACCGCGATCCGAAGTTCGCCGACCGCGGCGTGCAGGTGAAGGAGGTCGACGGCGTCCTGCGCTACGTCCTCGACGGCGAGGTCTTCCAATGGCTTCCCGGACCCGGTGACGTGCACCCGCGGCCGAAGCCGGGCTCGTTCATGGAGTACTTCGCGGGGAAGCTGTCCCGCCAGGAGTTCCTCGCGTCGTTCAACGAGCCGCCGTCGGAGCACCCCGAGTGGTACGACCGTGACGAGCGCCTGAAGGTCATGGACGCGCAGGGCGTCGAGGCGACGTGGCTGTTCCCGTCGCAGGGCGTCGTGCTCGAGGCGCCGATGCTGGACGACGCGACGTCGAGGCGGCGATCGAGGTGTGCCGGGCGTTCAACCGCTGGATCGAAGACGAGTGGGGCTTCGCCTACCAGGACCGCATCTTCGGAGTCCCGTACCTGAACATGTCGGACCCGGACACGCTCGTCGAGGAGCTCCAGTGGTGCCTCGACCACGGCGCTCGTGTCGTCGCCATCCGCCACGGCGCGGCGGTCACGGCCGACGGCCTGCGGTCGCCGGCCGATCCGATCTTCGACCGCTTCTGGGGTCTCGCGCAGGAGTCGGGCGTCGTCGTGTCGTCGCACGACGGCGCCGACAGCACCTACGCCGACATGTACACGCTGCTGGACCGGGCGTGGGGTGGGTCCGCGAACCTGGGCGCCGACGGCGCCGGCGACAACATGCGGATGATGGGTGGCGGTTCGGTCTTCGGGGCGCTCATGAAGCACCGGATCGTGCACGACTTCGCTTACATCCTCGTGGCGCACCGGCTGTTCGAGCGGTTCCCGCGGCTGAAGGTCGCCTACATCGAGAACGGCTGCGCGTGGGTGCCGTCGCTGCTGCAGGCGCTCGAGTACCTGGGCCACGGGGGCGAGTACCAGAGCAACCCGAAGGACCAGTTCATCGAGCACTGCTGGGTGGCGCCGTTCGTCGAGGAGAGCGTCGACGAGCTCGCCCGGCACTTCCCGGTCGAGCGGATCCTGTTCGGCTCGGACTGGCCCCACGGCGAAGGGTTCCCGGAGCCGAAAGACTTCTTCGAGAACGTCGCCAACTTCTCGGTCGACGACCAGCGCCGGATCATGTACGAGAACGCGCGCGAGCTGACGTTCTCGTAGACTCAGAACCACCAACGAAGAACCTCGAAGGGGAGAACATGTCGACCTACGACATCGTCATCAAGGGTGGCACCGTCATCGACGGGCTCCGGACGCCGCGCTACAAGGCCGACGTCGGGATCAAGGACGGCAAGATCGCGGCGATCGGCTCGATCGACGCGTCGGAAGGCGCCGAGGTGGTCGACGCGTCCGGCAAGGTCGTCGCGCCGGGCTTCGTCGACCTGCACACGCACTACGACAGCCAGGTGTTCTGGGACCCGTGGTGCACGATGTCGGGCTGGCACGGTGTGACGAGCGTCGTGATCGGCAACTGCGGCTTCGGCTTCGCGCCGTGCCGTCCGGAGGACCAGGACCGGGCGATGCTCACCGTCTCGCGCAACGAGGCGGTGCCGCTGAAGACGATGCGGGCCGGCATGCCGTGGGACTGGGTGACGTTCCCCGAGTTCCTCGACAGCGTCGAGCGCACGCCGAAGGGCGTGAACATGATGTCGCTGGTGCCGCTGGCGCCGCTGTACGCGTACGTCGTCGGTGTCGACAAGGCGAAGGAGCAGCGGGCGACCGACGAGGAGCTGGAGAAGATGTGCCAGCTGATCGTCGAGGCGATGGAGGCCGGCGGCTGCGGCTGGAGCTCCCAGATCCTCGGCGACGTCGGCAACGTGCAGCGCGACTTCGACGGCACGCCGATGGTCACCGACCAGATGACCGAGCGCGAGGTGGTCGCCTTCTCCCGGGCGCTGCGCGCGATCGGCCGCGGCACGACCCAGATCACCGGCCCGCTGGAGACCGCGGCGATCATCGCCCGCGAGAGCGGCCGGCCGATCATCTGGAACGCGCTCGGCGTCAGCGGGTCGGTGAACCAGCACGGCGAGATGGAGTACCCGCACCGGATCGCGATCGAGCGCCTCCGTCAGCTGAACGAGGAGGAGGGCGTCCGCGTCTTCGCGCAGGCCAGCACCGTCCGGTTCCGGTCGGAGATCTGCCTCGAGGAGTACAACCTCATGGACATCTTCCCGGCGTGGCGGGAAGCGTGCCTCGGCACGGTCGAGGAGAAGATCGCCAAGTTCGCCGATCCCGAGCGGCGGGAGGGTCTGAAGGACGCGATCAAGCAGACCGGTGGCGGGTTCGGCGTCGCCCGGTACCCGCTCGCCGAGATGAAGGTGAACTGGATCTCGAGCGACGCGCCCAACGCGGCAGGAGCTGAAGGAGCGCTACGAGGGCTGGACGATCGGCGAGATCGCGGCGCGTGAGGACAAGGAGCTCATCGACGCCATGCTCGACGTCGCGGTGGCCGCCGACCTCAAGGCGGGCTTCGGCACGACCATGGTCGAGATGGACCCGGTGGCCATGAAGGAGGTCGCCAACTCGACGATGGCGCTCCCCGGCGTGAGCGACGGCGGCGCGCACACGAAGTTCATCACCACCGGCCGCTACGCCACCGAGATGCTGGCGCACTGGGTCCGCGAGTGCGAGATCATGTCGCTCGAGGACGCGCACTGGCGCCTCTCGGCGTACCCGGCGATGGCCGTCGGCCTGAAGGACCGCGGCTACCTCGCCGAGGGCAAGCCGGCCGACGTCATCGTCTACGACCCCGACACCGTCGACTGCCTCGACCAGGAGCGGCTGTTCGACTACCCGGCCGACGAGTGGCGGCTGGTCCAGAAGGCCAAGGGCTACGACCGCATCATCGTGAACGGCGTGACGACGTTCATCGACGGCGAGTGCACCGACGCGACACCCGGCCAGCTGCTGCGCCACGGGACGGCCTGAGCGGAGTGGCCGCGAGCCGGGTATCCCGGCTCGCAACGAAGCGGGGGCCGAGCGCCCCGGCGCGAAGCGCCGAGAGCGGAAAGATGGAGCGGAGGAGCACGATGACGAACGGCAACGAGGCGATCGACGACGATCTTCGACGCCGACAACCACTACTGGGAGACGAGCGACGCGTTCACCCGTCATCGCGACGCCAAGTTCGCCGAACCGTGGGGTGACGCTGGTCGACATCGACGGCAAGCCGCGGTACACGTTCGGCGAGCGGCTGCACCCGATCATCCCGGGACCGGGCGACGTGCACCTGCGGCCGCGGCCGGGCGCGCTCCACGACTACTTCGCGGGCCGGAGCTCCAAGGAACGCGTCGGCAACGAGCTCGCGTGCGAGGAGCCGTCGGAGCACCCGGAGTGGTTCGACCCCGACGCCCGCCTGGCGTGCATGGACGAGCAGGGCGTCGAGGCGGCGTGGTTGTTCCCGTCGCAGGGCGTCTGCATGGAGGGCCCGATGCAGCCCGACATCGAGGCGTCGATCCACATCCTCGCGCGCGTTCAACCGCTGGCTCGACGACGACTGGGGCTTCGCCTACCGCGACCGCATCTTCGCGGTGCCGTTCCTCACGCTCTCCGACGTCGACCAGGCGGTCGACGAGCTCGAGTGGTGCCTCGACCACGGCGCCCGCGTCGTCTCGATCCGCAACGGCCCGGCGTTCACGCCCGACGGCACGAAGTCGCCCGCCGACCCGATGTTCGACCCGTTCTGGGCGCGCGTCGGCGAGGCGGGCGTGGTCGTGGCGCCGCACGCCGGCTTCGAGGACGGCTACACGCGCGTCTACGCCGCGCATCGCGGAGGAGTGGGGCCGTTCGCCGCAACCGACGGGCGACGGCGTGACGCGGCGGAGACGTCGGTGCTCTCGATCCTCATGAAGCACCGGCTCGTGCACGACTTCGCCGGCATCCTCGTCGCCGACGGCCTCTTCGAGCGCCACCCCGGTGTGCGGGTCGCGTACATCGAGAACGGCGGCACGTGGGTCGGTGACCTCCTCCACGAGCTGCAGGTGCTGCACGGGCAGAACCCGGGCCTGTTCTCGAAGAACCCGGTCGACCAGTTCCACGACAACTGCTGGGTCGCGCCGTTCGTGGAGGACAGCGTGCCCGAGCTGGCGAAGCACATCCCGGTCGAGCGGATCCTGTTCGGGTCCGACTGGCCGCACGCCGAGGGCATCGCGCACCCGCGCGACTTCTTCAAGAAGGTCGAGGAGTTCTCGATCGACGACCAGCGCAAGATCATGGTGGAGAACGCGCGCGAGCTGACGCTGACCTAGCGATCGCCCGTGGCCACGAACAATCGCGAAGTATTCGACAAGTTCTACAGGGACCTCGAGCGCATCGACATCGAGGGGCTCGTGGACGCCTTCGCGGAGGACGGCAGCTACCACGACATCCCCGCGCCTACCGACCCGACCGTGGGCAAGGAGGCGATTCGGCAGAAGCTCGCTCGGGGGCTGACGCGGATGGACCGGTTCGAGTGCCGGTTCTCGACGATCGTCGAGGACGGCGACCGCATCCTCGCCGAGCGGCTCGAGTTCTGGCACCTGCCGGGCGGCGAGCAGGTCGAGTTGCTGGTCATGTCGATCATGGAGTTCGAGGGGGGCAAGGTCGCCCGGCTGCGCGAGTACTGGGATCTGCAGACCGCGATGCGCCAGTTGCCGCCTGGCTTCGGGGACACGGAGGACGAGGCAACCAGCGCCTGAGGCGACCAGCTCCGGGACCGCGCCGCGAGCCGCCTCTCGAGCCGGGACGGGAGTGGCCAGTTCGCGGGGGATCGACGGCACGGGCAAGTTCATGTACCTCTCGGACGGCGCGCGCTTCGGCTACAACGACTTCCCCAAGTCCGAGCCCAAGTTCTTCGACACCAACGCTTCGGTCGCCCTCGTCCCGCTGGCGTCAAAGTTCCCGGGTGATGTCATCCCCCCGAAGACACCGTGCACCGGTTGCCCCAGTGCGGGAGGCCCCGGATCCTCCTAGCCCCAGTTCGCGCGATCAGTACGGGTCACCGTCGCGATCGAGGTAGTCCTCGGTCGCGACGCGCTCGGCAACGAGACGGTCGTAGTCGACGTCGTCGAGACCGAGGATCTCCTTGAACACGTACTCGTTGTCCTGCCCGAGCGTCGGCGCCCCTCGTTCCCACGCCAACGGGATGCCTCGGAACGCGTGTCCAAGGTGGTTGAAGGTGCCGACGTCGAGGCTGGTGAGCGGCCGGATCCACTGACGAGCCAGGATCTGCGGATCCGACGCAAGCGTGGCGTCGTCGGCACACGGCGCCGCCGCGACCCCGGCCCCCTGGAGGGCGTGAAAGGCGGCGTCCGCGGTCACGGTCGCGCTCCACGCGCCGATCGCGTCGTCGAGCTCGTCGTCCGCGGCATGGCGACCCGCGACGTCGGCGAGCCGTTCGTCCTTCGCGAGGTCGGCGCGTCCGAGCACGCCGGTGAGGCCGCGCCACGCGTCGTCGTCGTTGACGGTGAGGCCGAGCCAACGACCGTCGGCGCAGAGGTACATGCCCTGCGGCGCGCGATGTGGATCACGGTTGCCGAACCGTTGTGGCGCGGTGCCGAGCTGCAGGTTCACGAACACGTCGCCCAGCTCCGTCAACACGTTCTCGCTCTGCGCGAGCTCGATCACCTGACCGCGCCCAGTCGCGGCGCGGTAATGCAGCGCGGCAAGTGTCGCGAACGCGCCTGCCGGACCGGTGACGCTGTCCATGTGTTGGGTGGACGGTGACTCCATGAGCGCCGTGCCCCGGTGTCCGAGAAGGGCGGCCAGACCGGTAAGGCCGTCGAACTGGCCTCCGAAGCCCGTGTAGTGGGCCCAGTCGCCGGAGAGACCGGCCGGCGGGAGCCGCAGGACGATCATGCGCGGGTTGGCCTGCAACAGCTCGGTCTCGTGGATGCCCATCTGGTGCAGCGTGGTCGACTTGAGGTTCTCGACGAACACGTCGCTGACGGCGACGAGACGCATGAACAGCTCGCGCTGTTCGGGAAAGCGGACGTCGAGGGTGCACGAGCGTTTGCCGCGCGCGAGCGCGTTGTTCATGGCGTGACGGTTGTAGGGACGATCTTCGCGACCGGGTGCCAGCGGCCCGTACAACCGGGCGAGCGCGCCGAGCGCCATGTCGATCGCGGGGCGGGGGACGTAGCCCTTCGTCGTGGGCGGGAACACGTGCGGCGTTTCGACGCGGATCACCTCGGCGCCGAGGTCACCGAGGAGCGCGGTGAGGTAGGGACCCGACCACACCGTGGTGAGGTCGAGCACGCGGATGCCGCGCAGCGGCGGCGCTTCGGGATCGCGCACGGCGACCGGCGGCGCCGCCGGTTGGACGTCGCCCGTCCGCGTCGGTGCCTCGCGCTGGCCGAGACGCGGAGCGGTTCGCCGCAGCGTCCAGCCGCCCTCGGTGAGCCGGTAGGGCGCACCGGGAAGGAGGAACGAGCCCAGCTCTTCGTCGTCGACGTGGACCCAGAACCCACGCTGGTGGAGATGGTCCGCCACGAGCAGCTCGGCGGGCTCGTTGACCGGGGTGACCGGCCACCCGGCCGCCTGGCCGGCGACCGTGACCTCTTCGCGGGTCCGTTCGAGCAGCCAGGGATAGAGGACGCCGTCGAGGATCTCCTTCGTCTCGGGTCGCAGGAAGGCGTCCGGCCAGCGCGAACGCGGCGCGGAGCTCGTCACTCCCGAGGACGGTCAGCATCTCGCCGAGCTGCTGCGTGGTCATCATCATCGCCACGTAGCCGTCGGCGCAGGGGAAGACGCCGAGCGGCAGCAGCGTGTCACTACTGCTCGGCGCCATCTGCTGCGCCTCCGGGTGGCCCTGGTACTCCCAGCCGAGATAGCGCGAGATCCGTGACGGGGCGGACGCGAGGGCCTCGACCGCCGAGCAGTCGACGAGCGCGCCGACGCCGGTGGCACGCGCTCGCAACACCGCGGCGAGCGCGCCGAGCGCGGCGGTGTGACCGACCCCGGTCTCGCCGAGCGACATCGGCAACTTGAGCGGACCCCGCCGGTCCATGACGATCGCACCGCTGAAGGCCTGCGCGACGAGGTCGCTCCACGAGTACTCGGCGTAGGGGCCGGTCGCTCCGAATCCCGTGATCGCCACCACCGTCAACGCGCCGCGACCGCCGAGCAGATCGTCGCGGTCGATGCCCCAGTCGGCGAGGCTGCGGAATCCGGGCGCCTCGATGACGAGGTCGACACCGTCGAGGAGCTCCGAGAGCGATGCCATGGCCGCGGGTGCGACCTCGATGACGGCGCTGCGCTTGTTGGTGTGGAGGTGGACGAACATCCCCGCGTCGGCGCGGAGCGGGTCACCGTCGGGTGGCTCGACCTTGACCACGTCGGCGCCGAGGTCGGCGAAGACCTTGCCGCACCACCCCGCCGCAACACCGGTCCCGATCTCGACGACCCGCAGATCGCTCAATGCCTGACGCACGACGTCCCGTCCGCGTTCACGCCGCCTCGCCGAACACGACCGGGATGCCGTTGGGCCCCCGGTGTTCGAGGCCGATGATCCGGACCGGCGGCGCGGCGGGATCGATCCGCAGGTCGGGCAGCCGGTCGAGCACTGCGTTCATGGCCACGAGCATCTCGGCGCGGGCGACGTGCATGCCCAGGCACACGTGCGGCCCGCCGGCGAAGCCGAGGTTCGACTTCGGGGCGCGGTAGGGATCGAATCGCTCGGGCTCGTCCCAGCGGTCGGGGTCGCGGTTCGCGGCTCCGAGGACCATCTCGACCACCGATCCGGCGGGGATCTCGACGCCGCACAGCTCGACGTCCTCGGTCACGAGGCGGCGGAAGATCGGATCCGTCGGCTCCCAGCGCACGACCTCGTCGATCGCTCGCCGCAGCAGCTCGCGATCCTCGCGGACCGCGTCGAGCAACGGTGGGTCGTGCAACAGCGCCACGAGCAGGATGCCGAGCTGGCGCCAGGTCGTGCCCGAGCCGGCAGTGAGGATCAGACGAGCGAAGCCGTAGATCTCGTCGTCGGTGAGGAGGTGACGCTCGCCGTCCTCCTCCATCTCGGTCTCGACGAGCATCGTGATGAGGTCGTCCTGCGGATCCGCGCGGCGTGCCTCGATCACGCGCCGCAGCATGGCCGTCGTCCGCTCGTGGCGTTCCATGACCGACGCCGGCTCCGCGGCCATTCCTTCGCCGCCTCCTGCTCGGAAATCGAGCGCCTCCTCGCGTGTGAGGCCGAAGCTCGCCGTGATCGTCGACAACGGGATCCGCGCGCAGAGCTCCGCATTCAGCTCCGCGTGCCCCCGGGTCTCGAAGGCGGACACCGCGTCGTCGACGATCGAGGCGATCCACTGGTCGATCCACCACTGTGACCGCTTCGGCGAGAACGCCGGCTGCACCAGCGCCCGGTGGCGGCGGTGCTCGTCTCCGACCATCTCCAGGATGCTGCGGCCGAACATCAGGGTCGTGAGCCCGGCGTAGAACGTGGAGGAGAAGACCTCGTTTTCCCGCAGTGCGATGTCGTTGGCTTCGAACGACAGCGCCGAGTAGACCGGCGCCTCCGGCCGGAGGTTCAGTCCACCCGGACCGTATCCGAGGAGCTCACGCGTGGAGCCCCGGTGCACCGGTGACTTGGCTCGGAGCTCGGCGAGCGCCGGGTACGGATCCTCGACGAGGATGCCGCCGTCGACCGCCATGACGTGCTTCTCGACGTCGTAGAGCTCCTTGAAGCGATCGGCCTCTGTCTGCATCGTGCCCCCAAAGAACGCGAGTCTCGTCTGGGCAGACCCTAGCTCTCCACGACAGGTAGAGTTCCGTGACCGCAAAAGGCACGTTCTGGGAGGACCATGCTGCTCGACGGAAGGTGCGCGATCAACGCACGGTACGAGGCCAGATGAGCGCGCCCGAACCGCACTACACGCCACCTGATATCGCCCTCCTCGGCGACGAGCACGTCCGGCGCTACGAGGAGACGAACGGGGAGGTCGGCCACGAGTGGAACGGTGCCACGTGTCTGGTGCTGACGACCACCGGGCGCAAGACCGGACAACCGCGGAAGTTCGCACTGATCTACGCGCGTGACGGCGACAACTACCTCGTCGTCGCGTCCATGGGCGGCGCGCCGCGCCATCCCGGGTGGTACCGCAACGTCGTCGCGAACCCCGACGTGACCGTGCAGGTTCTCGGTGAGCGCTTCGCAGCGCGGGCGAGGACGGCAACGCCGGAGGAGCGGCCGCGGCTCTGGGAGATCGTCAACCAGGTCTGGCCGAACTACGCGGTCTACGAAACGCGCACGACGCGTGAGATCCCCGTGGTCGTCCTCGAACCCCAGTAGCGCGGACTGCACTCGATCCTGCGCGCTTCAGGTGGTGAGGAGCATGCAGGTGGCGAACGGCCCGCCGCCGGTCGACACCACGGCCACCTCGTGTTCTGGCACCTGGCGGGGGCCGCCCTCGCCGCGCAACTGGGTGCATGCTTCGTGCAGGACCCAGTGGCCGTGGAGGCGTCCCGCGGAGAGCTGCCCACCGTAAGTGTTCAACGGGAGCTCGCCGTCGAGGCCGATCCGTTGGCCGCCCTCGACGTACGCGCCCGACTCGCCCTCACCGCAGATGCCGAGAGCCTCGAGCCACACCAGGGTGAGGAACGAGAAGCCGTCGTAGAGCTCGGCGAAGTCGAGGTCGCGCGGGCCGAGCCTCGGCGCGGCTCCACAGCTCTCTCGCCGCGTCGGCCGATGCCATCCGTGGGTAGTCCGCCCGGCGCAGCCAGCCGCCGACGGCGTCGGACACGCGTGCGGCGGCATGCACGCGGACCGCCGGCTTCGGGCGGTCGGACGCGGTGTCGGCGTGCGAGACCACGAAGGCACACGCGGCGTCGACGGGGACGTCACAGTCGTACAGCCCGAGCGGGTCGCTGATCATCCGCGCCGCGAGGTAGTCGTCGATGGTCAGTGGCTCGCGGTAGACCGCGCGCGGGTTCAGCGCCGCGTGACGTTCCGCGTTGACCGCGACCCAACCCATCTGCTCGCGCGTCGTGCCGTAGCGGTGCATGTGGCGCTGCGCGTGCATGCCGACCCAGTTGGCGGCCGAGTAGGCGTTCGCGGCGAGGAGCTCGCCGAGGTCGTCCATGATGCGCGGGCCAGCGCCTCCCTCCGTCGCGCGTCAGCGTGCGCGCGGACTCGGCGCGTCGCTGCCCATCACGCTGCCGCCGAGCATGGCGACCGAGCGGTAGACGAGCACGTGCCGCGCCCGCGCCCGACGCCGCGGCGCGGACAGGCGTTGTGGACGCCGGCCATCGAACCGCCGACCGAGGAGTTCCTCCTTCGCCGGTCCACAGTCGGCGTCGAGGCCCAGCGCGGGGACCGCCTCGGCGAGTGGGCGTCTCGCCGACGGTCGTGACGCCGTCGATGTCGGCCGGTGTCAGGCCCGCGTCCGCGATCGCCTCGCGCGACAGCCTCCACCGTGAGTTCCAGTCCCGACCGACCGGTCCTGCGGCCGACCCGCGAGATACCGATGCCGGAGATGATGCACCGGTGCTCCCAGTGGTCCTCCGTGTCGCGCGGCCCGGTCACGGGCTCGCGAACGCGACGATCCTCTGGGCCGGCTTGGTCACGAAACCAGCCCGTAGAGCTTGGCGCAGTTCTTCCAGAGGATCTTGGCCTTGTCCTCGTCGCCGAAGGGCGTGAACCACTCGTCGGTGAGGGCCTTGGAGTTGGGCCAGGTGGTCTCGGAGTGGGGGTAGTCGCTCGCCCACATGATGTTGTCGATGCCGATGTGCTCGCGCTCGCGCAGGCCGACGGGGTCTTCCATGAAGGTGCGCGAAGACCTGACGGCGGAAGTAGTGGCTCGGCGGCTCGGTCGAGCTCGCTCTTGGTCCAGTAGCGGTGCTTCTCCCAGAGGTGGTCGGAGTAGTACTGGAAGAACGAGATCCAGCCGATCTGGCCCTCGACGGCGATGAACTTGAGCTCGGGGTAGCGCTGCATGACGAGGCCGTGGATCAGCTCCGACACCGACTCGGCCATCGTGAGCTTGCTCATGACGAGGCCGGTCATGAACCGGGGCGCGCTCTCGTAGATGCTGGCGATCGGCGTGCCGGGCCGACGGCCGCCGACGTGCAGGCCGATCGGCAGGCCGGTGTCGCGGAACGCCTCCCACATCGGGTTCCACTTCGGGTCGCCGTAGTCGCCCTCGGGCGGGAACAGCGGGATGTAGCCGCCGGCGAGGCCGGGCTGCGTCTGCGGCGAAGCGGATCTCTTCGGCGGCGCGCTCGGGCGTGTCGATCGGGATCGCCGCCATCCCGAGCAGCCGTCCCGGCGCGTACGACGAGTAGTCGGACAGCCAGCGGTTGTAGCCGCGCACGCTGTTGAGCCGGAGTGCCGGGTCGGACGACATCAGGGGACCGCCGACGTAGAGCACCTCGGCGTCGACGCCGTCGGTGTCCATGTCCTCGATGCGCGCCGCCGGATCCCACGCGCCCGACCGCTGCTCGTCGAGCTTGCGCACGTTGAGCGAGAACTCCTCCGGCTTCTTACCGGCCAGGTTGTCGAGGGTCATGATCGGTGTCCGGCGGCCCTCGAAGACGCGGAAGTCGCCCTCGTCGGTGTAGCTCGATGTACGGCGCGCGGTCGCGGAACTCCGGGTCGAGGTACTCCTGCCACGCGTCGACGGGCATGGTGACGTGGGAGTCGGACGAGATCAGTCGGTACTCCGTCACTGCAATCCTCCGTGTCGAGGCGTCAATTGATGACGCCGGCGTCCTTCAGCTTCACGATGTCGTCCCAGTCGAACCCGAGGTCGAGCAGCAGCAGCTCGGTGTGCTCGCCGTGTTCGGGCCCCCGGCGCAACGCCGCGGGTTGCTCGTCGAACTGCACCGCCCCGGCCGGCACCCGGAAGTTGCCACCGTCGTGCTCGATCTCGGCGAGATAGCCGTTCGCCACCACCTGAGGATCCTCGATGACCTCGGTGACCTGCGCGTACGGCGCCCACGGGAAGCGCGCGCCCGAGAACGCGCCGCGCCACTCGGCGAGCGTGCGCGACCTGAACAGCGGCTCGAGGATGTCGACCATGTCCGTCGGGTGTTCGAGGATGGCGGCGCCGGTGGCGAAGCGCGGATCGTCGAGGAGGTCGGTGCGCTCGATGGCGCGCGCGAGATCGGCCCAGTGACGATCGGGCTGGAGCAGCAGCAGGCTGATGAACCGGCCGTCCTTCGTCTCGTAGGCGTTCACCAGTGGATTGGGCGACATGCGCAAGGCCTGGCCCGCTACCGGAGCGGCGGCGAAGTTCCCCTGCAACGCCGAGAGCACGTCGGACGCGAGCGTCCAGACCGCGGTGGCGAGCAGCGACACGTCGACCACCGACGGCTCTCCCGTGCGCTCGCGGCGGTAGAGCGCGCCCGCGATGCCGAAGGCGAGCTGCACCGCGCCGTTCCGGTCGCCGAAACCGCCACGCTGGTTGATCGGTCGTTCGAGCGACGGCGGCGACAGCGTCGCGCCGAGGCCGCCCCGGGCCCAGTAGGCAGTGGCGTCATAGGCGGGCTGATCAGCGTCGGGACCGCGCACGCCGTGGCCGTGCCCACGGGCGTAGATGATCTTGGGGTTGACCGCCCGGAGATCGTCGACGCCGAGGCGCAACTTCGCGAGCGTCGACGGCAGGAAGTTCGTGGTGAACACGTCGGCCGTCTCGACCAGGCGCAACAACAGATCGCGGCCCTCGGCCGCGGCAACGTCGAGGCCGATGCTGCGCTTGCCGCGGTTGTGCATCTCCATCGACTGGTTCACCCCGCTCGCCGCTGAGCCGGAGGATGCCCTGGCTCACAAGGCCGCGGTAGCCGTCGCCGGTGACCGGGTGCTCGATCTTGATGACGTCGGCGCCCCAGTCGGCGAGCAGCGCGCCGCACGCGGGCACGAACACGAACTGGGCGAGCTCGACGACACGGACGCCTTCGAAGACGGGCACCGACGGCCCGGCGACGCTCACGGGCTGCCGACCGAAAGGTGCTTCACCTGCTGGAACGACCGGATCCCGTCGACGCCACGCTCTCGACCGATGCCACTCTGCTTGTAACCGCCGGACGAGGCGTAGGCGCCGCCGTAGCCGCCGTTGACCTGCACCGCGCCGGCGCGGATCCGCTCGGCGATGCTCGTTGCCAGCGCGAGGTCGCCGCCGAACACCTGCCCGGACAAACCGAAGATCGAGTCGTTGGCGATCTCGACTGCGTGGTCGAGGTCGCGGTAGCCGAGCACGCAGATCACCGGCCCGAAGATCTCGTCCTGCGCAGCGGGGTTCGAGTTGTCGGGCACGTCGAGCACGGTCGGCTCGAAGAAGTAGCCGCGGGCCTCGTTGGCGGGTCGCCGGCCGCCGGCCACTACGGTGGCGCCCGCCTCGACCGCCGCGGTGACGTAGCGCTCGCACCGGTCGCGCTGCGCAGCCGAGATCAGTGGCCCGACGACGGTTGACGGGTCGCTCGGGTCGCCGACCTTGAGCATGGCGGCGACGCCCGCTGCCTTCTCCAGCACCTCGGCCTTTCGGTCCTCGGGAACGAGCATCCGGGTCGGGGCCACGCACGCCTGGCCGGAGTGCGCGGCGAACACGCTGGCGCAACCCATCGGCGCCCGCTCGACCGCGTCCGCGAGGTACAGCTGGACCGACTTCCCACCCAGCTCGAGCAGCACCCGCTTCACCGTCGGCGCCGCCTGCGCCATGATCGCCCGCCCCACCGCGGTGCTGCCGGTGAAGCTGACGCAGTCGACGGCAGGGTGCGACGACAGCAGCTGACCGCCCTCGACCCCGCCCTCGACGACGACGTTGAGGACACCGGCGGGCAACCCGACCGCTTCAGCCGCTTCCCCGATCGTCAGCGTCGCGATCGGCGTGAGCGGGCTCGGCCGCACGATGACGGTGCTGCCCGTCAGCAGCGCAGGCACGAATTTCCACAGCGGGGTTTGCAGCGGGAAGTTGTAGGCGGCGATCGCGCTGACGACACCGATCGGCTCGTAGCGCATCATGCTTCCCGTCACCCGGTTGCCCTGGATCACTTCCTCCAGCGGGCGGGGCGTGTGCTCGACATCGGGCATCGTGCGGTAGATGTCGCACGCGGCCCGCAGATGGGCCAGCGGCATCCCGACCTGGGCCCCCAACATCGAGACGGTGGCTCCGGCCTCCGCGCTGAGGGTCGCACTGAGCTCCTCGGAACGGCCAGCGAGGTACTCGCCGAGGGCGAGCACGGCGTCGATGCGCTCTTCGCGGCGAAGGTCGCTCCATACGCCGCGGTCGAACGCGCGACGGGCGGCAAGGACGGCCTCCTCGATCTGCGCCAGCGAGAGCGTCTCGACCTCGGCGACGACCTCTTCGGTATAGGGGTTCTCGACCGCGAGGGGCGCGCCGTCGCCGCTGACGAATCGGCCGTCGAGGTACGACTGCCGGATGTCGGCGATCTTCGATGACATCTGCTCTCCTTGGCCTACCGACGACGCGGGGTCGTCGAAGATGCGGCGCAGCTGCGGGACGGCGCCGTCACCGGACTCTCGCGCGGTGCGGATCCTACGTTTTCCATTACTCGACGTCAAAGTATGAGAGGTCGCTGCTCGCGGGCGTGCTGAGGCAGGAGGTGACGGTCGAGGGTGCCTGCCGTGCTGCGTTTCACAGCCATTGTGGTTCTGTCTGCCGCCGAAGTCACGGCGGTTACTGGGTCCCGCGGCTACCTTGCGAAGCCATGCACGGAACGCGGCGATGAGCGAGGGCACAGGCTCAGGGTCCACCGCGTCCACGCTGCGGACGAGTCGCAACCCACGAGCGGGCGCACAGGAACAGCCGCGCCAGTGGGAGGTCCGTGCCGCCCTCCGTGCGATGAACCGTGTCGGTGACAACGCCGGTCGGAGCATCGCCCACGACATCGTGGACGCGGCGTGGGACCTCGTACTCGCCGGCGAAGTCACCGATTTCACCGTCAAGCAGGTCGCCGAGCGCGGCGAACGTCGCGCTGCAGACGTTCTACCGGCACTTCGGCAGCAAGGACGAACTGCTCCTCGCCATGTTCGAGGAAGCGATCGACCAGGGGTCGAAGGCCTTCATCGCGGAGAGCGCCGGCTACCAACCCGCGGACCGCCTGCACCACCTGGTCACCGCACCGTTCCTGTTCACCTACGACGACCGCGCACAACGGATCAACCGCTGGCGGGCGCGCGAGCGCCAGCGGCTCGTCGAGGCGTTTCCGCATGAGGTGGAAGCCGTCTTGGAGCCGTTTCGCCGTGCGGTCGTCGATGCGATCGTCGCCGTCTGCGATGCCGAAGAGGGCTCGTGCGACGATCCCGAAATGGCGGGGACGATCGTGGTGCACCTCGTCCAGACGATGACCTACGCGGTCCACGGCGGGGGCCTGGTCGCGGATGCCGAGGCACTCGCCGAACAGGTGTGGCAACTCTGCTGGCAGGGGCTCGCGACCCGCTCTGAATCGATGGCGCCCGCACAGCATTGAGCGCCTTGTACTGGCTGGCGCGGTGGAGCCGCGTTGCGCTCTGAGTGGAACGTCGTCGCGGAATCTGCTGCACTGAGCCCCGCGACCGTGCGTGGACCCACGCGGCGGCACGCACGCGGAGGGGAAGCCATGGCCAGGATCGTCGGCAAGGTCGACGGCGTGCCGATGAACACCGCTGCCGAGGCCGTCGAGCAGGTCGGCGGCATCGAGGACGAGTACTTCTTCGAGGGGTCCGCCACGCGGTACCGCCTCGCCGGCGGTGCCACCGAGTACCCGACTGACGGGCGGTGGGACATCGAGGCCGTCGACGAGCAGCCGTTCCGGACACGGATGCTCGTGCTGCGTCCCGGGAGTCCGGCCGACTTCAACGGCACCGTGATCGTGGAGTGGAACAACGTCTCGGCCGGCGAGAACTTCCTCGGTGGTCGCGGCGCGGCGCAACTCCTCCAGGACGGATTCACGATCGCGGGCGTGTCGGCCCAAGCCGCGGGCATCGAGGGGATGCCAGACCATCCGCTCGCATTGGCAGGGCAAGCGATGCCCGCGCTGAAGACCAACGACCCCGCGCGCTACCAATCGCTGCGCCACCCGGGCGACGACTTCTCGTACGACATCTACACCCAGGCGGGGCAGTTGCTCGCTCCCGACCGGCCGAGAGGCGTTGACCCCTTGGGCGGCTTGGACGTGCGCCACGTGCTCGCGTCCGGCGGGTCGCAGTCGGCGGCGCGGCTCGCCGGTTACATCAACGGGATCCACGCGGTGGCGTCGGTCTACGACGCGTTCCTGCTGCTCGTGTTCCCCAATGCACCCTGCGCGCTCAACCGCGCGTCGGCGCCGGCGGAGCTGCCGCAGACCGGTGGGCTGAACATCTTCGACCTCCTCGAGTGGTACACGCACCGGCTGCGCGACGACCTCGACGTGCCGATCATCGTCCTCAACTCCGAGGCCGAGGCGTCGGAGTGCTACCCGAACACTCAGCCCGACACGGCGCTCCTTCGCTGGTGGGAGGTCGCCGGCACCGGCCACGCCGGCCTGATGCCGGCCGAGGACCTCGACGCGATGGTCGAGCTCCTCGGACCCGGTGGCATCACCGTCTCGTTCGCCCCCGCGGTCCGCGCTGCGTTCCATGCCCTGCTGCGCTGGCTCGACTGCGGGCCGCCCCCGCCGCACCAGCCGCGACTGCTGAAGCAGGGCGATCCCGCGCAGCTCCCCCGCGACGAGCACGGCAATGCGATCGGTGGCATCCGGTGGCCCGACCTCGAGGCCCCGCTCGGCACGCACGTCGCCGAGCACTTCGGCGACGAGCTCAACACGCTCACCGGCAACAGCACGCCGTTCGAGCCGGAGAAGGTCCGCGCGCTCTACCCGGACCACGCGGCATGGCTCGCGACCTACCGCGCCGCGCTCGACCATCTCGTCGAAACCGAGGTGGTGCTTCCCGACGATGCGGCCGAGATGCGAGCGCGCGCGGAGGTGCGCCCTCTCCCCGTGTGAGCACAGTCACCCTCCGGCCACCGCGTGCTCCCGCAGTGCGGGGACGATGTCGCCGAAGAGCCGGTCGAGGACCGGTTGCGGGTCGGCACCGGCGGTGGCGGGGCTGAACACGAAGTGTCGTGCGCCCGCGTCGTGGAACGCCGCGAGCTTCGTGGTCACCTCTTCGGCGGTCCCGGCGGCGGCGACGCGGTCGACCATGGGACCGAAGTCCTGGTTGTAGGTGCCGCCCATCGATCGAGCGGCCTCCTCGCGTGCGGCGTCGCCGTCGGGGTTGACGTTGACGAACACCCACACGTACCAGTCGAACGCCGACAGGTCGCGGCCGGCCTCGGCGGCGGCTTGCTCGACCGTCTCCACCGAGGCTGCGTAGCGACGCGGCGAGTACAGGTACGGGAACCACCCGTCGCCGAAGGTCGCGGCTCGGCGCATCGCCGGCTCCTTCCGGCCGGCGACGATGATCGGCGGACCGCCGGGCTGCACCGGCGCCGGGTGGATCCTCACGTCCTGCATCGGGTAGTAGCGGCCCTCGTGGGTGATCTCCTCCGCGGTCCACAGTCGCCGGATCAGCGGGATCATCTCGTCGGTGCGGCGGCCACGCTCCTCGATCGGCACCTGGCACGCGCGGAACTCCTGCGGGTACTCGCCGCCGACGCCGACGCCGAGGATCACGCGTCCGTCGGTGGCGCGGTCGAGGTCGGCGATCTGCTTGGCGACGAGTGCCGGCGGATAGAGCGGCAGGAGCAGGATCGACGTGCCGACCTTCACCCGCTCGGTCAGCGCCGCGAGGCGGGCGAGGCCGATCATCGCCTCGGGGCTCGGGTTGCGCGACGCGACGTGCCCGCCGACCCACAGTGAGTCGACGGCCTCGTCCTCGAGCGCCGAGATCCGGCGCGCGTCGCCGCCGCCCACGATCCCGATGCGGACCTCACCACTGCCGGTCGTCGTCAACGGAGCACCTCCGCTCGTCGGGCGCGCTCGTCGGACGAGAGTCCGAGGAGCGTCTCGAGCACGTAGTCGTTGTCCTGGCCGATGAGCGGTCCGTGACTGACCGCGCAGTCGAGGTCGGAGAACAGCCACGGCGCGCGCATGACGCGGGTGCGCCCGATCTCGGGGTGCTCGATGTCGACGAAGACGCCGCGTGCGGCGACGTGCGGATCGTTCGCCAGCGCCTCGTTCGTCATCACGGCCATCGCCGGCACGCCGGCGGCCTGGAGCGTCTCGAACGCCTCGCGTGACGGATCGCCGGCACGTCCACGCGGCGATCGCGTCGTCGATGACGTCGCCCGCCGCGCGCCTCACATCCGCGGTCGGGTAGGCACGCACCCACTCGTCCCGATCGAGCACGCCGCACAGCGCGGCCCACTCGTCGTCGTCGCCGACGGCGACCGCGACCCAGTCGTCCTCACCGGCCGCGGCGTAGACGTCGTGCGGGAACATCTCGCGGTGTGCGTTGCCGACGCGGATGTCCCAGCGACACCGAGCTGGTGCGCCAGGAGCGCGTCCGGCGAGCTGGCGGCGACGACCTCGCGTGACGCGAGGTCGACGTGCTGACCCTGCCCCGTTCGCGCGCGGTGCAGCAGCGCGGCGAGGATGGCGACCGCCAGCGCGTTCGCGCTGCGGTAGTCGGTCGACTCGCCGATCTCCGTCGGCGGTCCGTCGAGGTAGCCGGTCTGCTCCGACAGCCCGCCGGTCGCGCCGAAGATGCTCGCCAGCCCGGCGGCGAGCGCGTCGGGACCGGTGGAGCCGTTCGCCGACGACGACACCACGAGCAGCTCGGGGCGCCGCTCGAGCAGCGCCTCGGCGTCGAGCCCGAACCGCGCCATCACGCCGGGACGGAAGTTGTCGACCACGACGTCGGCCCAGTCGACGAGCCGGTGGACGAGGTCGAGCCCGTCGGCCTGTGAGAGGTCGACCTGGAACGAGCGCTTGTCGAGGTTGATCTCGTTGAAGTTCGGCGAGCGGTTGATCCCGCCGTAGTCGGCGAGGAAGCCGCGCCGCGCCGGGTCGGGCCGCCGGGTCGACTCGACCTTCACGACGTCGGCGCCGAGCAGCGCGAGCAGGCAGGTCGCGTACGGCCCGGCCGCGGCCCACGTGAAGTCGAGCACGCGCACGCCTTCGAGGCCGCGCCCCGGCGGCGACCGGTGCGTGCGCGGTGCGCGGGTGCCGGAAGCCGCTCGACGAGCCGAGCGCGGGCGCCGAGCCGACCGCGGCCGGCGTCGACGAGAACCGGTACGGCGGCCCGGGGAGCGCGACGCAACCGCCGCGGCCGTCGTCGACGTCGCGGAAGAAGCCGCGGTGCGCGAGCTGCGGCGACGACAGCAGATCCCGGGGCAGGGCGTACGCGCCGACCGGCGCAGCCGAGCGGCGCCAGGATGCGCACGACGTCGGCCTTGTCGCGCGCTCCGCACCACGACGAGCAGCGCGGCCGCCGCGGCAGCCATGTCGGCATGCCCGCGCGGTCGCGGTGGCGATGCGCGGATCGGCGAGGTCGCCCGCGTCGGGCGACGCTGCGAGGGCGTCCCACTGGTCGGGCGTGAGCCCGACGAGCTGCACCCAGCCGTCGCGGCACTCGATCATCCCGATGAAGCCGTAGCGGTTGCCTTCGCGGTGGAGCGTGACGCCGTCGTTGTTGAACCGGCTGAGCCGGGTGCGGTTGAGCGTCAGCTCCGACTCCTGGATCGAGACGTCGATGCGCTGGCCGCGACCGGTGCGGAGCCGGTCGTAGCAGGCGGCGAGCACGCGCGACGGCCGCGTTCCACCCGGCGTCGTACTCGGCGACGTCGCTGCCGATCTGGATCGGCGGCCGCTCCGGGAAGCGCTTCCAGCCGGCGCCGCTCGGCAGGATCGATCCCTCGCCACCGGCATGGAACGTGACGAGGTGGTGTGCCCGGTAGGCCGGCGTACGGGCCGGTGAGCCCGAACGGCGTGATCGCGACCACGATCGTCGCCGCGTGCCGATCGGCAAGGGCGAGGTCGTCGGGCCGGTCGGTGACGACGACGTCGCACTCCGACGCCAGCTCGTCGAGCCGACGCTCGCCCTCCGGGCCGTCCGGCACGACGACGCTCGCCTTGCCGGTGTTCAGGTACAGGAACCGGCCGCCCGGCTCGTCGGGACGCGGCGTCGGGTCGGCGCGGGCCCCACCGCCGCGACGGATGACCGCCGGCTGGCTCGACCTTCACGACGTCGGCACCGAGGTCACCGAGGACCTTGGCGCAGAACGAGGCCGCCACGCCGTCGGCGACCTCGAGGACGCGCCACCCCTCGAGCGCGCCCGTGGCCCTTCCCTCCGTCATGTCGACCCCCGTGCTCGGCGCGTCCGACATCTTTCTATCTGACGCGGCCGACGACGAGACGAGAGCGGGCGTCGCAGTTGTAGCGTTCCGACCCGTGCAAGCTGCCGTTCCGACGACGCTCGACGCGGTGCTCGACCCGGCGTGGCTCGGCCAGGCGCTCGACGACATCGACGACGGTGACCGCATCGTCGGGGTCGAGGAGGTCGACTCCTCGAAGACGCTCGCGCAGAAGGTCCGGTTCCGGGTGACGGTCGAGCGCGCGGACGGGGTGCGGGACACCCGCTCGTATTGCGTGAAGGCGCACCTCGACGGGTCGCCCGGCGCCGACATCCTGTCGGAGGCTCGTTTCTACGGCGAGCTCGCGCCGCGGCTCGACGTCCGCGCGCCGCGGGCCTACTACACAGCGGTCGACGACGCGGCGCAGCAGGCGATCATCATCATGGACGACGTCGTCGCGAACGGCGGCCGCTTCCTCAGCGCGCACACGCCCTACTCGCTCGACACCACCCGGGACAGCCTCGGCCAGCTCGCGCGGCTGCATGCGGCCACGTGGGGTTGCCACCAGGTCGCCGACCTCGACTGGCTCAGCCCGCGCATCGCGCCGATGGCCGACATGTTCCCCGTTGACCAACTGCAGTCGCTTCTCGACGACGGCCGCGGGCCCGACATCGCGCCGGAGCTGCGCTCGGCGCGCGAACGTGGCGGAGGCGATGCGGCGCACCGGCGCGCACGAGGTGACATGCGTGATCCACGCCGACCCGCACTCGGGGAACTCGTACCTCGATGCCGACGGGCGAGCGTGCTGGCTCGACTGGCAGATCGTCGCAGCGCGGCAACTGGGCGACCGACATCAGCTACCACCTCGCGACCGTTCTCGACATCGAGACGCGGCGGGCCCACGAGGCCGAGCTGCTCCGCCACTATCTCCGCGAGCTCGAGTCGCTCGGCGCGCCGGCTCCCGCGTGGGACGAGGCGTGGGAGCAGTACACGCTCAGCTTCTCGTATGGCTATTTCCTGTGGGTCATCACCCGGATCAGCTCGCGGGCCGTCGTGCTGATCCACATCCCGCGCCTCGCGGCGGCGCTCACCGACCACGACACCTTCCGCCGCCTCGGCGTGGTCTGATGCCCGACTCGGACATCGTCCCGTTCCGCGTGGGGTTCGACCCCGAAGCCGTCGACGATCTCCGCGCGCGCCTGCGGAACACGCGCTGGCCCGAGCGCGAGACCGTCGACGACTGGTCGCAGGGGATCCCGCTCGCGTTCGTGCAGGACCTGGCTCGGTACTGGTGTGACGAGTACGACTTCGGCGCCGCCGAGGAGCGGATGAACGCGTGGCCGCAGTTCACGACCCGGATCGACGACATCGACATCCACTTCGTGCACGTTCGCTCGCCGGAACCTGACGCGATGCCACTCGTCATCACGCACGGCTGGCCCGGCTCGTTCGTCGAGTTCTTCGACGTGCTCGGCCCGTTGACCGATCCCGTTGCCCACGGCGGCGACGCCGCCGACGCCTTCCACGTGGTGTGCCCGTCGCTCCCGGGCTACGGGTTCAGCGACCGGCCGTCGACCCGCGGCCGCGGCGTTCCCTGGATCGCGCACGCATGGGCGACCCTGATGGACCGGCTCGGCTACGAGCGCTTCGGTGCGCAGGGCGGCGACTGGGGCTCGGCCGTGACGACCACCGTCGGCGAGATGTTCCGGGACCGGGTCCTCGGCATCCACGTCAACATGCCGACCGTGACGCTCGGCCCGCTCACCGACGATGCGACCGAGAGCGAGCGCACGAACTTCGAGGACTTCCAGTGGCACACGCGGTGGGGCACCGGCTACCAGGTTCAGCAGTCGACCCGGCCCCAGACGCTCGGCTACGGCCTGGTCGACTCGCCGGTCGGGCAGCTCGCGTGGATCATCGAGAAGTTCTGGGCGTGGACCGACTGTGACGGCGATCCGCTCAACATCTTCACGCGGGACCAGTTGCTCGACAACGTGACCATCTACTGGTTCACCGGAACCGGAGCGTCCTCGGGCCGTCTGTACTGGGAGAGCGCCGGCCCTGCGCCCCCGATCGACCCCACGGCGATGGCCGCGCTGATCGGCCCCGTCACCGCTCCTACCGGCTGCTCCGTCTTCCCGCGGGAGATCCGTCGACCGTCACGGCGCTGGGCGGAGCAGCGGTTCACGAACATCCACTGGTGGAACGAGCCCCCCAAAGGCGGCCACTTCGCCGCGTTCGAGCAGCCCGCACTCTTCGTCGACGAGGTGCGCTCCTCGTTCCGTCCGTTGCGCTGAGCCGCCGGCACCGCCAAACGGGAAGTGGGTTAGCCGAACAGGACCGGGATCGCGGTGGCGCCGCGCTCGTACATCCCGATGAAGCGCGGAGGCTCGGCGTCGGGGTCGAGCCGGAGGTTGGGGAGTCGGTCGAGCAGTGCGTCGATCCCGACGGCCATCTCGGCCCGCGCGACGTGCATGCCGAGGCAGATGTGCGGGCCGCTGCCGAACGCGAGCGTCGGCTTCGGAGGGCGGCGAATGTCGAACTCGTCGGGCCGTTCCCAGCGGTCGGGGTCGCGGTTGGCGGCCCCGATGCAGAGGTGCACGACCGCACCCTCGGGGAGGTGCACGCCGTGGAAGTCGATGTCGCGGGTGACCCAGCGCGAGAACATCGGATCGGTGGGCATCCATCGCAGCGACTCTTCGATCGCCGGCCGGAGCAGCTGGCGGTCGTCTCGGACCGCGTCGAGCACCTCCGGTCGCTGCAGGAGCGCGGTGATGGTGATGCCCATCTGCTTCCACGTGGTGCCCGACCCCGCCGCGAGGAGGAGGAGGGCGAACGAGTAGATCTCGGCGGTCGGAGAGTCGATGCGTCACGCCGTCGTCGTCGGTGTACTCGGCTTCGACGAGCACGCTGATGAGGTCGTCGCCTGCGTGCTCGCGCCGGGCCGTGACGATGGGAGCGAGCATCTCGATGAGCTCCATCGGCCGCTGGCAGCGCCTCGCGGATGAGGAGTGCCTGCTCGACCGGCACGCCGAAGCTGCCGGTGATGGTGAGCACCGGGATCGCGGCCGCGAAGTCGACGTTGAGCTCGGCGTGACCGTCGTCGACGAATCCGTCGATGAGCAGGTTGACGGTGTGCTCGATCCAGTTCGAGATCCACCACTGCGCCTTCGCCGGCACGAACGACGGTTGCACGAGCGCGCGGTAGCGGCGGTGCTGGGCGCCGCCCATCGACAGCATGCTGCTGGTGACGCCGATGTCGTCAGCTTCGGGGCCGGTCGCGTCGGGTGACGACGCGAACACCTCAGGGTTTCGGTACGCGGCGTCGCAGCTCGCGTACGTGAACGCGGAGAAGTGCGGTCGGTCGGGAGAGGGGAGACCATGGAACGAGGCAGGACCGGCGTAGCCGGTCAGCTCGTGCACGGTGCCTTCGTGTACCGCGGCCTGCTCGCGGAGCTGCGCGCCAGATCGGGTACGGATCGTCGGTGTAGTCGCCGCCGGAGTGCGCGTTGTAGCTGCTCCGCAGGTCGAACAGGCGGCGAAGCTGCTCGCGGTCGAGCGTGTGGGAGTGGTCCACGTTCGTCATGTCTTCCGCTCCTGGCGGCTGCGCGCCGGGTCGCTGGGCCCCGCTCGCTGCTCGGCGGGATACCCGCCTCCCGCCGCTCGCTCATCGCCCAGGCTCGCTCATCGCGCGACGTAGCCGCCGTCGACGGGCAGGAGCACGCCCGTGATGTTCGCGGCGCGGTCGGAGACGAGGAACACCGCGGCTTCGGCGCAGTCCTCGGCGGTGATCGGCTTCCCGAGCGGGTGCATGCCGCCGGCCATGCGCGGCGATCCGCTCGAGGTCTTCGCCGGAGGCCTGCAGCCCACCGGCCGCCACGAAGTTCGTGAACGGCATCGCCGGCCGGGCAGATCGCGTTCACCCGGATGCCGAACGGGGCGCACTCGATCGCCACCGCCCTGGTGAGCTGGTGCACGCCACCCTTGGTCGCGCCGTAGACGGTGCCGCCCCATCCGACGAGCCCGGCGACCGACCCGGTGTTGAGGATCACGCCGCCGTCGCCCTGCTGCTTGAACTGGATGACGGCGTGCTTGCAGCCGAGGAACACGCCGCGCAGGTTCACCGCGACGAGCCGGTCGAAGTCGTCGACGGTGTGGTCCTCGAAGGTCATCCCGAGCCGGGGCGTCGGGATGCCGACGTTGTTGAACAGGATGTCGAGTCGCCCGAAGTGCTCGACGGCCGCGGCGATCATGTCGGCGACCTGCGCGTCCTGCGAGACGTCACACTCGACCGCGACCGCGGTGCCACCGGCTGCTTCGATCTGACGGACGGTCTCCTTCGCCCCGTCGAGGTGGACGTCGGCGACGACGACGCGTGGCGCCTTCCTCGGCGAAGCGCAGCGCCGACGCACGCCCGACGCCGGAGCCGGCGCCGGTGATCACCGCGGACTTTCCTCGAGCAACATTGCCGTTCAGTCCTCCTCGTCGTCGCACGTGAGACTCAGCGCGCCGGTCGGGCACGCCTCGACCGCGATGCGGATCGTGTCGATCGCGTCCCCGATCGGGTCGACGACGATCGCCTTCGTCTCGTCGTCGTGCGCGAACGTGCCGCGGCGCGTACACGATGCACATGCCGCTTCCCATGCACAGCTCACGGTCGACCGTGATCCGGCGCCTGCCCGGGTTCAGGCATGGGCGAGCACGGGCGGCTCGGCGGGGGTGAAGCGGTACAGCCGCTCGGCGTTGCCGCGCAGGATCTTGTACTGCACCGGCTCGGGAAGGTGATCGACGAGTCGCTTCACGACGCCGATGCAGTCCGGCCAGGTCGAGTCGGAGTGCGGGTAGTCGGTCTCGCACATGATGTTGTCCTCGCCGATCTCGTCGATGCTCGCGATCCCGTGGGCGTCGTCGATGAAGCAGCCGAAGACGTGGTCGCGGAACGACGCGCGGACGTCGATGGTGTCGAGGTCGACGTCGGTGGTCGCGTGCCCCATGAACTGCACCCCGCGCTGCACCCAGTGGCGCTGCTTGTCGAGCACCTGCTCGGCGCGCTCGAGGAAGTACGGGATCCAGCCGATCTCGCCCTCGGACAGCGCGATCTTGAGGTTCGGGAACCGCGTGAACATGCCGCTGAACAGCCAGGAGAGCATGGTGCCGGAGGTGCGGTTCGCACCCCAGGCGAGGTTGGCCATGAACGGCGCGTCCGGCGCGATCGTCGGCACCTGCGACGACGAGCCGACGTGCATGCACACGACCATCTCGAGGTCGGTCGCCGCCGCCATCACCGGGTCCCAGTAGCGGTCGGGGTCGTGGATCGTCGGCAGGCCGAGCGGCGCGGGGTTCTCCGAGAAGCAGAACGCGGTCGCACCCTTCGCCGCGCAGCGCTCCATCTCCTTGGCCGCGAGCGGCGGGTCCCAGATCGGGATCAGCATCAGCGGGATGTAGCGACCGGGGGCGGCCCCGCACCACTCGTCGATCATCCAGTCGTTGTACGCCTGCAGACAGACGAAGCCGAACTCGCGGTCGTCGGCTTCGTAGAACAGCTGACCGCAGAAGCGGGGAAGCGTCGGGAAGCACAGCGACGCGAGCACGCCGGCGCGGTCCATGTCCTCGAGGCGCGCCACCGGGTCGTAGCAACCGGGCCGCATCTCGTCGTAGGTGCAGCGGCTCGGGGCTGAACTCCTCCTTCGACTTGCCCGCGACCGCGCTCAGGCCCGACGTCGGGCATGCGCTTGCCGTCGTACAACCAGTACTCGGTCGCGCCGTCGCGCACCATGTGCGGCGCGCGGTCGCGGTCCTTGGCCGGCACCCGGTCGACCCACAGGTTGGGCGGCTCGAGGATGTGGTCGTCGACCGAGATCAGCCAGTCGAGCGATGCGTCTGACGTCATGGTGCCTCCTCGAGGCGACGCAGAACGATGTTCTATATGCCTGAGAACCACGTATGTTATCAGGAGTCAAGCATTGGCGAATCTGCCGACCTTCAGCGCCCTCTCGATCGACCCGCCCATGATCAGCTCCTGCTGCTCCATCGGGAGGTCCTTCACGATCTCGTAGTAGGCGAGCGGGTCCGCCATGCCTTCCGGGTGCGGGAAGTCCGAACCGAACATCAGGTGGTCGACCGGGATACCCAGGTCGATGATGCCCTGCGGGTCGGGCTCGTGGAAGATGTGCACCCACACGTTCCGATTGAACACCTCGACCGGGTCCTCGTCGAACAGCACGCTCGAACGGTCGTAGGCCCACTGCAGCTTCTGGTAGAAGCGTCGCACCCAGCTGGACGCGAACTCCACCGGCATGAACCTCAGCTCGGGGAAGCGCGTCGCGAGGCCGTGGCCGATGATCGACGCCATCGCGTCGATCAGGTTGTCCTTCTCCGACGACAGGATCATGAACGCCGGGTTGGCGTGGCGGGCGTCCCTTGCGATGCTCATCTCCTGGTCACCGAGCCCCTCCCACTCGTTGACGTAGCGGTGGTAGCCGGGGTCACCGGAGTGCATGCCCACCACGACGTCGAGCTCCTGCACGCGCTTCCAGAACGGATCGAACTCCGGGAGGGCGAAGGACTTGCGGCCCTTCCATGTTGGGACCGGGGCCACGCGCATGAGGAAGATCTTGGCGCCGCGCTCGTGCACCCACTCGAGCTCCTCGATCGCCCGGTCGGCACCGGCGGCGAGGCTGATGATCGGCGTGGAGTAGAGCGCGTCCGAATACACGAAGTGCCAGTGCTCGTGCATCCATTGGTTCAGCGCGTGGATCACCGCGACGGCCACATCGGGGTCGTCGGCCAGTCGCTCCTCGAGGACGCTGGCGAGCGTCGGCCACAGCAGCGTGCGGTCGATGCCCATCTCCTTCATGAGCTGGAGGCGCGGCTCGGGATCGAAGAAGGCATCGATCCCGGGCATCACGACCAGCTTCCGCTGGTGCAGCCCGGCGCTTGCGATGGTGCCGAACCCGCCGCCGCCCTGGGTGGGGTCCATCCCCGACGCACCGGGGGCGGCGACCTTCCCGAACGTCGGGTTCGGGATGAAGTTGGTGAGCTTGTCGCGGATCGCGAGCTTGGTGCGGCCCTCGATGTCGACGTACTTGATGGCACCCGCGTACTCGGGCGGGAGGAACTTGGTCAACGCGTCGCGGTTCTCGTACATGTGGTTGTCGGCGTCGAACGTCGGGTACGGCAGCTCGCGGTGGGTGACCTGGATGTACTGCGGTCTCGGTCATCTGCGTCCTCCCCTGGGGTGTCGTGGTGGAACGTAGCGGCGAGGTGAACAGGTCGATGTCGACCGTACGCTCCCGGGAAGCGCGCCGCCTCCCTGCGCCACCGGGGACGATAGCATTCGACGGTGACGTCGAATAATGGTCGAGTCGACCGATCGACGGCCGACGAGCCCACTACGGGCGCCGCGTGAACCGCGTCGATCCGGGCGCGACCCGCGAAGACTTCGAGGCGTACGTGCGTGCGTGGTTCGACACGAACGCGCCGAAGAAGGGCGGCCCCGACGACTTCTCCGCCGTCCACATCGTGAGCGCCTCGACGCCGGAGGAGTACCACGCCCGCGAGCAGCACGCGGTCGGGGTCAGTCGGGCATGGCAGCGCACGCTGTTCGACGCCGGCCTTGCCGGGAGGTCGTGGCCGGTCGAGTGCGGCGGACACGGTGCGCCTGCGTGGCAGGACGACGTCGTCGCCGGCGAGCAGTCGCGCTATGGCGTTTCCACGAAGATGTTCGCCGTCGCGCTCGAGATGCTGCCGGCGGTGCTGTTCGCGTACGGCACGGACGACCAGCGCGCGCGGTACCTGCCGCCCGTTGTGCGCGGTGACGAGAGCTGGTGTCAGCTCGTCTCGGAGCCCGGGGCCGGATCGGATCTCGGCAGCGTACGGACGCTCGCCAAGCCGGTCGACGGGGGGTGGTCGGTCACGGGCCAGAAGGTGTGGACCTCGGGCGCAGGAGTGGCCGAGCACGCGCTGTTGTTCGCTCGCAGTGACCCCGTGTCGGCACGCCAGGCCGGCATCTCGTGTTTCGCCATGGCCATGTCCGAAGCCGGCGTGACGGTGCGGCCCCTGCGCCAGATGTCCGGCGCGTACCACTTCAACGAGGTGTTCCTCGACGACGTGTTCGTGCCCGAGGAGGGCCTCATCGGCGGGCTCGGCGACGGCTGGAGCGTCCTGAAGACGATGCTCGCGAGCGAACGGGCGTCGATCGGCGGCGGCACCAGCGCGCGCGGCGCCATGCAGCTGGTTACCCTCGCGCAACGACTCGGGCGAGGCGACGACCCCGTCGTTCGCCAAGTGGTCGCCGCCGCTGTGATCCGCGAGCGCGTGCTCGACCTCCTCGTTGCGCGCGTCGCAATCCCGGGCGCGGTGGCTGCCGGTGGTTCGGTGTCGAAGCTGCTGTACTCCGAGCACGCGCGGCTCACCGCCGACGCCGCTGCCGGCGTCCTGGGTCCTGCCGCCACCGTGGTCGATCACGACGACGCCGCGCCGTGGCGGGAACGGCTCCTCTTCGCGCCCGGCCTGCGGATCGGCGGTGGAACCGACGAGATCCAGCGCAACACGATCGGCGAACAGGGGCTCGGACTCCCGCGCGAACCGAGATCGCCCGCGGCCGGCACGCGTGCGGCGCCTCCCTCTCAGTCGTAGACGAGGCCGAGCAGTTCGAGCGCGTTCTCGCGCGCGATCCGTCGGACGTCGTCGTCGGGCAGACCGGCCAGCGAGTCGGTGACGAAGTCGGCGGGCTGGCGCGTCCCCTCGGCGTGCGGCCAGTCGGAGCCGAGCAGCAGGCGGTCGACGCGCATGTCGGCGAGGAGCGCATGCACGTCGTCCTCCCAGAACGGCGTGACCCAGACGTGCTCCCCGAAGACTTCACGGGGGTGGTCGGCGAAGTAGCCGGGGTTGCGGTTGGCCGCATCGTCGACGCGGTGCAACATGTCGGGAACCCACGCCGCGCCGTTCTCGACGCTCGCCATCCGCAGTCGCGGGAAGCGCTCGAACAGGAGCTGGCAGAGCGCGGCGAGGAAGAAGTCGGTGACAGCCCGACCCTTGGTGACGGCCCCGCGGAGCGGAGAGCGGAACAGCGAGCTCTCCGCTCCGCTGTGTTCCCACATCTGGACGAGGATGTCGTAGCCGTCGACGCCCACGTGCGCGGCCACGACCACGCCCGCCTCCTCCGCGAGGGACCAGAACTGGTCGTAAGTAGGTTCGAACGGCGAACGCCAGCCGCCCGCGACGGGCACGGGACCGTTCCGGACGTTGACGACGAGGGCGCCGGCGTCGAGCACGCGCTGCAGCTCGTCGACGGCCGCGTCGGGGTCGAGGAGCGCGATGTAGGGCGCGGCGAAGATGCGGCCCTCATAGCGGTATCCCCAGTCCTCATCGAGCCACTGGTTGAAGCCGTGGAAGACCTTGGCGGCAGCTTCGGGGTCCTGCTTCAGCGCGTCTTCGATGCCGACACCGATGGTGGGGAACAGCACCGAGCCGACGAGGCCCTGCTCGTCCATGACCTTCAGCCGCTGCTCGTGGTCCTGGTACTCCGGGCGGAGCGGCTCGAGCTCGCCGAAGGCGTCCTTGATCAGCTGTTGGCGAGGGTTGCCGCGGTACCAGTCGAAGAGCGCGCCCGGCCGCGCCACCGGATCGAACGTCGGGTTCGCGATGTAGCTGTTGACCGTGCCACCGACGAGGAGCCGCCGCCTCCCGTCGATGTCGGCCCACCGGACCCCGCGGTACCCGAGCGACCGGTCCTGGTGGCGCGTGAACGCATCCGGCGACTCGTAGTAGTGGTTGTCGAAGTCGAAGATCCAGGCGTCGCTCGGCATCCCACCAGTATCTCAGGGGCCTCCGGCCGGGCCAACCCTGTCCTGGCCGCGATCCACTCCCAGGCTGTCGTCGAGGTGTCGACAGGAGTCATGATTGGCGACATGACGACGGCCGCCGCGCTCCTGCGCCGGCGCGCTGACGACGACAGCGTCGGCATGTTCATCGGCGACGAGTCGTGGACCTATCGCCAGCTCGTCGAAGAGGGGAGCCGGCGCGCCGCGCTCTTCGACGAGCTGCGCGACCACGACCGCCCGCCGCACATCGGCGTGCTCCTCGAGAACGTGCCCGACTATCTCTTCTGGCTCACGGCCGCGGCGTTGTCCGGTGCGGTCATCGTCGGCGTCAACTCGACGTACCGCGGTGACCAGCTCGGGCTCCTGATCCGGCACACCGACTGCCAGCTGCTCGTCACCGACACGAAGTCGCGGGCGCTCCTCGAGGGCGTCGACACCGACGTCACCGACGACCGCGTCGTGATGATCGACAGTCGAAGAGTACGCGGCGCGCGTTGCGTCGCAGCCCACGTCGTACCCGGAGGCGGCGGTGCAGGACGACGACCTGTTCCTCCTCATCTTCACGTCGGGTTCGACGGGCCTGCCGAAGGCGGTGCGGTGCAC
This sequence comes from uncultured Actinomycetes bacterium, assembly GCA_963705625.1. Lineage (GTDB taxonomy): Bacteria > Actinomycetota > Acidimicrobiia > IMCC26256 > DASPTH01 > DASPTH01. Next base: position 203,459 of record CAVPKG010000001.1, read on the forward strand.
GCAGGGGCGGTTCGCCCGGACGGGCACCCACGTGGCGGGCGTCGCCGAGCTCGCGCCGGGCGACGCGGTGTACGCCCCGCTGCCGTTCTTCCACTCCAGCGCGCTGTTCACGGGGTGGTCCTCGGCGCTCAACGCCGCGGTCCCGATCTCGACCCGTCCGCGGTTCTCGGCGTCGAACACGCTGCCCGACATCCGCCGCTTCGGCGTCTCGATGCTCGCCTACACCGGCAAGGTCCTGAACTACATCCTGGCCACGCCCGAGCAACCCGACGACGCCGACAACCCGCTGCGGCTGGCGTTCGGCAACGAGGCGTCGAACCGCGACATCAAGGAGTTCGCGCGCCGCTTCGGCTGCAACGTGCGCGACAGCTACGGCTCGACCGAGGGCATCATCATCATCCGCCGCGACCCGTCGATGCCCGAGGGCGCGCTCGGCACGGGCGAACCGACGCGTGAAGGTGCTCGATCCCGAGACGGGCGAGGAGTGCCCGCCGGTTCGGTTCGGGCCCGACGGACGGCCGACGAACCTCGATGAGGCGGTGGGCGAGATCGTCGAGACGGCGCCGACGTCGGGCTTCGAGGGCTACTACCGGAACGAGGAGGCGACCGAAGGCGCGCTTCCGCGACGGCTGGTACTGGTCGGGTGACCTCGGCCTACCGCGACGACGACGGCTGGCTCTACTTCGCGGGGCGGTCGAACGAGTGGTTGCGAGTCGACGGTGAGAACTTCGCCGCCGCGCCGGTCGAGGCGATCATCGCCCGCCACCCGGACGTGCGCTCGCTCGCCGTGTACGCGGTTCCCGACGATCCGGTCGGCGACCGCGTGATGGTCGCCCTCGAGCTGCGCGGCGGCGCCGAGTTCGACCCGGCCGGCTTCGACGCGTTCCTCGCCGAGCAGCCGGACCTCGGGACGAAGTGGGTGCCGGCGTTCGTGCGGGTCGCCGAGGAGCTCCCGAAGCTGGCGAGCATGAAGATCGACAAGCAGCGCCTCCGCCGCGAGGCGTGGCGCACCGAGCCGGTGTTCTGGCGTCCGGGGAAGGGCGAGCCGCTGCGGCCGCTCAGCGACGCCGACCGCGCGCGGCTGGATCCGCTGCTGCCACACGCGTGAGAGTCGTCGTGTTCGGCGCGACCGGTGTGATCGGTCGGGCGGCGCTCGTCCACTTCTCGCAGCTCCCAGATTGTGAGGTCGATCGGTGTGTCGCGGCGCGCGCGTCGACGTCGACGACGTGACCCACGTACCGCTCGACCTGCTCGACCGACGCGCGTGCGAGCGCGCGAGCCGCGCCATGGCCGGCGTCACGCACGTCGTGTACGCGGCGCTCCAGGAAGCCGACGACTTGACCGCCGGTTGGCGCGACCGCGCCCTGATGGAGCGCAACCTCACCATGTTCTCGAACACGCTCGAGCCGGTGCTCGACGCGGCGGGGGACACGCTCGAGCACGTGTCGCTCCTGCAGGGCGCGAAGGCGTACGGGCTCCACGTCGGCCGCTCGACCGTGCCGGCGAAGGAACGCGCACCGCGCGACGACCACGACAACTTCTACTTCCTGCAGGAGGACCGGCTGCGCGAGCTCGCCGACCGGCGCGCGGTGGTCGTGGACGATCCTGCGCCCACAGGTCGTGTACGGGCAGTCGTTCGGCAGCCCGATGAACCTCGTGCCGGTCATCGGCGTGTACGGGGCGCTCTCCACGTGCGCAAGGCCGGCCGCTGTCGTTCCCTGGCGGACCGCCGCAGGTCCAGGAGGCGGTGGACGCGCGGCTCCTCGCCCGCGCCCTCGCCTGGGCGGCGACCGCGCCCGCGGCCCGCGGCGAGATCTTCAACGTGACCAACGGCGACGTCTTCAACTGGCACGACGTGTGGCCCACGGTCGCCGACGCGCTCGGCATGGAGGTCGGCGACCCCGAGCCCACGCGGCTCGCCGACGTGATGCCACCGCGCGCCGGCGAGTGGGCCGACGTGGTCGATCGCCACGGGCTTCGCTCGCCGCGTGACATGCACGCGTTCGTCGGTGGATCGTGGCGCTACGCCGACATCTTGTTCGGCGCGCTCGGGCCGCCGCGCGCCCTCCCGCGCTGCTCAGCACGGTGAAGATCCGCCAGGCCGGCTTCGCCGACTGCATCGACACCGAGGACATGCTCCGCGAGTGGCTCGCCATCTTCCAGGAGCAGCGGCTGCTCCCACCACTTTGAGCCTCGTGGGCGCGCCCTTGCGCCGATGTCGACGCGGCAACCCCGTTCGGCGGCACCTACTACTCCGGCAACGCGCATGACCCGTCCCGCTACGTCGGGGGTCAGCAGATCGGGTCGGCGCGCCGGCGCGTCGGCGCGGCCGATCAGGTTGGGAGACCCGGCGTCCCGTCCGGGGTCGAGTGGTGGCTCGGAAGCCGACGTCGTCGTCATACACACTCATCTTCTTCTGACATCGACGTCGAGTTAGGGTTAGCATCGTCGCCAACCTCGCCTTGTTCTTGGCGAGTGACGAGAGCCGAACCATCACGGGGCAGTCGATCCCGGTCGACGCCGGGGGGTACATGCGGGGATGAGCACGGCAACCTTTCAGCTGTCGGTGGGATCACCCATCGTGACGACGTCCGGCGCCAAGTGGGCCGACGAAGGATCGATCGAGGATCTGGCCCGAATCGCCGAGGCTGCCGACCGCCTCGGCTACCACCACCTCACCTGCAGCGAGCACATCGCCCTCCCGGCTTCGGAGCTCGCCCGCCGCGGGGCGACGTACTGGGATCCGCTCGCCACCTTCGGGTACCTGGCGGCTCGCACCGAGCGCATCCGCTTCGCCACCTACGTGCTCGTCCTCCCGTACCACCATCCCCTCGAGATCGCCAAGCGTTACGGGACCCTCGACACGGTCAGCAGTGGCCGTGTGATTCTCGGTGTCGGAGTCGGCACGCTGAAGGAAGAGTTCGACCTCATCGGTGCCCCCTTCGACGACCGGGGGCCACGGTCCGACGACGCGCTGAAGGCCCTGCGGGCGTCGCTCTCCGAGCGCGTGCCGGAGTACCACGGCAGCTTCTACGACTTCGAGGGGCTCGTCGTCGATCCGTGTGCCGTCCAGGAGCACGTGCCGATTTGGGTCGGAGGACGGACGCTGCGCTCGCTCCGGCGTGCGGCCGCCCTTGCCGACGGCTGGTGCCCGTTCGCCGTCACGCCCTCGCAGGCTGCCGAGTGGCTGCAGCGTGTGGACCTCCCGTCCTTCTTCGAGGTCGTACTCCCGCCGACCGAGCGTCTCGACCCCATCAACGAACCCTCGAAGACGCAGGAGATCCTCGGCGACACCGCGGCGTTGGGGGCGACGATCATCACGAGCGGGTTCGCCAGCGAGTCGTTGGAGCACTACCTCGAGCAGCTCGACTCGCTCGCCGTTGTCCGCGCAGGGGCGTAGGCACGCGACAGCGAAGAGGGGGAGACGTGGAAGGGAACGGTCGGCCGGAAGGCATGTCCGACATCGAGTGGCTCGTCGCGCTGGAGGAGATCAGGCTCCTCAAGGCGCGACGCGACCGCTACGCCGACGCCCACGACTGGGAGGCGTACGAGGCGCTGCACGCGCCGGACCACGTGTCGCACAACGACGGCCAGGAGCCATGGACGTCGTCGAAAGAGATGATCGAGAACGTGAGCCGGATCATGAACGACATGATCACGGTCCACCACTCGTACGACCCGGAGATCATCTTCGACTCGCCCACCAAGGCGCGCGGGATCTGGGCGATGACCGACGGAGGCGTCTCGAAGAACGAGGATCGCGACAACTGGTCCATCGGATACGGCTACTACTACGAAACCTACGAGAAGCGCGATGGCCGCTGGATGTTCACCACCCGCCGTTGGCACAACTACTTCAGCACCGGCTCAGACGGTGTGAACTTCCCCAAGGACGCGCCGAAAGGCTCGAATGCATTCGAAGACACCAACTTTGGAGGTACAGCGTCATGATCAGAGTCAAGGCGGCGTTCTTCAGTTTCACGCCGCCGGCACCTCCCGAATGACGATGGCAGCTATCTGCGGTGGCACTTGCTCGATCACATGGTCGAGCAATACCAGTTGCCCGGCATCCAGTACGCGCTGCGCTACATCGCGGACGGCGAGTACCTCGACAGCCGCATCGTCGCGACCGGGCACCTGGAACAGGTCGGCAACGTCGTCAACTACCTCGTCGGTGACCCCGTCCAGCAGACGCACGACGACTTCATGCAGCTCGGCCCCCGCCTCGCCGAGATGGGGCGGTTCCCGGAGGTGCGACCGTCGCTGCAGCTGCGCATGCCGGCGCTGCTGCACTGGTACGCAGCCCCTCAGGCACTGATCTCTCCGGAGGTCGTGCCGTTCCGGCCCCACCGAGGCGTCGTCGTGATCGTCGAAGAGCCTGTGGGCCAGGATGTTGCTTCGTGGCTGCAGTGGCTGCACACCGACCATTACCCGGCCGTGCTCGCGACGCCCGGTGTCGCAGGAGCCTGGATGTACGGCTCGACGAACACGTGGAACCTGCACCCCTCGACGCAGGGCGAGCCGCAGTACACCACCGTGATCTACCTCGACGACGACCCTTTGACGACGACGAAGGTGCTCGCCCCCCTCGTCGAGGAACGCTGGGCAACCGGAGCAGTGCGACCGCTGTTCGCCGGCCCGCTGAGGACGATGATCCACTGGGACGCCTGGCCGGCGACCAGCAGCTAGCTTGCCGCGCGCGAGGCATGAATGAGATCTTCGGATTGGAAGGCCAGCCAGCGCTGGTTGTCGGCGGGGGCTTCGGCAGCGGACGGCTGGTCGATGGGGCGGTTCGGCCGGACCGAGGAGATCGCCGGACCACTGCTGTTCCTCCTGTCGGATCTGTCCTCGTACATGACCGGCCAGACCCTGGTCGTCGACCGCGGCACGATGATCCATTTCCCCCACAGCACCGGCGGCCAGCCGCCGCGGGTCTCGTAAGAGTGGGCCCACGTCATTGCGACCAGCGTTGCACCGATCCGCCTACCCGATCATTCACCGATGACAGCAAGTCGCTCGCGACGACGGTTTGGCACATCGTCAATTAAGACGGTTTGGCACATCGCAATTAAGAGGTGCATTCGCAACCGCGCGCGCCCAGCGAGAGGTCATTGCTTGATGTCGACATCGAACCACAGTCTCCCGGGCAACGGCGGTGAGACTCGACTCTCCGAAGTGGGCACCGTGCGCGCCTCGGCGAGTTTGATCGCGACTGTCGGCTTCACCCGGCTGGACCCGTTCGCTTGTGGTCCCATGGCCGGATGAGCGGCGGATGAAGAGCATGGCCACTCGTCGGACGAACGGTACGGTAGGGGTCCGAGGCGAAGCGAGGACCTGCGCCTGATGGCGGACATCGTCGAGGAGAACGTGACCAAACCAATTGCGCCGCAGACGCGCCGCGGAGCCAAGACGCGAGCGAGCCTTGTTCGCGCAGCCAAGCAGATCTTCGAGCGTGATGGATTCCTCAACGCGAGGATCACCGACATCTCGAAGCGCGCAGGAGTCTCGCACGGTGCGTACTACCACTACTTCACTTCGAAGGAGCAGCTGTTCCGAGAGGTTGCCGAAATCCAGGAGGAGCGGCTCACGGCACCTCACGACGATCCGGAGCTCACCCATGCTCACGACGATTCCCCGATGGAACGCATCCGCAAGGCGAATCGACGGTACCTCCTGCGTTACCGCGAGGAAGCACCGATCATGGGCGTGATCGAGCAGGTCTCCCGCTACGACGCCCCCGTGAACGAAGTGCGCATGGCACGGCAGAAGCAATTCGCCGAGCGGTCGGAACGAGCGATTCGACGTTGGCAGCGCGAAGGCATCGCCGACCCCGGGCATCGACCCAGCTCTCGCGGCCGACGCGCTCGGAGCCATGGTCGGGCGCTTCGCGGAGCTCTGGCTGGTGCAGGGTTATCGGGAGTACGACTTCGATCACGCCGTCGAGCAGCTCACGCGAATCTGGGCCAACGCGCTGCAGCTCGAGGAAGAAGCGAACGAGGTTTCGTAACACTGCCGCGCGTCCGCGCGTCAAGCGATGCTCGTGGCTGCACTCGTCGAGATCGTTCAATGAGGACGCGGAGGAAGAGCTGGTGCCTGGCTCGACCACGTCGCAGAAGTGCACTCGAGCAATGAACGATCTCTACCGCCCGATGTTCCTGCCCGATCTCCTGATCGCCGCCCTGGCGAGGAACGGAGACCGGCCCGCCGTCCACATCGGTGGCGAGATGCGCACGGCGGCGGAGATGGGCGACGAGATCAGCCGGTACGTGCAGGCATTCCGCGCGCAGGGCATCGAGCTGGGGAGTGGCGTGGCGACGCTGTCGAAGAATCGCGTCGAAGTCCTCTACTCGATGGGCGCGGTGATGGTGAGCGGGTGCCGGAACACCCCCTTGCACCCGCTGGGGTCGCTCGACGACCACGCCTACGTGCTCGAGGACGCCGGCATCGAGACGCTGCTGTTCGATCCGCCGTTCGCCGATCGCGCTCGGGAGCTGCGTGAGCGCATCCCTGGGCTCCGGCGACTGCTGTCGTACGGCGAGGCGGACGTGGGTGACGATCTCATGGGCCTCGCGGCGACGTTCGCGCCGCAGCCGCTCGTCCCTCCGCCGGTGGATGCCGAGGACCTGTCGGCGCTCGCGTACACGGGTGGCACGACCGGCAAGCCCAAGGGCGTGATGAACACCTATCGGGGCAGCGCGACGATGGCCCAGCTCATGGTGTCGGAGTTGCAGTGGCCGGACGAGGTGCGACACCTCGTCTGCACGCCGCTGAGCCATGCCGGTTCGTCGTTGTTCGTCCCACTGCAACTGCAGGGCGCGGCGATGTTCGTGCTGCCGACCTTCGACGCCGGCGCGGTGCTCGAGGCAATCGAGCGGCATCGCATCACCACCACGATGCTCGTCCCCTCGATGATCTACGCGCTCCTCGACCACCCACGCTTCGAGGAGACCGACCTCTCGAGCCTGCAGACCGTCTTCTACGGCGCCTCGGCCATGTCGCCGGCGCGCCTGCAGGAGGCGATCACGAAGCTGGGACCGATCTTCGTGCAGTTCTACGGGCAGACCGAAGCGCCCATGACCGTGTGCGTCCTCCGCAAGGAGGAGCACGACGTCAATGACCTCGATCGGCTCGCGTCCTGCGGCCGCCCGCTTCCATGGGTCCGGGTCGCGCTGCTCGACGACGACGGCAACGAGGTTCCCCGGGGTGAACCGGGTGAGCTGTGCGTGCGTGGCCCACTCGTGATGAAGGGCTACTGGAACAAGCCGGAGGAGACGGCGCAGGCCTTCGAGCACGGGTGGCTCCACACCGGTGACGTCTGCCGTGAGGACGAGCACGGCTTCTTCACGATCGTCGATCGCAAGAAGGACATGATCGTGTCGGGCGGGTTCAACATCTTCCCTCGAGAGGTCGAGGACGTGATCTCCACACACCCGTCGGTCGCTGCCGTCGCCGTGGTCGGCGTCCCGGACGAGACGTGGGGCGAGGCGGTGAAGGCGGTCGTCGTCCCCCGGGCGGGGCAGACCATCGACGAGGAGGAGCTGATCGAACTCGTCAAGCAGCGCAAGGGCTCGCACCACGCGCCCAAGTCCATCGACATCGTCGACTCGATCCCGGTCAGCGCGGTCGGCAAGCCCGACAAGAAGGCGCTACGAGCCCGCTACTGGGCCGGCGCGGACCGCCTCGTCCACTGAGGGCCTGACCTCCCGCACGCGACGAATCGAGGAAGGCACCACCTGAGCGGTCAGGTCATCGCTCCCGTCCACGCAGGCCGAACCACTCATGGGAAACTTCTCGAGGTTCGGAGACGCGTGCAGCGGCCCCCTGCGCCGACATGCCCGAGTGAGTAGCATCAGACGTTGACGTCGAGTAATGGTACCAGGATGCGCGCTTTCCAGGACCTCCAAGGAGCGAGATGCCCACCTACGACATCGTCATCAAGGGTGGCACTGTCATCGACGGGATCCAGACGCCGCGCTACAAGGCGGACGTCGGTATCAAGGACGGCAAGATCGCGCTGATCGGTTCGATCGACGCGTCGGAGTCGGAGGGTGCCGAGGTGGTCAATGCCTCGGGGAAGATCGTCGCGCCTGGATTCGTCGACGTGCACACGCACTACGACAGCCAGGTGTTCTGGGACCCGTGGTGCACGATGTCGGGTTGGCACGGCGTGACCACCGTCCTGATCGGCAACTGCGGGTTCGGGTTCGCGCCCTGCAAGCCCGAGGACCAGGACCGTATGATGCTGAGCCTCTCCCGGAACGAGGCGGTGCCCCTGAAGACGATGCGGGCCGGGATGCCGTGGGACTGGCAGACCTTCCCGGAGTTCCTCGACAGCGTCGAGCGCACGCCGAAAGGCGTGAACGTGATGTCGTTGGTGCCGCTGGCGCCGCTGTACAACTACGTCGTCGGCGTCGACAAGGCCAAGGAGTCGCGCGCCTCGGACGAGGAGCTCGACGAGATGTGCCGGCTGCTCGGCGTGGCCATGGAGGCGGGCGGCTGTGGTTGGAGCTCCCAGATCTCGGGCGATGTCTACAACGTGCAGCGTGACTACGACGGCACGCCGATGGTCACCGACGAGATGACTGAACGCGAGATCGTCGCCTTCTCGCGTGCGCTCCGCAAGATCGGCCGCGGCACGACCCAGATCACCGGCAAGCTCGACGTCGCGGCGCTGATCGCTCGGGAGAGTGGCCGGCCGATCATCTGGAACGCGCTCGCTCCCTCCGGTTCGGTGAGCCAGCATGGCGAGAACATCTATCCACACCGCGAGACCATCGCGCGTCTGGACGAGCTGAACCAGGAAGACGGTGTGCGGGTGTTCGCGTCGGCGCAGATCGTGCGCTTCAAGTCGGAGATCGTCCTCGAGGACTACAACCTCATGGACATCTTCCCGGCCTGGATGGAAGCCAGCATCGGCAGCCTCGAGGAGAAGATCGCCAAGTTCGGCGACCCGGACCGCCGACCGGCCCTGCGGGAAGCGGTCGACATGATGGGCGGCGGCTTCGGCGCCGCCCGGTACCCGCTCGCCGAGATCACGGTGAACTGGATCTCCAGCGACGCGCCGAACGCCCAGGAGCTGAAGGAGCGCTACGAGGGTTTCACCATCGGCGAGATCGCCGCCCGGGAGGACAAGCACCTCCTCGACGCCATGCTCGACATCGCCGTCGCCGCCCGCCTCAACGCGGGGTTCGGCACGACCATGATCGACATGGACCCCCAGGCCGTCAAGGAGGTGGGAACCTCGTCGGTGGCGTTGCCCGGCATCAGCGACGGCGGCGCGCACACCAAGTTCGTGACCACGGCCCGGTTCGCCACCGAGGTGCTGGGCCACTGGGTGCGCGACTGCGAGATCATGTCAGCCGAGGAGGCGATCTGGCGCCTGTCGGGGTACCCTGCGATGGCCCTGGGCCTCAAGGACCGGGGGGTCCTCGCCGAGGGCAAGCCTGCGGACGTCATCGTCTATGACCCCGACACCATCGACGCCCTCCCGCAGGAGCGGCTGTTCGACTACCCGGCCGGGGAGTGGCGACTCGTCCAGAAGGCCGTGGGCTACGAGCGGATCATCGTGAACGGTGTGACCACGTTCATCGACGGTGAGTGCACCGACGCGACGCCCGGGAAGCTCCTGAGGCACGGCACCGCCTAGCTGCGCTGCCCCCCTTCACCTGCGCCGGCCCCCGCCGTGTCGTATATTGACGTCGAGTAATGGTACCAAGATGCGCGCTCCGCTGCCCGATAGTCGTGCAGCGGACACACCGGAGTTCGTGGGGATGGACGTGGAGATCAACGACGCCGCGAGGGTCTTCACGAATCCCTCGGCCTACGCGGACGAGCCCAGCTTCTATGCCGCCTGCGCGCGGCTGCGACGCGAGTGCCCGGTCGCGTACGTCGACGCGAAGGGCTTCGCTCCGTTCTGGGCCCTCACCCGCTACGACGACATCATGGAGGTGGAGCGTTCGCGCCGACGTGTGGGTCAACGCGCCACGGCCCGCGTTGGCCCCGGGTGCGAAGCACGGGACGGGCCGCGACGACATGCCGGTGCGCACGCTGGTGCAGATGGACGCGCCGGATCACACGGTCTATCGCAAGATCAGCGTGGAGTGGTTCAAGAAAGCCAACGTCGCCCGCCTCTCCGATCGCGCGGCCGAGCTCGCGAAGCGGTCGGTGGACCACATGGCGGATCTCGGCGGCGAGTGCGACTTCTTGACCGACATCGCGATGCACTATCCGCTGTACATCATCTTGGCGCTCCTCGGGCTCCCCGAGGAGGACTTCCCGCGGATGCTGAAGCTCACGCAGGAGATGTTCGGGAAAGACGACCCGGACATGGCTCGTGAGACGGAAGGCGACGCGCTGATCGCGAACCTGCTCGAGTTCGTCGAGTACTTCCAGGGCCTCATCGAGGACCGTCGTGCCAAGCCACGCGACGACCTCGCGTCCGTGATCGCGAACGCCGAGGTCGACGGCGAGCCGATCGGCGTCCTCGAGGCGGTGGGCTACTACGTGATCATCGCCACTGCGGGGCACGACACCACCAGTTCCGCGATCAGTGGCGGTTTCGCGGCACTGCTCGCGCACCCCGACCAGCTGCGGCTCCTGATGGACGACCCCGCGCTCGTGCCGACCGCGGTGGAGGAGATGTTCCGCTACGTGTCGCCGGTGAAGCAGTTCATGCGCACCGCGACGAGCGAGCAGGTCTTGGGCGGGGTGACGATCCCCGAGGGCGGCGCGGTGCTGCTGTCGTTCCCTGCCGCCAACCGCGACGAGCGCAGTGTTCGCGCAACCGGACACGTTCGACGTGGCTCGCGACCCGAACCGGCACATCGCGTTCGGGTTCGGCGCCCATTACTGCCTCGGGACCCACCTCGCCCGCCTCGAGACGCGAGCGTTCTACAACGAGCTGATCCCACGGCTCGATCACGCCGAGCTGGCCGGCGAACCCGAGTTCATGCGGACGATCTTCGTCGGCGGCCCCAAACGCGTCCCGGTGCGCTACCGCCTCCGCTGACGCCGCCGCGCCGAGGCCGCCAAAGGGACGTCTACCCGCGTTCAGAAGAAGAGGAGAGGTGTGATGTCGAGGCGAAGCGGTTGGGTGCCGTACGTCGCGTTCGCGACTGAAGCGGCGGGGGGAGGTGGTGGAGCCGCCCCGCCGCAGGTCGGGGACAAGTTCATGTGGACACTCGTGCGGCCCGACGGCGCAGGGATCGCGGAGTTCCAGCAGTACGTGCTGGACGATCTGGCCGAGGCCGCCGGTCGTCTGGTGCCCGGCGCGAACAGCGTCCGGGTCACGCTCCAGGAACGGAACGCGTTCTGCGGTGGGATCGTCAGCGTCGGAGGCGTCGATCGCCGGGTCGATGCCGTAGTACAGATCACCTCGTCGGATTCGTACGTCGCGACCGACCCGGTGAACTCGGTGCTGAGTGGGAACTGCGGCCACGTGCAAGGTTGGCGCGTCCACCCGACGACCGATCCACGACACGAGCACTGACCAGCCACTCGGGGCGCCGATGCCGCTGAAGCAGATGCTGTGGATCAACCAGCGCCTCGATGGCACCACGCCCGAGTTCTACAACCGCAACTGGTACATCCACGCGGGGCACCTGGACGGCCAGGAAGCCGAGAGCGAAGAGAGCCGCGCCAACCGTCAAAGGATGGAGTCGCGAGAGGCGGCGCGTGGTACATCCAGAACCGGGTGCTCGAGCCAATCACGCCGACGGCGTGGGTCGTGAACGGGTTCGCCGACTATCTGTCGCCTGTTCTCATTCCCGGGCCGGGCGAGCGGTACAACCCCAAAGATGGGATGGGCGAGGAAAGCTTCGACCGATGGCCGCCGCGGCTGGTCCAGGGCTCCACGTACCGGGTGTTGTGAGCCGGAACAGAGGTCCGGCGAGAGGAGGCAGTGCGATGGTGACGGTAGCGAGCGATCGGGATGCGACGCGGCGCCTCAATCACGTGGAGATGGTGTACCGGCCCGGGGAGCGGGAGTTGGCGACGCGCGTCTTCGAGCTCTTGGGCTTCCGCGTGTCGGACGACGGCGGAACCTGGATGTTCGCGCGCATCGATCCGGCGATCGGGGACGTGGCGAACAACGCGTGCTACGCCTCGGAGATGACGCCGGAGCAGTGGGCGTTGGAGCAGGCGCTTGACCGCGGTGCTCGCAACGGATGGGGATGACTCCCCGGGAGTGGGGTCGGCGGCCCTCGGGTACCTGGCGCGGTTGCGGGGGGAGCCGCAGCGATCGTTCCACTTCGGAATCCGATTGTTCGACCGCGACGACTTCGACGCCACGCTCGACCGGATTCGCGCCGCGGAAGACGATTCCGACCTCGCCGGGCGTGTAGCGCTCATCGGCGTGTACCACCCGGATGAGCCGGGCGCATTGGCGAAGGGGATGATCCAGGCCTTCGTCCGGACCGACGTCGTAGCGGCCGGGCTGCTGGCGTTCGGCCAACACGTCGAGCTGCAGTGGCATCTACCCCGCCCGAGTTGAGCCACGAGGGCGCTGCGGCACAGCTTCAGCGTGGCGAACGGTGCGCCGATGGGCACCGTGTCCAGCGGCAGGGTCGTCACTGGCGGTCGCCTGCCCGGCGTGTTGTCGCAGCCATGTGGTGATCCGCTTGATGCTCCGCGACGCGGCGGGCTGGTCGGGTTCGTTCACGTGGCCGTGGCGCGTCCCTGGCTCCATCTCCACTGTCACGTCGACGCCTGCGGCTCGGAAGCGCATCCGCATACACCTCGCCTGATGCCCGCAGTACATCGATGTCGGAGTTGTGGACGAGCACGGGCGGCTGCCCGCCCAGGTCGCCTGTCTCCCATCCACAAGAATTGGGCCGTCTCGGGCCGCCGGCTCCAAGGCGGCCTACGAGGGCGGTAGGCTATCCGATTCTGACGTCGACGAATGATTCCTAGATCGAACGCGGAAGAGTGTAAGGGGCCGAAAAGTGGTGCGAGGGGGTTTCTGGTTCCGAGGCGTGGCCGTCGGGGCGGCAGTCGCGTTGGTGGGCGTGTTCTGCGCCTCAGTGGCGTCGGCGGCACCGCCTGCGGGCGTGTCGATGAAGGGCACCGGTCCGCAGCCGCCTGGTCTCGGGATGTTCTCGGACGCGGCGCTCGCGCAGAAGACTTGTGCTGACAATGGCCGGACGACGTCCACCTGGGCGGGGGGCGGGCCGTGGTGCGTCAACCCGTGGTCGGCGGGCAAGAAGAACGGTGGTGCCACCGCCCAGGGGGTCACGGCCACCACCGTGAAGGTCGTCGCGTACCTGCCGAACGACCAGATGCAGGTCAACAAGAGCAACATCAACCAGAGCGAACGGCCAGCCGGACGCCCTCCCGGATGCGATGGTCGACTGGCAGAAGGCCTACCAGGCGATCGTGGCGCAGTACGGCACGTACCAGTTGTGGGGCCGCACGCCGGTCATCGAGAGCGTGATCGCCACCGGTCCCGACGAGGCCTCGCAGCACGCCGACACGGTCGCGGTGATCGCGAAGAAGCCGTTCATCGTCTTCGACATGACCGCGACGACGACGACGGGCGCAGCGGTGTTCTCGTCGTTGGTCGCCGCCAAGAAGATCGTGACGGTGAGCGCGTCGACCGATGCGCAGAATTCGGCCCAGCAGTCGCCGTACCGGTGGAACTACGGCGCCGACCCGAGCAGCGGTCCGCCAATCACGGCGGCGTTGATCGGCAAGTCGCTCACGGGCAAGAAGGCGGAGTGGGCCGGTGACGACTCGCTGAAGACCAAGACCCGCGCGTTCGGCGCGGTGTACCCGACGACCGGCTTCGACTTTGCGTCGTTCGTGAAGTACTTGACCCAGAACGGCGGCAAGCTCACCGACAAGTTCGCGTACGACCCGGCGAACGCCCAGACCAGATCCGAGCAGATCGGCACGGGGGTGACTCACCTCAAGGCCGCAGGCGTCACCAGCGTCGTGCTCTTCGCGGACCCGACGGTCGTCACGCCGATCATGGCGGCCGCCAGCGACCAGCAGTACTTCCCGGAATGGATCTACACCGGGCTCGGCTACCAGGACTACGACGTCTTCGGCCGCCTCAATGACCAGAAGCAGATGGCGCACGCCTTCGGCCTCGCGACGCTGGGGCCCGCCACGATCGGCGCGCCGACGGGACTCAACACGTTCCTGTGGTACTGGGGAACGTCCCAGGGCAACACGTGGGGATTCGCGTCGGGCTTGTTCGAGTTCCTCTACAACGCGATGCACTACGCGGGGCCGACGCTCACCGCCCGTAACATCCAGAAGGGGCTCTTCGCCGCGCCCGCGAGCACGACGGCCGGGGTCTCGATCGGCCTGATCGGCTACGGCAAGACCGTCGGGCTCCCCTACGACGAGACCGCGCTGTTCGGCTCGGGTCGTGGTCTGGTCTGGTGGGACCCCGACACAACCGGCCCCACGAACGGCACCATCCAACCGCAGGGAAAGGGCGTGTTCCAGTACCTCAACAACGGCGTGAACGTCTCCTACAACGACCTCGTCGCGACCACGGCCACACCCAAATTCTTCGACCCCGCCCTGTCGGTGATTCAGCGCAACGCCGCCGACTTCTACCCCGGCGGCGTGATTCCGACGCCGTTGCCGTGCATGGGGTGCCCCTCGAGCGCAAGTACGGTGAAGACCTCGTAGCCAGCACCGGCGGCACCACCGCCTCACGACCGCAGGAGTTCGGCCGCGACACACATCGCGGCCGAGCTTCGTGTCCGTCCCGATGGCTTCGGGTGGCCCCCCGGTCGGAGGGCAACTCGCCAGCCGTGTCTGATTCGACGATGTCGAGTGGACATAGGGTGCGACGATGGAGCTCGATCTGACGGCGGACCAGGAGTTCTTCGCGCAGACGACCGCCAAGTTCCTCGATGACAAAGCGACCCCCACCGATCTGCGTGCCCTACGGCATGATCCCGCAGGTTTTACGTCGGCCTTTTGGCGGCAGGGTGCGGAGCTGGGCTGGACGTCACTGCTGGTCTCCGAGGAGGACGGCGGTGGCAGCATCAGCGGCGGCGGGGTGACCGATCTGGGCCTGGTCGCCCACCAGTTCGGCCGTTACGCGGCACCCGGGCCGCTGCTGCCCACCAACGTGGTGGCCGCCGCGCTGTCGCACCGGGGTTCACCGGAGCAGAAGGCCGAGGTGCTGCCGGGTCTCTTGGGCGGGGAGGCGATCGCCACGTGGTGCTGGGCGGAGCCACCACCGGATGACCGGTTGGGGCAGGTGACGGCGACCGCGTCGGTCACCGACGACGGCTACGTGCTGAACGGTCGGAAGGGTCCGGTGGAAGCCGGTGCGCAAGCCGATCACCTCCTGGTAGTGGCCAATACCGACGACGGTCCGGTGCAGCTCTTGGTGCCCGCGGGGACTGCAGGGGTGACGGTGGTCGCGGCCGAGGGCCTCGATCTCACGCGGCGGTACGCCGAGATCCACTTCGACGACGTCCGGGTGCCCCCTGCCTCGTGTGTCGGCGACGCGTCGACCGCGGCAGGTGACATCGAACGGCAGTTGCAGCTCGCCAACGTGCTCCAGCTGCACGAGATGGTCGGCGCCATGGAGAAGGCATTCGAGATCACCATGGAGTGGTTGTTCAACCGGTACTCCTTCGGCCGGCCGCTGGCGTCGTACCAGGAGCTCAAGCACCGCAGTGCCGACATGAAGGCCTGGATCGAGGTCGGGCATGGCATCGCCGACGCTGCCACCCGCCACGTCCAGGACGAGACCGACCGGGCGGGCGAGTACACGAGCGCGGGCAAGGCCTACCTGGGTGTCTACGGCGTGGAGGTGCTGCAGGACTGCGTGCAGATGCACGGCGGCATCGGCGTGACCTTCGACCACGATCTGCACCTCTATCTCCGCCGGGTGGTCGTCGACTCGCTGCTCTTCGGGACGGTCTCCGATCACCGCCAGCGGCTCACCGCACTGTTGGAGAAGAAGGAGGACGCCGGTGGCTGAGGCGAGCATCGAGCCGGTCGAGGACTTCCGCAGCCGGCTGCGCACATGGCTGACGGACAACATGCCGCGCGCCGAGCGCCCGGGTACCGGAATGGCGATGAGCCAGGGTCGGCTCAGCGATGACGAAGAGCTCGCGGAGGTCGCACACCATCGGGAGCTGCAACGCCGGCTGTTCGACGCCGGCTTCGCAGGGATCTGCTTCCCGAAGGAGTACGGAGGCCAGGGACTGACCCCTGCTCACCAACAGGCATTCAACGAGGAGATCTGGCCGTACGAGTGGCCTTTTCGCTTGCAGGTCCCCACGCTGCAGCCGTGCGTCACCGTGATCCTCGACTACGGAACCGAGGAGCAGAAGCGTCGGCACATCCCGGCCGTCCTCAGGGGCGAGGAGATCTGGATGCAGCTCCTGTCCGAACCGACGGGTGGATCCGACGTCGCCGGCGCCCAGACCACCGCCGTGCGCGACGGCGACGAGTGGGTGCTCAACGGGTCGAAGATCTGGACGACCGGCGCGTGGTGGGCGGACTGGGGCCTGTGCCTGGCGCGCACGAACTGGGACGTCCCCAAGCATCGCGGCCTCACCGTGTTCATGCTGCGCCTCCACCAGCCGAGCATCGAGGTCCACCGCATCGAGATGCTCAACGGGTCGCGGCGAGTTCTGCCAGGAGTTCCTCACCGACGTCCGCGTTCCGGACACCGACCGGATCGGTGACGTGGACCAGGGGTGGACGGTGGGCACCCGGTGGATGTTCTACGAGAAGAGCTTCGGCATGTTGCCGGTCGTCACCCGGCCGACCCCGCCTCCTGGCGTCGACGCCGGCGGTGGCTTCCGCGCAGGAAGCGCCGGCGCGGCCCATGTCCGCGAGGCTCGCAGGGCTGGACGGCTCGACGACGCGGCGACCCGCGAGCTCATCGGCGAGGCCCACGCCCTCAGCCTGGCCTCGAGCGAGGGCTATCTCCGGATCGGGAAGGCGATCGCCGCAGGCAAGCTGAGCGATCAGGCCGCGGGGCTCACCAAGATCATCGGAGGCACGCTCGGCATCCGCCAGTCCAACATCGCGCTACAGCTCACCGGACCGTCCGCGGCCGCGTGGACCGAGGAGAACAAGACGGCCGGGGAGCGAGGGACCGCGTTCCTCGTCCGTCAGGCCGGGCAGATGGCAGGAGGAACGTTGGAGATGGCACGGAACGTGGTGAGCGAGCGGCTCCTCGGAATGCCGAGGGAGCACACCGTCGACCGCGAGGTGCCGTTCCGCGACGTCCCGCGTGGTCCGTCCGTCCACTGAGTCGCAAGAGGCTGGGAAGGCGACCTGTGCTGTCGAGACGAAGCAGTTGGGTGCCGTACGTTGCGTTCGCGCCTGACGCAGGGGGCGGCGGTCACGCGTCGCCCGCCGAGGTCGGGGACAAGTTGATGTGGACGCTCGTGCGGCCGGACGGCGCAGGGATCGCAGAGTTCCAGCAGTACGTGCTGGAGGATCTGGCCAACGCCGCCGGTGGCCTGGTGTCTGGCTCAACGAGTGTCCGGGTCACCCTTCAGGAGCCGAACGCGTTCTGCGGGGCCATCGTCAGGGTCGGAGAGGCCGATCGCCGCGTCGACGCCGTGCTTCAGATCATCTCGTCGGATTCGTACGTGGCAACCGACGCCGTCAATTCGGTCCTGAGTGGGAACTGCGGCCACGCCCAAGGGTGGCGTGTCCACCCGACGACGATGGACGACGCGAGCCCTTCGGTACCGCTCGGGACGCCAGCGCCCTCCAAGCAATGGATCTGGATCAACCAGCGCCTCGATGGGATCACGCCCGAGTTCTACAGCCGGAACTGGTACATCCACGGCGGGCACCCGGACGGACAGGAAGCCGAGACCGAACAGAGCCGCGCCAACCGTGCAAGGCAGGAAGAGATCTCGAAGGACCGGTGGTACATCCAGAACAGGGTGCTCGAGCCCATCACGCCGACAGCTTGGGTCGTCAACGGGTTCGCCGATTTGACCGGCCCGGCGCTCTTGCCCGGTCCTGGCGAGCGGTACAACCCCAAAGCTGGGTTCAGCGAGGAACCGTTCGACAGGTGGCCGCCGCGGCTGATCCAGGGTTCCGCGTACCGGCTGCTCTGATCGTGCGCACGCGGACTCGGTCCGCATCGCTCATTCGCACGCGCCTCTACGCGAGCCATTCGGCGAGCGTCTGGATGTCGCGCACGCCATTGGGCCCGATGGGCTCCACGTTGAGCACGGTGACGCCCGCTTCGCGATAGGCCGCGATCCGGTCCTTCACGAATGCTGCGTCGCCGACGAGCGACATCGCGTCGACGAGCTCCTGTGGAACGATCGACGCCGCCTCGTCCCTCCTGCCGTCGAGATAGAGGTTCTGGATCTCTTCGGCTTCCTCCTCGAAGCCGTACTTGCGAAGCACGTTGTTGTAGAAGTTCGAGCCGCGGGCGCCCATGCCTCCGTAGTAGAGCGCGAGCGTCGGCCGGCTGCGGTCCCGCAGATGCTCGACATCGTCGCCGATCGCGAGGGGTCCGCCCGCCACGATCTCGAGCGGCGGCAGGTCGGCCGCGCGTCGGGCCAGACCGGCGAGGAGCGAGTCGCCCCACACCTCGTGGACGCGCTCGGGGTAGAGGTACAGCGGCTGCCAGCCTTCTGCGATCTCGGCGGTGAGCTCGACGTTCTTCGGACCGAGCGCCGCGACGTGGATGGGAATCCGCTCACGCGTCGGGTGGTCCATGATCTTGAGCGGTTTGCCGAGTCCTGTGCCGCGTCCTTCTGCGAGCGGTATCTCGTAGGACGCACCCTGGTGCACCAGTCGGTCGCGACGCCACACCGAGCGGCAGATCTCGATGATCTCGCGCGTCCGGCCGACGGGATGGTCGAACGCGACGCCGTGGAAGCCCTCGATCACTTGTGGGCCCGACGCACCGATGCCGAGTACGCACCTGCCGTTCGACAGCTGGTCCACCCCGACTGCGGTCATGGCCAGCAGTGAAGGCGTCCGAGTGAACAGGGGAAGGATGCTGGACCCGATCTGGGCCCGCTCGGTGACCGCAGCGAGGAACCCCATCTTCGAGACGGCGTCGGCGTTGTACGCCTCGCCTGTCCACAGGTAGTCGACCCCTGCTGCTTCAAGCTCTCGCGCGCGGCGGGTGAATTCCTCCGGCCGATCACCCGTGCCGACAATGGCGCCAAGTTTCATCGTGTGTGCCTCTCCAGTCCGAGCTCGAGCATGCTTCCTCCTCAGCTCCCCGTCGGCTCGAGCGAACCCAGGTAGGCCGCTTCGAGCCGGGGTGCGTCGGCCAGGAGCTCTGACGCCGGGCCGCGCAGCACGATCGAGCCGCGGTTGAGGACCGCCGCGCTGTCAGCGACGTCGAGGGCGAGGTGGACGTGCTGCTCGACGAGCAGCACGGCGCATCCGTGTTCGTGCGCGATCCGCTGGACGGTCTCGAAGAGCGACTCCACGACGAGCGGCGCGAGTCCCATGCTCATCTCGTCGATGAGGAGCACCTGCGGCTCCTGGATCAGCGCCCGGGCCATGGCGAGCATCTGCTGTTCGCCGCCGGAGAGTGCGCCGGCCCGCAGCTTCCACGCGCTTCTCAGCGGCGGGAACACCTCGAGCATGTCGCGCGGTGACGGGCCACCACGGTGACACGCCGCCCGGAGGTTCTCCTCGACGGTGAGCGTGGTGAACAGGTTCCGGTTGTCGGGCACGAGCACGATGCCGGCCTTGTTTGCGCCGCGCAGGACGGCCCGTCTTGAGCGGCGTGCCGTCGATCGCGACCGTGCCCGCGTGCGGAGGGAGGAGCCCGGCGAGCGTGAGGAGCAGCGTCGTCTTGCCGGCGCCGTTGGGGCCGAGGAGCGCCTCGATGGTTCCACCTTCGACGGCGAGGTCGACGTCACGGAACGCCGTGGTCGTGCCGTATCCGCCGCTGAGCCCCGTGCACTCGAGCCGGGCGGTCATGAGCCGTCGCGGCCGTGACGTCGTGGACGAATGGCCGAGGTACGCGTCGGCGACATCCCGGTTGGTGCGGATCGCCGCGGGCTCGCCTTCGGCGATGACGCGACCGAAGTCGAGCACGTAGATGTAGTCGCACACGTCGAGCACGAGCGCGACGTCGTGGTCGACCAGGAGCACGCCGGTGCCCGTGACGCTGATGTTGCGGATCCGGTCGCCGAGCCAGCGGCTCTCGGTGGTGTCGAGGCCGGCGGCCGGCTCGTCGAGCAGGAGGACCGTCGGGTCGGCCGCGCACGCCCGGGCGATGGACACGAGCTGGCGCTGGCCCTGGCTGAGGTCACCGGCGTCGCGGTCGCGGAGGTCGGCGATGCCGACGAGGTCGAGCGCGCGTTGCACGGCGCCGTGCGTGGCCGCGCCCTTGACGCCGAAGGCCGCGGCGCTGACGTTCTCCTCGACGGTGAGGTCGTCGTAGAGCTCGAGCGCCTGGAAGGTACGAGCGAGGCCGCGGCGCACGCGTTGGTGGGACCGGAGGCTGTCGATCCGCTCGCCGTCGAGCAGCACGCGCCCTCGGCCTTGGCGAAGCCCGGTGATCGGCGTCGATCGCGCTCGTCTTGCCGGCGCCGTTCGGGCCGATGAGCCCGACGATGCCGCCGGCGGGCACCCGTAGCGACAGGTCGTCGACCGCGACCACCCCGCCGTACCGGACTGTGAGGCGCTCGACCTCGAGGACGGTGGGGGCATCCGGGGCCGGCGCAGTGCGAACCGTCGTGATCAGCGGCGCCGCCACAGGTGCCACTGCGTCGGTGCCCGTCGCGGCCGGCCTCGGTGCCGGCCGCGGCGGCGACGCCGCTGGCGCCACGCGTGCGAAGCGGTCGGCGAGGTCGTGGCCACCGGCGGCGAGGCCCTCGGGGTTGCGCATGAGCGTCACGATGACGAGGACCCCGCTGATGATCACGAACGCGTCGCCGCTGAGGTCGATCCACTCGTCGATGAGGAAGAACACGATGCCGCCGGCGGCGATGATCCCGGCTTGGACGCCGCCGAAGACCGAGGTGACCCCGGCGAGGTACGCGGTCGAGAGGAGGGTCAGGCCGAGCGAGCGCGGCGAAGCTCTCCCAGGTGATGATGCCCTGGCGGTAGGCGAGGAGGCAGCCGGCGATGCCGGCGATGAACGACGCGATCGCGAAGCTGAGGACCTTGACGAAGACGACGTTGACGCCGATGCCCGGCGGCCGAGCGCTCGTTGGCCCGCACGGCGAGCATCGCCGACCCGAGCGAGCTCGTCCGCAGCACGGGCCACGCCGAAGGCGACGACGACGCAGACGATCAGGCACATGAAGCCGAAGGACAGGCGCGGGAAGTCCTTGCCGATGCCGACGCCGAGGTCGAGCCGAAGACTTGGGTTTCCCGATCGGGGTTGCCGAAGGAGTCGACGAACTCGGTGTTGCGGAACCAGATCGCCTCGATGCCGAACGCCAGCGCGCAGCGTGACGACGCCCGAGGGTCAGGCCCCGCAGCCGCAGGGCCGGGAGCCCGACGACGACGCCGACGACCGTCGCGGCCAGCGCGGCGAGGAGCGGCGCGAACGGGAACGGCACGCCCCAGTCGACCGAGCAGGTAGCTCAGCATGAACGCCCCGACGCCGGCGAGGGCGAGCTGCGCGAGCGACACCTGGCCGGCGTACCCGGTGACGACGACGAGCGAGAGGGCGAGGATCGCGAAGATGAACGTGCTGATCACCGCGGCACGCGCCGGAGCCGCTGGTGACGAGCAGCGCGACCGCGCCGGCGACGAAGCCGATCACGATCGGCAGCAGGTACGACCGCGGACGCGGGGCCCGCCCGAGGTGCGTCCGCAGCAGCGTGCCCCGCTCGGGAACGG
This sequence comes from uncultured Actinomycetes bacterium, assembly GCA_963705625.1. Lineage (GTDB taxonomy): Bacteria > Actinomycetota > Acidimicrobiia > IMCC26256 > DASPTH01 > DASPTH01. The sequence continues at coordinate 225,236 of CAVPKG010000001.1, forward strand.
CCCGGCCGGTGATGAGCAGCGCGATGAGCATCACGACGAGGGGCACCATCTCGCCGACGCCGGACTGCGGCATCCACGAGTACTTGCCGGAGAGGTAGATCAGCCAGGCCTGGATCATGCCGATGCCGATCCCGGCGACCACCGTGGGCACCAGGTGCTGGAACTCGCCGACGATCGCCGCGGCGAGCGCGGGCACCACGAAGAGCGTGTAGGTGTTCGGTACCACCGGGGACAAGCGGCGCGATCAGGATCCCGGCCGCACCCGACGACGGCTCCCGCGAGCATCCAGTTCAACAGCGCGATCCGGTCGGGCGAGATGCCGCTGACGTACGCGCCCGTCTCGGATTCCGCGGTCGCCCGGGTGTCGAGGCCGAACCGCGTCCACCGGTAGAGCGCGGTGAGGACCAGCGTCAAGACCAGCGACGGTGACGGCCAGGTACACCCGGTCCGACAGCACCGTCTTGCCCTGCCACGTCCAGCGCTCCGACGGGTAGATCGCGGCGACGCTCACCGGCGTCGTGCCCATCCGCTCCGACATCAACCCCTGCAGCACGACGAGGACACCGAGCGACGCCACCGCCTTCGCCAGCGGCGGGGCGTAGCGCAGCGGCCGGAACACCAGCACGTACAGCAGCGCGCCGAGGAGCGCCGAGATCACCAACGTGAGCACCAGCGCGTCGGGACCATGCCGAACTCGTGGTTGAGATCCACCGTCGTCGGGAGCCCCGGGATGATCAGGAAGAGCTTGCCCTGACGCAGGAACGCGTAGGTGTAGCCGGCGTACAACGCCTGGGCACCGGTGGCGAAGTTGATGACGCCCGACGACGCGGTAGTGAGGACGAGCGCGAGCCCGAGCGCCGCGTAGGTTCCCCCGTTCCCGAGACCGAGGAAGGACGACGCGAGATCTCGCACGGTGTGATCCCCTACGTTCCGATCAGAGTTCCGGCCAACCGCTGCGGGGCCGGCGGGATCACATCCCACCGGCTCCGAGCGCGAGTGTCAACCAGGGATCGGAGTGTCGCCGACCGGCGTGTAGCTGGTCGCCTTGCCCTGGGCGTTCAGCGTGGCCAGGAGGGTGGCGTTCGTGCAGGCGGCGGGCGCCGTCGGGGTCGGCCTTGCCGTTGCAGCGAAGTGGAGGCCGCCCGACGCGGGGAGGACCGACCACGGCATCGCCTTGGCCGCGGCGATGATGGTCGCGGGCGTCGCGTCACCCTTCAGGTTCTGCGTCGCCACGTTCAAACCGGTGATGCCTTGGAACATCGACGCGCCGGTGGTGCCGGGTCTTGTCGACGTCCGACGCCCCGAACTTGTCGAGCACGGCGAAGTACTGCTTGATCGACGGGTCCTTCGGGGTGTCGATCGGGTCGTGGCCGAGATCTTGATGCCCTTGAGGAAGTCAGCCGGCACCGCGGTGCGGGTCGCGTCGCTCAAGCACTGACGGGATCGTGGTGACCTGCCCCTTGAAGCCCGCGGTGCGCAGCCCGTTGAACGCGGCGATGCAGAACGTGTCGTTGCCGATCACGAACACCACGCCCTTGGGGTTGTCGGTGACGACCTTCTGCATCTGGGGTGTCATGTCGGCCGTCCCCAGCGCGACGGGGGTCATTTCCATATCCACGCCCGCCTTCTGATACGGCGTCTTGTCCTGGAGGATCTGGGTCGCCGCAGGCACGTCGATCACGACCGCGGACACCTTCTTCGTCTTCTGCGCCTTGGCCGCGCCGATGATGAGGTTCTGGAAGGCCGACGGACCTGCCCCGAGAGACGAAGGTCGAGGCCGTGTCGGCGAGGACGGTGGGGTTGCCGATGCCCGTAGAGCGAACAGTGGGATGCCGGCATCGTGCAACGGCGTCCAGGTGTTCAGGGTGAACTGGTTCGAGCCGATCACGACCGCCGCCACGTCGTCCTGGATCATCTGGTTCGCACAGTCGACGCTCTTGCTCGGATCGCCCCCGGTGACGCACGTGTCCAGGTCGATCGGGTGGCCGCCGATCCCGTTGCGGTACTGGTTGATCCACTTGACCGCGGCCTCGGTGACCGGCGTCTCGATGCTGTTGTCGGTGGCCGAGCTCTTGCCGTCGGTGATGAAGCCGATCTTGACCGGCGTGCCCTTGGCCGGGTTCTTGGTCCCCAGCGCGCTGTTGGCTGAGGCGGCATGCGCCGGCATGGCGAACGCGGCCACCGCGATGGTGATGGCGGTGAGCAGCGTCACCAGGCTCGCCGAGCGAGCGCGAGAGCGGCAGATGTGCATGATTCCCCCCGAATTGGCTCATGGAACGTTCGTCGACATCGACTCCGGTTCACGGATGCTACACATCGCGAGGCCCCCAGAATTAGCGGGGCAGGCCGACAAATTGACGTCGGGTCGGGGGCTCATTGCCATCGCTAAGACGTGCGACTGGCCGAGCCTCCGATTGGTTGTGGTGCACCCAGCCGCCCTCCCCGTGATCAAGGGGACGGTGTCGGAGCTGTACGTACCTTTGTGCTGGCGTATTCCGGCGACCCGACGGCAATGCTCCGCCTCCTTGTCCCGATACGCCGCTCGGTCGCGCGTGACCGTGCCGACCGCTCACCGCCGACGCCTCTATCGCTCAGCGCGCGAGCCGGGAGAGTGCCTCCAGCGTCTCGGGCTCGTAGCGCTGGACGAGCTTGGTGATCCCGGCGTCCGTCACCGTCAGCACGGTCCGGTTCGCGATACGGACGTACTCGCCCGCAGTCGTGGTGCCCTCGAGGCAGCTCTCGAACGAGACGGTGTCGCCGTCGATCGTGACCTCGCCGTAGGCCCTGATGCCGTCGGGCACGATGGCCGCCATCGGGTTGCCCGTGAGCAGCGCGGCGAACGCCTCGCGTGGCATAGGACCGTCGGTCGGTACCGGTGGGTCGTGGTGCACCGAGACGGGATCCGCCAAGTGTGCCTCCAGGACGCCTTCGACGGTGCCCGCCGTCATCCCCGCGCGGATCTCGTCGGCGAGCCGCTGCGCGTCGGGCGCGCTCATACCGCGAACGGCGGCCGGTCCAGGAACGCGCGGCAGTGCAGGTCGGACAACGGCTGCTCCGGCGTTCTCAGTACTTCGTCCACGGTCGGACCGACACGCGCGGCCACCTCCTGCAGCTTGTCGCGTGGCAGGCCGTAGAGCGACGCCGCGTTCTCGCCGAGGATCGCGCGCTGCCTCGGCCTCGCTGACGCCACCGTCAGTGCAGAGCGCCTGGATATACCTGGTCGTCTTACCCCAGGTCCCCTCACCGTGAGGAAAGTCGGTACCGAACATGACCGTGTCGACGCCGAGACGGTGCCGCAGGCCCATCTCGGTCTGGCTCATCATCGACGCGCCCACGTAGCCCTGCCGGTGCCAGTACTCGCTGGGCAGCATCGACAGCTGACCCTTCGCGAGCGCGGCGAAGCGCGGCTCCTTGGTCACGACGAAATCCATGTAGTCCAGACCGCGCATGATCCAATCCGAGCCCAACTCCGTGAACACGATCTTCAGCGTGGGATGCCGGTCGAGCGCGCCGCCGCCGATCATGTACCACAGCGCTCGGTGACCGTCCCACCTGCCGATCCGAATCGATGAAGTCGGCGAGCGCGCGGTTGTACGCCTGGTTGCCGGCGAGCTGCAGCTCGGTCGGATGCTCGTTGACCTGCATCCCGAAGCTGCTCGAGAACGGCACGACGAAGTTCGGGAAGATCACCTCACCCGCCACGCCGTCGGCTTCGAGCTCCTTCAACCGCACGAGGTTGTCGGTGCCCATCGCGAAGGCGTTGCGCCGGTCCATCTGATCCATGCCCGCGGCCTCGAGCGTCTCCTCGTCGAGGTCGCCGAACATCAGCTCCGGATTGAACCGCTCCGCCTGCGATGCGAGTTCGGCCAGGTGCTGGTCGAAGGCTTCGTGGTGCTTCGACGCCATGTAGGGGCGGTACTGCAGGACCGAGTCGCCCCAATGGCAGTCACTCGACACCAGCATCAGTCGATCCACGCTGCTCCTCCTCCGCTCGAGGGTGACCCTGTGCCCACGCGGAGCTCAGCGGCTCGGACCCCGAGCGTACCTTCGGGCTCCCCCTACGTCAACGCTGTTGAAACGGGGCTGTGCAAACCTCGCGCACACAGCTCTGCTGCGCGAAGAACTGTGCGACGTCGATGTCGTCGTGTGCCGACGATCTGAGCGTGTAGGTCTACAAGCCGTCGAACGTGTCGGCGACGTGCCGAGGGCTGCTGAGAAGGAAGAGGAGGTCGAGTTACTGCGCTGAGCCGCGGGTGTGCCTAGAGTCGTGCGATCGCGACACGGATGCCCGGTCGACCGATCCGGACCGCGACCAGTTATGCCTGGTCGAGCTCGATGTCCGTGACCACCACCCCGTCATGACCGCAATCTTCCGGGCGAGATCTCTCATCGCTTCTCCTCTGGAGCGGGATCCGCAGACGCCGGCGTCAGGTCGCTGTGGGAATCGAGGTGACGGATCGCGTAGTCGGTCAGCTCGTCGTAGCTCATCGCGCCGCCGCGGGCAACGAGCTCGTCGGTCTTCGCGTCGCCGAGCACGCTGCGGACGCGGTCAAGGCTGCGCGTGCGAGCGGCGGCAACGCCGGGGAAGTTGCCGACGTCGGCGAGCGGGCCGTTGGTGAGGGCGCCGAGGAACGTCGAGGCGACGTCGGGACGTCCCGTCCGCAGGAGTGGGCTGAGGGTCCAGTCGAGCGCGGCGGCGAGCTGCGGCCGCACCCCTTGGTCGCGCGCGAGCGTGACCGCCTCGTGCAGGAGCTCGAGTGCGCCGGTGTCGTCACCGAGGCGGGCGCGGAGGCCACCGGCGAGTGCCATGACGCTGCTGGCCGAGCCGGCCGCGACGTCGAACTCACGATAGAGGTCGATGAACTGCTCGGCGGCGGCGAGCGCGGCGGCGGGATCGTCGCGTTGGAGTGCCCAGGCGAGGCCGTGTTGGGCGGTGGCGATCACTCCTACGTTGCGCGTTCGGCGCGCGAGCTCGAGCGCGCGTTCGGCGTCGGCGCGTGCCTGCTCGGACTGTCCGGCCATGGCCTCGAAGTTGGCGATGGCGCCGAGGAAGCTCGCTTGGGCGAAGGGATTGTCGACGGTGTCGAGCTCGGCGCGGGTGTCGTCGGCGATCTCGAGGGCGCGGGCGTGGTTGCCTGCGGCCATCTCGAAGACCACTGCGTGCGAGTACGGCGACGAACGGGTTCAGTGTCGACACCACGATGCCGTCACGCCGCGCATCTTCTGCGAGGGCCAGAGCGCGGTCCATGTGGCCCTGGTTCCACGCGTAGTAGGCCGCCAGGCTCAATACCGGCGCGCGCAACTCGGGCGGAGATGTCTCGGCCACCTCGACGGCTTGCGCGGCCAGCACCCCCAGCCCCATGTCGGGGTGGGCGCGTACGGCTTCCTCGAGCCAGGCGAGGATGCGCAGCGCGAGCTCTTGTTCGTCGGGGTCGTCGCGTTCGAGGGCCCAGCCGACGGCGGCGCGGATGTTGTCGAGCTCGGCGCGCAGACGCTCGACCCACAGCACGTGCTCGGGGCCGACGGTGCCCTGGCCGGCGTCGCGGGCCGCGGTTGCGTAGTGCTCGGCCGCGGCCCGGCGCCACCGGTCGGTGTCGCCGCGTCGTCGAGGCGCTCGCGTGCGAACTGACGGAGGGTCTCGAGCATCCCGTAGCGGGTCGTGCCGTCGGCACCGGTCTCGGGAACGAGCATCGACTTCGCGACCAGGCTCGAGAGCGCTTCGGTGATCTCCCAACCGTCGAGGTCGTCGCCGCCGGCGACCGCGACCGCGGCGGGTGCGTCGAACGTGCCGGCGAACACGCCGAGCCGGTCGAACACGAGCCGGTCGTCGTCGTCGAGGAGCTGATAGGACCACTCCACCGTCGCCCGCAACGTCTGGTGGCGCTCCACGCGGCCACGGCGTTTGCCGGTGAGGAGCCGGAACCGCTCGTCGAGGTGCGTGGCGACGTCGGCGGGGCTCATCGACGCCGTCCGCGCCGCGGCCAGCTCGATCGCCAGCGGGATACCGTCGACCCGCCGGCAGATCTCACCCACTGCCGCCAGCTGGAGGGTGTCCCAGGCGGTCTCCGCGCCCGCGTCCACGGCGCGATCGGTGAACAGGCGCACGGCCGCGCTCTGCGCCAACTCGTCGCCGCTCGCCGACGACGCGGGCGCGTCGAGCGAGCGCACGCGCACCACGCGCTCGCCGGCCACGTCGAGCGCCTCGCGGCTCGTCGCGACGACGCGCACGTTCGGGCACGACCGGACGACGGCATCGGCGAAGTCGCTCGCTTCGTCGAGGAGGTGCTCGCAGTTGTCGAGCACGAGGAGCAGCTCGCGGAGCTTGAGGTACTCGACGACGCTCTGCGCGAGCGACAGCCCCGGCCGTTGCAAACAGCCGAGAGTGGCCGAGACGACCTGGGCCATCGCCTCACCGTCGTCCACCGCAGCCAGCTCGCAGAACCACGCCCCGTCGCCGAAGCGCGGCACCACCTCGGCTGCGACCTGGACCGCGAGGCGCGTCTTGCCCACGCCGCCGGTCCCGGTCAAGGTCACGAGTGACGAGTCGTCGAGGATCGCCACGATGCGATCGAGGTCGTCGTCGCGCCCGACGAACGACGTGACCTGCACGGGCAGGTTCCCGCCGAACGCGTCCAGTGACGAGATGCGAGGGAACTCGCGGACGAGGCCCGGGTGCGCGACCTGGAACACCCGCTCGGGTCGCGCCAGGTCGCGCAACGCGTGCTCGCCCAGGTCGACCAGCTCGACCGCGCCGTCGGGGACCAACTCCTCCGTCGCGAGCGACACGACGATCTGGCCCCCATGCGCGGCCGACATCAGGCGCGCGGCCTTGTTCACCGCGGTGCCGTAGTAGTCGCCCTCGCGCACGTCGGCATGACCGCTGTGGATCCCCATCCGCACCCGCAACGGCCCGGTCAGCGTCCCACGGCTCCGCGCCCAGCGCGAGCTGCGCCGCGACCGCAGCATCGACTGCTCCCTGCGCTCGTGCGAACGCCGCGTGGAACCCGTCGCCCGTCGTCTTGACCACGTACCCGTCGTGTGACTCGATCGCGTCGCGCACGAGCTCGTCGTGACGCGCCGACGTCTGCTGCATCAGCCTCGGGATGCTCCTGCCACAGGCGCGTCGAACCCTCGAGATCTGTGAAGAGGAAGGTCACCGTCCCCGTCGGCGGCTGCACCATCCGTTCACACCTCTCCACGCACTCCGGCCACCCCAAAGTAAATCAGGCAAACCGGACCACCGTCACCTGCGAGGCGAGGCGCACCTGACTCGGGGCTCCGCAGCCTGACAGGCAAGCGCGGGACCGGCGATCGGACGGGACGGCAGCCCCGAGTCGAGTCCGCCCGGCGGTAGCGCGGAACTGCCGATCTCGCGCATACCAAGCAAGTGTGCGTGCGGTGGCTCGTGTCGGTCTGAACGTGATCGTGGGTGAGGTCGTGATCGACAAGACGAGCGGGACCGACCGACGATGCGGCACATGGGTCGACCGGCTCCTGTTCGCGCCCGGGCTCCGGATCGGCGGCGGCACCGACGAGATTCAGCGCAACACGATCGGCGAGCAGGGTCTCGGGCTCCCGCCGCGAGCCGAAGCCTGCTCGCTGAGCACACGCGCATTCCGTGCCGGTCATGCACTTCGACTCGTCGGACGCGAGGTACACGACGCCCACGCAAGCGGTGCGATCGAGAGGGTTATCGTGGGCACGAGACCCGCTCGCACGCGACGATGTGCAGGACGCATGGGCGACCGCCATACGACCGAGGATTGGGAACCGACACTCGACGACTTCCGCGCACGCCGACGCGCCTCGCGGGCAATGGGCGGCGAGGAACGGCTCGCCAAGCATCGTGCGGCGGGGAAGCTCGACGCACACGCTCGCATCGACCGCCTGCTCGATCCCGGTTCGTTCCAGGAGCTCGGCACGCTCGTCGGCGGTGAGGACGCTCCTGCCGACGCGGTCGTGATCGGATCCGGGCGCATCGACAACCGCCCGGTCATGGTCGCGGCCGAGGACTTCACCGTGAAGGCGGGAACGATCAGCCAGCCCGCGAACTCGAAGCGGTATCGGGTGGCGGAGCTCGCCGTGCTCGACCGCGTGCCGTTGGTGATGATGCTCGAAGGCGCCGGCTTCCGCGCCGACGGTCGCGCGCATGGGCGCTCTCCCACGGACCTGTTGGCGCAGTCGCGCTGCTCCGGCCGCGTGCCGCTCGTCACCGCGGTGCTGGGCAGCTCAGCGGGTCACGGCGCGCTGGTGGCACCGATGTCGGACTTCACCGTCATGAGCCGTCACGCCGCGATCTTCACCGCAGGCCCGCCGGTCGTGTTCGAGTCGCTCGGCGAGCAGATCACCAAGGAGGATCTGGGCGGGCCCACGGTCGCATTGACGAGTGGGCTGATCCACAACGGAGCGAACGACGACGAGAGCGCGCTCGACCTCGTGCGGCTCTATCTCCGCTATTTCCCACAGTCAGCGTGGTCGTACCCACCAGACGAATTCGAGGGTGACATCGAGCCGCGGCTCGTTCCCGAGATGCTCGACATCGTGCCTCGCAACGGTCGGCGCGTCTACGACATGCACGGCGTCGTCGATGTCGTGTTCGACGCGGACTCGTGCTTCGAGATCCAGCCCGAGTTCGGTCGATCGATCATGTGCGCGCTCTGCCGGCTCGGGGGTCATCCCGTAGCCGTGGTCGCGAACCGTCCCGACGTGCTCGCCGGGTCCATCGACGGGGACAGCGCCGACAAGGCCGCGCACTTCATCACCGTCGCGGACTCGTTCCATCTCCCGATCGTGTTCCTCTCTGACAACCCAGGAGTGCTGCCTGGCGGTGCGTCCGAACGACGGGGCATCCTCCGGAGCGGCGCGCGGATGTACGCCGCGCAGACGCTCGCCACCACACCGAAGTTCGAAGTGACGGTCCGGAAGGCGTACGGCTTTGGCTCGATGGTCATGGGAATGATCCCGTTCGACGGTCAGTCGGGCGTGTTCGCCTTGCCCGGCGCGACGATGGGCGCGATGGGTGCAGCCGCGATGTCGCGCCGCGAAAGGTGCCGACGAGGACGAGGCAGCGAGGCTTCGCGACATGGAACTGCAGGCCTCGTACCGATCGGCGAGCACGCTCGGGTTCGACGAGCTCGTCGACCCGCGCGAGATCCGCAACATCCTCCTGCACTCGCTCGAGCGGGCACTCTCTCGCCGGCAGGTCCCGGCCGAGCCCGTCGCTCGAATCGGCATCACGCCATGACCTGGCTCACTGGCCTGCCCGAGGGGGAAACCGATTGGGAGCGGTTGTCCGCCCTCTGCCCCGAGGCCACCAGCGCCCTGGCCGACGTCGTCGCCGCGACGTGGGAGGAAACGGATCCGGTGCTGCTCGAGCTGGCCCGCCTCCGGATCGCGAAGCTGCTCGGGTACACGGCGGAGCTTGCGCGGCGCAGCGCCGGGGCCCGTGAGACGGGCTTGACCGAGGAGAAGGAGGCCGACCTGGCGGCCTGGCCCACCTCACCACTCTTTACGGCCCGAGAGCGGGCCTGCCTCACGCTTGTCGAGCAGTTCGTCATCGACGCGAACGGCGTCACCGACGCGCAGGTTGCCGACGTCACCGAACACCTCGGAGCCGCAGGCTGTTACGCCTTCGTCGAGGCCGTGTCGGTGCTGGAGGCGTTCCAGCGCGCTTGCCTCACCCTCGGAATCCAGGAGGTACCGCTGTGAAGGCGAGAATCTCCCTGTCGTCCGAAGCTGTCAACGAGTGGGGACTGGCGGACACCACGGGGATGGCGCCGGCCATCGCCGCGGCGCGGCAGCAGCTGAGGGCGCGTCGCGTTCCGGATGCGAACGGTCGACCCCGTAACCACGGAGCTCGTCCGGATCCGGAACGCGCGCTACCAGAACTGCTTCTTCTGAATGAGTGCCCGCAGCGCAGTTGCGTTGCAGCGGGGTGTCGACGAGGAGATGCTCGCGGCGGTCGACCACTACCAGGACAGCGATCTGTCACCCGCTCAGCACGCGGCACTGGCTCTCGCGGACGCCTATCTCACGTCGCCGAGCGACATGAGTGAGTCGGCCAAGCAGGAAGTGGCGGCCAACCTGAGTCCGGTCCAAGTCGTCGAGTTGGTGCTCAAGGTCATGGGCTTCAGCAGCGACAAGGTGATGGTCGCCCTCGGCCTCGACCTCGACGAGGTCCGCATCTTCACGATGTGATGGCATCTGGGACATCATGTATTGATGATTGCCCGCGACCAACTGCTCGACGACGCGAGGACGCTCAGCGGACTCGACGACTTCGGTGACGTACCGTTCCTCGATGCGCTCGATGCGCTCGTCGACTCGCTCAACTGCGACGCGCGCGTCGAGGGGGCCGTGCAGGACCGCGCCATTGAGATGCTCACGGGCGTCCTCGTGAAACGCCTGCGTCTCGTCGACGACCGCAAGCGGTATCCCGAGATCGCGGAGGAAGTCATCACCGCACCGGTGGTGATCGTCGGTCAGCCGCGCTCGGGCTCGACGCACCTGCACGCGTTGCTCGCATGTGTCGAGGGCTTCCGGGCGCCTCGGTTCTGGGAGTTGTCGGCGCCGTCGCCGCCGCCCGAGCGGGCGACCTTCGACTCCGATCCGCGCATCTCGGCGGTTCAGGCGATGGTCGATGCGATGCCGGCCGAGATGCTGGTGCGGCACCCGATGTCGGCGAGCCGGCCGGAGCAGTGCAACGGATTGCTCGACTGGAGCTTCATCAACCAGGCGTGGATGGCGTCCTTCGACATTCGCTCCTACCGCGACTGGTTCCTCGACGCCGACTACGCGCCTGCCTACGAGGCCCACCGCCGCTCCCTACAGCAGCTGCAGTGGCACCACCCCGGCCGGTGGGTGCTGAAGTACCCGAAGCACCTGCTCTCGCTCGACGCGTTGCTCGCGATGTATCCCGACGCGGTGCTGATCTGGACGCATCGCGATCCGGCCGCTGTGCTGCCGTCCGCGGTGAGCCTCACCGGCTTCATGCGGGAGTCCAACACGCCCGACTACGACCCTGTGCGCTTCGCCCGCGAGTGGGTCGTCATCGAGGAACTGGCGTTGCACCGCGGCCTTGCGACCCGCGACCGCGAAGGCAACGAAGCCCGCCACATCGACGTCGACTACCGGTCGTTGATGCGCGACCCAATCGCGACCGTCGCCTCCCTGTGCCCACGTGTCGGCGTCACCTTCGACGATGCGTCGCGGCGAGCCGTGCAGCAGTGGCTCGACGACAACCCACAGGACAAGCACGGTGTGCACCGCTACACGGCCGCTGAATTCGGCCTCGACCCCGACCGCCTGCGCGCCCGCTTCGACTTCTACTCGCGCCGGTTCCTGTGATCTCCGGCGAACGCATCCTCGTTACGGGCGTGACGGGCACGATCGGTAGTGCGCTCGCGCTCCACCTCGCGGCGGAGAACGACGTGTGGGGCATCGCGCGCTTCGCCGACTCGCCCACCCGGGTCAAGGAGGCGTTCACTGCGGTCGCTACGCCGCCGCCGACCCGCGCGCTGTCGACCCGCGAGGAGCTCGAAGTGGCCGGGGTGACTGTGCGCGCCGTCGATTTGGGATCAGGAGACCTCGGCGATCTGCCCGACGACTTCACCTACGTCGTGCACGTGGCGTGGCTGCGTGCTGATCTCGCGCACCTCGACGACGCGTTCCGCGCCAACGTCGAAGGCGCCGGCCTCGTGCTGCAGCACTGTCGGAGGGCGAGAGCCGCGCTCGTCATGTCGGGGATGGGGGTCTATTCGGCGAACGACGACCCGTGGTGGGCGTACAGCGAACGCGACCCGATCGGCCGCGGCGCCACCGCCTATGCGCCGACGAGCCCGGCGTGCAAGCTCGGCCTCGAGAGCGTCGCGCGCTTCTGCGCGCGGGCGTTCGACCTACCGATCGTCATCACCCGGCTCAACACGCTCACCGGCCTGCCCGGCACGTTCCCCGCGATGCACATCGACGCGGTCATGAACGGTCGGACGATGGTCGCGCCGTCCGACCCGACACCACACTCTCCGATCCACATCGAGGACATGAAGTGGATGCTCGAACCGCTCCTCGACGCCGCGAGCACCACCGCGTGCATCACCAACTGGTGCGGTGACGACGTGACGACCGTGCAGGAATGGGTGCACGACGCAGCCGCGTGGTCCGGCCGCGAGGCCAACCTCGAAGTCGAGCCTGTCCCGGGTAGCCCGGCGGGCGCAGTGGCCGACCCCACGCGACGCCGCTCCATCACCGGTCCGTGTCGCACGACGTTCGGCGACACGTTCCGCACCCTCTTCACCGAGATCACCGGGATGGGACCGGGCCCGTGACCGGAATGGAAGGGGTTGGGGAACTCGACGTGGCGCGTACCGGGCGGCGACGGCCGCGACCGGGTCGAGCAGCGGGATGCACGGCGCGGCGAACATCCGGCCCTCGTCCTTGAAACCCCAGTCCTCGGCGAGCCAGCGGTTGAAGCCGTGGAAGACCTCGACGCACGCTTCGGATCAAACCGAATCGACGTCAAAGTTTTGGCCCGTATGATCAGCGCGTGGCTCGGTGCCTGACGCGCTTCGAGGTCGGCATCGTCAGCGCCGACCGCGCCCTCGTCGACTTCCTCGCGGAGGTGTTCGGACTCGACGAACGCCCGCCGATGGAGAACCCGGCCGGGACGCTGCACCGGCTCGAGGCGCCGGGAGCGGTCATCAAGGTGATGGTGCCGAGCGAGCCTCCGAAGTCCGCCGAGGGCGAACCGTTCCTCGCGGTTCAGGGCATCCGCTACCTGACGATGTGGGTCAGTGATTTCGATGGCGTGATCGAACGCTGCACCCGCGCGGAGGCGGCGTTCTCCACGGTCCCTTCGAGTACGAGCCCGGTACTCGACTCGCAGTCATCGTGGATCCGGACGGGAACACGATCGAGGTCATCGAAGCCGACGCGAGCGCATGAGTGAGGGGGGCCCGAGCTCGCCCGAGGTGGAGCAGTCGCCGCAGCGCCGAGAGCGGAAGGCATGAGCAACGTGTCGACACCCGGGAGGACCAAATGAACGTCGGGACATTGACGGAGCCGCGGTTCGGGCTGGGCTCGATCGACCAGATCTCCTTCGCAGTGGGCAACGTCGACGAAGCGGTGCCTCGCTACACCGCGATGTTCGGCGGGCCGTTCACCGTGATGGACGTTCCCGACATGGAGGTCACCTGCCGTGGGTGCCCGAGCACGACCACGCTCAGGCTCGCCTTCGGCCGGACCGCCGACATCGAGGTCGAGCTCGTCCAGGTCGTGTCGGGCGACTGGCCGACGCTCGACTGGCTCGCGACGCACGGTGAGGGCCTGCACCACCTGCGCTATCCCGTCCCGGACCTTGCCGCCAGCCGCGCCGAGATGGAAGCCGCCGGCTTCGAGGTGACCCTTCTCGGCAGTGGTGGTGGCGTGTCCTTCGCGTACCTCGCGTCTCCGTTGCTGAACGGGATGACGATCGAGCTCATCCAACAGGAGCGCGGCATGAACGGTGAACGGGAGGCGCAGCAGGTGGTCCTCCGGGTGGCGCGGTCCGCCGACCGCTCGGACATCGCCGCGATGGTCGACAACTTCAGCGAGGACGCCGTCCTCGCGGTCGGCGGGCGAACGACGGAAGGTCGCGACGCGATCTTCGAGTTCTTCGGCGGCGCTACTGCGACGCCGTCGGAGAAGGAGCGCACGAAGCATGTCGTGACGAACACGACGCTCGATGCCGACGGCGACGCACTCGTGGCGACGTCGTACTTCCAGGTGCTGCGCAGCTGGGGTCTCGCCAACTGGGGTCGCTACGTTGACCGCCTCGTCGAGAACAGTGGGACATGGAGAATCGTCCGCCGGACCGTGCTCGTCGACGGCAACATCCCGCGGCCGGAGACACCGTCGGCGCAGTAGCAGCGAACAGCAGGCGAGGAGGCATCGTGCGGGCAGTACGGAACGCTCCACCGGGGGTCGAGGTCGTCGAGATCGACGAGCCGGAGGGCGATGGCGAGCTGGTGCGCGTCGCAGCAACCGGCATCTGCGCGTCGGACCTCAACTACCTGCACTAATCGAATGCGCCGAAGCGAACTCAGGCGGAGCTCATCACGTTCCCAGACGCGTTTCCGGCACGCACACGGACGTCGACAGGCGTGACGATCGACTACTGGACGACCACGCGTACTCGTCCGAGGTTGTGGATGCGGCCGTGTGGGCTATCGATCTCGCCGAAGCGGTGTGACGTGACGCGGAACGCAGGGAAGTACGCGCCTGGCGCGGAGAAGGCGTACGAGGCGGTGATGGTCTTCGCCGTGTACGACGCCGCCTCGTTGTCGATCGGCACGACGACGGGGAAGTCGCCGGTGCCTTCGAAGTCCCACGCGGCCGCGATGATCGTGCCCGCCATCGGCGGGACCTCCGTGTGCGCCGAGAAGTGGACCGGCTCGCCCATGGCCACCTCGGCGCGCTCTCTACCGTTGGCGGTGAGGGTGACGACCGGCTGGATGCCGCGTCGCGCCATCGCGGTGGCCGGCACGTGGACCTGACCATCGACGAGCTCGTACGCGGTGCTGGGCGGCGGCGCGATCCCGCGCTCGACCCAGGCGGCGAGATCCCGCAGCGCCTGTTCGAGCATCCCGCGGTAGTTGATGATGTGCGTGTACCGGTGCGGGGTGATGTCGACGCGGGTCATCACTGCGGGGTCCTGGTGCATCGCGTGGTCCGTGAACCAGATGCGGTACTGGTCGTCGGTGCGCGGTCCGAGCCATGACTTCACCCGGCGGTGGTACCACGCCGCTTGCTGCGGATACGCGATCTCGTCGAAGAGGCTCTGGACGACAATCACTTTGCCGGCGAACCGTCCGCTCTTCAGGCCGGTGCCGTTGTTGCGCTGGAACCGTGGGCCGAGCAGCTCGGGTCGCTGGGGGTAGATCGGCTTGCCCGCCACCCGGAACTGCTCCCATTCGGGGTACTCGTCGGGCGGCACCTGGTGACGGTGGTAGGTCTGGAATGCGAGATACAACGTGTTGTCGACGAGCACCTCGTCGCCGACCGTGACCTGCCGTAGGTGCTCGAACTGCTCTTGACCGATGCCGGTCGTGAGGTAGTCGCCGCGCCGACCCGAGATCCAGACGTTGTGGCCCGACGCCTTACCGCTGGTGAATTCCAATCTGGCGCCGGTGAGGTCGGCGTCTGGCATGTCCTCGAGCTCGTACGCGAGCGGCACGTCGTCGATGTTCTCCTGGTCCCGCATGGCCATGGGGATCGGGAGGCCGAGCGACGTCGCATCACGGGGCCGGACGAGAGCGTGGATCCTGGTCTTGTGCTGGACCTTCGCGTCGTGCAGCGACGCCCTCGGGTTCGCGCCCAGGTAGCCGGGCACGGTCCAGAAGTCGTCGAAGTACGTGGGGTCCCAGGTCAGCATGTGGTCGAAGAGGCCGCCCCATACCGTCGTGTACTGCAGGCGGATGCGCTCCGCGTCGAACCACGCTTGCGGCGGGAACCCCATGCGGGTCACCTCGGTCAGCGCGTCGCGCTCCTCGTCGTTCAACCCGGCGAACATGTCGCCGCTGCCCCCCGGCTCCACGGCGTCGGCGATCTGGGCGATCTTGTCGTGCAGCACGCGGAACGTGTGCGCCTGCACCGAGAACATGCTTGGCATGCTCATCGGCGTGCCGTGGATATAGGGCACGGCGCCGTCCCACACGTCGTGCCCGTTCTCGATGCAGACCATCGTGCGGATGGCGCCGCCACTGCCGCCGAACACGTAGCCGTATGGGCGGTGGTCACCGTACATCGCCGCGGCGAGCGCGCGCGAGTAGATCGCGACCGCTGTGCTCGCGCGGTAGCCGGCAACGGTCGAGTCCTCGCCACGGAGCGCACGCCGAAACCGGCCGAGGTTCGACTCGACCAGGTACCCGCCACTCGCTATCGCGAACTCGATGTAGCCGACGAAGGTTCCGGTCGTGGCCGCGTGTTCCGACCCGGGGATCGGCAGGAGCCCGTGGAAGAACCGCCTTTGGTAGCGCGTCTCCTCGGGGAAGTACATCGAGAACCGACAGTCGGTGTCCTCGAAGCCGCCGTGCACGTAGCGATGCAGCACCGGTTCGTCGCGCCACTCGTCGACGTCCACGAACGGCTTCGTGAACATCGGGTCGGCCAGGCCCATGACCCGCACACCCTCGATCATCTTGCTGTTCCCCCTGCGTCGAACTGTGCCGTCGCTTCGCCGTGATCGGTCTAGCGGCGCGGAGCGCTGGCTGCCCACTCTTCCGCGAGGTCGGACATCAGCGTCACCTTCTCGTTCACCGACGTCGAGAGGTCGACTCGTCTATGGGAACCACGGCGATGCCATGCACGAGGGCTTGGCACGGCACAACGAGATCGTGCGTGACGCGATCGAGTCGCTCGGCGAGCACAGTGGCGTAGGGCGGTTCCGGTGAGGCGACCACCACTTCGGACCGCTTGGTAGCACCATGGACCGCTTCCCGCTGTCGGGCTCCAATCGGGCTGTGAACGCGATGCGGGATCGATTCGGAGGAGGTTGACTCGGTGCGTGTCGTCCGAGGCGAGCCGTCGAGGGCAGCGCGGCCGTGACTGCGGTCGTCTATCGCCTGCGAGCGGAGCTCCGTCACGGCTGGCGCTCGCTGGTCGTCGTCGCGCTGCTCGTGGGGCTGTCGGGCGGCGCGGCCCTGGCCGCCGTAGCGGCGGCTCGGCGCACCGACACTGCCTTCGCGCGGATGCGTGACGCGACAGACGCTTGGGACGTGACGATCAACCCGAACAACGGAAGCGAGAGCCGTCTCACATTCGCTGCGTTGCGCGCGCTGCCCGGTGTCGAACGTATCGGACGCGCCAACGGCATGATCCTGTATCCGTCGATCGTGCGCTCCGTGCCCGATGCGTTCAACCTGCCGCCGATCATGGTGGCCGACAAGGCGGTGGGCTACACGGTTGGTCGACCGGTAGTCACCGCGGGCCACAAGCCCGACCTGCACGACGCGACCGGCGTGTTCGTCGACCGCAGCTTCGCCCGGCGAATGGGCCTCCGAGTCGGGCAGTCGTTCCGCTACATCGTCATGACGCCGGAGCTGCTCCAACAGCTCCAGACGGCGACGTCGGAAACGGCAGCCAAGACGACCCTGCACAACGCGCCGAAGTCGCAGCAGGGCACCGCGCACATCGAGGGCATCGGCGTGACACAAGACGGCGTGGTCGTCAATCCCGGCTATGCACCAGCCGGGTTGGTGTTCACACCCGCGTTCCGCGCCGCGCACCCGAACATCCAAAGTCCGTACTGGGCCGCGCAAGTCAAGCTCAAGCCGCACGTCGACATCGACGCGTTCACCTCGCGGGTGCGACAGCTCGTACCGGACGAGTCCGTGGCCTTCCAACGGGCCACCGCGATCACCGCCGAGGTGAAGAACGCTACCGATCCCGAGGTCATGGCGCTCGAGGCGTTCGCGGCGTTGGCGGCGCTTCTCGGGACGGTGGTGGTCGCCCAAGCTTTCTCGCGGCGTATGCAACTCGACGCGCAGTACAACACCACACTCGCCGCCATCGGCACGACCCGACGCCAACGGATGGCCATGGCGCTGACCAAGGGGGCGCTCGCGGTCGCGGCCGGAGCCATACTCGCGGTCGGGATTGCGCTGGGGGCGTCCCCACTCGGCCCAGTCGGCGCCGTCCGCGTCGCGGAGGTCCACCCGGGCGTCGCGTTCGACCCACCAGTGCTGTTGCTCGGCGCGCTGGTGATCGTCGTCGTGGGCACCGCGCTCGCCGCGCTCCCGGCGTGGCGGGCGTCCAGGGTGACGCTCACCGAACCGGTCGCGTCGCGCTCGCGGGTGGCGGCCGCGGTCACCACCGCCGGCGGTCCGGTTACCGCCGCGGTCGGGCTGCGCTTCGCGTTGGAACCAGGCGCCGGGCGCAGCAGCGTTCCCGTCCGCACCACACTCCTGGCCGCAGCTACCGCCGTCGCGCTGGTGACCTCGGTGGTCGTCTTCTCCGCGAGCATCGATCGCCTCGTATCCACACCGCGTCTGTACGGTTCTGCCTGGGACGGCCAGATCGCACTCGACAACTTGAACACCCCGGCCGGTTTCAACAACCTCGACCCGAGCGCGCTGACCCGAATCGAGGCGCAGTTCGTCGACGTGGCCAACCGCTCCGGATCAGTCGTCGACTCGGCGTTGCTTCAGGTCGGGGAAGTCAAGTCCGGCGCAACCGCGATCCCCGCGATCGGCTACTCCCCCAGCCTCCACGGTGTCGCAGCAACCATCGCAGGAGGCCGCGCTCCCGCGGCACCGAACGAAGTGGCCCTCGGCGCCACGACGATGGCGCGGCTCCACACCCACATCGGTGGGACAATCGAGCTCGCCGAGCGCGAGCAGGCACCGAACCGTCCCGTCAAGGTCGTGGGCCGCTCTGTCCTCCCGGGACTCGCGCCGTACCCCGGATCTGACAAGGCCGGGCTCGGCGTCGGCGCCCTGCTCACGCGAGCGGGTTGGAAACAGTTCAGCCCCGACTATCAGAAGACCGAGTACGTCTTCCGGTGGGCGCCGCGTGCATCGGTGGCGACGCTCACCAAGACTTTCGCCCGACGGATGCCGTCGCAGCTGCCGCTCACCATCGACTCGGTCAACCGCCCGGCCGGCGTGGTGAGCGTGCAACGGCTGCGCTCGACGCCCACACTCCTGGCCTCCATGGTGGCCGTCCTGCTCGCCGCCGCAGTCGCCAACGCGCTCGTGGTAACCGTACGCCGACGTCGGCGGGACCTCGCCGTGCTCCGGACCCTCGGGTTCACCACCGGCCAGATCCTCCGCACCGTGCTCTGGCAGGCGGTCACCGTCGGCGTCGTGGCGATCGCCGTCGGCATCCCCGCCGGCATCGTCATCGGCCGCTGGACCTGGACCCTCCTGGCCAACCACCTCGGTACCCTCGCGGTGCCCGTCGTGCCTGCCCCCGCCGTCCTCGGTGTTGCGGCCGCGGTCCTCGCCCTCGCCAGCCTTGTAGCCCTCGTACCCGGTCTCCGAGCTGCCCGCGCGCCCGCCCAAGCGCTCCGGACAGAGTGACCCGCCAAACGCGCGCAACGCCCTGGATGAACACGATTCCCACGACAACGTCGTAGACGGGCTCAAGCGAGGCGTTGATGCAGTCAACGGCGGAGCGACCCAAGTTGGCGACCTCACGCCCTGTCCATTCAATCGGTCCGGGGAAAGGCGTGCGGGACCGCGGCGTCGCGGGAGCTTCACGATCCGGCCGGGCTTGGTTTGCATGCGGGAGCCCGCGAGTGCTGGGGTGGCGCTCGTATCGATCACGCGGGGGTCCGAGAAGCGAGGGAAGCATCATGACGACCACGCCAGACCAGCTCCGGATGTCCCCATACGAAGTCGCGGAGGAGACCTTCGTGATCCCCTGGATGCTGGAGGCCCCGCCGGTGGGGCTCTTCTGCATGAACTCGCTGGTGATCCGCGGTGAGCAACCGATGGTGGTGGACACCGGGAGCCCCGCCAACCGCGACGAGTGGCTGCAGAACCTGGGCAGCGTCGTCGACCCGAACGACGTCCGCTGGATCTTCTTGAGCCACGACGACCGCGACCACGCCGGCAACCTGCTCGCCGCACTGGAAGCGTGCCCCAACGCCACGCTGCTCACCACCTGGTTCTCGGTCGGGCGCATGGCCGAGGAGTGGATGACGCCACTCGATCGGTGCCGCTTCCTCAACGAGAACGAGCGCATCGACCTCGGCGACCGAACCATCACCACCCTGCGCCCACCCGTGTTCGACAACCCGACCACCCGCGGCGTGTTCGACGACCGCACCGGCGTGCTCTGGTCGGTCGACACGTTCGCGAACCCGGTGGCGGCGCCACTCGAGGACGCCCACGACATCTCCGACACCGACTTCGCCGACGGCCAGCTCCTCGGCGGGATCATCGTGTCGCCGTGGCACCAATGGCTCGACGAGCGCAAGTACAACGCACACATCGACACCATCCAGGCGCTGCCGATCGAGGTCATCGCGTCGCGCCACGCGCCCGCGATTCGCGGCGACCGCATCCCGACCGCGTTCGACGTCGTCCGCACCCTGCCCTCGGCCGATCCGTGGCAGCCCTTCACGCACCAAGACCTCGAGCAATGGCTCTCGATGTGACCCCTGCCTTTGACGCGGCTCCAGCAACTCATGCGCGCCGCCGGCTTCGAGGCGGCGCGGAACCGGCGCTCCGCCGTCAGGCCCAACGACCCGGGCGGCAACGCGCGACCGCGCCATAGCGGACCGCGAGTGTCGTGCTGACGAGCGAGATGCTGGACGGTCTTCCGAGGACTCCAGCGGGCATGAGAGCGCGCTGGGTGTTGGAGCGGCTGGTTGCGGTCTGTGCTGGCGGGGCGACGCCGAGTGCCGTCGACTTGGAGCAGCAATACACCAGCGCGTGGCTCTCCGAGGTTCCGATGTCGCGGACGTTCGACGAAATCGCGCCGTTCATGGCAGCCGTTGTCGCCTTACGCGACGAAGCGGCGCGTCCAAACGAGGCCACGATCGTGCTCGATCTTGCCGACGGTCACGCGGTGCGGTTCCGCTCGACCGTCGAGGAGTCTGCACCTCATCGGATCAAGTTCCAACTCTTGAGTCCCGCAATGACGCCGTCGAGCTACGTCGACCGGACTGTCCGACGCGACGGCCGAACGGTCCACATTCGGGACTTCGGCGGCCGCGGGCCCTTGCTTCTGCTCTGGCACGGCGCGGGCTGTGACGCGACGATTTGGGAGACGATTGTTCCGTCGCTGCGCTCCTTCAGGGTGGTCGCCCAGGACCTTCCCGGTCACGGCGGCTCGCCGCATCGCCAGCTATCGGTCGCGGACACCCTCGCCGACGCGCGGGCCGTGCTCGCCGACCTCGGGACAGACCAGCCGATCGTGGTCGGCCATTCGATGGGCGGCTGGATCGCCCTGCGCTATGCAGCGACCTCTTCGTGTAAGGCCCTTGTGTGCCTGGACGGGCCGACCAACATCGACTACGCGGCCATGGGCATCAACAGGGATCACCCCGGTTGGATGCCCGACCCGCCCGACGTATGCAGCGATCTGGACTCACTCGACTGCCCGACGCTGATCACACTGTGCCGCGGAACATCAGCGACCGAGCAGGAGTGGATGGTTCCGTTCCGCGCAGGCCTGTACGACTATCTCGGCGAGCATCATCCAGAGATTCGAGTGGTGTGGCAGCCCACAGGCCACATGAACGTGCTCTCGATGCCGAAGCAGACCGCCGAACTCATCGAAGCGTTCGTCCAGGAAATCGACGCGTGACACGACGCTGGCGGCCGAGGACGAGAGCGCATAACTGCCATCTCGCGCACGCCATCGAGCGCAGCACACGCGCACCGAACGTTCACCGAACCGGCATGGCCTGCCGCTCAGATCGGCACTTCTCTCGCATCGCACGGTTCTTCGATTCGGTCGTCCTCCGACCCTCCGCGGAGCCCGCGGTTGTGAAGGGCACTGCTGGCGCGCCGCTTG
This sequence comes from uncultured Actinomycetes bacterium, assembly GCA_963705625.1. GTDB lineage: Bacteria > Actinomycetota > Acidimicrobiia > IMCC26256 > DASPTH01 > DASPTH01. The sequence continues at coordinate 246,734 of CAVPKG010000001.1, forward strand.
ATGGCGTGTGGTTGAGACGGCGTTGTCCGGCACGAGGATCGAGAGGATGTGGCGTTATTCGCGGCGCCGGGCGGGGTGCCGCTGATAGCGTCAGGTTCGTGGCGTTGATCTCTCACTACTGAGTCCGCGGGCCTCCTCGTTCGACGCGCCGAACCGGTATTGACCGTTCGGTTGTGGTGTGGCGGCTCGTGCCGCTTGGCCTTCTTGTCGAATGTGGAGACGCTGATGTGTGACGCAATGGCGCCGAAGGGTGTCGCGAGTGTGGGGTCGTCGTCGGCGCCGAGCGCGCCGACCGATGTACCACTCGATGTCTACCGGGTGACGAAGAGCTTTCATCGGAGTCGTTTCGCGCTCGACGGGCCGTGGGAGGACTCGGCGGGCTCGCACGCACGTCGCGGTGCGGGACGTGTCGTTTCGGGTATGTCCGGGCGAGATCTACGGCGTGATCGGCGCGAACGGTTCCGGTAAGTCGACACTGATCCGGATCCTGAGCACCCTGTTGCTGCCCGACGAGGGCGAGGTGCGGGTCTTTGGTCGGGACGCGATTCGGGATCCGCTGGCGGTGCGCGGTCTGCTCAACCGGGTGTCGGCAGATCCGTCGTTCTTCCGCGCGATGTCGGCCTTGGAGAACCTTCTGTTCTTCGGACGGGCATACGGCATGCCCGGAGCCGAGGTTCGCCGACGCAGCAGGGAGATCCTGGACCGTCTCGGCCTGGAGCCCGACCGCACCCGCGAACCCATGTTGCATCTGTCACGGGGACAGCAACAGAAGGTCGCGGTCGCTCGGGCGTTCCTCACCTCGCCCAGGCTCATGCTGCTCGATGAACCGACGACGGGCCTCGACCCGCGCAGCAAACGCGACGTCCAGGACTTCGTCGCGGAGGTGCGCCACGACCGAGGAGTGAGCATCGTGCTCACGACCCATGACATGGACGAAGCCGAGACCCTCTGTGACCGCATCGGGTTCCTTGCCGGCGGCGTACTCGTTGCCGAGGGAACGCCGCGCGAGCTGCGAACCCGTGTCGCGACAGCTCGACGCCTCGACGACGTGGACATGGAGACGGTCTTCTTGGAGTTGACCGGCCGAGACATCCAAGAAGACGAAGAAGACGACGAGGAGACGCTCCGCGATGTCGGCCACTGAGACACTCCCGGTCGGTTCCCCCCGACGGATCCCGCTGGGCTGGGCGTTCATCGAACGCCAGATCAACCTCTGGAAGCGCTACTGGGCCTGGGAACTGGTCTGGCTCGTCTACGGCGTCGTCAACACGCTGGCAATCACCTTCATCGCCGCCGAAGCCGGCCGCAGCGGAGCGATTGGCCCAGCCGGTGTGGAGGAGCTGACCCTGTTCCTCCTCGTCGGCACGCTGATGTGGGCCTATCTCGCAGCGGTCCTCGACGACATGAGCTTGGTCATCATGTGGGAACGCTGGGAAGGTACGATCGAACACACGCTCATGACCCCGGTGTCACGCGTGGTGCATCTCGTGAGCATGGCGCTCTTCGGCATCGGCCACGCCGTCGTCCGCACGCTCCTCATCCTCGTCTGTGCGCTGCCATTCCTCTCGGTGAGCTTCGCGCATGCCTCCTGGCCCACCGCGGCCGCGGTCATCGCGGTCGGCAGCATCAGCCTGGTCGGCCTCGGCATCCTCACCAGCATCCTGCCGCTCCTCTATCCCGAACGCGGTGAACAGATGTCGTTCATGGTCCAGGCCGTCCTGCTGCTGGTCTCCGGCGTGTATTACAGCATCTACGTCCTACCCGCCTGGTTACAGCCCGTCGCGCGGGCGGTCCCCACCACCTACATGCTGCGCGGCATCCGCGCCGCGCTCATCGACGGCAAGACCATCGGCAACCAAGCAGGCAACCTCCTCATCCTTGCTTTGTTCGGTGTCGTCCTGGTTCCGCTCTCGCTCCTCACCTTCGCCGCCGCCGAACGCTGGGCCAAGAAGACCGGCCGTCTCAAGCGCCAAGGATGACCCCACCACCGCGCCAGAACGCGACGACAGAACGACGAGTTGACGGCCGCGCTAGCCGCGCCAGAACGGCATCTCGACTATGTGCGCTCGAGCCGGCACTTGGGTCGTCGCTCATCTGTGCGTCGTCGACCGTGGCAGAGCGAGCGCAGAGCGGGCAGTACGCGCTACCTCAGCCGGGTGGATCGCACGCCGCAGACCGAGCACCGATATGGCGATATGCACGCGGGCTTGTGCCCTCAAGTGTGCGATATCGAGCGCGTGTTCTGGGTGCGTCACTGATCGGCATTTTGGAGGCGAGTGCCGCAACGACAGCGAAGCCTTTCGACGACCTCGGACGCTGGTTGACGTGTCTCGGTTCGGGTGGGAGGCTGCTGGCTCTCGGAAGGGGGCGGTCAATGTCCTGGAACCTGAAGGGAAGCTACGTCGAGACCTGTTCGTGTGAGCTGATGTGCCCCTGCAATCTGTCGTTCGACCACGGTGCCACGTACGACTTCTGTCGGGTAACGCTCGTGTTCAACATCCGCGAAGGCGAGATCGAGGGCACCGACATCGCCGGGTTGAAAGTCGCTGCTATCGCGGACACGCCGAAGGTCATGACCGAGGGGAACTGGCGGCTGGGTGTGTTCATCGACGAGCAGGCGACGGACCAGCAGTTCGACAAGCTGGTTCAGGTCTTCAGCGGGCAGCTCGGCGGACCCATGGGTGCGCTCACTCCGTTGGTGGGCGAGATGCTCGGGGTCGAACGAGCCGCGATCGAAGTCCACGACGATGGGCTACGTCACCGCGTCCGCGTCGGTGACGTGATCGAGTTCGAGATCGAGGACATCGTGCCGTTCGGCGTTGAGACGGGTGAGCCGGTTCGGTTCGATGGCATGTTCCATCCGGTTGGTTCGAATCTCACGATGGCCGAGGCGAGGAGCTCGCGGATCAACGCCTTCGGCATCCAGTATGAGGGCAAGACCGGTCTCTCAACGTCCGAGTTCGCTTGGGCAGTGTGACTGAATGATCGCACCGGCAGCGGAGCGACTCCCCCAGGGCGGAGGGCTCGCCCCGGCATTCTCTGCGGTACGCACCCGACGCTTGCTCGTTGTTGTGCTGTTCGCGCTCGCTGCGACCGGCTGGTGGTGGACGGCTGGCCAAATGGAGGGGATGAATAGCGGGCCCTGGACTGGTCTCGGAACCTTCGGCTGGTTCCTTTCGGTCTGGGTCGTGATGATGGCAGCGATGATGTTCCCGTCGGTCGCCCCGACTGTCGCGTTGTACTCCCGCATGACCAGGAAACGATCTCCTCTGTCGCCGCTGATGTTCACGACGGGCTATCTCGTCACGTGGGCCGCTGCGGGAGTGCTCGCGTTCTCGAGCGCAAGGGTCGTGGACTCAATCTGGGGCGACGTTCTTGCGTGGAACCGCGCCGGCCGGTGGGCTGCGGGCGCCACGCTCATCCTCGCGGCTGTCTACCAACTGACCCCGCTCAAGGACGTTTGCCTCGGGAAGTGCCGCAGCCCGCTTGGCTTCCTCCTCGGCTCTTGGCGCGAGGGCTGGTCGGGCGCGCTTCGGATGGGTGCCAAGAATGGTGCCTGGTGCGTCGGCTGTTGCTGGGCGCTCATGGCGGCGCTCTTCGCGTTGGGCATCATGAGCCTCGCCTGGATGGCCGTCGTCGCCGGATTGATCGCAGTCGAAAAGACACTCCCATGGCGCCGCGTCGCCTCCCACGGGACCGCAGCGATCCTCCTCGGCCTCGGCATGCTCGTACTCATCGCACCGACCGCGATCCCAGGCCTGAGCACCCCGACGCAGGACCCGATGCACAACATGTCGGTGATGAGTTCCTAGACCTCCGAGCGAGCCCACGCAACTGACGTCGCGTCGCGTCGCGACAACGGCAAGGCGAGCCTCGACGACCCAGCGCGTCGCCCGAGCGTTCATCAACAGGCCGAGAGCCGTCGGGGACGCATTCACCCGATCCGCACGACGACGAGCCGACATTCGTCGGTCGGTGAACGCGCCGCAGCCGGACATCTCTGGACAGGGTGTCCCATGACGGGTGTCTACCAGTCTCGCGTCGCGTTATCTCCGATCACCGGTTCATGGACACGCACCGAACGACGCCGATACGAGTACCGAATAACGCGCCCGTCCGCTCCACAGCCAGCGATCGGTCACCTCCGACGCGACGAAGAGTCGGCGCCTTCCGCCGCGCCAGATCTGCCAGATATCGCGCACTGCCCGAGCACAGAACGGGCGCACCGAACGTTCCCGAATCACGGGTTTGCGTGGTCTTACTTCGCTATCGGGTTGCGGTCGCGGAGGGGGTCGAGGTGGTGGAGCCTCGTCGGCGCAAGAACGCTTCGAAACCCTGGCATCAACCTCTTCCGGGACGCTCCTCGAACGAGCCGCCCTCGGTGGTCTGCGGATGCACGACCAGGCGTCGCGCACTCAGGGCCCTCGGTCGACGTCGACCAGCTCCTTCCACACCACGTCGAAACCGGAGCCGTCCGGCAGGTCGCAGAGCAGGCCGTATGCCGTCATCGTGTCGACGTGCACCTCAGCGGTGCGCGCCGGAGCCTTGACGAGCGCGCTGAAGGGCTCTTCTTCGCTGATGCATATCTCGGTGTCCGCACACGACTCCATCTCCTCGCGCCCGGAGCCGGGGTTGTGCCGCGTGACCCGGGACTCCGAGCCGCTGTACCTGGCCGAGCAAGTCGTCGAGCTCGCTCATGTCATCCTTCGATTCGAGCGCGCGACGCCACGATCAGCGTCACCGTGGGGCGCGCCATCGGGCAGTGGCATATACGTCATGACACGAGCATGGGCATCGCGTCGACGGCATTCCAGGGTCCAAGGACCTATCCGTGCCGGAATCGGCCCCACGCGAGACAGATTGCTCTGAATGAGACTGTGATGCGAGCGCTCGCGGCCAGCCGGCGATGCGACTTATGGTGGACGTAAGTAGCACCGAATACCCGATGCGCGCTCGTGGGGCCAGCGACTTCGAAGCCACATCGCGTCACCACGCCGAGCGGCATCCATGAAGGGGCGGGGTCGACCTCGGCGACGCGGTCGACGAGCTCCTCGCCCAGCAGCTCGAGCTCGACGTGGAGTCACTCGAGCGCAGCACACCGCGCCCGTTCACCGAGCACGAGCGCGACGAGATCCGTCGTCACCAGGCGCGCGCCTACGGCTGGACCTTCGTCGTCTCCGGCCTCGAGCACCCGAAGTTCGTCCAGATCGTGCGCCAGCTCACCCAATAGGGTGGCGACAAGGTCAACGCCGCCGCCCGCGCCCTCGCCGCCTGACGCACACTCCATCACCGAAGGGTCGTGAGTTCCTTCGACAGCGCCGCGGCTTCGACGTCGAGCCGCCGGACGAGACCGGGCACGATCCGTCGCTCGGCGGTGCCGCCGACGAGCGGGACACGCACGTGCAGGTCGCCGGCGATGCGTCGACGCGAGCGCTCGTCGCCGTCGACCGCGGCGATCGCGACTTCGGCCGCGCCGTTGAGCCGACCCGCGTCCTCCTCGGCCGAGAACAGCAGCGTCCCGGTGCACGTCGCGGTGTCGAGTCGTAACTCCTGGATCCAGGTGAGCGTTCGTCCGCCGACGATCTTGCGCCGCGATCGGGTCGAGCTGGCCGATGTACTCGTAGCGGAGCCGCAGCAACCGAATCGTTCCGTCGATCGAGCTGGCGACGACGGCGGGCCGGCTCAGGTCGGGGAGGTCGAGTTGGGTCTGAAACGCCGGGTCGCACAGCACGCCGGCGACCTTCGCGCACGAAGCAGGAAAGTCGTGTTCGACCTCGAAGTGCACACAGCGAGTATCCCAGAACGGGCTCTCGGCGCAGCGTTGTGGTCCGTCAGGGTGAGCGCGAACCGGTTGCGGCGAATGCGGCCAGGATCACGTCGGCGGTCTTCTCCGCGGCGTCGGGTGCCAGCGGCTGGCCCCACACGACTGCTCGCATGAAGAGCGGTCCGACCAGCAGGTCGTACACGAACGCGAAGTCGACGTCGGCGTCCAGTTCTCCCCGGTCGACCCCTCGTTGGAGGACCTGCCACACCGTCGCCCGGCGCGGCGCCAGGTATTGGCTCACGTAGGTCTCGGCGAGCTCAGGGTCGGTGGCCAGATCTGCGATGAGCCCGGCCGTGACCCGACGAGTCGTCGGGCGAGTTCATCAACTCGACCTGATGGCGTTGGACGGCGATCAAGTCGCGACGCAACGAGCCCGTGTCGAGCACGGGGACGGCCAGCCGGGTGGAGTGCGACCAGCGCGGCGACCACGAGTGCCGGCTTCGAAGGCCATCGACGGTAGATGGTCGGCCGGCCAACGCCGGCGCTCGACGGCGACGCCCTCGATGGTGAGGCCGCGGTATCCCTGTTCCTGCAGGATCCCCAAGGTCGCCGCGAGGATCGCCTGGTCGTGGCGGGCGTCGCGGGGTCGGCCCGGGCCCCGAGACCCATGCGGGCGTGTCCGGCGGGAGGATCGTCGGTTGTCACGCAGGGCTCCTCGGCTGGCTGGGCAGAAATAGATTACAGCCCCTTGCGTAATCTATCGGGGCGAGTTTAGGATAGCGCTGTAACGATACAAGCGCCGCTCGAAATGGTGCCGTGATGCCGTCCGTGGTCCGAGCAGACCCTCATCGGGGAGATTGTCCGTGCTCCATCTCCACGCGAGCTGTCCGACGAGGCGCTGCTGGCCCGCGTCGCGGTGTCAGACCCGGAAGCGACATCCGCCTTCGTCGAACGGTTTCAGCGCCGGGTGTTCGGGCTGGCCTTCACCATCTTGGGTGAGTCCCGCGCCGCCGAGGACGTCGCGCAAGAAGCGTTCCTCCGAGCCTGGCGTCACGCTGCCGACTTCGACTCGCGGCGGGGAAGCGTCGTGACCTGGCTGCTGACCATCACCCGGAACCTGGCCATCGATGCGATCCGGGTCCGCCGACCGATCGCGATCGTCCCGGACGACCTGCTCGGCCTGTCGCTTGCGGCCTCCGGGCGGGACCCCGCCGAGGTGGTCGTCGTCGCGCGACGACGTCGGCCGGCTCCGCGAGGCGCTCACCGGGCTGCCCGAGTGAGCAGCGCCGCGCGGTGGTGCTCGCGGGCGTGTGGGGTCTCAGCGCTCGGGAGATCGCCGAGCGGGAGGAGATCCCGCTCGGCACCGCCAAGACCAGGATTCGGAGCGCGCTCGGACGGCTGCGCGTGGCGCTCACCGACGAGGATCGGACCGAATGACGGTGAGGGCCCGCGCCTGACCGGGGGACCGCTGATGGCCCACGTCCAGTGTCCGGCGTACCATCATTCCGATCTCGACCCGCGGCGAGGAGCGAATCATGACCCCCAGCGATCGCGAACCATACGAACCGCCCAAGATCGAACGGCGCGACCCCGTCGGCGACCCGCTGGTCGGCGGAGCCGCGCCGTCGGGACTGACGTAGCGAACGTCGAGCGTCGTTCAGGCGTCGGGAGCGAGCTCCTCGAGGCCCTGCGTGACGAAAGCCCGGAGGTCCTCGAAGCCGGCGAACGGCGCGGCGTCGGCATCAGCACGCGCGAGCACCTCGTCGGGCGACGCACCCGCTCGGAGACCGGCGTAGAGGTACACGACCGCCGAAGAACGAGGTCCCGCCCGGCACGTGACCAACGTGGGCCGCGGCAATCGATCGAGGGCAGCCATGTGTTGGCGCGCCATGTCGACGTCGAGCACGCGTGGTGGATCGGAGATGATGTTCTCGGACTCCGGAACGGCGGCCTGCACCTGCGTATACGACATGCCCCCGTCCATCGCCGCGAACTCCTCGCCACAGAGGAACAGCCACGACGCAGCCCCGGCGTCACGAGCAAGAGCCTCGGGATCGGCAATGGGTCCACGGTTGAACGTGAGATCTGCGGGCACCTCGAAGCCGGCCATTTCCGTACGGTAGCCCGGCGCGCTCCGAATGCCGGCTGCGATGGTCGCGCGCCCTATGACCGGCCGTGTCGCGAGGTGAGACCGAGGACGGCCATCGTCGCTGCCAAGGCGATCCCGGTCGCGGCCAGGGGCGACTCGAGCGGGTCCCAACTCGACGGATGGAGCCGCCGCCGCACGAGCCTCTCCGCGAAGTAGCCCGAGACCATGGTCGCGCCGAGACCGCCGAGCACCAGGCGTGCCGGGTACGGAGACCGGCGAAGGAGGCGGGCGATGGCCCAGCCCTGCGTGACGAGCATGGGGCCGGGCGCGGAGAGCGCGGTTCCCATCAGGAGCGCGTCACGAGCGACGTTGTCGGGTCGGCCGTGGAGCAGGGGAGCGTCGTAGGCGTGGTGTCGTTTCACCGCGACCGCGATGCCGGCAAGTCCTACGGCGAGTTGTGCAGCGGACACAGACGAGAGCAACCGGTCACGATCCACGCTCCATCTTGCCGTGATCGGGACGTCAGCGCTCACCAGTCCCTTGTGTTCGCGACTCAGGCGACGTCGACGGCCGCGGCCGCGAACTGCGCCTGGTACAGGGACCAGTACGCGCCCCGCTTGGCGAGCAGTTCTTCGTGGTTGCCCTGCTCCACGATGCTGCCCGCCTCCATCACCAGGATGATGTCGGCGTCGCGGATGGTCGACAACCGGTGGGCGATCACGAAGCTCGTACGGTTCGAGCGCAGGGCGGCCATCGCGTGCTGGATCAGCACCTCGGTACGCGTGTCGACCGAGCTGGTCGCTTCGTCGAGGATCAGGATCGTGGGGTCGGCGAGGAACGCGCGCGCGATGGTGAGGAGCTGCCGTTCGCCCGCGCTGACGCTGCCCTTCTCGTCGTCGAGGATGGTGTCGTAGCCGTCGGACAGTGTGTGCACGAATCGGTCGACGTAGGTCGCCCGCGCGGCCTCGATGATCTTCTCGTCGGTTGCTTCGAGATTGCCGAAGGCGATGTTCTCCTTGATCGTCCCTCCGAAGATCCACGTGTCCTGGAGCACCATTCCGATGTTCGAACGGAGGTCGCGTCGGCGCATCTTCGAGGTGTCGTTGCCGTCGAGCAGGATCGTCCCGCCGTCGATCTCGTAGAAGCGCATGATGAGGTTGACGAGCGTGGTCTTGCCCGCTCCCGTCGGGCCGACGATGGCGACCGTCTGCCCGGGCTCCGCCACCAGCGACAGATCCTCGATGAGCGGGCGGTCCGGGTCGTAGGAGAACGCGCACGTGATCGAACTCCACCCGTCCCCGCGGGTTGTCGTCGACCAGGGGAACCAACGGGTCTTCAGACTCCTCGGGCGCGTCGAGCAGCTCGAACACACGCTCGGCCGACGCGATCCCGGACTGCAGCAGGTTGGCCATCGACGCCAACTGCGTCAGCGGCTGCGTGTATTGCCGCGTGTACTGGAGGAACGCCTGGACGTCACCCAGGCTCAGGGTGCCGGAGGCGACGCGCAAGCCACCGATCACTGCGATGGCGACATAGTTCAGGTTGGCGATGAACATCATCACCGGCTGGATCGTTCCCGAGATGAACTGGGCGGCGAAGCTCGCTTCGAACAGCTGCTCGTTCTCGGCGTCGAAGGTTGCCTCGGCGTCGCGTTGCTGACCGAACACCTTGACCAGCTCGTGACCCGTGAACACCTCTTCGACCTGCGCGTTGAGCGTGCCGGTGTGATCCCACTGGTCGACGAACCGCGGCCTCGATCGGCGCGTGATGAACGAGATCGTCGCGAGCGACAGCGGGACGGTGACGATCGCGACCAGCGCGAGGAGCGGAGAGATCGTGATCATCATCACGAGGACGCCGACGACGGTGAGCACCGACGTGAGCATCTGGCTGAGCGTCTGCTGCAGGCTCTGCGCGAGATTGTCGATGTCGTTCGTCACCCGGCTGAGCAGGTCACCGCGGGGCATGCGATCGACGTCGCGGAGTGGAAGGCGGTTGAGCTTCTCCTCCACTTCGGTCCGCAGACGCGACATGGTGCGCTGCACGATCCCGGCGAGCACGTAGGCCTGCAAGTACGCCAGCACGGCCGAGGTGACGTAGAGGCCGAGCGCGAGCAGCAGCGTGCGGTGGAGCTTCGTGAAGTCGATGCCGTTCGGGCTCTGTACGCCCGACGACGATCACGTTGGTGGCGGAGCCGAGCACTCGTGGACCGAGCACGAACAGGATCACGCTGCAGACGGCCAGCACCACGACGCCGCCGACGCGGAAACCCTCGACGCGAAGACGGCGACTCAGGCGCAGCACCGAGCCCCGGAAGTTCTCCGACCGCTCGACGGGTACGCCGAGCATGGCCCCGCGCGCGAACGGGTTCGCCGGCTGGTTCGGCGGCTTGATCGCCTTCTGCTCTTCGGGAAGCTCTCCGGGACGCTTCGTGCGGCTCATGCTGCCGCCTGCGCCATCTGGGATTCCACGATCTCCACGTACGTCGGGCACGTCTCGAGGAGCTCCTCGTGGGGACCGAGCCCGACCTGGCGACCCGCTTCGATCACCAGGATCTGATCCGCTCCCAAGATCGTGGAGATGCGCTGCGCGACGATGACGGTCGCCGCGTCGGCGATGACGGGCTGGAGTGCGGCGCGCAGGCGGGCGTCGGTCGCGAGGTCGAGCGCCGAGAAGGAGTCGTCGAACAAGTAGATGTCGGGCTGCTTGACCAGGGCCCGGGCGATGGCGAGCCGTTGCCGCTGCCCGCCCGACACGTTGGTCCCGCCCTGGGCGATGGGCGCGTCGAGACCGCCGGACATCTCGGCGACGAAGTCGCGCGCCTGGGCGATCTCGAGCGCCTCCCACAGCTCGTCGTCGGTGGCGTCGGCTCGCCCGAACCGAAGATTGCTCGCGACCGTGCCCGAGAACAGGAACGGCCGCTGCGGCACCAGGCCGATGTGGCTCCAGAGGAGCTCGGGGTCGACGTCGCGCACGTCGACGCCGTTCACGCGTACCGAGCCTCCGGTCGCGTCGTAGAGACGCGGGCCCAGGGCGAGGAGCGTCGTCTTGCCCGCGCCGGTGCTCCCCACCACGGCCAGCGTCTGGCCGGCGGTGACACTGAAGGAGATGTTGCTGAGTACCGGCTCCTCCGCGCCCGGGTAGCGGAAGCTCACGTCGCGCATCTCGAACGTCGCCCGCAACGGCATCTCGGTCACCGGAGACTCCGGTGCGGCCACGGTCGGAGGCGTGTCGAGCACTTCCTTGACGCGCGCCGCGCAGACCGCGGCACGCGGCCACATCACCGCAACGAACGTCGCCATCATCACCGCAGTGAGGATCTGGATCAGGTACGTGAGGAATGCGATCATCGTGCCGATCTGCATCTCGCCGGCGCCCACGCGAGCGCCACCGAACCAGACCGCGGCGACGCTCGACACGTTCAGCACCAGCATCACGCTGGGGAACATGAACGCTTGGAGACGCCCGGCGCGGAGCGAGGTGTCGGTGAGGTCGGCGTTGGCGACGCCGAACCGCTCCCCTTCTTCCGGTTCACGCACGAACGCGCGAATGACGCGCATGCCCTGGATCTGTTCACGAAGCACCTGGTTCGTCCGGTCGATGCGAGCCTGCATGTTCTCGAACTGCGGAATCAGCCGGATGACGACGAGACCGACGCTGAGCACGAGCGCAGGGATGGCGACGACGAGGATCAGCGAGAGTGGGCCATCCTCACGAATGGCCAAGATCAAGCCACCGACGATCATGATCGGCGCGGCGACGAAGAGCGTGCACATCATCACGACCAGCATCTGCACCTGCTGGACGTCGTTGGTGATGCGGGTGATGAGCGACGATGCGCCGAAGGTGTTGACGTCGGCCGCGGAGAACGCGGTGACGCCACGGAACAGCGCACCGCGTACGTCTCGGCCGAAGCTCATCGCGGCGCGAGCACCGAAGTAGATCGCGATGACCGCGAACACGACCTGAACGAGCGTGACCCCGAGCATCACGCCGCCCATCCGCCAGATGTAACCCGTGTCGCCGGTGATGACGCCCTTGTTGATGATGTCGGCGTTGAGCGTCGGCAGGAGCAACGTCATCATCGTCTGCACGAATTGGAAACCCAGCACCGCGAGGAGCAGCTTGCGGTAGGGCAGCAGATACGTCCGGAGCAGCTTCAGCATCAACATGCGCGGTCGACCGTCCGGATGCGTCCGGATGCCGTCGAGGATCACGGACACGATCTCGTGCGGCGACATCGGCTCGCCCGACGCGAGGGCGGGATGGCAGCTGGCAATGGTCAGGCCGCGCAGCACGTCGGCGGCCTCCATCGGCTCCAGGCGCAACCGGGCTCGATCAGGTTCGAACACGCTCGCGAGCGCGCGCAGGGTCGAGCGCCGCCGATCCTCCCTCTTGGCTTGCTGGTCCTCGGACTGGAACCCGCCGACCGCGGTGAGGATGCGCCAGAGCGAGGCCACCCGGCTCTGCAGGATGTCGACGGCCGCCTCGCACCTCGCCTCGAGCTCGAGCGTCGGGTCGATCGCGCGCAACTCGGCTTCGACGGGAGCGGGATCGAACGCCTGCTCGACGGCAGCCGCGATCAGCGTCTCCTTGTCGGCGAAGACGCGGAAGATCGTGCCTTCCGCGACGCACGCGGCCGTCGCGATCTGACGGGTCGTGATCTCGGTGCCGTGCTCGATCAGCAATGGCACGGTCGCGGCGAGAATCGACGCCCGCCGCTCCTCCGACGGCATCGCCGCCGCCCGGACGCGTGACGAGCTACCGGGCGTCTCCGTCTCGGAGCTCGCGAGTTGGGTGCTCGACTGTTTGGGAGACAAGATGCAAACTCTACATGAGTGAGCGCTCACTCATGTAAGGGGGGGTCACCAGACCCGGGGCACGCTCTCCTCGAACGCCTTCGAGAAGCTGTCCGTCGGGAGGGTGTCGAGCGGCACCTGGATCTCGCTGACCGTGGGCCCGACCTGCGCCGCGACGCGGCCGAGCAGCTCGAGGTCGAAGCCGTACAGCTCTGCCGCGTTGCCCCCGACCATGCGCGCGACCTCGTCGACGGGCACGTCGGCGAACGTGTGGCGCAGCGCCTCGCGTGTGTAGGGGTAGGTGCCCTCGGTGTGCGGGTAGTCCTGGCCCCACATGATCTTGTCGACGCCGATCACGTCGCGCAGCGCGGCCTCGTGCGGAAGCGTGAAGCTCGAGCCCACCCAGCAGTTCCGCCGCCAGTACTCACGCGGCGTGTGGGGCATGCCCTCGAGCACGCGCCCGCCGATCTGGTACTCGGGCTTCCCCGGCGTCGAGAACTTCGCGTACTGGAAGTCGAGCACGTCCATGACACCCGGGATCCAGTCGGCGCCACCTTCGGTGAGCACCAGCTTGAGGTTGGGATGCCGCTCGAACACTCCGGCGAAGATCAGCATCCACAGCGCGCGGTGGGCGAAGAAGCCCCCTTCGACGATGAACATCGCCATCCCCGCGCTGTAGGGACCGTAGTTGGGAACCGCGTTGCCCGCGTGATGGTTGAGCGGCATGTCGAGCGCCGCGCACACCTCCCACACCGGCTCGTACTCCGTCGCGATGAACGTCGGTAGCCCGGAGTCGGGGGGGATGCCCGGCAGCAGCACGCCCCCGAAGAGCCCGGCCTCCTTGCCCCATTCGATCTCCCGCACCGCGGCGTCCACGTCGTGCAGCAGGATCTGGACCATGCCGGCGCGGCGTCCCGGCGCGTCGTTGCAGAAGTCCACCATCCAACGGTTGTGCGCCTTGAGGCCCTCCCAGCGGAGCGGGTAGTCGTCCTTGCCGGGAGGCTGCGCGGTGAGATTGCTGCTCGGGAAGAACGGCGGGACCGTGTTCGGGAAGAGCAGCTCGGCGACCACGCCGTCGGACTCCAGCTCCTCGAGCCGGCGCTTCGAATCCCAGTTGCGGTACCTCGTCGCCGCGCGGCAGGTCGGAGAACGGATTCTGGAACGCATCGGCCCAGGCGTCGAACTCGTCGTGGTACCGCGTCGCGAGGTACGGCTTGTAGTCCTGGATGTCACCGCCGGCGTGCCCGTCGGCAGAGATCACGATGTACCGGTCGTCGACGATCGTGGGTTCGGCCATGAGTGCTCCCCTCGCCCCGAGTCGAAGCGGTTTTCTAATGTACGCCGAGTGGTCTGCGTCGGGCAGGTTGCACGTTGTCCCGGATCGGCGCCAGCTGCCACGATCGGCCGAGCCGCAGGTGAGGAGAGACGCCATGGGGTTGCATGTCGTGCAGTGGACGACCGGCAAGACCGGCAGCGCCGCGGTGCGCGGCATGGTCGGCCATCCCGAGCTGGAGCTGGTCGGCTGCTACGCGTACTCACCCGGGAAGGTCGGGCAGGACGTCGGCACGCTCGCGGGCATCGAGCCGATCGGGGTCACGGCAACCGACGACATCGACGCGCTCCTCGCGTTGGCTCCCGATTGTGTGACCTACATGCCCTTCCGGCCCGACTTCGACCACGTGGTCCGGATCCTGGAGTCCGGCGCCAACCTCGTCACCACGATGTACATGATGGCGGGGATCGGGTACGGCGACGACGTGTACGAGCGCATCGAGGACGCCACCCGTCGCGGGCAGTCGTCGCTGTACGCGAGCGGCATCTATCCCGGTCATGCACCGATGGTCGCCCTCGCCGCGAGCGCGATGTGCACGCGCATCGACTGCATCTCCGTGCTCGAGTCGCTCGACATGAGCGGGTACGCGAACGAGCAGATGTTCCGTGCCATGAGCATCGACCGCGCCGTCGACGATCCCGAGGCGCCGGCGATGATCGAAGCGAACTGCGGTTCGTTCAAGGACCAGATCCGTGTGATGGCGCAGGCGTTGGCCGTCGATCTCGACGAGATCCGGTTCGAAGCGGAGTTCGGCGCCGCGAACGACACCACCGACTTCGGCTTCATGACGGTCGAGAAGGGCAATATCGCGGGCTTCAAAGGCGTGCTCTCCGGGATGCACGACGGTCGCGCCGTGATCCAGTGCAAGTTCGTCTGGAAGCTCGGCCACGACATGACGCCGAACTGGCCGGTCGAGGACGGCTACGTCCTCGAGATCGAGGGCGACCCGAGCGTGCGTGTCCGACTCGAGCCGATCGGACCGCACTTCGACGGTGCGACCACCACCGCGATGCCGGTGGTGAACGCGATCCCCGCGGTGGTCGCGGCGCCGCCCGGCGTCGTGAACCGGATGGACCTGCCGTTCGTCAAGGGCACGTACCTGCTCACACGCACGACGCCGGCGCCAGTCGACGGCTGACGCGACATACCCGCCGCGGCCCGCGGGTCCATCGACAACTCGTCGTGGGAGCGCGAGGCTGGGTGGCGCGTGGACCCGGGGCCCGAACTACCGCGAGGAGGGTCGATGAACGCAGATGGTTGGCGGATGGCAGACAGCGACATGCACGTGATGGAGCCTCCCGACCTGTGGCAGCGCTACATCGATCCCGCGTGGCAGCACGCGGCGCCGATCGGGCTGAGCGAGGTCCGGCGCGACATGCGGGTCAAGGTCAAGGACCACGTGCTGTCGATCTCGAACCGCGCCCGCGTGCGTGTGCCCTGGACCACGGGCGTCGGGTGGCGACCGCACCAGGACACTGCGTACGCGCACGCGGAGGAGCGGGGTTGGGACGCACCGTCGCAACTCGAGGCCATGGACGCCGAGGGGCTCGATGCGGCGGTGCTGTTCCCGAGCCGCGGATTGTTCGTGCTCGGTCTCGACAGCGCCGAACAGGCGGGTGCGGACGGCTACGAGCCCGAGCTCGCGGCTGCGGTCGCGCGCGCCTACAACGACTGGCTGCACGACTTCTGTGAGGCGGACCCCACCCGCCTCTTCGGCGCCGGGCTCCTCGCGCCGCACGACGTCGATGCCGCGGCGGACGAGGTGAAGCGCGTCGTGCAGGACTTCGGGTTCAAGACCGTCTTCCTGCACCCCGGGTGCGTGAACCGTCGGCCGTGGCACGACCCGCACTACGACCCGATCTGGCGCGCCTGTGAGGAGCTCGGCGTACCGATCTGCTTCCACGGTGGCGGTCAGAACTACCTGCGCCCCGACTACTCGCTCGAGGTGTTCGACAACCTGATGATGTGGCACACGTTCGGGCAGCCGCTCGGGATCATGGCGGTGATCGTGAGCTTCGCGAGCGGCGGCGTGATCCAGCGCTTCCCGAACCTGCGCGTCGGATTGCTCGAAGGCAACTGCGGCTGGGCGCCATGGTTGCTCCATCGGCTCGACGAGCACTGGGAGTGGACGGGGGCCGCGGACGCACCCGACCTCGAGAAGGCACCGTCGGAGTTCTTCCGGTCGAACTGCTTCCTCAGCGTCGAGGCGGACGAGACACCGGTGAAGTACTACGTCGACTGGTTCGGCGACGACAACATCGTGTTCTCCACCGACTATCCGCACGGCGACTCGAAGTACCCGGAGTCGGTGAACGGATTCCTCGAGCTACCGATCCCGGAGGAGACGAAGCGCAAGATCCTCTGGGACAACTGGTGCCGGCTCTACGACATGCCGTTGGGTTGAGCCGCCTCGTTTGCCCCTCAGATCACTCTCGGCGCACGGAGGACAGTGGTGGGAGCGATCACCGAGTACGAAGCCGGACAGATCGAGAAGGCGAACTCGGCCGGACGCAGTCCGGTTGTGTTCGTCTCTGGCGGCTGCGGCGTTTCGTCAAGCCCTGACTGGGCCGTCGAAATTGTCATTCGAGCCACGGGGCTCAGTCGGTGATCGTCGCGAGATGCTCGTGCACGGAACGCACCGCGCTCGACCCTTCCCCGACCGCGGCGGCGACCCGCTTCATCGAGCCGCTCCGCACATCACCGACTGCGAACACGCCCGGCATCGAGGTTTCGAACGGCAAGGGGTCGCGTGTTGCGAACCGCGGACCCCTGGTGATCGGATCCGGCAAGGAACGATCGGTGAGGATGAAGCCCTTCGCATCGAGTTCCAACGCACCGCCCAACCACGCGGTCGCGGGCTCGGCGCCGATGAAGCAGAAGAGGCCCGAGCAACCGACGCTGCGACGCTCGCCCGTGGGCGTGTGCTCGAGCGTGACGTGGTCGAGATGGCCGTCGCCTGCGAGCGCGCGTACCTCGGTGTCGGCGTACACCTGGATGCGCGGCTCGGCGTCGATCCGTTCGACGAGGTAATGGGACATGCTGTGCGTCAGGTTGTTGCGCCGGATCACGATCGATACCTGACTGTCCTGCTGCGCTAGGTAGATCGCTGCCTGACCGGCGGAGTTACCGCCACCGACCACGATCACCGGCAGGCCACTACAGATCCGCGCTTCGAGATCGGTGGCCGCGTAGTACACCCCGGCGCCTTCGAACCGTTCGAGGTCGTCGACCGCGAGCCGTTGGTAGCGCGCGCCGGCCGCGATGATCACGGTGCGGCACGGGATCTCGCTGCCGTCGTCGAGCACGATGACGTGGAACTCGTCCTCCTCTCGCATGCCCGCGACCTCGCACGGCGCGTTCAAACGGGCGCCGAGCCGTTGCGCCTGGATCGCGGCGCGCGACGCGAGCTCTTCGCCGGAGATGCCGTTCGGGAAGCCGACGTAGTTCTCGATGCGGGAACTGGCACCCGCCTGTCCACCGGTGGCGACCGCGTCGAGCGACACGGTGTCGAGTCCTTCCGAGGCTCCGTACACCGCGGCGGACAGGCCGGCCGGACCGCTTCCCACGACCACGAGGTCGAACATGTATCCCGGCTCTTGCCGGAACGTGAGTCCGAGATGCTCGGCGAACTCGCCGGGTGAGGGGTGGCGCAACACCCCCGTAGTGGTGATGACGACCGGTGTGTCACGCGGCCGAAACCCCATGTTCGCGAGCAACACCTCGACGTCGCCCTCACCTTCGATGTCGATCCAGGTGTGCGGGACACGAGACCGGGCCGCGAACGCGCGCAACACCATCGCCTCCCGGGAGTACCGGGAGCCGATGATCCGCACTGCGCGCGCGCCCTCTCCGGCGCGCAAGAGCTCCCGGCGGGCGACGAACGCCGAAAAGATCGTGTCCGCGAGATCCGGCTTGCTGCTCATGACCCGACGGAAGTCCTCGACGGGAATCGCCAGCACGCGACCCGGCTCACTGACACGGGCCGTGAGGTACAAGCGCTGCCCGGTCACCATGTTCAACTCGCCGAGAAAGCGGCCGGCGAGATGGGTGGTGATCAGCGTCTCGCCTTCGAGGTCGGGACGGATGATGTCGACGGCGCCTTCGAGTACCACGAGGAAGTCGTAGGACTCGTCACCGGCGCGGAAGAGGATGTCGCCCACTTCGACCACGCGCTCTTCGCCGAACGGCGCCAGCTCGGCCAGTGCCCGGGCATCCAGAGTGGGCGCGGCGGAATCGGGCAACGGTGCTGCGGACTCCGTATTGGGCGTCGAAGCGCCAGGGTCTGTCGGTAGGGCCACGCCCCGCAAATTAGCGACGGCCTTCCGGCAACTACCCGGCGGCGCCGCTCGGCGTCCGCTCCGAGAACGCGGACAGGATCGTCTGATGCCGCTCTGGCTCGGGATCCTCATCGGGGTGGTCGTGCTCACGCTGACCTGGACGAGCGTGGTCTTCACCCTGGTGCTTCCCCGCGCGCTGTCGGGACCCGCTCGACTGTCGATCTGGATCAACCGGTCGACGCGGCGGTTGTTCTTTGCCGTCTCGCGCCTCGCGCGTACGTATGAACGCAAAGACGCGTTGCTCGCGCCGATCGGGCCCGTCGCGGTCCTCGCCCAACTCGTCGTGTGGCTGGTGCTGCTCGGCGCCGCGTTCGTCGTGATGCTCGTGCCCTACACCCAGAACCTCGGTGAAGCGGTCAGCGAGGTCGGCGCGGCGATGTTCACGTTGGGTTTGGCGCGCTCCGCACGCTTCACCAACGACACCATCGTGATCTTCGCCGCCGCGTCCGGGTTCGTGGTGATCGCGTTGCAGATCGCGTACCTGCCTGCGCTCTACGCCGCGTTCAACCGTCGCGAGTCGCTCATCGCGATGCTCGCGAGCCGCGCCGGAGAACCGTCCTGGGGTCCCGAGATCCTCATCCGGCATCAGCTCGTCGGGATCGTCGACGCGCTCCCCGATTTCTACGGCCAGTGGGAGCAGTGGGCCGCCGAATTCTCCGAGTCGCACTCGACCTATCCGGTGCTCCTGCTCTTCCGTTCACCGGATCCGTGGTCGTCGTGGGTCATCGCGTTGCTCTCGGTGCTCGACGCTGCGGCCATGCACCTCGCGTTGAACCCGACCAGCGCACCGTCCCAGGCGCGCCTGTCACTCCGCATGGGGTACACGGCCTTGAGTCGGATCTCCGACGCCATCGGCTGGGCCTACGACCACGATCCGATGCCCGACGGACCGCTGCAGCTCACCCCCGAGGAGTTCGCCACCGCGGTCACGCTCCTGCAGGCGGTCGGGTTCGCGACCGAACGGGATGCCGACGCGGCCTGGCCGCACTTCCGCGGGTGGCGGGTGAACTACGAGGACCTCGCCTACCGCTGGGCCGACCGGGTGCTGGCGCCACCGGCGCCGTGGTCCGGAACCCGCACCGGGCTCCGCGAGCAGAACGTGACACCGCGGCGTCCCCCGCACCGCTCACCCGACAAGCCCGGTGTGTATCGCCGTCCTGAATTCGGTTCCTAGCGCGCGGTCGAGAAGCGCAGCGCGGCTTCACGCGTGTCAGTTGCGTCGCTTCGGCGGCTTCGAGTTCAGATCGACCGCGTACAACCAGCCGCCGCGCTCGAAGAGCTCCCACCCGCTGCCCTGGTGCTTCTTGCAGATGTCGAACTTCCGGTTGCCGATCGTGACCTTCGCGTCTGCTGTCCGATGGCACCGGACCGCGGCCGCGGTACGGGCGGGATCTGGCCCCTGAATCTCGTAGATCTTGCAGCGTGCCACGACTCCGCCCGCGGTCGGATGCCCTGCCTGCGTTCACCCTGCGCGGCCGATGGGAAACAGTCAAGAGAACTTCCGGTGAACGTGCCTCGTGTGCTCTGGAGCGCTGCATCCGCGTCGCGCCGCGGCTCACGCGCCGGCTTGCGGCTGTTCGAGCGTCAGGAGACGACCGCGAGCACTGCCGCGAGGAGGTACTCACCTCGCAGGTCGCCGGAACCGAAGTGCTCGCCGGGGTAGCAGTCGTTCATGACGTAGCCGAATCCGATGCGCTCCGCGGGGCTGGCCCAGCCCCACGAGCCGAACATGCCGCCGTGGCCGAAGCAGCCGGGGGAGCGCATCGGCGCCTCGTCGTCGTCGGCCAGCATCCAGCCCAGCCCGTACTCGCTCACGAGTCCTCCGTGGCGAGGCTGCGCGTCAGGTCGAGACCGTGTACCTGCACTTCGGTCGCGGCCGCGATGGTCGATGGGCTGAGCACATGGACGCCGTCGAGTGCGCCGCCGCAGGCGAGCGCGCCGTATGTGCGCGCGAGGCTGCGCGCGTCGGTGTGGCAGTTGCCGGCCGGGATCTGCGCGGCCCGCCATGCTCGACGGTTGCCGGACTCGATCATGGGTGTCATGACGGCTGCCGCGGTGCTGTCGGCGTCTTCGCCCGGGGGCAGCACCAGCGATCGCTCGGCGCACCGCGCGTCCTCCTCGGGTCGGACGCCGAGGAGCAACTCCACGCCGAGCGGACCGTTGACCTCTTCACGCAGGAACGTGCCGACGTCGCGCCCGTCGACGCGGCGGATGATCTCACCCACCAGGTGGCCGAAGCCACGATCGCCGGCGGATAGAGGGGTAGCAGGAGGATCGACGTCCCGATCAGCACGCGCTCCGTGGACGCTGCGAGCCGGGCCAGCCCGACCATCGCCTCCGGCGTCGGGTTGGGGGACGCGACATGCCCGCCGGCCCACAACGAGTCGATCGGCAGCGATTCGAGCGCGCGAATGCGATCGAGGTTCCCTCCGGCGACGAGGCCGACGCCGATCTTCCGTGGAGCTTCGTCGTTCACCCACATCACCTCGACATGTCGGGTCGTCGAACTCTACGGTCGCATCCCGCCGTTGGCCGGGGGGCGACCGGCATTGCAGAGCCCTCGATACTGTCGATCGATGCCGATGACGGACTGGGTCGCCTGGCACGCCAACTACGACGACCCGGCCTCACGCTTCTCGCAGCGACTGGCGGTCCTCCAGCGACACCTGCGTGTGGTGCTCGACGCCGCACCGCCAGGACCGATCCGGGCCGTGAGCCTCTGCGCCGGCCAGGGTCACGACCTCCTCGGCGCGCTCGCCGAGCATCCGCGCCGGGACGACGCGGTCGCGACGCTCGTCGAGTTCGATCCCCGCAATGCGGAGCTCGCGCGTGCGAGGGCGCACGTGCTCGCTGTGCCACACGTGAAGGTCGTGACCGCTGACGCCGGGGTCGTCGACTCGTACGTCGGCGTGGTTCCTGCCTCACTGGTGCTGATCTCGGGCTTTCTCTCCTACGTCACTGATCGTGACGTCGCGCGCCTGCCTCGCGCACTGACGCAACTGTGCGCCCCGGACGCGGTCGTCGTGTGGTGCCGGTCACGCGCGGATGTGTGGCAATGCAGGCTTCTCCGGCGGCAGTTCCAACGGGCTGGCTTCGAGAGCGTCGACCTCGGTTGCCCCGAGGATCCCGTCGTCATCGTCGGCGTCGAGCGGTTTGGTGGACCTCCCGAGCCTGTGAGACCAGGAACTCGTCTCTTCACCTTCCGCGACCCGAGATCCTCTCGCCCGGCGCTCGTGCGTCACCGGCTCCGTCGGAGACTGCACCGGATCCGCGCGGTCCGGTTCGTCGGCGATACTTGGTCTTCGCGATCATCTCCCGGGCGCGCAGGAGGTCATCAAACGTGAACGCCGCCGAACTCCCCAAGATCTCGGCGGATGCGCACGTCGACGAGCCGCACGACCTCTGGTACGCGCGCATGCCGGAGTCCATGCGCGACTCCGCGCCGCGTCGCATCCAGGCGAACGACGACGGTGGCTGGAGTCTCGTCGTCGACGGCAGCGCGATCGGTTGGAGCGAGATGTCCGCCGACGCTGCGGCGGCAAAGGAGGCCGAGCGCATCGGCGCCGCGTCGCCCGACGTGCGGTTCGACATGATGCGCACCGACGGCGTGAACGGCGAAGTGATCTATCCGACGATCGGGCTGTACGTGTGGAACATCGAAGACCCGGAGGTCGGCGCGGCCGCGTGTCGTGTGTACAACGACTGGATCATCGAACGCCTCGGCGGGAGCAACCGGATCAAGCTCGCGTGCATGGTCCCCACGTGGGACGTCGACACCGCGATCGGCGAGGTGCAGCGACTCGGTGACGACGAACAGTGCGCCGCGCTGTTGCTGCCGCTCGTCGGCACACCCGAATGGAACATGCCCGAGTGGGAACCGCTCTGGCGCGCCGCGGAAGAGGTCGGCAAACCCGTCGTGATGCACCAGGGAACCGGTCACGACATGATCTTCTACCGCGGATGGGGGAGCGCGACCGCCAACCTGCTCGCCACACAGTCGATGGCGGCGCGTGCGACTGCGCTCTTGTCGTGCGGCGGTGTGCTCGAACGGTATCCGTCGCTCCAGGTCGTGCTCGTCGAGGTCAACGCGGGCTGGATGGCGTGGACGATGAGCGCGCTCGACGAGTACTACCAGGCGCACCAGCACTGGTCGAAGCCGACGCTGGCCGAGCTCCCGAGCCACTACATCCGCAGGCAGATCCACGCCACGTTCCAGCAGGACGCGGTCGCGATCCACAACATCCCGCTGACCGGCGCCGACTGCCTGCTGTGGGGGAACGACTACCCGCATCCCGAGAGCACGTACCCGAACTCCAACAAGGTGCTCGACGAGGTCTTGAACGGCCTGCCCGGCGAGATCGCGACGCAGGTTGTCGGCGGCAACGCCGAGCGGCTCTTCGGTTTCGCACCGGAGGTACACGCGACGCTGTCCGTGAGACCCACGATCGGGCCGGTTGCTCACGACATCAGCGCGCGGACATGCGACGCGAGCGCGACCGCGTGGCCGACCGGGTCCTCGAGCGGCCAGCCGTAGTCGGGCAGGTCGAAGTACTCGATGCTCACGAGCCCCTGGTAGTCGAGCCGTTCGAGCTCGGCGAGGACGGCCGCGAAGTCGACGTCGCCGCCTTCGTGGGGGTACAGCTGCGGCCGTCCCTCGGCCGCTTGCCGTAGCTGCACGTGGCCGGCGAGATGCAGGAGGCGAACCGGGTCCTCGCCCCACGTCGCGATGTGGCCGGTGTCGACGGTGAGCCGGAGACCGGGAACGGCCGCGACGATCGCTTCCGCCTTCGCGATGCTGCTCGCGGCGCTGCGGGGCCCGGGCTCCAGCGCGCGCCCGGATTGCTGCGGAACAACTGGACCGTCTCGTCGAAGCGGTCCTCGCCGCGGCGTTCGAGCGGCGCCATCCCGGTGCAGCCGCTGCGCACCTCGAAGCCCGAGATGCGATCGCCGATCGGTATCGGGAGCCCGGCGAGCGCCGCCGGGTCGAGTCGGTCGATCGCGCCCACGCCGGTGTCGAGGTGCTCGAAGCCGAGATCGGCCGCGCGTCGCGCCGCGTCCTCGACGCCGAGGTTGCCGAACGCGACCGACACGATGCCGAGGGCGTGTCTCACGATGCCTCCCCTGGAGCTTGGAACACCGCGTCCGCGGCTTCGAGCGCACCGATCTCGCGATCGTCGAGGTCGAGCCACTCGCGCAGGACCGCCGTCGTGTGTTGGCCGAGGCGAGGCCCGGGTCGTCGAACGGAGCCCGGCGTCTTCGACATGCGGTACGGCGACTGGTAGTACTCGACCACGCCGAGATCGGGTTGGTCGATCTCGACGGCCGCGCCGCGTGCCCGGCAGCTGCGGGTCTCGCACGATGTCTTCGTTGTCATAGACCGCGCCCGCCGCGAGCCCTGCGTTCTGGAGGAGCTGTGCGGCAGTGTGCGGCGACTGCACGGATGACCACGCGGCGATCGCGTCGTGCAGTCCTCGGCGGCGCGCGTCGATCTCGTCGTGGTCGTGCACCAGCAGATCGGGCCGGCCGAGCACGTCGCACAGCGTCGACCAGTCGGACAGGTCCTCGAGCTCGATCGCGAGCCAGCGATCGTGCCCCTGGCACGCGAAGACGTCGGTGAACAGCGACCCCGGAACCGCGTTCCCCGCGGCCCTGGTATCACGGCCGTTGTTCAGCGGGTCGAGGTAGATCGGTGCGAGCACCGCCCCGAGCGCTTCGGTCTGGGCGATGTCGATGGCGACACCGGTACCGGTGCGATCGACCTGCGCGACCGCGGCGAGCACCGCGGTCGCGGCATGGATCGCGGCGATGTAGTCGCTGTGCGTGCCGTGCTGGAAGTTCCACGTGGTCGTGAGGCCCGAGAAGTTGCTGATGTTCGTGGCGTACGCGAGGTACGTGCCGCGGGGTCCGGTGCGGCCGTACCCGGAGAGCGACACCATGACGAGGCGCGGGTTCACCGCGGTGAGGTCGTCGAACGAGCAACCCCAGTGCCGCATCGTCTCCGCGCCGAAGTTCTCGATCACGACGTCGGCGACGGCCACGAGTCGCTTGAAGAGCGAGCGTCCCGCTCCCGTGTTCATCTCGAGCGAGAGATTCCGCGTGCTCCGGGACAGGTCGGCGTACATAACCGTGTTGGGGACGCCCGACGGCTCGACGACCGAACGGTCGCCGAAGCCGTAGGCGAGGTTCCGCAGCACTTCGGGGCGCGCAACCGCCTCGATCTTGACGACGTCGGCGCCGAGCTCCGCGAGGGCGAGCCCGGTCGTGTTCCCGGCGATGAACGCACCGAACGTGAGGATGCGAAGCTCGTCGATGCTGCGCACGGCCGTCTCAGACAAGATCGTCATCCCTCCACCTGTCGAGCTCCCGCGTGGTGTGCCCGAGCTCCGCGACGTAGACGTCGTGGTTGTGCTCGCCGAGGCGCGGCGCGCCGCCGCGTCATCGAGAACAGCTCGGTCGACGACTTGAACGGCGCTCCGGGCATGCGAACCTCGCCACCGTCCGGCGCCGGCAGCGTCACGAAGTAGCCACGCGCCGCGAGTTGCTCGTCGACGACGAACTCGGCGGGGGTGTTGAGGACGGAGCACGGCAGGCCTGCCTCCTGGCCCTTGCGGACCAGCTCGGTCCGGCTCCGTTCGGCGAGGAGGCCGCTGATCGTCTCCGCGAGACCGTCGAAGATCTCCCGACGCACGAGCACGTCCTGTAACGACGGTGCCGACAACTCGGGTGGGGAGTCGAGCATGCGGAGGAATGCGTCCCAGTGGCGCGTCTGGTGCGCGGCGACGTCGAAGGGTCCGTCCTTGCACTGCCACGTTCCCGTCGGGGGATACCCGATCAGCACGGTCCGGTCCTGGGCCATGCCCATCACGTCGTAGCGATCGAACGCGAAGTCGCGCGTGACCGCCACTTCGGAAGCAGCGATGTCGATCGTCTGCCCGCCGACCCGTGTGCGGTGCTGCAGCGCCGCGAGCACGCAGAGGGCGGCGTGCGCGCTCGCCTCGTCCCAGTGCTGCTGGCCGGGGATCGTGACCGGCGGCCCCTCGGGAGGACCGATCTTGTGCATCCCACCGCTGGTCGCGTAGCCGACGAAGTGAGTGGCGCGCCGGTGCCGGTACGGACCGGTGAGGCCGTAGGGCGTGACCGAGCAGACGACTGCATCGTCGGTAGCCCACGACACGCGGAGGCCGTCCTCGTCGAAGCCCGCGAGCGGGCGTCGACGGGACGGCGACATCACGACGACGTCGGCGGTGTTCCCCAGCTCCTCGAGCAGCGGCACGCTCGCGTCGCGGCCGCGTGTCGAGCGTGATCCCGCGCTTTCCGGCGTGGTAGTACGCGAACACGAGGCTTGCCTCAGCGCCGGCCGCGCCGTCACGAAGCGGCGGCCGCCGCCGGAGCTCGTCACCGTCCGGGTATTCGACCTTCACCACGTCGGCACCGAACCCGGCGAGGAGCCGCGTGCAATAGGCGCCGATCGCATCCGACACGTCGAGCACGCGGACTCCGTCGAGCGGGCGCGTCACGTCGTGAGTCCGGCGCTCAGAGCTCGCGGCTGATCGTGCGGTTCAACGCCGCGAGGGTCGCGCGCGCGGCCGCGTCGAGCGGCGATGCTCCCCTCGGCCGCGCCGCGCAGATGCGGCGCGCGCCTCGGGATCGGTGACCGACGCGACCACGAGGAAGCGACGGTCGGGCGTGGTCTCGACCGTGCGGGCCCATCCCGGGAGGTAGGCGAGGTCGGGCAGGAACGTGCGGATCGCGTAGACCGTCGCCTCGACGACGCCGAGCAGCCCGTGCGCGGTGGAGGCCCGGCCGACGGCGCGCTCCTCGCCGCGAGCGAGGTGCACCGCGATCTCGCCGACCGCGGGATCGGTGGTGACGTCGAGGAGCCGCAGCCGCGTCTCGCCCGGACGCGGAGGGCCGTCGCCCCAGCGCACGATCTCGACCGCGACCGGCTCGCCCAGGTGCTCGATCGCGCAGCACCGTCGCGTCGCGCGCGAGCTCGTCGCAGGCATCCGGGCCGGCCTGCACCTCGACGATCACCAGGCCGTCGGTCTCCGAGAAGCCGACCGCCAGGACGCCCGGCAGCCGGCGCAGCTCCAGTTCGAGCTCGTCGAGGCTCACGACGGCGCCTCTTCGGGCTCGTCGCGGGCGTCGTAGCGCAGCGCGAGCGTGCTCACCGCGAGCATCAGCTCGGCCGAGCAGCGGATCGTCCACCGGCGGGTCGAGGTAGAGGCCGGGCTCGGCCTCGTGCAGCCGCTGCTCGTCGTTGTGCAGCGGCTGCCGGCCGGCGTGCAGCACCTGCCGCCCGAGGCCGGGGACGTCGACGACGACCGCGGCGTCGCGCAGCTCGTAGCGCGCGACGACCTGGTCGAGCGCGCCGTACACGGTGGCGAGACCCGAGCCGTGGCGCGCCGTGTCCACGAGCGACTCGACGCGGCCGTCGGCCGTCGGTTGCATGCGGCACTCCCTTGCCCGGACTCCCAGCCGGGGCACGATACCCCGACCGTCCGCGGCCATCGCACGGCCCGCTGATTGCCTCGGGCGAATCGCGGCCCATCGGTCGCGGCGGCGAATCACGGCGAGTGGCCGGAGGCGTCGCCACTACGATTCGTCGATGCCGTGCGCCGCGAACCCGCGTCGGGCACGCCGCGACCGCCTGTGATCCGTGACGAGCTCCTCGCCGCGCTGCACGTCGCGCTCGATGCCGCGGGCTTTCCGGTGCCGGACGGGGGCATCGAGCTGACGCCCCCCACCCGCCCGGGTCACGGCGACTTCACCACCAACGTCGCGCTGCAGCTCGCGAAGTCCGTCGGCATGGCCCCGCGCGACGTCGCGGCGAAGATCGTCGTCGCGCTCGAGGCCGAGCGCCCGCCGCACCTCGAGCGGGTCGAGATCGCCGGCCCGGGCTTCGTCAACCTCTACCTCGCGCCCGACCTGGCTGCACGACGTGCTGCGGGCCGTGGTCGCGCAGGGCGAGCGGTACGGCCACGCCGAGCGCTGGCCGGCCAGCGCATCAACCTCGAGTTCGTCTCGGCGAACCCGACCGGCCCGCTCCACGCCGGCGGCGGGCGCTGGGTCGCGGTCGGCGACGCGATCGCCAACCTGCTCGCCGCGCAGGGCGCCGAGGTGCACCGCGAGTACTACCTGAACGACGCCGGCAACCAGCTCGACACGTTCGCCGCGTCGCTGTTCGCGCGCTACCGCGGCGAGGAGCCGCCCGAGGACGGCTACCAGGGCGAGTACCTCGTCGAGATGGCCGACCGGATGCGCGCCGAGCTCGGCGACGCGGCCACGCAGGAGCAGGCGCGCGAGTGGGGCTACCGCGCGGGTCGTCGAGGGCGTGCGCGACGACCTCGACCGCATCGGCGTGCACTTCGACACCTGGTTCTCGGAGCGCACGCTGCACGAGCGCGGCGAGGTCGCCGCGGTGCTCGACGACCTGCGCGGCCGCGGGCTTCGTCGACGAGCACGACGGCGCGACCTGGCTGCGCTCGACCGACTTCGGCGACCAGCGCGACCGCGTGCTCGTGAAGTCCGACGGCAACACCACGTATCTGCTGCAACGACCTCGCGTACCACCGCGACAAGTTCGCGCGCGGGCTGGGAGCACCTCATCGACATCTGGGGCGCCGACCACCACGGCCAGGTGAAGTCGCTCCAGGCCGGCATGGAGGCGCTCGGCTATCCCGCCGGCGAGCCCGAGGTGCTCCTCGGCCAGCTCGTGAAGCTCGAACGGGGCGGCGAGCTCGGTGCGCCTGTCGCAGCGCGCCGGGAACATCGTCACGCTCGCCGACATCCTCGACGAGGTCGATCCCGACGTCGCGCGGCTCACGTTCCTGCTGCAGGGCATCGACACCACGCAGACGTTCGACCTCGACGTCGTGACCGCGCAGTCGATGGAGAACCCCGTCTACTACGTGCAGTACGCGCACGCGCGGATCGCGTCGATCGGTCGCCAGGCCGCGGAGCGCGGCATCGCGCGCCTGCCGATCCTCGACGCGAACCTCGCGCCGCTCACGCACGAGCGCGAGCTCGACCTGCTGCGCGCGCTCGCCGGTATCCCGACGTGCTCGCGCGAGGCGGCCGGCGCTCCGCGCACCGCACCGGGTCACCACCTGGGTGCGCGACTTCGCCACGTCGTTCCACGGCTTCTACCGCGACTGCCGCGTGATCACCGACGACGCCGCGCTCACCCAGGCGCGGCTGTGGCTCGCCGAGGCGTGCCGCATCGGGCTCGCCGACGCGCTCGCGATCCTCGGCGTGCACGCGCCCGACGAGATGATCCGCGCCGATGCCGACGAGCCGGACGCCGACGAGCCGGAGCAGGTCTGATGGGGACCGACGCGCCGTTCGACCTCCGCCTCCTTCCGCGCAGCGCGACGGTCGACGCCGACGGCCGCCTCTCGATCGCCGGGTGCGACCTCGCGGCGCTCGCCGACACGTTCGGCACGCCGCTGTACGTCTACGACGAGGACGAGCTCCGCGCCCGCTGCCGCGAGTACCGCGCGCGCGTTCGGCGACGGGCGCGGTCGCGTACGCGGGCAAGGCGTTCCTCTGCACTCGCGATGGCGCGCCTCGTCGCCGAGGAGGGCCTCCACCTCGACGTCGCGACCGGTGGCGAGCTGCACGTCGCGCTCCGCGCCGGGTTCCCGGCCGCGCGCATCGTGTTCCACGGCAACAACAAGTCCGAGCCGAGCTGCGGCCGCGCTCGAGCTCGGCGTCGGCCGCATCGTCGTCGACTCGTTCGACGAGCTCGACCGCCTCGAGGCCCTCGTCGCCGGCGGGCTCGCCCCGCCCCGCGTGCTCGTGCGCGTCACGCCCGGGCGTCGAGGCGCACACCCACGAGTACATCGAGACCGGCACCGACGACTCGAAGTTCGGGTTCACCGTCGCGAACGGCGCCGCGCGCGACGCCGCGGTGCCGCGTCGCCAAGAGCGACGCGCTGGACCTCGCCGGCTTCCACTGCCACATCGGCTCGCAGATCCTCCGGCTCGACTCGTACGCGCGGGCGGCCGCGATCGTCGGCCGAGCTCGCGGCCGAAGTGACCGGCGCGGTCGGTCGACCGATCGACGAGCTCAACCTCGGCGGCGGCCTCGGCGTTCCGTACACCTGCCGACGACCTCGACGCGCCGTCGATCGCCGACCTTCGCGAGCTTCGTCCGCACGTCGTACGCAGGCGCCTGCGCCAAGTTCGCCGGGCTCGACCCCGCGCCGCGGCTCGCCGTCGAAGCCGGGCGCTCGATCGCCGGCCCGGCCGGGATCACGCTCTACACGGTCGGCACGATCAAGGAGATCCCCGGCGTCCGCACCTACGTCGCGGTCGACGGCGGGATGAGCGACAACCCCCGCCCGGTCACCTACGGCGCGCGCTACGAGGCGTTCCTCCCCGCGCGCGCGGCTGCGCCGCCGACCCTCCGTCGTCACGCGTCGCCGGCAAGCACTGCGAGCAGGGCGACGTGCTCGTCCGCGACGCCCACCTCCCCGCCGATCGTCGCGGTCGGCGACCTGCTCGCCACGCCGGTCACCGGGGCGTACGGCTACTCGATGGCGTCGAACTACAACAAGGTGCCGCGCCCGGCGGTCGTGTTCGTGCGCGACGGCGACGCCGCGCGTCGTCGTGCGCCGCGAGACGCTCGACGACCTCGCGTCTCGCCGCGACCAGATGGGAGACTGATCCGCACTATGCAGGAGCGGGTCCGGGTCGGGCTCCTCGGCTGCGGCAACGTCGGCACCGCGCTCGTGCGCCTCATCCACGACCACGCCGACGTGATCGAGGCGCGGTCCGGCGTTCCGCTCGAGGTCGCGCGCGTCGCGGTGCGCAACCTCGGCAAGGACCGCGGCCTCGCGCTTCCGGCGCGCTGCTTCACCGACGACGCGGCGAGCGTCGTCGGCGACCCCGACGTCGACGTCGTCGTCGAGGTGATCGGCGGGATCGAGCCCGCCCGGACGCTGATCGTCGAGGCGCTGAAGGCGGGCAAGCCGGTCGTCACCGCGAACAAGGAGCTGCTCGCGACGCACGGCCGCGAGCTGTTCGAGACCGCCGAGGGCGCGGGCGTCGACCTGCTGTTCGAGGCGTCGGTCGCGGGCGGCATCCCGCTGATCCGGCCGCTGCGCGAGTCGCTCGCCGGCGACCGCATCCGCCGCGTCATGGGCATCGTCAACGGCACGACCAACTACATCCTCACCCGCATGACCGAGACGGCACCTCGTTCGCCGACGCGCTCGCCGAGGCGCAGGCCTCGGGTACGCGGAACCCGACCCCACCGCCGACGTCGAGGGGTTCGACGCCGCGGCCAAGGCCGCGATCATCGCGTCGATCGCGTTCGGCGCGCGCGTCGTCGCCGGCGACGTCTACCGCGAGGGCATCACCGGGATCACGCCGACGACATCGCGTCGGCGCGCGACCTCGGCTACGTCGTGAAGCTGCTCGCGGTCGCCGAGGAGCTCGACGGCGAGGTCGCGGTGCGCGTGCACCCGGCGATGGTCCCGGAGCGCCATCCGCTCGCGTCGGTGCGCGACTCGTTCAACGCGGTGTTCATCGAGGGCGACGCGGTCGGCGAGCTCATGCTCTACGGCCGCGGCGCCGGCGGCGGCACCGACCGCGTCGGCCGTGCTCGGCGACCTCATCGACGCGGCCAAGAACCTCGTGGCGGGGCGCAAGGGCGCGACCATCGGCGCGCTCGCCGCGAAGCCGATCCGCGCCATCGACGAGGTCGAGTCGCAGTTCTACCTGTTGCTCGAGGTCGCCGACCGCCCGGGCGTGCTCGCCGCGATCGCCAGCGAGTTCGGCCGCCACGGCGTGTCGATCAAGTCGATGCAGCAGCGGGGCATCGGCGACGACGCCCGCCTGATCTTCGTCACCCACCGCGCGCGCGAGGCCGACCTGCCGCGCCACGGTCGAGCGCCTTGCGAGCGTCGAGGCGGTCCACCGCGTCGGCTCGGTGCTGCGCGTCGCTCGGCGACGAGGAATGACCGCAGCCGCTGGCCGGGGCGTGATCGAGGCGTACCGCGAGCACCTCCCGGTCACCGACGCGACGCCGGTCATCACGCTGCTCGAGGGCAACACGCCGCTGCTCGACGCGCCGCGCGTCGCGCAGCGTGCCGGCGTCGCACGCGTGCTGCTGAAGGTCGAAGGCGCCAACCCGACCGGCTCGTTCAAGGACCGCGGCATGACGATGGCGATCTCGAAGGCGGTCGAGCGCGGCGCCAAGGTCGCGATCTGCGCGTCGACCGGCAACACGTCGGCGTCGGCCGCCGCGTACGCGGCGCGCGCCGGCGTGTCGTGCGCGGTCGTGCTCCCGGCGGGGCAGATCGCGCTCGGCAAGCTCGCGCAGGCGCTCATCCACGGCGCCGGGTCGTGCCGGTCCGCGGCAACTTCGACGACGCGCTCGCGATCGTGCGCGAGCTCGGCGAGCGACCCGGCGTCGAGGTCGTCAACTCGGTCAACCCGTTGCGCATCGAGGGGCAGAAGACGGCGGCGTTCGAGATCGTCGACGCGCTCGGCGACGCGCCCGACGTGCACTGCATCCCGGTCGGCAACGCCGGGAACATCACCGCGTACTGGCGGGCTACGTGCGAGTACCACGCGCTCGGCCGCGCCACCCGGCCGCCGCGCATGCTCGGCTGGCAGGCCGCGGGCGCGGCGCCGATCGTGCGCGGCGAGCCGGTGCTGCACCCCGAGACGATCGCCACCGCGATCCAGATCGGCAACCCGGCGTCGTGGGACGGCGCGATCGCCGCGCGCGACGAGTCGGGCGGCCACATCGGCGCGGTCACCGACGCCGAGATCCTCGAGGCGTACCGCCTGCTCGCCGCCGAGGAAGGCGTGCTTCGTCGAGCCGGCGTCGGCCGCGTCGGTCGCCGGGCTGCTCCAGGCGGCCGCCGACGGCCTGGTCGCCGCCCGACGACGTCGTCGTGTGCACCGTCACCGGCCACGGGCTCAAGGACCCGCAGCGCGCGATCAGCGAGGTGCGGGTCGGCGACGCGGTCGACGCCACCGTCGACGCGGTCGCGGCCGCGCTGGAGCTCTAGGTGGCCACTGCCCTCGTCACCGGCGCGTCGGCGGGCATCGGACGCGCCTTCGCCGTCGCGCTCGCCGGTCGCGGCCACGACCTCGTGCTCGTCGCCCGCGACGGCGCGCGCCTCGACGCCCTCGCGGCGAGATCCGCGCGACGTACCACGTCGACGCCGTACCGCTCGCCGCCGACCTGGTCGACCCGGTGGGTCTCGCCACGGTCGAGGCGCGTCTGCGCGACGCAGCCGGTCCGATCGACATGCTCGTCAACAACGCGGGCATCGGTACGTACGGAACGTTCGCCGAGCTCGACCTCGCGAGGGAGGAGCAGGAGATCCGGCTCAACGTGCTCGCGCTCGTGCGGCTCACCCACGCGGCACTCGGCGACATGACCACGCGTGGGCACGGCGCGATCCTGAACGTCTCGTCGCTCGCGGCGTACCAACCCGCGCCGACGAGCGCGACGTACGGCGCGACGAAGGCGTTCGTCAACAGCTTCACGCACGCGGTGCACGAGGAGGCGCGGGCCACCGGCGTACACGTGATGGTCGTGTGCCCGGGCTACACCCACACCGAGTTCCACGAGCGCGCCGGCCTCGGGCCCACGACGGTTCCCGAGTTCATGTGGCAGTCGGCCGACGACGTCGTCGCGGTCGCGCTCCGCGATCTCGATCGACGGCGCTCCCTCTCGATTCCCGGCACGCTCAACAAGACGCTCGGCGCGCTCTCCAGCACCGCGCCGGCAGGCATCTCGCGCCGGGTTGCCGGCATGGTCGTCCGGCGTACGGGCTAGACGCGGCATGAATGCCAACGCGGTGTTGCTGCTGTCGTGTCCGGACCAGCCGGGCATCGTCGCGACCGTCGCCGACTTCGTGTTCCGCCACGGAGGCAACATCGTCGACGCGCAACAGCACACCGACCGCACGGACGGCATCTTCTTCCAGCGGATCGAGTTCGAGCTCGACGGGTGCGACCTCGCACGTGACGAGATCGAGCCCGCGATCGCGCGAGCTCGTCGAACGCTTCGGCATGGAGTGCGCGGTGCGCTTCTCCGACGACATTCCGCGGCTCGGCGTGCTCGTGTCGCGCGAGGCGCATTGCCTCGTCGATCTGCTCGCGCGCTCGCGACGCTCCGAGCTACCGGTCGACATCTCGGTGGTGATCAGCAACCACGAGGATCAGGCCGAAGTCGCCGGCTGGTTCGGAGTCGACTTCTGTCACCTGCCGGTCACCCCCGAGACCAAGGCCGAGCAGGAGCGCGCGGTGGAGCAGGCGCTCGACGAGCACGGCGTCACGCTCGTCGTGCTCGCCCGCTACATGCAGATCCTGAGCCCGGAGTTCTGCGCCCGGTGGCCGGAGCGGATCATCAACATCCACCACTCGTTCCTGCCCGCGTTCAGCGGGGGGAGGCCGTACCACCAGGCACACGAACGTGGCGTGAAGCTCGTCGGAGTCACCGCGCACTACGCCACCGCGGAGCTCGACGACGGCCCCATCATCGATCAGGACGTCGTGCGCGTGAGCCACCGCGACTCGGTCGACGACCTCCGCCGCCGCGGCCGCGACCTCGAGGTGGTCGTGCTCGCCGCGCGGTGCGCGCCCACGTGGAGCACCGCGTCCTCGTCCACGGCCGCCGCACCGTGGTGTTCGACTAGAGAATTCGCTCGCTCGTCGCCGCGGGCGTTACCGGGGAACCAGCTTGAAGATGCCGCGGGACTGGGAGAGGACGTAGAGCTCGCGGTCGGTGGCCTGGCCGAAGCTCGACACGGAGCCGACGTTCACGCCGAGGTCCCGGGCGCGGAACTTGCCGTTGCCCGACGGCGTGAGGGTCATGAGCTCGCCGGCGCAGTAGTCGGTGAACACGTACCGGCCGGCGAGCGACCTGATCTTCGTTCCCCGGTACACGAAGCCGCCGGTCACCGAGCACGCGCCGTCGTCGTGTGATTGCTCGAAGACGGGGGGAACGGCCCCTGCGGGTGCCGCGCCGCGGTGCGGTGGGTGCCTTCGAGGCGGTTCCAGCCGAAGTTGTCGCCGCGCCCCGCGTCGCGGCCGTTCGTCGCGGGTGCGTGGTCGACCTCTTCCCACTCGTTCTGCCCGACGTCGCCGATCCAGAGGTCGCCGGTGTCGGCGTCGAACGAGAATCGCCACGGGTTCCGCAGCCCGTACGCCCAGATCTCCGGCTTGGCGCCGCTCGTCCCCACGAACGGGTTGTCGGCGGGCACCGTGTAGGGAGCGCTCGCCGTCGGCGTCGGGTCGATCCGCAGGATCTTGCCGAGCAGCGTCTCGAGCGACTGGCCGTTCCCTCCGGGCGCGTGGCCCGGGCCCTCGTCGTCCGCCGCTCCGCCGTCGCCGAGTCCGATGTAGAGGTAGCCGTCGGGCCCGAACGCGAGCTGACCGCCGTTGTGGTTCGGCTGCGGCTGGTCGACGACGAGCAGGTTCCGTCGTGACGCCGGGTCGGCGACGAGGCCGTTCATCGCGAACTCGTCGATGTGCGTGTCGCCGGACCTGTCGGTGTAGTCGACGTAGAGATGCGCGCCGTCGGGCGCGAACGCGAGCCCGAGGAGACCTTGCTCGCCCGCGGCGGTCGTGTCGGCCGTGAGATCGAGCACCGGTCGCGCCGCGAGCCTGCCGTCGCGGATCGCGCGCACGCGTCCCGATTGCTCGGTGACGTACAGCGAGTCGTCGCCGGTGCGTACAGCCATCGCAGTCGTTCTCTCGAGCGCCGCGACGCGCGACGAGCTTCACCGTCGGGGTTGCGGATGCCGTGTACGCGGGCGACGTTCTCGCCGTGATCGTCGCGAGTGCGATGGCGATCGAGCGCGCCGCTTCGGTGTCGCCGAGTGCGCATGAGCAGACGGAGCAGGCTATCGGCTGCCGACGCCGTGTCGACCTCACGTACCATGCAGACGGTGAAGTACGTGGTGCTCGTCCCCGACGGCTGTGCCGACGAGCCGCTCGCCGAGCTCGACGACCGCACGCCGCTCGAGGCCGCGCACATGCCCCATCTCGCGGCGCTGGCGCGCGGGGCGAGGTCGGCCTGGCCTCGGTGATTCCCGAGGGCTTGCCGCCGGGCAGCGACGTCGGGAACCTCGCGATCCTCGGATACGACCCGGCCCAGTACCACACCGGTCGAGCGCCGATCGAGGCCGCGGCGATGGGCGTCGAGCTCGGTCCCGACGAGGTCGCGTACCGGTGCAACCTCGTGACCGTCGACGACGCGGGCGCCATGGTCGACTTCGCGGCCGGCCACCTCGACGAGCGCGCAGAGCCATCCGATCGTCGCCGCGCTCGACGCCGCGCTCGGCGGCGGACGCGACGGTGTGTCGCTTCCACCCCGGCGTCGAGTACCGCCACCTGTGCGTCGTGCCGAGCGACTGCGCCGACGCCGAGTGCGTGCCGCCGCACGATCTCACCGGACAGCTCGCGGTGTTGCCCACCGGTCCGCGCGGCCCACCGCCTCGTCGCGTTGATGGACGCGTCGAAGCCGATCGTGCGCGACGCGGCCGCACAGGTCGGTTCGATCGCGACACAGATCTGGCTGTGGGGCCAGGGCGTCCGACCGCAGCTCCCGGACTTCGCCGACGCGCTACGGCGTCGAGGGCCGCTTGTCGTCGGCGGTCGACCTCGTGCGCGGGCTCGGCGTGCTCACCGGCATCGAGGTCGTCGACGTTCCCGGCGCGACCGCCGGCTTCGACAACGACTACGCCGCGCAGCGCGACGCCGCGCTCGAGTCGCTCGCCGACCGCGACCTCTTCCTGCTGCACGTCGAGGCCACCGACGAGGCCGGTCACCAGGGCGCGGTGCGACGAGAAGGTCGTCGCGCTCGAGCGCTGGGACGCCGAGATCATCGGGCCGCTCGTCGACGCGCTCGACGGTGAGCCCTACCGCGTCCTGCTCATGCCCGATCACGCGACGCCGTGCGCGGCGCGCACGCACACCTCGGCGCCGGTGCCGTACCTCCTCTTCGACTCCGAGAAGCCGGGCCCGGGCGGCGAGTACACCGAGCGCGGCGTCGCCGGGAGCAGCCCGGTCGTGGCGCACCACCTGATGGCCCGCCTCGTCAGCTGAGCGCGTCCCGATTGTTGCTCGCAACCATCGCGGGCACTACAGTGGGTAGCACCGCCGGTCGATTCGGGTACCTGGTGTCGAGAGACACCTCGTGAGGTACCGAGTCCCAAGGTACCGAACCCGGTGCGAGTTCCCTTGCACCACTCGATCTCTGTAGGCGGCCCGTTCCAGGTGTCGTTCCCGTGGCGGCGATTCCCAGCCGCCGAGGGCTGACAACAGTGCCCGTCGAGTTCGGATGCGATCAGCGCGTGCCGTTCGGCGGATCGAGGGAGAGAACCAATGAGTTCGGAGCAACAGATCGAGCGGTCGATGCTCGACGGCAAGGACCGCGAGGAGCTCCACACCATCGCCGGCGCGATGGGCGTGAAGGCCGCGACGCGCATGCGGAAGGCCGACCTGATCGAGGCGATCCTCGCGGTCGCCGGCGGCGGCGCGACTGCCAACGGCGAGTCCGAAGCGCCGGAACCCAAGCCCCGTCGAGTGCGATCGGCGCGCGCGTCCGAACTGGAGCCGGACTCCATCGCCGCGCTCGCCGCCGAGGAGAACGCGCTCGCCGCGGTCTCGGAAACCGACGACGACGCCATGCCTCGCACGCGCACTCGTCCGGTCACCACCACCGCCCCGGCCGACGCACCGTCGAACGGCGCGGGCCTGCCGGAAGAGGCGGCTGCGGAAGGCGACTCGGGCTCGGGGGCCACAACCGCCGTTCGCGTCGACCCCGAGGACGAGCGGCAGTCGTTCGGCGACGGCAACCGTCGCGGTCGCCGCCGGCGGCGCGGGCGCGGCGGCCAAGAACAGGGCGGAGGAGAGCCACGCCAGGCCGAGTACCACGGCGAGCCCATCGAGGTGCAGGGTCTGCTCGACCTGCGCGACGAGGGCTACGGCTTCCTCCGCACGAGCGGCTACCTCCCCGGTCAGAAGGACGTCTACGTGTCGGCGTCGCAGGTGCGGCGCTTCGCGCTGCGCAAGGGCGACTTCGTCGAGGGCGTCGTCGCGACCACAGGCGAGCAACGAGAAGTACCCGGCGCTGCTGCGCGTCGACGACATCAACGGCATGACGCCCGACGACGCGCGGAACCGGCCCCAGTTCGAGGACCTCACGCCGCTGTTCCCCGACTCGCAGCTCCGCCTCGAGCTCGCCGACGACCCGCACGAGATCACGGGTCGCATCGTCGACCTGATCTCGCCGATCGGGAAGGGCCAGCGCGGGCTGATCGTGTCGCCGCCGAAGGCGGGCAAGACCACGATCCTCAAGCAGATCGTGTACTCGATCGAGCGCAACAACCCCGAGGTGCACCTCATGGTGCTGCTCGTCGACGAGCGGCCCGAAGAGGTCACCGACATGCGCCGCCACGTCCTGCGCGGCGAGGTCGTGGCCAGCACGTTCGACCGTCCCTCCGACGAGCACACGCAGGTGGCCGAGCTCACGATCGAGCGCGCCAAGCGCCTCGTCGAGATGGGCACCGACGTCGTGATCGTCCTCGACGGCATCACGCGGCTCGCTCGCGCGTACAACCTGGCCGCGCCCGACGTCGGGCCGCATCATGTCGGGTGGTGTCGACTCCACCGCGCTGTACCCGCCGAAGAAGTTCTTCGGTGCGGCGCGCAACATCGAGGAGGGCGGCTCGCTCACGATCATCGCGACCGCGCTCATCGAGACCGGCAGCCGGATGGACGAGGTGATCTTCGAGGAGTTCAAGGGCACCGGCAACATGGAGCTGCGGCTCGACCGCCGCCTCGCCGAGCGCCGGATCTACCCGGCGATCGACGTCGAAGCGTCGAGCACCCGCCACGAGGAGCTGCTGTTCGACCGCCACCAGCTCCAGCAGGTGTGGAAGCTGCGCCGGGTGCTGAACGCGCTCGACGAGGGCGACGGGGCTCGAGCTGCTGATCGACAAGCTCCGCACCACCAAGAGCAACGACGAGTTCCTCGCCGAGATCGCCAAGGCGCCCTCCCCGGGAGGCTGACCCTCGCCCGCCGAACGAACCGGGATCGAATCGGAATGATCCTCAACCTCCCGCCGTTTTCCTGCCGATCAGGGTCTCGTAGACTGGAGGATCATGAAGACCGACATCCACCCCGACTACGTCGAGTGCCAGGTGCACTGCTCGTGCGGCAACGAGTTCACGACCCGCTCGACGGTGCCCTCGCTGCGCGTCGAGCTGTGCTCCGAGTGCCACCCCTTCTACACGGGCAAGCAGAAGCTCGTCGACACCGGTGGCCGCGTCGAGCGCTTCCAGCGCCGGTACGCCAAGTCCAAGGCCGCCGCGAACAAGGTCTGACGTGAGCGAAGGCCCGGGTTCCGCCGCGCCCCGCTACATGGGCGGCCAGGCCGTCATCGAAGGCGTGATGATGCGCGGCGCGCACACCTGGGCCGTCGCGGTGCGCATGCCCGACGGCGACATCGAGATCGACGTGCACGACGCGCCCTCCTGGGCCGAGCGGTGGTCGAAGATCCCGTTCGTGCGCGGCGTCATGGCGCTCGGCCGAGTCGCTGGCGCTCGGGTTCAAGGCGCTGGCGTGGTCGGCGAACCGCCAGATCCCCGAGGAGGAGCAGATCTCGAGCAGGCGATGGGCTGGACGATCGGCGTGTCGCTCACGCTTCTTCACCGCGATCTTCATCGTGCTGCCCGCGCTCGCGGCCAACGGGCTCGGCGACGCGCTCGAGCTCGACGGCTTCTGGTTCCACCTCGCCGAGGGCGCGCTCCGGCTCGGCATCTTCCTCGGCTACCTGCTGCTGATCGGCGCGCTGCCCGACATCAAGCGCGTGTTCCAGTACCACGGCGCCGAGCACAAGGCGATCGCCGCGTACGAGAACGACGTCGAGCTCACGCCCGAGTCGGCGCAGCCGTTCACCACCGAGCACGTGCGCTGCGGCACCAACTTCCTGCTCACCGTGATGGTCGTCACGATCGTCGTGTACTCGTTCGTCGGCCGCCCCGCGCTGGCTGCTCCTCATCGCGTCGCGGATCGTGCTGATCCCGCTCATCGCCGGGCTCAGCTACGAGGTCATCCGGTTCGCGGCGAAGCACATGGAGTGGCGGTGGGTGCGCGATCGCTGATGCGCCCGGGTCTTGCGCTGCAGCGGCTCACGACCCGTGAGCCGACGCTCGACCAGCTCGAGGTGGCGATCGCGTCGCTGCGCGCGGTGCTGACCGCCGAGCAGCTCGCCGAGGTCGAGAGCCGGTCGCAGCCGGCCGCTCACCGCTGCCCGTCCCGCCCTCGGCACCGCCTGACCGCTGCCGGCCGGCCCCACGGCCACGCCGGGAAGTTCGGCCGGTCCTTCGACCCGACTCACACCTCCTTCACAAGGTGCTGAGATCGTGGTCCCGTGGATGTGTCGTCGCGAGAGCGCATCGCCCACGTGATCCGCCGGCTCTCGATGGGCGTGCACGAGGACGTCGCCCGCCAAGTGCACGACACGGGTGCCGCGATCGACGCCGCGCTCGACCTCTCCGCGCCTGCGCCGCAACCGCTCGACTTCCCCGCCCCCGCCGACTACGAGGCGGCGACAGAACGTGCAGGCGATCGCCGCGCCGATCGCCTGGTGGATCGGGCGGATGGCGGGCTCCGACCGCATGATCGAGGAGCGGCTCGTGTGGTTCTGGCACGACCACTTCGCGACCAGCATCGCCAAGGTGCGCGTGCCGTACCTCATGTGGCAGCAGCACCTCACGCTCCGGCAGCACGCGACCGGGAACTACGGCGAGTTGCTCCACGCGATCTCCCGTGACCCCGCGATGCTCCTCTACCTCGACGGCATCACGAACGCGGCGCAGGAACGCAACGAGAACTTCGGGCGCGAGTGCCTCGAGCTGTTCACGATGGGCCGTGACGGTGGCTACACGCAGGACGACGTCGTCGAGGCGTCACGCTCGTTCACCGGCTGGGTCGTCAACATCCCGGGGCGTCCCTTCGCGAGATTGCTCCCGGGGCGATCCCTGGAGCGCGGTCTTCGTCGCCGCGACGCCACGACGCCGGAACCAAGACGTTGCTCGGCAAGACCGGCACGTACGACCTGGACGGCGCGCTCGACGTGATCCTCGGAGCACGCCGTCGACCGCGCGGTTCGTGACGACCAAGCTGTACCGGGAGCTCGTCGGTCTCGACGCCGACGACGCGCGACCGTCGATCGCCTGGCCAAGAGGTTCCGGCGCGACTACGAGATCATGCCGCTCGTCGAGTCGATCGCGCGCGACGACGCCTTCACGTCCGACGAAGCGGTGCGTGCGAAGTTCCGTACGCCGGTCGAGAAGCTGGTGGGCATCGTGCAGGCGACAGGCGTCGGCGTCCCGCTGGGCCGCGCTGCGCCTCGCGGCCCTCGGCGCGGCAACGGCTCGGCGGTCGGCAACGCGCTGCGGACGATGAGCTACCTCCCGTTCCTGCCCCCGAACGTCGGCGGCTACCCGAAGGGCGCTCGACTGCTCGGTCCGCACAGCCTCGTGCACACCTTCGACCTGCTCCAGGCGGTGACGTCGTCGCCGGCGCGGCGGGAGTCGGTCGACGCCGTGTTCGCGCGGTTCGGGATCTACGACGTCAGCGACCAGTCGCGCGCGGTCGTCGCGCGCGGAGCGCGACCCGGTAACGCGGCTCGCCCTCGTCGTCACCTCGCCGGAGTACACGCTCGACGTGAACGCGAACGACGAGTCCGGCATGACGCGGCGCCGGTTCCTCACCGGTCTCGGCGTGGCCGCGGAGCGCGGCGGTCGCCGCGGGGTACGGGCTCTCGGTGTGGGCCGACGGCAACTCGTCGACGACGAGCACGGCGACGAAGCCGCGCCCGTGCCCCGTCGCATTCGGCGGGCGCGACGACCGCACGCTCGTGGTCGTCGAGCTCGGCGGCGGCAACGACGGGCTCACCACCGTCGTGCCGATCGCCGATCCGGCGTATCACGAAGCTCCGGCCGACGCTCGGTGTCGACCGACGCGATCGCGCTCGACGGCTCCATCGGGCTCAACCCGAAGCTGGCGAAGCTCGCCGCGCGGTTCCGAGCCGGCCAG
Source organism: uncultured Actinomycetes bacterium (assembly GCA_963705625.1). GTDB lineage: Bacteria > Actinomycetota > Acidimicrobiia > IMCC26256 > DASPTH01 > DASPTH01. Next base: position 288,136 of record CAVPKG010000001.1, read on the forward strand.
GTCGCGATCGTGGAAGGCGTGGGCTACCCGGACCCCAACCTCTCGCACTTCGCGTCGCTCGCGTACTGGTGGTCGGGCACGCCGGGCGAGAGCGGGAACGTGGGCTGGCTCGGCCGCTACCTCGACGGCACGGTCGGGTTCGACGACCCGCTCGCGGCGGTCGGCATCGGCCCGGTGCCGTCGCCGGCGCTGCTCGGCACGAGCTCGTTCGCCACCTCGATCACCGACACCACCGGGCTCCAACCGGCGTTACCGGGGTGGGCCGACAGCCGCCGACGATCTCGTCGCGGCGTGGTCGAGGTTCGCGCCGGCGTCGCCGGACCCGACGACGCTGCTCGGGCAAGTGCAAGAGGCGATCGATCTCACCGCGAAGGCGCGGAAGGACCTGAGCGCCGATCTCGTGACCGACGCTACCGGCGCGACCGGCCCGAGCGACGACCTCGGCGCCGCGCCGCGGGAACTACCGGCGCAGCGCCGTCGGTCGCCGAGTCCCTACGGCTGGCGGCGCAGCTCGTGGCCGCGAAGCACGCGCCGAGGGTGATCTACGTCAGCGGCCTCGGCGACTACGACACGCACCAGGGTCAGGCCCAGCGGCATCCCGTGCTCATGACCGATCTCGACGAGGGTGTCGACGCGTTCTTCACCACGCTCGATCAGGCACACTCCACCGGCCACAATTCCGTTCCGGCACGGAGCCGTGCGCTCGTCATGACCGTGTCGGAGTTCGGGCGCCGGCCCGGCGAGAACGGCAGCGGCACCGACCACGGCACCGCGGCGCCGCACTTCTTCATCGGCACCGGCGTGAAGGGCGGTCGCTACGGCACGCCGCCGTCGCTCACGTCACTCGACGACCACGGCAACCTCGTGCACACCGTCGACTTCCGCGCGCTCTACGCCACTGCCGTGCAGGGCTGGCTCGGTGTCGACGCCGAGGCCGTCGTCGGCAAGGGCTTCGAACCGCTGCCCGTGCTCTCCTGACGGGAAAGCGCGGTACCGTCCCAACATGAAAATCGGGATCTTCTACGAGCACCAGCTGCCGCGGCCGTGGAGTGACGACTCCGAGGTCGCGCTGATCCAGAATGCGCTCGAGCAGTGCGAGCTCGCCGACAAGCTCGGAATCGACTACGTGTGGGAGGTAGAGCACCACTTCCTCGAGGAGTACAGCCACTCGAGCGCGCCCGAGGTGTTCCTCGGCGCGGTGTCGCAGCGCACCGAGAAGATCCGGCTCGGTCACGGAATCGTGCAGACACCGCCGCCGTTCAACCACCCCGCGCGCGTCGCCGAGCGGATCGCGATGCTCGACCTCGTGTCCGGCGGTCGCGCCGACTTCGGTTCGGGCGAGTCGTCGTCGGAGGCGGAGCTCGGCGGCTTCCAGATCGACCCGCTCGGAGAAGCGCGCGATGTGGGAGGAGGGTCTGCGCGTCGCGATCCGCTGCCTCACGGAGACGCCGTTCACCGGTCATGTCGGCGACTACGTGACGATGCCGCCGCGCAATGTCGTGCCCAAGCCCGTGCAGAAGCCGCATCCACCCGTGTGGGTGGCGGCCAGCCGTCGCGAGACGATCCACTTCGCCGCGCAGAACGGCATCGGCGCGCTCGCGTTCGCGTTCATCAACCCCGAAGAGGCCCAGCACTGGATGACCGACTACTACGACACGCTCGCATCGGAGTGCGTGCCCATCGGCGACATGGTGAATCCCAACGTTGCCTGCGTCACCACGTTCATGTGTCACGAGGACGAGGACGAGGCGATGCGCCGCGGTCTCGAAGGTGCCAACTTCTTCGGATACTCGCTCGCGCACTACTACGTGTTCGGTCGTCATCGTCCGGGCGACACCGACGTGTGGGCGGAGTACCAGCGCACGCGCGCACAGCGCGGGTACGCACCGGAAGCGGTGGAGGCCGCGTCCAATGCCGGCGACCGGCTCGGCGCGCAGATCGTGCAGCAGGAGGGCTTCTTCGGGCTCCGTGGCGCCGTCGGCACACCCGACCAGATCCGCGACTACCTGCAGGCGCTACGAGGAAGCGGGCGTCGACCAGGTGATCTTCTGCAGCCAGTCGGGCAAGAACCGTCCACGAGGACATCATGGAGAGCCTCGAACTGTTCGGCCGAGACGTGCTCCCCGAGTTCATCGATCGCGACGAGCATCTCCAGAAGGAGAAGGCGCGCCGCCTCGAGCCGGTCATCGAAGCCGCGATGGCGCGCAAGCCGGCGTCGGATCACCCGCCGCTCGCGGATGCCGCGTACGAGTTCCCGCGATGCCGCGCACACCGAGTGATCGAGCTGTACAGGACGCGTTCCCGGTCGGCTGACGGCACGAAACTCCGCTGATCCTCCGCTCGGGCACCTACCCTGAAGTCCATGTTCGATCGGCTCGCGGAGCTCGAGGCCGAGCTGGAGAAGCTCGAGTCGCAGTTGTCGGAGATCTACGCCTCCGGCGACCAGCGCGCCGCGCGCGACGCCGGTCGTCGCCACGCCGAGCTCAAGCCGATCGTCGACGCGTACCGCGCGTACCGCGACGCCGATGCCGACCTCGCCGACGCGCGTGAACTGCTCGCCGGGGAGGACGACCCCGAGATGCGCGAGTACCTCTCGGGCGGAGATCGACGCGAAGGAGGCGCAGCTCACCGAGCTCGATCGCGCGCATCCGCGAGCTGCTCGTGTCGCGTGATCCCAACGACGGGAAGAACGTGATCGTCGAGATCCGCGGCGGCGAGGGTGGCGAGGAGGGCAACCTCTGGGCCGCCGACCTGTTCCACATGTACGAGCGGTACGCCGACACCCACCGATGGAAGGTCGAGGTGCTCAGCCGCCAGCCGTCCGACATGGGCGGGTTCCGGGAGATCACCTTCGTCGTGAAGGGTGACGACGCGTGGTCGCAGCTCAAGCACGAGGCCGGACCGCACCGGGTGCAGCGTGTCCCCGTCACCGAGAGCCAGGGGCGCGTGCACACGAGCGCGGCGACGGTCGCGGTGCTCCCCGAGGCCGAGGAGATCGACGTCGCCGTCGACCCGAACGACCTCGAGATCGACGTGTACCGGTCGAGCGGTCCCGGCGGACAGTCGGTGAACACGACCGACTCCGCGGTGCGCATCACCCACAAGCCGACCGGTCTCGTCGTCACCTGCCAGGACGAGAAGAGCCAGCTCCAGAACAAGGACAAGGCGATGCGCATCCTCCGGAGCCGGCTGCTCGAAGCCGAGCGGGAGCGCCAGGAAGAGGAGCTGTCGTCGGCGCGCCGCGACCAGGTGAAGAGCGGCGGCCGATCCGACAAGATCCGCACCTACAACTACAAGGAGAACCGCGTCACCGACCATCGCATCGGGCTCACGCTCCATTCGCTCGACCAGGTGCTTGCCGGCCAGCTCGACGCGATCACCGACGCGCTCGCGGCCGACGAACGACAAGCGCAATTCGCCGGTGCGGGAGGCACGGACTGAGCGCCCCCACGTGGCGCGATCTCCGCGAGCAGGCCGGGCGCCGGCTCCGCGACGCCGGCCTCGAGCAACCGGAGGTCGAGGCGCGGTGGATGATCGAACGAGCGTTCGGGTTACGACGGCGTCGAGCTGATGGCGGCGGAGCACGAGCCGGCGTCCTCTCTCGGCGCTCGGCATCTCGGCGAGATGCTCGAGCGTCGCGCGGCGGGCGAGCCGTTGCAGTACGTGCTCGGGAGCTGGCAGTTCCTCGGATTCGATCTGCTCGTCGACCGGCGCGTGCTCGTGCCGCGCCCGGAGACGGAAGTCGTCGCGCAGATCGCGATCGAGGAGGCAGTGCGACTCGGTTTGCGGCGCGGCCGCAGCAACGCATGGGCAGGCGCGACCGCGACCTGTGCCGTTGCCGACCTCGGGACCGGTTCCGGTGCGCTTGCGCTTGCGCTCGCGTCGGAGCTTCCCGATGCCGAGGTGTGGGCAACCGACATCAGCGACGATGCACTGTTGGTGGCACGCGCGAACTTCGCGGGCGCGGGATCGCTGGCGGCGCGCGTCCGCGCGGTCCGGGGCTCCTGGTTCGACGCGCTCCCGAGCGATCTCAAAGGCGTGCTGCGCCTGGTCGTGTCGAACCCTCCGTACGTCGCCGAGGCCGAGGTGGACGACCTCCCGCGTGAGATCGCAGACTGGGAGCCGCCGGCTCGCGCTGGTCGAGCGGCCCGACCGGTGTGGAGGCGATCGAACAGATCGTGGACGTTGCACGCGAGTGGCTCGACCCCGAGAGTGGCGTACTGGTGTGCGAGCTCGCGCCCCAGCAGGCAGAGGCAATGGCCGCGCACGCGATCGCGGCGGGGTACCGGGAAGTGTCGATCTGCAAGGATCTCACCGACCGCGAGCGGGTGCTCGTCGCCCGCCTCATTGGGTAGCGTCTGCCGAAGCGAGCCGGGGCCCGAGCGGCCCGGCCCGAGGGCCGAGAGCGGAAAGATACACATGGCAGACGAGCTCGACGTCGACGCGATGCTCGCCCGGTTCCGCGAGCGAGCGGCCGCGGTGCGCGACCGTCCGCTCCCGCCGGTCGCAGGTCCCGAGCGACAGAAGTTCGTCGAACAGGCCCAGCTCGACTTCCAGGACTTCGCGATCGTCGGCGACGCCACCTGGGATTTCACCGACGGCGTTCTCACCCTCCGCGTCGACCTCGGAAAATGATCGTCGGAACCGTCGATCTGCCGCACGCGCGTTCGTCGTATCGGTGAATCCGCAGTACGAGGAGGAGGAGCCATGCGATACCTGCTGATGATCTGCACCGACGAGGCAAGCGAAGGGGCGCGGAGCCCCGACGAGATGTCGTCCGCGATGGCCGCCTACATGGCGTTCGGCGAGGAGATGGGGAGCCGCGGCGTCCTGCAGGGTGGCGAGCGCCTGCGCCCGACCACCGACGCCACCACCGTGCGGGTACGCGACGGCGAGGTCGTCACCGTCGACGGCCCGTTCGCGGAGACAAAGGAGCAGATGGGCGGGTTCTACCTCGTCGACTGCGCCGACCTCGACGAGGCCATCGAGATCGCGGTCGAAGATCCCGGGCGCGCGGGACGGATCCGTCGAGGTGAGGCCGATCTGGGAGATGTAACGGCGGACGTCGAGGCGGCAGTCACCGGCGTATTCCGCGAGGAGTGGGGCCGCGTCGTCGCGACGTTGATCCGGATGACCGGCGACTGGGACGTTGCCGAGGAGTGCGCGCAGGATGCCTTCGCGCTGGCGCTCGAGCGCTGGCGGCGCGACGGCGTCCCGCGCAACCCCGGCGCTTGGCTCACCACGACCGCGCGCAACCGCGCGGTCGACCGGCTTCGCCGCTCGGCGACCGGAGCCGCGAAGCTGCAGGAGGTGGCAGTGCTCTCGTCCGGCTCCGTGCCGGAACGGCACGGCGGCGACGATCCGAGCGCCCGCGACGACAGCGGTGTCGAGGACGACCGGCTCAGGCTGATCTTCACGTGCTGTCACCCCGCGCTCTCGGTCGAAGCGCAGGTCGCGCTCACGCTGCGAACCCTCGCCGGCCTGACGACCGCAGAGATCGCTCGAGCCTTCCTGGTTCCCGAGGCCACGATGGCTCAGCGTCTCGTTCGCGCGAAGCGGAAGATCCGCAACGCGGCGATCCCGTACCGCGTACCTCCCGCTCATCTCCTGCCGGAACGGACCGGTGCGGTGCTGGCCGTGCTCTACCTGTTGTTCAACGAGGGCTATGCCGCGACCGCCGGCGCGGATCTCGTGCGCTGCGGGCTGTGTGCCGACGCCATCCGTCTTGCGCGCACCCTCGCCGAGTTGATGCCCGATGAGCCCGAGGTGCTCGGCCTGCTCGCGCTGATGCTCCTGCACGACGCGCTGGCGCGGCGCCCGCGTCGACGCCGCGGGCGATCTGGTGCCGCTCGAGCAACAAGACCGGGCGTTCTGGGACGGCGACGTCATCGACGACGGTCTCGCGCTGCTCGACTCGGCACTGCGGCGCCGCGAGCCGGGGCCGTATCAAGTGCAGGCCGCATCGTGGCATGTCACGCGACGGCGCGTGACGCGTCCGAGACCGACTGGTTGCCTATCGCCAGGCGCTCGCGCTCGTGACCAGCGACGCGGAACGCCGGTACCTCGAGCAGCGGCTCGCGGCAGACCGGAGGCGCGGGCTGAGCACCGTGCTGCGTCAGTGCCGCTCGTCGAGGCGCTCGTTCGGATCGAGATGCTGGAGCACCGCCCGGTCGAACGCCATCCACACGGTCTTCGAGAACGGGTAGTACGCGATCGGCACCACGATCATGAGCGGTATGAGGATCGCGAGCAGCGGTGCCACCGGAACGTCGGGAATGGTGATCGCGAGCGCGACGACGAAGAAGAGCACGAACACGCCGGCAGTGACGCCGATGTTGATGGCCAGCGCGCCGGTCCAGTAGCCGGGCTCGCGTTCGAAGTGCAGACCGCATCGTGGACACGCGTTGACGATCGTGAACCAGCCGTGGAACAAATCGCCGCTGCCACAGCGTGGGCAACGCTTGGTGAGTCCCCACCACAGTGTGCGCGTCTTGGTGGGTTGCCGTGTCGCGTCGGCCACTGACCCGACGCTACGCGTCTGTCGACGTCGTCGGCGTCCTCCGGCTCGACGACGGGCCAAACCGGCTCACTCCGCGCGGCGGAGTCCGGGCAGATCGACCGGTAACGGCATCGCCCGCAGATCTCCGGATCCGAGACTCCTCGATACGCGACCTCGGCTCGCATCGCCTCCACGGTCGAGCGCAGCTCGTCCTCGATCTGCTCGAGGTCGTCGGCGTCCGGCTCGAACGGTTCTGGATCGTTCGCGATCTCGACGGCCAGGTGTTCGAACGCGATCCGCAAGCGGGCGCCGAGCCGTTCCGCGAGCGGAGTGAGCACCCAGGCCTGCACGCGGGCTTGACGGTCCTCACGGACGCGGTCACTCCAGACTTGACCGGTCTTGTAGTCGCGCGCTTCGAGGACGCCGTCGTGCAGCCAGATCGCGTCGAACCGAGCTGTGGCCATGAAGAGTGGCAGCGGCGTTCGGTGGAAGCGCGCGTGGGTCACCTCGTGACCGAAGGACTGCGCACCTCGAGGGCAACGGCGGGTGTGCCGGGCGATTTCCTCGCCGAAACGCGGGTCGTCGTCGAGACCATGCGCCGCGAGCACGTCGGTGACATGGGCGACGTCTCGGCAGTCTCCCTGCTCGTGCACCAACCGCAGGATGTCGTGCATCTGCTGGCCGTGATAGGTGCCCTGGTCGAGGTCGCTCGCCGGAATCTGCAAGACGTATCGGTTCCGCCACTCTCGCGTGCACCGGTGCCACGCGTCGAGGGAAGTCGGTGTCACCGAGACGATCCCGGGGAGCAGGTCGTCGCGGGCGCGCCGAGAAGTGCGCGCCGCTCGGGTGCTCGGGACAGGCGGCCACGAACGTGCACCCTGCGCAGTCGGGTCCGCTGCGCGCTTCGGCAACCGCAATCCGATCGCGCACGATCGCGACGCGGCCGTCGAGCCAACCGCGGAGCTCGTCGAGCTCGGCGGACACGTCCACAACTCGTTCGAACACGGTTCCCCACACGAGGTCGGCCCAGATCACGCGCAGCGGCGTGTCGCTTGCCCATTGCGCGAGCCGGAGGACCGCGGCCTTCACCGGGTCGAGCTCGAGGGGGTCGGCGTTCGGTGCCCGGCCGTTCCAGAGGTCGAACTGCCGAAGCTCTCTGGTGCCGTCCTCGCCGACGACCGTCAGATCGACCCAACCGCCGAGCCGCAGCCCGAGGCGACGCGAAACTGTGGGCTCGTCCAGTCCGTGGTCGACGTACTCCGCCCGGCGCGCCCCGAAGAGTTGGACGTACGAGAAGGCCGCCCGCTCGAGGACGGTGCGCTCCTCGGGCTCGAGCTCGGCGCCGATGCGCTCGAAGTGGGAGGCGTTCGGCGCGCGGAGCTCCGCATGCGCCTGGCGCGCCGCGGCGAGGAACGCGTCCCGCATGCGCGACCGGTTGACCGGATCGCTCGAGCGTTCGCCGCCCTCAACCGATCGTTGGAGCCGGCGCCCGCACATGGATTCGGCGCGTCGGAGGAGGTAGGGCGTGACCTTGGGCAGCGCAACCGACTCCACGCGTGGAGGCTACGGCGCGCGATGGCGTCGCGCGCCCTACTTGCGGGTTGCCGCGACGAGCGTCCCGATCGCCGCGATCACACCTCCGGCGATGCAGACATAGAGCCCGGGACCGGCCGTGATGTGAGCGGCCGATGCGATCTGGCCGAGCGCACCGTTGCCGGCGCTGTTCTTCATCGTGTCGATCGTGTTGTCGAGATCGATCCGGTCGTAGAGCGCGATCCCGACGACGGCAGCCGAAGCGGTGAACTCGAGCACGACGACCATGCCGTTCGGTGCCGGCCGCAGGAGACCGAGGATCGCGACGAGGAGCACACCGGCCGCTATTCCTGCGACGAGCTTGCCGTCATCGGCATCCCAGTACGTGATGGTGGAACTCAACGCGCCGAGTTGGAGCTTCGCCATCGTGAGCAACGTGCCGAAGATCGCCGCCGCCGCGCCGATGATCGTCACCACGCCCCCGACGTTGACCCCCAACCCGGTGTTGCGGTGCACGCGGTCTGCGCGTCGACGATGGTGGGGGAGCTTCGAGGTCGGCGTCGAGGCTGCGCAGCCCGCGGTCGGACACGCGGTCCGTCCAGGCGTTGCCGTCCCACCACCGGTACTGATGGCGCCCTGAGGGGTCGGTACGCCACTGACCGACGTCGGTCATGGTTCCCCTCCTGGTCATGGGGACCGTGGAAGAAATTTACGACGTCCCCGGGACCCCGCGGGAACATTGCCTCGGCGAGATGAGCTCCGACTCCGCTGGGAGACCTCCCTCGTAGACTGGCCCGGTCCTCGACGGGGAGCGCCCATGCGCATTGCCATCGGCTCCGATCACGCGGGTTTCCGCCTGAAGGAGCACCTGAAAGGGGTACTGCGGGACGGTGGGCACGAGGTGATCGATCTCGGCACCGACTCCGAGGAGCCGGTCGACTATCCGCCGATCTGCGCCGGCGTCGGCAAGGAAGTGGCGGCGGCCCGCGCCGAGCGGGGCATCGTGCTCGGCGGCAGCGGGCAGGGCGAGCAGATCTCGGCGAACAAGGTGCGAGGTGTACGCGCCGCCTTGTGCAACGATCTCTACACGGCGGAGTACTCGCGACGCCACAACGACGCCAACGTGCTCTCGATCGGCGCGCGCATCGTGGCCGAGGGTCTGGCCGACGAGATCCTGCGGGTGTGGCTGGCCACGGAGTTCGAAGGCGGCCGCCACCAGCGCCGCATCGACGAGATCACCGAACTCGAGTCCCAGTGAATGTAACCATGGCATCCGAATTCATGTGCTCGGCGCACGCGGCAACCGGAGCGAGCGCAGCGAGCGAAGGTTGCTCGCCAGCGAATGAGCGTCCGCGAGCCGGGTATCCCGGCTCGCAGCGAATGAGCGCATAGTTTGGGTGGGTATCTGCTCGTCGGGGGCGTCGCGGCGGGGGTCACGTTCCTCCTGACCTTCGCGATGCGCTGGGTCGCGCCGCGCGTCGGGCGCCATGGCGATGCCCGGACCGCGCAGCATGCACGCGAAACCGATCCCGTATCTCGGCGGCGCGGCGATGTTCGTGGGCTTTCTCGTGGCGATGGCCGTCGCGACGCTGGTCCCGCAGTTCCACGATATGTTCGTCGACAACTCCGAGGCCGTGGGCCTCCTCCTCGCGGCCGCGGTCATGTTCGTGGTGTTCGTGATCGACGACTTCCGCGACGTCTCGCCACCGGCGAAGATCGCCGGACAGGTGCTGAGCGGGAGCGTGCTGTCGCTCTTCGGCGTCACCATGCTCTACTTCCGCGTGCCGTTCGCCAGCTACGAGTACGTCGTGCTCTCCGCCGATCTCGCGCCACTCGTCACGGTGATCACGGTGGTCGTCCTCGCGAACGCGGTGAACCTCATCGACGGGATCGACGGCCTCGCCGCGGGCGATCGTGCTCATCGCGGGCGGCGGCGATGTTCCTGTACGCCGACCGTCTGTTCAAAGCCGGACTGCTCGAGGGTTCCAACATCGCACCGCTCGTCGCGGCGATCACCGTCGGCGTGTGCGCCGGGTTTCTGCCCCACAACTTCAGTCCGGCGCGCATCATCATGGGCGACGCGGGCGCGATGTTGCTCGGGCTGCTTCCTCGCGACGATGACGATCACGATCGGCGGACGCACGACCGATCCCGTTCAGCGGCCAGACCTACTTCTACTTCGCTCCGCTGCTCATCCCGCTCGTGATCCTCGGCGTGCCGATCGTCGACACCGCGTTCTCGTTCGTGCGTCGGGTCGTGCGCCACCAGCACTTCGCCGATGCCGACACGCGAGCATCTGCACCATCGCCTGATGCGCATGGGTCACGGGCCTCGGCGGGCGGTCGTGATCCTGTGGCTCTGGACGGCGCTGTTGTCGGCTGCGGCGCTGCTGCCGACGTTCACGCACCGCGGGCAACACGCTGGTCGTGCCGGCGATCGTGGCCCTCGGCCTGCTCCTCTACATCTACTTCCATCCGGGCGTGCGGAGCCGCCGGCACGAGGTCGCGACGACCGAGCAGGAACCCGTTGACTCACTCGCGGACGCACCGGCCGGTCTACCGGCCGGTGCATCCTCCGATTCGGTGGTCGAGCTCGACCGGCACCGCCGGAAGCGGGCTAGCGGCTGAGGCCGCCGGACAGCTAGAACACACCCGGCGCCAACCGCCTTCGAGTTGCACTTCTGGTGACGCGTCGGGTAGTTTGCGAAAAGATTCACAAGCGCCTCGGACGCAGCGCCGCGCCCGAGGCGAGTGGAGGGCCCGGGGTGGAAACAGCCGACGAGTCGGCGAGAGAGAAGAACGGCTACGGCGACGGCCTCACCCAGGCCCTCACACTGGTCGTCGGCTCCGGTGCTCTTCGGCCTCTTGGGCGCCTTCGTCGATCGTGTGCTCGGCACCGGGCCCGGTGTTCCTGCTGGTGCTGGGGTTCGTCGGCGTGCTCGGTGCGTGCATCACCGCCTACTACGAGTACGAGGCGCGGATCGCGCGTCACGACGAGGGGAAGCCGTGGGCACGCCAGAAGCGGTAGAAGCCACCGCGCTACGAAGGCGAGGTCGCTCGCGATCTCGCGCGCGCGCGTCGCTGATCGTCTCGCCGCTCGTGATCCTGGTCGGGGCGGTCTTCGCGGGCGTCGACGGCGCGATCAGCGCGGCGATCGGGCTCGTGCTCGTGGCCGCTGAACTTCCTCGTCGTCGGCCCGGCTCGATCACCTGGACGGCCCAACGCTCGCCCGGCGCCGCGATGGGTGTGGTGCTCGGCGGGTTACTTCGTGCGCATGGGCGTGCTGTTCGGCATCGTCCTCGCGCTCGAGCCAGCTCTCGTTCATCGACTTGCCCGTGCTCGTGCTCACGATCGCCGTCGTCCATCTCGCGTTGCTCGCATGGGAGACCCGCCACGTGAGCCTCACGTTGGGTGCGCCCGGCCTCAAGCCCGGTCGCACAGGACAGGTAGGAGCAGCTAGCCGGTGTCTGTCTCGGGGCCTTCGTCTTCCCACCGATCGACGAGCTCTTCCGGTGGAAGGACATCGTCTTCGAACGACACTCCGTTCGCGATCAACAAGACCGCGCTCCTCGTGCTCGTCTCGTCGTGATGATCCTCGTCCTCTTCGTGGGCGGCAGCCGGCGCATGAAGCTGGTCCCGCGGGGCATCCAGAACGTGCTGGAGATGACCTACGAGTTCGTCGACGATGGGATCACGCGTGACGTCGTCGGCCACGACGCCGACGCGGTACACGCCGTTCCTCGGCTCGCTGTTCCTCTTCATCCTGTTCCTGAACTTCTGGGAAGTCATCCCGTTCATCCAGTTCCCGCCGACCGTCGCGCTTCGCGATCCCGCTTCTACCTCGCGATCCAGATCTACGTCATCTACCTGGTCGTCGGATTCCAGCACCACGGCCTCAAGTACCTCACCGGGCACCTGTTCCCGGCGGGTGTGCCGCTCGCGCTCTACATCCTCGTGACGCCCATCGAGTTCGTGCAGCTGTTCCTCGTGCGGCCCTTCTCGCTGGCGGTCCGACTCCTCGCCAACATGATGGCGGGCCACATCCTGCTCACCGCGCTCGCGCTGCTCACGGCGTACTCGCTCGAGAACGCGCCGATCATCGCGATCGGTCCGTTCCTGCTGAACATCGGCGTGACCGCGCTTCGAGATCCTCGTCGGCTTCCTGCAGGCATACATCTTCACGCTGCTCACCGCTGTCTACATCGGCGATTCACTACACCCCGAGCACTAGGAGAACCAAGACAATGCATCATCCTGGTCCTGCTCGCCGCCCAACAGGCCGGTGAGCTCAAGGACGGTCTCCAGTCGATCGGTGCCGGCATCGTGTACGGCGCCGCGGCCATCGGCCCCGGCATCGGCATCGGCCTCGTGGTCGGCAACGCCATCCAGGCGATGGCCCGCCAGCCCGAGATGCAGGGCACGATCCGCACGACGATGTTCCTCGGTATCGCGTTCACCGAGGCGCTCGCGCTGTTCGGTTTCGTGCTCTTCTTCCTCGCCAAGAGCTAGGGGAGGCGTCCGTGCTTGCCGCATTGCTGCTCGCCGCCGAGAACACGCCGACGTCAAGGCGAAGAACCCGATCCTCCCCGAAGGCAAGGAGATCCTCTGGGCCGTCATCGCTTCGTCATCGTCTTCGGCATCCTCGCGTGGAAGGCCTGGCCGGCGATCAAGAAGGCGCTCAAGGACCGCGAGGACCGCATCCGCGGCGATCTCGAACGGCCGAGGCAGGCGCGCCTCGAGGCCGAGACCTCGCTCGACGACTACCAGCAGGCAGCTCGCCGAGGCGCGCAACGAGGCCGGGCAAGATCATCGAGGAGGCCCGCGCTCGCGGCCGAGCAGGTGCGCCAGGAGCGCATCGCGGCGATCGACGGCGAGATCGCGGAGCTGCGCGCCCGGGCCGCGGACGACATCCGGCTCGCGACCGAGCGGGCGATGAGCGATCTGCAGAGGCAGGGTCGCCGAGCTGTCGATCGAGCTGGCCGAGAAGGTCGTCGAGCACAACCTCGACCGCGACACCCAGATCGCGCTCATCGAGAGCTACATCAACCAGGTAGGGAGCAACTAGACCGTGCCGCCGAGTGCCCGCGTCGAGGCGTACGCGAACGCGCTGCTCGAGGTCGCCGGGCCGAGGGCCAGCTCGGCGAGGTCGAGGACGAGCTGTTCCGGTTCGCGCGGACGTTCGAGGGGTCCGACGAGCTCCGGATGGCGCTCAGCGACCCGACGCCTGCCCGCCGAACGTCGGGTGGCGGTCGTCGAGGATCTGCTCGGGCGGCAAGGCCCTGCAGCACCAGCATCGCGCTCGCGTCGTTCGTCGTCGGCCTCCGGTCGGGCCGGCGAGCTGCCCGACGATCGTCGACCGGTTCGTCGAGCTCGCGGCGGCGGAGCGTCGGCACGCGGTGGCCGAGGTGCGCAGCGCGATGGCGCTCACGACCGGAGCAGAGGCGATCGGCTGCGCGAGGCGCTGAACCGGGCAACCGGCAAGGACGTCGAGGTGAAGGTCGTCGTCGATCCGACCGTGCTCGGCGGCATCGTCGCCCGAGTCGGCGACATCGTGATCGACGGCTCGGTCCGTCATCGCCTCGAGCAGCTGAAGGAACAGATCTGATGGGCGACACCCGCGAACGGCCCGGCGAGCCTACGAGGAGCGAACGACGACATGCCTGAGCTGACCATCAATGCCGACGAGATCGCAGCCGCGCTGCGCAAGCACGTCGAGCACGTTCACGCCGTCACTCGAGCAGGCCCAGGTCGGCCGCGTCCTCGAGGTCGGTGACGGCATCGCGCGAGTCGCGGGCCTGCCGGACACCTCGGTCAACGAGGTGCTCGAGTTCGAGGGCGGCATGCTCGGCCTCGCGCTGAACCTCGACGAGGAGTCGATCGGCGCGGTGGTGCTCGGTCAGCGCCGAGCCACATCGAGGAGGGCGGCGCGGTCAAGGGCACCGGGCGCATCCTCTCGGTGCCCGTCGGCGACGCCCTCATCGGCCGGGTCGTCGAACGCGCTCGGTCAGGCGATCGACGGCAAGGGTCCGATCAACGCTCACCGAGACCCGCCGCCTCGAGGTGCAGGCGCCGGGCATCGTCGGCCGCCAGCCCGTGCACGAGCCGCTGCAGACCGGCATCAAGGCCATCGACGCGATGACCCCGATCGGTCGCGGGCAGCGTGAGCTGATCATCGGCGACCGCAAGACCGGCAAGACCACCGTCGCGATCGACACGATCCTCGCCCAGAAGGGCCAGGGCGTGAAGTGCATCTACGTCGCGATCGGCCAGAAGGGCTCGACGGTCGCGCAGACCGTCGCCACCCTCGAGGAGCACGGGGCGATGGAGTACACGGTCGTCGTGAACGCGCCCGCGGCCGACGAGGCCGTGTTCAAGTACCTCGCGCCCTACGCCGGCTGCGCGATCGGCCAGCACTGGATGGACAACGGCGAAGCCGCGCTCGTCGTGTACGACGACCTGTCGAAGCAGGCCGAGGCGTACCGCCAGCTGTCGCTGCTGCTCCGCCGCCCTCCGGGCCGCGAGGCCTACCCCGGCGACGTCTTCTACCTGCACAGCCGCCTGCTCGAGCGTGCGGCCAAGCTCAACGAGCGCGCTGGGCGGCGGATCGCTCACCGCGTTGCCGATCATCGAGACCAAGGCCGGCGACGTCTCGGCGTACATCCCGACGAACGTGATCTCGATCACCGACGGCCAGATCTACCTGCCAGGAGAACCTGTTCCGTTCCGGTGTGCGCCCCGCGGTCGACGTGGGCATCTCGGTGTCGCGAGTCGGCGGCGCCGGCGCAGATCAAGGCCATGCGCTCGGTGGCCGGAACGCTGAAGGTCGACCTCGCGCAGTTCCGTGACCTCGAGGCGTTCGCGACGTTCGCATCCGACCTCGACGCGGTGTCGAAGGCGCAGCTCGAGCGCGGCTACCGGCTCGTCGAGCTGCTGAAGCAGCCGCTGAACTCGCCGATGCCGGTCGAGCTCCAGGTGGTCTCGGTCTACTGCGGGCACGGCGGGAGTGCTCGACGACATCCCGGTCGACGAGGTGAAGCGCTTCGAGCGCGAGCTGCACGAGTGGTTCAGGACTCGCTACTCCGGCCTCCTCGCCGAGATCCGCGACACCGGCGGATCCCCGACGACGACGCGCTCGCGAACGCGGTGCGCGACTTCCACGAGAGCTTCGTCGCCGCCCGCGCCGCCGACGCCGAAGCTGCCGCCGCCGACACGACGACGACGGAGTGACGCGGTGCCCGACATGACAAACCGCGCCCGGCACACGCGGCGCCCCGAGCGAGCGTTAGCGAGCGTAGGAAGCTCGCCAGCGAACGAGCGTCCGCGGCTCGGGTATCCCGAGCCGCAGCGAGCGAGCGAATGATATGGCAGGAGGGCGCGAACGGATCCTGCGACGACGGATCAAGAGCATCCAGTCGACGCAGAAGATCACGCGCGCGCAGGAGCTGATCGCCGCGAGCCGGATCGCCCAGCGCCCAGGCATACGTCGCGGCCGCCCAGCCGTACAGCGAATCCATCACGCAGGTCGTGCACGACCTCGCGGCCGGCGGAGGCACGGTCGACAGCCTGCTCCTCACGCCCCGGCCCGAGGTCCGCAAGGTGGGGTACATCGTCATCTCGGCTGATCGCGGGTTGTGCGGCGCGTACAACTCGTCGGTGATCCGCGCGGCCGAGCGCGCGATCCAGGACCAGCGCGGCGCGGGGTCGATTACGCCCTCGTCCTCGCCGGGCGAAAGTCCGAGGGCTACTTCCGCTACCGCGAGTACCACATCGACGCCGCGTTCAGCGGGTTCTCGGAGCGGCCGTCGTACGAAGACGCGCGGCGCGTCGGGCGCGGCCGCGACACAGCTGTTCCTCACGGGCGACGTCGACGTGGTCGAGATCGTCTCTACGCGCTTCGTTTCGGTGGGAACGCAGATCGTCGAGCGGCAGAGGCTCATGCCGCTGGCGCGCGACGAAGTCGTCGCTGATCCCGCGCATGGCGTCGACGCGATGGTGCAGGCGGCGTACGAGTTCGAGCCGTCGCCGGAAGGCATCCTCGACCTCCTGCTCCCTCGTTACGTCGACGCTCGGGTGTACGCCGCCCTCCTCAACGCTGCCGCTTCCGAGCACGCGGCTCGGCAACGGGCGATGAAGTCGGCAACCGACAACGCCGAGGACCTGATCACCAACCTCACTCGAGGGATGAACCGCGCCCGGCAGGACGCCATCACCACCGAGATCATGGAGATCGTGGGCGGCGCCGAAGCCCTACGAGGTCGAGCGCGACACGACGATCTCCTGGCCGACACCATCGAAGGCCGCGAGTCCGACTTGTTCGCCGCGCGCGGCGGAGAACTGACAAACAGCGACGAAGCGAAGGCGTGGGCGGATGCCCGGGACGCCGAAGCGGAGTCGACCGATCAAAGAAGACGAAACAGGAGTTTGCAATGACCATGACTGCCGATCCCCCCGGTGCGAAGGACCTGAAGGACGGCCGAGTCGTCGCGATCGCCGGCCCCGTCGTCGACGTCGAGTTCCCTCCCGACGGCCTTCCCGAGATCGACATGGCCGTCGAGATGGACGCCGAGCTCGAGGGCACCACGATCACGATCACGGCCGAGATCGCGCAGCAGATCGGCGACAGCCGCGTGCGGGCCATCTGCCTCAAGCCCACCGACGGGCTTCGCCGCGGCGCCGTGGTCCGGAACCTCGGTCACGGCATCACCATGCCGGTGGGCAACGGCGTGCTCGGCCACGTGTTCAACGTGATCGGCGAACCGCTCGACGTCGCCGAGAGCGAGCTCACCGACATCGACGACGCGGTGGGAGATCCACCGCGACCCGCCTCCGTTCGACCAGCTCGAGCCGAAGGCGCTGATGTTCGAGACCGGCATCAAGGTCGTCGACCTGCTCGAGCCCTACGTGCAGGGCGGCAAGATCGGCCTGTTCGGCGGCGCCGGCGTGGGCAAGACGATCCTGATCATGGAGATGATCAACCGGGTCGCCACACAGCACGGTGGCGTGTCGGTGTTCGCCGGTGTCGGCGAGCGCACCCGTGAGGGCACCGACCTCTGGCTGGAGATGCAGGAGACCGGCGTCATCGAGAAGGCCGCCCTCGTCTACGGCCAGATGGACGAGCCGCCGGGGGTACGCCTGCGCGTCGCGCTCTCGGCCCTCACCGTCGCCGAGTACTTCCGGGACGTGAAGAACCAGGACGTGCTGCTCTTCGTCGACAACATCTTCCGCTTCGTCCAGGCCGGCTCGGAAGTGTCGACGTTGCTCGGCCGCATGCCCTCGGCGGTGGGCTACCAGCCCACGCTCGCCGACGAGATGGGCGAGCTCCAGGAGCGGATCACGTCGACGAAGGGTCACTCGATCACGTCGCTGCAGGCGGTGTACGTGCCGGCCGACGACTACACCGACCCGGCGCCGTTCACCACGTTCACGCACCTCGACGCGACGACGAACCTCGCACGCGAGATCGCCGCGCTCGGTATCTATCCGGCGGTCGATCCGCTGGCGTCCACGTCGAACATCCTCGCGCCGGAGGTGGTCGGCGAACGGCACTACAACTGCGCGCTGCGGGTCACAGAAGGTGCTCCAGCGCTACCAGGAGCTCCAGGACATCATCGCCATCCTCGGGCTCGACGAGCTCTCCGAGGAGGACAAGGTCACCGTGGCCCGGGCCCGGAAGATCCAACGGTTCCTGTCGCAGCCGTTCTTCGTGGGCAAGGTGTTCACCGGGCTCGACGGCATCTACGTACCGGTCGAGGAGACGGTCGAGTCGTTCGAGGCGCTTGATCAACGGCGACCTCGACGATGTGCCCGAGCAGGCCTTCTTCAACGTGGGCGGGGTCGAGAGCGTGCTGGCCAAGGCCAAGGAACTCCGGGAGAGCTGAGTGCCCACCGCCTTTCCGGTTCAGCTCGTCTCGCCCGAGGCCGTGCTCTTCGAGGGCGAGGCGGAGATGGTGGTGTGCCGCGCGGTATCGGGTGCGATCGCGTTCCTCTACGGACACGTGCCGTACCTGGGCGCGCTCGCCGACGATTCCGTGCGCATCATCTTCCCGGGCTCGGGTGAACAGGAAGCGGCCGTGCACGGGGGCTTCGTGCAGATGACCGGCGATCACCTCGTCGTGCTGTCCGACCTCGCCGAGTTGAAGGACCAGATCGACGTGCCCCGCGCCCAGCGGGCCAAGGCGGAGGCCGAGCAGGTGCTCGCCGCGCGATCCCGACGACGCCGAGGCGCAGGCGGCGCTCCAGCGTGCCGAAACCCGGATCAAGGTCGCGACCGGGAGCTGACCCGACCAGAACCTAGGGTGGCGCGATGCGGCGCGTCGGTGTTCTGCTCGTCGCGCTGAACGTCCTGGTCGTTACGGTCGCCGGCGTTCTTCCGGCACATGCTGTTGCCACCGATCTCGGTCCGTACCGCGGGCTCGGGGCGTGGGTCGACGTGTTCGACTACACGGAGCGCACCCAACCGGAAGGTGCGCCGCTTCCGGTCACACCCGACTCGGTCGACGACATGGCCGCGCTCGGCGTGCGCACGCTCTACATCCAGGTCGTCAACCCCGATGGCGCGCCGCCGAACGTGCTCTTCGACGCCAAGTTGTTGGGCGAGTTCCTGTCGCGTGCGCACGAGGCAGGGCTCGAGGTCGTGGCGTGGTTCCTCCCCGCGGTCGTCGACGTCGACGCCGACTACTCGACGATCCAGGCGATCGCAGCGTTCCGCGCCGGCGGCAAGGGCTTCGACGCGGTTGCGCTCGATCTCGAGGACACGCAGAGCGTTCCCGACGTCGCCACCCGCAACGATCGCGTGGTGGATCTCACCCGACGGACCCACAACCTCCTCGGCAAGGACCGCGCGCTCGGCGCCATCGTGTACCCGGCGGTGCAGACCGAGCTGATCAACCCGATGCTCTGGCCGAACTTCCCCTACCGTCGCTTGGAGCCTTCGGTCGACGTGTGGATGCCGATGGCGTACTTCACGTTCCGTGACGTCGAGTCGGGCTACCGCGACCCGCTGAAGTACACCGACGACAGCGTGAAGTTGTTGCGCGGGCACTTGCGGAACAAGGCGGCGCCGGTGCACGTGATCGGCGGGATCGCGGATCTCGCGACGCCCGAGGACTACGCCGCGTTCCTGAAGGCGGCGCACCGAACGAAGGCCGTCGGGTACTCGATGTACGACTTCCGAACGACGTCGTCGGCCGCGTGGACCTACCTGCGGCAGGGGTAACGCGTCAGTCGAACTTGAACGCGGAGTACCGCATCAGCTTCTGCCACTTGTGCGTCGACTCGATCGTGCGGATCGTGCCCGATTTCGAGCGCATCACGAGCGACTGCGTACGCGCGCCGTTGCCCCAGTAGCGGACGCCGCGGAGAAGATCGCCGTCGGTGATGCCGGTGGCGGAGAAGAACACGTCGTCGCCCGACACGAGCTCGTCGGTGGTGAGGATGTGGTCGAGGTCGTAGCCGGCGTCGAGCGCCGCGGCGCGCTCTTCGTCGTCGCGGGCCCAGAGCCGCCCGAAGATCGAGCCACCGAGGCACTTCAACGCGCACGCCGCGATCACGCCTTCGGGGGTGCCGCCGATGCCGAGCAGGATGTCGGAGCCGCTGTCGGGCCAGGCCACCGAGATCGCGCCGGCGACGTCGCCGTCGGGGATGAGGCGGATGCGGGCGCCGGCCTCGCGGCACTCACGAATGATGTCGGCGTGACGGGCGCGATCGAGCACGACTGCGGTGATGTCGTCGACGTCCTCGCCGAGCGCCTTGGCGACCGCCTCCAGGTTCGCCTTCACCGGCGCGTCGAGGTCGATCGACGTCGGCGGCGGCGGGTCCCACCGCGATCTTGTCCATGTAGACGCACGGTCCGGGGTCGAACATGGTGCCGCGCTCGGAGACCGCGATCACCGCGATGGCGTTGTTGCGACCGAGCGAGGTGAGCGTGGTGCCGTCGATCGGATCGACGGCGATGTCGCATGCGGGGCCGCCGGCGCCGATCTCCTCGCCGTTGAAGAGCATCGGCGCTTCGTCCTTCTCGCCCTCGCCGATCACGACGACGCCGTCCATCGACACCGAGTTGAGGACGAGCCGCATCGCGTCGACGGCGGCGCCGTCGGCGGCGTTCTTGTCGCCGCGCCCCATCCAGCGTCCGGCCGCGAGCGCCGCCGCCTCGGTGACGCGGGCCAGTTCCATGGCGAGGTTGCGGTCGGGAGACTGGGGCGCTGCGTCCACGGGGCACCTGCCAGATCGAGGGTGCCCGAGCGTACCCGGCGGCGTTGAGGGGCATGTCGTGCGAGACTCGGGTCGGCGATGGACGAGGCTCTGCTGGCCGCGGCGAGGGACGCGGTTGGTTTCATGCCCGACGACGAAGGCCTGGCGCTCCACGCGGCCGGTCTGGCCGCCGCGCCGCTCGGGCCGCTGCTCGAGATCGGCACGTACTGCGGGAAGTCGGCGATCTACCTCGGTGCGGCAGCCCGTGCACGCCGGCTCGGTGCTCTACACCGTCGACCACCACCGCGGGTCGGAGGAGAACCAGGCCGGGTGGGAGCATCACGACGATCGGCTCGTCGACCCCCGCACCGGACGCATGGACACGCTTGCCGTGGTTCCGGCGCACGATCGAGGACGCGAGGCTCGAGGACGTCGTGATCGCGGTGATCGGGAGCTCACCCACGTCGCCGCGCACTGGGCGACTCCGCTCGGGCTGGTGTTCATCGACGGCGGCCACGCGTTCGACGTCGCCCTCGCCGACTACGAAGGATGGGCGCGCTTCGTCGTCCCCGGCGGGCTGCTCGTCGTTCCACGACGTGTTCGAAGATCCGGCCGACGGCGGACAGGCCCCGTTCGAGGTGTGGAAGCACGCGGTCGCGTCCGGCGACTTCGAACCGGCGTCGACCACCGGCAGCCTGCGCGTGCTGCGTCGCCGCTGACTCCCGAGTCAGTGACTGCGGTCGCGGGCGGACCGTTCGTGTTCGATCTCGACGCCGGCGGCGAGGAGCTCGTCGGCGGTGAGCCCCTCGGGGAGGCGCTCGCCGCGGAACAGGCCCGCGGTCGGGCCGGACCCGCCGAGCGCGTTCGCGGCCAACACGACCGCGGCCGAGTTCCAGGTGGGCTGCTCCTCGGGGTACAGCTCGCCGCCGGCCTCGAACTCCTCGTCCTCGAAGTGCGACCCGGTCCAGTAGCCGCCGCTCTCGGCGCGGAGGAACTGCACCGACCCGAACAGCAACCGTGCCTGTTCGTCGGCGCCGATCGCGTCGAGCGCCATCACCATCTCGCACGTCTCGGCGGCGGTGATCCACGGGCGGTCCGACACGCACCGGAGCCCGCGGCCCTCGACGGCGAACGTCGACCATCCCGCCGCGACACGCGCGTTCGCCGGATAGCCGCGCAGCACGCCGCCGAGGATCGGGTAGTACCAGTCCATCGCCCAGCGCTGCTTGTCGAGGAACACGTCGGGACGGTGCGCGATCGCGATGGCGAGCGCGCCGAGCGAGAGCTCCCAGTCGGGTCGCTCGTGGCCGAGTCGCTCGGCGATCGCGATCGCGCAGCGCAGGCTCAGGTGGATGCTCGACGAGCCCGTGAGCAGCGCGCCGTCGTCGGGGTCGTCACCGCGCCACGCGATCTCGCCCGTCTCGCGCTGGAAGTCGAGCGCGTAGTCGATCGCGGCCTCGACCATCGGCCACTGCGCGCGCAGGTACGGCGTGTCGCCGGTGGTGAGGTAGTGGTGCCACGCGCCGGTCGCGACGTAGCAGGTGACGTTCGTGTCGAGCGTCGGGTCCTCGACCTCGTTGCCGAGGTAGTACGCGTGCCAGCTGCCGTCGGCGCGCTGCTTGCCCGCCAGCCACTCGTACGCGGCGCGCGCCTCCTCGTCGCGCCCGCCGAGGTCGAGGGCCATCACCGCCTCGACCAGGTTCCACGGGATCGGTGTGGCCGCCCGGGGTCCACGGGATGTTGCCGTCGGCGAGCTGCTCCGACGGCGATCGCGTCGATGGTCTCGTCGAGCTCGCGTGCGCTGACGATTCCGGGGACGTCGGGAAGGTCGGTCACGACACGGCGACGACCTTCTCGGTGTAGACGACGAGGCTCTTGCCGATCACGGGGTTGAGCGTGCGGTCGACGGTGTTCACCCACGACGGCTGTCGCTCGATCTGCCACACGAGGAAGTCGTGGTACTTGCGCACCGGCCAGGCGTCGGCGTCGTCGACACCGACCGCGCACTTCAGCCACCAGTACGGGGAGTGCAACGCGTGCGCGTGGTGCGCGCCGCGCACCGCGAGGCCCGCGCGCTCGAGCTTCGTCTCGAGGTCGCGCTGGCGGTAGATGCGGATGTGCCCGCCGGGCGTGTCGTGGTAGTTCCGGTCGAGCGCCCAGCAGACGCGCTCGGGCAGGCGCGTGGGCACGGTGACCGCGAGGCGGCCGCCCGGACGCAGGATCCGCACCAGCTCGGAGATCGCGAGCTCGTCGGCCCAGATGTGCTCGAGCACCTCGGACGCGATGATGCGGTCGAAGGTGGCGTCGGGGAACGGCAGGGCGAGCGCGTCGCCGTTCAGCGCGCCACCGGGAGGTCGACGCGGGAATCTCACCGGCCGCGACCATCGCGCCCACGAACTTCCACACCTCGTCGACCACCTGCGCGTTGTAGTCGAGCGCGACGACGGTCGCGCCGCGACGCATCGCCTCGTACGTGTGCCGGCCGCCGCCGCACCCGAGGTCGAGCAGGCGCTGGCCCGGGCGTAGCTCGAGGCGGTCGAAGTCGACGGTGAGCACTAGCGGCGTCCCAGCGTCGCTCCTCGAGCAGCGCCCGGTAGTTCTCGACCGTGCCGAGCGGCGGTCGCGCGCCACGTGAACTTGTCGAGCGCGCGAGCGCGGCCGGCCTCGCCGAACCGGGCGCGGAGCTCGGCGTCGCCGAGCGCGCGCAGCAGCATGCCGGCGAGCGCGTCCGGGTCGCCCGGCGGGACGAGCAGCCCGCTCTCGCCGCTCGTGCCGACGACCTCCGGGCAGCGCGCCGCCGGTGGTGGCGACGAGCGGCACGCCACACGCCATCGCCTCGACCGCCGGCAGCGAGAAGCCCTCGTAGAGCGACGGCACGACGGCGACCTCGGCCTCGGCGTAGAGCTCGACGATCCGCTCGGTGGTGACACCGGAGACGAACGCACCGCGTCGCTGCAGCCCGAGCCGCTCGATGAGCGGCGGGATCGCGCTGCTTGACTTGGGCTTGCCGATGATCACGAGCTCGACGTCGTTGCGTTCGGTGCGGACCTTCGCGAGCGCTTCGAGCAGCGGCGCGAGTCCCTTCATCGGCACGTCGGAGCTCGTCGTGGTCATCAGGCGGCCCGGGACGCGCGCGATCTGCGGGCATCGGCCGGAAGATCTTCGGGTCGACGCCGACCGGCACGATGTGGAGCCGGTCGGCCGGGACGTCCATCTGGGCGACGATGTCGCGCTTGCTCGACTCCGACACGGTGACGAGTCGCGGGATCCGGCGCGCGACCTTCATCTGCATGTCGAGGAACCCGTACCACCGCCGGAGCGTGAATCGTCGGTACGCGCTCGTGGCGTGCGCGAGGTCGAGGTCGCGGTCGACGGTGATCGGGTGGTGCAGCGTGCAGAGCACCGGCCAGCCGTCTTCGTCCATCATCGTGAGCAGCCCGCTGCCGAGGCACTGGTTGTCGTGCACGACGTCGAAGTCGGCACGACGGTTCCGCAGGAGCCGGCGGGCGCGGAGGCTGAACGCGTACGGCTCCGGGAACCCGGCGCCGCACATGATCCCGAACTCGCGGAGGTCGATCGTCGACTTGATCTCCCAGGGCCACGGCGGCCAGAACGGGTGCGGCGGCGCGTACAGGTCGAGCCCGGGGACCTCCACGAGCTGGTCGGGGTCCACGAGTTCGGGGTAGGGCTGGCCCGAGAAGACGGTGACGTCGTGGCCCAGGTCGGTCAGCTCGCGGGCGAGGTACCGGGTGTAGACGCCCTGGCCACCGCAGTGCGGGTTCCCCCGGTAGACGAGCCAGGCGATGCGAAGCGGGGCGTCGTCGGACGGCACGGGCGGCGGCATAAGGCGGGAAGTCTCGCAGACGCCCCCTGATCCGGTCGAACGGGCCCGGCGCCCGAGCGCCGGGGTCAGTCGGCGAACTGCGGGAGCCAGCGTGCGGTTGCGTCGAGCATCTCGCCGGTCATGGCGACGATGTCGTCGTAGGCGAGCTGGCCCGCCATGGGGTCGGCCATCATCGCCTCGAGCACCAGCGTGCGGTCGCCCGTGACCGCGGCCTCGACCGTCCACTCCTGCACGACGTTGACCCGCCTCAGGAACTCACCCATGATGCCGGGCACGGTCGCATGGTCACGTGCGCGCACGCCGGACCGGTCGGCGATCCCGATGATCTCGACGACGCTGCCGTCGGGCAGATTCGTCACGTTCCCTTCGTTCGGCAGGTTCACGGGCAGGGTGCGCGCGGTGCCGGTGACGATGCCGTCGAGCAGCGACGCGACGAGCTCGCCCGACGGCATGCGCGTCACGTCGGTTGCGTCGCGGACCGACTCGTAGTGCTCGACGTCAGCTGCCGCGTCGGCGCGGTGGCCTTCCATCCCGTAGTGATGCACGCGCCGAGTCACGCCCGTAGTCGTTGCCGGGATGCACGAAGCCGGGCATGAACTCGACCGAATGATGGTCGCCAGAACCGGGGAACACGCCGAAGCGGCGCAGGATCTCGAACCGCACGCGGTTGTTCTCGATCACGTCGAGCTTCGACCAGTGCTCGGCCGGTGACATCTTCGTCCAGTGCATCGCCGGCGGCGGGTCCATCCAGATCGTCTCGGCGCGGCGCGCTCGGGGTCGTCCATGAGGGCGCGGCAGCTTGGCGAAGCCGTCCTCGCCGTTGACGTGCAGCTCGGTAGCGAGCGGGAAATGGTTCACGCCCGCGAGCACCGGGTCGAGGTCTTGCATGGAGCAGTCGAGCGCCAGGCTCAGGTTGAACGTCGCGCCGACCGACTCGTTGCAGAGGCCGACGGTCTTCACCGCGGTCTCGCGTGTGACCGACCGGCAGAGCGCGGTGAGCGGGTTCGTGACGTTGACGAACCACGCGTCGGGGGCGATCGACTCCACGTCGCGCGCGATGTCGAGGAGCACCGGGACGCTGCGCAAGGCGCGCAACACGCCGCCCGGACCCACGCTGTCGCCGATCGGCTGGCGGATGCCGAACCGGCGTGGGATCTCGATGTCGTGTTGCATGCTGTCGAAGCCGCCGACGGAGAAGCACGTGATCACGAAGTCGGCCCCCGTCAGCGCACGCGCCCGATCGAGCTCGGCGGTGGTCTCGAGCGAGATCCCCCGGCGGCGCGCGATCTCGCCGCCCAGCTCCTCCATGAGCTTCAGCCGCTCGGCATCGAGATCGTGCAGCACGACCGACGCATCGGCGAGCGACGGCGTGTTCGCGAAGTCGCACAGCAGGCGGGGTGCCCAGTGATAGCTGCCGCCCCCCACGATCACGATCCGCGCGTCATACATCTCCGCTCTCGGCGCCTGCTTGATGGCTGGCTCGCCTCGTGGAGCGTACGCTTGGCCTGCACCGCGGTCAGCCTCGCAACGCGACCTCGACTTCGATCTCGACCGCGCCGCCGCGCGGCAGCGCGGCCACGCCGATTGCCGAGCGGCTGTGCCGGCCGGCGGCGCCGAACACGTCCGCGAGCAACCGGCTCGCGCCGTCGACCACCGTCGGCTGTTGGTCGAAGCGCTGCGCACAGGCGACGAAGCCGAGCACGGTGAGCACGCGTTCGATCCGGTCGAGGCTCCCGAGCCCGGCGCGCAGCACCGAGAGCGCGTTCAGCGCGCACCAGCGCGCTGCTTCCGTGCCCTGCTCGACCGTGAGGTCGAGCCCGAGCGTGCCCGGGTTGACCAGCGCGCCGTCGTGATCGCGCGGCAGCTGGCCCGACGTGCGAGCCCGGCCGCCGTGCACGATCACTGCGTCGAGCGGATCGTGCGGCGGGTACGGGCCCGGCAGCACGAGGCCCAGCTCGGCCAGCCGGTCGTCGACGCTCACCTGCCCGTTGGTCCGCGGTCGGTGCCCAGCGCCCAGGTGAGCCCACCGACCAGATGGCGCAGGTACGCGGGGGTCTCCCACGCTCCCGGGAAGTGCCCCAGGCTCGTCGAGAACACGCGGCCCCGGCCTTCACGGAAGCACCACGCGAGCGGATAGCCGAACGACGGTGGGCGCGCGCCGGGCGCCGTGAGGTCGAGCTCGCCGTCGCGTACGCGCAGCAGCACCTGGGCGTCGGGGCGCAGGTCGCGGAACTGGTACACCTCGTCGTGCCATGTCCACTCGGCGCCCAGATGCGCGCACGCGGGGTGCGAGGGGTCCATGACGTCGGCGGTGAAGGTCTGCGTCCATGGATGGCCGTCGAAGCGGGCCCCCACGAGCGCGCCGTAGTCGTCCCACGTGTAGCACGAGTCGGTCGCCGAGTGGATGGCGAGCAGCGCGAGCCCGCCCGTGCGCACCCCGCCGACGATCGCGGACTTCTGCTCCGCGCTCCACGGCGTCTCTCCGATGGTGAACAGCGCGAGCGCACGAGCGTCGCGCGAACGTGGCCGCGTCGATCGTGCGGACATCGTCGACCCGTTGCGGTACGAGGGCGTGGAGCTCGGCGACCTGCGAGACGCCTACCGCGGCCTGATCGAGCACGCCGTGCACACCTGCAGGCCCGTCGCGATAAGGCGCGACCTGGGTGACGAACAACAAGCGATCAGCCACGGCTGCAACGTAGTGCTCCGGCGCGGCCCGCGGTACCCTCCGTTCGCGCATGGCAGAGAAGCTCGTGACCGAGTACGCGTGGCAGGGGCCCAAACCAGGCACCGATCGCGCGGTGCTGCTCGCGCACGGTGCCGGCTCGGACATGAACGGAGCGGCCCTGATCGCGGTGGCCGACGCGCTCGCCGACGCGGGCATCCCGTCGTTGCGGTTCAACTATCCGTACCGGAGCGCCGGGAAGAACGCGCCCGACCGTCCGAAGGTGCTCGATGCGGCGACGCGCGACGCCGCCGCGGAACTTGCGCGCCGTTCGAAGCTCGCGCCCGAACGGCTCGTGCTCGGTGGACGCTCGATGGGCGGTCGCTACTGCTCGCTCGTCGTGGGCGCGGAGGAGGATCCCGTTCCCGCGCTCGGACTGCTCCTGCTCGGGTACCCGTTGCACGCGGCCGGCAAGCCCGACCAGCAACGCGTGGAGCACTTCCCGCGGCTGCGGGTACCGGTGCTGTTCGCGAGCGGCACACGCGATGCCCTCGCGGGCAAGGCCGAGCTGACGAAGGCGGCCCGCCGAGTCCGGGGAAGGTCACGTTCCACTGGATCGACACCGCCGACCACGGCTACCGCCCGTTGAAGTCGAGTGGCCGTTCCGCCGCCGAGGTCCTCGCCGAGGTTGCGGCGGTTGCGACCGAGTGGGTTCGGGTACTGCCACGTTGACGCCGGGCGACGATCCGGCGTCCAATGGTGGGTACGCCGACGAGCTCACCCGTGGCGCGCTCAGAATCGGAGGTAATCGAATGTCGAGTCCCGGTGCACGCACATCCCGAGCAGTCGATCGGGTCCAACCGCAGCGCTCCCGGCTACGCGAAGCGCACCGCGCGTTCGGCGCGGCGTGCGCGTCGCCGGGAGCAGCGGCCACACTCGCCGACGCGCTCGCCGTGCTGCGTGCCGCGTTCGGCGTGCACGTCGAGTACGCCGAGGGCGAGGGAGGGCTGTTCGAGGAGCTGCTCGACGATGCCCCTACCGAAGCGGCGCAGGAGGTCGACCATCTCAAGCGTGACCACGTCGTCATCGCGACGGCCATGGACCGCGCCGAGGGGCTCCTCGGGGAGGGTGCCGGCCTCGACGACGAACGGGTCGCCGACGTCACCGCGGAGCTCGTCCGTCTCCTTGCCCAGCACCGGCGGCGTGGCGCCGAGCTCCTCTACAACGTGTACGCCGTGGAGATCGGGTCGGGCGACTGACGGAGCGACGGCGACGAGCCGGGTACCCCGGCTCGTCGTGAGCGACCATGATGCCGGACCAATCCGTCCCCGCCGCGCGCCGTTTGCCAGACTGTTGGCGTGCGGGTTCACCGGTGCTTCGCGTTCGTCGACATGTGCGGGTTCACCCGCATGAACGACACGCTGGGCGACGAGGAAGCGGTCGCCGTCCTGTCGACGTTCCGGGCACTGGTGCGGCGGCTCGCTCCTGACCACGGGATCCGCGTGGGCAAGTGGTTCGGTGACGGCTGCATGTTCGTGTCGACCGAAGTGCGCCCGATCGTGGCTGGCATGCTCGACCTCACCGAGCAGCTCGAGAGCGCCGACATCGTGCTCCCGCTGCGCACCGGAATCGCGGCCGGTCCCGTGATCCTCTTCGAGGGCGACGACTTCATCGGCATGGCGATCAACCTCGCGTCGCGTCTCTGCGATGCGGCAGGGCCGGGTGAGATCCTCGCGACGGCGGAAGTCGCGGCGGCGGTGGGCGACGAGTTCGGTGCCGTACCGCTCGGCTACCGGCCGATCCCCGGGATCGTGCAGCCCACGGAGGTGTGGCGCATCCCGGTTCCCGAGCGCGAGGGCGACCTCCCGCTCAGCTTCGCCGAGTGACGGGAGTGCCGAGTGACCGGAGTGCGGGCCCGATGACCGACGCGTTCGTCGTACTCGCGGGCGAGCCACTCTCCGGGCGCGTGCGCGTTTCCGGCGCCACCAAGAACCTCGGCTTGAAGCAGATGGCCGCCGCGCTCCTCGCGCCCGGCGTGACGACGCTGCGCAACATGGACCGCGTCACCGACCTCGACGTGATGATCGACGTGATGCGAGCGGTCGGCGCCGAGGTCGTGTGGACCGGCGACCGCGAGCTCAGCATCGACACGTCGGGACCCCTCGATCCGCAGACGCCCTACGAGCTGGTCACCCGACTCCGCGCGTCGGTGAACGTGCTCGGTCCGCTGCTTGCGCGCTGTGGCGAGGCGCGCGTCGCGATGCCCGGGGGCGACAACATCGGGAGCCGTCCGCTCGACATGCACCTCCGTGGTCTCGAGGCGATGGGTGCCGACCTGACGGTCGTCCACGGCTTCATCGAAGGACGGGTGAACCGCCTCGGCGGTGCGCGCATCGTGCTCGAGTTCCCGAGCGTGGGCGCCACCGAGAACCTGCTCACCGCCGCCGTGCTCGCGAAGGGGCAGACCGTGATCGAGAACGCGGCGCGCGAGCCCGAGATCACCGAACTCGCGGCGATGTTGAACCGCATGGGCGCGCGCGTGCTCGGCGCGGGAACGTCCACCATCGAAGTCGAAGGTGTGGAGTCGCTGGAGCCCGTCGACACCGAGATCATGGGCGACCGCATCGAGACCGGCACGCTCCTCATGGCGTGTGGCATCGCCGGCGGTGAGATCACGATCGACGGCGCACGGATCGAGCACGTGGAGCTGATCGCGCTCAAGCTCGGCGAAATGGGGCTCAAGGTGTCGCCGACCCCCGACGGGATCTGGGCCCGTGCCGACGAGCGGCTGCGAGCCGTCGACGTCGCCACGTTGCCCTTCCCCGGATTCGCGACCGACTTCCTCCCGCTCGTGGTCGCGCTCCTGGCGACGGCCGACGGCACCGCCATCGTCACGGAGAACGTCTTCGACAATCGGCTCGGGTTCGTCCCCGAGCTCAACCGGATGGGTGCCGACGTCCGGCACGAGGGGCGCCATGCCGTCGTGCGGGGCGTACCCCGGCTGTCGGGGGCACCCGTGCGGGCGCTGGACGTGCGGGCGGGGGCGGCGCTCGTGATCGCGGGCCTCGCGGCCGAGGGGGAAACGGTGGTGCTCGACCCCCACCACGTCGACCGCGGCTACCCCGACCTCGCCGCGACGTTGCGGGCGCTGGGGGCCAACGTGCTCAGAACGAACCAGCAGCAGGCTGGGGAGTGAGCGACCGCGAGCCGGGTATCCCGGCTCGCAGCGAGCGAGCCGATGGTGGGGGCGCCGCACGGCGCTGGGGAGTGAGCGGCCGCGCCGCAGGTATCCTGCGGTGCAGCGAGCGAGCCGATAGTGAAGGACGTTCTCATGCCGATCGACACCGATCTCGAACCCGCCGAGCTGGAGCAGCGCATCCGCGACGCCATCGAGCTCATCCGTCCCGCGCTCCAGAGCGACGGCGGTGACATCGAGTTTCGCGAGCTCGACGGCGACGGTGTCGTGCACGTGACGCTGGTCGGCGCGTGCGGGACCTGCCCGATCTCGATGCAGACTCTGAAGGCCGGGGTCGAGCGCATCATCATGGACCGCGCGCCGGGTGTGACCGCGGTCGTCGACGACTCCATCGAAGGGTGACCTCGCCGGTCGCGGCGCTGGTGGACGCGACCGCGCACGGCGACCGCGCCGCACTCGCCCGACTCCTCACGATCGTCGAGTCGGGTGGTGACGGCGCTCGTGACGCACTCACCGCATTGCCGGACGCCACGGCCGGGAATGCCGCCGTCGTGGGCATCACCGGAGCGCCCGGTGCGGGAAAGTCCACGCTCACCGACGGCATCGTCGGCCGGCTCCGCGCTGCCGGAGCGCGCGTCGCGGTGATCGCGGTCGATCCCACGAGCCCGTTCACCGGCGGCGCGATTCTCGGTGACCGGGTGCGGATGCAGGACCACGACACCGACGACGGCGTCTTCGTCCGTTCGATGGCGACGCGCGGCGAGCTCGGCGGTCTGTCGCGCGCAGCACCGCACGCCGTGCGCGTGCTCGACGCCGCCGGCTTCGCGTGGATCCTCGTCGAGACCGTCGGAGTCGGTCAGGTCGAGGTTGCGGTGGCCAAGACCGCTGATACGACGGTTGTCGTCGTCACGCCCGGTTGGGGCGACGCGATCCAAGCCAGCAAGGCCGGGCTGCTCGAGATCGGGGACGTGTTCGTCGTGAACAAGGCGGATCGCGGTGGCGTGGAGGCAACGGTCAACGACCTGCAGGGGATGTTGATGCTGGGCGCCTCGACCGGCCAACGCGACGACGGACCGCAAGCGTGGTCGCCTCCCATCGTGCCCACCGTCGCCATCGACGGTCGGGGCCTCGACGAGCTCGTCGACGCGGTGACGGCCCACCGGCGCTACCTCGAGTCGTCCGGGGAGCTCGCCCGGCGGCGCGAACTGCGCGTTCGGGACGAGTTGCGCGGGATCGTGCTCGAGCGGGTCGCCACGCGCGCCGATGCCATCTGCAGCGGACCGCGCTTCGATAGCGTGGCTGCTCGAGTCGCCGCCGGGTTTCTCGATCCCTACACTGCGGCGACCGAATTGGTCGGTGACCAACGCTGACGGCCAAACCTGACGAGCCAAGATCGCAAACGAGAGGGTTCACGTGGGAATCGAGAGGGTTGGCGTCGTCGGCGCCGGGCAGATGGGTTCCGGGATCGCCGAGGTGTGTGCGAGGGGCGGCGCCGGCGTGGTCGTGTGCGAGACCGACGCGAAGACGTCGGCCGCCGGGCTCGAGCGCATCGAGACGTCGCTCGCCCGTGCGGTGCGGAGCGGCAAGCTCGACGAGGCGGGGAGCGAGGCCGTTCTCGGCCGCCTGTCGTTCACCACCGACCTCGGCGATCTCGCCGACCGTGATCTCGTCATCGAGGCCATCATCGAATCGGTCGACGAGAAGCTCGAAGTGTTCGGGAACCTCGACAAGATCCTCGAGAACGACGAAGCGATCCTGGCCTCGAACACGTCGTCGATCCCGATCATGAAGATCGCGATGGCCACGCAGCGTCCGGAGAGCGTGCTCGGGCTCCACTTCTTCAACCCGGTGCCCGTGCAGCACCTGGTCGAGCTGATCCCGTCGATCGTCACGAGCGAGGCGGCCGCCAACCGCGTGGAGGAATTCGTCACCACGAAGCTGGACAAGCGCGTCATCCGGTCGCAAGATCGTGCCGGCTTCATCGTGAACTTCCTGTTCGTGCCTTATGTGCTCTCGGCGATCCGGATGCTCGAATCTGGCTTCGCGTCCGCCGACGACATCGACGCCGGCATGGTCGAGGGCTGCTCGCACCCGATGGGTCCCCTCGCACTCGCCGATCTCATCGGGCTCGACACCATCAAGGCGGTCGCCGACTCGATGTACGAGGAGTTCAAGGAGCCGCTCTACTCGGCCCCGCCGCTTCTCCGCCGCATGGTGGAAGCCGGCTTGCTCGGCCGCAAGCGCGGACGCGGCTTCTTCGACTACTCGAAGTAGCGTGGCCGATCCGATCCTGCACTCGGAACGCCGCGACGGCATCACGCTGCTCCGGCTCAACCGGCCTCCGCTGAACCCGCTGTCGATCGCGCTGCTCGAAGAGATCGCCGCGCAGGCGGACGCGCTCGCGCAGGACGACGACCTGAAGGGCGTCGTCGTGACCGGCAACGAGAAGGCGCTCGCCGCCGGCGCCGACGTCTCGGAATTCACCGAGGTCGACGCGGCGCCGCGCGTCACCGCCGCGTTCCGAGCCGCGTTCGACGCGCTCGGATCGATTCCGCGGCCGGTGATCGCGGCGATCGAAGGGTTCGCGCTGGGCGGCGGCTTCGAGCTCGCGCTGGCCTGCGACCTGCGCGTTGCCGGTGACGGCGTACGTCTCGGCTTTCCGGAGATCCAGCTCGGCATCTTCCCCGGCGCCGGCGGCACGCAGCGGCTGTCGAGGCTCGTCGGGCCCGCGCGGGCGAAGGACCTCATCTGGAGCGGCCGGCACGTGAAGGCCGACGAAGCGCTCGCGCTGGGACTCGTCGACCGCATCGTGCCTGCGGGCGGCGCGCTCGACGCTGCGTTCGAGTGGGCGCAGTCGTTCGCGTCGGGCGCGGTCGTCGCGATGGGGATCGCCAAGCGCGTGATCGACGAGGGCTTCGACCTCCCGCTCGCCGATGCGCTGGATCTCGAGGCGGGCGGCTTCGCCGAGGTCTTCGAGACCGAAGACGCCACGACCGGCATCCAGAGCTTCCTCGCCGACGGCCCCGGGAAAGCGATGTTCTCCGGTCGTTAGCAGGGGAGCGAACGGCCGCGAGCCGGGTATCCCGGCTCGCAGTGAGCGAGCCAATGGTCAGGGGAGGAGTTGGACGGCGAGCGCCTTGATCTCGGGCGCGTCGGCCTCGAGGAGGAAGCCGGCGGCGACGGTGGCGTCGGTTGCCGCGTCGAACCTGGCGCGGTAGTCGTCCGGGCTCGGGTAGAGCGACGCGAGCTTCTCCGCGCTGAACGGGATCGTGGTACCGCACAGGAACGAGATCGGCGCACCACCGTTGCCGAGCCCCGAAAGTGTCGCGATCGGGACGTCGACGTGCGGCGTGCGGATGCCACCGCGCGCGATGCCGTGCTCGTCGACGACGAACGACGTGGCCGGGTCGCCCGGTTGCACCTCGAGCCGGGGCGCGACCGGCGGTGGGGTGCCGTCGCGTAGCCATCGGTCGAAGTGGGCGAGCGCGGCCTGGAGCACGTAGTGCTGGGGACCGGTGTTGATGGGCTGTTCGAGCTCGAAGCCCATCGGCGACGCGGTGGGCGCCCACAGCGCGGCGAGCTCGGCGATCGGGAGCGCGCCACTGTCGGCGAAACCCGCGACGAACGTGTACACGTCGGCGTGCGACGTACCCGCCACCTCCCACAAGCGGAACTTGTCGCTGTCGGGCTGACGCGCCGGGTAGTAGCCGAGGCCGATGAGGTCGGTCTCGGCTTCGAAGCAGAGCACGGGCACGCGCAGGTCGTCGCGGAAGGGCTCGGGTGGCGCCGTCGGGTCGCGCATCGGGCCGCTCGCGTCGAGCGGCGATCCCGAGCGACCTCGGGCGTGCACGAAGAAGCCGTCGTACTCCTGCGCGATCTCGTCGACTGCGTTGACATAGGTGGTGAGCCGCATCGCCGACTGCGACTCGCCGATCGCGATCACGCGCTCCACCGGGAGCTCGTCGAGCACCGTGCCCGGGACGCCGCGTGCAACCGCGCCCGCCTGCGTGTAGATGTCGAACGAGAAGACGTCGCCGGGGTGAGCGAGCGACCCGTAACGCTCGGGATCCACCTCCGTGAGACCCATCGCGTTCGCGGTGGCGACGAGCGACGCGCCGCCGTGCACGCCCACCGCCTGGGCCGACACGCCGACCCACGCGTACCCGCTTCGCATCATCTCGCGGTGGAGGAAGGTCCAGTCGGGTGACCCGTCGAGCCCGCCGCTCACGTTCAGCCACTCGACGACGACGGTGCCGTTGAAGCGCGCGCCGCGTCGGCCGGGCGATAGACGAGGATGCGCGTGCGGTAGTCGGCGGAACCGACCGGTTTCGCGCCGCCGTCGCCGCTGCGCTCGTACGCGTCGGCGGTGCCGGCCAGGATGTACTCGGTCTGCGTGTAGTCGTGCTCGGCGAAGCCCGCGGCGAGGCCGCCGAGGAAGGGCCCCTTCCCTCCGGTAACCGGTCCTTCGATGTTCGGCAGAGTCATGGCGTGAGGCTAAGGGTTCGGCGGAGAGGCCGTCAGCCGAGGCGCAGGGTCTCCAGCGGTTCCAGACGGGCCGCCTTCACCGAGGGGTAGAGCCCGGCGACGACGGACACACCGACGGCCAGCCCGATCCAGAGCGGCATCTTCCCGTAGTCGATCACGACGACCCAGTTGGCGAGGCCCGAGACGAGGTACACCACGCCGACGCCGACGAGCGCGCCGATCACGCCGCCGAGGATGCCCACGAACAGCGCTTCGAGCAGGAACTGGAGTGCGATCAACGAGCGCGTGCTCCCCAGTGCGCGCCGGATGCCGATCTCCGACGAGCGTTGGATCACCGAGATCGACATGACGTTGGCGATCCCGAGCCCGCCGACCGCGAGCGCGAGGATCCCGGCGAACAGGGCAGTCTGCTGGAGGGTCTTGTCGGCCCGGGCCGACGCCTCGAGCGCATCGGTGGGGATCTTGGTCGAAACTTGATCGGTCCCGCCGAGGCTGATGGCGGTGGCGATCGCGTTGCTCGTCTCGGTGGTCGTTCCTCCGGCCGCGCGTATGTACATCTTGGTGGGCTCGCCCTCGGTGTCGAAGTCGTGCTTGGCCGACCACTGCGTCACGAACACGGCGTTGTCGAGGTTCGGGTCGAGCGCGACGCGGTCGAGCACGCCGACGACCCCGTAGTCGATGTCGTTGAGGGTGATCGTGCGTGTCTCGCCGGGCACGACGGCGTATTGATCGGCCAGCCCGGCCCCGATCACCACCGCGCGCGCCTTGTCCTTGAGATCGCTCGGGCGGAGCCAACGGCCACTTCGCAACGGGACCTCCAAGACGCTGCGGCAGCGCGGCGTCGGCGGCGAGCACCGGTACGGGGAACGACTCGTAGTAGTCGGCCGAGCCCGCGTTCGGGAGCGTCACCACGCCGCTGATCTCCGAGACCGCCGACGCGCGCATGACCGTCGGCACGGCCTCGACACGGTGCACCGCGTCCTTCGGCAACGTCGGGTTCTGTTGGCCGAAGCTGCCGGCGGCCTCAGCCGTGATCAGGTTCGTGCCGAGCTGGGCGAGCTTCTCGCGGAGGTCACCCTTGGCCGACTCCGTGAGGCCGACCGCGCCGACCATCGCGGCGACGCCCACGACCGGGCCGAGCAGGA
The DNA here is from genome assembly GCA_963705625.1 of uncultured Actinomycetes bacterium. GTDB lineage: Bacteria > Actinomycetota > Acidimicrobiia > IMCC26256 > DASPTH01 > DASPTH01. The sequence continues at coordinate 323,694 of CAVPKG010000001.1, forward strand.
TCAGCAGCGTGCGCACCTTGCGGGCGGCGACCCCGGTGGCCGCGACCGAGAACAGCTCCGTGGCCCGGCTCACGCGGATCCTCGGAACAGGGCGGGGACCTGTGGTTCGTCGCTCACGATCTCGCCGTCGCAGCATCGACACCACCCGGTTGGCGGTGGCGGCGATCCCGTGGTCGTGCGTGACGAGCACGACGGCCCGCTCCGGCGACTCGAGCCCCGCGAAGATCTCCATCACCATCGCCGCGTTGGTCGAGTCGAGCGCGCCGGTGGGCTCGTCGGCGAGCACCATGATCGGCTCGGTGACGATGGCTCGTGCGATCGCGACGCGCTGCTGCTCCCCACCGGAGAGCTGCAACGGGCGGTGGTCGGCACGAGGCGCGAGGCCGACCTGGTCGAGCGCGCGCATGGCGCGGTCGCGGCACTCGGCCCGACTCAGGCCGCGGAAGAGCAGCGCGGTCGCGACGTTGCCGAGCGCGGTCAGGTGCGGGATGAGGTGGAACTGCTGGAACACGAAGCCGATCGTGTCGCCGCGCAGCTTCGAGCGGCCGGCGTCGTCGAGCGAGCCGGTGTCGATCGCCCGCGACCTCGCACCGTTCCCTCGGTGGGTTGGTCGAGCACGCCGAGGAGGCCGAGCATCGTCGACTTGCCCGAACCCGACGGTCCGACGATCGCGAGCAGATCAGCCGCGTGGATCTCGAGCGACACGTCGCGCAGCGCGTAGACCTTCACCTGCTCGCCGTAGACGCGGGAGACGTTGGTGAGCTCGAGGAGCGGCGAACCGTTGGTCGCCTCGGTCATCCCTTCGACCCCTGGTCGACCTCGACGACCACCACCTGGTTGGCGCGCAGCCCCGACTGGATCTCGATGTAGGAGCCCTCGGAGAGGCCGGTCTTCACCCGCACCTCGCGGATGCGGCCGCCGTGCGCGAGGTCGATCACGCGCACGACGTCTTCCCCCGCACCGTTCTGCTTGACCGCGGCGATGGGCACGGTCAGCGCGTTGAGCCGCTCCTGCAGGACGACCTTGATCGTGACCGGTGCCCCGTCGGCGGCACCGAGCTCGCCCTCGACCTGCACCTTCCCCTTGTAGGTCTGCTTCTTCGTGTCGGGGTCGGTGGTGACGTTCTCGTCGAGCTCGGAGATCACGCCGGGGGCCGTCCCGTCGGCGCCCTGCAGCTGGACGGTGACGCTCTGCCCCACCTTCAGCTTCGTGCGGTCGGCGGCGCTCGCGTCGAGCGTGACGGTGAACGTGGTCTCGGTGAGCGAGAACAGCGGCTTGCCCGCCGTCACGACCTCACCCTCCTTCACGAACACCTCACCCAGGCGCGTCGGCCACGTTCCCGCGACGATGTCGGTCGGGAGGAAGTAGACGTTGGTGTTGAGCGTGAGCACCGGGACGCTCACGCTCGTCGCGCCCGCGGGCAGGAGCGCGGTACCGGTGAGCGGCACGACGTCGGTCCCCTGCTTGGCGGTGCCGGTGACCGTGTACGAGATCGAGGTGTCCTTGATCGGTGGCTGGTCGGCCACGATCGTGAACACCGTGCCCCCACCCAGACCGACGGCGGCCGGCCCGCCGACGATGTTGACCTTCGGGAGGTTCGTGGACACGATGAGCGACACCGCGGAGCCGGGGTCGCCGACGACGTAGTCCGGGCTCTCGAGCACCGACACCACCAACGTCTTGTCGGGCTGGACGAGACCATTGTCGAGGATCGGGACACTCACCGGAAGGGTGGTTTGCCCCGGGGGCACGGTGAGCAGGCCGCCCGGCGGGCTGTAGTCGGAGCCGGCCACGGCGTCACCGCCGAATGCGAGGTTCACCTGGAGCTCGTCACTGAGGGCGCGGTCGAGCGCGATCGTGAACTGCGCGGGTTGACCCGTGCCCGGGGAGATGCGCAGGTCGCCCGCGGTGATCGTCACCACCGGACGCGCCGCGTCGCCGCTCGTACCCGCGATGGTCACGGTCGCGGTGTTCACCGGCCCGACCGTGTAGGCCGCGGCCGGCGTGAGGCCGATCACGATGCTCCGGTCGGGCTTCACCACCGAGCTGGTCTTCGTGCTGATCGTGAGGGTGGCGGTCGTATGCCCCGCGGCGAGCGTGACGACCGGCGGAAAGGAGACGTAGTCGGAGCCCGGCGTGGCGCTGCCACCGACGTTCAGACCGACCTGCGTGGTCTGGAGGGGAGCCTGATCGGCGGTCACGGTGATGGTCGCCGACTGCCCCTGCTGCACCGTGGTCGAACCGGTGAGGGTGAGCTGCGGTACTGCGTGGGACACGATGGTCGTGGTCGCGGAATGGGGCGTGCCGGGGGTGTAGCCCGCGCCGGCGTCGAGCGTGACGACCAGCGTCTTGTCCGGCTCGACCAACGTGTCCGGCCGGGTGAGGATCTGGATCGTCGTCGACGGGGCGTTGGCGGGGAGGGTGAACGACCCAACCGGGAAGATCACGTCGTTCGAGGTCGCGGTGCCCCCGAGTGACACGTTGAACGTGATGGGCGTTGCGCTCGTGAAGCTCGCGTTCACGACGAACGTGGCCGGGGCCGGCTTGTTCACCACGCTGGACGTCGAGACGATCGTGAGGGTCGGACCGGCCAACGGACCGACGACCGCGGGCGCGGCGCGCATCGGACCGATCGCGGCGGCGGTGTGCGCGGTCGGGGGCGGCCCGATCGTCAGCCCCGCCGAGGTCTGCGCGCCGAGTTCGTACCCGGCGCCCTGCTGCAACGCGACGTTCACCGTCTGCGTCGTCTGCGGCGTCGCGCCGGGGTAATTGTGCGCGGCCTGCCACTGCGCGAGTGCGAAGCTCGTCTGCACCGTGTAGAGCTGATCGACGGTGCCGGGGGAGTAGCCCGCGTCCTTCAGGATCTGCTCGAGCTGCTGGACATCCGTTCCCTCGGCCCCGACGTCGAGCTTCCGGAAGAACGGGAACGCGCCCACCGCGGTGACCGAATCGCGACCGTCGAGCGCGAGGATGGCTTCGTCGGTGCGAGCGTCGCGCCGTCGTCGAGGTAGACCCGGCTCACCTGCGACGCTTCGTTCACGCTGTTGATGGTGCGTTCTTCGACGCGGCCCAGCGTGCCCTGCACGGTGACCTCGTCGCGCAGGTCGCGTGCCTGCGCGGTCGCGGTGATCAGCAGGGGCTTCGAGCTCGAGCTGGTCCCACTCGAGGAGAAGTACAGGACGCTCCCGCCGACGACGAGGACCGCCGCCAACCCGGCCCAGACCCACTTCCGCACGCGTTCGGTCCCCCCGCTGCTCGGCTCTACTGTCCGGTGGCCTTCTGCGACTTGGCCGCGCACTCCTGGGTGTCGCTGCTCGACAACAGGTCTTTGCCGGGCGGCCCTTGGATCTGGCTCTGCTGGCTCTGCTGGCTCTGGCCGCCCGAGCCGCCCGAGCCGCCGAACGAGAAGAGCCGCCCCTGGGCGTCGGGTACCGGCTTCGGGATCTTCCAGCCGCGGTCGATCATGCAGGAGCGCCAAATCAGGTAGCCCTTGTTCCGCTTCTTGATCTCCGCGGCCGAGAGGTTGTCGTTCGCGCTCTGGGAAGCCTTCAATGCCTCCACGATGTTGGAACGGGCCGCGCACGTCGAGAGGCCCTTGATGTAGTTGGGATCGTTCGTGGGCGAGCTCGGATCCGCTTGGTTGGGGGCGCCGATGAACTGCACCCCGAGCTCGTCGAGGCACGAGCGGAACTGCCCGATGGCACTGAACAGGGTCTTCGTGGGGTCCTGCTTGGTGTCGAGTGGGATGGCGGTGCCCGTCCCGGCGCCCGGTGCGGCCGTTCCTCCTGATGGCCCCGACGCGGACGCCGTCGACGCCGACGGCGTGCTCGGCGGCGCCACGACCTTGCCGTGCACGACCTTGTAGCCCCGAGGGAGCTTGATGTCGACCCGCCCGGCGTCGATCACCGCGCTCGGCTTCGCCGCTCCCTCCGCCCCCGCACGCCCCGAGCGCGCCGAATGCGACGGCGAAGGTGATCAGCGACCCGAGGACGACGCCGAGCGGGCGGACGCGTCGTGGCGCGTCGTCCATCGCCCGTGGCATCAGCAGCGCTCCGATCGTTCCCCCAGCGGGACGCCCACGAGTGTGCCATACATCCCGAAATGCAGGCGGTCGCGGGCACTCGGCGAAGCACCCAGATGGCCCTACGCGCCGAAGCTGCGGCTCGCGTCCTCGATCGACGCCTTGAGACGAGCGACGTTCCCCTTCCAGATGTGTCGGAGCACCGGGCCACCCACGCGCTCGCCGCCGACGCCGCCGAGCCACCACGGGAAACGCAGTCGTTCCTCCCAGCAGAAGCGCGTGGAACGATCGCCAACGGCGTGGAGGCGGAACTCCGCGTTGCCGGTGACCGCCCCGCGGTGTTCGATCCCCATCAGCGCTCCCGGCTGCCACCTCGTGACCACGAACGTGTCGGTGGTGAACAACGGCCCGACGCGCGTGAGGCACTCGAACTCGGCGCCGACATCGCGGTGTTGCGCGCTCTTGAAGGTGATACGGACCGCGTCCTTCATCCACTCCACGTGTGACTCGATGTGCTCGACCGCGGCCCACACCGTTGCGGGAGGCGCGTCGATCGTGGTGCACACGTTGATCGTCACGCTCATCGTGCGGCCTCGCGCAGGAACTCGACGCCACGCTCGGGCGGGATCGTGTTCACGAACAGGCCGGTCGCCTGCTCGAATCCCGCGACTATTCCGAGGCGCGGGGTGACCTCGATGTACCAGCGCGGTGCGCTGTGAACGACCAGGTTGTACGGCGGATCCTCGACGACGCGGCCCAGCGACGCGAGCGCGTCGCGCGTCGCGACCGCGATCGCGGCGATCTCGCCGTCGGTGGCGTCGTCGAAGCGCGTGCCCGCGTCGGCGTGACAGATGCGCAGGAGAAGTGGCGCCGTCGACGCGAACGGGCACCAGACGGTGACCGCACCGTCGGCGAGCACCAGCTCGTGGTCGTGTGCACGCGCGATGTCGTCGTCGAGCAGATCGTCGGGCGCGCCGAGTTGCCGATCGATCGCGGCGGCGACCTCGGGCGGGACGAAGTCGAGCCCGAAGACCTGCGCGTGCGGATGCGCGATCGATGCCCCGGCGGCGCGACCCTCGTTCAGGATCGCGCCGGAGTAGGCGAGCCCGGCATCGAGGTGGGCGCGGACCCGGTCGCGGAGCATCGTGAACACTTCTGCCGATTCGTCGTCGGACAGCTGGGCGAACGAGCGGTGGTGGTCGGGCGACAGCACGACCACTTCGTGGGCGCCGCTGCTCGGGCCGCTGCTCGGGCCGGTGATCGGGTACAGGTTCGGAAGTACCCGAACCCGCCAGCCCGGCTCGCCGGGGCCACCGCTTCCCGTGCGTGCGATCTCGGGTGGGGTCCGGGACTCGTGCCCGGGGCAGAACGGACAGCGCTCCGTGCCCTGGTCCTCGTCCCGCCGCCCTTGCACGAGCGTGTGGGGCCGCGCGGCCCGGCCGGCTGCCACGATCACGATCCGGCCGCTGACGGGATCGTGACGCAGCTCGGTCATCCGAACCACGTTACGTTGGCCGGTCGCCGGTCCTCCCGCTCGTAGAATTGCGCCATGCCGACCGTGCTCATCCTCGGAGGTGGTCCCGCGGGGAACACGTGCGCGAGCGTCGCCGCGACGCTCGGGGCCGACGTCACACTCGTCGGAGCGCGACATCGTCGGCGGGGCCGCCCACCTCTGGGACTGCATCCCTTCGAAGGCGTTGATCGCGACCGGCGGCGAGTTGCTCGAGCTGGGCCGCGCGCACTCGATGGGGATCGCGGCGGAGGGTCATCTCGACGTCGACGCGCTGCGCGAACGCGTGGCGTCGATCGAGGAACGCCTGCACCGTTCGCTCATCACCGGGCTCGAGTCGCAGCAGGTGCGCGTGATCAAGGGCACCGGACGCTTCAAGGGCCCGCACGAGGTCGTGGTGGAGACCGACGCCGGGCTCGAAGAGGTGTCCGCCGACTTCGTGGTGGTCTGCACGGGGTCACGACCTCGCGTGCCCGACTTCGTCACCGTCGACCGCGAGCGCGTGCTCACCACGCGCGACGCCTACCCGCCCCCCGAGATCCCCGAGCACGCGATCGTGATCGGATCGGGCGTCACCGGCGTGGAGTTCACGCACCTCTTCGACTCGCTCGGCTCTCGCGTCACGCTGCTCGTGTCGCGCCAGCAGGTGCTCCCGATCAAGGATCCCGAGGTCGCGGCGGTGCTCGAGGAAGCGTTCCTCGCGCGTGGCGTCACGCTCCTGAAGGGGGCCCGCGCGAGTGGCGTCGAGCGCGACGGCGACGTGGTGCGCGTGGACGTGTGAAGACGGGCGGATCATCGAGGGCTCGCACGTCGCTGCTCGCGGTCGGGTCCATTCCCAACAGCGAGGGAATCGACCTCGACGTGGCCGGTGTCGAGGTCGACGAGCGCGGCTACGTGCGCGTGAACCACAACTGCCTGTCGAACGTCGGGCACATCTACGCGGCCGGCGACGTGTCCGGGAAGCTGCCGCTGTCGTCGGTCGCGGCGATGCAGGGTCGCAAGATCGCCGAGCACCTCATGGGTCTGCACAACCGGCCCCATCGCCACCTCGACTACGACAAGGCCGCGTCGGCCGTGTTCACCGACCCCGAGATCGCCGACGTCGGGCTGGCCGAGGCCGAGGCGTTCTCGGAGGGCCGCAAGATCCGGGTCACGAAGGTGCCGTACTCGGCCAACGCGAAGGCGCTCATCAAGGGCGACGCGCGCGGCTTCGTGAAGATCCTGTCCGATCCCGCCACCGGCGTGGTGCTCGGAGGGTCGATCGTCGGGCGGCAACGCGGCCGAGCTGATCAGCGTGCTCGCGGTCGCGGTCACCAACGGCCTGCGAGTCGGCGACATCGTCGACTCGTTGCTCGTGCACCCGTCGCTCGCCGAGTCGCTCGCGGACGCGGCGTCGTGACCGACGACTTCCTGCTGTTCGCCGGATCCGCGAGCAGGCGCCTGGGTGCCGCGATCGCCGAATACCTCGAGTGCCCGCTCGGCGAATCGGAGACGATTCGGTTCTCCGAAGGGAACCTGTTCGTCCGCGTGCTGGAGAACGTCCGAGGCCGCCACACCTTTCTCATGCAGGGAACGGCATTCCCCGCCAACGACAACTTCATGGAGCTGTTGTTCTGGATCGACGCCCTGAAGCGCGCGAGCGCCGAGTCGGTGACGGCGGTGATCCCGTACTTCAGCTACGCGAAGGGCGACAAGAAGGACGAGCCGTGGGTGTCGATCCGCGCCCGTGTCTGTGCCGACGCGATCGAGGCCGCCGGCGTGGACCACCGCCCCGAGAGCATCAGCATCCTGTTCGAATAGCGGCGAACTACTCGATCACGACCAGCACGTCGCCGGTGCCGACGGTGTCGCCCTCGGTCACCCGGATCTCGCGGACGGTTCCCACGGTCTCGGCGTTGATCGTGTTCTCCATCTTCATCGCCTCGAGCACGAGGACGGCCTGACCGGCGTCGACGGTGTCGCCGACCCCGACGAGCACCTTGACGATCGTGCCCTGCATCGGCGCGGTGATCGTGCCGTTGCCCGCGCCGCCACCCGAGGCCGTGCCGGGACGGGGCCGGGCGGCGGGGCGCCGGCGGGTGGAGCCCGCCGCAGGCGCGTCCGGCAACCAGAGGCGAACCGAGAAGCGCTTGCCGTCGACCTCGACCGGCACCGTCTGAACGACTCGCTCGGCGGGCTCCTCGCCGGCTTCGGCGGTACTCGAAGCGGCGGGGACGGCGAACAGCGTGGCGTCGAGCTCGTCCTCGACCCACTTCGTGGAGTGCGCGGCGGCGGCGAAGTCGGGATGCGCGAGCAGCGCGCGGTGCGCGGGGATGGTGGTGGCGACCCCGGCGATTTCGAACTCGGCGAGCGCGCGGAGCATCCGATGACGCGCGACCTCACGGTCGGGACCCCATACGACGAGCTTGCCGATCAGGTTGTCGTAGTGCTGCGAGACCGTGTCGCCCTCGGCGTACCCACCGTCCCAGCGCACGCCCGGGCCGCCGGGCAGCCGCAAACGGGTGATCGTTCCCGGCGACGGGAGGAAGCCGGACGCCGGGTCCTCCGCGTTGACGCGAACTTCGATCGAGTGGCCACGTCGGACGACTCCGTCCTGGGTGAACGACAGCGGTTCACCCGCAGCGACGCGGAGCTGCTCGGCCACGAGATCGAGGGAGGTGACCATCTCGGTGACGCAGTGCTCCACCTGGAGGCGGGTGTTCATCTCGAGGAACCAGAACTCGCCGTCCTGATAGAGACACTCGACGGTTCCGGCGTTGACGTAGCCGCACGCACGGGCGACCTTCACCGCTGCCTCGCCCATCGCGCGCCGAACCGAATCGTCGAGCGCCGGCGCGGGGCTCTCCTCGATCAGCTTCTGGTGCCGGCGCTGCGTGGAGCAGTCGCGCTCGCCCAACCACACGACGTTGCCGTGCGTGTCGGCGAAGACCTGGATCTCGATGTGACGAGGCCGAGTGAGGTAGCGCTCCAGGTAGCACTCCGGGCGCCCGAAGTACGCCTGCGCCTCGCGGGTCGCGGATTCGAGCGCCGCCGCGGCATCTTCGGCGGAGCTCGCGACCTTCAGGCCCTTGCCGCCGCCGCCGTACGCGGCCTTGATCGCGACCGGCCAGCCGTGCTCCTCGCCGAACGCGACGACCTCGGATACGTCGCTGATCGGCTCGAGCGTGCCGGGGACCGCCTCGACGCCGGCGGCCGCGGCGGCCTTCCGCGAGGAGATCTTGTCGCCCATGACCTCGATCGCCTCGGGTGGCGGCCCGATCCATACCGTGCCGCGCGCGGTGATCGATCGCGCGAAGTCGGCGTTCTCGGCGAAGAAGCCGTAGCCGGGATGCACCGCTTCGGCGCCGCTGCGTTCGATGGCGCCGAGGATGGCGTCGGTGTTGAGGTAGCTCTCGGCCGCGGTCTGTCCGCCGAGCGCGTAGGCCTCGTCGGCGTAGCGAACGTGCAACGCGTCGCGGTCGAGGTCGGAGTAGACGGCGACGGTCGCGATGTCGAGCTCGCGGCAGGTCCGCATCACCCGAACCGCGATCTCACCCCGGTTCGCGATCAGGACTTTGCGAAACAACAGCGTTCCTTGCTGGTCGGCTCGGGAAGGTCAACTCCGGCGTTGGGACGCCGTATCCTACGGCGGTGCCACCGGGCGCCCGCACTCCGAACGGACGCCAAACGTGGCAGGTGCGGCGCTTCGCCGACATCGATTCCACGAACCGTTACCTGCTCGACGAGGCACGCGGCGGAGCCGCGGGTGGCCTCGTCGCCGTTGCCGACCACCAGACCGCGGGTCGGGGGCGCTTCGACCGTCGGTGGGAGGCGCCGCCGGGCTCGTCCCTGCTCGTCTCGGTGTTGGTCCGGCCTGCTCCCCACGGCGAGCGCTCGCACCGGGCGGTCATGGCCGCCGCGCTGGCCTTGGCCGAAGCCGTGGAGGAGGAAGCCGGCGTCAGTCCGGGGCTCAAGTGGCCCAACGACCTCGTCGTGGGTGATCGAAAGCTCGCCGGGTTGCTGGCCGAGCGCGAAGGTGACGCCCTGGTGATCGGTGCGGGCTGCAACGTCGAGTGGGACTCGTTCCCTCCCGAGCTCGCGGACACCGCGACCGCGTGCAACCTCGAGGCCGGGTACACAGTCGACCGCGACGAACTGCTCGACCGGTTCCTCGCACGACTCTCGGCCTTGCTCGATCAGCTCGACGCGGTGCCGGCGCAGTACCGCGCGCGACTCGCGACACTCGGTCGCCGCGTGCGCGTGGAGCGCGGCGGACGACGCGCTCGAGGGTGATGCCGTCGACGTGACCGACGACGGCGCGCTCGTCGTGCGTCTCGACGACGGCACCGACGAGCTCGTCACCGCCGGCGACGTCTCCACCTACGGTAATTCGCTCCTTCGCTGCGGCGCAGGATACCTGCGCCGCGGACGCTCACTCGCTGGCGAGCGAGCTCCGCTCCTCCGTCGCTGCGCTCGCCGCGTGCGCTCACAGCATCGCGACGCGATCAGAGCGAGAGAACGTCCACCTCCGCTGACGAGCCCGAGCCGGCCGCACGCGGCGACGAGCGAGCAAAGCGAGTCGAGTCGCTCGCCAGGAGCGAGCGCCCGCGAGCCGGGTATCCCGGCTCGCAGTGAGCGACGAATAGTCAAGTCAGGGATCGAGGTCGCGCGCCACGAGGGCGGAGAATGCCTTGGCGAGGCGCGTGGTGACGGGACCCGGAGCGTTCGGCAGCGCGCGGCCGTCGACGTGCGTGATCGGCTGCACCTCGCGGACGGTGGACGTGAGGAACGCTTCGTCGGCGTCACCGAGTTCGTGGATTCCCATGGCGATCTCGCGGCATTCGATCCCGAGCTCATTGCCGAGCTCGAGCACGAGCGCACGCGTCACGCCGAGCAGGCAACCGGCCGACGTCGGCGGTGTACGAAGCTCGCCGTCTCGCACGACGAACACGTTCGATCCGGTGGCTTCGCAGAGCTCGTCGCGCGTGTTGGCGAAGATCGCCTCGCCCGCGCCGCGCTCCTGCGCGAACGCGAGGGCGCGCACGTTCTCCGCGTACGAGATGGTCTTGAGCCCGGCGGTCGCGCCGCGCTCGTTGCGCACCCACGGCACCACCACCACCGTGATGCGTGGGCGACACGGACCTCACCTCGCTTGCCGCGACGATCACGGTCGGGCTGCGTCTCGCCTCGCTCGGAGCCGAGCGGCTGCACCCCGCCGGTGACGGTGATGCGCAGGCGGGCTTCCGACGAGCTCGTTGGCGTCGCAGCGACGGCGTCGGCCGCGGCCCGCAGGGTCGGCGCCGATCGGGCGGGACGAGCCCGAGCCCGGCCGCCGAGTGCGCGAGCCGGTCGAGGTGGCGTCGCCACGCGAACGGCTGGCCGTCGTAGACGCGGAAGGTCTCGAACACGCCGTCACCGACGAGGAGCCCGTGGTCGAACGGCGAGACGCGCGCCGCGTCGGCGTCGGCGAGCTCGCCGTCGATCCACACGCGGTTCGGTTGCGGGACGCTCACGACGGCACGAGCACGCCGGCGCCCGCGACGCGCGAGCAGCCGGCGACGCCTTCAGCTCGGTCTCCTCCCACTCCGACGTCGGGCGGCGAGTCGGCGACGATACCGCCGCCGACACCGAGCTCGGTGCGGTCGTCGAACGACGGTGAACGTGCGGATGGCGACGGCGAGGTCGCCTTCGCCGCGTTCGGTGTCGATCCAGCCGACCGCGCCGCAGTAGACGCCGCGCCGCACCGGCTCGAGGTCTTCGATGGCCTGCAGCACCCGCGGCTTCGGCGCGCCGGTGACCGACGCGGGTGGGAACGTGGCCGCGACGAGTGACGCCGGTGCCGACGTCGGGGCGGAGCGCGCCGCGCACGGTGCTCACGAGGTGGTGCAGCCCGGGGTGGGCTTCGACCTCGCACAGCGACGGCACGCGGATCGAACCCGGCGTCGCACACGCGGCCGAGGTCGTTGCGCGCGAGGTCGACGATCATCACGTTCTCGGCGTGGTCCTTCGCGCTCGCCCGCAGCACGGCCGCGTCGCGGCCGGTGCCCTTGATCGGCCGCGTCTCGACCGCCGCGCCCGCTCCACGAGAGGAACCGCTCGGGCGACGCGCGAGACGACCGCGATGCCGAGCGTCCCGACACCGGGAGCCGCAGCAGCGCCGTGTACGGCGCCGGGTGCCGCGGTCGCGAGCGCGGCGTACAGCGCGACGGGGTCGAGCGCGCCGTCGCAGGTGAGCCGGCGGGTGAGGTTCACCTGGTAGCACTCGCCCGCCCGGAGCAGCTCGAGGATCGCCTCGACGCGGCCTCGTAGTCGTCGCGGTCGAGGCTCGAGCGCCATCCGCCGCTCGCGCCGGGCGCGCGCTCGTCCGCAGCGTCGACGGCCGACGTCGCGCGCCGGCGCGTCGAGCAGGCGCGCGACCCGCACCGTCGCCCCGCACCGTGATCGCACCGCTCGGCGCCGACGCACGCGAGTGCGCCGAACCGGGCGAACACGACATCGGGGACCGGCGGCGGTCCTCGCAGCGACGCATGCCCGGGACCACCCGCTCGAGCGGCGTGCCCGAGCTCGAACGCAGCACCAGCCGACCCAGAACCCGGGCGCCAGGCGCGTCGAGCGCCCGAAGCGCGTCGGCGCCGCTGCCGACCGACCACCTCGGCGGGGTCGACGCCCACGACCGTCGAGCGGCCCGCGACGCACGGCCGCCACGCCGGCATCGTGGCGGGAGCTGCGCGAGCAGCGCGGGCCGCGACGGCGTCGGAGAGGCGCACCGGCTCACCGTACCGGGTACACCGAGATCGATCGGCCGCGCCCCGATTCCGGCGCGAGCCGCTCGGTACCATGGCCGCACCGTGAGACTCCCTCCGAGCCGCGCTCCGCGCCTTTCTCCGGACGCATCGTCGTCGCCCTCGTCGCTGTGCGCCGTCGTCATCGGCGGGGCGGTCTTCGAGGTCAACCGCTACATCGACGACGAGGTCGACAAGATCCCGCGGGTCGCGCTCACGACCGCGCCGCGTCGGACCGAACGGCATCAACTTCCTCATCATCGGCTCCGACACCCGCAGCTTCGTCGACAACGCGACGCGACCGACGCAGGCGTTCAGCGACAAGGACACCAGGACGCGCCGGCCGCGCTCCGACACGATGATGGTGCTCCACGCCGACGGCGACAACAGCTACGCGGTGTCGTTCCCGCGCGACCTGTGGGTCGACATCCCCGGGCAAGGGAAGCGCCAAGATCAACGCCGCGTTCAACGACGGTCCCCAGAAGGTCGTCGACACGCTGCAAGGCGGACTTCGACGTCGACATCAACCACTACCTCGAGGTCAACTTCGAGACCTTCGAGGACATCGTGAACGCGGTCGGCACCGTGCCCGTGTACTTCCCGGCGAGGCTGCGCGACACGTTCACGGGCCTCGGCGCGCCGTACGGCGCCGGCTGCTACCACCTCGACGGCGCCGCCGCGCTGTGGGTACGGGCGCGCAACATCGAGATCGTCGATCCCAACGGCAGTACGACCCGCAGACCGGGCAAGTGGAGGCTGCTCGACCCGCACCGCCGACATCGAGCGCATCGCAGCGCCAGCAGGACTTCGTCAAGAAGCTCGGGCGCATCGCGGTGCGAGCGCACGCTCGACGACCCGATGATCGCGCCCGACATCGTCGACGCGCTGATCCCGAACCTCCCCGCCGACAGCGGCGTTCGACCGCGCCGCGTTCAACCAGCTCGTCCGGGCGTTCATCGGTCTGGCGTCCGGGAGCGCCGGCCTCCAGTTCGAGACGCTGCCCGTGGGACGGGCCGGCGACCCGCGACGGGCAGTCGGTCGTGCTCGTGAAGCAGCCCGACGCCGACACCGTGCTCGCCCGGCTGCGTGGCGACATCGCCGCCGCACGCCGGCGCCGACCATCGAGCGGCAACCGCCGCGCCGCGCCGCTGCCGTGCGTCCGTCGACGTGCGGGTCAGGGTGCTCAACGGCTCCGGTGTCGACGGCGCGGCGGGCAGCGCCGCCCAGGCGCTCGCCAACCGGGCTTCGTGAACGGCGGCATCGGCAACGACTCGGCGGCACCGTCGCCCAGAGCGAGATCCGCTACGCCCCGGGCGACGAGGCCAAGGCTCAGCTGCTGGCGGCATCGGTGCCCGATGCCAAGCTCGTCGCGGATCCGTCGCTGTCGGGGACGACGTGGTGCTCGTGCTCGGGCGCGAGCTTCAAGGGGATCGGCACGGCGGCGCCGAAGGACACCGGCAACGCCGGCGCCCGACGACCACGCCGGTCTCGCCCGGAGGAGGCCTGCGACTAGTCGTCGCGCAGTGGCGCGCGCCACGCGAGACGGCAGGGTCCTGGCGCTTCCTATGCTGCACGCGATGCGAGGGGTTTCCGGTTCAGCGGTGCGCGCCTTCGGCGGACGTTTCGCGATCTCGCTCGTGCTCGCGGTGTTCGTCACGACCGCCGCGCGTCGCGCGGCGTGAACCGCGAGATCGACGACCGGGTGCAGCAGATCCAGCGGATCGAGCTGATCGTCGCGCACACGCGCCGCCCGCAGGGCGCGAACTACCTCGATCATCGGGACCGACACGCGCGCAGTTCGTCGACAACCAAGCAGGGTGTCGACGACGTTCGGCGACCCCGACGACGGTAACGGCGAAGGCAACTCCGACACGCTGATGGTCGCGCACGTCGAGCCGAGTGCCGCAGCGCACGCTTCGTCGTCTCGCTTCCCGCGCGATCTCATGGTGAACGTGTCGGGTCTGCCGGGCAAGAACCGGATCAACTCCGCGTACGGAACCGGTGGCCCGCAGGCCGTGATCGACACCTTGAGGGCGAACTTCGACATCGACATCCACCACTACGTGGAGGTCGACTTCAAGAGCTTCCAGGACGTCGTCGACGCCATCGGCAACGTGCGCGTGTACCTACCTGGCCGGGTACGCGACCTCGAGACCGGGCTGTTCACGCCGTTCGGTGCCGGCTGCTACCCGATCGACGGCCCCGCCGCGCTGGAGTACGTGCGGTCGCGGAACATGCAGATCTCCGATCCCAACGGGCCGATCGTCGACCCCGACACCGGCGAGCACTGGCGGCTCCTCGACGTGCGCGCCGATCTCGACCGCATCCCGCGCCAGCAGGCGTTCATCCGCAAGTTGGCCGGTCTCGCGATCGAGAAGAGCCTGAGCGACCCGTTCCTCGGCCGTCGACGTCGCCGACAAGGTGCTCGGCGACATCAAGGCCGACCAGGGTCTCGAGCCGCGACGACGTGAACGCCCTGATCCGCGCGTTCAAGACCGTCAACGTGAACGATCCGAACTCCGTCGAGTTCGAGACATTGCCCAACGCTCCCGATCCGAGCAACCCGAGTGTGACGCTCGTGCCGGGGCCCGGTGCCGAGGCCCTCATCGACCGGCTGCGCACCTTCGGCGACAACACGCCCCGCCTTCCCGCGGTCTTCCCGTCGCAGGTGCAGGTGCGGGTGCTCGACGGCTCCGGCACCGGCCAGCAGGACGCGGTGTCGAAGGCGCTCGAAGTTCAGGGATTCCGGTCGGCAGGGACCGGTGTCGACCCACGCAAGCACATCCACGGCACGGAGATCCACTACACCCCGGCGGAGGCGCCCGCGGCAAAGGCGCTCCTGGCGTACATCCCCGACGCCACGCTCGTGCCGGACTGGTCGCTCTCGAGCACGATCGTCCTGGTGATCGGCGAGACCTTCACCGGCATCATCACGCCCACGCCGACCACCGCTGCTCCCCTGACGAGCGCCACGCTCCGCGGCGAAGAAGCCACTCCCGGCGGCGCCGACCACGCCGACGACGCTGCCCCCGAGCCAGGACTGCGGCTGACCCGACTATTGGCTCGCTCGCTGCGGCGCAGGATACCTGCGCCGCGGTCGCTCGCTCCCCTGCTCGCGCCTCGGACGATCGACTCCCCGTAAGCTGGCTCGGTGCACCTCCTCGTCACCGGAGCGGCCGGGTTCATCGGCTCGAACTTCGTCCGCCACTGGGTACGCGACGCACCCCGAGCGACGCGTCGTCGTGCTCGACCTGCTGACCTACGCCGGCGACCGCGAGAGCCTCGACGACGTCGACGACCGCATCACCTTCGTCGCGGGCGACATCGGCGACCTCGACGCTCGTCGCCGAGGTGCTCGAACGCGAGGCCGTCGACGTGGTCGTCAACTTCGCGGCCGAGTCGCACAACAGCCTGGCCGTGCTCGACCCGGCGCGGTTCTTCCGCACCAACGTGCTCGGCACGCAGACCCTGCTCGAGGCCGCCCGCGATCGCGGCGTCGCCCGCTTCCACCACGTCTCGACCTGCGAGGTCTACGGCGACCTCGAGCTCGACGCCCCGGGGCCTTCACCGAGGACTCGCCCTACCGGCCGCGCACGCCGTACAACGCCGTCGAAGGCCGCCGCCGACCACGTCGTGCGCGCCGTACCACGAGACCTTCGGGCTACCGGTCACGATCTCGAACTGCTCGAACAACTACGGGCCGTACCAGTTCCCGGAGAAGGTGATGCCGTTCTTCACCACGCTCGCGCTCGACGACCAGCCGTTGCCGCTCTACGCGTCGACCGACAACCGGCGCGAGTGGCTCCACGTGCTCGATCACTGCCGCGCCATCGAACAGATCGTGCTGCATGGCCGCGACGGCGAGACCTACAACGTGGGCAGCGGTCGTGAAGCCACCATCGAGGAGATCGCCGACCTCGTGCTCGACACGCTCGGGAAGCCCGCGTCGTTGAAGACGATCGTGCCCGATCGTCCCGGCCACGACCGTCGGTACCTGCTCGACGCCACGAAGCTCCGCCGCGAGCTCGGTTGGGCACCGGACGTCGAGTTCGATCGGGGGATGCGCGCCACGGTCGAGTGGTACGCCGCGAACCGCGCGTGGTGGGAGCCGTTGCTCGACCGCGCCCCGGTGGTGGAGACGGCCTGGAGCGCCGGACCCGCCTCCGCCCGGTAGGCCGGTGCGCGTCCTCGTCACGGGTGCGGCGGGCCAGGTCGGCGCTCGCGTCGTGGAGTGCCTCGGCGCGCACGACGTGCTCGCCGCGGGGCACGACATCCTCGACCTCGCCGACCGCGATCAGGTGGAGCAGGTCGTCGGCACGTTCGCGCCCGAGGCGGTCGTGAACGCAGCGGCGATGACCAACGTCGACGCGTGCGAGCGCGATCCGGAGCGCGCGCTCGCGGTGAACGCTCTGGGCGTCCGCCATCTCGCAGTGGCCGCCGCACGCGCCGGCGCCCACGTCGTGCACGTCTCCACCGACTACGTGTTCGACGGGGCGAGCACGCGCCCGTACGACGAATGGGACGCGGTGCACCCGATCTCCGAGTACGGCCGCTCGAAGCTCGCGGGCGAGCGCGAGCTCGAATCGCACGCGCGCTCGTGGGCGGTCGTCCGCACGTCGTGGGTCTTCGGCAAGCGCGGGACCGATCTCATCAGCTGGGCGTTCGGGGCGTACGAACGCGGCGAGCTCGACGGCGTGCTCGCCGACCAGCTGAGCATCCCCACCTACGCGCCGGACCTGGCCGAGCTGCTCGCCCGCTTCGCGGTCGAGCGCCGCGAGGGGCTGTTCCACGTCACGAGCGGTTCCGAGGCGTGCACACGTCACGAGCTCGTCACGGACGCGCTGCGCAACCGTGGCCTCGACGCCGACCGCGTGCAGGCGATCACCGTCATCCCCGACCGTCCCGCCCGGCGCCCGGTCTTCAGCGCGCTCGACAACCGGGCGCTGCGGCTCGGCGGGTTGCGGGGCTTGCGCCCCTGGCGCGACGCGCTCGCCGAGTACGTGAAGGAATGGTCGTGAGCGGAGCGGGCCATCAAGCGGGCGCCGAGAGCGGGCACGCGTGAGCGAGATCGCGGTCATCGGTGCCGGGTACGTCGGGCTCACCACCGCGGCGTGCCTCGCGCACCTCGGGCACCACGTCGTGTGCGCCGACATCGACGACGCCCGCGTCCGCGCCCTCGCGAAGGGTGAGGTCCCGATCCTCGAGGAGGGGCTGCCCGCGCTCGTCGCCGAGGGCCTGCGCGCCGGGCGGCTCCGCTTCGTCGTCGGCGCGCCGGCGGCCGCGCGCGACGCCGAGTTCGTCTTCCTCTGCGTGCAGACGCCGCAGGCGCGAGGACGGCGCGGCCGACCTCTCCTTCGTCGAGGGCGTCGCCCGCGAGATCGCGCCGGTGCTGCGGCCCGGCACCGTCGTCGTCAACAAGTCGACGATGCCGGTCGGCTCCACCGACGCCGTCGCGCGGCGCGCTGAAGTCGGCGGGCACGGTCAGCGACGTCGGGGTCGCGTCGAACCCCGAGTTCCTGCGCGAGGGCCAGGCGGTGCGCGACTTCCTCGCGCCGCACCGCATCGTCATCGGCTGCGACGACACCGCGGTCGCGGTGCGGGTCTCCGAGCTGTACCGCGACGTCCACGCGCCCGTGCTCGTCACCGACCCGGCGTCGGCCGAGATGATCAAGTACGCGTCGAACGCGTTCCTCGCGACGAAGATCTCGTTCGTCAACGCGATCGCCAACCTGTGCGAGGCGGTCGAACGCCGACGTGCGCGAGGTCGTCGCTCGGCATGGGCTACGACCCGCGGATCGGCTTCGAGTTCCTGCACCCCGGCCCGGGCTACGGCGGGTCGTGCTTCCCGAAGGACGTCGCCGCGCTCCTGCACACCGCCGACGAGGCCGGCTACGACTTCGGCTTCCTCGCGCGGCGTCGTCGAGGTGAACCGTCGCAGCACGAGCGCATCGTGGTCGACAAGCTGCGCGCGGCGCGCGGGCGGCTCGCTCGCGCGGCGCCACCATCGCGGTCTGGGGCCTCACGTTCAAGGCCAACACCGACGACCTCCGCGACTCGCCCGCGCTGTTCGTGGCCGCGCGGCTGCTCGCGGAGGGCGCCACGCGTCCAGGCGTACGACCCCGCGGCCGGCGAGACGGCGGCCGCGCGGCTCCCCGGGCTCGACGTCGCCGCCGACCCGTACGACGCCGCCGCCGGCGCGTCGGTGCTCGCGCTGCTCACCGAGTGGGACGAGTTCCGCTGGCTCGACTTCGACCGGGTGCGGAGCTCGCATGCGGTCGCCGTCGCGGTCGTCGACGCCCGCAACCTGCTCGACCCGGCCGCGATGCGGCGCCGCGGCTTCGCGTACCAGGGCGTCGGCCGCTGATGCCCCGCGCGGTCGTCACCGGCGGCGCCGGCTTCCTCGGCTCGCACCTGTGCCGAGGCGTTGCTCGCCCGCGGCTGGGAGGTCGTCGCGGTCGACAACCTCTCGACCGGGCTGCGTCGCGAACGTCGAGCGACCTGCTCGGCCGGCCCGGGTTCGAGCTTCGTCGAGCACGACGTCGTCCACGGACTCCCGGTCGACGGGCCGGTCGACGCGGTGCTGCACTTCGCGAGCCCGGCGAGCCCGCCCGAGTACCTCGCGCGCCCGATCGCGACGCTCGAGGTCGGCGTCGCTCGGCACGCAGCACGCGCTCGACCTCGCGCGCAAGCACGACGGCGCGCGTTTCCTGCTCGCGTCGACGAGCGAGGTCTACGGCGACCCGCGTCGTGCACCCGCAAGCCGGAGAGCTACTGCGGCAACGTCAACCCGGTCGGCCCGCGGGCGGTCTACGACGAGGCGAAGCGCTTCGCCGAGGCGCTCACGATGACGTACCACCGGGTGTACGGGCTCGACACCAGGATCGTCGCGCATCTTCAACACCTACGGCCCGCGCCTCCGGCCCGCCGACGGCCGGGTCGTCTCGAACTTCCTCGTCCAGGCGATGGACGGCACGCCGCTCACGGTCTACGGCGACGGGACGCAGACGCCGCTCGTTCTGCTACGTCGACGACGAGGTCGCGCGGGCTCCTCGCGCTGCTCGACTCCGACGCACGTCGGGCCGATGAACATCGGCAACCCCGACGAGTTCACGATGCTCGAGCTCGCCGACGCCGTGCTCGAGGTCACCGGCTCGCAGTCGGAGATCGTGTTCGAGCCGCTGCCCGCTCGACGACCCCGACAGCGCCGCCCCGACATCACGCTCGGCGCGCGAGGTCCTCGGCTGGGATCCGGCCGTCGAGCTCGCGCGAGGGCCTCGCCCGCACCCACGACTGGTACCGGGAGGATCGGTGACGCAGCCTGACGCACGCGGAGCTCCGCAAGCTGTCGGTGATCGTGCCCGTGTACAACGAGCGCAACACGGTCGTCGAGATCGTGCGCCGCATGCGCGCCGTCGAGCTCCCGCTCGAGCGCGAGATCATCGTCGTCGACGACGGCAGCACCGACGGCACCCGCGACGTGCTCCGCCAGCTCGGCGACAGCACGGTGCGCGTCGTCTACGCACGAGCAGAACCGCGGCAAGGGCGCCGCGATCCGCACCGGGCTCGAGCACGTGACCGGCGACCTCGTGCTCATCCAGGACGCCGACCTCGAGTACGACCCCGAGGACTGGCCCAAGCTGCTCGCGCCCGTGCTGCGCGGGAAGGCGCAGGTCGTCTACGGCTCGCGGTTCACCGGCGAGCGCCGCAACATGCTGTTCCTGCACTGGGTCGGCAACCGGTTCCTGTCGCTCGTCACGAACGTGCTCTACAACACGACGCTCTCCGACATGGAGACCTGCTACAAGCTCTTCGACCGCGCGCGTGCTCGACGGCATCACGCTCGCGCGCGATCGCGGTTCGACTTCGAGCCCGAGATCACCGCCAAGATCCTCCGGCGCGGGCATCCGCATCTACGAGGTGCCGATCTCGTACACGGGCCGCGAGTTCGACGAGGGCAAGAAGATCACCTGGCGCGACGGCTTCGCGGCGTTGTGGACCCTCGTGAAGTACCGCTTCGTCGACTAGTGGTCGCCGGACGTGCACGAGCGCGCCGCGCTGGGCCGCGGTCGTCGTCAACTACGAAGCCGGGCCCGCTGCTCACGACGTGCGTCCGGTCGCTGCTCGCCGACACGAGCGCGGGCGCGCCCGGAGCTCGTCGTCGTCGACAACGGGTCGCGCGACGGCTCGGTCGCCGCGCTCCTCCGCGAGCTCCCGGACGTGCGCGTGCTCGAGCCGGGCGTCGAACCTCGGGTACGCCGGCGGCGCCAACCTCGGCATCGCCGCGACGCGCGCGCCCGTCGTCGCGGTCCTGAACCCCGACGTCGAGGTCGCGCCGGGCACCGCGGCCGCGCTGCTCGCCCGCCTCGACGCCGAGGCCGATCTCGCCGCGGTCGGCCCGGTGATCCGGAACCTCGACGGCTCGCAGTACCCGTCGGCCCGCACCGTCCCGTCGCCGCGGACGCGGTCGGCCACGCGCTGCTCGGGCTCGGTGCGCCCGACGAACCGGTTCACCCGTCGCTACCGCCAGCTCGACGCCGATCCGGCACGGCCCCGCGACGTCGACTGGCTCTCGGGCGCGGCGGTGTGGCTGCGGCGCACCGCGCTCGACGCGGTCGGCGGCTGGGACGAGCGCTACTTCATGTACTCGAGGACGTCGACCTCTGCTGGCGCCTGCGCCGGCTCGGTTGGCGCGTCGCCTACGAGCCCGGCGGTTCGGTGATGCACGTCCGGGCGCGAGCACCGCCCGCCACCCGTACCGCATGATCGTCGAGCACCACCGCTCGGCGTACCGGTTCGCCACGAAGCGCTGGCACGGTGCGCAGCGGCTCCTGCTCGTGCCGGCCGCCCTGCTCCTGGTCGTCCGGGCCGGCGTCGCGATCGTCGCGCGCGCGCTCGGCGCGCGACCCGGACATCCCCAGGCTCACCGGGTAACCTGCGACCGCCATGCCGCAGTCCCGCAGACGCTATGGGCGCTCCGCGATGCGTGCCCGCTACCGCAAGCCGAAGCGCCGACGGAGCGGATCGCTCGGATGGAACGTCGCCATCGCCGTCGTCGTCCTCGTCGGCGTCGGCCTCATCGTGTTCACCCTCAACGGCACGAGCGGCAGCGGCGCCGGCACCGGCCCGCCACGGGCCGCCGACCCGAGCACCGGCCAGGCCGCAGGACCACTGGCACACCTCCCTCGGCGTCAACATCTGCGGCGACTGGCTCACGCCGGTGCCGGCGTTCGAGCAGCCCGTCGGTGCTCCCGCGGGCACGCAGAACGCGGGCATCCACTCCCACGGCGACGGGCTCATCCACACCCACCCCTTCGTCGCCTCCGAGGAGGGCAACAACGCGACGCTCGGGAAGTTCGCCGAGCTACGGCGGCTGGCAGCGTGTCGTCCGACTCGATCGACGTGTGGGCGGCCCCGAAGGGCGACCCCACCCAGAAGAGCTGGAGCAACGGCGACACCTGCCCGTTCGGCAAGTACAAGGGCAAGAAGGGCGAGCTCGTCTGGGCGGTCGACGGCAAAGCGCAGACCGGCAACCCGTCCGACTACCACCAGCAGGACGGCGAGACCATCGCGATCGGCTTCCTGCCCAAGGGCGCCGAGCTCGGGTTCCCGCCCGATGCGTGCACCGCGTTCGCCAACATCTCCGACCAGCAGACCGCGGCGGTGGTGAGCAAGAATTCGCCGTGCCGCTCACAAGCGACCACCACCACCGCGCCCACCGCGTCGACGGAGCCACCGACGACCACGCTCGCGCCGTAGCCCCGGCCGCTGCGAGACTGAGCGCGTGCGCGTTCTCGTCACGGGCGGTGCGGGCTTCATCGGCTCGACGCTCGTCGACCGCCTGCTCGCCGAGGGCTGCGACGTCGACGTCGTCGACGACCTGTCGACCGGTTCGCTCGCCAACCTCGCCGACGCCCGCGCGCAGCGCGCGCCGGCAGTTCACGTTCCACCGCCTCGACGTGTGCGTCGCCGCAGCTCACCGACCTCGTCGCGCACCGCCAGCCCGAGGTGATCTTCCACCTCGCCGCGCAGCTCGACGTGCGCGTCTCGGTCGCCCGGCCGATGTTCGACGCCGAGGTCAACATCCTCGGGTCGCTCAACGTCTGCGAGGCGCGCGTCGCCGCGGGCACGCGCAAGGTCGTGTTCGCCGGCTCGGGCGGCACGCTCTACGGCACGCCCGAGAGCATCCCGGTGCGCGAGGGCCACCCGCAGCGCCCGATGTCGCCGTACGGCGTCTCGAAGAAGGCGGTGGGCGACTACCTGCACTACTACCGCGAGGTCCACGGGCTCGAGTACACGGTGCTCGCGCTCGCCAACGTCTACGGCCCGCGCCAGGACCCGCACGGCGAGGCCGGCGTCGTCGCGATCTTCGCCGGCCAGCTGCTCGCCGGGAAGCAGCCCGACGATCTACGGCGACGGCGAGCAGACGCGCGACTTCGTGCTACGTCGACGACGTGGTCGACGCGTTCGTGCGCGCCGCCGACAAGGGCGGCGGGCTGCTCGATGAACATCGGCACCGGCGTCGAGACGAGCGTGCAGGAGCTCTTCGACGCGATGGCCGACTCACCGGCTTCCAGCAGCCGGGCCGCGCTACGCGCGCCGCGCGCCCGGGCGAGCTCGCCGCGCTCGGCGCTCGATCCCGGCCGGGCCGCGATCCACCTCGGCTGGAAGCCGTGGACCGACGCTCGACGAGGGCCTCGCGCGCACCCTCGACTGGTTCCAGCAGGCTCGTGAGTCCATTCCGTCGGCTCGGCTCGTCGCGTCGGATCGCGCCGCAGGTGCTCGAGGTGGCAGCGTCGCGACTCGTCCTCGCGACGACGACGGTCGCTAACGCCACGCGGAGGTCGTCGAGCGGGACCGGGCGGCCGTGCGCGGCCGACGTAGGCCGGGTCGGGGCGGCCGACGAGGACCAGGGCGTGGGGGAGCCAGCTCGGGGGGAGCGCGAGCGCGTCGCGCGCCTCCTCGGGGCAGAAGATCGGCGCCGCGACCCAGCACGACGCGAGCCCGGCGTCGGCGGCCGCGAGCATGAGGTTCTCGACCGCGGCGCCGAGCGACAGCAGCGCCATGCCCCACTCGGCGCGCTGGCGGGTCTCGTCGGGGTAGCGGTCGAGGCCGTCCCAGGTGAGGCAGCCGAGCACGAGCGCGGGCGCGTCGGTGATCTTGCGGTGCGACGCGTCGACGAGCTCGTCGATCCGCGTCGTCCGCGACGCCGTCGCCCGCGAGGTCGGCGCGCCACCGCTCGCCCATGCCGTGCGCGAGCGCTGCTTGCCGCCTCGGCGGTGTCGACGACGACCCATCGCCACGGCCGCGAGTGGTGCGGCGCGGGCGCGAGGCACGCGGCCTCGCACGAGCGCGTCGAGCACCTCGGGCGGCACCGGCTCGGGCAGAAACGCGCGGATCGAGCGTCGCGCCTCGATGAACGCGGGTACGGCCAGGTTCAAGCGACCGCGGCGAGCGTTTCGCGTGCGAGCGATGCCGCGACTCCGGGATCCTTCATCAACGTGTCGGTGACGACCGCGCGCACGCCGAGCGCCTCGACTTCGCTCGCTCGCGCGGCGTCTTCGTCGTCGATCACGAACGCGGCGCACAGGTCGCGGTAGGCGTGCGCCACGCCGACACACGATGCTTCGATCCCCAGATCGGCGAGCATCCGGTCGGCGGGACCCTTCACCGCCGCGCCCGCGATCAGGTTGCTGATACCGACGACGCGCGAGTGCCGCGACCACCGTTTCGCGGATACCGGGCACGGCAAGGATCGGCGCGATCGAGAGGATCGGGTTCGCCGGGCAGATCACGATCGCATCGGCGGTGCGCGATCGCGTCGAGCACTCCCGGCGCGGGCCGCGCGGCGTCGGCGCCGTCGAACCGCACCGAGACCACCGGCGGCTCGCACCGTTCGCGCACGAACCACTCCTCGAGCGCGAGCTCGACGTCGCCGTCGGGCGTCGCCGCGGTGATGCGCGTGGCCACGGCGTCGTCGGTCATCGGGAGCAGACGGCACGTGAGGCCCCAGGCCGTCGCGATGTCGGCGGTGACCTCGGACAGCGACGCTCCCGTTCGCAGCCGCTCCGTGCGGTACAGGTGCGTCGCGAGGTCCCGGTCGCCGAGGTTGAACCACGTGGGCACGCCGTAACGCTCGAGCGCACCGAGGGTGGCGAATGTCTCGCCGGCCAGGCCCCATCCGGTCTCCGGATTGTTGGCGCCCGCGAGCGTGTAGGTGACCGAGTCGAGGTCGGGGCACACCCGGAGCCCGTGGAACCAGTCGTCGTCGCCGGTGTTGCCGACGATCACGATGTCACCCGGGTCGACGACCTGGACGAGGCCCGACAGGAAGCGAGCCGAGCCGACTCCGCCTGACAAGGCCACGATCATGCCGAGCAGGGTAGCGGCGGCCCTTCCGCCTCGGCTTCGTGACCGGCTTCACAAAAGCAGTGGCGGTACCCTGACCCCCCTGATGAGCACGGTGGACGGCCTCGACGCGCCCGTGGCCGAGCCCCCGGTCGATTCGCCGGTCGACCCGCCGGTCGACCCGCCGGTCGACGCGCCGGTCGACTTCGAGGTGGCCGTGGCGGAGGGCGAGCTGCCGGAGCCGCTCGCCCTCTACCCGCCCGTCGTGGCGGTGGTCGTCACCCGCAATCCCGGGCCGTGGTTCGAAGACACGCTCGCAGGCATGGCGGCACAGGACTATCCCGACCTCACGGTGCTCGTCGTCGACTGCGGTTCCGAGGAAGACCCGACGGCGCGGGTCGCCGCAGCACCTTCCGGGCGCGTTCGTGCGACGTCTCGATGCGAGCGCAGGCTTCGCGGCCGCGGCCAACGAGGCGCTCCACGTCGTCGAAGGCGCCACGTTCCTCCTGCTCTGCCACGACGACGTCGTGCTCGACGCACCCACAGTGCGGGTGCTCGTCGAGGAGGCGTACCGGTCGAACGCCGGCATCGTCGGCCCCAAGCTCGTCAGCGCCGACGATCCCCGCGTGCTCCTCGACGTCGGGCGCGCCATCGACCGCTTCGGTGCGCCGTACACCGGCATCGAACCCGGCGAGGTCGACCAGGAACAGCACGACGGTGTGCGCGACGTCTTCTACGTCACCACCGCGACGATGCTCGTCCGCGTCGACCTCTTCACCGAGCTCGGGGGTTTCGATCCCGCGACGTTTCCCGGCGCCGAGGACCTCGACCTCTGCTGGCGCGCGCGGCTCGCGGGCGCGCGTGTCCTCGTCGCTCCGGACGCGCGCGTGTCGCACCGAGAGGCGGCCGACGATCGGCGGCACGCGGACCGTCCCGACGAGATCGCGCTCGTGCGCAGCCGCGTGCGCGTCCTGCTCACGTCGTACTCCTTCCTCACGCTGCTCTGGCTCGTCCCGGTCGGGGTCGTCGTGAGCTTCGTCGAGGCGCTCGGCGACCTGGTCACCGGGCGCCCGCGCCGTGCGCGCGCTGGCGTCGATCGCGGGATGGTTCTCGAACCTGTTCCACCTACGTCGCCTCCGCGCGTCGCGCAAGCGCGCGCAGAAGCTCCGGAAAGTGCACGACCGCGACCTGCGCGAGCTCCAGATCGGCAGCGCGCACGCGGTTCGGCGTGTTCGTGTCGCATCATCTGCAGTCCGACGAGCGCCTACGTTCGCTCGGCGATCGCAGTCGGTCAGCGGTCGGGACGGTGTCCGATCGTCTACGAGGCCCTGCCGCGCTCGCGGTCGTCGCGTTCGTGGTGATGGTGCTCGTGGGCTCCCGCAAGTTCATCAGCGGCGGCGTGCCCGGGATCGGCACGCTGGTGCCCTGGCCGTCGGATGCCAGTCTCTTCGACGCCTTCGGATCCGCGTGGCGGTACACGGGTCTCGGCTCGGCGTCGGCCGCGCCCCCATCGCTCGCGCTGATGGGCGCGCTCGGCACGGTGCTCTTCGGCGCGGTCGGCCTCGCGCGCACGCTGGTCGTCGTTGCCGCGATGCCACTCGGGGCCTTCGGCGCGTACCGGTTCGCTCGGAGGCTGGTCGGACTCCGGGGACCCGCGCTCGCGGCCGGCGTCGCGTACGGCGTGAACCCGGTTGCGCGCAACGCCATCGCCACCGGTCGATTCGGTCCGCTCGTGCTCTTCGTCCTCCTCCCGTTCGTGCTCGGTCGGATCGTCCGGCTCGCCCGCCTCGACGCCGATGTGACCGCGGGCGAGCCTGCGCCGGACCCGAAGCCCCGCGGCCGGTTCCTCCGGCTCGCAATGCTGGTGGCACTGGCGGCCGCGTGGTATCCGGTCGCGCCCGCGCTGTTCGTCGTGGCGGCAGCGGCATTCGTGCTCGCGGCGCCATTCGCGGGCGGATGGGGTCGCGTTCCGCGCGGTCGGGATCGCGATCGCCGCCGCGCTCGCTGCTCTCGTGCTCCTCGTTCCGTGGCCGCTCGCGTACGCCGGTCCGCATTTCGACGCGGCGTCGCTCGGTTTCGCGTTCCGACCCGACCTCGGGCTCTCCGAGCTCCTGCGCTTCGACTCCGGGCCCTCGGGCGCGGGGTGGACGATGTGGGGACTCCTCGTCGGGCGCCGCCGTACCGCTGTTCATCGCGACCGGCGCTCGGCTCTGCGTGGGCGACGCGCGGATGGTTGCTCGCGGTCGTGGGGTGGGCGATCGTGTGGGTGCCCGAGCAGGTCTGCCCCGAACGGTCGGTGCTCGCACCCGAAGCCGGGCTCACCGTCGCAGCCTTCGGGCTCGCGATCGCGCTCGGCATCGGCGCATCGGTGCTCGTCGACGGCATCCGAAGCTTCCGGTTCGGCTGGCGACAGCCCGCCGCGATCGTCGGTGGTGTCGCATTGCTCTTGCCGATGCTCGGCTTCACCGCCGACACGCTCGACGGCCGGTGGCATGCACCGCGAACCGACTGGGTCGACACGCTCGCGTTCACGGACTCGCTCGCGGCGAAGGGCCAGTTCCGCATGCTGTGGCTCGGCGACCCGTCGGTGCTTCCGCTCGATCCCGTCGTCCTCCCCGACGGCACCGGGTACACGCTCACCCGCAACGGCCCCGGCGACTCGACCGAGCTGTTGCGCGCGCCGCAGGACGACGCCGACCGGGCCGTCGTCGACCGCGCGATCGAGCTCGCGCGCGACGGGCGCACCAATCGTCTCGGACGCTTGCTCGCGCCAACCGGCGTGCGCTACGTCGTGCTGCCGACGACGCAAGGTCCGGGCGGTGGATCGGCCCGCGCGCCGCTGCCGGGTTGGCGCCGCGCGCTCGATGGGCAACTCGACCTCGCGCGGCTCGAGACCGGGAGCGGTCTCGTGCTCTACGAGAA
The DNA here is from genome assembly GCA_963705625.1 of uncultured Actinomycetes bacterium. Lineage (GTDB taxonomy): Bacteria > Actinomycetota > Acidimicrobiia > IMCC26256 > DASPTH01 > DASPTH01. Next base: position 351,253 of record CAVPKG010000001.1, read on the forward strand.
CCTTGCGTGGATCCCGTTGCGCGCGCGTCGGTCACGGGCCGGGCGGCGGCCAGGTGCCGGTCGGGCCGCGCGATCCGACGCGCGCCGCTCTCGGCGTCGACCTCTCCTCCGCCGTGCCGCTGCCGACCGACGCTCGCGCCGCGCCGGGCGTGGTGCTGTGGGGCGAGGCGTACGACACCGCCTGGGAAGCAACCGCGTCCGACCGCCAGAGAACGCTCCGACACTTCCGCGCGTTCGGATGGGAGAACGGGTACCGGATCACGAGCGAGAGCTCGGTCGCGCTCGCGTTCACCGACCAGTGGCAACGCTGGGCGCTGCTCGGTGGGGCGCTGGTGATCTGGCTCTTCGTCCTGTGGCGCTGGTGGCGCACGCGCGTTCGTCCGGTGCCACACGTCTCGGAATCGACCAGTGATCGACGTGGAACGCGTGTGCCGTCGCGACCCGTTCGTCGGAAGCGCTCGACGACGACAGCGTTCTGGTGGGAGCGGGTATGAGCGCGAAGACGATCCGCCGCGGCCCGATTCTGCTCGTGCTCGCCCTCGTGTTGGTGGCTGCGATCGTGTACGACGGCAGCCAGTCGTCGACGCGGGCGAGCGCCGACGCGTGCCGGTGCGATCGGGGCGAGCCCGGCGGTGCCCGCGGCCGATGCGCTCTCGACGTCGTGGTACTGCGCGGAAGGCACGTCCACCGCCGACGGTCGCGCCGACGAGACGATCCTCGTCGCGAGCGTCGCCGACACGCGGGTCGACGCGACCATCACGGTGATGCCCGGTGGCGTCGCGCCTCCGGTGTCCCAGCACCGTTCACCTTGCACCGCGAGCAGAGGCGCGCGTCCGCGTCGCGGACCTGGTCGAGACGCCGGAACCCGGTGTCGTCGTCGAAGTCGTCGGCGGCCAGGCCGTCGTGTCGCACGAGCTCGAAGCCAACGGCGACATCGCGACCGAGCCATGCGCGCGGGGCGCGTCGACCGACTGGTATTTCGCGAGCGGCACGACGCTGAAGGGTACCCAGCAGTTCCTCGTGCTCTTCAACCCGTTCGGCGACGACGCGATCGTCGACGTCACCGTTCGTCACCGACGACGGTGTGCAGGAGCCCGACGCGTTGCAGGCGTTCGTCGTGTCTCGCCGTTCTCGCGTCACCATCCCGATGGACGACGCGGTCCCGCGCCAGCGTGCCGTCGCGATCCACGTGCACGCGCGAACCGGCCGGGTGGTGGCGGAGCGCTCGCAGCTCTTCGACGGCACGGCGTCCGACGGCGAGATCGCGCGCAAGGGGATCGCACTTTCGCTCGGCGCGGAGGCGCCCCAGCGCGAGTGGTACTTCCCCTCCGGCTCCACCTCGGACGGTGCGAGCAGCACGATCGGAGTGGCGAACTTCGGCGCCTCGTCCACCACGGTCGAGGTGAGGATCATCCTCGACGGGGAGGAGACGCTCTCACCACAATCGCTTCCCATCCCCGGGAACGGTGTCATCACGGTCGACGTGTCGTCGCGAGTGCCGGCAGGGAGGCGGTATGCGGTCGTCGTCACGGCGCGCGATGCCGAGGGGAACGCGGGCCCGGTCGTGGCCGAGCTCCTCGCGTGGTGGCCGCCGGCGTCGGCGAGCACCGGTGCGGCCAGCGACGCTCGGATCGACCCGGCTCGCGCGTCGCTGGGTCATCGCGCTGCCCGCGGCGGACGTCGACGGTGTCATCACGGCGCTGAACCCGGGCGCACAGCCGCTCACCGCCGCGCTGCTCGTGTTCGACGCGGGCGACACGACCGGCCCGCCGAGCGAGCCCGAGCGGGCGGTGGATGCCGGCCGCTTCGCGGTGTTCGACCTGGCGGAGCTCGATGCCGGCGGCGATCACGTGCTCGTGGTCACGAGCGACCACCCGGTCGTGGTTGCCATCACCTACACCGGAGGCGCGGGCGCGTCGATCACGGCCGCAGTGCCGGACTACGCCCACGGAACGCGCTGATGATCGGCCGGCTCGCGATCGGCGCCGCGATCCTCGTCGTCGTGCTCGTGGTCGCCTGGCTCATGCGACGCCGGAAGCCGCAAGCACCACCACGCGACGTGTACCCGGTCCCGCGCCAGCTCGACCGGGCCGACTTCCCGCGTCCCGACGCGCCGTGGCTCGTCGCGCTGTTCTCGTCGACCGCGTGCGACTCCTGTCGTGATCTCCCGCCGAAGCTCACGGCGCTCGAGTCGAGCGCGGTCGCGACCTGCGACGTCGAGGCGCGGTGCGCGGCGACCTCCACCGTCGCTACGAGATCTCCGCGATCCCGATGACGCTCGTCGCCGACGCCGATGGCGTGGTACAGCGCGCGTTCGTGGGCGCGTTCACCGCCACCGACCTCTGGGCCGCGGTCGCCGAAGCCCGCGATCCCCGGCTGTCACCCCCGAACCCGACCTCGGCCAACTCGAAGCAAGCGGCGAAGGGCCGCTACTCGGCGATGTCGCTGAGGGACTCGCCCTCGGGGAGCGGCTCCGCGACGACTTCGGTGCCGTCGGCGCGCAGGAAGTGCGCGGGCCCGCCGCCCTTGTGGCCCATCGCGTCGTCGACCAGTCACCGACCTCGGCGCCGTCGAGCGTCTCGTGCTCGAGCAGCGCGCGTGCGACCGCCTCGAGCCCGGCGCGGTGCTCGCCGAGCACCTTGCGGGCGCGGTTCTCCTCGTCGCGCAGGATGCGCTCGACCTCTTCGTCGATCACGCGCGCCGTCTCGTCGGAGTAGTCGCGGGTGTGCACGAGGTCCTCGCCGAGGAACACCGCGCCCTGCGAGCCCCAGGCCATCGGCCCGATGCGGTCCGACATGCCCCACTCGCGCACCATCTTGCGGGCGAGCTCGGTGACGCCGACGAGGTCGTTCTGCGCGCCGGTGGAGAGGTGTCCGAACACGAGCTCCTCGGCGATGCGCCCGCCGAGGCGCACGACGAGCGAGTCGGTGATGTACTCCCGCTTGTAGATGTGGCGCTCCTCGAGCGGCAGCTGCTGGGTGACGCCGAGCGCCATGCCGGTGGGGAGGATCGTGACCTTGTGGACCGGGTCGGCGTGCTCGAGCACGTACGCGAGCACCGCGTGCCCGCCCTCGTGGTAGGCGACGACTTCCTTCTCCTCCTCGGTGAGCGCCATCGACTCGCGCTTGAGGCCCATGAGCACGCGGTCGCGCGCCGCCTCGAAGTCTTCGGCGTGCACCTCGTTCTCGCCGCGGCGCACCGCGAACAGCGCGGCCTCGTTCACGAGGTTGGAGAGGTCGGCGCCCGACATCCCGGGCGTGCCGCGCGCGACGACGTCGACGTCGACGTCGTCGGCGATCTTCTTGTCGCGGAAGTGCACCTTGAGGATCTCGACGCGCTCGTCCTGCGTGGGGAGCGGCACGATGATCTGGCGGTCGAAGCGACCGGGACGCAGCAGCGCGGGGTCGAGCACGTCGGGACGGTTCGTGGCGGCCATCATCACGATGCCCTCGGTGGCCTCGAAGCCGTCCATCTCGGCGAGCATCTGGTTGAGCGTCTGCTCGCGCTCGTCGTGACCGCCGCCGAGGCCGGCGCCGCGCTTGCGGCCGATGGAGTCGATCTCGTCGACGAAGATGATCGCCGGCGCCTGCTTGCGCGCGGTCTGGAACAGGTCGCGCACGCGCGCCGCGCCGACACCGACGAACATCTCCATGAAGTCGGAGCCGGTGACCGACACGAACGGCACGCCGGCCTCGCCCGCGACGGCGCGCGCGATGAGGGTCTTGCCGGTGCCGGGCGGCCCGACGAGCAGCACGCCCTTGGGGATGCGCGCGCCGATCTCCTTGAACTTGGCGGGGTTCTTCAGGAAGTCGACGACCTCGGCGATCTCCTGCTTCACCGGCCCGTACCCGGCGACGTCGTCGAACGTCGTCTTCGGCTTCTCGGTGTTGTAGACCTTCGCGCGGCTGCGCCCGATGTTCATGACCGCGCCCATCTGGCCCCGCGGCGCGCCGGCTCATCCAGACGAACAAGCCGATGATCAGCAGCAGCGGCAGCACCCACAGCAGGATGTCGCCGAGGAGGTTGCTGCCCTGTCGACGTACTTGAGGTCGACGTTCTTCTCCTGGAGGGCCTTGAGCATCGGCCGCGGGAGGTCGTCCTTCGGGCCCGAGCTCGAGAACTCCTTCTTGCCGTCCTGCGGCTCGCGTGAACTTGCCGTTGATCGCGCCGGTCGACTTGTTGAACTCGATGCTCTTGACGTTGCCGGCGTCGACGGCCTTCGTGAACTGCGAGTAGGTGAGGTCGGTCTTCGACGAGCTGCTGCTCGCGAGGCTGCTCACGAGGAACGCGGCGGCGATGAGCGCGAGCACGATCCACGGCACCCACCGCAGCGACGGCGACGAGCCGGGCCGCTTCTCGCCGGGCCGCGCACCTTGCGGACCGTCCCGGGGGCATGCCGCCGCCCGGACGCGGACCACCGGGAGGAGACGGAGGGCGGCCGTTGGGCGCGGGTCCTGCCGGCTCCGGGATCGCTCCCGGGGTCGAGGTCGTTTGGGCGACGGCTCATTGGTCGGGCCGGACTCCTGCCGGGCGGCCTAGCGGTCGGCGGCCGCGGTCGCTCCATGCTACGGCGGGAAGCCGCCCGGTGAAGACGCGCACGCCAGATTGACCGCCCAATGTGCGGAGTCGTGCACGAGGACTCCCGTGTGCCGGCCCCGGCGGTGCGGGCACCGGTATCGGGCGCCGGTATCGTTCGCAGGTGCACTGCGCGGTGCCGGGCGACCGGTGAGCCCGACGTCCGCACCCGACCCACCCGTCCCGCGCCGCCGGCGGACCGTCCGCGGATCAGCTGGGGCATCGGCGACGTCGTCGCCGCGTGGTTCGCCGGGCTCCTCGCCTCGCTCGTCGTCGGTGCGTTCGTCGAGCGTGCCGCATCGAGCCCGACCGAGCTCGCGGTGCTGCTCGTCGCCCAGGACGGCACGATCGTCGTCTGGCTGGCGGTCGTCGCCCGGCGCAAGGGCCGCGGGTCGCTCGACGCCGACTTCGGCCTCCGGGCGGTCCCGACCGGCAAGCCCTGGTGGGGCGACCTTCCGTGGTTCTTCGCCGGCGTCGGCCTCCAGCTCGTGTGGATCCCCGCAATCGTGCTGCTGCAGGAGGTGCACGGGTCGGTCGCCCGCCAGGAGGCCGTGCGGATCGCGTCACGGTCGAGCGGCCTGGCGATCCCCTTGCTGTTCCTCGCCGTCGGCGTGCTCGCGCCGGTCACCGAGGAGCTCCTGTTCCGGGGCGCGCTCCTGCGCTCGCTGCTGCGCAGGACCACGCCCGGCTGGCGGTGTTCGTCTCGGCGGTGGTCTTCGGCCTCGTGCACTTCGGCGACCCGTCGGTCGGGACGCTGATCGCGCTTCCCGGCGATCTTCTCGCTCGGCCTCGTGTCGGGCTACCAGGCGGCCACGACCGGCGACCTCTCCCGGTCGATCATGCTCCACATCGGCTTCAACATGTTGAGCGTCCTCGACCTCTTGGTGAAGATCACCTGAACCATGGGTCGCCCGGGCGAATCGGGGATACCCCGATTCGCCGACTTCGCTCGAGTTCGCGCTCGAGTCCGAATTGGCCGACTCAAGTCCTGCGGCGGTCGTGCCGAGAACTCCACCTGCGGTCGTGATGCTGGGAGGTTCGCGTGCACTGTCCAAGATGCTCGAAGTCGACGCTCGTCGAGATCCGGATGCGGGTCGCGGAGCGCGAGGTGACGTTCCGCCGGTGCGGCCGTTGCGAGGCGCAGTCGTGGGAGACGGCCGAAGGGCCGGTCCCGCTCGGGCACGTGCTCGACCTCGCGCGCGTCAAGTAGCCGCCGCGCCTGAGCGCTTCCGCGCACGCCTCGCCTGGCACACTGATCCGGTGGTCGCCACCCAGGACGTGATCGACGCGCCCGACGGAACGTGTCGAGGAACTTCCGGCGCCGCCGATCGGGCAGCACGAGCGCTTCCTGAGACTGGGTCGGCATCGCGATCGTCGCCGTGTGCTGCATCTACATCTTCGTGCAGCTCCAGCCGCGGCTGCTGTTCCTCAACACCACGACCGCCGGCGGTGACACCGGCGCGCACGTGTGGTTCCCCGCGTACCTCCGTGACCACCTCCTGCCCGTGGCGGGTCGTCGGGCTGGTCGCCACGACTTCTACGCGGGCTTCCCCGCCGGGCAGTTCTACTTCCCGTTCCCGGCGCTGCTGATCGTCCTCGCTCGACGTCTGTCCTGCCGTACAACATCGCGTTCAAGCTCGTCACCGCGCTCGGTCCCGTGCTGCTGCCGATCGGCGCCTACGTGTTCGCCCGCGGCATCCGCGCGCCGCGCCCGGCACCGGCGCTCTTCGCGGTCGGCGCGACCGCCTTCCTGTTCTTCAAGGACGGCGGCGACGCGACGATGACGTTCGACCACCACATCATGGGCGGCACGCTCACGAGCACGCTCGCCGGCGAGTACTCGTTCACGATCGCGATCGCGTTCGCGCTGTTCTTCCTCGGCACGCTCGCGTTCGCGCTGGAGCGGCGCCGCGGGCTCTGGCTCCCGGCGGTGTTCCTCGCGGCGACGCTCACGAGCCACCTCGTCGTCGCGGTGTTCGCGGTCTCCGCGGCAGGCGTGATCTGGTTGTGCTCGCGACCGCGCACGGCTACGGGACGCGTCGCCGCGATCGTCGCCGTCGGCTGGCGCTCACCGCGGTGTGGCTGGTGCCGCTCGCGGCCACGCTCGGGTACACGACCGACATGCGCTACGAGCCGATCGGCACCGGGTACACCGACCCCTGGCTGCTCGGCCGGCTCGGTATCGAGCTGCCGACGTACTTCGACTGGTTGTTCCTCTCCGAGATGTGGTTCCTGTTCCTGCTCGGGCTCGTCGCGATCGGCGGCGGGATCGCGTACCGGCGTCGGGCCACGCTCGATCGTCGGCGCCATCACGTTTCTCGCCGGGGGCGATCTTCTGCGGGTGGGAGCTGCTGCGCGACATCTTCGGCAAGGCGCCCGCGTGGAACCTCCGGCTGCTGCCGTTCTGGTACCTCATGCTGTACCTGCTCGCGGCGCTCGGCGCCGCCGAGATCGCCCGCTGGCTCGGGCAGTTCGTCGTGTGGGTCGTGCACGGCCCGGATCCTCCCGGCGACGATTCGGCGCTCGTCGGCGCGGCCGCCGGAGAACCGGCGACCCGACGGCACACGCCACGCGGCGACGCGTTTCCTGACGATCGGGTTGGTGCTGGCGGTGTTCGCGACGATCGCGCTCGTCCGCGTCAACGCGACCAAGGGCTACGTCACCTACTGGGCGAAGTACAACTACACGGGCTACGAAGGCGGAACCGACGCCGACGCCACGAAGAAGTCGTACCCCGAGTACCGCGCGTTCATCGACACCGCCGACGGCGTTGCCGCCCGGTCGCATGCTGTGGGAGCCGAGCTCGTCGATCGGCGAGGTACGGCACGCCGCTCGCGCTCATGCTGCTCCCGTACTGGACCGACGGGCGGATCAGCTCGATGGAGGGCCTCTACTACGAGTCCGCCGGCACCACGCCCGTACCACTTCCTGGCGGCCGCCACGCTCGCCGTCGACAGCCGTCGAACGCCGTGCGCGGCCTCCCGTACCGCACGTCGGCCGACTTCGATCTCGGGTCCGGTATCTCCAGCTGATGGGCGTGCGGTACTACGCCGCGACGCCCGACATGAAGGAACTCGCCGACGCGAATCCCGCGCTGCGGCAGGTCGCGACCGTGCCGGACCTCGACGCCGGCCCACCGCCGGGCTGGACGATCTACGAGGTCGCGGACGCGCCCGTCGTGTCCGCTCTGCAGTACCAGCCGGTCGTCGCGAACGGACCTGCACAGCGACCCGAACTGGAAGTGCGAAGGCAAGCCGAAGCCTCCGCCGCAGTACACCCGGTGTCGAGGATCTCAGCCCGTGGGAGTGCCTCGCGGTGCCGTGGTTCGACGATCCCGACGCGCTCGACCGCCCGCTCACCGACGACGGGCCGACCGCATGGCAGCGGGCCGACATGTCCGACGCTCGCCAGGTCGCGAAGAAGCCGCTGCCCGACGTGAAGGTGTCGCAACATCCGAACCACCGAGGACTTCGATCGAGTTCGACGTGTCGCGCACGGGCGTGCCGGTGATGGTCAAGACGTCGTACTTCCCGAACTGGGAGGCCCACGGCGCCGACGGCCCGTGGCGGGCCACGCCGAACTTCATGGTCGTCGTCCCCACGAGCAAGCACGTGACGCCTCACCTACGGCACGACGCCCGCGGAGTGGCTGGGCCGGGTGGGAACCCTCGCCGGCCTCGTCGGGCTGGGGGCCCTCGTGTGGTGGGGAGTGACCACTCCCACCGCTTCGGGCGCGGGAGATTCCGGAACCGATCGGAGGCGTCGCCGGGTACGATTTCCGTCCCGCTCCGCGCGGTGAGGACCCGAGGCTCCCCGTGGCCGACGCTGCGCTCGACTCCATCTTCAAGGCCTACGACGTTCGCGGCGTCTATCCCGACGAGCTCGACGAGGCGGTCGCGCGCAGGGTGGGGAACGCGTTCGTCGCGTTCACGGGTGCCGCCCGGGTGCTCGTCGGGCACGACGCCCGCCCGTCGTCGGAGCCGCTCGTCGCCGCGTTCATCGAGGGCGCGACCATCGCCGGTGCCGACGTCCTCGACCTCGGGATCGCTTCCACCGACCTCTGCTACTTCGCCTCGGGCCATCTCGACGCGCCCGCCGCCATGTTGACCGCGAGCCACAACCCGGCCGAGTACAACGGCATCAAGCTCTGCCGGGCGGGCGCCGCGCCGATCGGGGAAGACACCGGGCTGGCCGAGATCAAGGCCATGGTTGCGGAGGGCCTGCTCGAGCGGGGCGAAGATCCGGGTCGGGTCGAGCGGCTCGATCTGCTCTCCGCCTTCGCCGCGCACGTGCGCTCGTTCGTCGACGTCGATGCCCTCGTCCCCATCCGCGTCGTCGCCGACACCGCAAACGGCGTGGGCGGGCTGATCGTGCCGGCGGTGTTCTCGGGGCTGCCGTTCGAGCTCACCCTCCTCTTCGGAGAGCTCGACGGGACCTTCCCGAACCATCCGCCCGACGTGATGAACCTCGACAACCTCAAGGATCTCCGGCGGGCGGTCCTCGACGGCGACGCCGCGATCGGTCTCGCGTTCGACGGCGACGCCGACCGGGTCGTGCTGGTCGACGACCACGGCGAGCCCGTGTCCGGCTCCACCACAACGGCGATCCTCGCGGCCGCGATGCTCGCGCGCGACACCCGGGCGAGGCGATCGTGCACAACGTGATCTGTTCGAAGGCGGTGCCCGAGGTCATCCGCGAGCTCGGCGGGACGCCGGTCAAGAGCCGGGTCGGCCATTCGTTCATCAAGCAGGTGATGGCCGAGACCGGCGCGGTCTTCGGCGGCGAGCATTCCGCGCACTACTACTTCCGTGACAACTTCCGGCCGACTCCGGCATCATCGCCGCGCTCGTCGTGCTCGAGCAGCTCTCGAAGTCGGGCACGCGGCTGTCGGCGCTACGCGTGCCGTTCGATCGCTACGCGCAGTCCGGCGAGATCAACACGCGCGTCGAGCCACGTCGACCAAGTGATCGATCGCGTCGCCGACGCGTACCGCGACGGACGCAGGATCGTCTCGACGGCCTCACTGTCGACATGGGCGATTGGTGGTTCAATCTGCGCCCCAGCAACACTGAGCCGCTGCTGCGACTCAATCTCGAAGCCGCCGACCGTGTTTCCTGCGACGCGCACACGAACGAGGTGCTCGCGTCGGTGCGCAGCGAGCCGAAACCGCAGAAGGAGTGACGATGGCGCTCGACCCCAAGCTGCTCGAGATCCTCGCGTGTCCCGAAGACAAGGGACCGCTGCTCTACTTCGAGGACGAGTCGTCGCTGTACAACCCCAGGCTCAAGCGACGCTACGCGGTGCGCGACGACATCCCGATCATGCTGATCGACGAGGCCGAGACGGTCGACGACGCCGAGGACGCGCGCCTCACGGCAAAGGCGGAAGCCGACGGTGTGAGCCCCACGTTCCAGGCGTAGGGGTACACGATGGCCGTCGATTCGCTCAACGTCGGCGAGGCGCTCGGTTCGTTCCCGGAACAGCTGGCGAGCGCGCGCACGAGCGCGCCGGCAAGATCGACCGGAGCCGGCTCCCCGACGCCGACGACTTCGATCACATCGTCACGCTCGGCATGGGTGGCTCGGGAATTGCCGGTGACATCCTGCAGGCCGTCGGCACCGCGTCGCTACCGGTTCCCCTGACCGTGTTGAAGCACTATCGGACGCCCGCGTTCGTCGGTCCGCGCACCCTCGCGTTCGCGGTGTCGTACTCGGGTGACACCGAGGAGACGCTCGAGATGGCGCGCGGGGCTCTCTCGGCGGGCGCACGGCTCATCACCGTGTCCAGCGGGGGTGCTCTTGCCGATTTCGCGGTGAGCACCACGTGCTCCACATCGGCGTGCCCGCCCGACGTGCCGCTCCCACGGTTCGCGCTCGGCTCGCTCGTCGCGCCGCTCGTCGTGGTGTTGTTCCGCATGGGCATGCTCCCCGAGGGGCACGCCACGCTGCTCAAGGCACAGGAGCAGCTGAAGCGCCGGCGCGACCAGTGCATGCCCGACGCCGACGCGTCGCGCAACCCTGCGCGTGAGCTGGCGCGCCGGATCGATCGCACGATCCCGATCATCTACGGCGCGGGTGGTTTCGGCGGTGTTGCCGGCGATGCGATGGAAGTGCGTCGATCAACGAGAACGCGAAGGCGCCGGCGTTCTGGAACGTCTACCCGGAGCTCGACCACAACGAGGTCTGCGGGTGGGGTCAGCACGGCGACGTCACCCGCCAGGTCTTCACGCTGGTCGAGCTCCGCCACGGCCTCGAGCACCCGCAGCTCGAACGGCGGATGGCGGCCACCCGGGAGCTGATCGAGGAGACCCTGAACCAGGTGATCGACGTCGAGGCGGAAGGGCGAGGGCCGCCTCGCGCAGCTCCTCGACGTCATCTACCTCGGCGACTGGATGAGCTACTACCTCGCGCTCGACAACGACGTCGACCCCGGCCCCATCGACGCCGTCGCCCAGCTCAAGGCGCTCGTCGCGCGGTAAGTCAGAAGTCCGTCCGGCACCACGGGGCGGGCGTCGTGGCGAAGAACGCGTCGGCGCGGGAGATCGCACCCGGGACCAGTTCCGTGACTCGACCGGCGCGCGCAAGCGTCCGCGCCGACACACCACCGAGGTAGAGCGATCCGAGTTCGGACGCCGACATCGCGAGATCGGGCTCCGCTCGTGTCGGGTGTGCTTCGGCTCCGTCAGGTGATCCCTCGAGCTGCCAGCGACCGTCGCTCGCGGGCAGGAACGTGTCACGGAGGTGGATGACGAGGCGGTCGCTCGATCCGTAACGACGTGCCGCGAGCGCGGCCGCGGGATCGACGATCCGTACCCAGAGATGGTCGGTGACTTCCGTGATCTGCATGCGGCGCGGATCGGCGAGGCGCCACCGGATGGGTTCGTCGACCGGCCGTCCGAACGCCTTCACGTTCGCGACGAGGTCGATGTCGACGAGGAACTGCCACAGCGCGGCCTCGACCTCGTCGTCGAGGGCGTACAGATCGAGCACCTCCAGCGTGTGCGCCGCGATCCCACCGGACCAGTCCTCCCTGATCCGGTACCGCGCGAACCCGTCGGGTTCACCGGCGCGCGATTCGTGGACGGCGGTGAACGCGCGCCGAGGCCCCTTGCCGCCGGGGCGATCGCCGAACACACGCTCGAACCACACTGGGTGGCGCGTGACCTCGCCGACGTGTCGCCGGCGCGCCGTGTCGTAGAGGGGCGGCACGACCGTAGCGGCTTCCGCGGGTTCGATCAGGCGGAACCCGCCGTCGACCGCCGGCGGCGACGCGAACGTGGTGCCCTCGGTGCGCAACGTCCAGAAGGTCGAGAACGTGGCCAGGCCGTAACCGAACCGGCCGTAGATCGCGGACTCCGACGCCGTGAGCACGGCGAGCGGCTCGCCGCGCGCGGCGACGTCGGCGAGCTGCTCCTCCATCATCCGCACGAGGAGCCCGCGGCGACGATGGGTCGGGTGCACACCCACCATGGTCACGCCGGCGGTGGGAACGAGTGCACCTCCCGGAACGGTGAGCTCGAAGGAGAGTGCCGCGGCCGTGGCGACGATCGCGTCGCCGTCGAACGCGGCGAGCGTCCGGTCGAGCTCGATGCCGGCGTCCCACAATTGCGCGTCGTCGTCGCTCGCGACGTTGCCGAACGCAACGGCAGTCGCGCGTTGAACGCGACGAACTCCGCCGTACTCACCGGGCGCAGCGTGACGTCCACGCCCGGGAGTGTTGCAGGTGGCCGAGCGTCCCGTCGCCCGATTCGGGAAGGATCGACGGAACGCCGGCTGGTCCGAGCCGGCCGCGCTACGCTTGCCGCCAGGTCGGGCCTCCCGGTTGTTCCGGCGGGCTGTCATCCGGTGATCCGGGCCGACTCCCGAGATCAGCGGGCGCGTAGCGCCCGGTCACACAATTGGGAGTCCCGATGACCACCACGACCGATCCCACCGCTGCGAGTGACGTCACCGACTTCAAGGTCGCCGACCTCTCCCTGGCCGACTTCGGCCGCAAGGAGATCGAGCTCGCCGAGCACGAGATGCCCGGCCTCATGGCCCTGCGCGAGCGGCATGCGGCGCAGCAGCCGCTGGCCGGCGCCCGCATCACCGGTTCGCTCCACATGACCATCCAAACCGCAGTGCTGATCGAGACGCTCGTCGCGCTCGGCGCGCAGGTGCGGTGGGCGTCGTGCAACATCTTCTCCACGCAGGATCATGCCGCCGCAGCCATCGCGGCCGCGGGGGTCCCGGTCTTCGCGTGGAAGGGCGAGACGCTCGAGGAGTACTGGTGGTGCACCGACCGCGCGCTGTCGTGGCCCGCGAGTGCCGCCGGCGGTAGTGACGGCGCGGTCACGGGCCCCAACATGATCCTCGACGATGGCGGCGACGCCACGCTCGTCGTGCACAAGGGCGTCGAGTACGAGCGCGCGGGCACAGTGCCCGACCCGTCGACGGCCGACAACGACGAGTTCGCCGTCGTCCTCGCGCTGTTGGGACGCGTCTTCGAAGCCGACGACCGGCGGTGGCACCGCATGGCCGAAGGCGTCATCGGCGTCACCGAGGAGACGACAACGGGTGTGCACCGCCTCTACCAGATGATGGAGGGCGGCAACCTCCTCTTCCCGGCGATCAACGTCAACGATTCGGTCACGAAGTCGAAGTTCGACAACCTCTACGGCTGCCGCCACTCGCTCGTCGACGGCATCTGCCGCGCCACCGACGTGATGCTCGCCGGCAAGGTCGCGGTGGTGTGCGGCTATGGCGACGTCGGCAAGGGCTGCGCGCAGTCACTGCGCGGTCAGGGTGCCCGTGTCGTTGTCACCGAGATCGATCCGATCTGCGCGCTGCAGGCCGCCATGGAGGGTTACGAGGTCACGACGGTCGACGACGTCGTCGGCAGCGCCGATCTCTTCGTCACCGCCACGGGGAACAAGAACGTCATCACCGTCGATCACATGGCGCGGATGAAGCACAACGCGATCGTCGGCAACATCGGTCACTTCGACACCGAGATCGACATGGCCGGACTCGCCAAGGTGCCGGGCATCACGAGGGTGAACGTGAAGCCGCAAGTCGACGAGTGGGTGTTCCCCGCGAGCTCGAGCGGCGCGGGCCACTCGATCATCGTGCTCGCCGAGGGGCGGCTCCTGAACTTGGGGTGCGCGACCGGACATCCGAGCTTCGTGATGTCGAACAGCTTCACGAACCAGGTGATCGCCCAGATGGAGCTCTACGGGCACCGCGACTTCTACGAGCGTCGCGTCTACACCCTGCCGAAGCACCTCGACGAGGAGGTGGCGCGACTGCACCTCGACAAGCTCGGAGTGCGTCTCACGCGTCTCAGCGAGGACCAGGCCACGTACCTCGGTATTCCGGTGGCCGGGCCGTACAAGCCCGATCACTACCGGTATTGAGGTTCCGGCTTCGCTCGCGCGGGCTCAGCTGGCGGTGAAGAGGAACACCACGGCGATCGCGAGGAGCACGACCACGCCGATCAGGATGCGATCGAAGTAGTTCTCGCTCCGACCGAGCGAGCGCTCGACCTGTGCCACCGTCGATCGTGCCCAACTCATGAAGACGTGCATGTGGGGGCCGTCCTTTGCTGGTTCGTCACGGCCCCCGCTCGTGTGTTCCTCCGTCATCGGCATCCGCGCCGGGTTTCTTGACTCATCCGGCGTTGCTGTCGTACCCGGGTCGTACCGTGCCGGACGTGCTCGACTCGGTGCTGCCGCTCACGTGCCCGGGCTGTGGTGCTCGCGGCTCGCCCGTCTGTGCCCGGTGCCAGGCCGACCTGCGCTCGGCGCTCGCTGCGAACCCGCCACCGGGTATCGACGCGTGGTCGGCGGCCTTCGCGTATCGAGGCGCTGCACGCGAGCTCGTCGCGCGGCTGAAGTACCGCAACACGCGGGCTGTCGTGCCGTGGCTCGCGGCGGCGATGGTCGACACGCTCCCCGCCTCCGGGCCGGCCGCAGGGTTCGACGCCCCGGTCGTCACCTGGGCGCCCACCACCCTCGAACGTCGCCGCGCCCGTGGCTTCGATCCGGCCGAGATCCTGGCGCGCGCCGTCGCGCGCAGGTTGCGCGTCCGTTGCATGCGGCTCCTCGACCGACTGCCCGGGCCGCCGCAGACCGGGCTCGCCGCCGCCGCGCGACTCGTCGGTCCGCGCTTCGTCGCGCGTCGTGCCGCACCGTCGCGCGTGTTCCTCGTCGACGATGTCGCCACCACGGGAGCAACGCTCGCGGCCGCGGCGGGCGCGTTGCGAGTCGCCGGAGCGCGCCACGTGTTCGCGGTCACCGCCGCGCGCACACCGCCACCGGGTGCGCCCTGACCCGTCAATGCCTATACTCCCGGCGAGATGGACATCGTGGTTCGCGGGAAGAACCGGACGGTGCCGGCCCGGCTCCAGGCGATCACGCGTGAGAAGGTCGGGAAGATTGCACGTTTCACTCACGATGCCGGGCGCGTCGAGGTCGACTTCTCCGAAGTGCACACGGCGCGGATCGGTGAGCGCCAGCTCTGCGAGATCACGGTTCACCTGAAGCGCCGGTTCTTGAAGGCACACGCCGCGGCGGCCGAACCGGAGCCCGCGCTCGATCTCGCGATCGCCAAGGTCGAGCACCAGGTGGCGCGCCTCAAGGACAAGCGTGTCTCGCGCTCGCATCCGCGCCGCGGCAACGGCGCCGGGTGGGAAGCCGACGACGACGACGACGTCGGCGTGGCGCCGCGGATCGTCAAGACGAAGCGCTTCGCCGCCAAGCCCATGGATCCCGAGGAAGCCGCGCTCCAGATGGATCTGCTGGGCCACGCGTTCTTCCTGTTCACCAACACCGAGACCGGACACGCCGCGCTGCTGTACCGGCGTCACGACGGCAACCTCGGGCTGATCGAGACCGTCGCCTGAACGCGCGCGCTCAGCCGGCTCCGTGCCCGAACGGCACGGGGGCCACGCGCTGCGCCACCACGTAGTCGTGCTGGTCGAACACCACGCGGAACTTGCCGCGGTCGACGAGGTCCTTGAAGAACCGGGCGGTCTCCTTGTCGAGCACGCGACGGTCGGCGACGATCCATTCGACGCGTTCGCCACTCCGCCGCGGCTCGCCGTCGATCCCGAAGTTCCTGCTCTCCCAAGGGTTCGGGAACGAGTAGATCTCCGGCCGGTGCGCGAGGTGCGGAAGCATGTTGTACGTCGCGCTCACCACCGCGCCGTCGGGGACGAGCGCGACTGCCGCGTGTGCGCTCGCCAGTTGGGGGGTGGCTGCCAGTGCCCATTCGCCGTCGCGGTACTCGTCGCCGATCGGCGACGGACCCCATGTGACGGTGGCCACCAAGGCAGACGCGAGCACCACCGAGGCGATGACGCCGGCGGCATCGCGCCAGGGGATCTTGCGGGCGAGGAACCCCACTCCTTCGACCGACGCGATCGTCACCGCTGCGAACGGCAACGCCGCATAGTGGAACGTGATCGTCTTGGTCCAGGGCACGTTGGTGACGAGATTCAGGAAGGCCTGCGGCGCGCCGAGCAGGAGCAGGAGTGGCGCGGCGAGCGCGGTGAGGCCGAACGGTGCGAGCAGCCTCCACGCGTAGTCACCCGAGTCGTTGCTCACCAACCTCGAACCGATGCGGCTCGGATGGGTGAACGCCGTCCGGAGGACACCTCCGGGTGACCCGCCGACGTCGGCGTAGAGCCCCTCGTTCTGGAGCTTGCCGTCGTTCAGGAGGGGGAACAGGGCGAAGATCCACGCCGAGAACCAGAGAAGCGCGGCGCCCGCCGTGATCAGGCCGACCCGTCGGTTGCCGCGTAGCGCGATCACGAGGCCCAGGATCGCCACCGCGAGAGCCACGTCTTCCTTCCAACACACCGCGAGGACGGCGAAGCACGCGAACCATGCCCAGCGTTCGCGGACCGAGCAGTAGTACGCACAGAGCAGCGGGGTGATCGCGATCACCTCGGGATGGAAGAGCTCGGACATGAAGAACTGGAGCGCGGGTTGGAGCAGGAATGCGATCCCGAGCGCGGTTCCGACCCAGGCCCTTCCGGTGCGGAACCGCGCGAGGAGGAACACCGGCACTGCTCCCAACGCGGCGACGCACACCTGGGTGATGTTGAGGAGGTGCGGACCCCCGCCCAGCCAGTAGAGGGGGACGAACAGGAAGTAGCCGGGGGTCGCGTGGTGGCCGAACACCTGAAGGCCTCGGACGGTCATGAAGCCGCGGAGGTGCGCGAGGAGCCAGATGCTCTGGTCGTGGATTCCCATGTCGAAGTCGACCGACGCGAAGCGGTCGTGCTTGAGGTAGACCAGGATGGAGAACGTCAACATCCACGCGAGCACGCCGACCCCGAGCACCACCTCGGCCGCGAGGTGGCCGTGCCGGTCCGGTTCGGCCTTCCGTTCGCGCGGACCCTTCCGCTCCGACCGCGCGGACGGTCGATCGCCGGTAGCGGTCTCCATGCCCGCATGGTCGCATAGGACCGGCGGGGCCCGATGGCAGCCGGTCCCCCGGTAGCATTGATGTCCTCATGGGACTCTTCAACAAGCTGCTGCACGCCGGCGAGGGCCGGAAGCTCAAGACGCTGGAGTCGATCGCGCCCGAGGTCGGGTCGTTCGAGGCCGAGATGCAGACGCGCTCCGACGACGACCTCCGTGCGCTCACCGTTGGTTGGCGCGAGCGACTCGACCAGGTCGCCGACGCCGACGCCCGTGCCGACCTGCTCGACGACCTCCTGCCCGAGGCGTTCGCGGCCGTGCGCGAGGCGGCGCACGCGCACGCTCGGCCAGCGTCACTTCGACGTGCAGATCATGGGCGGCGCCGCGCTGCACTTCGGCTGGGTCGCCGAGATGAAGACCGGTGAGGGCAAGACGCTCGTCGCCACGCTGCCGCTCTACCTCAACGCGCTCGCCGGGCAGCGGCGTGCACCTCGTCACGGTCAACGACTACCTGGCGAAGCGCGACGCGGAGTGGATGGGCCAGATCTACCGCTTCCTCGGGCTCGAGGTCGGGATGGTCGCTCCCCCAGATCGACGACTTCGACGCCAAGCGGCGGCGTACGCACGCCGACATCACCTACGGCACCAACAACGAGTTCGGCTTCGACTACCTGCGCGACAACATGGCCGTGACCGCCGACGACCAGGTGCAGCGCGGCCACCACTTCGCGATCGTCGACGAGGTCGACTCGATCCTCATCGACGAGGCGCGCACGCCGCTCATCATCTCGGGTCGCGCCGACGACGCGCAGGAGCTCTACGACCAGTTCGCCGCCATCGTGAAGGACCTCAAGCGCGACCGCGACTACGAGGTCGACGAGGCGAAGCGGACGGTCGTCCCCACCGAGGAGGGCGTCCAGCGCGTCGAGGACGCGCTCGGCGTCGACAACCTCTACGAGCACGTCAACCAGAACTTCGTCCACCAGCTCCAGGCGGCGCTGCGCGCCAAGGAGCTGTTCAAGCGCGACGTCGACTACGTCGTGCAGGACGGCGAGGTGAAGATCGTCGACGAGTTCACCGGCCGCATCCTCGAGGGCCGGCGCTGGAGCGAGGGCCTGCACCAGGCGGTCGAGGCCAAGGAAGGCGTGAAGATCAAGGAGGAGAACCAGACGCTCGCCACGGTCACGCTCCAGAACTACTTCCGCATGTACGACAAGCTCGCCGGCATGACCGGCACCGCGTCCACCGAGGCCGGCGAGTTCGCGCACACGTACGGCCTCGAGGTCGTGTCGATCCCGACCAACCGGCCGATGGTCCGCGCCGACGACCCGACCTCATCTACAAGACCGAGGAGGCGAAGTTCGACGCCGTCGCCGACGACATCGCGGAGCGGCACGAGCAGGGCCAGCCGGTGCTCGTCGGCACGATCTCGGTCGAGAAGTCGGAGCTGCTGTCTCGGCTCCTCGAGAAGCGCGGCATCCCGCACGAGGTGCTCAACGCCAAGCAGCACGAGCGGGAGGCGCACATCGTCACCCAGGCCGGCCGTCCCGCGTCCGTCACCGTCGCCACCAACATGGCCGGCCGCGGCGTCGACATCCTGCTCGGCGGCAACCCCGAGGGCCTCGCCCGCCAGGAGCTGCTCGCGAGCGGAACCACGGAGGAGGAATCACCCGAGCGCTACGAGGAGCTGCTCGCGAAGTTCACGGTGGAGTGCACGGACGACGGCGCGAAGGTGCGCGAGCTCGGCGGCCTCTACGTGCTCGGCACCGAGCGCCACGAGAGCCGCCGCATCGACAACCAGCTCCGTGGCCGCTCCGGCCGCCAGGGCGACCCGGGCGAGAGCCGCTTCTACCTCTCGCTCGAAGACGAGCTCATGCGCCTGTTCGCGACCGGCGCGATGAACTGGGTGATGGGGAAGGCCTTCCCCGACGACATGCCGCTCGAGGCGAAGATGGTCACGCAAGGCGATCGAGCGCGCGCAGCGCACGGTCGAGGATCGCAACTTCGAGATCCGCAAGGACGTGCTCAAGTACGACGAGGTGATGAACGAGCAGCGCAAGGTGATCTACCAGCGCCGCCAGCAGATCCTCGACGGCGACGACCTGCGCGACGAAGCGCTCGAGGCGATCGCCGCCACCGTCGATCGCGCGGTGCTCGCCAACTGCCCGAGCGAGTTCCCCGAGGACTGGGATCTCGACGAGCTCGATCGCCAGCTTCACGTGACCTATCCCACGCCGCTTCACTCGGGAGCAGCTCGACGATGTCGTGCATCGCGACGCGCTCGTCGAGCTCCTCGTCGACGACGCGCTCGAGCTCTACGAGACGAAGGAGCAATCGATCGGCGCCGACAACCTGCGCGAGATCGAGCGGCGCGTGATGCTGTCGGTGATCGACCAGCACTGGCGCGAGCACCTCTACGAGATGGACTACCTCCGGGAGGGCATCAACCTGCGCGCGATGGGTCAGAAGGACCCGCTCGCGGAGTGGCAGCGCGAGGGCTTCGACATGTTCGAGGCGATGATGGGCCAGATCGAGGACGACTTCGTCCACTACGTGTCCCACCTCCAGGTCGCGACGGTGGCCGACGCCCCGCAGGCGCCCTCCACGAAGGCGATGAAGTACAGCTCCGCCGAGGACTCCGTCCAGGGTGCGGCCGCGCTCCGCGCCACCGCGGCGAGCATGGCGCCCGAGCAGCTCCTGGGCGACTTCGATCCCGACGGCGGCGGGATGCCCGTCACCAACGGACCCGTTACCAATGGACCCGTCGCCGGGGGAATGGCCGAGGAGGTCGTGCTGCAGCCGGTGCGGGTCGAGAAGACGCCGGGCCGCAACGAGCCGTGCTTCTGCGGGAGCGGCAAGAAGTACAAGCTCTGCCACGGTCGCTGAGCGCTTCCCGCCACGACCGCCCTCTCGATGCGTGACTTCTCCGCCGACCTCGCCGAGCTTCGCCGCCGCGTCGAGGCCGCGCACGCCTATCTGAAGGTCGACGACGCGCGGCTCGGATCGTCGAGCTCGACGAGCAGGTGAGCCGGCCCGACCTCTGGGACGACCAGGCGCTCGCGCGGAAGGTCACCACCGAGCTGGCGCGTTCCGCGACGACGTCGAGATCGTCGACGACCTGCACGAGCAGCTGTCCGACCTCGAGACGCTGGCCGAGCTCGCGCGCGAGGAGAGCGACGACTCGTTCGAGGGCGAGATCGGCCGACGGCGTCGCCGACGCTGACGGCGCGGCTCGACGAGCTCGAGCTGCGCGCGCTGTTCACCGGCGAGCACGACGACCGCGACGCGATCTGCACGGTCAACTCGGGTGCCGGCGGCACCGACGCGCAGGACTGGACCAAGATGCTGCTGCGCATGTACCTGCGCTGGGCCGAACGGCGCGGGTTCGCGGTCGAGCTCGACGAGGTGTCGCCGGGGACGGAGGCCGGGATCAGCTCGGCGACGTTCACGATCAAGGGCCGGTACGCGTACGGCTTGCTCGCGAGTGAGCGCGGCGTGCACCGACTGATCCGCATCTCGCCGTTCGACGCGAACGCGCGCCGGCAGACCGCGTTCGCGTCGTTCGACGCGTCCCGGCGCTCGACGAGACCGAAGAGCCCGAGATCGATCCCAACGATCTGCGCATCGACACGTACCGTTCGTCGGGCGCCGGCGGGCAGCACGTGAACGTCACCGACTCGGCGGTGCGCATCACGCACCTCCCGACCGGCATCGTCGTGTCGTGCCAGAACGAGCGTTCGCAGACGCAGAACAAGGCGCGGGCGATGCAGATCCTCGCCGCGCGCCTCGCCGAGCGTCAGCGTCAGGAACGGCAGGCGGAGCTCGAAGCGCTCTCGGGCGACAAGCGCGACGTCGCGTTCGGCAGCCAGATCCGCACGTACACGCTGCAGCCGTACCAACTCGTGAAGGACGAGCGCACGCGCTACGAGACCGGCAACGTGCAGGCCGTGCTCGACGGCGACCTCGACGGGTTCATCGAGTCGTACCTGCAGTGGCGCCGCAGGCAATGATCGGGAGCGAGCGTGAGCGGATCGGGTATCCCGATCCGTAGGGAGCGACCCATGGTGCAGGAGACGCCAATTCTCCAGATGGCCCTGCTACCCTCGACCTCGCCCGCTCGCCGGATCCCATATCGAGCCGGTTGTCCGGCTCCCCGCCCCCATGATTCGCTTCGAGAACGTCACCAAGGTCTACAAGGGCGACGTCGTCGCGCTCCGCGACGTGTCGGCCGAGGTCCAAAAGGGCGAGTTCCTCTTCCTCGTCGGCCCGTCCGGCTCGGGGAAGTCGACGTTCCTGCGCCTCTTGCTCCGCGAAGAAGACGCCACGGGCGGCCGCATCGTGGTGGCGGGGCGCGACATCTCGCGCCTGAGCCACTGGAAGGTGCCGCAGCTGCGCCGCAACATCGGCTGCGTCTTCCAGGACTTCAAGCTGCTGCCCAACAAGACGGTGTACGAGAACGTCGCGTTCGCGATGGAGGTCATCGGCCGTCCCCGCCACGTCGTGCGGACGCAGGTGCCGCAGGTCCTCGATCTCGTCGGTCTCGCGAAGAAGGCGGCACGGTTCCCGACCGAGCTGTCCGGCGGCGAGCAGCAGCGCGTGTCGATCGCCCGCGCCTTCGTGAACCGCCCGCTGATCCTGCTCGCCGACGAGCCCACCGGGAACCTCGACCCGGCGACCACCGTCGGCATCATGCGGATCCTCGACCGCATCAACCGCACGGGCACCACCGTCGTCATGGCCACGCACGACCAGCGCATCGTCGACGCGATGCGCCGCCGCGTGATCGAGCTCGACCGAGGGAGTCTCGTCCGCGACCAGGCGCGCGGCGTGTACGGCGTCGGAGGCTGATCGCGCGCATGTGGACACGCATCGCGTACTTCTCGCGCGAGACGATGGTCTCGCTGCGCCGCAACGTGCTGATGACGATCGCGGGCATCGCGACCGTCGCGGTGTCGCTCGCGTTGTTCGGCGGCATCCTGATGCTCTCGAAGTGGGTCGACCACGGCACGGAGCGCATCAAGGGCGGTGTCACGCTCGAGATCTTCATGAAGGTCGACGCGCCGAAGGAGCAGATCGACGCGATCGCAGGAAAGCTGCAAGCCGATCCCAACGTCAAGCACTACCGGTATCTCGACAAGCAGGCGGCATTCGAGGAGTTCAAGCGGATCTTCCGCCGGAACCCCGACATCTCGCGCGACATCACCGCCGCCGACCTCCCGGCGTCGTTCCGCGTCGCGCCGAAGAAGGCTGAGCTCACGAGGGTGGTGCGGGACGAGTTCAGCACCCAGCAGGGCGTCGAACAGGTGACCACACCGGGTGAGGCGCTCAAGGGTCTGATCGACGTCACGAACACGGTGCGGCTGATCTTCATCATCCTGTCGTTGGTGCTGCTCGGGTCGTCGTTGTTCCTGATCGTGAACACGATCCGGCTCGCGACGTTCGCCGCGACGACGCGAGATCGAGGTGATGAAGCTCGTCGGCGCGTCGAACTGGTTCGTGCGCGTGCCGTTCATCGCCGAGGGCATGGTGCAGGGCATCGTCGGCGCCGGGCTCGCCGTGCTCTCCGTCGTCGCGCTGAAGCACTTCGGCTTCGACCAGGCGTTCAGCGACCCGAACAGCTTCTTCGGCGAGTTCTTCGTCACCAACGGCGACGCGACCCTCATCGCGTTCATCGTGCTCGCCATCGGCGTGCTCATCGGCGTGATCGGTGCCATCGTCGGCCTCCGGCGGTTCCTGAGGGTCTGAACCGGGGGCGCGTCCGAGACGTGCCCAGGGCCGCCGCCGGTCGGCTGTGGGGCATGTTGCGCGTGTGGCTGGTGTTGCCTAGCATTCGGCCGATGCAGAGGGGCCTCCGCTCTGCCATTCCGTCCCGGCTCGCCGTGCTGACCGTGTTGGTCGCGTTCGTCGCGGTGCCCTTCGCCGGCCGCGCCGCCGCTCAGGTCGACGACCGGCTCGCGGACAACCGCAAGCAGCAGCTGGAGACCACGGCCGAGATCGATGACACCGACCGCGAGCTCACCGACATTCAGAACCAGCGTCAGGAGATCGAGCTCTCGGTACGGCAGATCGCCGGCGATCTCGCGAGCGCCAACCAACGCCTCGTCCAGGCGCAAGCCGACTCCGACCGCTACGCGGTTGCCGGTCTGCTCCTCGGGATCCAGATCACGAAGACGCAGAAGAAGCTCGACCAAGCGAAGGCTGCAACTCGGCGGAGTGCCGTCCTGCTGTACCAGCGCTCGGACAGCAGCGCGATGCTCGACCTCGTCAACAGCGCCGACGGGTCGGGCGATTTCGTCGAGGGCAGCCACTACCTGAACCGCATCTCCGACAAGCGCTATGGCGACGCGCAACGCGTGGGCGTGCTCCGTGCCGAGCTCGCCACCCAGGAGACGAAGCTCGCCGACTCGCGCACGCTCGCCGACACGGCGCGCGACCAGGCGGTGGTGGAGCGACAGCGACTCGACAGCCTCTACGGGCAGCAGGAGCAGGCGCTCGCGAGCGCGCAGAGCGCAGAGCAGAGTTTCGTCGCGAAGCGCGCCGACCTCAGCGCGAAGCAGGCACAGCTCGCGGCCGACTTCCAGGCGCTCTCCGACCAGATCGCCGGCTCTCTCGCGAACCAGAGCAGCACGCCGTCGTACGGCACCGGCCAATTCCTCTGGCCGGTGGGGAAGGTGCCGGTCGCCAGTCCCTTCGGGTACCGAACCGACCCGATCACCGGAGCGCAGGCGTTCCACTCGGGCGTCGACTTCGCGGCGTCCTGCGGTACACCGATCAAGGCAGCCGACTCGGGTGTCATCTTCTCCGCCGGCCCCAACGGGGGCTATGGCAACGCCACGATCATCAACCACGGCGCCGGCCTCGCGACGCTCTACGGCCACCAGTCGTCGATCGCCGTCTCGGTGGGTCAGGTGGTGGAACGCGGCCAGGTCATCGGCTACGTCGGCAGCACCGGCAGGTCCACCGGCTGCCATCTGCACTTCGAAATCCGCGTGAACGGCACGCCCGTGGATCCGATGGGCTACCTGTAAGGGCTACGGGTCCGGGGTAGGTCTTCGATTCCGAGCAGCGGCAAGCAGGGCTCGAGGCCGGCGATCTCGATGTCGTCGCGGCGGCGTTCCTCCCACGTCGCCCTCGTCATCACGAACGCGAGCGTTCGCGCCGGCGCGCCTTCCCTGGCGCGCACGATCGAGCCATTGGGCTGGTAGCCGAGCGCTCGGGCTCCAGATCGGGGGATTCGGCCCGCGTCCAAGGCTCGCTGAACGGCATCGTCGCGGCGTCGTGGATGCCGTCCGACAGCACGTCGGCGAGCCCGAAGAGAACGTCGTCATTCGGGTAGCGCAGCTCGAAGGCGCGGCGTGGTGATCTGCAAGTCGAACAACGGCCAGTGCGCGTGTGCCATGCCCCATCGTCGCGTTGTCGTGCGCCGATGGGCGCAGCTATTTCTCGCGTTCGAGCTCGGTGATGCGCGTCTCGAGCTCCTCGACCCGGTCGCGTAAGAGAGCGATCTCGGCTTCGAGCGTGACCTCACGGCCGACCTTGCGGCTGATACGAGTGGAGTTGGCGGCGCGGGCGAGGACCGCCTCGATCGGGACCTCGCGCTGCGGACCGAACGGGCCGTCGACGAGCCGGGACGGCAGCTGCCCGCTCCGGTACCAGCTGCGCAGCGCCGATCGGGACACCCCCACCGACTGCTCGGCCTCGGTGAGAGAAACCCACCGCACGTCGAGCAACGAATCCCAGTCGAGATTCGTCGGGAGGTCGTGCTCGGTCACGTGCCGGGACCCTATCAGCTACCTCTGCTTCGAACACGGTCTTGACAGGGGTAGAAGGATCGGTTCATGTTCGAACGCTTCACGGACCGGGCCCGCACCGTCGTCGTCATGGCGCAAGAGGAGGCCCGCGGTCTCGGCCACCCCTATATCGGCACGGAGCACCTGCTGCTCGGACTGCTCGCCGAAGGCAACGGCGTCGGCGCCCAGGTGCTGAACGCCAGGGGGATCTCACTCGAAGTGGTGCGAGGCGACGTGGTCCGCATCATCGGTGAGGTGGCGGGAACGCCGGGCGCGAGCATCCCATTCACGCCGAGAGCAAAGACGGTGCTGGAGTCCGCGCTGCGTGAGTCGCTGCGATTCGGGAACGACTCCATCGGTACCGAGCACATCCTCCTCGGGATCGTGGACGAAGGTGCGGGGGTCGCGAGTCAGATCCTCGCATCGCACGGCTTCTCGCCCGACGACGCACGAATCTCAGTGATGCGCGAGGTCGGCCATCCCGAGCACGCGCTCGCAGTCGGGGAGTGGAGGTCCCGAAGCGCACCGTCACCACCGTGGCGCCGTCGGCAGAACACCACGCCGGCGGTCGCGGAGATCTACGCACGTGCGCGTGACCTTGCGGCTGACCGCCCGGTCTCGTCGGCGCACATGCTCCGCGCGTTGGTCGCTGGATCCGACAGTCAGGCTGCACGCGCGTTGGCTTCGCTCGGTGTCGGCGTGGAGCGTATCGAGGGCGCGCTGGCCGCAACCTCGACCCTCGGGACCACTGACGAAACACCCGAGGATGCCATCGCTCGGATCGCAAGCATCGGCGTCCACGACGACCGCGTCGTCATCGAGCTCACCGATGCCGAGCTTGCCCGTCGCCTCGGAGTCGGGATGATCGAGCTCAGCGGCTCGCTCGCAGCAGTCCTGGACCAGCTGCACGCCGGGCTCAGAGGGGAACCGCCCACCGGCGGTGAACCCCCCGGCGCGAGCACGAACGAGTGACCAACGACGACGACGAGCTCCCCGTCGAGCTCGGGCCGCGAGTGCGGTGCATGCCCACCTGGCCGACCACGGTTGGGTCGGCTTCTCGGGGAGGGAGCTCTGCCCTACTTGTTCGGCTGAGGCGTGATGCGCAGGTACGGCTTGAGCGCCTTCCAGCCCTTCGGGAACTTGTCCTTGGCCTCTTCGTCGGTGACGGCGGGCACGATGATGCAGTCGTCGCCCTCCTTCCAGTTCACCGGTGTCGCGACCTGGTAGTTCGCGGTGAGCTGCAGCGAATCGATCACCCGCAGGAGCTCGTCGACGTTGCGACCGGTGCTCGCCGGGTAGGTGATCATCAGCTTGACCTTCTTGTCGGGCCCGATGATGAACACCGAACGCACCGTGAGCGTGTCGTTGGCGTTGGGGTGGATCATGTCGTAGAGATCGGCGACCTTGCGATCGGGGTCGGCGATGAGCGGGTAGTTGACCGCCGCGCCCTGCGTCTCCTCGATGTCCTTCGCCCAGCCCTTGTGGGAGTCGAGGGGGTCGACGCTCACGCCGATGAGCTTCACGCCACGCTGGTCGAACTCGCCCTTGCGCTTGGCCAGCGCGCCGAGCTCGGTCGTGCAAACCGGCGTGAAGTCTTTCGGGTGCGAGAACAACATGCCCCAGCCGTCCCCGAGGTACTCGTACAGGTCAACCGTGCCCTCGGTGGTCTCGGCGGTGAAATTCGGCGCTTCGTCGCCCAGTCGGATCGGCATTTCTGGGGCCTCCTCGGTGCTGTTCGTGTGTCGCCCGCAGGTTACCCAGCGACGTCGGAAAATGCGAGTGAACGGGTCGGGAAAAGCACCCGCAGACGGTGTGACGTCGACCGCGCCGGTTGACAGCCCCTATCCGGCCGCGGTGAAGTGACGCCACGGATCGGGAACGGGGGAGTGGGCGGGCCTAGTGACGAGCACGAGCGGTTCCTCGGGCACGCCGTTGGCGCGGAAGCTCGGGATCAAAGATGGCTACCGCCTCGCGGTGCTGTCCGCGCCGGCGGGGTTCGATCGCACGCTCGGACGCCTGCCGAAGGGTGTGCAAGTCCGACGTCAGGCACGCGGATGCGTCGACGTGATCGTCTTCTTCGTGACGCGGCGCGCCGAGCTCACGCGGCGCTTTCCCACGATGGCGCGCGCGCTCGAGCCTGACGGCGGTCTCTGGGTCGCGTGGCCGAAGAAGACGTCGGGGGTTGCAACCGATCTCGTCTTCGAAGAGGTGCAGCACATCGGCCTCGACGCCGGCCTCGTCGACAACAAGGTGTGCGCGATCGACCAGACGTGGTCGGGATTGCGCTTCGTCTACCGGGCGGCCGACCGACACAAGCGCTGACCCCACGAGGTCGGAGCCCGAGGTGAACGACTGCGGCGCAGGTATCCTGCGCCGCAGTGAGCCGGGGCCCGGAGCGGCCCGGCGCGAAGCTCCGAGAGCGGGGAAGATGTGTGGACGGTTCGTGCAGGCGTCGTCGGTGGAGCTCCTCGCCGAGCGCTTCGGGGTCGGCGAGATCGGCATCGAGGCCGGACGAGAACCCGACTACAACGTCACCCCCCGTGCCTGGGTGCCCGTGGTGAGGGAGCGGGCGCGGGACGACCCCCCCACGCGGGTCCTCTCGCTGCTCCGCTGGGGCCTGGTGCCCTCCTGGGCGAAGAGCCCCGCCATCGGCGACAAGCAGATCAACGCCCGAGCGGAGTCGGTGGCCGAGCGGCCGGCATACCACCGGGCCTTCCGGAAGCGGCGCTGCATCGTCCCTGCTGACGCGTTCTACGAGTGGAAAGCGCCGACGGAAACGCCGGCCTCCCCCCGTCGACCGGCGAAGGTGCCGTACGCCGTGCGTCGCCGCGACGGGGAACCGCTCGCGCTCGCGGGGCTGTGGGAGATCTGGCGCGATCCGGCCGTCGCCGGCGACGACGATCCCGACGCGTGGCTCCGTACGTGCGTGATCGTCACGACGCGCGCCAATGGCTTGCTCGCGCCGATCCACGACCGCATGCCGGTCGTCCTGCCCGAGGACGTGTGGGACACGTGGCTGGACCCGAAGAACGAGGACGTGGAGGAACTCGTCCGTCTCCTCGTGCCGCCACCCGACGAGTGGTTCGACGTGTACGAGGTGAGCACGCGCGTCAACAAGCCCGAGAACAACGACGCGGACCTGCTCCAGCGGGTCGCGTAGGGTCCGGAACATGGATCGGGACGACTACCTGGGTGCGATCACGACGGAGTCGGCCGCGCTCGCCGACGCAGCGGAGCGCGCCGGTCTCGACGCGCCGGTGCCGTCGTGCCCCGACTGGACCGTCGCCGACCTCGTCGCGCACATCGGCGAGATCCAGCAGTGGTCGCGGGTCACCCTTGAACAGCGCGCCACGGAACGGATCTCGCGACGCACGTTGCCGCCCGCGCCACCCGCGGCAGACGTCCTCCGCTGGTTCCGCGAGCAGACTGCCGCGCTCGTCGGCACGCTCGCCGCCACCGACGCCGCCACACCGGTCTGGTCCTGGACCGACGACAACACCGCGCGTTTCTGGTTCCGGCGCCAGGCCAACGAGGCGGCGGTGCACCGCTGGGACGCGCAGTTGGCTGCCGGCGCCGCGCATGCCATCGACACCGCGCTCGCGGCCGACGGTGTCGACGAGTCCCTTGCCATGCTGCCGTTCCGCAACCTCGATCTGCTTCCCGGAACCGGCGAGACGGTGCATCTCCACTGCACCGATACGGACGGTGAGTGGCTCGTCACGCTCGCCGTCGACGGACCCGCGATCGAGCGCGTGCACGCGAAGGGTGACGTCGCGGCCCGCGGAACCGCGTCCGATCTCGACCTCTTCGTCTGGGGCCGTATCGAGGCGTCGGCATTCGAAGTGTTCGGCGATACCCGGCTGCTCGAACGCTTCCAGGCCGTGACCCGCGCCTGACCTACTCGTCCATTCCGGTCATCGCGCGGAAGTCGGCGGTGGTGTTCACGTGCGGGTACGGCTCGTCCGGCACCGGGAGGCCCGAGCGCGTCGCAGATCGGCTCCCAGCCGTCGCCCGGCTGCCATTCCACGAGCCGATCGCTCCGGGATCGCGGCGCGCACGTCGGCGTTGTGCTGCTCGAACGCCGCGCTTCGCCTCGTCCTCTTCCATCCAGTGCGGCGTGAAGCGCTTCGCGAGCATGTCGACCGCCATCGACTGCTGGGCTCCGGTGATCTCCTCGGCCGCCACCTCGTTCGCCACGACCTGGAAGATCGTGTTGCTCGCGCTCGTCCACCACGAGTCGGCGTCGCGCGTCGAGAGCAGCACGATCGCGTCGGGGAACGCGTCGCTGAGCTCGCGCCAGAACGCGCAGACCGGCCAGTCGACCGCCGCCGCGTAGTCGGCGAGGAACGTGTGCCAGTCGGGGAGATCGCCGTCGACGGCACGGTGCCACACCGGGATGTCGTCGGGTCGGCCGAACGTCTCGATCATGTGGTAGCAGGGCGCGCCGAGCAGCCGCTCGAGCGCGAGCTTCAGCGAGTGCGTGCCCGTTCGCCCGAGACCCGCGCCTACCGCGCAGCGCCATTCCATTCTCCTGTTCATTCGTCACTCGCTGCTCGGGGTACCCTCGCGGCCGCGCTCCTGGCGAGCTCCTCGCTCACGCTCGTCGCCGCGTCTCCGGGCTGGCTCGCGGACGTTCTCCTGATCGACCGTCGAACCCTCGATAGCCTGCCCCGCGTGACGCCCCAGGACCAATCGCCGCGGCAGCTCGCCGGGTGGTCGCCGGCCCCGGGCACACGGGCCGAAGGCCGGTGGGGCGCGCAGCGAGTCGCGCGCGCCGTCGTGTCCCACCCGCGATCCGCATCGGCGTGCAGGTCGCGCCGGACGACGTCGTCGCCGCGCGCCACACAGTTGCGGGTGCTCGAAGCCGACGCCGGGCTCGATCCGCTCACGGACCGCGTCGTCGGACCCTGGGTCGACCGCACGCCCGAGGGTTTCGTCGTCGACGTCCGCGCGCGCACCGGTTGCTCACCCATCACCCGGCGCCGATCGAGTCGCTGTGGCCCGAGGTCCGCGACGGGCTGTCGCCGTCGGTCCGGTCCCGGCGCCACGTGTACGCCGACGACCTGTCGGCCCGTGGGCTCGACCTCGCGCTCGACCGCTTTCTGGCTTCGCTCCAGCCGGTGCACGAGTTCGGCAAGCTGGGCACGGTCGTGTTCCCGTTCCCGTCGTACTTCCAGCCGTCGACACGCGCGCCTCGACTACCTCGCTGGCTGCGCGAGCGAGCGGGCGACGTGCCGCTCGCGGTCGAGCTGCGGAATCGGGAATGGCTCGACACCGAAGCACCGCGACGCCAACCTTGAGGTTCTTCGAGGAGCACCGGCTCGCGTTCGTGTGCGTCGACGTGCCGCCCGGCTTCCCGAGCTCGCTTGCCGCCGCTCACGACCGCGACCACCGACCTGGCGGTGGTGCGGTTCCACGGCCGCAACAGCGACGCCTGGGAGCGCGGTGCCGACACCGGCGACGACCGCATGCCCTACGACTACCGCCGTGGCGACCTCGAGCCGTGGGAACCGCGCCTGGCTGAAGCTCGCGGCTTCGGCGCGTGCGGTGCACGTGCTGTTCACCACGGGCACCGCCGAGGCGGCCCTGCGCGACGCGCGACTGCTCGTGCGCGTGCTCACCGAGGAACCACGTCCGGCGCCGCCGCCACCTGCGAAGAAGCCACCGCGCCGCCGGCGCTGATGCCGGACGTCCCGCCGATACCCGCCGAGAGCCCAGCCGCCGGCTCTAGTACGCTCCCGCGTCGTTTGCCGCGCAACCGGTCAGGGGGACGCGCATGGCGATGCCGACCGACATCGGGATCATCGACACGATGATCGGGTTCCCACACGAGAACATGAAGGCGGTCTACGCGTTCATCACCCGGCAGACCAAGGACCGTGAGTCGAAGGAGGACTTCGAGTTCCCGGTCGAGTACATGTTCAAGCAGGTGCCCGAGAAGCAGTACCGCGACGTCGACGACCCGATCGCGGTCACGCTGCGACGAGATGGACCAGTGGGGTATCGAGAAGGGCCTGATCGGCGTCGGCGACCCACGCGGCATCGGCGAGCTCGCCGCTCAAGCAGCATCCGGACCGCTTCATCCCGCAGTGCGGCGCCGACCCCAACGAGGGCATGGAGGGCGTGCGCAAGATCGTGCGCGGCGTACGAGACGTACGGCGTGCGGGCGGTCGGCATGTTCCCCGCCGGCACGTTCCCGCAGGTCGCGATCAACGACAAGAAGATGTACCCGATCTACGCCAAGTGCGTGGAGCTCGGACATCCCCGTGTTCTGTTGCGCCGGTGTGCCCGGGCCGCGTCTGAAGTTCGAGCCGCAGCGCGTCGAGTACATCGACGAGGTGATGTACGACTTCCCCGAGCTGACCTTCGTGACCCGGCACGGCTGCGAGCCCTGGCAGGACCTGGCGGTGAAGCTCATGCTCAAGTGGCCGGGGCTCCACTACTCCACCAGCGCGTTCGCCCCGAAGCACTACCCGAAGGCCATCATCGACTACGCGAACACGCGCGGCGCCGACAAGATCATCTACGCGGGCTACTTCCCGATGGGCCTCTCGATCGAGCGCATCATGACCGAGATGCCGAACGTCGGCTTCAAGGACGAGGTGTGGCCGAAGTTCCTCCGCGACAACGCGGCTCGGGTGCTCGGCCTCGACGCGTGAACCGCTGACGATGGCCGAGTTGGTGCAGAGCCGCGCCGCGAGCAAGCCGCCGCCGCCGCGCCCGGAGTCGCTCGATGTCCGGCAGCGCGCGCGCCGCGACCGCATCGTGCAGGCAACAGTGCGGTTGATGGTCCATACCGACTACGAGAGCCTCCAGATGAAGGACATCACCGTGGAGGCCGGCGTTGCGCTCGGCACGACATACCGCTACTTCAACTCGAAGGAGCATCTCGTCGCCGAGGCGCTGCTGGCCTGGGCCCGGCAGTTCGGGCGTGAGGTCGCGGGACCGGACGGTCGAAGCGTCGACCGCGTGAAGATCGCCTACCGGCGCGCCGCACGCGCCTTCGAGCTCTACCCGTGCATCTACGGGCACATGCTCGTGGTACAGGGATCGAGCGATCCGCGCGCCGTCGAGATCTTCGACCTCTTCGCGTCGGGGCAGCTCGACGCCTTCGCCACCTATCTGGCCCGGGTGCCCTCGCCGCGTCGGGAGCAGATCATCGCGGTGATGAACGCGGTCCTCGGGGACTCCCTGCGCGCGTGGACGCTCGGTCGGATGACGATCGACGCGGTCTACGCCGCGCTCGACAGCGCGGCCCTCCTGCTGTTGGGGTAACGCCGCTCCTCGTGGCTCAGACGAACAGCGCCTTCACCTCGAGGAACTCCTCGAGTCCGTACTTGCCGTGCTCTCGTCCGAGGCCCGACTGCTTGTAGCCGCCGAACGGTGCGCCGCCTCCGCCGCGACCTGCGTTCACGCGCACTTGTCCGGCCCGGATCTTCTTCGCGACTCGCTGCGCGCGCTCGTCGCTCCCCGAGACCGCGGCGGCGAGACCGTAGACCGTGTCGTTGGCGATCTCGATCGCCTCTTCCTCCGTGTCGTACGGGATGATCGAGAGCACGGGCCCGAAGATCTCCTCTTGCGCGATCGTCATGTCGGGTTTCACGTTCGAGAAGACCGTCGGCTTGACGAAGTAGCCGGTGTCGAGTCCGTCGGGTGCCTCCGGACCGCCGGTGACCAGCTCCGCGCCCTCGTCGATGCCCTGCTCGATGTAGCCGCGCACGCGGTCGCGCTGGACTGACGAGACGAGCGGCCCGAGGCGCGTGCCATCGGCGAAGGGATCGCCCACGGTGTACGACTCCGCGGTTTCGCGTGCGATCTGTTCGACCTCGGCGAGCCGCGACCTCGGGACGATCATGCGAGTGAGCGCGCTGCAGGTCTGTCCCGAGTTCGCATATGCGGCGCCCACTCCGGCGGCCACCGCGGCGGGGAAGTCAGCGTCGTCGAGGAGGACGTTCGGGGACTTGCCGCCGAGCTCCAGCGCGATCTTCTTGATCGACTGGGACGCGAGCTCGGCGACCCGCCGACCCACACGTGTGGAGCCGGTGAACGACACCATGTCGACGTCGGGATGCGCCGCCAGTGCCTCGCCGACGACCGGACCGACGCCGGTGACCAGATTGAACACTCCCGCCGGGAATCCGATGTCGTCGATGATCTCCGCGAGGATGAACGCGTTCACCGGCGCGACCTCGGACGGCTTCAGGACCACGGTGCAGCCGGCTGCCAGCGCGTACGCGACCTTCGCGCCGATCTGGTTGAGCGGGTAGTTCCACGGTGTGATGCAACCCACCACGCCGATGGGTTCCCGGACGACGAGCCCGTTGCTGGTGTCCTCGAACTCGAACGTCGACGCGAGTTCAGATGCGGTCGAGAACGCCGAGATACCGGTGCCCACCTGGATGGCCGCCGACTGGCCCTTGGGCATGCCGACCTCGTGCGTGATGACTTCCGCGATCTCGTCCCGCCGGGCCTCGAGCTCTTCCGCGACACGGCGGAGAAGCTTGCCGCGTTCGGGCGCGGGCTCTTCCGACCACGACGGGAACGCGGCCCTGGCCGCGGCGACCGCGCGATCGATGTCGGCGGGGATGCCGGCGGGAATCGTCGCGAACACTTCCTCGGTGGTGGAGTCGATCACGTCGAGGGTGTCGCTGCCTGCCGGTGCCACCCACGACCCGTCGATGTAGAGCTTGTCGAAGTTCTTCATTGGTCCGTATCTCCCTTGTGGTGCGGCCGAGGCGAACGTCGCGCGCGACCGCAAAGTAGCCATCCGCGTCGTCGATCCCGATCTTTGTCCACCCTGCCGCGTCGCAACAACGGCACCTGCCGGAGCTCCGGCTCCGGTGCCGGGCCACCGAGCCCGAAGGCTGGCGAAATCCCTGCGGAAGCCAACTCGAATTCTCGCTACGACTTGGATTTGCGGTATATCCCGATGTTTCGGCTCGCTTCTCGGAGGAGGGTGCCGATACAGTCACGGCCCATGACCACGTACCGGGTCGGGCAGGTCGCCGAGCTGCTCGGCGTGAGCACGGACACCGTGCGGCGCTGGGCCGACTCGGGGAGGCTGCAGATGCGCCGCCGCCGCCGGCGGGCAGCGGATGATCGACGGTCCGACCTCGCGACGATTCCTCACCGAGACCTCCGCCCGCGTGGAGACCGGAGTTCGACCGTCGCGCGAGTCGGCGCGCAACCGGTTCCCCGGCATCGTCACGAAGGTCGAGAAGGAAGGCCTCGTCGCGGTGGTGCACATCCAGGCCGGTCCACACCGCGTGGTGTCGCTGATGACCCGAGAGGCCGCCGACGAGCTCGGCCTCGAGCCCGGCGATCTCGCCGTCGGTGTGGTGAAGGCAACGAATGTCGTCGTGGAGGTTCCGAGATCCGAATGAGACGTTCACTCGCACTGCTCTCGCTCGTCGCGCTCGCCGCGGTCGCGACCGCCGGCGCCCGCGACACGCACGCGAAGACCAAGGCCCCGAAGCTCACGGGATCGATCACGGTGTCGGCGGCGGCGTCGCTCACCGAGGCGTTCACGAAGATGGGCACCGACTTCCAGAAGCTCAACAAGGGAACGACGGTCACGTTCAACTTCGCCGCGTCGTCCACGCTCGTGCAGCAGATCCAGGGTGGTGCGCCCGCCGACGTCTTCGCGTCGGCCGACGGCGCCAACATGCAGAAGCTCGTCTCGGGCGGTCAGGTCACGCCGATCCCGGTCGACTTCGCCTCGAACTTCCTCACGATCGTGGTCAAGCCCGGCAACCCGAAGAACGTGAAGTCGCTCGCCGACCTGCCCAACCTCGGGGTCGTGTCGCTGTGCGCGTCGACCGTTCCGTGCGGCAAGTACGCGGCGCAGGCGCTGTCCCAGCACGGCATCACGATCCCGCCCGAGAAGGTCACGCTGGGAGCCGACGTGAAGGCCACGCTTGGCCGCGGTCGCCACCGGTGACGCCGACGCCGGCATCGTCTACGTCACCGACGCCAAGAGCGCCGGCAAGACGGTGCAGGCGGTGAAGATCCCCGCGTCGCTCAACGTGCTCGCGGTGTACCCGATCGCGCCGCTCGCCTCGACGCAGAACGCGTCCCTCGCCAACGCGTGGGTCAAGTACGTGACATCGGCCGCCGGCCAGAAGACACTGAAGTCGTTCGGATTCTTGCCTCCCCCGCCCGTGGCGTGAGCCGCGCGCGGCGCGGCGTACCGCGCGCTCGCGGTCGCGCTCGCCGTCGTCGCGGTCGCGTTCTTCGTCCTCCCGCTCGTCGGGCTGCTGCAGCGCGCGCCGTGGAGCAGTCTGTGGGACGACCTCACGACGCCGCAGGCGCGCGAGGCGATCCGACTGTCGGTCGAGTGCTCGCTGTGGTCGACGGCCTTGTGCGTGCGTGTTCGGCGTGCCGCTCGCCTGGGTGCTCGCCCGCACGCGCTTCCCGGGCCGCTCGCTCGTGCGCGCGCTCGTCGTGCTGCCGATGGTGCTGCCCCCGGTCGTGGGCGGCGTCGCTTTGCTCTACGCGTTCCAGCGCAACGGCGGTCTCCTCGGCGAGTGGCTCTACGACTGGTTCGGGTTCCAGTTCACGTTCAGCACGTCGGGCGCGGTGCTCGCGGAGACGTTCGTGGCGATGCCGTTCCTCGTCATCACGGTCGAGGCCGGTCTGCGCACGATGGACCAGCGCTACGAGGACGCGGCCGCGAGCCTCGGCGCCGGTCGCTGGACGGTGTTCCGGCGGGTCACGCTGCCGCTGATCGCGCCCGCGCTGTACGCGGGCGCCGCCCTCGCTGGGCGCGTGCGCTCGGCGAGTTCGGCGCGACGATCACCTTCGCCGGCAACATCCAGGGGCGCACGCAGACGATGCCGCTCGCGGTGTACCTGTTCCTCGAGAGCGACCCGGGCGTCGCGATCGCGCTCAGCCTCGTGTTGCTCGCGGTGTCGGTCGTCGTGCTCGTCGCGCTCCGCGACCGCTGGTTCGGAGGATTGCGTGACGCTCGAAGCTGACGATCGGGCTCCAGCTCGGGACGCTCGACCTCGACGTGCGCATCTCGGCAACCGAGGGGGAGACCGTCGCCGTGCTCGGGCCCAACGGCGCGGGCAAGAGCACCTTGCTGCGCGCGCTCGCCGGCCTGCTGCCGATCGACCGTGGGCGCATCGTGATCGACGGCGTGACCGTCGACGATCCGGCCGCGCGCATCGTTACGTCGTGCCCGAGCGGCGATCGGTCGGCGTCGTGTTCCAGGACTACCTCCTGTTCCCGCACCTGAGCGCGCGCGAGAACGTCGCCTTCGGGCTGCGGACGCGAGGCATGCCACGGGTCGGCCGCACGACAGCGCGCCGACGAATGGCTCGCGCGCGTCGGCCTCGCCGACCACGCCGGCGACAAGCCGCGTCGCTGTCGGGCGGGCAGGCGCAGCGCGTCGCGCTGGCGCGGGCGCTGGCACCGGAGCCGCGGCTGTTGCTGCTCGACGAGCCGCTCGCCGCGCTCGACGTCGGCATCCGCACGGAGCTGCGGCGAGATCTGCGGACCCATCTCACGTCGTTTCCGGGTGCGCGGATCCTGGTGACGCACGAGCTGC
Source organism: uncultured Actinomycetes bacterium (assembly GCA_963705625.1). Lineage (GTDB taxonomy): Bacteria > Actinomycetota > Acidimicrobiia > IMCC26256 > DASPTH01 > DASPTH01. The sequence continues at coordinate 387,574 of CAVPKG010000001.1, forward strand.
TCGACGCGGTCGCGCTCGCCGAACGCCTCGTGGTGCTCGAGGACGGGCACGTCGCGCAGGAAGGTCCGATCGCCGAGGTCGCGGCGCGGCCCCGGTCGCGGTACGTCGCCGATCTCGTCGGCATCAACCTGCTGCACGGGCGTGCCGACGGCCACGACGTCACGCTCGACGCAGGGGGGATCGTGGTCGCCGCCGACGCGGCGCGCGGCGACGTGTACGTCGCCGTGCATCCCCATGCGGTCGCGCTGCACCGTCAGCACCCGGAGGGAAGTCCGCGCAACGTGTGGGCCGGTCGCGTCCACGGCACCGACCTGCTCGGCGACCGCGTCCGTATCCACGTCGACGGCGACGTGCCGCTCGTCGCGGAGGTCACGCCCGCCGCCGTCGCCGAGCTCGGCCTGCACGACGGCGTCGAGGTCTTCGCGAGCGTGAAGGCCACCGAGCTCACCGTGTACCCGGCGTGACGCGCGCCTTCGGCTCAGACCGTCGCGATGTACCGCACGTGGAGCTCGGACCAGCGGTCGTAGTGCTCGGCCATCCAGTTCGGCCAGTCGACCGGCCGGCCGTCGAGCGCGTCGGCGAGGTGCTCGAGATGGATGTGCCATCCGGCGAGCGCAAGCATGACCTGGTCGTTCGGCGCCGGCAGCGCGCTGCTGAACCTCAGAGTGCAACCGGTGCCGTCGCGAAGCAGTTGCCAGCGGAGCAGGCCGTGGATGTCCGAGTTGATCTCGAGGACCGAGCTGGGTACGAGCTTCGTGATCGTCCCGTGCAAGACGGCTCGATCTTCAGCGCGTTGGTCGGTGTTGCGCCAGCGGAGGACGACGTCCCCGCCGACGACGGGATCGATCTCCGCCTCCGCGAGCCAAGTGACGAGTTGGTCCGGCTCGGTGAGCGCGGCCCAGACGCGGTCGACCCTGTGATCGAGGTGGCGCTCGAACCGGAGGAGGTGGAACCCGTCGCGGGTTTCGAGCGTGCCGCGGACGGCCTCGGTATCCAGGCCGCTCACGGTAGGTCACGGTTGAATATTCTGGATATCCGTGCGATCATACGGGTATGCCCATCGATCACGCACATCCTCTCGACGCCTCCCGCGTGGCCCGGGCCCGGAAGCAGGGTCTGGCACCCGACGACGCCGCCGCGCCTCGGCGGCTTGCTCACGCTCCTCGCCGACCCCGTGCGCCTGCGCGTCCTGTACGCCCTGGACCTGGTGGACGAGCTCTGCGTCGGCGACATCGCGCTCGCGACCGACGCCACCGAGGACGCGGTCGGATACGCGCTGCGCATGTTGCGTACCGCCGGGCTCGTGCAGACGCGCAAGGACGGTCGCGTGGTGTACTACCGGCTCGCCGACAGCTTTCCCGAACCTCTGCTCGAGCACTGCCTGCGCGAGCTGATGCACCTGAGCAAGCTGGCGTCGCGATGACCGCATACCGCGCATCCCGACACCCACGACCACGGCCACAGCCACGCCGAGCACGCCGGCCATGGCGGGCACGGCGACCACATCAAGCAGTTCCGCGAGCGCTTCTGGTGGAACCTCCTGCTCGCGATACCGGTCGTCGCGTTCAGCGGGATGTTCGCCGACCTGGTCGGCTACACGCGGCCGGCGGGCACCGACTGGATCTCGCCGGTGCTCGGCACCGTCATCTTCTTCTACGGCGGCTGGCCGTTCCTGAGCGGCGGGGTCAGCGAGATCCGCGCGCGGCAGCCAGGGATGATGCTGCTGATCGCGCTCGCGATCACGGTCGCCTTCACCGCGAGCCTCGCCACGAGCCTCGGAGTCGGGAACATCGATCTCGACTTCTGGTGGGAGCTCGCGCTGCTGGTGGTCATCATGCTCTTGGGCCACTGGCTGGAGATGAAGGCCATCGGCCAGGCGCAGGGCGCGCTCGCCGCGCTCGCCGAATTGCTTCCCGACGTCGCCGAGCGTGTCACGAGCACCGACCAGGTCGAGACGGTCCCGCTCACCGAGTTGCAGCGCGGCGACGTCGTCCTCGTGCGTTCCGGTGCTCGGGTGCCGGCCGACGGCGAGATCATCGACGGCGAAGCCGAGCTCGACGAGTCGATGGTCACCGGGGAGTCGCGGCCCGTCCCGAAGCGTGTGGGCGACCGCGTCGTTGCCGGAACCGTCACGACCGACTCGGCGATCCGCGTGCGGGTCGAGGCGGTCGGTGACGACACCGCACTGGCCGGTATCCAACGGCTGGTCGCCGAGGCGCAGGCGTCGCGCTCGCGCGCGCAAGCGCTCGCCGACCGCGCCGCCGGGTGGCTGTTCTACGTGGCGGCGACCGCGGGCATCGTCACCTTCGTCGTGTGGATGCTCGTCGGCAGCGCCGACGACGCGGTGGAACACACGGTCACCGTGCTCGTCATCGCTTGTCCGCACGCGCTGGGGCTGGCGATCCCCCTGGTGATCGCGCTGTCCACCGCGGTTGCCGCGCGCGCGCGGGATCCTCGTGAAGGATCGACTCGCGCTCGAGCGGATGCGTGAGATCAATGCAGTGCTGTTCGACAAGACCGGCACCCTCACCAAGGGACAGCACGTCGTCACCGGCATCGCGGTCGCGGTCGCGGACGACCGTCAGCTGTCGGAGGCGGCGGTCCTCGCGCTCGCCGGCGCGGCCGAGTCCGACAGCGAGCATCCCCTGGCACGCGCGATCGTCGCGGCGGCGAAGGAGCGCGGACCACTGCCGGCCGCGAGCGACTTCAGATCCGTCACCGGCCGGGGGGTCGAGGCATCGGTCGAGGGCACCCGGCACCGACGACACGGGGTCGCGGTCGGGGGACCGACGATGGTGCGCGAGCGCCGGCTCGTCGTGCCCACCGAGCTCGACGACCGCGTCGCCGCGTGGAAGGCGCGCGGTGCCGCGGTGCTCTACGTCGTCCGCGACGGCTTAACGATCGGTGCGCTGGCGCTCGAGGACGAGGTGCGCGTCGAGTCACGTCAGGCCGTCCAAGCGCTGCACGAGCTCGGTATCCGGGTGGTGATGATCACCGGCGACGCGCAGCAGGTTGCCGACGCGGTGGGTCGTGACATCGCCGTCGACGAGGTGCTCGCCGAGGTGCTGCCCGAGGACAAGGACACGAAGGTCGCCGAGCTCCAGGCGCGCGGCCTCAAGGTCGCCATGGTCGGAGACGGCGTGAACGACGCGCCCGCGCTCGCCCGTGCCGACGTGGGCATCGCGATCGGCGCCGGCACCGACGTCGCAATCGAGTCGGCCGGCGTCGTCCTCGCGTCGTCGGACCCGCGGGGCGTGGTCGGCGTCATCACGCTGTCGCACGCCAGCTACCGCAAGATGGTGCAGAACTTGGCGTGGGGTGCGGGCTACAACATCGTCGCCATCCCGTTGGCGGCGGGCGCGTTCGCCTGGGCCGGCATCACGCTCGTACCGGCTGTTGGCGCGATCCTCATGAGCCTCTCGACGATCGTCGTCGCGTTGAACGCGCAGCTGCTGCGCCGTGTGGACCTCCGCCCGGCGCCGCTCGAGCAAGCAAAAGGAACCTGATGACGCTGCACGATCGTGATTCGGTCCGCCACGAGTTGGACGACTCGGTCTTCGCCGGGCAGGACCTGGCCAAGTCGATGCCGAAGTACAAGTTCCCGGCCGACGAGTCGCGAGCGGAGGACGCGTTCCAGGTGGTGTCGACGTCGACATCCATGTCGACGGTGCAAGCGGCGCGTTCCTCGCGCCGTTCTGCGCGCCGGAGATCGAGTGGGACTTCCGCGTGCCGCGCGTGAAGTCGATCAGCACGTCGGGTCACAAGTTCGGGCTGGCTCCGCTCGGGGTCGGTTTGGTCGTCTGGCGCGACAAGGCGGAACTGCCCGACGACCTGATCTTCCACGTGAACTACCTGGGCGGCGACATGCCGGTGTTCCAGATCAACTTCTCGCGGCCGGCCGGTCAGATCATCGCCCAGTACTACGACTTCCTGCGTCTGGGGCGCGAGGGATACCGACGGGTGCACATGGCGTCGTACGAGACCGGGCAGTACCTCGCCCACGCAATCTCGCGGCTCGGTCCGTTCGAGTTGCTGTGCGACAGCAACCCCGCCACCGGCATCCCCACGGTGACCTGGCGGATCGAGGAGGGGACCGACCCGGGGTACACCTTGTTCGACCTGGCCGACCGGCTGCGCATTCGCGGCTGGCAGGTCCCCGCCTACACGCTCACGGGCACCGCATCCGTCATTCCCGTGCAACGAATCCTGGTGCGTCAGGGAGTGAGCCGGGACCTCGCCTCGTTGTTGCTCGACGACCTGCGCGATGCCATCGCACACTTCGAGAAGCACCCGGTGACCGTGCCCATGACCAAGGAGGAGTCGAGTGGATTCAGCCACCTCTGAATCGGTTCAGGTCCACGTCCATTCGGCAGGCCGCTTCTCGAGATAGGCCGTTCGCGCTTCGGCGGAGTCGTTGAAGCGTGTGATCCGTCCCGTGTAATCCTGCTCGAGTCGGTAGCCGTCCTTGAGCGGGAGGTCCTCGACGCGGTTGAGCGACTCCTTCGCGAGGCGCAGTCCGATCGGGCTCTTGGTCGCGATCTCGCCGGCCAGGGCCCGAGCCGTCGGCATCAGCTCGCCCGCCGGGACGACGGCCTCGATCGCCCCGAGCCGGTAGAACTCGTCGGCGGTCACGAACTCGCCGGTGAAGAACATCTTGCGGGTCTTGTGGGGCCCGATCATCCGCTGGAGGTGACGTCCGCCGCCCAACACTCCCGCATTGATCTCGGGCAACGCGAACCGCGCGTTCTCCGATGCGACGATCACGTCGCACGATGCCACCAGCGCGAGCCCGGCACCGACAGCGGCTCCGTTGATGGCACCGATGACGGGAAGCGCGCAGTCGCTGACCGCGAAGAAGCACTCGCGCGGCACGACGCCGGGATCGAGCACGTCCACGATGGTGTCGGCCTCGATGGGCTGACGGCTCTGGCGCCGGGCCGAATCCTGCAGGTCGACGCCGGCGCAGAACACGCGGGTGCCGGGCGCCGTGAAGATCGCCACGTGGGCGTCGGTACCCTCGCCCAGGCTCCGGAACGCCTGACCGATCTCCCGGAACGCCTGCGCGTCGAGCGCGTTGACCGGTGGTCGATCGAAGGTGACGGTCGCGACACGTTCGTCGATCTCGATGCGCACGTAGTCCATGCCCTCTTCCTTCTGCTATGTACGGGGTTCCCTCGGGAGACCGAGGATCGTCTCCGCGATGATGTTGCGCTGCACCTCGGACGTTCCCGCGTAGACGGTGCCCGACCGCGCGTTCAGCAGGAACACGTCGATCCACGAGTTCGACGAGTTCTCGGCCCCTGGCTCGTCCGTCCGGAAGTGGCGGTACGGCCGACGGCCGCTGCGCACGAGGCCATCGGCGCCCATGATCGCGAGCGCGAGGTCGACCGCGTGCTGGTGATACTCGCTCCAGTAGAGCTTGGAGACGGACGCTTCGGGACCGAGCACGCCGTCACGTAAGTACTGGGTGAGGATGCGATACCCGAGGAAGCGCATCGTCTCGACCTTGGTGTAACACCATGCGAGGCGATCGCGGACCACGGGGTCCTGGTCGCGGCCCCGGTCACGGGCGAGGCGCACGATGCGGTCCAGCTCGGCCCGGAACATGATCGGGTTGGTCGCAGCTTCCTCTCCGCGCTCGTGTCCGAGCAGGCTCGTCGCCACCGCCCATCCGCCGTTCACCTCGCCGACGACGTTCTCGAGCGGTATCCGCGCATCGCTGAAGAACACCTCGCAGAACTCTTCGTCGCCGGTCAGCGTCCTGATCGGGCGCACCTCGACGCCAGGCATGTCGAGCGGGCAGAGGAGAAAGCTGATGCCGCGATGCTTCGCGGCTTCCGGGTCGGTGCGCGCGAGCAGGAAGATCCAGTTGCCCTCGGCGCCGCGAGACGTCCAGATCTTCTGGCCGTTGATCACCCATTCCGAACCGTCCTGGCACGCCCGGAGCCGGAGACCGGCGAGGTCGGATCCGGCTTCGGGTTCCGAATAGCCCTGCACCCACACGTCGTCGCCGGAGAGGATGCGCGGGATGAATCGGCGCTTCTGTTCTTCGGTGCCCCAGCGGAGCAGCGTGTTGCCGAGCATCTTGATGCTCGTGGTATCGGTCACGCGACCCAATGGCACCCGCGCGCGTGCGAGCTCCTCGGCGAGGACCACCTGCTCGAGCTTCGTGCGACCACCCCCGCCGTACTCCTTCGGCCACGCGATGCCGAGGAGCCCGTTCTCGGAGAGCACCTGACGCCAGCTCAGGCTGAAGGCCTCGGCGTCCTCACGCTCCAGCGCGCCGATGCCCTGCCAGTCCGTCGGCAGGTGCTCGGCCAGGAAGGACCGCAACGTGGCGCGGAATTGCTCCGCCTCCGGCGAGTAGTTCATGTCCACGCCCTGACGTTATCGTCAAGTCCCCGGGAGGAGACGAGATGGCCGACGCGCCGTGGAGAACGATCCCCGAGCTCGTCGACGACGCGGCACGTCGCTTCGTGGACGCCGAGGCGCTCGCGGAGGATGACGAACGATGGAGCTTCACGGAGCTCGCCGATCGGATCCACGTCGCGGCTCGCGCGCTGATGGCAAGCGGCGTGGACCGCGGCGATCGCGTCGCGGTCTGGGCACCCAACATCGGCGAGTGGGTGGTGGCGGCGCTCGCGGTGCACAGCGTCGGCGCGTGGCTCGTACCGGTCAACACCCGTTTCCAGGGCCGCGAGGCGCGCGACGTCATGCGGCGCGCGGCCGTCCGCATGCTGTTCACGGTGACGGGCTTCCTCGACCGCGACTACATCGGCGCGGTGCAGGACGACGGTGGTGTCGAATCGCTCGAGGAGATCGTGGTGCTCCGCGGCTCCGTACCGGGCAACGCCGTCAGCTTTTCCGACTTCCTCGCGCGCGCCTCGACCGTCGACGATGCGGCTCGCGCGCAACGGGCCGCGGCGGTGCGCGGCGATGACGTCTGCCACATCCTCTTCACCTCGGGCACCACCGGCGCGCCGAAGGGCGCGATGCTGACCCACCGGCAGGTGTGCCGCGCGTACCTCGTGTTCGCCGAGGTCATCGGGCTCCACGAGGGCGACCGTTACCTGATCGTCCTCCCGTTCTTCCACTCGTTCGGCCTGCACGCCGGGATCCTGTGCTGCCTCATGAAGGGCGCGACCATCTACCCGCTCCTCGTGTTCGATCCGGCCTCGGTGATGCGTCGCATCACCGAGGAGCGCATCAGCGCGTTTCCCGGCGCGCCGGCGATGTACCAGGCGATCCTCAACGACCCGGCCGTCGAGTCCTTCGACGCGAGCTCGCTCCACCTCGCCGTGCTGGGCGCGGCTGCGATTCCGGTGGAGCTCGTCGAGCAGATGCGGAGCCGCCTCGGCATCGCGTGCGTGGTCACGGGCTACGGCATCACCGAAGCGAGCGGCATCGTGACGATGTGTCGTTACGACGATCCTCCCGAGGTGGTTGCGCACACCTCCGGCCGCGCACTGCCGGGCGTCGAGATCCGTCGTCGTCGACGACGACGGGCGCGAGGTTCCCCGCGGCGAGCCGGGCGAGATCCTGGTTCGGGGCTACACGCTGATGCGCGGCTACCTCGACGACCCGGAGCAGACCGCGGCGGCGATCGACGCCGATGGGTGGTTGCACACGGGCGACATCGGGGTGTTGCGCGCGGACGGCAATCTCGCGATCACCGATCGAAAGAAGGACATGTTCGTGGTGGGTGGGTTCAACGTGTATCCCGCCGAGATCGAGAACGTGATGTCGTCGCACCCGGTGATCGGCCAGGTGGCCGTGGTGGGCGTGCCCGACGCGCGGCTCGGCGAGGTCGGTGTTGCCTACGTGATCCCTCGCCCCGATGCGGTCGCCGATCCAGAGGAGATCGTGGCGTGGTGCCGCCACGAGATGGCGAACTACAAGGTGCCGCGAGCGGTCGAGATCGTCGACGCGCTGCCGTTGAACGCGAGCGGCAAGGTGCTGAAGTACGAGCTCCGTGAGCAGGCGACGGCGAAGTTCGCACCGTGATGGCGCCGGCCCCCGCGACTTGACGCTTCCGTCGATTGCGGCTGGACTCGGCGGGCCGAGAGCCCGGTCCCGACACCGGCGAAGTCAACGACCCATGGAGGTCCGGTGCGCTTCGTACCACCCCCGGAGATGCTCATCGAGACCGATGGCCCGGTCACGATCGTCACGATGAACAATCCCGAGATGCGGAACGCGTTCGTCGATCCGCTGCACGACGCGATGCGAGAGGTGTGGCGGCACCTCGCCGACGAACCGTCCTGCAGCGTGGCGGTCCTGACCGGTGCGGGTCGGGCGTTCAGCGCCGGCGGCAACGTTCCCGGCTTCATTCGCGACTACGAGGATCCCGAGCACCGCCGGACGTCGATCCGCCACGCGCGCGACCTCATGGACGCCATGGCTGCGTTCCCCAAGCCGCTCATCGCCGCGGTCAACGGCCCCGCGGTGGGCCTCGGCTGCAGCGTGGCCGTGAACTGCGACATCGTGCTCATTGCCGAGAGCGCGTTCATCGCCGACACGCACGTGAGCGTGGGCCTCGTCGCAGGTGACGGCGGCGCCGTGGGTTGGCCGCTGATGATGAGCCTGCTCAAGGCCAAGGAGCTGCTCTTCACCGGCGACCGCATTCCCGCAGAGCAAGCGGTCGCGATCGGGCTCGCGAACCGCGTGGTGGCCGACGACCAGGTGCTCGCCGAAGCGATCGAGCTGGCACACCGTCTGTCGAAGCAGCCGCAACAAGCGTTGCAGGAGACGAAGCGCGCGCTCAACCTCCACTTGCAGAACGCGATTGCGAACGTCGCGCCGTTCGCGCTCTCGTCCGAAGCCGAGTCGTTCGCGACCGACGACGTGAAGCACACCGTCGACCACTTCAAGGAGATGCTGGAGGAGCAGCGCGCCAAGGAGCGCGCTCCCGAGTGAGAGCATGATCACGCGGCCCACCGCGGTCGCCGCGGTCACGATCCTGAGCACGAACCCGGGATGAAGGCGGCGGTCTGGCACGGTCCGCGCGACATCCGCATCGAGGAGGTTCCGGAACCGATTCCGGCGCCCGGTGAGGTGCGGTCGTCGTGCTCGGCGCGGGGCCCATCGGGCTGGCGGTCCTGCAGTCGGCCGTGGCCGCAGGCGCGGCGGTCACGATCGTGTCGGAACCGTCGCCGGCACGTCGCGCGGTGGCGACGTCGCTCGGTGCCACCGACGCGTTGGATCCGGGCGTGGTCGATCTGCTCGGGGCGGTGCGCGACCTCACCGGGCAGGGCGTCGACCTCGTGTTCGACACCACCGGGGTGAGTCCCGCGCTCAACCAGGGCATCGCGGTGCTGCGACCGCGCGGCACGCTCGTGAGCGTCGCGCAATGGGGCGAGAGGGCGCAGGTCGACATGGGCCACGCGATGGCGAAGGAGATCGAGGTGCGGTACCCCTTCACCGACGAACCGGCGGTCGACTTCCCGATTCTCGCTCGGGCTGCTCGCGTCGGGTGCCGTAGCCGCTCGCCATGATCTCCGACCACATCCCGCTCGGTCAGCTCGTGGAGCGCGGACTCGAGGAGCTCCTCCATCACCGCGACCGGCACGTCAAGATCCTCGTCGACGCCTCGACGCCCGACGCGTGACGCGTGAGCGGGAAGAGTCAGGCTGCCGTCGGCAGGCCCAGGAGCTCGTTGGCGTTCTCGCTCATGATCCGACGCTTCGCGGAGTCGTCGAGGCTGGGGTGATCGTCGAGATAGTCGAGATAATCGAGCGGTTCCGCGAGACCTTCGGGGTGTGGGTAGTCCGAGCCGAAGAGCACGTGGTCGACGGTGATGCGATCGACGAGGTTCTCGACGTCGTCTTCCCAGAACGGGTTGACGTAGACGTTCCGGCGGAACGCCTCGACCGGGTGCTCCTCGAATTCTTGCGGCATACGCCCGTAGGCGAGCTCGAGCTGCTCGAGCAGGTGGGCAACCCAGTCCGCGCCGTTCTCGACGCTGACCACCTTGAGGTCGGGGAAGCGCGTCAGCGCACCCTGGCAGATCATCGCGGCGAGCGCGTCCTCGACTTCGCGGTGCTGCAACAGAAGTTGTTTCAGCGGAGTCGATGCGAACGCGCTGTCCGTGCGGCCGGGCTCCCACTTCTCGTAGTAGCTGGTGAGCGGGGGGAAGGACGCGTGCAGGCACACGGGCACTCTGGCTTCTTGCAGCCGAGCCCAGATCGGATCGAACTCGGGCAGCGCGAACGAGCGTGAGCCCCGCAGGCCGGTGACCGGCGCGGGCCGGATCAGCACCGCTTTGGCGCCGTTCTCGAGCACCCAGTCGAGCTCCTTGATTGCCTCTTCGACGATCGGAAGCGTGATCACGGGCGCGGTGAAGATGCGATCCCGGTACTCGAAGCTCCACACGTCGAAGATCCACTGGTTGACGGCGTGGATGGCGGCGTGCGTGAGATCGGGATCGCCGTCGAGCGTGTACTCGAGCAGGTTCGCGAGGGTCGGGAACACGAGCGCCCGGTGCACGTGGAGCTTGTCGAGCAGCTCGAGGCGCGGGCCGGGTTCACGGAACGCGGGGAGACAGTCGATCGGCTCTCCGGTCATCTCGCGCAGGCTCCTACCCTCGGTGTTCGTGCCTCGGTAGAACTCGACGTGCGCGCCCGGCCTCGCGACCCTCTCGAAGGTGGGGTTCGGCATGTACTCGGTGATCGTGCCCTTCACCGCGATGCGCGGGCGCCCGTGTACCTGCACGAACTGGATGTCGCGTGCGTACTGCTTCGGCAGGTACTCCGACAGCATGTCGGGGGACTCGTAGAAGTGGTTGTCGGCGTCGAAGACGGGAAAGCCCGGGTCCCTCATGGCTCCTCCTCCTGCGGTGAAGTAGCTTGACTATATCGTCAAGTCTTGGCGCGCGGCAGCCCCGTACTCGTCAGCGTGGGGCCTAGCCTCCTGTCAACGGTGGCCGAGAAGGAGACGTTCGTGGTCGAGAGCAAGGGCCGGTCCAGCAAGACGTCGGCGACGAAGCGCAAGACCGCGAGCACGAAGATGACGTTCCGGCTGCGCGGCGAGCTCCGGGGGCCGGCGCCTACGGTCGGCCCGCGGGCGCAGCGCACGACGGCGCTCATCATGGATACAGCCCGCGACGTCTTCTTGGCCAAGGGCTACCACGGGCTCCGGATCGACGACATCGCCGACGCCGCCGGCGTTTCGCGCGCGTCCTTCTACACGTACTTTCCCTCGAAACGCGATCTGCTGCTCGCTCTCGGCCAACAGACCTTCGAGGCGACGGATCGTGCCCTCGACGAGATGGACGCGCTGGAGGACGGGTGGACGCGCGACCGCGCCTACGAACTCGTCCGGATCTACCTGCGGGTGCTCGACGAGCACGGTGCGTTCATCCTCGTGTGGAGCCAGGCCACGTACGGCGACGAAGAGCTCGCGGTCGCGGGCGTTCGGGCGCGACTGGCAACCGGCCGCCGCCTCGGTCGCCTGCTACAGCGACTCCGCGGTCGCCCCGGGGACTCGGGCGACGACCCCGCCCGCGTCGGTCTCGCGGTGTTGGTGATGATCGATCGGTACTGGTCGTACTGGAGGGTGAACGGTTTTCCGTTCTCCGAAGAGCAGGTCGTCGAGACGCTCGGCGACATCGTCGTCGCCATCATCGAAGCGCCGTGAAGCCGGGGAGCTCGTGATGGACCAGTCGAACGCTTCCGATCTCGACTCGTACCGCGCCGCGTTCGGCCAATGGCTCGACGACCACGAATCCGTGCTCGAACGCCAGCGTGGCGTGCATTCGCGCGAATTCATCGACGTCGTCCGCCGCCAGCGCGAGCTCCAGGAGGCGCTGTTCGACGCGGGCTGGGTTCGCTACGGCTGGCCCGAGACCATCGGCGGGCTCGGCGGTGACGCCCGGCACCGAGGCAGCGTGTACGACGCGCTCGGTGGAACGCGGCGTACCGGTTCCCGAGGCCTACTACACGTTGGAGACGCTCGTCCCGATGCTCGTGGTCTACGCGCCCCACGTCGCGCGCGAGCACCTGCGCTCGTTGCTCCGCGGCGAGGAAGCGTGGTGCCAGGGATTCTCCGAGCCCGACGCCGGGCAGCGATCTCGCGTCGTTGCGCACCAAGGCAGAGCGCGACGGCGACGGGTGGGTCATCAACGGTCACAAGATCTGGACGTCGCAGGTCAGCGTCGCGCAACGGTGCGTGGCGCTCGTTCGCACCGGCACGCCGGAGTCGCGGCACCGTGGGCTGTCGATGTTCCTCGTCGATCACGACACTCCGGGCGTCACCCCGCGAGCCATCCGGGCGATGTCGGGTCGCGACGAGTTCGGTGAGGTGCGGTTCGACGACGTGCACGTCGACGGTGATCGGCTGATCGGGAACGAGGGTGACGGCTGGGCGGTCGCGATGTACCTCCTCCAGTGGGAGCGGGGGATGTACCCCTGGCAGCGCCAGGCCGCGCTCCTGACCGTGCTCGACCGGCTGCTCGCCGGCCACGCCGATCGGGTCGATCCCGGCGAGCTGGCCGACGCCTATCTCGCGATCCTCCCGATGCGGGTGTCGTCGCGCAACACCATCCGGCGTCTGGTGGCGGGAGAGAACCCCGGCCCCGAGGTCTCGGTCGACAAGGTGCTCCTGGCGCGGGCCGAGCTCGCAGTCCACGACCTCGCTGACGCCGTGCTCGTGCCCTCGATCGAGCTCGGCGACGATCACGACGCCGAGGGATGGCGGCACGACTACCTCTTCAGCCGCGCCGCGCCGATCTACGGCGGGTCCATCGAGATCCAGCGCACGATCCTGGCCGACCGCGTGCTCGGGCTCCCGAGAGGCTGACGATGGTTGCCCTCGACCAGGAGACCCTCGACCTCTTCCGCGCGGACCGTGCGCGGCGTTCTCGACGCTGTCCGACGACGACCGAACCGCCGCGCTCGAGGACATCGGATGGCGCGACATCCTCGCGACCGACGCCCGCTCCGTCGTGCCGCTCGTGTTCCGGCTCCAAGGTGAGCGCAGGGCGCGGCAGCGCGGTGCTCGACGACGTTGCCATCGAAGCGATGAATCCCGCCTCGGCCGCGTGGCTCGACGACCTCGGGGCGGCTTCCTACGTGCACCCGCAACCCGGACCGCGCACCGCAGGCCGTCTCGACGGTGGTGACCTCGTGGTCGACGGCCTCGCGCTGCGTGGCTCGCGCGACGGTCGGGTGGTCACGGTCGCGCACGGTGAAGACGGTCTCCGTCTCGTGCTCGCGCCGACGAGCACGCTCGAGCACACGCCGATCAACGGAATGGACCCCACGCTCGAGCTCGTCCGCGTCACGGGCACGGTCCGCGGGAGTGCGTTCGAAGTGTGTGACGCCGCCGCTCCGCACGCGGCCGAGCCCGCGTGCCGTCGCGCGCTCGCGTACGAGCTCGTCGGGCTGGGGTCGGCGATGCTCGATCTCACGGCCGAGTACGCGGGAGCCCGCATGCAGTTCGGTCAGCCGATCGGCGCGTTCCAGGCGGTGAAGCATCGCCTCGCCGACGTGCTGGTGGCGGTGCGCGCCGCCGAGGTCGCGGCCGACGAGAGCTGGAACGAGGACCCCGCCTTTGCCGCGGCCGTGGCGAAATGCCTCGCGGGACGTGCCTTCCGCCTGGCGGCCGAGAACTGCCTCCAGGTGATGGGAGCAATCGGCTTCACGCTGGAACACGAGCTGCATCGCTTCATCTGGCGTGGCACCGTGCTCGACGTGCTCCTCGGTTCCGCTCGCGAGCTGCGCCTCGAGGTCGGGCGCACGCTGGTGGAACGCGGTCGCGTGCCGCGACCAGGCGCGCTGTAGACCTACCGCTCCGGGGTACCGCTCGGGACGCCGGCCGCGGTTCCGGGGTCCGCGCGCGGAGTGTGTGACCTCCGGCCCTGTTCCGGCGACCGCCGAGACGCGCACCATTGGTACGAGTCGTACGACCGCGGAGGAAAGCTGATGAAGGCCTGTCGAAACTGCGGGGGAACCGAGCGAGTGCGGCGTGGTCTGTGCAAACGATGTCGGGAGCTCCCTCCTGAGCTCCATCACCCCTCGTCCGAGCACGACCCGCCACTCGAGCCCGCGCACGACCGTCCATGGGTCGCGCGGAGCGCGTTCACCAGGCGGACCCGCCGGAATCCCCGATCGTGACTCGTGGACCGTGCGGCACTCGAAGAGAGGTGGAAACGTGAGCATCGAGAACGAGACCGTTCGCACGCTGGTCGATCGGGCGACGGTCGACGTCGACCCCGACGCGACCCTCCGCCAGGTCGCGGAGACGCTCGCAGAGGACTACATCGGCGTTGCCGTCGTTCGCGCCACCCCTCCGAGGGGGCCCGGGACTCGCGCCGAGGGCGTGATCTCGGAGCGCGACATCGTCCGCGGCGCTGGCGGAAGGTGCTGATCCCGACGAGGAGATCGCGCAGAACGTGATGACCTTGGAGCTCGCCACCGCCTCGCCCGGGGACACGATCGCCAGTGTCGCTCAGTCCATGCTCGACAACGAGATCCGGCACGTGCCCGTCATCGACGACGGGTTGGTGGTCGGCGTGGTGTCGGAGCGCGACGTGCTCCGCACATTGCTGGAAGACCCGCGGCAACTGACAGGTTCGTCGCACGGAGTTCGCGCCGAGAGATCAAGGAGCACCGTCATGCGCAAGCTGGTGAAGAGGGCCGTGGCCACGGGTGCGGTCGCAGCGACCGCAGTGGTCGCGTTCCGACCGGAGGCACGATCGGCGGCCCGCCGCGCCCGCCGCGAAGCGGTGCGGCGCGCCCGGTACATGGGCGGCGTGGGCGCCGGGCTGTGGTACCGCGTGAGCGGCCGGCATCCCGACCCGAACGTCTCCGACGACATCCTCACGCAGCGCGTCCGATCGGCCCTCGGGCCGGTGGAGAAGCAGCGCGATCTGCCGCGCGTCGACGTCATGGTCGAGGATGGGCTGGCGATCCTCCACGGCGAGGTCGCCGTACCCGGGGACATCTGGCACGTCGAACGTGCCGTCCTGCAGATCCCCGGCGTGCGCGGGGTCGAGTCCTTCCTCCACCCCGGCCTGTCGAAGGGCACGACCCGGCCGTCGACGGGCCATCTGGAGGCGGCGATCCGACCCTCGGCGGCGCGTACGGCACTCCTGGACGCCGCGCGCGGTGCCGGAGTCTCGGAGCACGACGCGCCGAGGGCGACGCGTGCCGTGCTGGCGACGTTCACCGATCGCATTCCTGCCGACGAGCGCGAGCAGCTGCTCGCGGACCTACCCGTGGACGTGCGGCAACTTGCCGGCCCACCGCGCCACCACGGCAACGCGCCCTCTCGGGCTCGCACGGTGGCCGATCTGGCGGCGGCGGTCTCGGCTGCCGGAGCCGTCGACGCCGAGCAGGCGACCGCGGTCACGCAATCCGTCATCGCGTGCCTGCACTCCTTGGTGCCGGAGGAAGCGCACGACGTCGCGGCGGTGCTGCCGCCGGACCTCCGCGGACTCTGGAACGCAGACCGCGTCGGCTGAGGCCCGTCATACCGAGCTGCGAGCCCGACGCGATCAGGGAGAGAGGGCGAGCCGCATGTCGAGCAAGGGGTCGACCACCCGTGAACGGTCGACGAGGGCCGACTCGCGATAGGAACCCTCCGCGGAGTTGACGATCTGCGCAATAGCCTCCGCCTGCCCACTCCCGACCTTGTTCCGCACGCCGGACAGCAGCTCCATCGCCTCGTCGGCGGTGAAGATCTCACGCCGGGCGGCGAGGCCGAGCGCAGTGTCGACGATCGCGACCGGGTCGACCCCCGACGGTGCCGTCAACGACTTGCCACGGGATCGCACGCCACTCACCGAGCGCGGGTCCGGCCCGCACGCCGCAACTGCCGCTCGTTGTAGACCTCGGCGAGCTGCAGCCCGAGTTGGCGGGTCGGCTCCCGACCCAGGAGATACGTGAGGAACTCGACGACGCTCATAACCGCCTCCTAATGGTCTCCGGCCCAGCTTCCGCGATCGAGGGCGACGCCACCAGGGCCAGAGGTCCTCGAAATCGGCTCACCAGGAATCGAGGAGCTCCTCGGCCAGGACTCGAAAGACGTCTCGCGACGACACCATCCCCACGACGCTCTCGTTCTCGACCACCGCGACATGTCGAATGCCCTCGTCGATGAGGCGTAGTGCCACGCTCATCACCGGTTCGTTCGCGCGGGCGGTCACCAGGTCCTCCGTCATGATGTCCGCGGACCACACGGTGTCCGGGTCGGCGTCGTCCGCCAGAGCTCTCGCGACGTCCCGCTCCGAGACGATCCCGAGCGAACCATCCGCTCGCTCGACGAGCGCAGCCCCGATGTCTTCCTCGCTGAGCACCGCGGCCACCGACCGCAACGTCAGCTTCTCGTCGAGCGACACCGGTGTGCCGTGCACCAGGTCCCCGATCGGGTCGCGCGCGCCGGCCATGCTCACACCTGGCTCTGCTCGTGCAACGCCTGGACGAGGGCGCGCAACACGTCTCGTTCCGAGATCACGCCGATCAGCACCTCGTCCTCGGCGACGGGCAGATGGCGGACCTCGTTGGCCATCATCCGGGTTGCCACCCGCATGATTGTGTCGCCCGGCTCGGCCTGGGCGAGCTCCGCGGTCATCACATCCGCGGCCCGAGTCGTGTCCGGGTCCATGCCCCGGGCAACGGCTTGACTGATGTCGCGCTCCGACACCACGCCGATCGTGTAGCGGTGCGGCGCCTCGCTCGGACGCTCGCGTCGCACCACCACCGCGCCGATCGACTCCTCGGCGAGGATCTGCGCCACCGCGCGCAACGTCGTCTCCGGGCTCACGACGACCGGGAGCCGATGCACCAACGTACGAACCGCGTCGTGCGTATCCATCAAGCTCGATCGTGGACCGCGGAACCCCGGTGCAACAGGGTCCAAGGTCCCGTCCGCGTGCTCGCCGACGACCGACGTCCCGTGAACGGTCAGCCAAGATGCCCGGTCGGCCTCGGCTCCGCATCGGTGCGACGAACGGACGCGTCGACATCGCCGCGATGGCGCCAGGCCAGCTCGGATACGAGGGCGATCACCTCTGCCGCCGGAGTGCACGCGGCGATCGTCGTTGCAACGGGCGGGACCACGAGTTCCTCGGCCGTCGATGTCGGAGCCACGACGAGCGGGACCTCTTCGTGCAGACGGGAATGCGCCGTCAAGATCGCCTGGGCATCTGCGTCGCTCGGCGGAAACGCGAACACGATCACGTCGGCATGCGCCGCGAGCGGGCACGGACGGCCGGCGAGGGCGGGACAGCCATGCGGGCCGCGTGCCGGCCCTGGACACGCCATCACTCGCAAGCCGCTCGCGACGGCGGCATCCGTGGACGGCCATCGACCACTTGGTGTCTCGACCAACACCCGGGGCCGTTCGTCGCCCTCCGGCCAGTCCGGTGTGTCGTCTCTCGTCCCGATCGTCACCCGGACGCTCGTCCAGTCCCCGTGGTCGAGGATCGCGTAGCCACGTGAACGAACGAGGGCGAGCATGGGACCGTTGTCGACGAGGATCTCCGCCTGGAGGTTCGGGATGCCTCGAGCGGCCGCTTCCTGCACGAGCGCGTCGAGCAGGTAGGCGCCCAGCCAGCCGCGCCAGTCGCGCTCGACGGTGATCGCGAGCTCACCGTCGCCGTCGGGGAGCAGATCGAAGCCGGCATCGGCAACGATGCGTTCGGTCCCGTTCGCCACGACGGCGACGAGGCCGACGCCACCCCGCTCGGCAAGGTGTGTCCACCGCTCGACGAAGTCCTTCGGCCTGGCACCGGAGAAGAAGCGGTGGTACCGATCGTCGAGCGAGAGGCGCTCGTAGAACTCCGTGAGCTCCGCCGCGTCTCGAGGCTCACTGTGCCGCACCGTGATCGTGCGTCCCCCAGGAAGCGCGACGGTCCTCGGGAACGGACCCGACGACGGCGAACCTGGTTGGCGCTCTGCGGTCACGCACCCGATCCTGCGCCGCGGGGCAGACCGTTCACCAGGGACCGAAGTCACACGCACTGCACGAGCAGGGAGGGACCAAAGGCCCTATTGCCGCGGTGCGGTCCTGTCGTAGCGTCCGACGCGAGCACGCTTGCCACGGGCGTTCCGGCTCGCTTCGCCACGCGACGAGCCCGACTGGACCTGGTGAACGTGTAGCGGTCCCCGTTCATCCCCTCCCCCCGATCGGGGGTCCGCGCACAGATCCGGTGAAGGACGACCAAGGGAAGGTTCCCCGATGACCGAATCCGAGAGCGGAACGGCCGGCGCCGACCACGCGATCCTTGTGCGGGCCGCCCGAGGTCTCGTCGCCGACGCCCGAACCGAACGGTCCCTGCTGTCGGGAGGCTCCCCCGAGCGTCAGTTCTACCTGGGCGTCGAAGCCGCAGCCGAAGAGGTGCTGCACCCCGAGCTCGGGTCGTCGAGAGACTCGGATTGGCTCGAGCGCCATCCGCCTACCTTCCGGGACGGATACCTGCGGACATCGACGCTCGTCGCGAACGCAAGGACTGCGGCCGACCCCCCGATCCGGCTTCCGCTGCCCGACTCCCGCTTGCCCGGATGACGTTGCCGACGGCGGGCGCTACGGAGAACGGTGCGGGATCGCGAGCTCGGAACCGACGACTTGGGCCAGTTTCTCGGTTTGACGAGCGAACACCGTCAAGAGGTCGTCGAGTGTGATCATGCCCGCCACTCGGCCCTCGTCGTCGAGGAGGGGCATTCGTCGGCATCCTGCAGTCGCCATCTCGGTCGTGGCCGCGAACATCGGCGTGTCGTCGCGCAACCAGAGCACGTCCGACGTCATCACCTTCGCGACCGCGGTGTTCGGGTCGCGGCCGTCGGCCATCGCTCGCACGACCAGGTCCCGGTCGGTGACGATCCCCGCGAGCTGTCCATCGTCGTCGAGGACGATCACGCTTCCCACGTTGTGAGCATCCATCAGGCCCGCAACCTCCGTGATGGATGCCTCGCGTGAGCAGGTGATCGGGGGCGTGTGACCGAAGCTGTGCAGATCCATGACGCAACTCCTGCAATCGGGCGCGGGAACGCGCATCGGCGCATCGTGTACCCGAGCGCACCGCGCACACCAGGGCCCAAGGTCCCGTTCGCGCAACGACCTGAGAGCAACGAGCCAGCTGGTGGTGTGGTGATCCGTGAGGGACCATCGAGGGCGTGAGCCACCGATCACGCGACGGTAGAGGGCACCGCCTCGTCCCCCACGTCGCGGATCAGATGCTGGAGGCGTGGGGGGCGACGCGAATCGCCTGCCTCGAGGAAGCGGTGCTCGGGCTCGTGGAGTCGTTCGCCGAGGTCGACGGCATCGAGCCGATCGACCGCGTCCCGTTGTCGCTGGACGCGGTCAGCGACGAGGAAGTGCTCGTGTTGCTGATCGAGGAGGTGATCTACGTCGTGGAAGCGCTCGCCCGGGTCCCCGTCGACGTCAATCTCGCCGAGCATGCCGACGGCGGTATACGAGGGTTCTTCGCAACGATCCCCTCCGGACAGGTGGAAGCGATCGGGGCGCTCCCCAAGGGCGTGTCACGATCCGATCTGCAGTTCGAGTGCCGGGATGGAGAGTGGCGTTGCCGCGTGCTCGTGGACGTCTGAGGTCCTGGGAATATCGCCGGTCGTTGCCGGTCGAGCCGAGGACCTTCGACTCTGGAACGGGCCTCTGCTGCGGCTCAGGATGACGCATGTCAGGAGATCGTCTCACCGTCGGGGAGGAAGACAACGTGGTGAGCTCACAGACGCCGCGGGAGGATGGTGGGCGGTCACCGGGGCCCGGGGCGTCGACCCGGCACGGGCGGGGCTGGATGTTCGTCGAGCTCATCTCGCATCTCGAACGTTCGATGCACGAGGCCGCGCATGTGTTCCCCGCGGTCGACCACCTGGCGCGGCAACCGCCCCGGCCCACTGCCGCCGACTCGGAACGGATCAAGGCGCTGCTCGCGACCGAGGTATCGGTGGGGCTGCGGGACGCGTTCGAGCGGTGGTGCGCGTGTGAGCGGCAGTTCCTCGACGCGGCCGCCCGGCTCGGAGCCGTGCGGAAGCATGAGGCTGGCGCCGCGTACCAGTCCGAGCTCGAACGGGACATTGCCGCGTTGCGAACGACGCGCGCGGAGTTGTTGCGCGCGGCCGAGGAGCTGCGTGCGCGAGTCGCCCGCGAACTGGACGCCTGATCGCACACGGGGCGGATGTCAGCGCCAGCTGATGACGAGACGCTCCTCGTCGGTGTGCACAGTCGGTGCCGAACGCGCTGCACAGCGCGTCGGAAACGGTGAGTGATCCACGCGGCATCGTCGCCCGACGCAAGGCGGGTACGGCAGAAGTCGAGCGCGAGAGGAACCGCCTGGAGACGCTTCGGCCCGAGCTGGTCGAGTTCGACGAGAAAGAGCAGTCCGAGATCGTTGCGCAGGCGAGTTGGTCGCGTAGTCGTCGAGGAAGTCACCCAGGTCGTACAAGCACCGTCCCGTCGACGCCGTGGAACACGTGCGCGGAATGTCCTGCGACGAGCGTCGCTCCCGCGTCGCGTAGCGCGCGTGCGGCACGCCGAACGTGCGGCACCGGGTCGGCCACCATGTTCGGGCCCCAGTGCGGCGTCACGAGCACCCCACCGGGGGTCGACGAGGCGGCGATGTCGCGTGCCGCATTCGCCGACGGCGTCGAGCAGCCAGGCGGGAGCGCGGTGCCGAAGGTCGACCCATGCAACGCCGGGCCGCTCGACGTCGGCGGCGAAGTCCGCGGGGTGGTCGGTGGCGGCAACGACGATGAGTCGGTACCCGCAGGCGTCGAGTGATACCGGCGCGCGGGCGCGGGCGATATCGGGCCCGGCGCCCACCCAGGCGATGCCCGCTCGCTCGAGATGTGTGAACGTGTCGAGCAGCGCAGTCGGACCGAAGTCGAGGGCATGGTTGTTGGCGAGCGTGACGCAGTCGACACCCAGGAGGTCGAGCACCTCGACGGCGGCCGGCGGTGCGCGGAAGAAGAAGGGCTTGTCGGGCGCCGGCCATCGCTCACCACGATCGGAGATGCAGCATTCGAGGTTCAGGAGGAACAGGTCCGCTTCGTGCGCGACCGCGACGACCTCGGGTGCGACGAGCGACCGGGGCCCGTGGGCCACGAGACGCTCACCCACGAGGCGCCCGAGCATCGTGTCGCCCGCCAAACCGAGGATGACCACAGCGTTCGCCCCCGGTCCCGGATCAGCGCTCGCCGCGGGTCCTCTGGCGAAGAACCTCGTCGAGGCCGGGCTCGATGCCTGCTCTGCCCTCGCTTCCTCTTGCGTCGGCCGACCGTGGGTCGAAGGGCGGCGGTGTCATGGCGTGCCGAGCTTCGATCCGTGCGGACCGGTCGAGCGGCGCGAGGTGACGGGTGAACCAGTCGGCGGCGAGCGTGGCGACGGTCTCGAGGGCGCCGGGTTCCTCGAAGAGATGCGTCGCGCGCGGCACGATCTCGAGGCGATGCTCGCAGCGCAGGTGCCTCGCGGCCTCGCGGTTCAACTCGATGACGACGTCGTCGTGACCGCCCACGATGAGCAGGGTTGGGGCGCGCACCGTCGGCGAGCCGCGGCATCGCGAGGTCGGGCCGTCCGCCTCGCGAAACGACCGCCGCGATCGTCGATCCCGGTTCGGCGGCTGCCCAGAGCGCGGCGGCCGCCCCGGTGCTGGCGCCGAAGTACCCGATCGGGAGGCCGGCGACGGCTTCGTCGTGCCCACCGGGTCGCGCCGACGAGCCGGTCGGCGAGCAGCTCGACGTCGAACACGTTGGCGCGTGTCGAGCTCCTCGTGCGGGGAGAGCAGATCGAAGAGCAGCGTGCCGACCCGCGCTTCGTTCAGCGCGCGGGCGACGAACTGGTTCCGGGGGCTGTGGCGGCTGCTGCCGCTGCCGTGCGCGAACAGGACGAGACCCGCGGCATCGGCGGGGACGGTGAGATGGCCGGCGAGTGCCGCCTCACCCACCCGGAAGTCGACGTCCTCGTCGTGCGGATGTGCGGGTGGGTCGCCGACGCTGCTCGTCGGTCGTCGACGTCGGCCGCGGGGGTCGCCGCCTCGGCGAGGAGCGCGATCGACGCGCTCGTCCGGGACCTGGGAGAAGTCTCGGTACCACTCGCCGATCGCGAAGAACGGAGTCGGGCTCTCCAGGCACACGATCTCGTCGGCGTCCGAGCGGAGTTCCTCGACGGTGTCGGGCGGGGCGACCGGGCACCGCGAGCACCACGCGCTTCGCGCCGTGCTCGCGGGCCACTTGCAGCGCGGCACGAGCGGTACCTCCGGTCGCGATGCCGTCGTCGACCACGATCACCGTCCGATCCGTGACGTCGATTCGCGGACGGTCGCCACGGAAGCGTCGCGCCCGCGCTTCGACCTCGGCCCGCTCGCGTGCCTCCACTCGAGCAAGCTCGTCCGCTCCGACACCGTGCGATCTGGAGGACGTCCTCGTTGAGCACCCGGACGCCGTCCTCGCCGACCGCGCCCATCCCGAGCTCGGGCTGGAACGGGACCCCGAGCTTGCGCACCACGATCACATCGAGTGGAGCGCCGAGGGCACGAGCCACCTCGTAGGCGACCGGCACACCACCCCGGGGCAACCCGAGTACGACCGGATGGTCCTCTGCGAGCGGCGCGAGCCGTGCTGCGAGCTGCCGGCCCGCCTCTGTGCGATCTCGAAACAGTCTCATCGGCTCCTCCCGGCACAGACGGTGTTGCATCGGACTCCTTCCGAGTGTGCGCTCCTCGTCGGGCGCGGCCTAGGGGAACAGGTCCTTCGCGGCGATCGACTTCGCGTAGAAGGGTCCTTTGGCCGTGGCGCACACCCGGCCACGATGTGCAGGCTGGCGGTCGAGAGCCTCCTCCCAGGGACTCGTGACGACAGTGCCGGATCGGTGAACGAAGGAATCCGCCGTGGACATCCAGACCGTGACCGTCGACAAGCCTGAGGGGGTCAACCTGATTCTCGGGCAGTCGCATTTCATCAAGACCCTCGAGGATCTGTACGAGGTCCTGGCCGGGTCCTCGCCGCACCTTCGCTTCGGCATCGCGTTCTGCGAGTCGTCAGGCCCTCGCCTCGTCCGCCGAGCCGGCAACGACGACGAGCTGGTCGAGCTCGCAATCCGCAACGCCCGGGCGATCGGTGCCGGACACTGTTTCGTCGTGTTCCTCCGAGACGGCTACCCACTCAACGTGCTCAACGCGGTCAAACAGGTTCCTGAGGTCTGCCGCGTCATCTGCGCGACTGCGAACGCACTCGATGTCCTCGTCGTCGAGAACGACCACGGCCGCGGAATCGTCGGCGTGATCGACGGTGAGACACCCCTGGGCGTCGAGACCGAGGCCGATGCTCGGCAGCGCCACGAGCTGCTTCGCCGTCTCGGCTACAAGCTCTGACGCGGGTCAGAACTCGCAGTGATATCCGGTGCAACCGCCGGTGAAGGCGAGGTCCACGCTGACGGATCCGGGAGCCCCGGCGCCTTCGCCATATGTGAGCACCTGATCGGCGCGGCTGCCATATCGGTAGACGGTGATGCCTTTGGTGCCGAGCCTCGACGCGTCGAGGAACAGGGCACGGACCGCGTCGACGGTGGCGTCGGAGGGAAGGTTGACGGTCTTCGAGACCGATGCGTCGACATGACGTTGCATGGCGGCCTGCATGCGGAGGTGCCAGGTGGGTGCGATGTCGAGCGCGGTGGGGAAGATCAGTTGGATGTCGTGCGGCACGCCGGGTTCCTGTCGCACGCCGCCGGATCGTGCGATGCTCGCGGCCAGTTCGTCCGAGAAGAAGCCGCCGTCGCGCGCGACCCGCTCGAACTGCGGATTGGTCTCGGCGAGACGGTGTCCGAGGATGTTGCGGACATACGAGATCGCGAAGAACGGCTCGATGCCTGCGGTCGTGCCCGCGATGAGCGAGATCGTGCCGGTCGGCGCGATCGCGGTGAGCTGGGCATTGCGCAGCGGGACACCGCCGGCGAACACGCTCTCGGCGAAGCGAGGAAACGCCCCCCGCTCGGTTGCCAGCCGCGCGGAGGCCGATCGCGCGGCGGCGCGGACCTCACGGGCGATCGCGGACGCCGACCCGCAGGGCCCCCTCGCTGTCGTAGGGGATACCGAGCGCGGCCAGGAGCTCCGCGAGCCCCATCACGCCCAAGCCGACCTTGCGGGTCTGCCGGGCGCCGTCCTCGAGCACGGGTGTCGGGTAGGCGTTCACGTCGATGACGTCGTCGAGGAACCGCACTGCCAGACCGACGACTGCATGCAGGCGCTCCCAGTCGACCCCCCGGTCGCCGACCAGGCGAGCGAGGTTCACCGATGCGAGGTTGCACGACTCGCCGGGCAGGAGCGGGACCTCGCCGCACGGGTTCGTCGCCTCGAGTCGCCCCATCGACGGCACCGGGTTCGCCCGGTTGATCCGATCGAGGAACAACAAGCCGGGTTCGCCGGTACGCCACGCTTCTTCGGCGATGCGGTCGAAGAGTTCCCGTGCGGACACGCGCGCGACGGTTCGGCCCGTTCGCGGGTTCACGAGGCGGTGGCTGCGGTCAGCCGTGACGGCGGAGAGGAATCGTGCCGTGACCCCAACCGACAGGTTGAAGTGTGAGAGCACCCCAGGTGTGGACTTCGCAGTGACGAAATCGAGGATGTCGGGGTGGCTGACGTCGAGAACGGCCATGTTCGCACCGCGCCGTCGTCCACTCATGCGGATGACGTCGGTGGCGACGTCGAAGACCCCGATGAACGGCACCGGTCCGCTCGACACCCCTTGCGTGGTCGTCACGACATCCCCGGCGGGACGGAGCCGTGAGAACGAGAATCCCGTGCCCGCGCCCGCCTGGTGCAACAGGGCGGTATCGGCCAGCGTGCCGAAGATCGACTCCAGTGAGTCCTCCAGCGGCAGCACGAAGCACGCCGACAGCAGACCCGATGCCCGTCCCCGCGTTCATCAGGGTCGGGGAGTTCGGGAGGAATTCGAGGCTCCGCAAGCTCCGCGCGAACTCCTCCGCCCAGCGCACCGAGGAACCCGGCCGGTGCTCGTCCTCGGCCGCGGCCACGTGCCGGGCGACCCGATCCATCATCTCGCCGGTCGACTCGATGATCCGGCCGCGCGCGTCGCGGCGCAGATATCGCTCGCGCAACACGGTGCACGCCCCGGTCGTCAGCCCCAGCTCGTCGCGAACCCCCGAGTCACGCGTCTCGTGCGCCACGACGTGATCTTGCCAGAGCGACGTCGACGGCGGTCACTTTGTACTCGGGGGTGCGCGTGTGCGTGTCCTGATGCGGACCGGTCACGCGGTTCACATGACGCGCGGGGTCGCTGAAGGTGGCAAAGAGCTCACCGGGCCGGACCCGGTCCGTGACCTCGGCGGGGAGCTCGACGCTGCCATAGCGGCTGCGGACCCGTACCTCCTCGCCGGCGGCGATGCCCAGGCGTCGCGCGTCAGTGGTCGAGATCTCCAGCGTGTCGGTCGGACGCAGCGTCGCGTTGGGCGTGCGCGCGGTCATCGTGCCGGCATTGAATTGGTAGAGGCCGCGGCCGGTGACGAGCACGAACGGGAACTGTTCGCTCGTCGTGTCGCCGGACGGCAAGTTCGGCACCGCTGCGAGCGTCGCGCGCTTGCCGATTCGCGGGAACGAGTCGGTGTGGAGGACCTTCGTGCCGGGATGGTCCTCGTCGGGACATGGCCACTGGAGACCGTGCTCACGGTCGAGCCGCTCGTAGCTGATTCCGGCGCCCGCGGGCCACACCTGCCGGATCTCGTCCCACACCTCCTGTGCCGATGCGTACGCGAAATGGTCACGGTGGCCCATCGCCGCTGCTGCGAGGCACAGCGCTTCCCAGTCGGGCTTGGACGCGCCGAGCGGATCGATTGCGGCACGCACGCGTTGGATCCGACGCTCCGAATTCATGAACGTGCCGTCCCGCTCGAACGTCGAGCACGCAGGAAGGAAGACGGTGCCGATCTCTCGCGCGGTTTCGTTGAGGAAGAGATCCTGGACGACGACGAGATCCAGGTTGGCGAGCGCGCGGCGGGTGGTGGCCTCGTCGGGGTTGGTGAGCAGGATGTCCCAGCCGATCACCCACAGTGCTTTCAGGGTTCCCTCGCCCGCGGCCTGCACGGTCTCCATCGCGTCGAGTCCGCGCACGGAGGGGACGGCCGTTCCCCACACCGTCTCGAACGCGGCCCTGGCGTCGTCGATCGGGACGTAGCCCGTGAGCCGGTCGGGCATGCAACCCATGTGCGCCGCGCCCTGGACGTTGTTCTGGCCGCGGAGCGGGTTCACGCCCGCGCCCGGCTTCCCGATGTTCCCGGTGAGCAGCGCCAGATTGACCAGGCACGACACCATGTCGGTGCCGTGTCGGTGCTCGGTCATCCCGAGACCGTGGAAGGAGATCGCGGGCGTCTCACGCGCGTAGAGGCGAGCGGCGCGCCGGATGTCGTCCGCGGCAACGCCGCACATCGACGCCACGGCCTCGGGAGCGAAATCCGCGACGAACGTGTGGAACGCGTCGAGGCCGTCGACGCGCTCGGCGACGAAGCTTCGATCCACGAGGTCTTCGTCGAGGATCACGTGTGCGATCGCGTTGAGGAGCGCGACGTTGGCGCCCGGGTGAACGCGTAGATGGACGTCGGCGCAGTCGGCGAGCTCGATCGCTCGCGGGTCGATCACGACCAGGTTGGCGCCGCGCCGCGCCGCCTGCTTGATGCGTGCGCCGATGATCGGGTGGTTCTCGGTGGCGTTCGACCCGCAGACGACGATGGTGCGGGCCTGCTCGATGTCGTCGAACGAGCTCGTGGCGGCGCCGGTGCCGAGCATCGTCCCGAGGGCGGCCGCGCTCGGAGCGTGGCACACGCGCGCGCAACAGTCGACGTTGTTGGTTCCGAGCACCACGCGCGCGAACTTCTGGGTGAGGTAGTTGTCCTCGTTGGTCGCGCGCGCCGATCCGAGCATCGCGACACCGGTGGGGCCGTGACGGTCGAGGAGGTCCTCCAGCTTCCGGGCGACATGACCGATCGCCGTGTCCCAGGAGACCTCTTCCCATCGGTCACCGCGCCGGACCAACGGGCTCGTGATCCGGTCTTCGGCGTGCACGAACCCGTGTGCGTAACGACCCTTCACACACAGATGTCCCTTGCTCACGGGCGCGTCGAGCACCGGCCGAGCCGCGACGATCCGCCGATCGCGGGTTCCCACCTCGAGCTCACAACCGACGCCGCAGTAGGGGCAGACCGTCCGCGTCCAACGCTCGGCGACGCCGATCGCGAGCACGGCGCGGTCCTCGAGCGCGCCGGTCGGGCACGTGTCGACGCACGCGCCGCACGACACACACGAGCTCTCGAGCAGCGTCGTGCCGGAATCGGGCACGATGCGCGTGCTCGCGCCTCGTCCCCACACCCGCCAGGTGAACTGGCCCTGGACCTCCGAGCAGATCCGCACGCAGCGGAAGCAGAGAATGCAGCGGTTCATGTCGACGCCGATGTACGGATGCGACGTATCGACGCGGGCGTCATCGGCGGCGGGATGTGCGCGCTCGACGTCGTAGCGCTGGAGGAGCCGGTGGAAGGGGGTGTCCCGCCGG
This sequence comes from uncultured Actinomycetes bacterium, assembly GCA_963705625.1. GTDB lineage: Bacteria > Actinomycetota > Acidimicrobiia > IMCC26256 > DASPTH01 > DASPTH01. Next base: position 415,083 of record CAVPKG010000001.1, read on the forward strand.
GCTCCGTCGGTCGCGCCGGGGCACGCGCGTGCCAACATGCGCACTAGTTCGCCCCGGAGATCCTCCAGCTCGGGTGTGCCGGTCTCGATGACCATCCCGTCGGCGATCGGTGTGGTGCATGCGGCCACGGGACGCGTGTCGTCGCCGAGTTGGACCACGCAGATCCGGCAGGCACCCGACGGCTCGACGCGCGGGTCGTGGCACACCGCCGGGAGGTCGATCCCGACGCCGCGGACCGCGTCCAGAACCGAGTGGTCGGCGTCGACATCGTGCGCGACGCCGTCGATCGTCACCCGAACCATGCATCCACCTCGTCGGGGTAGTGGCGGACCAGGCTCTCCGCGAACGCCGCCAAACCTGTGCCGTGTCCGCACAAGCTCGCCGCCCCGAGGGCGTGCACGATCCGCGGCAGCGCGTCGCGTTCCGACGCCCGGAGGCGGAGCCCTGCAGCTGCGATCGCCAACGACGCCTCGACCTCCGTACTGCCGACGCGGCACGGTGTGCACTTCCCACAGGACTCGTACGCGCCGAAGCGAAACACCTGGTGGGCGAGCTCGACGATCGGCGTGTCGGTGTCGAAGGCCACCACGCCACCGTGGCCGAGCGCGGCGCCGATCGCGTCGAGGTCCTCGAAGGTCAGCGGCACATCGACGAGGCGAGGTGGGATCACACCCGCGAGCGGCCCGCCCACCAGCACGCCTGCCGGCCCACCGGTGCGCAGCCCGCCGGCCAGGTCGAAGAGCACGTGCGACAGCGGGGTCCCGAGCTCGATCTCGTAGAGCCCCGGCCTTCGGAAGAGCGAGTTCAACGACAGGACCTTCGTGCCCCGGCTCTCGCCTCGACCGAGCGCGGCGTAGGCCTGACCTCCCTCCCGCAGGATCCACGGGATGTTCGCGAGCGTCTCGACGTTGTGCACCAGGGTCGGATGTCCGAACAGGCCGCGAACGGTGGGGAACGGGGGTCGCGCGCGTACTTCCGGTCGTCGGCCCTCGATCGCGTTCAAGAGGGCGGTCTCCTCGCCGCAGACGTAACTGCCCTTCCCGTGCAGGACCCCGATGTCGAACGCCATGCCGCGACCGAGGGCGTCAGGTCCGAGCACGCCGTGCGCTCGCGCGCTGCTCGGCCGCGCGTTCGAGCGATGCGTACGCCTCGGGGTACTCACGGCGGACATAGACGTAGCCCTGATCCGCGCCCACCGCATACGCGGCGATCAGCATCGCCTCGAGTACGCAATACGGGTCGTCCTCCAAGACGAGCCGGTCGATGTAGGCGCCCGGATCGCCCTCGTCGGCGTTGCACACCACGAACTTCGGCTCGCGCGACTGCGCGAATGCCGATCGCCACTTCCTCCCCGCTGGGAACCCCGCGCCACCACGGCCCCGCAGGGCGGACGCTTCGATCTCGGCGACGACCGCTTCGCGCGGCATGGTCAATGCCCGCTCGAGCCCCGAGAAGCCGCGATGGCGACGGTAGGTCTCGATGGTCGGGGTGGCGCCCGCGCCCACGCGTTCGAGGACCACCGTGCGCGATGCGGCGCTCTCGACCTGGGGTCGCGCGGAGTCGGCTGCCGACGCCGGGCCCGCGTAGCACTTGCCGAGGCAGTACACGCGTGGGTCGGCGGTGAGTGCATCCTCCCATCGCTCCGGGTCCAGCCCCCGTGCGACGAAGCAGGCCAGCCCCTGACACGACTGCCGACCCAACTCGAGGGCGGCGAGATGCGAGAACGACTCGACGTCCGGCGCGTTCGCGTGCGTCATGGGAGTCGGTGCGGCATCAGTGATCCACGAATGGACCCGGCCGGACGGCCAGGGGCCGGCGTGCGTAGAACGCCTGGATCGCGCGCCACGCCTCCGCGCCGCTGTCGACCACGCAGCACAGCTCGCGATCGGCCTCGGCGACGAAGCCGTTGGTAGCGAGGAACTCGATCGGGAAGAGGTGCTGCCAGAACCCCGAGCCTACGAGCACGACCGGAATGACGCTCATCTTGCCGGACTGCATCAAGGTGAGCGTCTCGAACAGCTCGTCGGTCGTCCCGAACCCGCCGGGGAAGAGCACCAACGCGACTGCGCGGGACAGGAAGTGCATCTTACGGAGCCCGAAATAGCGAAATTGGAAGGTCAACTCGGGCGTGAGATACGAGTTCGGCATCTGCTCGTGCTCGAGCGTGATGTTCAAGCCAACCGTGCGAGCGCCGGCGTCGAAGGCCCCGCGGCTCGCGGCTTCCATGATCCCGGGGCCGCCGCCCGTCACGATCAGCGCCCGGTGGCTGCCGTCGTAGAGCTCCGTCCCGGCGAGGCGTCCGAGGTCGCGCGCTTCGGTGTAGAAGCGGCTCCACTCCCCAGCCGGCGCGGGCACTGCGTCGTCCTCCGGATCCCGGATCCGAGAGCTGCCGAAGACGGCGATGAGCGCGTCGATACCCTCGCGTCGCAGCGCGAGATCGACCTTCAGGTACTCCAACATCAGTCTGGTGGCGCGCAGTTCGTCACTCGCGAGGAGATCGAGATCTCGATCTGCCCGCACGTACGAGCCGCTCGCGAGGATCCGCTCGAGTCGTTTCCCGGTTTCGTCCTCCCACTCGGTGACCCGACGCTGCGGGATCATCGGGCGGCCGGGCCCCGAGCGCGACACGTGCACCGTCGACCGCGACCTCGCATCGGGCATCCGACTCCTCGTCGATGCGGCGCCGCAACGCCTCGGCGGCCGATGACTCGCCGTGGTTCAGCAGGACCGTGTGCGGCGCGGGATTCAGGGCCGCGAGCCAGTCGAGCAGTTCCTGCTGGTCGGCGTGCGCCGAGAGCATGTCGAGATGCTCGACGCGGCAGCGCACCGGAACGTACGTGCCGTGCATCTTGAGCCGGCGTTCGCCGGCCAGCAGGCTCGCGCCGCGCGTGTCCGCGGCTTGATAGCCGACCAGGACAACGGTGTTCCTCGGGTTGGGCGCGAGCCGCGCGAAGTGATGCAGCACGCGACCACCGGTGAGCATCCCCGCCGCCGAGACGATGACGCACGGCTCGAGCTGGCGATTGAGGGACTTCGACTCCTCGACGCTCGTGATGCTGTGCGCCATCGAGGCGAGCGCCTCGACTTCGTCGGCAGCCAGCCGATGTTCCTCGGGATGCTCGAGATAGACGCGAGTCGCCGCGATCGCCATCGGACTGTCGAGGAACACCGGCACATCGGGAACCTCACCACGCTGCTTCAGCCGCGTGAGTGCGACCAACACCGCCTGCGTCCTCCCGACCGCGAACGCGGGAATGAGCACCGTGCCGCCCCGATGCACGGTTCGCCGCACGATCTCCCCGATCGCCGACACCGGATCGATCGCCGGATGACGGCGATCGCCGTAGGTGGACTCCAGCACCAGCGTGTCCGCCGAGAGCGCGGTCGACGGCCGCTGCATGACGAGATCGTTCGGGCGTCCGAGGTCACCCGAGAAGAGCACCGACGTATCGTCACCCGCCATCCTGACGATCGATGCCCCGAGGATGTGACCTCCCCGAGCGAACTGCACCGACAGATCCGCACCGACGTCGAACGCCTCGTCGAACTCGACCGACGCGAGCGACTGCAGGGCCGCGTCGGCCTCCTGCTCGGTGTAGAGCGCACGCGGTGGGTGATGCCTGGAGTAGCCGTGCCGCTCGGCGTACGCGGCGTCCTCCTCCTGTAGCCGTCCACTGTCGGGCCACAGGACTCCGCACAATGCGATCGTGGCCCGCGACGCGTACACCGGTCCTCGAAAACCTTGCCGGATGAACGCAGGCACGAAGCCGGAATGGTCGAGATGCGCGTGGGTCAGGACGACGGCATCGAGCGTCGACGGCTCGAGCGGCAGCGGCTCCCAGTTGCGACGCCGCAGATGCTTGAGCCCCTGGAACAACCCGCAATCGACGAGCACCTGCGTCGTGCCTGCCCGAACGACGGTCTTGGACCCCGTGACCGTGCCCGCTCCGCCCAGAAACTCGAGCTCCACGCCCGCGTCCTCCTCTGCACTCGTCGACCATCGTGGCAGGTCGTGACGGCCCCGCTACGACCCGGGGGCGAAGCCCTGCCGGACGGTGTTCTCGGTGACCGAGCGAGGCTCGACGAACTGCAGCAGATAGTCCGGACCGCCGGCTTTGGAACCGACGCCCGAGAGCCCGGAGCCTCCGAACGGCTGGCGGGCCACGAGCGCGCCCGTGATGCCGCGGTTCACGTACACGTTGCCCGCGCGCATCACCCGCGAGCCGTGCAGGATCCGCGACGGCGAGCGAGAGAAGATCCCACCCGTGAGCGCGTAGTCCGTGTCGTTCGCCAGTGCGAGCGCGTGGTCCCAGTCGTCCGCGCGCAGCACCGCGAGCAGCGGCCCGAAGATCTCCTCGGTGGCGACACGCCCTCGGGGTTGGTCGGTCACGACAACAGTCGGGCCGACGAACCAGCCGTCATCGGGATGGTCGTCGCGTTCGAGCACGACGTCGCCCTCGGCGCGCGCGACGTCGCGGTACATCCGCACGCGCGTCTGGGATTCGGCGTCGATCAGCGGACCGCACACGGTCCCGAGCTCGGAAGACTGGCCGACCGGCACGACTTTCGCCGCGCCGACGAGCCTCCCCACCAACTCGTCGAACACGGACGGGAGTGTGATCACCCGCGAGGCGGCCGAGCACTTCTGCCCGGCATACGCGAACGCACTGTGCACGATTGCCGGGATCGCGACGTCGAGATCCGCGTCGGCGTCGACGATCACCGCGTTCTTGCCGCCCATCTCCGCGACGACTCGCTCGACGTGGCGCTGACCTTCACGGTGCACGGCGGCGCGCTCGATGATGTGCAGGCCGACCGCCTTCGAGCCGGTGAACACGACGAACGAGACGGCGGGATGCTCGACGAGGTATGCGCCGATCTCCTCTCCGACACCGGGCAGGAACGCGAGGACGCCCGGAGGCACGCCGGCCTCGTGGAGCACTTCGACCAGCCGAAGCGCGACACCCGGAGTCTGTTCCGCCGGCTTGAAGAGCACCGCGTTCCCGGTGACCAGCGCGCCGGTGACCATGCCCGCGGGGATCGCGAGGGGGAAGTTCCAGGGCGAGATGACGACGCCGAGGCCACGCGGCTCGTAGCCGTAGGCGTTGTGTTCCCCGGGCACCTGCACGACGGGTGCACCCGACGCGAGCCGTAACGCCTCGCGCCCGTAGTACTCGCAGAAGTCGATTGCCTCGCAGACGTCGGCGTCGGCCTCGGGAATCGGCTTCCCGGCCTCGACCACCTCGAGCGCGGCGAGCTCGCCTCGGCGACTGCGCAGAATGTCGGCGGCGCGGAACAGGATCTCGGCGCGTTCGTTCCACGGTGTGTCGCGCCACGCCGGCCATGACCGGAGTGCGGCCTCGATCGCGGCGTCGGCATGGTCCGCCGTGGCCGCGCCGCTCCGGCAGACGACCCGGTCCGGGCACCCGGGGTCCCGCGAGACGATCTCGGTGCTGCACTCGAGCGCGCGGCCATCGACGAGCACGGGCGCGGCAAAGCTCGGGGTGTCGAGTGCCGACTGCACGGCGCGCGTGAACTGTGCACGCGGGTGTGGGCGGCGCCATTCGGCCTGCGGTTCGTTGGTGAACGGGTCGAGCGCGTTCCTGTCCGTCGTCGGCAGTGGTTGCGTGTCGCGCGAGACCGCCGGCGGCGCGATGAGCTCGTCGAGTGCGCGGCCCTCCACGAAGCTCTGACGTACGAAGCTCTCGTTCGACGTGTTCTCGAGGAGGCGCCGCACGAGGTAGCCCATCCCCGGGACGAGCTCGCCGACCGGCGCGTAGACCCGAACCCTCAGGCCCATCCTCGTCAAGGCGGTGTGCACCGGTTCCGCCATGCCGTAGAGGAGCTGGAGCTCGATCGCGCTGTCGTCGAGCGCTGCGGCGCGTGCGTAGGCGATCGCGTACGCGAGGCTGCGAAGGTTGTGTGATGCCAGTGCCGGGCGCACCCTCCCCGCGTGGTCGATGAGGTACCGAGCGCAGCGTTCGTAGTTCGCGTCGGTCTCGCCCTTGTCCTCGAACACCGGCGACGGCCAACCGGCGGCGCCCGCGACGATGCGCTCCTGGTCCCAGTACGCGCCTTTCACCAGCCGCACCTGGAGGGGGACGTCGAGCACGTCCTCCGACCACGACAGGAGTTCGCGCAGGTCGGTGAACGCGTCCGTGCGGTAGGCCTGCACCACGCAACCGAGCTGGAGGTCGGGGTACGCGGCACCGAGCCGCCGGAGCAGCTCGTGCGTCAAGTCCTTCACGTCGTCGTGCTCGGTGTCGAGGTTGATCGTCGCGCCACGCGCACGCGCCTGCTCGAGCACCGGTCGCAGGCGATCGAACGCGGCGTCGAGGCCCTGGTCGGCGGTCAAGGGCCCGAAGAGGGGCGACAGCGCCGTCGGCTTCACGGACACGTTGACGCGCGGCAACGTGCCCCACGGGTCGCGCTCGAGGACCTCGCGTGCGGGCCAGTGGCACGCGCCCTCGAGGAGCACGTCGAGGAGCTCGAGGAGCCGGGCGGCGTAGCGGTCGGCCTCGTCGTCGGCGACGACCTTCTCGCCGAGGAGGTCGACGGTGGCCGCCTCGCCGTGCTCCCACAGGCGCCCGAACCGCGGGAGTGCGCGGGTCGGGGTCGAGCCCGCGATGAACTGGCGTGCCATGCGCCGGACACTGCGCCGTGCTACCGCGGCGGTGACGGTGGCACCCAGCGGCACGTGCTCGGCCACGTCGATCCCGAGATCCAGGGCGCGCGGCACCGGCACTCCGTCGAAGTACTCGTCGAGATGTCGGAGCACTTCGGCGTCGTCGCGACACGACGGGAGGACGTCGACCAGGCGGAAGAGCTGGGTCTTGAACTCCTCGTGCGCCATCGCCCAGTCGAGCATCCGCTCGCTCCACCAACCGAGATGGAACGCCCCGGTGCGCTCGCCGCGGCCCTCCTCCGCGAGTCGCCGGGCGAGGGACCGGACCTCGGGTTCCAACGCGGTGGCGGACGTCATCGGCGGCCATTGTGACGCGTTTCGCAGCACGCCCCATATCGTCGGGCGATGTCCGAGCTCGCGTCACCGTCGCCCGTGGCCCTCGAGGACGAGTACTGCGCGCACAATTACGCCCCGCTGCCCGTCACCGCGGTCCGCGGCCGGGGCGCGTGGGTCGAGGACGAGAACGGTGTGCACTACCTCGACCTGATTGCCGCGTATTCCGCGCTGAACTTCGGCCACTGCCATCCGCGCCTCGTCGACGTGGCCACGCGACAGCTGGCAACGCTGTCGCTCACGAGTCGGGCGGTCCACCACGACCAGTTGGGGCCGTTCTGTCACGAGCTCGCCGAGCTGTGCGGAATGGACGCGGTGCTGCCGATGAACACCGGCGCCGACGCGATCGAGACCGCGATCAAGATGGCGCGGCGCTGGGCGTACACGGTGAAGGGCGTCGCCCCCGAGGGGGCGACGGTGATCGTCTGCGACGGCAACTTCCACGGCCGTACGACGACCATCGTCGGCTTCTCGAGCGATCCCACGGCTCGGGCGCACTTCGGTCCGTTCACTCCCGGGTTCGCGCGCGTTCCCTTTGGCGACGCCGAAGCCGTCGGACGCGCGTTCGACGACACCACCGCCGCGGTGCTGGTCGAGCCGATCCAGGGCGAAGCGGGAGTGATCGTGCCGCCCGACGGTTACCTGCGCGCGCTCCGTCGGCTGTGTACGGATGCCAACGTGCTGCTGATCGCCGACGAGGTGCAGACCGGGCTGGGGCGCACCGGGGCGACGTTCGCCTGCGACCACGAGGGCGTCCGCCCCGACGTGTTCGTCCTCGGCAAAGCCCTCGGCGGCGGCATCGTGCCCATGTCCGCGGTCGTGGCCGACTGGCCCGTCCTCGGCGTGTTCACGCCCGGTTCGCACGGCAGCACGTTCGCGGGCAACCCGCTGGCGTGCGCGATCGGCCGCGCGGTCGTCGCGATGCTGCGCACGGGAGAGTTCCAGGAGCGTTCGACCGCGCTCGGAGCGCGGCTGCACGCGGAGCTCGCGACGCTGGTCGGGTACGGCGTGCTCGAAGTGCGCGGGCGCGGCCTGTGGGCCGGGGTGGAGCTCGATCCGTCCGTGGGCACCGGTCGTGCCGTCAGCGAGGCGCTCGTGCTCCGGCGCATCCTCACCAAGGAGACCCACGGGCAGATCCTCCGGGTGTCGCCCCCACTGGTGATCGAGGAGCACGACCTGGATTGGGCGGTCGCGGAGCTCGCCGACACGATCGGTGCGCTCGGCCGCCGCGACTGAGGGGTGGTCGTCAGGCCTTGACGACGCCGACGGGTCGGAGCCGCGCGACGCGGCGGGCGAGCCCGGCCCGCTCGCAGGTGGCCACGACGTCGTCGATGTCCTTGTACGAGAACGGTGCTTCCTCGGCGAGCGCGCGCGGGGACCGCGAACGGACCACGATGCCGGCTGCCTCGAGTTCGGCCGACAGCGCGGTGCCGCGGATCCGTCTGCGGGCGGCGTGGCGGCTCATGGTCCGGCCCGCCCCGTGACAGGTGGAGTGGAACGCCCCGCCCACCTCGGAGCCGGACAGCACGTAGGACGCCGTGCCCATCGAGCCGGGGATCAGGACCGGTTGCCCCGTGTCACGGAGATCGGGTGGCAGGTCCGGGTGTCGGGGTGGGAGCGCCCGGGTGGCTCCCTTGCGATGCACGCACAGGAGACGCCGGCGTCCCTCGATCTCGTGCCACTCGAGCTTGGCGAGATTGTGTGACACGTCGTAGAGGAGATCGAGCGCACCATGTTGTGTGGCGCGCTCGAACGCGCGCCTCGTCGCCTCGGTGAGGAGCTGCCGGTTGGCGCGCCCGTAGTTCGCGGCAGCTGCCATCGCGCCGAGATAGGCGCGCCCGTCGGGGGAACTCACCGGTGCGCAGGCGAGCTGCCGGTCGGGTACCTCGATGCCGTATGCGGTCATGCGCGGCAGCATCGCCCGCACCCGATCGGAGCAGATCTGGTGGCCGAGCCCCCGCGAGCCCGAGTGGATCATCACGCACACCAGCCCGACCCGCAGACCAAAGGCACGAGCTCGTGCCTCGTCGAAGATCGCGTCGACGACCTGCACTTCGAGGAAGTGGTTCCCGGCACCGAGGCTGCCGACCTGGCCCAGCCCACGCGCCATCGCCCGCTCGCTGACCTCATCGGGTGCCGCTTCGGCCAGCGCGCCGCCGTCCTCGCAGCGCTCCAGATCGCGAGCGACGCCGTGGCCGTGATCGACCGCGTACCGTGCCCCGCCGACGAGCAGGTCGCGGAGCTCGCCATCCTGCTCGAGATGCCATACCGCCCCGCTGCCGAGCCCGCGGGGGACGTGTTCGTCGAGTTCGTCCATGAGCCGCCGGAGGGTGGGCATGAGCTCGCTGTGGTCGAGGTTCGAGACGAGGAGCCGCACGCCGCAGGAGATGTCGAAGCCGACACCGCCGGGAGACACCACGCCGTCACGTTCGACGTCGGTGGCCGCGACACCGCCGATCGGGAAGCCGTATCCCCAGTGCACGTCCGGCATGGCGTAGGACGCCTCGACGATCCCGGGCAGGGTGGCGACGTTGACGACCTGTTGCAAGGATTGGTCGTCGGCGAGGTCGGGCAGCAGCGTCCGTGACGCGAACACGATTCCCGGCACGCGCATCGCGCCTCGGCGTGGGATCCGCCATCGCTCGGGTGTCTCCTCGATCAGCTCGACGGCCATGCCGCCATTGAACCGCGACCGGTCCGGGCCACCAAGGGCCGAAGGACCATGGGACCGCTCCTGCTACGTCGGGTCGTCCGGTCGAGGAAGGCGTACCGCGACCGCGGGACCGTGCCTTCGACGCATGATCTTCGCCGCGCACGTGGCTGGGAAGCCCGCGTCGAGCACGCGCTGCACGAGTGCGAGGTGGCGCGCCGTCGTGGCCTCCGTCAGCGTGCCGACATCCTCGTCGCCGATGCGCACCTGGAGCTCGAGCGGTCCTTCTTCGGAGGGCAGGAGCAGCGTGGCGGTGCGGTCGACCGAGTCTGCGTCGTCGAGCATCACGTCGAGCACGGCGCGGCGCTGCCGGATCCGTGCGCACTGCGACCGTGAGCTCGGCCGGGAGGAACGGAGCGTCGGTGGCTCGGCGGATCACGCGCGCGTCGACGTCGAGCGTCACGCCGATCGAACCTCGCCCGTACGGTCCTCGTTCCCATCCGCCCGTCAGCCGTGCGCGCGCGGTGGCGGCCACGCGTTCACGCGTCAGCTCCTCGAGGATCTCATGGAAGCGACCGGCGTCGTCGCGAGGCAGATACCCGACGGTCGCGCCCCCGATGTCGACGCGCACCGCCCACGGGTCGTGAGGGTTGGTGTGTTCACGCTGGAGACGCGCGGTGAACCAGCGGGTCCGCGGCCCGCCCCACGTGCGACCGCCCGCGAGCGGCTCCAGCGCGTCCGCATAGTTGGCTTCCCCGACGACGTCCTGCGTGCCGCCGGGCTGCAACGCGGGCCACTGCACCCACGTCGGTGGCACGGGCGCCGCCGCTGCGCCCCGCGCCCCCGGATGCGGCGCGACGGCGCGCCCGCTCGGCGCACGACCGACGCGATCTTCGTGACGCGCGACGAGCCGGCGGAGTCGGCCGGGACCGCCGCCGCGGCGGCACCCGAAGCAGTACCAGCGGCATCCCTCCGCGTCGATGTGCAACGAAGGGTGATGGTCGTCGTGCAAGGGGCATAGGTAGTAGCGGTCACCCGACGTGATCCGAACGCCGGCCGCCTCCCACAGCTCGGCGAACTCGCGACGCTCCTCGGTCGTCCGTGGTGCGAACACGCGGGCGCGCGTGTGTGTCGCCGGGCCGGGTGGCTCCGGGTCGACGAGCCACGAGGGCGCGTCCGCGAGCTCGGCCTCGTCCGGCGAGCACCCGTCCTCCCACACGTAGCGTTCGCCCGAGCGGTGCACGCTCGGCGGCGCGACGACGACGCCGCCGTCGGCCTTCACGTCGACCCCGGGAGCGAGTGGTGCCGACGCGACGCTTCCGCCCGGGTGCCGGAAGTAGAGGTGGAGCCCGCCGCCACCCGTGAGGCACTCGACCGTGTCGGGCATCGCACCGTGTCGAGCCTCGAGGTGCGCGAGCCTCCTCGTCCCCGCCGGCGCGTGGGTCGACGTCCAGCACCACGAGATCCGATACCGCTCCGGTCACCACGCCGAGATTCGTCCCGGGCCACCGCTGCCACCAACGTCGCACCTCGTCCTCGCTCGGCCGGCGATGCTGGAACTCGTCCCAGCGCACCCGCGGATGCTTGCCCGGCGAAGGACACTCGGAGGCGCCGCAGGTGCAACGGTCGCCGACGATGGAGTGCATCGGGACGACCGACCACCGTCGACGTAGCGCCCGAAGGGCTGCGTCGAGCGCGGGTACATCCGGCATACGCGCTAGCCGGCTGCTGCGTGAGGCTCGAACACGCCCTTGGTCGGGATGAGCAGGATCGGGATCCGCGCGTGCTCGAGGAGATGGCGCACGAAGCGCGCGTGACCGCCGGCGAGGCTGCACGACCACGCGACGACGACCATGTCGGCCGCGGTCTCTTCGCACATTGCGAGCACCTGCTCGGCAGGTTCGCCGATGCGCAGCTCGAGCGCCGGCGGCACGTTGTCGGTCGGGCCGTACCTCGCCAGGAACTCCTTCACGAACGCGTCGGTCTCGTGTTGAGGCTGGTCCGAGAACAGCGGCATCGATGCCTCGTCGTCGACGTGCACCGCGATGACTTCGATGCCCTCGCCGTGGCCGAACTTCACCGTGGGGCCGAGTACCCGAGACGTCTCGCTCGATCCCTCGAGCGCGACGACCATCCGGCGGAGCTCACGCGGGCAGGGGACGTCCGGTGGGACCACGACAACCGGCTTGTCACAGCGCGTGAGCAGCTCGACCGCAACGTGGCCCGCGGGTCGCCGGCCTGCGGGCAGGCCGCGGGCGCCGATCACGACCGCGACCACGTCGGCGTCGGCAGCCCGTTCGCTCAACCGGGTGACCGGGTCACCCGGAACGGTGCGCATCGTCACTCCGGCGGCCCGGGCCGCGGCCCGCGCCGTGTGGCCGTCGCCCCCGACGTGCAGCGCATCGACGTCGGCGTGCCACAGCGCGGCCACCGTCTGGGCCGTCGCCAGCACCGGGCGGGCGGCAGCGGAATCGTCGATCCCGGTGAGAACGGTGCTCATGGTCGGACCTCCCATCCCGATTCGCGTCGGACCAAGTGCGTGCCGCCGGCACCCGGTTCGAACTCGCAGTCGCCGGCGCGCACACGCACTGCCCCGTCGGACCACACCGTCGCCACCCCCCGCTCCTTGCGCAGCCGGACTGCGCTCCCCCGGAAGCGGAGTCGTACCTCGAGCGCCGACCATTGCGCGGGCAGCCGGGGGTCGATCCTCAGGGCACCGTCGCCGCCGGGCCGCATGCCGGCGAATCCGAAGACGATCGCCTGCCACACGCTGCCTAATGCGGCCAGGTGCAGTCCGCCTGCCGTGGTCCCGGTCACGTCGTCGAGATCGATGCGGGCCGCGATTCGAAGTGCTTCGAGCGCGCGGCGGTCGTCGCGCACGCGGGCGAACAACGCGGCGTGCACGCCCGGCGACAAGGAGCTGCCGTGGGCGGTGCGCGGTTCGTAGAAGCGGAGGTTCGCTTCGAGCGAGCCCGGCGCCACTTCATCGGGCAGCAGATGATGGGCCATCAGCACATCGGCCTGCTTCACGACCTGGGCCTGCTCCACGCGTTCACGGCCGAGGAGGAGGTCGGCGCTCACGGGGCGACGGGGCGCCACTTCCTCGATGACGAGCGGCTCGAGCTCGAAGAAGGTCGCGAACTGCTCGTACACGCCGGAGTCGGGGTCGTAGCCGTCGACGAGCGCATCGGCCAGCTCGAGCCAGTATCGCTGCTCGTGACCGTCGCCGTCGTCGGCCACGGCGTCGGCAGCACGACGGAGATTCCAGCGCGCCATCAAGTTGGTGAAGGCATTGTCGTCGACCGGCTGGTGGTACTCGTCCGGTCCGATCACGCCGAAGATGTGCGCCGCGCCGTGGCTGTCGGTGCGGATCCTCGACGCCCAGTAGCGGGCCGTCTCCACGAGCAATTCGCGTCCCGGGCCCGCGGCGAACGCCAGGTCGCCCGTCCAATCGATGTAGGTGGCGGCGGCCCACGCGACATCCGCCACGACGTGGTCCTCGAGCTGTCCGGTGCGGATCGGGACGAGGCGACCGGACCGGTCGCGGGCGCTCGGTGGCGTCACGTCTCGACCGGTGCGCGCCGACTCCCACGGAAAGCGCGCCCCCTCGAGTCCGGCGGCGTGCGCCGCTGCTCTCGCGGCCGGGAGCCGTCGCACGCGGTACTCGAGCATGGCGCGAGCCGCCGCCGGGCGAGTGGCCGCCAGGAACGGCAGCACGAACACGTCCGCGTCCCAGAAGACGTGGCCCCGGTACGCGGTCCCGGACAGACCGCGCGCACCAACGGCCGCCTCTCCCGCGTCACCAGCGGCTCCGTGCAAGTGGAAGAGCGCGAAGCGAACGGCACGTTGGAGCGCGTCGTCACCTTCGATCACGATGTCGCAGTCGGCCCACCGGGAGGCCCACTGCGCCCGATGCTCGACGAGCAGCTCCTCGAAGCCGCGCGCGGACACGTCCGAGAGCCGCCGGAGCGCAGGTGCCGGATCAGGCGGCGCGGCGAGGTCGCTGTCGTAGGCGACGATCCGCTCGAGTCGGGTGGACCCGTCGGGACCCGCGCCTCGTCGCTCGGTGGCCGCCGCCACGATCCCCGCCTGGGAACCCGTGACTCGCATCCACACGCGCTCGCCCGCCGTGCCCTCGTCCACCGTTCCACCGTCGGAGGGTGGTGACAGCGGCCCGCCGGGCGCGATGTCGGCAGTGGATGCGACGCGCAGCACCCCGGTCCCGCGCGAGCCGAGGGGCTCGAAGCGGACACCGCACAGCGCCGCCTGTCCGGTGAGCTCTTCTCGCAGCATCCCCGTGTGCAGATCGAGCGTGCGGCGAACGCGAGCGTCCGCCGGCATCGAACCCGGAAGACGGTGCCAGTCGGGAGCCGGGAGGAGCGACGTCTCCGGGCCGTCGCCGTCGTAGACGCCGGCGAGAAGGGTGCGCGCCGAGGTGGCGGCATACGGGAACGACACGACGCCGCTCGTACCCATGCACCCGTCCGAAAGGGTCAGGAGCGTGGCGTTGGCACGTTCGTGCTCGGGGTCGAGCTGATCGACCACGACCGACCATCCCGGCTGCTCGTCGACGCCGGGCGGCTCGGTTGCGACGCGACGCTCGTACTGGTCACGGAGCACCGCGAGGAACGCCGTGGGTCCGCCGCCGATCGCGTGCACGCCTTCGGGTGTGCCTCCCGGCTCCACCCCCACCGAGATCGCGGTTGCGGCGCGGGCACGGTCGACGAGCATGAGGGAGTCGCTCCCCGGAAGTCCACCCAGGCTCCCGAACTCGTCACCGCCGACGAGCACGAGGCCGGCCCCGACACCTCGTGCCCACAGGTCCTCGAAGATCCACCGTGCCGAGTCCGCCTTGTCGGTGAGGCCGATCTCCACGTGCTTGACATCGCTCGTCACCTTCGGATTCGCGAGCCCGGCGTCCGAAGCGGCCGCCGTGGCCATCTCGACCACCTCCGGGAGACCTCGGAGGCCGGCATCGAAGAGTCGCGCTTCGACCGCATCGAGCAGTGCCCCGATCTGCGCCTTGGGCGGATCGGCCCACTCGTCGACCGGGATGAGGTCGATCTTGCGGCGGTTCAATCGTTGCGAGACCACCTTGGCGCGGAGCCCACGTTCGGCGAGCCGGCTCACCGTGAGGGCGGCGGCGTGGTCGAGCGCGGCATCTTGGCCGGGGGTGGCCTCCATCCTGTGCACGAGATGCGCGCCCGACCGGTCGACCTCGAAGATCTCGGACCCCCGGTTCAACGCCAGGACGAGCCGCCCGGGCGGCCCGGGCCGGGCCTGCAACTGGGCATCGACGTTGCCGAGGTGCGTACCGCTCACCACCGCGACGTACGCGCCGGCCGCGCAGAGATGCTCCACGACAACGCGCACTTCCGACGCGTCGGCGCGCCGGTCGGGTACTGCGGTACCGTCCCAATCGAAGACCAGCGCTTCGAACCGACGTCCCGTGACCCGCACGACCGAATGCTCCGCTTCGGACGCCGACGTGACCAGGGGCGAAGGTCCTCGGCGTGCTCGCGGAAGGACTTCCGCCCCTACCCCTCGGACCACGGGCCCGTGACCATGGTTCACGAGGGCAGCGGAAGCCGGGTTCGGGCACGAACGGCCAAACCAGGACGTGACAGGAAATGGACGCGACGCAAGAGCCGGAGACGAGTGGAGGGCGCACTCCGCGCCGGGGACTGGGCCCGCTCGAGGCCTGCCCCACGTGTGGAGGGAGCGAGTTCGTCGCGGTTGTCGCCGAGGACGAGGTCAATTTCCTCTGCGAGGTATGCAGTCGCTGCTGGCACGTCGAGATGGCCCGGGTGAATCGCGTCGATCCGGTGACCTGTCCCGGTTGCCCGTATCAGTCGCGCTGCCTCGCCCGTCTCGACGAGGACGGTCCGGAGTGGCAACCCTCCGGTCGGGCAGCGACGGCGCCGCGTCCGCCGCGGTCGAGCTGATCGGTTCACACGCCGATGGCAGCAACATCGAACGGATCGGATACGCCCCCTGCTCCTTCGCGGGATCCGGCCTCGTCGTCCGAAGGCCACCGCCACCACGGCCGGTCGAAGCCGTGGCGCGTGGAGGGAATGCCCGAGCAACACGACGAGAGCGAGCACGAGCGCCGTCCTCCCCATTGGAAGGAGGTCCTGCGCCGTCTGTGGTTGCCGCTGATCGTCGTGCTCCTCCTGAACTGGCTCATCGTGTCGATGTTCCTGAACAGCGGCACGACTGCCCGCACGACGGTCCCCTACTCGTTCTTCCACCATCAGGTGCTCGCGCACAACGTGTCGGAAGTCACCACTACCGGCGACTCGATCACGGGCACGTTCGGACACAAGGTCCCGTACCCGGCGAAGAGCAAGTCGGCCACCAAGGTGACGGACTTCGAGACCGAGCGCCCCTCGTTCTCCAACGACCATGTCGTGCAACAGCTCCTGGACAGCGGGGTGAAGGTCACCGCCGAGGCGCCGTCGTCCGGCTCCTCGTGGACCGACCTGATCATCGCCTTCGTACCGACGCTGTTGATCATCGGGCTGCTCGTCTGGTTGTTCCGTCGTGGGATGGCGGCCGCGGGCGCGGGACTCGGCGGCTTCGGGCGCTCACGCGCGCGCCTGTACGAGCCGGAGACGAGCCGCCGGACCACGTTCGAAGACGTCGCCGGGATCGACGAGGTGAAGGCCGAGGTCATGGAGATCGTGGACTTCCTCAGGGATCCTGCCCGGTTCCGGCGGCTCGGCGCGCAGATCCCCCGCGGTGTGCTCCTCACCGGCGCTCCCGGTACGGGCAAGACGCTGCTCGCTCGGGCAGTCGCGGGTGAAGCGGCGGTTCCGTTCCTGTCGATCTCGGCGTCGGAGTTCATCGAGATGATCGTCGGCGTCGGCGCGAGCCGGGTGCGCGACCTGTTCGAGCAGGCGAAGAAGGTCGCACCGTCGATCATCTTCATCGACGAGCTCGACGCGATCGGCCGGGCGCGCGGCGGGGCGATCAACTTCAGCGGTCACGACGAGCGCGAGCAGACGCTCAACCAGATCCTCACCGAGATGGACGGGTTCACCGGCAACGAGGGTGTCGTCGTGCTCGCGGCGACCAACCGGCCCGAGATCCTCGACCCGGCGCTCCTCCGGGCGGGGAGGTTCGACCGGCGCATCGTCGTGAACCCGCCCGATCGGGAAGGTCGCCGACGCATCCTCGAGGTGCACACTCGCGAAGTTCCGCTGGCGGACTCGGTCTCGCTCGACCACGTCGCGTCCGTCACGTCGGGCATGGTCGGCGCCGAGCTCAAGAATCTCGTCAACGAGGCCGCGCTGCTGGCGGCCCGGCGTCACCACGACAAGGTCGAGAGCGCCGACTTCGCGGACGCACTCGAACGGATCGTGCTCGGGACCGCCCGCAAGATCATGATCTCGCCCGAGGAGAAGCGCCGGACGGCGTACCACGAGTCGGGTCATGCGCTGCTCGGCATGCTCACAGTCGGGGCGGACCCGGTACGCAAGGTCTCGATCATCCCGCGCGGCCAGGCACTCGGCGCGACCCTGCAGACTCCCGAGGCCGACCGCTACGGATATTCGGCGAGCTACCTGCGTGGTCGGATCACCGGTGCGCTCGGCGGGCGGGCTGCCGAGGAGCTCGTCTTCGACGACTTCACCACCGGTGCCGAAGCCGACCTCGACATGGTGACCACGATCGCCCGCCAGATGGTCGGCCGCTGGGGCATGTCGCCGGCGATCGGCCCCGTCACCATGCTTCCGCCGCCGGGGCAGGAGCAGTTCGTCTTCGACGGCAACGGGCCCGGGCCGGCCACGCGGGAGGTCGTCGACGTCGAGGTCCGCCGCATCATCGACGAGTGCTACACGGATGCAATCGGAACGCTCCGAGCGCACCGGGAGAATCTCGACCGGCTCGCCGAACGCCTTCTCGACGCGGAAACGCTCGACGAGGAAGAAGCCTACGGAGCTGCCGGCCTGCCGCGGCCCGCGCACGACGAACGCGACCACGTCGAAGCCGAGGGTCGCCGCGGCTGATGATGATGCCGGCGTGAACCAGCCCGAGCTCGACTACCAACCGACCATGCCGGCGGTCCTCCGGCGTGCTGCCGAGCTGTTCGGCGACCGTCCGTACATCGTCACCGACGAGGAGACGACGACCTTCGTCGACCTGGAGCGCCGATCGCGGCAGCTGGCGAAGCGACTGCTCGCGGTGGGCGTCGGCAAGGGAACTCGGGTCGGGATGCACATCCCGGTCGGCAACGACTGGGTCGTCGCGTGGGCGGCGACGGCGCGAATCGGCGCGCTCGCGATGCCGTTCAGCACGCTGTACGTTCCCGGCGAGCTGCGTCGTGTGCTCCGCATGGGCGACATCCACCTGCTGCTGGCGCCGAGCGTGATGTTCGGGCGCGATCACGCCGGGTTCCTCGAGCGCGCGATACCGGGACTGGCGTCGAGCGATGCCGGCTCGCTCCTGCTTCCCTCGGTGCCGTATCTGCGGTCGGTCATGGTGCTGGGCGACTGCACCCGCGCATGGGCGACGCCGGCGGGCGGGGAGTCATCCGAGCCCTCGGCGCGCGTCTCCGACGAGATCCTCGACGCGGTCGAGAACGAGGTTGTTCCCGCCGACGAGATGGTCGTGATCTTCACGTCGGGGTCCACGAGCGAGCCCAAGGCCGTCGTGCACACCCAAGGCGCGGTCTTCCGCAAGACCTCGCTGCCGACCCCGGGCGTGCCGCCGCCCGGTGGCTGCGTGTTCGTGGGTCAGCCGTTCTTCTGGGTGGGTGGGCTCCAGAATCTCGGATCTGCGATCCAGAGCGGCGCCACGATCGTGTGTCAGCCGAAGCCCGATCCCGCCGCAGCGCTCGCGCTCATCGAGCGCACGCGCGCCACCATGGTGATCGCATGGGCGAACACCACGCAGCGGCTCCGAGCCGACCCGTCGTTCGCGACCTTCGACCTGAGCGCGGCCCCGCAGCTCACGATGCCCGACGGTGACCCCGAGCTGCGCCACAACTCGTTGGGCATGACCGAGACGATGGGTCCGCACACTGGTTTCGCGCGTCCCGGCGCGCCACCCGAGGAGACGGTCACACCGATTCCCGAACGGCTGCGCGGCTCATTCGGCGCTCCGCTGCCGTTCATCGAACACAAGATCGTCGATCCGGTGTCCGGTGACGACCTCGCCGAAGGTGAGGAGGGCGAGGTCTGCGTGCGCGGCTACTGCCTCATGACGCGGATGTACAAGCGCGAGCGTCATGAGGTGTTCGACCGTGACGGCTGGTACCACACCGGCGATCGGGGCAGCTTCCGCGACGGTTACCTGTTCTTCACGGGGCGTGTCACCGAGATGATCAAGACGCACGGCGCGAACGTGTCGCCACGAGAGGTGGAGATCCTGCTCGAGGCGCAGCCCGACGTCGCGCAGGCGTACGTCATGGGAGTGCCCGACGCCGACCGCGGCGAGCAGGTGGTGGCCGCCATCGTGCCCGCAGCACCGGGCGCGCTCGACGTCGACGATCTGCGGCGTCGCCTCGCGGCCGAGCTGTCGTCGTACAAGGTGCCGCGGCGGTTCGTGATCCTGCGCGACGAGGAGGTGCCCTGGCTCGCGAGCGGGAAGGCCGACCGCCTCTCGATCCGCGACCTCCTCTCGCGGTCAGGGTGACGCTCGTCGCTCCCGTTGGCAGTCTTCGACGGCCTGAGCGATGATGACAGCCGAATCACGCGGCGACGACGCGCTCGGGCTGGTCGAAGGATGAAGGGTGAGGTGAGCGACGTGCTGAAGGACATTCGGGACCTGTCCGCCGACACCGAGGAGTACCGCGAGGAGCTCACGAAGCGTTGGTCGAGCCTGTTGAGCTACCGGTACATCGGGCGCAACCACAGCTCGATGAACACCGGTCCGGTGGACAACACCGTGACGTTGCGTCATGACATGCGCAACGCGGCCGGAGGGCTCATGGTCGCGCCCATCTCGATCAGCTCCCCTGAGGGGGGCGGGCGGACCGATCTCGTCGCGGTCCCCAACCCGGTCATCCACTCCTGCCAGATCCTCGACGACGCCCGCGACGTGAAGCGCATCGAGGTCTTCGGGTCGCAGGTCCTCAAAGAGGGCAAGACGATGGGGTTCAGCCGTTCCAAGATCGTCGACGCCGACAACCACGACCGGGTGATCGCATACACGGAAGGCCAGGGGGTGAGCATCGGAACCCCACCACCCGGGCTCGAGAAGATGGACATGGACGAAGCGACGATCGTGGTCGTGGACTCGCCCGACCTCCCGCCGCTGTGGGAAGTGTTCGGCGCCTCGCGCCGTGATGACGGCCATTGGATCCTGCCCGAGCTGGCCATCGAGTTGGCTTCGCCCGACGCCGCCCTGCACCTCGGGCCCCAGCACATCGTCCTGGAGACCGCGGCCATCGACCTCGCCTCCGAGCTCGTGGGCACGGACCTGCTGCAAGTCCAGAGCTGGCACGTCATGTTCCTGGCCCGAGGAAAGGCCGGCCCGTTTCGCGTGGAGGGCGAGGCCGACCGCGCGAGCGACGGCCGCGTCGGGGTGCGCATGACCCTCCACGATGAAGGGAACGGCGACCGAGCGATCACCTCCGGCTCGGCCGTCTTCCACATCGTCGGCGAGGGCACGCGCTGATCGAAGCGCAGCCGTTCCCCCGCGATCAGGCGCGCGCTTCGAGAATCATGTTCAGAGGCGTTTCGGTCGCGCGGCGGAAGTGCGAGTAGCCGGCCTCTTCGAAGACCTGCCGCAATCGCGCCTCTCCGGCCTGCGCGCCGAGCCCGAGTCCGACCTCCTGCGACAGGGAGTTCGGCGTACAGATCGTCGAGGACGCGGCGTAGAAGAGCGCGGCGAGCGGATTCTCGGCGATGTTCGCGGCTCGCCCGTCGAGCGCCATCGGTTCCACGAGGAGCACGGTTCCACCCGGCTCGAGATGCTCGCGTGCATACCGCGCAATCCCCACCGGGTCACCCATGTCGTGGAGACAGTCGAAGAAGCAGATGAGATCGTACGTTCCGGGATACTCCTTCGCGCTCGCGACTGCGAACTCCGTGCGGTCCGCGACCCCCGCCTCGTCCGCACGCGCCCGCGACGTCTCGATCGACGCCGCATGGAAGTCGAACCCGTGGATCGTCGACTTCGGATATGCGCCCGCCATCACCACCACCGAGGCGCCGTGACCGCAACCCACGTCGGCGACCCGCGCGCCATCGTGAAGCCTCTGCTCCACACCGTCGAGCGCGGGGATCCACGCCGACGTGAGGAACGCGCGGTAACCGGGACGGAAGAACCACTCGGTACCCCGGAACAGGCACGGATGGTGGTCGCCCCAGCTGAGACCCCCGTCACCCCGATACGCATCGCGCAGCTTGTCCGCGTCGGCGGACAACGAGATCAAGACGTTCATGCCCCGAGCCATGAACGTCGGTGCCGACTCGTCGGCGAGGATCATCGCCGCCTCGTCGGAGAAGGTGTACGCATCGTTCGCGGCGTCGAATGTCACCAACCCTGCTGCGGCCTGGCTGTCGAGCCACTCACGAGTGAGCCGGGGATTGCAGCCGACTTCCTTGGCCAAGTTGTCCGCCTCGAGCGGGCCGGCACCGGCCATCGCCCGGTAGTAGCCCAGCTCGTCGCCGAGCCAGATGGAAAAACACAGCGCCGCGCCCGTCATGTGCCCCGCCAACTGGCCGACCATCTCCTCGACACGCGCCTCATCGACCGCCATCGCCACGCTCCCTCGCTCTGGGCCGAAGGGACGCACCCCGACAGCCGTGTCCGACAATCCTCACGACACTATTTCCCACGAGAGGAGCGCCGAAAGGGCCGCATCACACGCGTCGTTCGAGGGGCAATCCGGGTTTTATGGGGATGGTTCCCATTCTTGACTACGGGGACGACGATGGTACGGTGGCCTGAGTGAAAATCATTCTCGGTACGCTGACGATCGTGATCGCGGTAGGGGTCGGCGGCGCGCACGTGGGTCAGGCCGCGGCGGCAGCACCCGCAACGAGCGGGTCGCGCCTCGTCGTGGTCGCGGCGGAGAACTTCTGGGGCAGCATCGTGAAACAGCTGGCCGGGAACCGGGCGGCGGTCAGCAGCATCATCACGAATCCCGACACGGATCCGCACGACTACGAGGCGAAGGCCAGCGATGGGCGGGCGATTGCGTCCGCCGAGTATGTGGTCGAGAACGGGATCGGGTACGACCCGTGGGCCCGGAAGCTGCTCGACGCGAATCCGGACAGCAGTCGCAAGGTTCTCGACGTCGGCGACCTCCTCGGCGTGGAGGAAGGCGGCAACCCGCATCAGTGGTACTCGCCCGACAGTGTCCAGAAGTTCATCAGCCGGGTGACGTCGGACCTGCAGAGGCTCGATCCCGAGAACCGGTCGTACTACGCGGCGCAGCAGGCGCGGTTCGTGACGAACGGGCTCGCGCACTATCACGCGCTCATCGACGACGTGAAGCAGAAGTACGGCGGCACGCCGGTGGGTGCCTCGGAGAGCATCTTCACGCCCATGGCCGAGGCGCTCGGCCTGCGCGTGCTGACGCCCGAGACCTTCCTCGACGCGATCGCGGAGGGAAGCGACCCCACGGCTCGAGACAAGGCCACGGTCGACAGCCAGGTCGAGCACCGCCGGATCAAGGTCTTCGTCTACAACAGTCAGAACGCGACGCCCGACGTCAAGACCCTGGTCAAGGCGGCGAAGGCCGAGCGGATCCCGGTCACCACGGTCACCGAGACCCTCGTCCCCGCGAGCGCGACCTTCCAGGCGTGGCAGACGAAGGAACTCCGGGCGCTCGAAGCCGCGCTCGCGAAGTCGACTGCGACGTGACCGCGGAACCCATGACGGCACACGATTCGCTCGTCGCTCCCGTCGTCTCGTTACGGGACGTCACCGTCCGGCTCGGCGGGCGCATCGTCTGGGCCGACGTGACGCTCGACGTGGCCCCGGGTGAGTTCGTCGCGGTGCTCGGACCGAACGGTGTCGGGAAGTCGACGCTGTTGCGGGCGCTGCTGGGCCTGGTGCCGCTCGCCGCGGGTGAGATCCGCGTGATGGGGCGACCACCTCGGCGGGGAAGTCGTGAGATCGGCTATCTGCCGCAGCGCCGCAGCTTCGACACCTCCGTGCGCGTCCGGGGGATCGACGTCGTGCGCATGGGTCTCGACGGAGATCGCTGGGGCGTTTCGTTGCCCAAGTGGGTGAGTGCCCGGAGCCGAGCACACGACGCCCGCGTCCACGACATCATCGAGCTCGTCGAGGCGTCGGGCTTCGCCGGCCGTCCCATCGGCCAGTTGTCGGGTGGCGAGCAGCAGCGTCTGCTCATCGCGCAGGCGCTCGTCCGCGACCCGGCCTTGTTGCTGCTCGACGAGCCGCTCGACAGCCTCGATCTCCCCAACCAGGCGGCCGTTGCGGGACTGCTCGAGCGCATCTGCCGCGACGAAGGCGTCACGGTCGTGATCGTGGCGCACGACGTGAACCCGATGTTCGCGTACCTCGATCGCGTGGTGTACCTGGCCGGTGGGCGCGCGCGGCTGCGGGGAAACCCGACGAGATCATCAACAGCGACACCCTGAGCGCGCTGTACGGCACGCGCATCGAGGTGCTGTACACGGAGGACGGAACGCCGGTCGTGGTCGGCCAACCCGACGCCAGCAGCTACCACCCCGCACTGCACGTGGGCCACGAGCCCCATCTCCACGGCTGAGGCCGTCATGTTCTCGATCGGCACCGGGCTCACGTGGGATCTCGTCGACGACATTCGCCAGCTCCTCGAGTTCCATTTCATGGTGAACGCGTACCGCGCCGGCACCGTCGTCGCGGTGGTCGCCGCAGTGATCGGCTGGTTCATGGTCACGCGACGGCAGACGTTCGTCGGCCACACGCTCTCGCTCGTGGCATTTCCCGGCGCGGCGGGAGCAACCCTGATCGGCATCAGCGCTGCATGGGGGTACTTCGGATTCTCCATCGCCGCTGCACTCGTCATCGCCGCGATCCCGCGCAGACGCGGGCACTCGTTCAGCGAGGAGTCCGCCGTGGTCGGCACGCTGCAGGCCTTCGCGATCGCGTGCGGATACCTGTTCGTGACGCTGTACCACGGATTGCTCAACAACGTGAACTCGCTGTTGTTCGGCAGCTTTCTCGGCATCACGGACAATCAGGTCGCGACCCTGGTCGCGGTAGCTGTCGCCGCCATCGTGGTGTTGACCGTCATTGCCCGGCCCCTGCTGTTCAGCTCGATCGATCCGGACGTAGCCGTCGCGCGCGGGATCCCCGTTCGAATGCTCTCGATCGTCTTCCTCGTCGTGCTCGGCGTCGCGGTCGCCGAGGCGAGCCAGATCACGGGCGTGTTGCTCGTGTTCGCGCTCCTCGTCGTACCCGCCGCCACCGCGCAGCGGATCACGAACCGGGTCCTTCCGGGGGTGGCGCTCAGCATCGCGATCGCAATTGCCGTCACCTGGACCGGCCTGGCGCTGGCGTACTTCTACGACCAACCGGTCGGTTTCTACATCACCAGCCTCGCATTCGGTGTCTATCTCCTGGCGCACGCGCCCGCCGTGGTCGGCAACCTCCGACCGCACGCCAACGCCGCGACATGACCGTCTTCGCCGGCACACCGGGGACCGGCGTCCTCGACCTGCTCGCGCATCCCTTCATTCGCCACGCGCTGCTCGCGGGTACCGCCGTTGCCGCGGTCAGTGGCCTTGTCGGGTACTTCCTCGTGCTCCGCAGTCAGGTCTTCAGCGCCGACGCGCTCAGCCACGTGGCGTTCACCGGCGCGCTCGCCGCGCTCGCATTCGGCCTCGACGCGCGTCTCGGTCTCTTCGTCGCAACTGTCGGTGTCGGTTTCGTGCTCGGACTCCTCGGCCCTCGCGGACGCCCCGACGATGTCGTCATCGGGACGGTGTTCACCTGGATCCTCGGACTCGGTGTGCTGTTCCTCAGCATCTACACCACGTCGAGCGCGACGGGAAACTCCACCGCGAGCGCCAACGTGCTCTTCGGCTCGATCTTCGGGCTCAGTCCATCCACCGCGAACCTGGCCGCCTGGATCGGCCTGGCGACCTCGGTGATGGTGTTGGTGCTCGCGCGCCCGCTGCTCTTCGCCACCCTCGACGAAGACGTCGCTCGCGCCCGCGGGGTTCCCGTTCGGGCACTCGGCATCGTGTTCCTGGTGCTCGTCGGCGTGACCGCCGCCGAGGCAACGCAAGCCGTCGGCGCGCTGCTGTTCCTCGGCCTCGTCGCCGCCCCGGCCGGCACCGCCCAACGACTCACGAACCGCCCGTACCTCGCGCTGTTCCTGGCTGCCGCGATCGCGAGTGCCTGCGTCTGGGGCGGCATCCTCGCCAGCTACCTCTTCAGCGACGTGCCGCCGAGTTTCGCGATCATCGCCTTCGCGACCGGCGGCTACGTCGCCGTGTTCGCGGTGACCGCGATCCGGGCGAGCGCCCGTCGACGCGAGACGAGCAGGACACGCCCGGTCGGTTTCCGAACCGCGGTGGCGCCTCCCGGCGGGTCGTAGACAGAGGCGTCCGGGCCTGCACCCGTCCTATGGCGAGAGGCCACTGCAGGTGCGGCGGTGCTCCCACTCGGCGATGTCGGCCGCCGCCGCGTCACCGGTCTCGGGGATGGGGATCCCGTGGGTGATGCGGGCCGGCACCCACGAGTACGCGTCGACCTCGCGGCCGGTGGCCGTGACCAGCAGCACCCCGGTTCGTCCCGATTCGCCGTCTTCGCGCCACCACACGAAGTTGCCCAGCCCGTAGGCGACGAGCGAGGTGCCGACGCGGCCGGCGCCGAACACACGGTGGGCATGGCTCCCGACGACGATGTCGGCACCCGCGGCGAGCAGGGTCCGGGCGAGATCCTGCTGCTCGGGAGACGCACAGTTTGTCTCCTCCGTCCCCCAGTGCAGGAACACGACGAGCGTGTCGACCTCGGGCCGAACCGCGGCCACCGCGGCGACGAGACGCGTGCGGTCGATCGAGAAGGCGAGGCCGGGCTGGGTCTCGGTTGCCGACCACCCCGGGATCAGCCCGGGCTCCAGCCAGTCGAGCGCGCTCGAGAATCGCGATGTGCTGGCCCTTGATGACGGTGCGGTACGGCTGGTACCCCTCGGACGCGTTGTGGCCGATCCCGACCACCGCGAGCTTGGACGACGCGATCGCGTCGAACGTGTCCTGCATGCCGACGGGGCCGTAGTCGAGCGCGTGGTTGTTCGCCATGTTGACCACGTCGACGCCCGCGGCCCTCAGGGCGGTGAACGACGCCGCCGGGGAACGGAAGTGGAAGTTCTTGCCCTCCACCGGCTCGCCGCGGTCGGTGATTGCCGTCTCCAGGTTGACCATCGCGAGGTCGGCGCCGGAGAGCACGGGCGCGATCGGTGCGAGCACTCCTGCTGGGTCGGCGTCGAGCTGCTCGGCCAGAGGGATCCCGGTGGAGGCGGCACCGGGCTCGTTGTCCTGCTCGTCGACGAAGTGCATGTCGCCTGCGAAGGCGAAGGTGACCGGCTGACCGCTCCCGCGCGGCCCTCGCTGGTCCGAAGGGACCGTCGAGGTGGGCGCGGGCGTCGTCGTCGGCAACGGGGCCGTTGTCGTCGTTCGGCGTCCCGCCGCGGCGACGGGCCCGGTCCGAGCACTCTCACCGGAGCGCGTGGTGGACGCGAACAGCAACGCGCCACAGCCCACGACGACCGACACGAGGACCGCGACCACAACCCGTCGCACCCCGGCACCATACCGGCGAGACCCTCGGCGCGGGACCCGCTGCAGTGACACCGCCCTCGAATCGGCGTACCTCGGTCGTCGTTCGGGGACATCCCCGTCACGATGGTGCGGTCAGACCCGCGACGCTCTGAAGGTTGGTAACGGTTGCCGCCGGTCCTTCGAGACTCGCGACGCCGGCCCGGTCGATGTAGAGGACCATCGGCGTGCGCAGTGCACACCACTCGCGCAGCATCGACACCATTTCGGCATCGCTCCGTGTCGCGCCCGCCAGGCTCAACGTGTCGCACGCTTCACGCCCGACCTCGAGAACGCCGACCTCGAGGTCGCTCCCGTCGGCGTCCACGGACACCAGCACGACCTCGCGTAGATCGAGGAGCGGGTACCCCGCCGGGCCGAAGCCCGCTTGGCCGATGGCCTGGGCGGCCACGGTCCAACGAACGCGCTGGGGCCATCGGAGGAACCGAGGTGTCAACACGACCGCGCCGAGGACGAGAACACCGACCACCATCGCGAAGAGGGGAACTCCGTCCATCGTGTACACCTTTGTCCGAGGTGCCGACCAGACTTCCCGGCTCTCCGACGTACGAGTGTAGGGACGCGCTCGAGGATCTCGTGTAGAGAAACCGCTAATTCGGGACGGCGATCCGCAGAGAGTCCGTCAACGCTCTCGACGACTCCCGGGGCGGGTCGTAGTAGTGGGGCGTGCAGCTGAGTTCGTTGCGTCTCGATGCTCTGCCGGCAGGTCGGGGACCGTCATCTCGGCCGCTGACCGCCGTACGACCACACGGCCGAAATCCGTCCGGCATGCCGTGACTCGCATCCCCGAGGCGATCGTCGGGACCGGCGTCCTCGTTCGCGGCGAACGCGAGGTGCGACTCTCGAGTCGTGAGTCGGCGTTGGTGGCGCTGTTCCTCGACCGCTGGCCGCACCCGCTGCGCCCGCGGGACCTCGAACGGATGCTGTGGCCCGCATCCGCTCCGAGTGAGCTCGCGCGCCGCCGAGAGATGACGAGACTTCGTCGTCGGCTGGCTGTGGTTGGTCTCGCGCTGCGGTGTCGGGCGCGGGTCGGCTTCACGCTCGAGGAGAGCCAGTGGGTGCTCGATGTCTCGCAGGGGCCTGATCGGGCGCCGGCATCAACGCCGGTGACTGAGCCGAGGTTCTGCTCCGCGTACGTTACGCCGATAAGGACCTGTTAGTTCGCGACCGAAACCCGTTCAGATCCCGCAAATGCATTCGATGAGAGGCGGTCGAGCGAGTTGAGTGATGCGCTCCGGAGGTGGAGGCGACGATGAGTCGAGTCTTGATCGTCGACGACGAGCGGCGCATGCTGCGCATGCTGGGCACGCAACTGACGGCCCGCGGGTACGAAGTCGATCTGGTGGAGACCGGCGAGGCCGCCATCGCACGGGGCACGAGCAGCTCGTACGACATCGCGATCGTCGACCTGGGTCTTCCCGGCATCGACGGGATCGAGGTCGTCCACGGACTGCGGAGCTGCACGTCGATGCCGATCATCGTCCTCTCCGCCTGGCACGAGGAGTCTCGGAAGATCCGCGCGCTGGACGCCGGCGCCGACGACTACGTGACGAAGCCGTTCAGCATGGGGGAGCTCCTTGCCCGGTTGCGCGCGGGCCTGCGCCGCGCCAGGCCCGTGGACGAGGCGGCGCCGGTCGTCGAGACGATCGACTTCCGCATCGACTTCGCGACGAAGCGTGCGACGACGCGCGAACGGAACCGAGATCGCGCTGACGCCGACGCAGTGGCATCTCGTCGAGATCCTGGTGCGGAATCCCGATCGGCTGGTCAGCCAACGGGAGCTGCTCGAAGAGGTGTGGGGCCCGAGCTACGTGAGCCAGACGAACTACCTGCGTCAGTTCATGGCGCAGGTACGCCGCAAGTTCGAGCCCGACCCCGCTCGGCCGCGGTACTTCCTCACCCAACCGGGCATGGGGATACGGTTCGTGCCCGACGCTCGACATGGACGGCAGAGTCGCCGATCAGCTGCTTGATCGTGTCGAGCGCGAGGTTCAGCTCGAGCACGTTCACGGCCGGTTCGCCGAGGATCCCGAGCGCGCGGCCGTCGGTGTTCGCCTTCGACGAGCGCGAGCACGCGTGCGAGCGGCAGGTCGCGGACCGCCGCGACACGGCGGCGCCTGGAGCTTCGCGTTCGCGACCGAGATGTCGGGATCGAGCCCGCTCCCCGACGCGGTGACCGCGTCGACCGGCACCGGCGTGTCGCCGGCGAGGCGGTTCTCCTCGCGGTAGGCCTTCACGCGCTGGGGCACGGTGTTCGGGTCGCACACCTTGGTGCCGTCCTGGTTCGTCTCGTAGACGGGGTTGCCCTTGCGTCGACGACCGGATTGCCGTTCTTGTCGGTCTTCTGCGACGGGCAGGCACTTGCCGACGAGGCCGCGGGTCGGTCGGGCCCGTAGTTCGATCCGTAGCTGTAGTCGGGGCCCGACGCGTAGTCGTCGGCCGCCGGCCGCGGGTGGAAGTACCTCGCCTTGGTGAAGCCCTGGCCGATCAGGCTCGAGCCGACGACGCGTCCCTTGCGCGTCCTTCACGAACGACCCGTCGGCCTTGTCGTGGAAGAGCACCGCGTCGACGAACGTCGTGCCGACGGCGTAGACGAGCGTGAGCACGGTGAACAGCACGATCGCGATGACCGCGGGAACGAGTTGGCGTCGCATCACTTCACTCCCAGGGCCGAGACGACGATGTCGATGAGCTTGATGCCGATGAACGGCGCGATGAGCCCGCCGACGCCGTAGATGAGCAGGTTCCGCTGGAGGATCTCGGTCGCGGTGAGCGCGACGAACTTGACGCCGCGCAGCGCGAGCGGGACCAGCAGCACGATGATGATCGCGTTGTAGATCACGGCCGAGAGGATCGCCGAGCGCGGCGACTGCAGGTCCATCACGTTCAGCCGGTCGAGCGCCGGCAGCACGCCCAGGAACATCGCCGGGATGATCGCGAAGTACTTGGCGACGTCGTTGGCGATCGAGAACGTCGTGAGCGAGCCGCGGGTGATGAGGAGCTGCTTGCCGATCTCGACGATCTCGATGAGCTTGGTCGGGTCGGAGTCGAGGTCGACCATGTTGCCGGCCTCACGCGCGGCCTGGGTGCCGGTGTTCATCGCGACGCCGACGTCGGCCTGCGCGAGCGCGGGCGCGTCGTTGGTGCCGTCGCCGGTCATCGCGACGAGGTTGCCGCCCCGCTGCTCGCGCTGGATGAGCGCGAGCTTCTCCTCGGGCGTCGCCTCCGCGAGGAAGCCGTCGAGCCCGGCCTCCTCGGCGATCGCGGCCGCGGTGAGCGGGTTGTCGCCGGTGATCATGATCGAGCGGATCCCCAGGCGGCGGAGCTCCTCGAAGCGCTGGCGCAGGCCGGGCTTCACGATGTCCTTGAGGCGGATGACCCCGAGGATGCGCGCGTCCTCGGCGACGACGAGCGGCGTGCCGCCGGCGCGCGAGATCGACTCGACGAACTCGGTGAGCTCGGGCGGGACGACGCCACCCTGCTCGACGACGTAGTGGCGCACGGCGTCGGCCGCGCCCTTGCGGATCCGGCGCCCCGACTCGGTGAGGTCGACGCCCGGACATGCGCGTCTGCGCGCTGAACGGCACCAGCTCGGCGTCGGCCGGCTCGGTCGCGGTGACGCCGTACTGCTCCATCGCACAGCCGCACGATCGACCGGCCTTCGGGCGTCTCGTCGGCGAGGCTCGAGAGCAGCGCGGCGGTGGCGAGCTCCTGCTCGGTGACGTCGTGCACGGCGATGAGCTCGGTCGCCTCCCGGTTGCCGATCGTGATCGTGCCGGTCTTGTCGAGCAGCAGCGTCGACACGTCGCCGGCCGCCTCGACCGCCCGGCCCGACATCGCGAGCACGTTGTGCTGCACGAGCCGGTCCATGCCCGCGATGCCGATCGCCGACAGCAGGCCGCCGATCGTCGTCGGGATGAGGCAGACCAGCAGCGCGATCGAGCACGATGATCTGCTGCTCGGCGTGCGCGTAGATCGCGAACGGCTGCAGGCTCGCGACCGCGACGAAGAAGATGATCGTGAGCCCGGCGAGCAGGATCGACAGCGCGATCTCGTTCGGGGTCTTCTGGCGCTCGGCGCCTTCGACGAGCGCGATCATCCGGTCGAGGAAGGTCTCGCCGGGCTTCGCGGTGATGCGCACGACGATCTCGTCGGACAGCACGCGGGTGCCGCCGGTCACCGCGCGAGCGGTCGCCGCCGGACTCGCGGATGACCGGCGCCGACTCGCCGGTGATCGCCGACTCGTCGACCGACGCGATGCCCTTCGATCACGTCACCGTCGGACGGGATCACCTCGCCGGCGGCGACGACGCACTCGTCGCCGACGTCGAGCGCGCTGGACGGCACCTGCTCGACGGTTCCGTCGGCCCGGCGACGGTTCGCGATGGTCTCGGTGCGCGCCTTGCGCAGCGACGCGGCCTGCGCCTTCCCGCGGCCTTCGGCCATCGCTTCGGCGAAGTTGGCGAACAGGACCGTCGCCCAGAGGAAGAACGTGACCAGGCCGGCGAACACGTTCTCGTTCGTCGACGACTTCGAGAGGTCGCGGAAGAACAGCACCGTCGTGTAGACGCTGCCGATCTCGACCACGAAGATCACCGGATTGTGCGAGCAGCGTCCGCGGGTTCGAGCTTGCGGAAGCTGCCCGACGATCGCCGGACCGACGATGGCCGGGTCGAAGATGCCCTCTCGTCGCGTCGTGTCGGCCGCTCGGCAGCCGTCTTCGGGTGCCGGCGGCGGGGTTGGAGTGTCGACTGTAGTTGTCACCGTCACCTCACAGGTGGAGCTGCTCGAGGATGGGACCGAGCGCGAGCGCCGGGAAGTACGTCAGGCCGGCGATGATCACGATCACCGCGACCACGAGCCCGCCGAACAGCGGCGTGTGCGTCGCCAGCGTGCCCGACGTCGTCGGCACCTTCGGCTTGCGGGCGAGCGACCCGGCGATCGCGAGCACCGGGATGATGAGGAAGAAGCGACCGACGAGCATCGCGAGCCCGAGCGTCGTGTTCATCCACTGCGTGTTGGCGGTGATGCCGGCGAACGCCGACCCGTTGTTGTTGGCCGCCGAGGCGAACGCGTAGAGGATCTCGCTGAAGCCGTGCGTGCCCGGGTTCCAGATCGTCGTGTGGAGCACCGAGTCGACGAACATCGACGCGCCGGTGAAGCCGAGCAGCACCGCCGGCACCGCGATGAGGTACAGCACGATGAGCTTCGTCTCTCGGCTCTGGAGCTTCTTGCCGAGGTACTCGGGTGTTCGCCCGATCATGAGACCGGCGATGAACACCGCGAACAGCACGTTGACGAGCAGGCCCATCAGGCCGACGCCGACGCCGCCGGGCGTCACCTCGCCGGTGAGCATGCCGAAGAACGGCACGAGCGAGCCGACCGGCGTCCAGCTGTCGTGCATCGAGTTCACCGAGCCGTTCGACGTCAGCGTGACGGACGCGCCCCAGACGGCCGACGACGAGACGCCGTTGCGGACTTCCTTGCCTTCCATGTTGCCGCCGCCCTGGTCGGCGCTGACCGACTGGTTCGACGCCGGCCGCGGTGAGGCGCGGGTTGCCGTTGGTCTCGGCGAAGCTCGCGAACAGCGAGCCCGCGATCCAGACGACGACCATGATCCAGAGCACGAGCCGGCCCTGGCGCTTGTCCTTCACGAGCACGCCGAACGCGACCGCGAGCGCGAACGCGAGGAGCACGGTGAGGTAGAGCTCGAAGAAGTTCGAGAGCTGCGTCGGGTTCTCGAACGGGTGCGCGGAGTTGACGTTGAAGAAGCCGCCGCCGTTGCTGCCGAGCTGCTTGATCGCCATCCAGCCGGCGAGCGGGCCGCCGGGGATGAGCTGCTTCACGCCCTCGACCGTGGTCACGGCGCGGAAGCCGTGGAAGTTGGCGATCACGCCCTGGCTCCCGAGCACGATCGCGAACAGCGAGCGAGATCGGCAGCAGGATGCGGGTCGTGCCGCGGACGATGTCGACCCAGAAGTTGCCGATGAACGGCGTGCGGGTGCGGGTGAGCCCGCGGATGAGCGCGATCACGACGGCGAGGCCGACGGCGGCCGACGCGAAGTGCTGCACCAGCAGGCCGCCGATCGACGTGAGGTAGCTCATCGTGTTCTCGCCGCCGTAGCTCTGCCAGTTCGTGTTGGTGACGAAGCTGACCGCGGTGTCGAACGACAGGTGCGGCGCGCACCGCGGCGACGTGCGTCGGGTTGAACGGGAGGTGCGCCTGCAGGCGCATGATGCCGTAGAGCACGACGCTCGACACGAGGCTGAACGCGACGAGGCTCAGCGCGTACGCCGGTCCAGCGCTGCTCGTGCTCGGGGTCGACGCGCAGGAGCCGGTAGACGCCCCGCTCGACGGGCAGGAAGACGCGGTCACCGGGCGCGCGGCCGTCGGGCTCGGAGCCGTAGACCTTCGCGATGTAGCGGCCGAGCGGCGGGACGGTGAGCGCGAGCAGCGCGAGCAGCGCGAGGAACTGCAGCAGCGCGGAGGACGACATCGGCTCAGAACCTCTCGGGGAAGACGAGGGCGAGCACGAGGTACACGACGAGCACGGCCGTCAGGCCGAGCGCCACGAGGTTGTCCGCGGTCGAGATCGCCAGCACGGCGGTCACGCGGCACGCTCCGACGGGCGGCGTCCCGACCGGCGTCGGCACGCCCTCGTCGCTCGAGCTCGGCGTCGACGTCGGCCTCGGCCTCGACCTCGGGTCCGATGATCCGGTCGCACCCTCGGATGTACGCGACGCAGAGGCGCGAAGAACCCGACGATCGTCAGCAGGAAGATCGCGTCGTACATCGTGTCGCTCCTCTCGCGGTCGTCCGGTGCGTTTGTACGGGCGCGGCGAGGGCCTGCCAAGGGCTTTCACGGAGAACTGACGCGCATGCGTCGCGGATTTGACATCCGTTGCCCACGCGTTTGCCGCCGTGTTTCCGGCGTGTTTCGCGAACGTGGCGTCAGCCCGCTGGTGCTAACGCGCTGTTAGTCCGCGAGCCGGGAGAGCTAAATCGGCGTCAGGACTCTGTGCAGCCCGGACCGGCGGGTGTGAGATGGCGTTCAGCATGTTCGGACGGGCGACGCACGGGAGGCGACCCGGTGAGACGTGGAGAAGCGGCATGGCTGATCTGTGGGTGGTCTTGACCCTCCTGGCGTTCTTCGGGCTGTGCGTCGCGCTCGTCACGGCTGTGACGTGCTCATCGGTCCCGACGCGGACGCCGACCTGGACCCGGTCGCCGGCTGACGAGGCGGCGGAGCTGGCCGCCGAGGTGGGCGTCCGATGACGGGTCGAGAACATCGCCGGCCTCGTGCTCGCCGTCGCTGCTTGCTGCTGTACCTGGTCGCCGCGCTCGTGTTCCCGGAGCGGTTCTGATGAGCGCGGCGGGTTGGGGCGCAGCTCGTCGCGCTGATCGTCGCGATCGTCGGTGACCGCCCCGCTGCTCGGGCGCTACATGGCGCACGTGTACGGGGGCGGCGCCGTCGCGGCTGCGACCGGGTCTTCGGCCCGATCGAGCGGCTGATCTACCGGGCGTGCCGGATCGACCCCGAGCGCGAGCAGCGCTGGAACGTCTACGCGCTCGTCGGTGCTGGCGTTCAGCGTCGTCGGCGGTGCTCGCTGCTCTACGTGATCCAGCGCCTCCAGAGCAGCCTGCCGTTCAACCCGACCGACATGGCGAACGTCGCGCCGGCGCTGTCGTTCAACACCGCGGTCAGCTTCATGACCAACACGAACTGGCAGAGCTACGGCGGCGAGAACACGCTGAGCCACCTCACCCAGATGATGGGGCTCACGGTCCAGAACTTCGTGTCCGCGGCCGCGGGCATGGCGGTGATGGTCGCGCTGATCCGCGGGCTGTCACGCGCCGGCCAGCGCACGGTCGGCAACTTCTGGGTCGACCTCGTGCGCACGACGTTGCGGATCCTGCTGCCGCTCGCGTTCGTGTTCGCGATCGTGCTGCGTCGCCTGCGGCGTGATCCAGAACACCCACGGCTTCACCACGGTGCACACGGTCGCCGGCGCGACGCAGCAGATCCCCGGCGGCCCGGTCGCGAGCCAGATCTCGATCAAGCAGCTCGGCACCAACGGCGGCGGCTTCTTCAACGTGAACTCGGCCCACCCGTTCGAGAACCCCACCAAGCTGAGCGACTTCGTCGAGCTCTACGCGATCCTCATCATCCCGTTCGCGCTCGCGTTCACGTTCGGCCGGATGATCAAGGACAAGCGCCAGGGCTACGCGGTGTTCGCGATCATGGGCGATGCTCTGGCTCGGCGCGGTCGATCGCGGCGCCGATCATCGAGTCGGGCGGCAACCCGAGGCTCGACACCGGCGGCGTCACCCAGACGGTCACCGCGACGTCGCCCGGCGGGAACCTGGAGGGCAAGGAGGTCCGCAACGGGCCCGTGTCGCTCCGGCATCTGGGCCGCGTCCACGACCGGGCACGTCGAACGGCTCGGTGAACTCGATGCACGACAGCTACACGCCGCTCGGCGGCCTCGTCCCGCTCGTCAACATGAAGCTCGGCGAGATCAGCCCCGGCGGCGTCGGCGTCGGGCTCAACGGGCTGCTCGTCCTGGTGATCCTGTCGGTGTTCATCGCCGGCCTCATGGTCGGGCGAACGCCGGAGTACCTCGGCAAGAAGATCCAGGCCGCCGAGGTGAAGCTGGTCGCGATCTACATCCTCGTCATGCCGGCGGTCGTGATGATCGGCGTCGCCATCTCGACCTTCGTCGGGTCGGTGAAGAACGTCTCGATCTGCAACCCGGGCGCGCACGGTTTCACCGAGCTGCTGTACGCGTTCACCTCCGGCGGCGAACAACAACGGCTCGGCGTTCGCCGGGATCACTGCGAACACGGCCTACATGAACACGACGCTCGGCGTCGCGATGCTCTTCGGCCGGTTCTTCCTGATCATCCCGACGCTGGCGATCGCCGGGTCGGTCGTGCGCAAGCGGCGCGTGCCGGCGACCGTCGGGACGTTCCCGACCGACACGCCGCTCTTCGTCGTGCTGGTGATCGGCGTCGCCGTGATCGTCGCCGCGCTCGCATTCCTTCCCGCTCTGGCGCTCGGCCCCATCGTCGAGCAGCTCAAGCTCTAGTTCGAGGAGCAGTCGTCCGATGGCTCGTGAGACCAAGCTCGTCGAGCCCGAGATCGTGCGTCGGGCGATCGTCGACAGCTTCGTGAAGCTGAACCCGCGCACGCTGATGCGCAACCCGGTGATGTTCGTCGTCGGGGTCGGCTCGGTGCTCACGACGATCCTGTTCTTCAAGGACCTCGGCTCGTCGACGACGAACGAGAACGTGTTCACCGGGCTCGTCGCGCTGTTCCTGTGGTTCACGGTGCTGTTCGCCAACTTCGCCGAGGCGATCGCCGAAGGCCGCGGGAAGGCCCAGGCCGACACGCTGCGCAAGACCCGCTCCGAGACCGTCGCGCACGTCCGCAGGGCCGACGGCACCGTCGAGGACCGCGCCGAGCACCGCGCTCGACGTCGGCGACGAAGTGCGTCGTCAGCGCCGGCGAGCTCATCCCGAGCGACGGCGAGGTGATCGAGGGCATCGCCAGCGTCGACGAGTCGGCGATCACCGGCGAGTCGGCGCCGGTGATCCGCGAGTCGGGCGGCGACCGCTCCGCGGTCACCGGCGGCACCCGGGTGCTCTCCGACGAGATCGTCGTGCGGATCACCGCCCGGCCGGGTGAGACGTTCCTCGACCGGATGATCGCGCTGGTGGAGGGGTCGTCGCGCCAGAAGACGCCGAACGAGATCGCGCTCAACATCCTGCTGGCCGGGCTCACGATCATCTTCCTGCTCACGACCGTGACGCTGCAGCCGTTCGCGATGTTCGCCGACGCCGAGCAGAACGTCGTCATCCTCGTCGCGCTGCTGGTGTGCCTGATCCCGACCACGATCGGCGCGTTGCTCTCCGCGATCGGCATCGCGGGCATGGACCGGCTCGTGCGCCGCAACGTGCTCGCGATGAGCGGCCGCGCGGTCGAGGCCGCGGGCGACTGCGCGACGCTGCTGCTCGACAAGACCGGCACGATCACGTTCGGCAACCGTCAGGCCGACGCGTTCATCCCCGTGAGCGGCGTGACCGAGCAGGAGCTCGCCGACGCCGCGCAGCTCTCGAGCCTCGCCGACGAGACCCCCGAGGGCCGCTCGATCGTCGTGCTCGCCAAGGAGCGCTACGGGCTCCGCGAGCGCGAGCTCGTCGGCGCCGAGCTGGTGCCGTTCACCGCGCAGACCCGGATGAGCGGCGTCGACTTCGCGGACCGTCTCGTGCGCAAGGGCGCGGCCGACTCGGTGCGCCGCTGGGTCGAGGACCAGGGCGGCGACGGTGCCCGCCCGAGCTCGGCGACGCCGTGGACTCGATCGCGGCCCAGGGCGGCACGCCGCTCGTGGTCGCCGAAGCCGGCGGCGCGGAGGGTCCCCCCTCCCTCCGCGCCCGCTCGGCGTGATCTACCTCAAGGACATCGTCAAGCCCGGCATCGCCGAGCGGTTCGCGGACCTGCGGCGCATGGGGATCCGCACGGTGATGATCACCGGCGACAACCCGCGCACCGCGGCGGTCATCGCCCAGGAAGCCGGCGTCGACGACTTCCTCGCCGAGGCGACACCCGAAGACAAGATGAAGCTCATCAAGAGCGAGCAGCGGGGCGGTCGTCTGGTCGCGATGACCGGCGACGGCACCAACGACGCCCCCGCGCTCGCGCAGGCCGACGTCGGCGTGGCGATGAACACCGGCACGCAGGCGGCCAAGGAAGCCGGGAACATGGTCGACCTCGACTCCGATCCGACGAAGCTCATCGACATCGTCGAGATCGGCAAGCAGCTCCTCATCACCCGCGGCTCGCTCACGACGTTCTCGATCGCCAACGACGTCGCGAAGTACTTCGCGATCATCCCGGCGATGTTCGCGGGCTTCGCCAGCGTCCACGTGCTCAACGACCTGAACGTCATGGATCTCGCAGAGCCCGCGCTCGGCGATCCTCTCCGCGGTGATCTTCAACGCGCTGATCATCGTCGGTGCTCATCCCGCTCGCGCTGCGGGGCGTGAAGTTCATCCCCACCAGCGCCGTCGCATCTCCTGCGCCGCAACCTGTTGATCTACGGCGCCGGCGGCGTGATCGCCCCGTTCATCGGCATCAAGCTCATCGACATCATCATCACCGCCCTGGGGGTCAAGTAGATGCGACGCCAACTCATCCCCGCCATCGTCTCGATGGTCATCTTCACCGTGCTGCTCGGCCTCGTCTACCCGCTCGTCGTCACCGGCGTCGCCCAGGTCGCGTTCAAGCACAAGGCCGACGGCTCGCTCGTCGAGAAGAACGGCAAGACGGTCGGGTCCAGCATGATCGCGCAGGCGTTCACCAACGACAAGGGCAACCCGATCAAGAAGTACTTCCAGGAACGTCCGTCGGCCGGCGAACTACGACCCGACCTACAGCACCGGCTCGAACCTCGGGCCGCTGAACCCCAAGCTCATCGCGAAGTGCCTGCCGGTGCAGAAGACCGACAAGGCCGGCAACGGAATCGTCGACAAGAAGGGCAACCCGGTGTACGAGACCAACGCCGACGGTTCGAAGGTCTGTGACCCCAACACCGTGCCGCAGCGCGCCAAGGCCTACCGCGAGCTCAACGGACTCTCGCAACTGCGGTGAAGGTCCCGGTCGACGCGGTCACCGCGTCGGGTTCGGGTCTCGACCCCGACATCTCCGTCGCCAACGCCAAGCTGCAGGCCAAGCGCGTCGCCGACGCCCGCGGCCTCACCGGGGCCCAGGTGCTCAAGCTCATCGACGACCACACCGACGGCCGACCGCTCGGCATCATCGGCGAGAAGACCGTCAACGTCCTCGACCTCAACCTCGCGCTCGACAAGCTGAGCTCATGAGCTGAAGGAAGTCGTCGCGATGGCGGCAACCTACGATGATCGCAACGTAGGAGACACACCATGAGTCGCGTCCTCGTCGTCGAGGATGACGCTCGCATTCGCAAGACGCTCGAGGTCAATCTCCGCGCGCGGGACTACGAAGTGGACCTCGCCTCCACCGGTGAGCAGGCCTTGCAGCTCGCGGCCCGTCGTCATCCAGATGTCGTGATCCTCGATCTGGGTTTGCCGTCGATGGACGGGCTCGACGTGGTGCGCGGCTTGCGCGGTTGGACTTCGGTACCGATCGTCGTGCTGTCGGCACGCGGTACCGAGGCCGCCAAAGTCGATGCGCTCGATTTGGGCGCCGACGACTACCTGACCAAGCCCTTCGGGATGGAGGAGCTCTTCGCCCGGCTCCGCGCCGCGATGCGGCGCGCCGTGCTCCCCGAAGGCAAGACCGTCGTGGTCACCCCCGACTTCTCGCTGGACTTCTCGGCCAAGCAGGCCCATCGCGGTGAGGAGCTGGTGCGGCTGACACCCACGCAGTGGCACATCATCGAGGTCCTGGTCCGCAACACCGGCCGGCTGGTCACCTACGAACAGCTGCTCCAGGAAGTATGGGGTCCCTCCTACGGCAAGGAGACCAACTACCTGCGGGTGTTCATGACCCAGATCCGCCACAAGCTCGAACCCGAACCGTCGCATCCGCGCTCCTTCATCACCGAATCCGGCCTCGGGTTCCGCTTCGAGACACCAGCGAGCGAGCACCCGTGATGGCCGCCGACGTCGTCGTGGTCCGCTGGCCCGAAGAACGCGAAGCAGCGAGCCACCTCGCGCACGCCGGCGCCGCGCTCCTCTACCTCGTCGCAGGTGACGACGACCCGCCGATCCCCACCAGCTGTCTCGAGGACTGGGTCCGCGTGCCCGGCGACGAACGCGACCTCCGCGCCCGCGTCGCCGCGCTCGAACTCCGAGCCGCCGCGCACACCGGACCTCCCTGGGTCGCCGACAACGGCCTCCTGCACTACCGCGGCAAGAGCGTGCATCTCTCGCCCGTCGAGACCCGCCTCGCCGAGGCGCTCACTGCCGAGTTCTCCGAAGTCGTACCCGACGAGGTGCTGATCGCGCGAGCAGCCGCCGGCGCGGACACCTTCGGTTCTCTGCGCGCCGAGATCGCCCGCTTGCGCTCGCGCGTGCGGCCCGTTGACCTCTCGATTGGGCGTGTCACCAATCGCGGCTATCGCATGCACACCCGGTGAGTCGCTCGTTCGCGCTCAGCGCGCGACGCCATCACGACAACAGCGTCGTAATGCTCGCCCGGCCACGCGGGTTGACGTCCCTGGGATGGTGTAGCGCGCGGACGTCTGCAGACGGCCCATGAACGGGTGGAGGTGATGCGAGGACTTTCCCACGCGCTTCAGCCGGCCGGGCAATTGATCGCCGGCCGCGCCCCCGAAGACGAGACGGGATCCCAGCCGATGGGGGGAGTCCACCTTCACCCGGGGGTTCCGAGATCGGATCCGGCGGAGGTCCCAACGGCAATGACCGAGTACAGTCGCCGGTTCGGTGTCGCCGGTGGGGTTGTTGACGCCCGTTGTTCTGTGTTGTCCAGTCTCGGGAGAGCGTCATGGCGAGCGGGCGCTGTCGTACTCGATAGATTGTGCGGGGTCTCCGTGACGGCGAATCGGGCGAACCGGGGCAACGGGATCAGCGAGGAAGGGCACTTGAGGAGTCTCGTGCACGTCGAGGAGACTACCCAGCGTCGTCGTCGGGAGGGGGTGTCGGTGGAGGCGCTCACCGAGGTCCGCACGCTCGTCGCCGTGCGTAGATCCAGGTGCGTGATCATGCTCGCCGCCGTCCTGTCCATGGTGCCCCTGGCGCTCGCTGCCGTCCCTGCCCGCCCCGCGCTCGCCGCGGACACCGACACGACCACCACGACCGTGCCCACCGACACGACACACCACGACCGTGCCCACCGACACGACCACCACGACCGTGCCCACCGACACGACCACCACGACCGTGCCCGACGGACACGACCACCACGACCGTGCCCGACCGACACGACCACCACGACCGTGCCCGACCGACACGACCACCACGACCGTGCCCACCGACACGACCACCACGACCGACCCAGGCGAGGAGGGCAGCGATCTCAGCCCCGACGAGACGCTGGCTCCCCAGCCGGCCTTCGCCACCTTGACGGCCACCCAGCGCGCAGCTGCTCCAACAACTACAGACCGCCAACGACACCCTCGCCACACGCCGCTTCGCTCTCGTCGGGCTCGCCCACGAGCTCGCTGCCGCCAAAGATCAACTCAAGGCGGCTCGGGCTCGCGAGAACGCGGCCGTCAAGCGCGAGATCTTCGGTCTGCTGGGGGCAGCCCTCTACGACGACGCCACCGTCGCAGGCGCTCAGCGTGCTCGACAGCTCCGATGCCAACCATCTGGCGCGCGCCGCACTCACGCGCAGTCTGACGTCTCCGTGCTCGACGCCCGGGTTGCTGTGCTCGACGCGCTCACGCGCCGCCTCGAGTCCGAGCGCAAGAGTGCCACGCGCGCGCGCGTGCAGGCCCAGGCCAGCGTCGCAGCCCTGAACGCGCGCGTCGCCGCCCAAACCCAAGCCGTCACCGACGCGACGGCCGCGAGGGACGCTGCCGAGTCAGCCGTGACGAGCGCGCTCGGATCGGACGCGGGCTTGCACGCCCAGGCCGATGCCATCACCGCTGCGCTCGCCACTGCACAAGCCGGCCAGACTGATCCCCCCGTGCTTGCTGGTTTCGCGCTGCCCATCCCCGGCGCGCGCCTCGGCTCGCCGTACGGCATCCGCATCGATCCCCTCGGCGGGGGAGGCGGTTTCCACCCGGGTCTCGACTTCGAAGCGGGGTCGGGCACGCCGATCCACGCGGCCGCGGCCGGGGTGGTGGTCATGGCCGGCGACTGCGGCGGCTACGGCTATTGCGTGGTCATCGACCACGGCTCGTCGCTGGCCACGGTCTACGCACACCAGAGCCAGCTGCTCAGCCATGTCGGCGATCGGGTCGGCGTCGGACAGGTCATCGGGCTGGTGGGCTCCACAGGCAAGTCAACGGGCCCCCACCTGCATTTCGAGGTCCGCCTCCACGGCCTACCGATCGACCCCGTGCCAACCCTCACCGCCTGACGCCCCGCAGCAACCATTCCACACGACCGCAGCTCCCGACTCCGTCCTCAGACCGGAGACCGGAACGATGCTGCCGGTTCCGCGCTCGCCGATGGCGTTTCAGTTGACCCGGCGCGGTGGACACCGAACCAACGAAACCAGGGGAAGATCAGGTGTGCTCTACGTCCGGCGTCGCCGACCTCTATGTTCACGGCGGCACCTTCGCGAGCTCGGCTCACCGACCCGTCGTACGCCGTCCTGACCACTCGGCTTCGCAAAGCCGCGGACCCTCGGGCAACCCTAGAGTTCGGTCCGTGAGCGGCGTATTGCGCGTCAATGACAGGACAAGCGTCGGCGACTCAGCGCATGCGAAGGCGGCCGCGCGGCGATCAGGCTTCGAGCGAGGTCGCGGTCGACGGCGCCCTGGATGTGTGCCGAGCAGGTAGCGCCGGAGGTCACCGAGTGCGAGCGAGTTCGTTTGGTCCGCTCTACAGCTGAGGCGCGCGTCCTCGTGTGGTTGCGGCCGGCAGTCGCGTTCGTCGCGTCGGGACTGCTGCTCGTCGGCTGTGGGTCGTCGGCGACGAGCACATCGAGCGATCCGACCGATCCGGTGGCGACGTCGACCTCCGTTCCGACCTCGACGACGGTCGCGGTCACGACCACGACCACGGTTCGCAAGGTCTTCGCTCCGGACACGTTCGACGCCACCGACACGTTGCTCGAGGAGCGGGTGCGTTCCGCCGGGCTGTCGGGCGGCATGATCCGGATCGTCGCCGCCGACGGTGCGGTGATCCACGAGCACACCATCGGAGGCGTGTCGGGCACCACGCCGATCTGCGATCGCGTCGTCGACGAAGTGGCTCACTGCCGCGACGTTCATGACCTTCGTCGATCGGGGTGTCATCGGACTCGACGACGACATCTCGAAGTGGCTGCCCGAGTTCGGCGGCTCGAACCCGCCGATCACGGCGCGGCAACTCCTCGACCACACGTCGGGCGTGCACGACAACCCGTGTCAGGACGACGGCACCCCACTCGCGACGTGCGTGCGCACGCTCGCGTCGTCGCCCCGCGAGTTCCCGGCGGGATCGAGCGTTCTCGTACGGCAACTCTCCGTTCCTCGTGGTCGGGCGGCTCATCGAGGTGCTCGGTGGCGCCGACTTCGCCACCGTCGTCGCGACAGCAGCTCACGGGTCCGCTCGGCATGGACGACACGACGTGGCCCGGTGCGCCGACCGCGGCGAACCCGGCGTTCGGTGTGCGCGTGACGGTCGACGACTACGGGAAGTTCCTCGACATGATCCTCCACGACGGCGTGTCGAACGGGACTCGGGTGCTGTCGTCGGATGCGGTGCGCGCAGATCATCTCGAATCAGGTGTCGGCCTACGACACCTCGCACGACTACTCCGTCGGCATCACGAAGATCCCTCGCTACGGCCTCGGTTGCTGGCCCGACGTGCAGGACCAGTCCGGGACGACCGCGGTCGTGAGCGGCAACGGAGGGAAGGGCTTCTACCCGTGGGTCGACTTCACGACGCACACGTGGGGGATCGTCGGCGTGCAGGACGAACGCGGCGCGCAGGTCGCGGTGCCGGCGTCGCAGAAGGTCGAGGTCGAGGCGCGCACCGCCGTCGCTCGGTGAGTCACTTCGGTTCGGCGGCGTGGAACTGCTCGGACAACGCCGGGGGCCCTCGCGCTTGCCGAAACAGTCGACGCCGTGCTCGAGGTGCCGCGATCAGCCCGAACGTTCGGAGAGCCGACCGGTCTCGTCGCTCCCGCACGCCTCGTTGATCTCGCGGACACTCCTCGCCCTCACCGCCGGTTCGGAGCACAGGCGGAGTCGGTTGGACTTCAACACTTTTGGGGATGAGACGACGCCACTTGATCGGCAGGCTGTTGGGAGCCCGGCAATACGCGCTCCACGATCATGGGATTGCGATGGCGATTCGCACCGTCCGGCAAGCGAAGGTAGCTGACCAGGACACCGATGTCGGGGTCGTCGTGACTGGACCGGCAGACACTTCGGCGCCGACGCGGCCTCGGACTTTGGGGGGACGCTGGCCGTTCGTGCTGCTCGGCGGCTGGATCGTCGTGATGGTGCTGTGGAAGGCGGCCGAACCGTTCGACAGCGACGGCTGGTGGCACCTTCGCACGGGGCAGTTGATGCTCGACCGTGCGCGCCTGGCGTTGCGCGACCCGTTCTCTTGGGTGATGCAGGGTAAGGCGTGGCGGCAGAATTCGTGGCTGTTCGACCTATTCGTCGGTGTGGTCAACCGGATCGGTGGGCGGGCGCTCGTCAGCCTGCTCATGTTGGTCGGCTTCGCGGCGCTCGGTGTCGTGAGTTACAAGTTGTGCCGTCGGGTGGGTGCCCGAGTGTGGCCATCAGTGGCGACGATGGTCCCGGTCATGTTCCTCCTCGGCCCATACATCTCCGAACGCCCGCAGGTGGTCAGCTGTCTCCTGTTCGCCGTGGTCATGGTCCTCACCCCGACGGCACTCGCAGGGTCCAATCGTGCCCTCATCATCTTGTCGTTGACGATCGCGGTCTGGTCCAATCTTCATCTCGCGTTTTCGATCGGCGTGCTGCTCGCGGCGCTCTTGGCAGTGGGCACGGCAGTTCAGGACCGCCGTCCCAGACGTGCGGTGACGGTCGTCGCGGTGCTCGCGGTATCGGGTCTCCTGAATCCGTATGGGTTCGGCGCCTACACGGCGGCTCGCCAGGTGCGCGGCGCGTCGCAACTGATCGTTGAATGGCAACACGCGAGCCTTACGAATGTCCGCGACGTTCTGCTGCTCGCGCTGGCGGGTCTCTCGCTTCTCTCGATGCGACGCACTGGTCGCTGGCGCCGACTCGCTCACGTACTGCCGGTCGTGGTCATGACGGCGCTTACCATCGACGCGATTCGGAACGGACCGTTCTTGGTGTTGCTCTGCGCGCCAGAGCTTGCCCTCGGAGCGACGGCGCTGACGATTCCGAGGCTACGAGCCTGGGCCCGACCCCGCGTGACTCCGCTCCTGCACGGAACCGTCGTCGGATTGGCGGTCCTTGCCCTTGCGGCCATTGGTGCGCTGACGAATGCTCGCGGTGCGCAACCCAGCGCATTTGCCGTGCGAGCGACCGCTGCGATCCCTGCGGGCTGTCGGCTGCTCAACGAATACGACCAAGGTGGCTACATCATCTACCAGCGCTGGCCGCAGGTCCTC
Source organism: uncultured Actinomycetes bacterium (assembly GCA_963705625.1). GTDB lineage: Bacteria > Actinomycetota > Acidimicrobiia > IMCC26256 > DASPTH01 > DASPTH01. Next base: position 459,706 of record CAVPKG010000001.1, read on the forward strand.
GTTTCAGAAGACGGCCGCAACGACCTCTACGGAGCAAGCCGACTCATCGACCAGCAACACGTACTTCAAGGTGACGTCGATGCGATGCAGTGGCTCGACCAACACCACATCGATTGTGTCCTCGCGCGACCCGACCGTCCCATCATCGCCCAACTCGAGACCGCCGACTGGCAGGAACTCGCCCACGACGCGAGCGGCATCCTCATGGTTCGCCCCGGTGCTTCCCAGGCTCCCTGACGCGAACCGGACCCTTGCACCGCCATGTTCGACGTTTCCGGAAGATCGGCTGCATCCGTGGTGGCGGACAATGTTCGTACGAAGCGATCGGGCGTTCAGTCGGCGACCGTGACCGCGATCTCGGGACCGAGGCCGGCGCCGCCGGTGAGGTCGAGCCGATCGCCGCTCCAGAACCTCCCGGGATCGAACCAGTTGGCCGGCGCTCGGGCATCGAGCAGACCCATCCGGGTGTAGGTGATCGCGAGCAGCTCGGCGCAGTAGACGGCCTGCTCGGACGCTTCCCGGCGCAGTCGCCCCGACAGCCACTTCCCGACCAGATGCCGCGTGCGCGGGAACGGCCGGCCCTCGTACTCGGCGACGACCCGGAGCAACGCGTCCTCCATCTCGCGCGTGATCTCACCATCGAAATGACGCACGAAGGCGAGCTGCTTGTACTTCTGGGTCCACACCGCGAGCGCCTCGTCGAGCCGGTTGAGTTGCGCGCCACGGTGGCGCTCGCCGCTCCAGACGCTCTCGATGCTCTGTCCCAGCTCCGTATGCCACAACAGGGGCGGCAGGTCATCCAACGCAACCACCATCGCCACGTGGTTGACCGGCGAATTCGTCAAGACCCGGATCGCTCGGTCGGCACCGGAGGGCCCCCGGAAGAGCCACACGTCGCCGGTGTGCGCGGTGGCGAGCGCCTCGGTAGTGGTCATCACCGGAACCATCATGGGTAGCGTACGGAGTCTTGAGATCGAGAAGCTGGAAGTGGCTCGGTCTGGGGGCGGTCGCCGCGATCGCCGCCGGTACCGCGATTGCGGCGGAACGGCGGCGGCGGCGCTGGCGGGACTACGACACCGGGGAGATCCGCACCCGCCTCCACGCGCGCTTCGCCGCGCTCGACCCGCCGTCGGTCGAGCAGCCCGGGTAGGCCGCATCACCTCGAAGCGCCGTTCTGTACCGGGAGCGTTGGCGCGGAGCGGCATGTATGAAGGGGCGGGGCAGTGGGGAGGGTCGTCGGCTCGGGCCTCGTCGTGGTTTCGAGGTGCCCCTCCGATGTATGTGCGCGGTCGTTCTGTACACCCTGGCTCGCAGGTGCCACTGGTCCGGTGGGCCTGTGATACTGGGTTGCAGGGTGCGGGGGAAGTAGCCGCTTGATCGAGCAGCCCCCGGTTGAGTGCCGTCGCCGGGCCTCGGATGGGAGTCTGTGATGCGTGTCCTGGTGTTGGGTGCGGGTTTCGGCGGGTTGGAGTTGACGACGCGGCTTTCCGAGGAGTTCGGCGACGAGGTCGAGGTGGTGTTGATCGATCAGGCCGACGGGTTCGTGTTCGGCTTCTCCAAGCTCGACGTGATGTTCGGGCGCACCGTCGCGGAGGCGGTCGTCCACCCCTACCGCGACTTGGTCAAGCCCGGCGTGCGGTTCGTCCGGACGGCGGTACGTTCGATTGACCCCGCGGCCCGGCGCGTCGAGACCGACGCCGGGTCGTTCGACGCCGACGTGATGGTCGTCGCCCTGGGAGCTGATCTGGATCCTGCGGCCACACCGGGGCTGGTCGAAGGAGGTCACGAGTTCTACACGGTGGCGGGTGCGTTCGCGGTGCGCGACGTACTGGCAGGCTTCGGGGGCGGCCGCGTGATCGTCGGCGTCACGTCGACGCCATTCAAATGCCCACCCGCGCCGAGCGAAGCCGCGTTGTTGGCGCACGACTACCTCACCGAGCGCGGCCTGCGTGAAGACTCCGAGGTCTCGCTGGTCATGCCGTTCGGTGTTCCCGTCCCGCCGTCGCCGGCCGCTTCGGAGGCGCTGCTCGCGGCCTTCACCGAGCGCGGGATCAACTGGCATCCCGCCCGGTCGGTGCGCGGCGCTCGACCCGGCCCGGAAGGTGGTCGTGCTCGACGACGGAGCAGAGTTGCCCTACGACCTGTTCCTCGGCGTGCCGCTGCATCGGGCACCGGCCGTGGTCCAGGAGTCGGGACTGTGCGTCGACGGTTGGATCCCGGTGAACCCGTTGACGCTCGAGACGGCCTTCCCCGGCGTGTACGCCGTCGGGGACGTGACGAGCGTCGGCACGCCCAAGGCCGGTGTGTTCGCCGAGGGACAAGCCGTCGTCGTCGCCGATGAGATCATCGCCCAGCATCGTGGCCGTCCAGCATCGGAGACCTACGACGGACACGGCATCTGCTACGTGGAGTTCGGCCACGACCAGGTCGGCCGCGTCGATGTCACGTTTCGGAGCGGGGAACCGCCCTCGGGGGAGTTCGAAGGGCCCTCGCAGGACTACGCGGGCGACAAGTCGGAGTTCGGGTCGAGTCGCATCCAGCGCTGGTTCGCCCGCGACTGGACCAGCTACTGACCCCAGATTCGTCGGGGCGAGGCTGTTCGTCAGCACGTTGTCGACGCCAAGGTTCGTCTGGAACGAGTCGCCGGACTGGTGAGATCGACCTATGGCGGGTACTGCTCGAGTACGACGCGATACACGGTGAGGCAGTCGTCGAGCGACGCGGGGTACGGGTGATCGGGCGGCATGCGGTAGTCCACCGACCAGGTGGGCAGGCCCAAACGAGTCGCAGATACGGTCCCCATCGCCCGGCAACAAGCGCCGCTACCCATGACGAGCGCGTCACCTTCAAGACCGAGCTCGTAGTCCAGTACGGACCGTGGCGCAGCCGCGCCCAACTCGAACTCGCGATCATCGAATGGATCCACTGGTACAACACCGTCAGAATCCACCGCGAAATCGGTGACATCCCACCCATCGAACACGAAGCAAGTTGGTACCGTCACCACACCCCGGCGCTCACCGCCGGAACCCACCAACCCGCACTACACGCGACCCGGTGCGAGGTGTGGGCACCCGATCCGCCTGATCGCGTGGCGTGCTCGGGGCCAAGTGGTGCACACTCAGCACCGACCACGGGCGAGGGAGGATCCTGCTGTGTCGCTGACGGGCGTTGACCATCTTGCGTTCACTGTCACCGATCTCGATCGCACGACGGCGTGGTACTGCGAGCATCTCGGCTTCCATCCGCTGGTCCGGTATTTGAACTCCGAGATCGGCGCGGAGGTCCAGGTGCTGGAACATGTCGAGCTGCCGGCGAGGCTGAGCTTCAGGCGTTTCGATGCCGGCGGGAGTGAGCCGTTCAGCGAGTTCCGGGTAGGGCTGGACCATTTCGCGCTTCGCGTCACCGACGAGTCGGATCTCGGTGAATGGCAGCATCGCCTGGAAGATGCGGGGGTTGGCTGCAACCGTACCGATCTTCCCGAGCTCTCGATCCTGGTGTTCCGCGATCCGGACAACATTCAGATCGAGTTGTGTACTCCGATGCGAGCCATGGCGGGAGGCAACTAGGTTCTCGCCAGGCTCCGGCCGTGTGGGTTTGGGGGGCGCGGCGCCGCGGGCGATCCCCAGGTCCGCGCCGCGGTGCGTCGCGATCAACAGGGGCAGCCCGACGAGCTGAGCGCAGAACTGATGCCGAGATGTGCGGGTGACGTTCTGTCGCGGCGAAGTCGCTGGCGGTGGGAGCGCGGCGCGGGCAATCTGGGCGGATGGCGGCGCTCAAGACGTTTGCTCGCAGAGTGTCGGTAGGTTGGTGACGAGTGCCGCGCCTGTGGTGCTCGACCGTCGTGGTGTTGGTAACTGCATCGGTGCTGCTCTCGCCCGCGGAAGCGCAGTCGGCGTCGACGACAAACCCATCGACCTCGCCAGCGACGACCGAGTTACCGTGCGCTCAATCGATCGGAACTGGTGGTGACACAGGAGGCCGGTCGGCACTCTTCGGCCGGGTAGCGCTCCAACTTCACTCGGCACTACAGGCGAACTACTGGGGAGGCACTGACCCCTCGCTGAAGTTCTTCACCAAGGATGGTCTTCTGATCCGGCCGGACTTGCCGTTCGACCTGATCGTTCCCCAGGCGTGGCGAACACGCTTGTCCATCGGCTGGGGCAGCCCGGCGACTCCAACAGGCCACCTGGTTGTACCGGCGTGTGCGCTTGCGAACTCGCCACCGAACTCCTGGACTCATTACGCGGGTGGCTATTGGGTGCCCAAGCCCGCGTGTGTACCGCTACTGGTGAAGGCCAACGGCAAGACGAAGCGCGTGTACATCGGTGTCGGTGCTTCGTGCGGTGGCCAAGGCCGCCCTCCCGCTGGGGCGCGCGCACCTGGCGCTTAGCCTGCAGCTCGGCTCGGTGACGTTCTGTCGCGGCCAAGTCGCTGGCGGCAGCAGCCCGGACCGGGCAATCGGTGCGGGTTCGCGATGGCAAGCGCGGGACGCTCTACGGGCGAGATGGTGCGCCTTCGACCCGGCGTTACACGAGTGATCCATGCCGGGGCTGAGGGACGTCATGGAACACGGGTCAGCTGGTGTTGTCGATGTCGTCGAGGAGCTGGGCGAAGATCTGACGCGGTCGTGTTGGTCGCGAAGAAGCTCTCGGCGACGGCTGCTAGCCCGTCGGCGTGTCGCTGTTGAACGTGTCACGAACGAGTTCCCAACCACCATGGGGCTGGCGTTGGTAGACCGCGATGTACTTGCCGACGTCGTCGATCGGATCCCCATCGGGAGGTTGGATCGTCATCTTGTACTTCCCGGTCCCGACGGCCAAGTCACCGCCTTCGATGACGTCGAAGGTGTCGAGTTCCAGTGTCTGGGCACCCGAAACGAACATCTCGGCTGCGAAGGCCTCGACGCCCTTTCTTCCCTCCACCAGTGGAGCGTTCGGGGGGAGAAGTTTGGTGTCTTCGGTGTAGAAGCCGGCGAGCGCCACTGGGTCCTGATTGCACGCGGCCTCGGCGATCTGTACGCGGGAGGTCGTGGCGGAACGAGCGCGGAGCGTGGCTCCTTGCCGCATCAGGAACCACCGTCCTACAGGTTCATTCCTCGGCCACCTTCGTCCTCGATGGTGAGGAAGGATTGCATCGTCGACGTCTGCTGGCCTCGATCCAAACCGTGGACACTGGCCTTGATTTCCCGGGCTCGGTCCTGAATCGACTGCACCGGATTCTCGTCACTGGATGACGTTTCCACCAGAGCGCGGAATCGTGATTACTGCTTTCATCTCACCTCCTCTCGTAAGGCTACCGAGGGCCGAACACGAAACGTCGTCGGCTCAGGGTTCATGTCGGAGGCGAACAATCGGCGGTCTCCGGGCGACCTTTCGGGCATGGCGATCGTTCCGGAGTCGTCGCGCCAGAAACTGCCGCTCGGAGCGGCTGTCGTTCTGTACCCGCGAACTTGCTGGCGGCGGGAGCGCAGCGCGGGCACTCTGTGCGGGTCTCGATGGCGCAAGATCGGCATGTCGAGCCAATGTCCGCCGGCACGCTGTCGTCGACCAGGTCGGGACCTACGCCTCTTTTCCCGGTGGGCGGCTGGAGGATGATGACGAGATGAAGAAGCTCATCGTTGCGGTCGCTGTGCTGGTCGGGGTCGGGTATCTCGTCAAGCGTTTCGCTCCGAAATTCGGAAACGTGGACTGGGAGCAGCGGTTCGCCGCCATGCCCGACAACGCGCCTCCGAAGTGGATGTATCGCAATATCTCGGAGATCCATGACAACACCGAACGCATCCTCGAACTGCTTGAGGGCCGTGCTGAAGGAGGCAGCGAGCCGCCCGAGGCGGTCGAAGGGAACGCGAGGTGAAGGTGCTCACCGTGTACGCGCATAATGATCCGCGATCGTTCTGTCACGGTGTACTTGAGCGGTTCACGGCCGGTCTCGCAGACGCCGGGCATGAGAGCGAGGTCGTGGACTTGTATGCGATCAAGTTCGACCCGGTGTTCCGCGACCGGGACGTCGCCAGCTACACGAGCGGCGACATCCCGACGGACATCCTCGAACTGACGAACCTCGAGCAACGGGTCCTGAGGTCCTGTCGGGGCCCGGTCCAACGTTTCCTGGCATCGCGTGCAATGCGCGGCAAATCGCGGGCCGAGATCGCCGCAATGATCCGCAGTCGAATGCCGAAGGACGTGATCGCGCAACAGAAGAAGGTCGCGGCGGCGGACGCGTTGGCGTTCATCGCACCCGTGCATTTCTGTAGCTTCCCGTCGATCCTCAAGGGATGGATCGACCGCGTGTTCACGCTCGACTTCGCGTTCGCCCTTACCTCGGAGGGCTGGCGCGGCGACATCAACGGCAGGATTCCTCTGCTCCACCATCGGCGTGCGCTCATCATGACGTCGACGATCTTCAACGAGCACGCCTACGACGACGGCATCCGCGACGCCATCGCTAGAGTCATCGACGACTGGGCGTTTCGCTACCCCGGCATCGAACAAGTCGACCACGTCTACTTCTACGGCGCTACCGCGGCACCACCCGAGACCATCCAGCGGTACCTCGCGCACGCCTACGAGCTCGGCAAGACATTCGACACGACCGCAACCGTCACCTCCCCGACCGGCTCATAGCCGCGACGGTGGGCTCGGACGGCGCATGACTGGCTTCGCTCGGCGCTCACGGTAGCGTTGAAGGCCTCGTAGCCCTGTCCCAGGATCTCGGCGTTTTCGTCTGCCATGGTCATGATGCTGCGCTCCTCTGTCAGTCCGGCCACCCGCGTAACCGGGTAGCGGCCATCGTGCGCCGATTCGGGGGCCGGGACATCGGGAGATCAGACCACGAGCACAGGAATGCCTGATCGAGTCGAGGGTGGCGTTCTGTCGCGTCGAGGTCGCTTGAATCGCCCCGGGTGTGGTGGAGGCTCTGGCCCACACCACGGGCATCGGGCAGTCTGTGTTGGTGAAGCTGCGCTCCGATGTCGATGGCACATGACACAGTTCCATTTCGACGCGGGTTCCTACTTGAAGATGATCCGCGCCGAGATTCCGGTGTACGACGAACTTCAGGATCACGTCGCTCGCTCTCTCACGCCGCCGGTCGGTGCGTTCCTTGACCTTGGTGTGGGAACGGGAGCGACGAGCAAAGCTGTATTGCACCGGTTTCCGGACGCGTCGGTGGTGCTCTTGGACGAGAGCGCCGAAATGGTCGCAGCCGCTCAAGCGTCGCTGCCCCCGGATCACGTGGCGCGGACAATCGTGGGCGACCTGCTTGATCAGTTCCCTGAAGATGGGTTCGACGCAGTCGTTTCGGCTCTCGCAGTTCACCACTTGCGCGCTGACCGGAAGCGGGAGCTCTTTCGGCGTGTCCGCGCATCACTCGCCAGCGGCGGGCAGTTCGTCATGGCTGATGTCGTCGTGCCAGTGGACCCCGAAGACGCCGTCACCGGGTTGTCCCCCGACTTTGATCACCCAGGCCGTCTGAGCGACCTCCTCGAGTGGCTCGTGGACGCTGGCTTCACCGCGTCAAGCGTCTGGACCTGGAAGGATCTCGCCGTTGTGTCAGCGACTTAGCGAGCACCAAACTGTCCCTCGGTGCGGCTGATGTTCTGACGCCACGAACGCTGGCCGATGCGATGCACCGCGTCGGGCTGTTCACCGCCACGCCACGCGTTCGCACGAACCACGTACCGGGTGACGCCGGGCGCAGCTGACGCGATCAATGTGGCGCTTTGGTGGCAGTGGCCTTCACTTCGACTGGCCAGTGATGACGCGCGCTCGAGATCGCGCCGTGAGCACATGTTGCAACGCGAAAGACCGGCACTTACTCGCTCGCGCCCGAGTGGCACCTTGCCGTGCCGAGACACGTGCGCTCGCGGTCGGGCGCGGCCGCGCGTAGCCAGCGCCTATCGGAATGGAGTGCCGGCAATGGTAAGTGTCGACGAGGTCGCCCGGATGGCCTTGGATTTGCCGGAGGTCAGCGAGGGTCAGCGTCACGGCCATCGCACGTGGGCGGTCGCGGGCAAGGCCTTTGCGTGGGAGCGGCCGTTCAGCAAGGCAGACATCCGGCGGTTCGGCGACGCCAGCCCGCCAGAGGGGCCGATCCTCGGCGGTTCGCGTTGAGGATGTCGGCGAGAAGGAAGCCGTGCTCGCGGCGCAGCCCCGAGCCTTCTTCACGATTCCGCACTTCGACGGGTACCCGGCGATTCTGGTCCAGCTGAAGACCGTCACCAAGCGAGCAATGCGGGAAGCGATCATCGACGGCTGGTTCGCGTGTGCGCCGCAGAATCTTGCAGACGATTACGTCGAGCAAGAGACAGCCCGTCGTCACTGACGCGCGCCGGATCGCGCGTCCCGAACGCTCAGTCGACCCGCGTTGCTCGCGCCCCGGATCGGCAGCGTCCGCGTGCACTCGATCCTCTATCAGGGCATAGTGTCCATGCTGACGCTGTGAGAGCGCTGCGGACAATCGGACCTCGAACGCCTTCCGGGCTACAGGTGGCCCGTCCTGGCGTCGGGTCATGAGGAGTTGGCCGCGCCCGATGAGCGCTCCCGGCCCGCGTACCGGGCGGCACGCACATCCTGTTGAGCGCCGGTGGTTGCGGGTCGGGACCGTGGTGGGGGTGACCGCGCTCTTGATTCTCGCCGTCGCCGCAGCCGCGGCGAATCTTGTCGGCGACGAACGCGGCGGGCCGTCCACGGCAGCGCCGGTCACGTCCAAGACGGTGCCGACGACGACGGCGCCGAGCACCACATCCGAGCCGCCGACCGCCACGACCGTCGCGCGCCAGAAGCCGGGCCTCGGCCTGCCGCCCCAACCCGCGCCGACGGCGGTGCCGCTGCCCAGAACCAACCTCGCGCCCGTGTTCAGCCGCATCCCCACCCCGAACAAGGTGATCTTCCTCGGCATCGACGACGGCATCGTGCGCGACGCCGCGGTGCTGGGTCTGCTCGACGAGCCCACATCCCCTTCACGATGTTTCTCGTGCCGAGCCAGGCCGACAGCGGCGTCGAATACTGGCACCAGGCGCAACAGGCCGGGGGCATCGTGGAGGCCCACACGATCACCCACCCCGACCTCACCAAGGTCGCGGCCGGTCAGCTACAGCACGAGATCTGCGGCACGCTCGGCCACTACCACGACCTGTTCGGACGCAGGCCCACGCTGTTCCGTCCACCCTTCGGCAGCTGCAACCAGAACGTCCAGGCGGTGGCCGCGTCGTGCGGGTTCACGGCGATCGTCCTCTGGGAGGGCTCCACCAACAACGGCCGCTTCGATCTCCAGCAAGGCCCGCTACTCCATCCTGGCGACGTTGTCCTCATGCACTGGCGCACCGACCTGTACCAGAACCTCCTGAAGGTGTTGCAGACATGCCGCGAGCAGGGCTACGCCATCGCCCGTCTCGAGGACTACCTCCAGTAGGGGCGAGAAAGGCGCGACCACATTCGCGAGCAACCATCCACACCGATCTGTCGTCCGGTTGCGCCTGGCGGGCCGGTCGGAGTGGCGCGGTCTTGCCGTTCGCGGCCGCCAGCTTCGATTTCGTCGTTGCGTTCATGAGCCTGATGGACGTCGCTGACCCGGAGGCGACGTTGCGCGAGATCGCCCGCGTGTTGAAGCCGCACGGTTTCGTGCAGTTCTCGGTCGTGCATCCCGCGACAAGCACTCCGGTCCGCCGCTGGGTCGACAACGACGCGGGCGAACGGGAGGCACTCGTGATCGGTGACTACTTCTACGAAGGTCCCGTCACCGAGACGTGGACCTTCGGTGCCTTACCGGAAGACGTCCGGCGGCGTCGGCGGCCGTTCACGATCACCTACGCGCGACGGACACTCACCGGCTGGACCAAGGCGATCGCGAGTGCCGGTCTTGTCATCGAAGCGATGCACGAACCACACGCGGACGACCGGACCGCTGGGCAACACCCCGAAGTTGCGGACACTCGCATCGTCCCATACTTCCTTCACGTTCGAGCCCGCCACGCGACAACGATCTGACGTTCTGGCGTGCTGATGTCGCTGGCCGACGGGGCACGCATCAGGGCATTCGGTGTGCGCAGAGCCGGGAGGTTGTTGGATCGACCTTGTGCGGAGGGACTCACGACACGCGTTGCTCTAGGTCGGGAGGACTCCTCCGCGATAGCACCATTCGAACGCCTGCTGATCTTCGAGGGTCTGCCCGCCGATGTCGGCGATCGTGGCTGAGATCTCTTCGGTGACGCCATCGTCGGCGCTGGCACCGACCTGTCCTTTGCGCATCATGGCGCCGGGGTCGAGGATCTGGACGTCTTACGCTCCGGAGCTCGAACTTGTTCTCGTTGGCCTTCATCCAAGGGAACGAGGTGTACTCCAGGATCGCAGGCCATTGAGCGTCGGTGACGTCGAAGCCCAAGAAGCCGGCGATGCGGCGCACCGATCCTTCATGGTCGCTCTTGAGGTCGGAGAAGTGCATGAGCAACACGTTTGGGTTGTGGCGCAGGGGCCACCATGCCGCGAGGAAACGAAAGAGCCCGTCCACAAACGGGCGGCCCGTCTGGGAGAAGAAGGTTTCGAAGTCGTCATCACCTGACAACCCGGCGCACGCCGTCGCGGCAGTGGGCCCCGTTCGAGAACACAGAACGACCGTCACCCGAACATCAGCGCCGCTGACCTAACCGGCCACCCGCGCTGGCTCACTCTCGTTCGCAGCCCGGGCGGTCCAGTGTTCGGTCCTGTGTTCTCTGCAATTGAAGCGCCGCGGCGTGTCGCGTCAGGTTGAAACTGAGCAAAAAGTGCCTCTGACCTGCACAAATAGGTGGAGGTGGCGGGAGTCGAACCCGCGTCTTCCGAGACCTTGTCGGGGCTTCTCCGAGCGCAGCCGGCGAGGAGATCTCGGATCGCCACCTCTCACCGGCAGGCTGTGGCGATCCCAGCCCGAGTGCGATGTCCCGCCGGGCCCTCGGGCGATTCCCGGCGGTGAGCCACTCTGAATGGCGCCCCGGTTCCGGCCGAGCGGCTGGGCCGGGAGGGACGCGCTGCTAGTTGGTACTAGGCAGCGATTGCGAGGTTTGTGTCCTCGTGTGCATTTGTTTGTATGTGCCGGCTCTTTCGCGACGATCCGGCGACGTCGGCTCGCTTCCCCCGCCTCGATCCTCGAAATCGAAGCCACGCACCCCCTTGTCAACGTCGCGCCCGGTGCGTGAGCGGTGAGCGCGACCCCCCCATGATAGTGGTCCTTCAGTCCCGAGCTCCCTTCAGCGCGCGTTCGGCTTCCCGGTCGGCGTCGCGCTTCGGCGAGGGCCTGCCGCTTGTCGTAGGCGCGCTTGCCGCGACCGAGGGCGAGCTCGACCTTGGCCCGGCCGTCCTTGAAGTAGACGCGGAGCGGTACGAGCGTGAGCCCCTTCTCTTCGGTGCCCCGCGCCATCGCCAGGATCTCCTTGTGGTGGAGGAGCAGCTTGCGCTTGCGGACCGGGTCGAGATCGACGCGGGAGAAGGCGTACGGCGGCACGTGCATGCCGTAGAGCCACACCTCGCCGTCCTCGACGCGCGCGTACGCGTCGCGGATGTTGGCGTGGCCCTCGCGCATCGACTTCACCTCGGAGCCGGCGAGCACGATGCCGCACTCCCACGTGTCGAGCACGAGGTAGTCGTGCCGGGCTCTTCGGTTCGTCGAGACGAGCTGATCGCCGCGCCTGCTCACACCTGCACGGTACCGGGTGCACCGTCCGTTACATTTCGCCAATGGCATCGGAGCTCGGGTCGCCCGCGTTGTGCTTCACCCGCGCGCAGTACGAGCAGGTGATCGCGCACTGCTACGACGGCTTTCCCGACGAGGCGTGCGGCTTGCTCGCCGGCCCGCTTGCCAAGTCCTCGAGATCGGCGACGAGCCCACCGGGTGAGGTCACCGCGGTGTACCCGTGCGAGAACGCCGCGCACTCGGCGCGGATTTATCGGGTCGGAGGCAGAGACCTCGTGCGTGCGACGCTCGACGCGAACGGCCGCGACGAGGAGATCATCGTGGTGTGGCACTCGCACACCCACACCGACGCGTACCCGTCGCGCGACCGACGTCGAGCAGGCGATGGAGGCCCAGAAGCTCGAGCGGCCGTGGCTCTACCCGATCGTGAGCCTCAAGTACGGCGAGCCGGTGCTCCGCGCGTATTGGATCCGCGACTCCATCATCACCGAGGTCCCCGTGGAGGTCGAGGAGTAGCGTTTCCGCGATGACGGGACCGAGCGTCGTGATTACCGGCTGATCTCGGCCGACGGCCACCTCATGGACCCACCCGACCTGTGGACCTCGCAGGCACCGGCGAAGTACCGCGACCAGGTGCCCCGAATGGAGCACTTCGAGCAGGGCGACGCGTGGATCTTCCCCGGCCGCGACACCCCGAGCCCCTTCAACTGGGGCGCGTGCGCCGGGCCGCGCGCCGGACCAGCAGGGGCTGTGGTGCCGCCTGGAGGACATCAACCCCGGCTGCTACGACGCCAAGGCGCGCGTCGAGGCCCTCGACCTCGACGGCATCGACGCCGAGCTCCTCTTCCCGAACGGCCTCGACTGGGTCGTCGACTCGACCGATCGCGAGTTCCACCTCTCTATGACGCGCATCTACAACGACCACCTCTCGTCGTTCTGCGCGTACGCGCCCGACCGGTTCGGCGGGGCCGCGCTCGTGCCCGCGATCGGCGTCGACGACGCGGTGGCCGAGGTCGAGCGGCTTGCCGACCATGCCGGGCATCGCCGCGTACCTCCTCAAGCGATACCCGCACGGCGACTCCACCCTGACGCGCGACGAGGACGACAAGGTGTGGGCCGCGATCCAGGAGACCGGCAAGCCCATCGCCATCCACGTGAGCCTCCGCAGCGCGTCGTCGTTCAACATGGCGGCGATGGCACTGCCGGGCACGGTGCACTTCTACGACGCGCCGGCGCGCATGCTCGAGTTCATCTTCTCGGGCGTGCTCGACCGCTTCCCGAACCTGCAACGTGTTCCTGGCCGAGATCGACTGCGGCTGGCTGCCGTACTACGCGCAGCAGTGCGACGACAACTACCTGCGGCACTCGAAGTCGGAGCTGCGCGACGTGCACCTCGCGCGCATGCCGAGCGAGTACATGAAGGAGCGGTTCCCCGCGTCGTTCATCACCGACCCGTACGCGGTCGAGAACCGGCACGCGGTCGGCATCGAGCGGATGCTCTGGTCGAGCGACTTCCCGCACATCACGTCCGACTGGCCGTACTCGTGGAAGACGGTCAACGCCACGTTCATGGGCGTTCCCGACGACGAGCGCCACGCGATCCTCGCGGGCAACGCGCAGCGGCTGTTCGGCTTCGGCACGTACATCGTGGACGTCGCGGTCGAGCGCGACGTGGCCGTGGCGATGCGCGACGGCACCGTGCTCCGTGCCAACGTCTACCGTCCGACGAGCGGCGGGCCCTATCCCGCGGTGATCGAACGCACTCCGTACGGCAAGGACGCAGCGCGGCCGTCGAGCACGATCGACGGGGTGCGCGCCGCGGCCGCGGGCTCGTCGTGGTCGTCGTGCAGGACGTGCGCGGCCAGGGGAAGTCGGACGGCGGCGCGTTCTACATGTTCCGCGACGAGTTCGACGACGGCTACGACACGGTCGAGTGGGTCGCGGCACAGCCGTTCTGCAACGGCCGCGTCGGTTGCTACGGCACGTCGTACGCCGGGAACACGTCGTGGCAGGCCGCGATCGTCGGCGCCACCGTCGCTCGGCGCGATCGCGCCGGTGCAGTCGCCGATCGACTACGTCGAGGGTTGGGACTGGCTGACGCGTGACGGCGTCCTCAAGTGGGGCCTGCTGCTGAACTGGACGCTCACCGCCATCGCCGAGTCGCAGGTACGCCGGCACAGTCGCGAGGACGAGATCGGTCCCCGGCTGGAGGCGCTGGCCGCCTGGATGGACGATCCCGACGAGTTGTTCTCGATGACGCCGTTGGCGAAGGTCGGCGACGTGCTCCAGGAGGTCATCGGGCCGGCGCGGACCGAGACGCGGGGGCAGCCGTTGTCGTTCTTCCGCAACGTGGTCGCGACGCGGGCTCCCGGAGTCGTGGCGCGTGGGAGGCGTCGGCATCGTGCGCGACCACTCATGCGTGCGCGTGCCGGCCTTCATCACTGCGAGTTGGTACGACGTGATCCTCGATCACGATCTCCGCCACTACGCGTGCATGCGTGCGTGCGCTGCGACCGACGAAGCACGTGAGCAGACGCGCTTGTTGATCGGGCCGTGGTCGCACGGCATGTTCCTGAACGTCGTCGGGCAGCTCGACTTCGGCCGGCGCGCGATGGGCGGATCGCTCGACCTCGGCGTCGACCTCGGCACCCTCCAGACCGAGTGGTTCAAGGCCCAGCTCGGCGGGTCGGGTTCCGCCGTGCTCGACGGCCCGCGAGTCAGGCTCTTCGTGCAGGGCGTCAACCGGTGGCGCGACGAGGACGACTGGCCGCTCGCGCGAGCGAAGCCGACCAATTGGTACTCTGCGGGCGCGACGGCCGTCTCACGCCCGAAGCGCCCGAACACCGACGAGGGCGTCGACACCTTCGCACTTCGACCCGAATCATCCGTGCCCGACGCTCGGCGGTGATCTCGTGAAGCCGCCGGCGTTCCCGCCCGGTCCACTCGACCAAACACCGATCCTGAGTCGGCGGGACGTGCTCGTGTACACGTCCGACGTGCTCGACCGCGATGTCGAGGTGATCGGTCCGGTGACCGCGCGGCTGCACGCGGCCACGTCGGGTGCGTGCACCGACTTCGTGGTCAAGCTCTGTGACGTCCACGAGGACGGTCGGACATTCAACGTGTGCGACGGCATCGTGCGCACGAGTGGTGCCGACGGCGAGTGGACCGTCGACCTCTGGGCCACCGCGATCGTCTTCCGGAGCGGGCACCGTATCCGCGTGCTCGTGAGCTCCAGCGACTTCCCGCGCTACGAACGGAATCCCAACACCGGCGAGCGCCCCTGGGAGGCCACCGTGTTCGAGCCCGTCCTGCAGCGTGTGTTCGACGACGCCGCCCGCGCCTCGTGTGTGACGTTGCCGGTGGTCTCCCGATGAACCGTCGCGGGGCGCCGAGTGCGTTCGTGATCAGCATCACGCCGTTCGACGCGGAGGGCGAGGTCGACTTCGGCGCGCTGCGTGCGCACTTCGCGCGTCTCGCCGAAGCCGGCGTCGGTGTGTACGTCGGCGGCGGAGGAAGTGGAGAGGGACACGCGTTGCTTCCCGCCGAGGTCGATCGTCTGCTCGAGATCGCGGTCGAAGACCTCGTCGGCAAGGTGCCGACGCGCGCGATGGGTGTCGAGCCGCGCACCGCGCGCCAGATGATCGAGTTCGGGAAACGGGTGAAGGACACCGGCCTCGAGGCGATGCAGATCTACAGCCTCGACATGGGTCACCTCGGCATCCCGCGTCCCCAGGAGCTCGACCGCTACTTCCGCGATGTGCTGGAGCAGGTCGAGATGCCGTCGGTGATCTCGACGCACTTCTCGGTGGGGTACATGATCCCGGTCGACCTGCTCTGCACCCTGTGCGACGAGTACCCGTCGATCATCGGGATCAACTGCTCGATCGGCCAGGACTTCACCTATCTCGTACGCCTGCTCGACGAGGTGAACCCACGGGTCGAGGTACACGTCGGCGGTCCGATGCACGCGCTCTCCGCGTTGGCGATGGGTGGCACCGGCTACCTCTCGTCCGAGGGGAACCTGGTCCCGCGGCTCGTGAACAGCGTGGTGGCGCGGTACGCCGCGGGGGACTATCCGGGTGCGACCGAGGCGTACGCGAAGGTCATGCAGGTGTTCACGCTGCTCTCGTCGCGGGTCGCGGTGAAAGCGTTCTTGCAGGCGGTCGGGCTGCCCGGCGGCGAGCCGCGCCTCCCGCGGATGTTGCTCGCCACCGAGGACGACACGCGAGCCGGCGTCGCGAAGCTCGCCGCCATCGGCATCCCGGAGTTACCGTTGACCTGATGCGCCGCGGTGTGACGCTCGCGATGATCGTCGGCGCACTGCTGGCCGGCGTGTCGGCACCGATGCAGGGCGTGATCTCGAAACCGAAGTTCACGCTGACCAGTACGGCATTCTCCAACAACTCGACGATCCCGGTGCAGTACACGTGCACCGGCGCGGGGACGCGACCGGGCCTTGCCTGGGAGCACGTTCCGTCGGGTACGAAGGAGCTCGCCATGATCGTGGAGGACCCCGACGCTCCGATCGGCACATTCGTCCACTGGGTCGTCGCCGGCATACAGCCGAAACCGACATCGATGGCCGGTGATACCGATCCGGTGGGTGCGGTCCAGGGTGCCAACGGCACCGGGCGTCCGGGTTGGCAACCGCCCTGCCCACCGGCCGGCCCGGTCCACCACTACATCTTCACGCTGTTCGCGCTGAAGAAGAAGGTGACGCTGCCACCGGGCGGGAACGCGGCCACGCTACGCGACGCGATGAAGGGCAAGGTCCTCGCGCGGGCAAAGCTCGTCGGCCTCTACGGAGCCTGATCGCTCGTAGCTGTCACAGGGGCGTTGTAGGTTCGTTGCAGCTTCCCCGGCTTCTTCCTCCGGTTGCACGACTCGCACGGGAGGAAGCGTCATGGATTCAGCACATCGCCGCGCCATTTCGCGCGCTGCCTTGGTGGTCGTCGCGCTCGACGCCGGACGCACTGTCGTCGGGCTCGTCGAACATCGCCGACGATGGTCGCCTCGGAGCTACAGCGCCCGTGACCTCGTCCGCCTCGCGGCCCGACTCGACGCCCATGCGCTGGTGCTCGTGCAGTTCGTGCCCAACAAGCGCGCCGGGCCGTCGATGTCGGACGCGCACGCGTTCCGGGCGCTCGCGCTCCGCTGCGCGGCTGAGCACATGCGCCTGCTCGACTGCATCGTCGTCTCGGGCGACCGACGCTGGTCGCTCCGCGGATCGCCGGCGCGGCTTCGGCGGCATGAAGCTCCCGCTCCGCGTCGAGTGTTCCGACGATGTCGCGCGTCTGGTGCTGGCGAACTTGGGCGACGACGACGTGCGCGAGCCGTTCGTCGTGGTGCTGGGCGTCGACTCTGAGCTGTCGGTCACCGCTGCCGCGCTGAATCGCAATCGGCAAACGCATGCGTCGCTCACTCGACGCGACCTCCTACTGCTCCGCGAGGAATTCGAAGCGGCCGTCGTCGTCGTGGTCGAGGTCGGGGTTGCGGGTGCGCCGGGGCCGACTCACCGCGAGAGTCGGGAGTTCGACGCCTTCGCCCGCGACTGCGCCACGGCGGGAGTGACCGTCCTCGACTGCCTGGTGATGTGCGGTCACCGCTGGTGGTCGCTGCGGGCCTTGCTCGCAGAGCGGGCCGCCTCGAACTGAAATCGGGGGTTGACACCGAACATATGTTCGATAGAATGGTGGCGCTTCCCCAGGCAGGTCGAGACGCCGGGGAGGTGTGCGCGTGGCCAGTGAGTGTCGCAGTGTGTTCGAGGAGGCCCGGTCGATCGCGGCTGCCTTGGAGCGACTGGTCGCGCGGCTCGAGCCCGGCACGTTGGACGCGACCGGCGCCAAGAAGCTGGTGAACCTGTTCACGACGTGTGAGCGGCTTTCGATCGCGGGGCGGGGCATGGCGGCGCGGCGGGTCGAGACCGCGTTGTCGTGGAAGCGCGAGGAGCACCGCTCCGCCGCGCACTGGCTGGCGTCGACCACCGGGGTGAGCGTCGGCGCGGCGGCGCGGTCACTCCAGACCGCCCGTGAGCTCGAAGCCCTGCCCGCGACCGCGGCGGCGTTCCGTTCCGGCGAGCTCTCGGAAGCCCAAGCATCGGAGATCGCGGCGACCGCGACGCTGGATCCGAACGCAGAGCGCCCACTGTTGGACTCCGCACGCTCCGCGGTGTCGTTCAAGGGGCTGCGGGACCAGTGCCGCGACGCGTCCATCCGGGCGCGCGATGACGAGGCCCATGCCCGCTCTCTGCACCGGACGCGGGCGGTGAACACCTGGAAGGACCGAGATGGTGCGTGGCGGATGGACGTCCGCTTGGCGCCCGACGACGGTGCCTTCGTCGCATCAGGCGCTCGAGGACTGGACCGGCAAGCTCGTCCGCGCGGCGGGCCGCGGCCCGCTCGAGCCGCGGCCGGCGTATGTGGCGGACGCGCTGGTCGCGCTGGTCAAGAACGGTCCGTGCAAGCCGATCGAGGTGCGTCTCGACGCCAGCGAATGCCGCGCTCGAGCGTGGGTACGTCGGAGCCGGGTGAGCGTTGCGAGCTCGCCGGGATCGGGCCCATCCCGGTCACCATCGCGCGCAGCTTGTCGAGCGACGCCCGCGTCACCGTGCTCGCCCGCGAAGCCGGCGAGATCACCGAACTCGCACCACCCAAGCGAACCATCCCTGCCAAACTGCGGCGCCGGCTCGAAGCCGCCTACCCGGTGTGTGGCGTCGAGGGCTGCGACGTCGATCACGGCCTCCAGATCGACCACATCACCCCGGTGGAGGAGCACGGGCCCACGAATCCAGAGAACACGTGGCGGATCTGCACCCATCACCACAAACTCAAGACCTTCTACCGCTGGAACGTCGTCGGGCCACCCGGTGCACGACGCCTCGTCCCACCCGAAGACCCCGACCCGCCATGACCGGGAACTCAAATCCTGACCGGTCGGGTCACGCTTGTACCATGACGGGAATGGCCGTCACGGTTCGTCTTCCTACTCTGCTGCGCTCGTACGCCGACGGCGCCGCGTCCGTCGATGCGGAAGGTGCGACGGTGGGCGACGTGTTCACCGAGCTCACCGCTCGGTACCCGGGCCTCGCCGATCAGTTGATCGACGGCGCAGGGCGGGCTCCACAAGTTCGTGAACGTGTACCGGAACGACGACGACATCCGGTACCTCGACCAGCTCGACACGAAGGTCGCCGACGGCGACACGATCTCGATCCTTCCGGCCGTCGCCGGAGGCTGAGCGAGCGCGCCATGCGCTACGACGACATTCTCGGCCTCATCGGCAACACGCCGCTCGTCGGAGTCCACGAGCTGTCGCCGAATCCCGACGTCCGCATCTTCGCCAAGCTCGAGGGCCAGAACCCCGGCGGCTCGTCGAAGGACCGCATCGCGCTCGAAGATGGTGGAGCTCGCGGAGAAGGAAGGTGTGCTGCACGCGGGGCGACACGATCCTCGAGCCGTCGTCGGGCAACACGGGGATCGGGCTCGCAATCGTCGCTCAGCGACGCGGGTACAAGTTGCGTGTGGTGATGCCCGAGAACGTGTCGATCGAACGCCGGCAACTGCTCGAGATCTTCGGCGCGGAGATCGTGCTGTCGCCCGGCGACGAGGGCAGCAACGGCGCGATCCGGCTCTCGGCCGAGATCGCCGACGAGAACCCCGCCCTCGTGCGGCTCTTCCAGTACGGCAACCCGGCCAACCCGCTCGCGCACTACGAGGGAACGGGCCCGGAGATCTGGCGCGACTGCCCCGAGGTCGACGTGTTCGTCGCCGGGCTCGGCACCAGCGGCACGCTCATGGGCGTGGGTCGCTACCTGAAGGAGCAGAAGCCGTCGCGTGCAGGTGGTCGCGGTCGAGCCGCCATCCGGCGAGCTGGTGCAGGGTCTGCGGAACCTCGAGGACGGCTTCGTCCCGCCGATCTTCGACCCCGACGTGCTCGACCGGAAGTTCATCGTCCGCCCACGCGAGTCGATCGAGTGGCTGCGCGCGCTGCTCGACCGGTGCCGGGTGTTCGCGGGTATCTCGTCGGGTGCCGCGGTCGCGGGCGCGGTGAAGGTGGCGGGCGAGATGGACGCGGGCACCATCGTCACGCTGCTGCCGGACGCCGGGTGGAAGTATCTCTCGTCGGGAGCGTGGACCGACGACCTCGACGAGGTCGTGGAGCGCGCCACGAAGATCAACTACTGGTAGGTCACGATGCCCACCGACGCCGAGATCGCCCGCGCCGCGGAGCTGCTGCGGGGCGGCGGTCTCGTCGCCTTTCCCGACCGAGACGGTCTACGGCCTGGGTGCCGACGCGTCCTCGCCGGCCGCGTTGCGCCGGCTGTACGCGGTGAAGCGCCGTCCACCCGACCACCCGGTGATCGTCCACCTGGCATCGGCTGAACAGCTCCCGGACTGGGCGTCGGACGTGTCCGCCGCCGCCGCGCACGCTGGCCGGCGCGTGCTGGCCGGGTCCGCTCACCCTCGTGCTGCGCGTGCGAGCGGCGTGCCCGACGAGGTCACCGGCGGACTCCCGACCGTCGGCGTGCGCGTGCCCGATCAGCCGGTCGCGCTCGCGCTGCTGCGCGCGTTCGGTGGGGGAGTGGCGGCTCCGTCCGCCAACCGGTTCGGTCGGGTGAGCCCCACCACCGCGCTCGACGTACGCGCCGACCTCGGCGTCGACGTCGATCTCGTGCTCGACGGCGGACCGTGCCGCGTCGGTGTCGAGTCGACGATCGTCGACTGCACCACGAGCGAACCGGCGATCCTGCGCCTCGGCGGTATCGCGCGCGAGCACATCGAGGACCTGCTCGGCCGTGACGTGCCGGTACGGAGCGACGGTGCGGTGCGCGCGCCGGGCACGCTGGCGTCGCACTACGCGCCCGCGCGCCCGCGTCGTTGTCGTCGACGCCACCGATCTCACAGCAAGAGCGCGCGAGGGAGTTGGACGAAGGGCGGCGTGTAGGGGTGGTCACGCCGAAGTTGCCGCACGATCTCCCGGGCGAAGCGGTCGTCGTCGGTGTTCCCGCCGATGTCGACGAGTACGCGCACTCGCTGTACCGGTTGCTGCGCGACGCCGACGCGCGCGGCCTCGACGTCCTCCTCGCAGTGCTGCCGCCCGAGGTGGGGATCGGCGCCGCGGTCGGCGACCGGCTCCGGCGTGCAGCGGGTTTCCGTGATGAATGAGGGTGCGATCGGCGTGTTCGATTCGGGTCTCGGCGGCCTCACGGTCCTGCGCGCGCTCATCGACGTGCTCCCCGACGAACGCGTCGATCTACTTCGGTGACACGGGCCGGTTCCCGTACGGACCGAAGCCACAGGAAGACGTGCTGAAGTACGCGCTCGAGATCACCGACCTGCTGGTCGAGCGCGGCGTGAAGGCTCTGGTGGTCGCGTGCAACAGCGCGGCCGCGGCCGCGCTCGACGCGCTCGACGAGCGGCTCGACATTCCCGTGGTGGGCGTGATCGAGCCGGGCATGCGGGCGGCGCTCGAGGCAACCCGCACCGGCCGCATCGGCGTGATCGGAACCGTGGGCACCATCGCGTCGGGCGCCTACCAACGAGCAGCGGCCCAGTCCTCGAGTGGCGGGGTGGAGGTGGTCCTCACCTGTGCCGCGTGCCCCGGATTCGTCGAATTCGTCGAGGCCGGCGACGTCGATTCGGACCAGGTCCACGTGCTGGCGGAACGGCTGTTGGCGCCCCTCATGGCGGCCCGGGTCGACACCCTGATCCTTGGTTGCACCCATTACCCCCTCCTCGCCCGTACGATCGGCGATGTCATGGGCCGGGACGTGGTGCTCGTGTCGAGCGCCGACGAGACGGCGTTCGCCGTCCGGAGACTGTTGACCGAGAAGGGGATGCGGGCTGTGCCGCAGGCGGGAACGAAACAACACCTTTTCCTCACGAGTGGACCGGTCGATACCTTCCGGACGCTCGGGGCCCGATTCCTGGGACCCGAGGTGGAGACGATCGAGGCATGGCGATGGAGTTGACCGTCTTGGGGTGCTCCGGCTCGTTCGGCGCGCCCGGAGGAGGAGCCTGCAGCGGCTACCTCCTGCAGTCGGCCGACACCTCGATCTGGATCGACTGCGGGAACGGCACGTTCGGGCATCTCCAGGAGCACGTCTCGGTGGAGGACCTCACCGCGGTCGTGCTCACCCACGGCCACCCGGACCATTGCGTCGACATCTACGGGCTGCACGTGCTGTTGCGCTACGGGATCGGGCGTGAGGGCGTCCCGGTGTTCGCGCCGGCGGGGCTCGAGGGCTACCTGCTGTCGCTGGTGAGCGACTTCGGCAACGTCTTCGACTGGCGCGCCGTCGGCGACGGTGACACGGAGAAGGTCGGCGACATCGCGTTGCGCTTCTCGCGCACGGATCACCCGCCGCCCACCTACGCCGTCGAGGCGCGCGCCGACGGGAAGCGCATGATCTACACCGCCGACACCGGTCCCGAGTGGTCCGTCGGCGTCTTCGATCCCGGCGCGGATCTCGTGCTCTCGGAAGCTACGTATCTCCATGCCAATCGGCCGGCGCCGATCCATCTTTCGGCGAAGCAGGCGGGCGAGGCCGCACGCGAGGCGCGCGCGCAACGCCTGATTCTCACGCACCTGTGGCCGATGAACGATCGGGAGGAGACGGCCGTCGAAGGCGCCGAGGCGTTCGGCGAATCCGTCGAGGTCGCGGCGCCGCAACTCGTCGCCGAGATCTAGTGGGCATCCGGCGCGACGGCCGCGAGCCTGACGAGCTGCGGCCGGTCACGTTCACGCGCGACTTCACCGAGTTCGCGGCGGGCTCGGTCCTCGTCGAGTTCGGCCGCACGCGTGTGCTGTGCACGGCGTCGGTGGAGGAGCGCATCCCGCCGTGGCTGCGCGGGCAAGGACGCGGCTGGGTCACCGCGGAGTACTCCATGCTGCCGGGCTCCACATCGGAACGAAGCGAACGCGAGGCGTCGCGGGGCAAGCTCTCGGGGCGCACGCAGGAGATCCAGCGCCTCATCGGGCGTTCCCTCCGCGCGGTGACCGATCTCGAAATGATGGGCGAGGTCCAGATCACGGTCGACTGCGACGTGCTCCAGGCCGACGGCGGCACCCGCACCGCGTCGATCTGCGGCGGTTACGTCGCCCTGCACGACGCGTGCTCGCGCCTCGTGGCGGCGAAGAAGATGGCCGCACACCCGGTGACGGACACGTGTGCAGCGATCTCCGTCGGGATCGTCGACGCGCTCGCGTACCTCGATCTCGAGTACTCCGAGGACGTGCGCGCCGAGGTCGACATGAACGTGGTGATGACAGGTGAGGGCCGGTTCGTCGAGGTGCAGGGAACCGCCGAAGGGAAGGCGTTCTCGCGGACGGAGCTCGACGACATCATCGGCCTCGCCGAGCGGGGGATCACCGAGATCTTCGGTCTGCAGCGCGAGATGCTGTCGGTACCCCCGGAGCCGCGCCGCCAGTGACCGTGAGCCAGTGAAGTTCGTGCTCGCGACGGCGAACCCCGGGAAGGCCCGAGAGATCGCCGAGGTGTTGCACGACGCCGGGCTCGACGTCGAGCTCGTGCCCCGCCCCGACGACGTTCCCGAGGTCGCGGAGGACGGCGCCACGCTGGAAGACAACGCCCGCTCGAAGGCCGTCGCCCTGTGCGACGCCACCGGACTCGCCGCGATCGCCGACGACACGGGGCTCGAAGTCGACGCGCTCGGTGGCGCGCCGGGGTGCGCTCGGCGCGCTTCGTGGGCGAGGATGCCACCGACGAGCGCAACCGGATCCGCCTCCTCGAGTTGCTCCGCGACGTGGATCCCCCGCAGCGCACCGCGCGCTTCGCCACGGTCGCGCTCGCTCGCTTCCCGGACGGACGCGAGGTGGCCGCGTTCGGCGAGGTCGAAGGGACGATCGCCCGCGAGCCGCGCGGAGCGGAAGGATTCGGATACGACCCGGTGTTCGTTCCCCACGAGGGCGACGGCCGGACGTTCGCCGAGATGCCGGCGGCGGAGAAGAACTCCCTCTCGCACCGGGGCCGTGCGTTCCGTACCCTGGCAGACGGCCTTCGAATGGTCGCGGCGTTGGAGGAGCAGTAGCGGAAGTGGAAGCGAAGCACTAGAGATGGCTGTGATCGACATTGCCGGGTTCGTGGCCGACCTGAAGGACCACGCGGTCGAGCACGGGTTCCACGTGCACGACGAGCGGCACTTCGTCGAGAGCTACTCACTGCGCCAGAACTGGGAGGTCGACCTCCACCCGGAGGAAGGCTGCGAGGGCCCCGTCGACCTCTATCTCTCGCTGGAGATCGACCCGCGGGTGCTCCTCGGGTTCGAGGACGCGGTCATCGAGCGCGCCGACCTCGAAGATCCGCCCGACGACTTCCACTTCCCGATCAACTTCACGTGGGCGTTGCCGCCGCTCCCGCACGGACCCGACCTGCTCGTGCTCGCCACCGAGCTCGCCGCGAGGGGAGGGCCCGACCTGCCGCTCGAGGTGTCGGCGATCGACTCCATTCCCGAGGCCACCGACGCGCCCGAGCGGTCGCTGCGCATCGTGGCCCACCAGTCGGTGTCGCTCCTCAACATCCGCGACGGCGACGCGGTGTCCTGCGAAGTGCTCGACCGCTGCCTCGACGTGAGTCGCTACCTGTTGGAACAGGCAGGCGACTGGCTCGGCTGACCTGCCACAATGCGCTGATGCCGATGCGGGTGGACTGCAAGAACTACGAGAGCCGCACCTACGCCAATGGTGAGGTGGTCCGGAAGTGCCGCCTCGACCTCGCTCCCGAAGCGCCGTGGCGCTGCCCGGACGACTGCGTCGGTTACGAGCGCCGGCTGATGGACGCGGGCTGGCAGGTCGGCTCGCTCAGCGCCGGGATGGAGCCACCCGAGCCCGAACCCGAACCCGAGGGCGACGACGTCGCCGCGTTGCTCGACGCGGCCGAGGACATCGTGAACTCGGCTGCGCCCGACATCATGCGCGACCTCGGGCCCAAGAAGCGTGGCCGCTTCGGTCGCCGCAAGCGCAAGAAGCCGTAGGGGTAGACGAAGAGTAGGTGCGAGCGGGGAGACTCGAACTCCGATCGCGGTCGTGCTTGTCAGTCCGGCTCGGTCCGTTCGTGCAGGTCAGGTCCAATGTCCAGCCGTGCGCGTTGCCTCGCTGTGCTGGCGAATCCGGGTCCGTCCGAGGTAGTCCGTGACCACGGCGTGACCACATGGAGCTGGAGTTTGCGGTTCGGCTCGTCGTGCTCGCCGTGGGCGTTCATGTCGGTGGGGCGTTTACCCCCGAACGCACACCGCTACTCCGGGCGGAACTGGCACTCCCGTGTACGTCCGCGCGGTAGCCGACCGACTGCGGACGTGCCCGATCCTGAGGATGAGGCAGTGATGATGAACTCACTACCGCGTGCGGGTTGGTATCCGAACCCGTGGGGCAAGTAGCGGCACCGTTACTGGGACGACAGCGAGTGGACTGAGCAGGGCCGAGCTATCGAATACCCGGACGCATCGAGGTGGGGATGCCCGTTGTTTCGGAGCCGGATCGACGACGATCCGGCATCGTTTCCGCCTCCAGAGGGCGGCTCATTCGCGGCCGATGAACGCGTCGTGAGGATGCGGCACGATGCCGGTGGGGACGCCCGACGGGTTCGGGCGGCAGCCGACGTCCAAACCCCGATCGGCCGTCGGGCGTCGGCTTCGCTACGAGGAGCCCGTGCTCGTGGCGCCCGACGACGGACAGCCGGTGCATGGTGAGGCCGGCGGCACGATGCCGGTGGGGTAGAGCGAGGAGTACGGGACCTGGGTCACCGCCCCGTTCGGGTCGAAGAACTTCGGCTCCTGTTTGGGCATGGTCGCGAAGGTGTAGCGCTTCCCGCCGTCCACGTACCGGAACAGGCCCTTCCCGGTCGGGGGCCCGGCTTGGGTGAGCCCGCTGGTCTCGCCGTCCCAGAAGGCGAGCGCGAGGTCGGTACCGGACCCGGCGTACTCGGGGTAGGGCATGCCGACGGTGTTCCCGTAGCCGGTACGGCCGAAGATCGTCACAGTTGACGGTACGGAGAACAACCCCTTCCGCACGTTCTCCGCGGTGAGGGTTGGTCCGGCGTAGTGGACGGCGGCGTAGATCCAGGCGAACACGCTCGGAATGGTCGTCGAGAACACGCCCTGGTCCCTGCCCCAGTACCAGCGGAAGGCGTCGGCATTGACGCCTTGGGGGTCGGCGTAAGGCCACAGAATGCTCAACCCGAAGGCCTGCCGCATCTGGTCCTGCGGGTAGCTGCGCCCGAACCCGTCGTAGTCCTGGTAGCCGAAGCCGGTGAACACCCACTCGGGGTGGTAGTCCTGCTCGTTCGCGGCCGTCAAGAGCGCAGACACGAGCGGGCCGGGCGCGAAGAGGACCACGCTGGTGACGCCGGCCTCCTTGAACTTCACGATCGAGGTGCTGGACTGCTCGGCCGCCTGCTGCGCGTTGTTGGGGTCGAAGCCGAAGCCGGCCGCGATCCTCGGCCCGCCGGACTTGGTGACCAGCGGCTGGAAGCTCGCGTAGTCGAAGTCGGAGCTGGTCGGGTACACCACGGCGAAGACACGGGTTTTCGCCGCGAGATCCTTGTCGCCCGCCCACTGCGCCTTCTCGCCGGCGAGCGATCGGCCCACAAACGAGGCCGTCAGCGGGATGCCCGCCGTGGCGTCGGTCGAGTTCGCCCACCGATACGGGTCCTGCGCCCTGCCGATCTTCGGCGTCGTCGACCCGCTGACGGTCAAGATGTGCTTCGCGGCCAACGCCGACGCCAACGCGGGCGCGCCACCGGTCGCCCACCGGGTCTGGTCGAACACGATGAACGGTCGCTTGGCGGCGATGGCGGTCGCGTCGGCGCGCTGCGCCGTCTCGTCGGCACCGCTCGCCTCGACGACTTCGAAGTCGATCGTGCGACCCCACGTCTGGTACGTGTGCAGGTTCTCCTGCGCGTACTCGTATGCCTTTTGGGCGTCGCGGATCGCGTCTTGGACGGTGCCGGTCTTGCCCGTCGCCTGGTCAACCGGCGCCTGCGACCCGGTGCCACCCGTTGCTTGCTGCTGGTTCTCGATGTAGATGATCGCCTTCACCGAGTCCTGGGTGACACCCGGCGCGGTCGCACCACCGTTGTTCTTGCGGGCGGGCCACGGGTTCACGCACAACGGCCCCGTTCCCTCGAGGGCGAGCGACGTCCGTCCATTGTCGGTGCAGGTGTCCTGCGCGAGGGCCGCCTTTGAGCCCAGGCCGAGGCCCGACGGCTGCGGGCCAGTGCCCCGCCCCGTCGAGTCGGGTGACGCTGCGAGAGCCCCCGGAGCGGCGAATATGCCCAGCGCGCCTACGGTGGCCAGGCTCGCGAGTACGGCGACAAGCCGCCGCGGACACTGTGACGTCATGTGATCCCCCCGGAGTACGAGTGTCATTCGGAACATAGAACCCAGGCCCTCCGGAGGCAAGGAAAGTCAGCCAGGTGAGCCTGACCGACCAGTACGGCACCTGTCGCCGGGGGTTGCGTCGTGCCGCCTCATGCCTTGACCATGGCCTTCGATGGTGGCCGGGACCGGCGTCGATCGGGTACTGGAGCTGAAGTCCAAGCAATGATCGCGCTGCCATCGCTTTTCCGTGTCGCGTGCTCATTCGCCTCTAGTACCGATGGAGCCGTCCTGTTCGGTCTTCCAGATCACGATGTTGAGCACGCGCAACAGCGTGATCGACTCGCGTACGCCGCGGGTTCTCAACGCGAGCACAATCATGCACGTCGCGAAGACTCAGACGTAGCCGCTCGTCGTGCAACACGCTTTGCATGGCCGCCCAGAGGCTTCATGGTGATCTCCGAGAACGCTCGTGTCAACACCGGCCGAATCTTGACCCCTTTCCACCGGTTGAAAGTTGACCCCTTCGGCCGGGTCGGTGGTCACGTTGCGTCGTCGTGGGGCACCCTCCCGAGGTCGCGGTCTTTGAGCCGGTAGCTGTCGCCTTTGAGGGTGACGACTTCGGCGTGGTGGACGAGCCGGTCGATCATGGCGGCGGCGACGGTGGCGTCGCCGAAGACTTCGCCCCAGCGGCCGAAGGGCTTGTTGCTGGTGACGATGACGGACGGCGCGTTCGTAGCGGGCTGGAGACGAGTTGGAAGAACAGGTTGGCGGCTTCGGCTTCGAAGGGGATGTAGCCGACTTCGTCGATGACGAGGAGCGGGATGCGGCCGAGGCGGCGGAGCTCGTCGTGGAGGCGTCCTTGGGTGTGGGCGATCGGCGAGGCGGTCGACCCATTCGGCGGCGGTCGCGAACAGCGACGCGGTGGCCGGCTTGGCAGGCGCGGATGCGAGATCCCGATCGCGAGGTGGGTCTTGCCGGTGCCGGGCGGGCCGAGGAACACGACGTTGGCGCGCTCGGCGACGAAGTCGAGGGTGCCGAGGTGTGCGATCACGTCGCGTTTGAGCGAGCGTTGGAGCTCGAAGTCGAAGTCCTCGAGGGTCTTGCGGGCCGGGAACCGTGCGGCGCGGATGCGGCCTTCGCCGCCGTGGTCTTGGCGGGCGGCGACTTCGCGTTCGAGACACGCGGCGAGGAACTCCTCGTGGGTCCAGCCTCGGTGCGGGCCCGTTCGGCGAGCCGTGTCGACGGATCGCGCGAGCGACGGTGCTTTCAACGCGCGGCACAGATACGCGATGTCGGTCGGTCGGCTTGGTGGTCGGTGGCCATCACGCGACTCCCAGTGCCCGGTCGTAGTCGGCGAGGTCGCGTTCTTCGACCGCGTCCGCGAACGCGGCGGCGACGCTGCTGCTTCGGCGCGCATCGCGCGCAACACGCGGGCGTGATCGGGATGCAAGCAGCGTCTGGTGCTTCGCCAGGCAACGCCGGTGGCGGGCGACTTCGGTGCCGTCGCAGGTCGCGATCACTTCGTCGAGGGTGACGCGCACCTCGACGCGTCGGCCCACGAACCGGGGGTTGACCGAGTAGTCGTTGGTGTCGACCCGCACGTAGTGATCGCGTGGCAGCCGGGTCGCGAACCGCCACGACGGATCGGGCAACACCGGCGGGAAGCTCATCATCGCCCCGCGGTCCTCCCAGATCGCTTCCGACGGCCGCCGGCGCGTGGTGCCGTGGATGCGGTTGTTCGCCCGGCGCAGCCAGCCGGTGAACTGGCGGTTGAAGTCGTCGACGTCGTCGAAGCGCCGGCCCGGCAAGAAGCTCGTCTCGTAATAGTGGTGCGTGCGTTCGACCATCCCCTTGGCTTCAGGGTCGTTCGGTGCGCACAAGACCGCACGCCCATGCCGAGCGTCCCGCGGAACGCCTGGAACTCGCGGGTGAGGACCTGGCGGCCCTGACGCCACTGGCCGATGCAGCCCTCCTGGTCCCACACCGCCGTGCGGGGCACCGCACCGAACTGGCTCCAGCACATGCAGCATGCCGCCCAACACGTCGTGCGCGGCGCGTGACGGCACCATCCAGCCGCCGTGCACGCGCGAGAACCCGCACGCACCCGACACGACCCACAACTTGTCGGCCTGACCGAACCCGAGCGGGATCTCGACGTCGGGCTGCCACAGATCCCACTGCGCGAGCTCGCCCGGCGCGTAGCTCGTGCGCTGACACGGATCCGGCGGCACGAACAACGGCCGCAGCTCCGCCACCCGGTCCCGCAGGATCGTGATCCCACGCGTCCCAGCCGATCCGCTCCGCGATCACCGTCGCCGGCATCGTCGGGAACTCGCCCAACAGCTCACGGATCTGCGGCTCGACCGCGTCGACCGCCGAGCCCGTCCGACGCGCGTTCATAACGCGGCGGCTCGTCGCGAGCGCAGCGCGTCGCGCACCGTGTTCCGCGCGACCTTCAAGCGACGCGCGATCGCCTTGATGCCCAACCCCTCCGCACGATGCAACCGCCGGATCTCGGCCCAGTCCTCCACTCTGCGACGCTGTCCTGGATGTGGCTTCACACCGTAGGATCGGGTCGCCGCGTTGTCACGACATGCCTCTCATGGCATAGATTGACGCGTCTGGAGTCCCAGAACCCTGGGGCGCGCTGCAATGAGATGTCGGGTGTGTTTGAGTCGCGATGAGTCGGAACTGGATGCTCACCGTGGTTCAGTGAGAAGGGGGAAGCACGTGAGGAACTTCGGCATTCGCACGTTGACGACCAGCGTGGTGGCGGGTCTGGTCAGCGTGTTCGCCCTATCTGGAGTGAGTAGTGCGGCCACGGCGGGGCCAAATCAGGGCGTGACGGCCAATTCCGTGAAGATCGGGTTCATTTACTCGAAGACCGGAGCGGCCTCGGCGACATCGGGTGACTCCGACGTCGGCTGCAAGGCGCGCGTCGGACGCGAGAACGCGGCGGGTGGGGTGAACGGCCGCAAGATCGAGGTCGAGTACGTCGACGACCAGACGAACCCGGGCACGAACACGACCGGGGCACAGGATCTGGTGCAGAACAAGCACGTGTTCTTGGTCTACAACAACTCGGCGTTGGCCCAGTTCACGTACAGGTGGCAGGTCGATAGCGGCGTTCCGTCGATCGGTGCCGGCTACGACGGCACCTACTACGGGGAGCCCGGGAACGAGAACATCATCTCCGCTTTCGGGAACGCGGCGCCGGTGAACGGCGCCAGCTACACCCTCACCCCCGCGATCGCGAAGGCACAGGGCGCCACGAAGATGGCGTCGCTCGGCTACGGCATCTCGGAGTCGTCAAGTTCGGCGGCTAACTCCAACGCCAAGTACGCGGTTCCTGCGGTCGGCATGAAGGCCGTCTACACGAACACGGCGATCGACTTCGGCAGCACCGACGTCTCACCGGTGGTGCTGGGCATCAAGAACTCCGGCGCCGATTCGGCGTTCTACGCCATGAACGGGAACACGAACCTCGCGATCGCGCAGGGCCTCAAGCAGAGCGGCGTGAAGATGAAGGCGGAGCTCATGGCGACCGGCTACGGTCAGGCGCTCCTCGACGAGCCCAGCTCGGCGCAGATCGGACCCGAGGTCATCTTCACCCAGGGGTGGGCGCCGGTCGAGGCGAAGACCAAGGCCACCAAGCAGTTCCAGGCCGACCTGAAGAAGTACGCCGATTCCACGGGCGTTCCCGACTTCGGGATCTACACCGGCTACACCGGCTGCGATCTAATCATCCAGGGGCTGAAGCAGCAGGGCAAGAACCTCGACCAGAGCACCTTCTCTGCCGACCTGCGCAAGCTCGGTCAGGTCAACCCCGCCGGCCTCAACTGCATGGCCCTCGACATCAGCGTCGCGAGCTACGGCAAGCAACCGTCCACGATCTGTAGCTGGGCGATGCAGCTCAAGAACGGCAAGTTCGTCATCCTCAAGCCCAAGGGCGGCAGCACGCCCTATTGGACCGGGAAGCTGGTCGGCAAGTCGGTCACGGAAGCCACGACGACGACAACGGCTGCCCCATAGTCGAGTGAGGCTCGCGTACGGCTCAGGACCCGTTGCCCCGGTCGAGCGCAGACCAGGGCAAGAGAGTCTCCCGTCGGCGCGACCCTTGGGGAATCGTACTAACCGCGGACGCGCACATCTTGACCTTCTCGCAAGCAAGACCCCACCGCGAACCAGCGGCGCCGATTACAGACCGAGCTTCGTCGACGTCGTTCTCGTTGAAGAGCGTCCCGCGTCTGATGTGACACGGTTCTCCATATCGAAGATATCTTGCGCTCGATTCTCTGCTTCTGCCTCTCTTTGTGCTCGGCCTCTGACCTAAACCTCGATTTCGAGGAGCGGCTGTCGAGTTAGTCAGGCCGCTCGTGAAGGACGCTCCGTACGCGCCGATACTCATCTCGCGTCAATGCAATGCTGACATGCCCGCCCGGCATCGCCGTCAGGCTGTTGCGGCGCGGAGCACGGCGTCTGAGCGGTCCGCTCGCGAGGAAGCGGAGCGGCTACTTCTTCATTTGGAGCCGCGCGATTCTCGCCCGTTTGGAGCGGTTCGCGAGGCGTACTCCGGTGGCTCGCGGGATTGATTTGGTCACGCTCGACGGCTTACCGGCGCGGGCGGACAGAGCGAGCTACCGCGAGCTCGAACCTCCGGCCGTTGACGTGACTCCGCCTCGGGCCTGGGTGTGGCCGCCGGCCTTCGTGCCGGTTCCGCGTCCCGAGCTCGTGGCGGCGCGCGAGTCAAGGCGTCGTTGAGATTCCCGGTGGCGTGGTATTTGGCTCGCGAGGACATTTCGGCTCCGACCCGAACGGATTGCTCGCTGACGCGTGCTCGCTGTGGCCTGACGGCGAGCGTCAAGCGCTCGTCGAGACGGCCCAGGCGTTGGCCGTCGGGTTAGAAGAACTCGACGGCGTGACGATGAGCCTGTGGGTCAACGGGGACAACTACGCCCACTGCCTGCTGCAGAGCGTCCCGCGCCTTGATCTACTCCGGCGCGCATTCGGCCTCGAAGCAGACCAGTTTCTGCTCAACGCCGCCGCACCCCGTGCAACCCTCGAGGCGCTCGAACTTCTCCGGATACCCGCCGATCGTCTGCACCTCGTAGCCGCTCGCGGCGCTCCCGCGTACCGCTGCGAGACGCTACGAGCCGCCACGACGCTGCATATTCAGGACTTTGGCGTTTCGTGGACCGCAGCGTTTCTCAACGAGCTGTTCCTGCCGGACCCACCCGATCCCACCTCGCGTCGCATCTACGTCCGCCGCGGTGTCTCGAGGCGGGCGGTGCTCAACGAGGAAGCATTGTTGGCGTTGCTGGAGCTGTGGGGCTTCGAGGCGCTCACGATGGACGGCCGCTCAATCGCCGAGCAGGCAGCGATATTCGCGTGTGCCGCCGTCATCGTGACGACACATGGCGCCGCCCTCGCCAATCTCGTGTTCTCCCGCCCGGGCACCACAGTCATCGAACTCATGGGGACAAACACGGCCTCCCCCGTGTTTGCACTGCTCGCGTGGCGTCGCGGTCTCGACTATCAAATGATCATGGGAACCGAACCAGCGCCCCCGGCACGCTGGTGGACGTGGCAAATCGATGCCGCAACCGTGGTCGATGTACGCGCGCTGAAGAACTGCCTCGAACGCCTGGCACTCCCCTAGCCGCGGCGACAGTTGGCAACCGCCGCGCGCTTGTGACCAATCCGTGACCGGAGGACACCTTGCAGGTCGGTCTTACGTGCTCTGACCTGCTCAGGTTCGGTGCGAGCGGGGAGACTCGAACTCCCACACCTTTCGGTACTGGGACCTAAACCCAGCGCGTCTGCCAGTTCCGCCACGCTCGCGGGCTCCCATCCTCGCGAAAGCGTTGCACGTCAGCCGCATCTTTCGATACCCTAACCATGTGGGTGTCGAACTATGAGCGCACGGAAGGGATCGTGGGCCGCCGCGTCGACCCTCGCGCTCCGCGTCCCGCCCGGAGCCGCCCGCGCGTTGGCGCGCCTCGCCCGGCACGTCGAGCAC
This sequence comes from uncultured Actinomycetes bacterium, assembly GCA_963705625.1. Taxonomy (GTDB): domain Bacteria; phylum Actinomycetota; class Acidimicrobiia; order IMCC26256; family DASPTH01; genus DASPTH01. The sequence goes on from CAVPKG010000001.1 coordinate 492,730, forward strand.
GCCCTCGACGCCCTCGAGCTCTCGCTCCCGCAGTACCGGGTGCTCTCGCTCCTCGGCGACGGGTCCAGCGCGTCGTCGGCGCTCGCGGGCCGGCTGGCCGTGAGCCCGCCGAGCGTCACCGCGGTGGTCGACGGTCTCGTCGTCCGGGGGCTCGTCGAGCGACAGGCGGACGCGGCCGATCGCCGCCGCCTCACCCTCCAGCTCACCCCCGACGGCGCCAAGCTCCTCCGTGCCGCCGAGCTCGCGGTCGATGCCCGACTCGGCGAGGTCGCGGAGTACCTCGAAGACCCGAGCAGCGCGGCCGCGGCGATCGAAGCGCTGCAGCAGTGGAACCATGCACTCGACGCGTTCCGCGAAGAGAAATCGGCTCCGTGCCGAACGGCGGGCTGGTCGATGACCGCAGTCTCCACGAACGGGCAGCAGCACACCAAGGGCGCGTTCGGCGACGACGTCACGTCGCCGTTCGTGCCGATCGGGGTCACCGCGCGCTACCCGCCGCCCAAGAACAACATCGGCGGCGATCGCAGCCAGTCGTGGCTCAAGCGTGCGCTGCCGATCGTGCTCGCGCACAAGGGCATCTTCATCTCGTCGCTCGTGATCTCGTTCATCGGTCTCATCTTCCAGGTGCAGATCCCGAACGAGGTCGGCCAGGCGATCGACGACCTCACCTCGAAGGGCGGCACGCCGCTCAGCCAGTTCGTGATCATCCTCGTGGTCCTCGGCTTGCTGCGCTTCGTGTGCAACTACCTCTCGCGCTTGCTCCTGCTGCGCACCGCGTACCGCATCGAGTACGACCTGCGGAACATCGTCTACGAGCATCTCAGTCGCATGTCGTTCTCGTTCTACGACCGCGTGCAGTCGGGCCAGCTCATCTCGCGCGCGAACTCCGACATCCGCGCGGTGCAGATGTACCTGTCCCAGGCACCGTTCATCCTCGTGCAGTGCAGCGTCGTCGTGCTCGCGTTCGTCGAGATGCTGTCGATCAACGTCCCGCTCGCGTTCGTGGCGATGTCGACGATGCCGTTCGTGTTCATCGCCGGCGTCAAGATGCGCCAGCAGATGTTCCCGGTGTCCTGGCTCATCCAGGCGCGCCTCGCCGACGTCGCGACCGTCGTCGACGAGAACATCCAGGGTGTGCGCGTCGTGAAGTCGTTCGCGGCGGAGAACGAGCAGCTCAGGACCCTCACCGGAAGTGCACGGAGAGCCGAGTGGGCAAACGTCGAGCAGGCCGACATCCGGTCGCGGTTCGCTCCTCTCATCGAGAACCTGCCCCGGCTCGGGCAGGCGCTCGTGCTCCTCTACGGCGGGTACCTCGCCATCAACGGCCAGGCGACGGTCGGCGACATCGCCGCCTTCAACGCGTACGTGCTGATGCTCGTGCCGCCGTTCCGTCAGCTCGGGTTCGTGATGATGATGGGACAGCGTGCGGCGGCGTCGGCGGGGCGCATCTACGAGGTGCTCGACGAGCAACCCGACATCGTCGACCATCCGGGCGCCGTCGACCTCGTCGAGTGCCTCGGCGACGTCCACTTCGACGACGTGACGTTCGACTACGCCAACGGCACGCCCGTGCTCGAGGACTTCGACCTCCACTTGCGGCCCGGCGAGACGGTCGCGCTCGTCGGGCGCACCGGCACCGGCAAGTCCACCGTCGCGCGCCTGCTCGCGCGCTTCTACGACGTCACCGACGGCGCGGTCCGCATCGACGGTCACGACGTGCGCGAGCTCACGCTGCCGAGCCTGCGTCACCACATCGGCATGGTGCTCGACGACCCGTTCCTGTTCTCGGTGTCGATCCGCGACAACATCGCGTACGGGAAGCCCGACGCCGCGTTCGAGGAGGTCGAAGCCGCCGCGGTCGCCGCCGGCGCCGACGACTTCATCCGCGCGCTCCCGGAGGGCTACGACACGGTGGTGGGAGAGCGGGGCTTCACGCTCTCGGGCGGCCAGCGCCAGCGGATCTCGATCGCCCGCACCTTGCTCGTGAACCCACCCATCCTCGTGCTCGACGACGCGACTTCCGCGATCGACGTGCAGATCGAGCAGCAGATCCACGCGGCGCTGAGCAGGCTCATGACCGGGCGGACGACGCTCATCATCGCCCACCGCCTCTCGACCATCAGCCTCGCCGACCGCGTCGCAGTGGTCGAGAACGGGCGCGTCATCGCGCAAGGGACGCACACGGAGCTGCTCGCCAGCGAGCCCCGCTACGCGGAGATCCTCGCCCAGACCGAGAAGGACGTCGAGGAAGCCGCGGCGCGGGAAACGAACAGTGCCAATGGAGCCAAGGGCGACGACGGGCTCCTGATCCTCCACGAGATCGACGTCGACGTCGCCGAGAGCCGACTGCTCGACGAGGGCGGCGACTGATGGCCTGGGGCGGCGGCGGCGGCATGTTCGGCGGGGGCGGCATGGCCGGTCCGGCGGGCGGGCAACACGTCGGCAACCCGGGCAGCGGGCTGCCGTTTGCCGGCATTCCGTCGGAACTCCAGGACGGGGTCGAGAAGCTGCTCGCGACCGAGCCCGAGTGGGAGAGCCCCGACCCGAAGTTCTCGCACCGGGTGCGGGAGACCGGCGTCACGCTGCGCAAGATGCTCGGCGCGCACACCCGCATGCTCACGATCTCCATCATCCTCGTGGTCATCGAAGCGGTGATGCTCCAGGCGGGTCCGCTGCTGACCCAGATCGGCATCGACAAGGGCATCAGCCAGTCCGACTGGACGGTGCTGCTCGCCTGCGCGATCGGGTCGATCGTGTGCGTCGTCATCACGATCGTCGCCAGCAAGTTCCGGGTGTCGCTCACGGGCAAGTTCTCGTCGCGGATCATGTTCGAGCTCCGTGTGCGCGTGTTCGCGCACCTGCAGCGCCTCTCGCTCGACTACTACACCGACGAGAAGGCGGGCGTGATCATGACCCGCATGACGAGCGACGTCGAAGCCCTGCAGCAGATGCTCCAGGAGGGTCTGGTGCAGTTCGCGGTGCAGGGCCTCACGATGCTCGTCGTCACGGTGATCCTGTTCTTCTACAGCGTGACGCTCGCGCTCATCACGCTGCTGCTCATCGTGCCCGCGCTCACGGTGCTCTCGTTGTGGTTCCGCAGTGCCTCCGACCGGGGTTACAACCACGTGCGCGACGGCATCGCCGGAGTGCTCAGCGACCTGTCGGAGAGCCTGTCGGGCGTGCGGGTCGTCGCCGGGTTCAATCGCATGCGCCACAACGTGATCAACCACCGCAACGTCGTCGGCGAGTACCGCGACGCCAACGACTACACCGCCCAGATCACGGCCACGTACGGCGCGGGCAGCGAGCTGATCGGCCTGCTCGGCCAGGCCGCGTTGCTGATGATCGGCGGCACGATGGTGCAGGACGGCACCCTCTCGATCGGCGAGCTGGTCGCGTTCCTGCTCTACCTCAACTCGTTCTTCCAGCCGATCCAGCAGCTCGTGCAGCAGTACAACCTGTACCAGCAGGGCCAGGCCGCGATCACGAAGCTCAACGAGCTGCTCACCACGACTCCGAGCGTGCAGGAGTCAGACGACGCCGAGGCGCTCCCGCCGATCAGCGGCGAGCTCGTGCTCGACGACGTCACCTTCGGCTACGACCCGAAGAGCCCGGTGCTGCGCGACGTCGACCTCCACATCGCGGCCGGGGAGACGATGTCGTTCGTCGGTGCCACGGGTGCCGGGAAGTCCACCATCGCCAAGCTCGTCACGCGCTTCTACGACCCCACGGAGGGCAGCGTCACCATCGACGGCCACGATCTCCGCGACGTCACCATCGAGTCGCTCCGCCGGCAGCTCGGTGTCGTTCCCCAGGAGCCGTTCCTGTTCGCGGGAAACATGCGCGACAACATCACGTTCGCGAGGCCGGACGCGACCGACGACGAGATCTGGGAGGCGGTGCACCGGGTGGGCCTCACCGAGCTCGTCGACCGACTGCCCGAGGGGCTCGACACTCCGGTCCACGAACGCGGGGTGTCGCTCTCGTCGGGGGAACGGCAGCTCATCGCGCTCGCCCGGGCGTTCCTCGCGGCGCCGCGAGTGCTCGTGCTCGACGAGGCCACGTCGAACCTCGACCTGAAGTCGGAGACGCTCGTCGAGGCCGGCCTCGACGCCGTGCTCGAGGGGCGGACCGCGATCATCGTGGCGCACCGCCTCTCGACCGCGATGCGCGCCGATCGCATCGCGGTCGTCGACGACGGCCGTATCGTCGAGCTCGGCTCGCACCAGGAGCTCGTCGCCGCCGGTGGGCGATACGCGGAGATGTACGCAGCGTGGACCGAGCACCTCGTGGGTCACGACGACGCCGATTCCGGCGAAATGGTCGCGGCTCCGCAGAGGGGGTAACTTCGGCCCATGGCTCAACAGATCCCGATCGTCGACTATCTCGTGCTGGGCAAGGATCCGCACCTCGTGGCGAACGAGTGCACCGAGTGCGGCGCGATCTACTTCGATCGCCGCAACGCGTGCGCCCACTGCGGGAAGACCTCCTTCGGAACGAAGACCCTCGGGACCACCGGCGTGGTGCGGTCGTTCACGATCGTCCACCAGGCAGGCCCGGGTGTGCCGGTGCCGTACGTGTCGACGGTCGTCGATCTCGACGGTGGCGGCCAGGTGAAGGCCAATGTCGTGAACGTCGAGCCCGAGCCCGAGCACGTCAAGCTCGGCATGAAGGTGCGGTTGACGACGTTCGTCGCCGGTACCGACGACGACGGCACCGAAGCGGTCGCCTTCGGCTTCGAGCCGGTCTGAGGTAGCCGATCCAACGCAAAGGGAGATCTGTGATGAGTGAAGCCGTCTGGGTCCTCGGCGCGTCGATGACCAAGATCAGCCGCTACCCCGACAAGGACGTCATCGACCTCGCGTCCGAAGCGTCGCTGGACGCGCTCGCCGACGGCGGCGTCACGATCCAGGACATGGAGGTCCTGGCGGCGGGTAGCATGTTCGCCCAGGGCGGCATCGGCCAGCAGATCCAGAAGCAGATCGGCCAGACCGGCATCCCCGTCTACAACGTGATCAACGCGTGCGCGACCGGCGCGACCGCGGTGCGCACCGTCTACCTCTCGATCAAGGCCGGCGAGGCCGACATGGGCATCGCGGTCGGTGCCGAGCAGATGGGCAAGATGGGCCTGCTCGGAGGCAGGCGGTCGCCCGGTGCCGAGAAGAAGGTGTACGAGCCCAGCGGCCGCTACGGCGCGGTCATGCAGGTCGACGGCTACCTCGGCTCCGCCACGATGCCCGGCGTGTTCGGGCAGGCCGGCATGGAGTACGCGTACGAGCACGACGGCGTCGGCTTCGAGCAGTTCGCCAAGGTCGCCGAGAAGAACCACGCGCACTCGACGCTGAACCCGCTCGCGCAGTACAAGAAGGTGTTCACGCTCGACGAGATCATGGACGCCGCGTGATCTCGTAGCCGAACACGCTGCCGATGTGCTGCCCCACCGGTGACGGCGCCGCGGCGATCGTGCTCGTGTCCGAGGCGAAGCTGAAGACGCTCTCGCGCGAGCAGCAGAAGCGCGCGGTGAAGATCAGCGCGTCGGTGCTCACCACCGACCCGTGGACCGAGGGCGCGCCAGGTGCAGCCCGACGTCAACACGCTCACCCGGAACGCGGCCGCCCAGGCCTACGAGCTGGCGGGCGTCGGTCCCGCAGGATCTCGACCTCGTGGAGCTGCACGACTGCTTCGCCACCGCCGAGCTCATCCACTACGACAACCTCGCGGCTCTGCGAGCCCGGCGGCGCGGGCAAGTTCATCGACGAGCGTGGCCCGTGGCGCGACGGGAAGATCGCCGGTGAACGTGTCGGGCGGCCTGCTCTCGAAGGGTCACCCGATCGGCATGACCGGCGCGGCCGGCGTGTTCGAGGTCACCACGCAGCTGCGCGGCGAGGCGGGCGACCGTCAGATCGAGGGCGCCAAGGTCGGCATGGCGCACGTCATCGGGCTCGGCTCGGCGTGCGGCATCCACATCCTCGAGAAGGCCGCCGCATAGCAAATCCCAGGCGGGCGCGTCGATGTGACGCGGCTACGATGTACGGCCGGGTGAGCCGGGAAGTCTGGTCGGCACGAGCGACTGCTGTCGACAGACTTGGTTCTTCGCATGCCCACCACAACTCCTCCGCAACCATTCACGCCCCGCTTCCCGGTGTGGCGACGCGAGGCGCTGCGCACGACGTTGTGGGTGATCCCGACCCTTCTGGTGGTCGGAGCGGGTGCGCTCTTCGTCGCGACCTACCTGATCGACCGGGCGGTGTACACGGGTGACGTGTCGCTCCCGAACTGGGTCAACAACGGCTCGGCCGACGCCGCCCGCCAGATCCTCATCGGTATCGCAGCAGCTGTCATCACGGTCATCGGGCTCGTGTTCTCGATCACGATCGTCGCGTTGGTGTTGGCGTCCACCCAGTTCGGCCCGCGCATGCTGCGCAACTTCATGCGTGACCGGGGAACGCAACTGACGCTCGGGGTCTTCGTCGCGACCTTCGTCTATGCCGTGCTCGCGCTCGGGTCCGTGTCACACGGGAGCCGCGGCGACTTCGTCCCGCACCTCTCGATCACGGTTGCGCTGGTCCTGGTTCTCGTCGACCTCGGTGTATTGATCTACTTCATCCATCACGTCGCGGTGTCGATTCAGCTCCCGCACGTCATCGCGAGCATCGCACACGATCTCTCGCGTGCGATCGACGCCGAGCTGGCGCGGCCCGGATCTCAGTCCGAGCCGAACGCCCGTGCGCGTCCGTTCGGCGAGCCCGAGGACTCCGAAGCGGGCGTCCGGGACGCGGTCGACGCCGCGACCGTCGCCGCGCCGAGCAGCGGCTACCTCCAGTTCGTCGGATACGAGCGGCTCGTCGACATCGCGGCGCAGAACGACGCGGTGATCGAGCTGCTCTACCGGCCCGGCCACTTCCTCGTCGCCGGGCTGCCGCTGGCGCGCGTGTGGCCGATGGGCGCCGCCGCCGACGTCGAGCGAGCGCTCGAGCAAGCCCATGTCACCGGCGCGCACCGGACACTGACGCAAGACCTCGCGTTCGCCATCGACCAGCTCGTGGAGATCGCGATTCGCGCGTTGTCGCCGGCGGTCAACGACACGTTCACCGCGCTCACGTGCATCGACTGGCTCGCGAGCGGCCTTTGCAAGATCTCGGTGGAGTGGAACCCTTCGCGCGTCCACCGCGACGCCGAAGGCCGGATCCGGCTCATCTCGGCCGAGGTCTCCTACGAACGCCTCGTGGAGCGAGCGTTCGACAAGATCCGTCAGGCGGGGAGGGGGATGCCGGCGGTGATGATCCGCCAGCTCGACTCGATCGCCAAAGTGATGCAGTACACGACCGGGAAGGAACAGCGCGCCGCGCTCTTCGCCCAGGCGGCGATGATCTGCCGGTCGGGTGACGAGTCGGTCCCCGAGCCGTTGGATCGTGCGGACGTCCGGCGGCGCTTCGACGCCGTCGTCGCGATCGCCGAAGGCCGAGACACCTCACCGGGTGTGCATGCGATAGCCGCGGTTGGTGACCCGCCGGATCGAGAGGTCGACGGGTCGTACTCGTGACCGCAGGCGGGCGATCTCGGCGCGCAGGGAACCCAACGTGCCGGCGGCGGTGGCTGCCCGCTCGATGAGCACCTGGTCGGGTACGACCTCGGAGAAGTGAGCGGCGAGCGCCGCGGCGAGGCCGGATTCGACGGGCGAGAGGTGCACGCTCTTGCCGCGGTAGTGCAGGAGGCCGTTGTCGGCGACCCAGGGGGGTCCGGTGTGCGCGGCGGCTCGGAGTTCGAGTGCGGCGACGCGGGCGCGGAGGTCGCGTTCGTCGCCGGGCACGCGGACCCAGTCCTCGAGGCAGCTGGTGGGGATCGGCGGGTCGTCGTCGCCTGCTACCAGGTAGAGGAGCGCGGCGCCGGAGTCCGCGAGGTGGCTCGCTGCTTCACGTTCTTCGGGCCAGCGGACCACGACGACGTCGGCGGCCATCACTGGCCCTCGTCCGGGGGTGCCTCGAAGCGGAAGCCGAGGCCGGGTTCGGTGATGAAGTAGCGCGGATGCGACGGTTCGGGTTCGAGCTTGTGGCGGATCTGGGTCATGAACACCCGCAGGTAGTTCGTCTCCTTGCCGTAGGAGGGGCCCCATACTTCCTGGAGCAGCTGCTCGTAGGTGACCAGCCGGCCGGTGTTGCGGACCAGGACCTCGATGATGTGCCACTGCGTGGGCGTCAGCCGCACGAGCTCGTCGCCGCGGATCGCCTGTTTGGCGGAGAAGTCGAAGGTGAAGTCGGGGGTGACGACGACGGTCTTGCCTTCGGGGAGCACGGCACGGCGCATCGCGGCGCGGAGCCGGGCGAAGAGCTCGTCCATCCCGAAGGGCTTGGTGAGGTAGTCGTCGGCGCCGAGGTCCAACGCTTCGACCTTCGCGGCCTCGGAGCCCCGTGCCGAGAGGACGACGATCGGTACCGAAGTCCAGCCGCGGAGGCCGCGCACGACGTCGAGGCCGTCCATCGACGGCAAGCCGAGGTCGAGGATGACGACGTCGGGATGGTGCCGTGCTGCGAGCTGCAACGCTTGTTCGCCGGTGGAGGCGAGGTCAGTTTCGTAGTCGCGCGCGGCGGAGGTTGACCTCGAGGGTCTTGCGAATGCGCGCGTCGTCCTCGACGACGAGAACCCGGCTCACGCGTCGGATCCTAGATTGCCCGCGCGCATCGACTCACCGTTGCAGCTGGTCCAGCGCGAGGTTGAGGTCGAGGACGTTGACGGTCTTCTCGCCCAGCACGCCGAGGGGTCGTGCGTCGGTGTGGTCGTCGATGGCCTCGAGGACCCGGGCTCGGGTGAGGCCGCGGGCGTCGGCGACGCGCTTGGCCTGGAGCTTGGCGTTGGCGACGGAGATGTCGGGGTCGAGACCCGAACCCGATGCGGTGACCGCGTCGACCGGGACCTTCACCGAGCTGGCGAGACCGTTGAGCTCGCGGTACGCCTTTGCCCGTTGGGGGACGGTGTTGGGGTCGCAGACCGTCGAACCATCCGAGTTCTTCACCTTCAGGCACTTGGCGATGAGCTTCGGGTTGGTGGGCCCGAGGTTGGATCCGGTGCTGTACGTGGGGTCGTAGTTGGCGGCGGAGGGACGTTCCTGGAAGTACTTCTTGATCGGATTGCCCTTGGCGTTGGTGAACGGCTGCGCGATGAGGCTGGAGCCGATCTTCTTGCCGCTTTGTTCGATGATGGAGCCGTTGGCCTTGTGCTTGAACGCGACCTGGGCGACGCCGGTGACGACGAGGGGGTAGACGAGGCCGAGGAGCACGGTGAAGATGACCATCGTGACGATGGCGGGGATGATCTGGCGTCGCATCTACTTGACCCCCAGGGCGGTGATGACGATGTCGATGAGCTTGATGCCGATGAACGGGTGCGATCACGCCGCCGGCGCCGTAGATCAGGAGGTTGCGGCGCAGGAGATGGACTGCGTTGGTGGGGATGAACTTCACGCCCCGCAGCGCCAGTGGGATGAGACCGACGATGATCAGCGCGTTGAAGATCACCGCGGAGAGGATCGCCGAGCGGGGGCTTTGCAGGTCCATGACGTTGAGGTCGTTGAGGACACTCACGCTGGCGAAGCCGGCGAACATTGCGGGGATGATGGCGAAGTATTTGGCGACGTCGTTGGCGATGGAGAACGTCGTGAGCGATCCGCGGGTGATGAGGAGTTGCTTGCCGATCTCGACGATGTCGATGAGCTTGGTGGGATCGGAGTCGAGGTCGACCATGTTCCCGGCTTCCTTGGCCGCCTGGGTGCCGGTGTTCATCGCCACGCCCACGTCGGACTGGGCGAGCGCGGGGGCGTCGTTGGTGCCGTCACCCGTCATCGCGACCAGGCGGCCACCCCGCTGCTCACGCTTGATGAGGTTCATCTTGTCTTCGGGGGTGGCTTCGGCGAGGAAGTCGTCGACGCCGGCTTCCTGGGCGATGACCGCGGCGGTGCGAGGGTTGTCGCCGGTGATCATCACGGTGCGGATCCCCATGCGGCGCAGGTCCTCGAACCGTTCGCGCGATGCCGGGCTTGACGATGTCCTTGAGGTAGATCACGCCGAGGGTCCGCGGGGGCCGGGGGGAGGCCTCCGCGGTCTCGGCTTCGGCGACCACGAGCGGTGTGCCGCCCTGGGCCGCGATCGAATCCACGGTGTCGCCGAGCTCGGGGGGCACCGTCCCGCCCTGGTCCTCGACCCAGCGGCGTACGGAGTCGGCCGCGCCCTTTCGCACCGAGCGGCCCTCGAACTCGATGCCACTCATGCGGGTCTGTGCGGTGAACGCCACGAGCTCGGCGCCGGCCACCTCGCGTTCGCGCAGGCCGTAGCGCTCCTTGGCCAGCACGACGATCGAGCGGCCCTCGGGGGTCTCGTCGGCCAGGCTGGAGAGCTGCGCGGCGTCGGCGAGTTCCTGCTCGGTCACGCCGTTGACCGGGATGAACGCGTCAGCTTGACGGTTCCCGAAGGTGATGGTGCCGGTCTTGTCGAGGAGCAGCGTCTGGCAGTCGCCTGCGGCCTCGACCGCGCGACCGCTCATCGCGAGCACGTTGCGGCGCACGAGCCGGTCCATTCCCGCGATGCCGATCGCGGAGAGCAACGCACCGATGGTGGTCGGGATCAGGCACACCAGCAGTGCGACGAGGATCACCACTGGCTGTTCGGCGTCGGCGAACATCGCGAACGGCTGCAGCGAGACGGTGGCGAGGAGGAAGATGATCGTCAGCCCGGCGAGCAGGATGTTGAGCGCGATCTCGTTGGGCGTCTTCTGACGCGACGAGCCCTCCACCAGCGCGATCATCCGATCCAGGAACGTCTCACCGGGCCGGGCGGTGATCCGCACCACGATCTCGTCCGAGAGCACCCGGGTCCCGCCGGTCACCGCGGAGCGGTCGCCGCCCGACTCGCGGATCACCGGCGCCGACTCACCGGTGATCGCCGACTCGTCGACGCTCGCGATGCCCTCGACGATTTCACCGTCGCTGGGGATGATCTCGCCCGCGGTCACGACACACTCGTCGCCGAGCTCGAGCGCGGTGCTCGCCTTCTCTTCGACCGTACCGTCAGCGCACCGGACGTGCGCGGTGGTCTCGGACCGGGTCTTGCGCAGCGTGTCGGCCTGGGCCTTCCCGCGGCCTTCCGCGATCGCTTCCGCGAAGTTCGCGAAGAGCACCGTGAACCACAAGAACAGCGCGACGAGCCCGGTGAACACGTTCTCGTTCGTGGTCGACGAGCCGTAGTCCTTGAAGAACAGGATCGTGGTGAGCACCGAGCCCACGCCGACGACGAACATCACCGGGTTGCGCATCAACGTGCGCGGGTTCAGCTTCACGAAGCTGTCGAGAATCGCCCGACGCATGATCTCCGGTTCGACGAGCGTGCTCTCACGAGGCATGGAACGTTGCTCCTCTCAATCGGTCGATTCCGCTCCGGCGTCCCGGCCGTCCGGCCACGCCTCCGCTACATCTCATTTCAGATCTTCAGTTGCTCGACGATGGGGCCGAGCGCGAGGGCCGGCAGGAACGCCAGGGCCGCGACGACCACGGTCACGCCGAGCACGAGGACCACGAACAGTGGCGTGTCGGTCGGGAACGTCCCGACCGTGGCCGGCACCCGTCGCTTCCGGACAACCGAACCCGCGATCGCCAGCGTGGGGATGATCAGGAAGAAGCGGCCGAACAGCATGCAGAGCCCCAGGGTGGTGTTCATCCAGCCGGTGTTGGCGGTGATCCCCGCGAAGGCGGAGCCGTTGTTGTTGGCCGCCGACGTGAACGCGTAGAGCAGCTCACTGAAGCCGTGGGGCCCCGGGTTGAGGAGCGAGACGTTCTTCACCGACCCGACGAACGTGGACCCGGCCACGAAGCACATGACCAGTGCGGGCATGACGAGGATGTAGATCGCCACCAGCTTGATCTCGGCGGCCTGGATCTTCTTCCCCAGATACTCCGGTGTTCGTCCGACCATCAGCCCCGCGATGAACACCGACAGGATGATCAGGACGAGCAGGCCGTTCAGCCCGACCCCGACCCCGCCAGGGCTGATCTCGCCCAGCTTCATGTTGGTGAGGGCGACCATGCCGCCGAGGGGCGTATAGCTCTCGTGCATCGAGTTCACCGAGCCGTTCGACGTCCCGGTCGTGGACGCGCCCCACATGCCCGACGACACCGGCCCGAAGCGGACCTCCTTGCCCTCCAGGTTCCCGCCCGGCGAGCTCGAGGTGACCGCCTGCGTCACGCCCCCGGTGTCGAGCTTCGGGTTCCCGCCCGACTCGATGATCGGCAACGCGACCACCGCGCCCAGCCAGAGCACGCCCATGATCGCGAACACCGCGTAACCCTGCCGCTTGTCCTTGACCAACCGGCCGAACGTGAACGCCAGTGAGAACGGGATGATCAGGATGGCGTAGAGCTCGACGAAGTCGCTCAGCTTCGTCGGGTTCGAGAACGGGTGCGCCGAGTTCACGTTGAAGAAGTCGCCACCGTTCGTGCCCAGCTGCTTGATCGACTCCATGCTCGCGTTGGGACCACCCGGGATCTGCTGGGTCGCACCGGTGACCGTGTGCACCGTCGTGAAGCCGTGCGTGTTCTGGATCACACCGCACGCCACGAGGATGATCGCGAAGACGAACGCGACGGGGAGCAGGATCCGCAGCGACGTACGGATCAGGTCCACCCAGAAGTTGCCGATCGTGCGCTGCCCGGCACGTGACAGCCCCCGGATCAGCGCCACCATCACCGCCATCCCCGCCGCCGCCGACACGAATTGCTGTACGGTCAACCCCACCATCTGGGTGAGGTGGCTCATCGTGCTCTCACCGCCGTAGCTCTGCCAGTTCGTGTTGGTCACGAAGCTGACCGCGGTGTTGAACGACAATGCCGGCGCGACATTCACCATGTCGGTCGGGTTGAACGGCAAGTCGCTCTGGATGCGCTGCATCACATAGAGCAGCAGCACCCCGACGACACTGAACGCCAGCACCGACAGCGTGTAGACGTTCCAACGCTGCTCCCGCTCCGGGTCGACCCGGCACGCCCGGTACATCAGCCGCTCGATCGGGTCGAACACGCGGTCGAGGCGCGATGGCCCACCCTCGTACACGTGCGCCATGTACCGGCCCAGCAGCGGCGCGGTCACCGCGATCGCCACGATCAGCGCGACGAGCTGTCCCCAGCCCGCGAGGCTCATCAGAACCGCTCCGGGAACACGAGCGCGGCGACCAGGTACAACATCAACAGCACCGCAAGGACCAGGCCGGCGATGTTCTCACCGGTCATTGAACGCCCACCTCTGCTGCCATGTCCTCCGCATCGGACGTCGCTTCGAGATCCGACGCCTCATCGGGGCCGATCACGAGATCGCATCCCCGTACCAGCGCGACACACAGCCCGAAGAACGCGAGCACCGTGAGCACCACCCACAAGTCGGCCATTGGTCTCCTCGATTTCGAACGACGTGTCGCATCATGAAGCGCCCGAGTTCGGGCATCCAGGGGCTTGTTGCCCTATTAGCGGCTTGGTGGTCCGGATTAGCGAGTTGTTAGCGGCAGGGTCCGCGCGCCGCGAGCGCGTATTTTTTCCGCTAATTCGCGGGCCCCTGCGCATGGCCGCGGACGCGAACGGTGCCAGAGTCTTCGGGGGCAACATCGACGACGGGTACCGCGAATGGCAGACATCCTCTCAGTTCCCTGGGACCGCATCCGGGAGGGCAACCGCGTCGTCGCGCCGGGCCAATCACACCGCGTGGTGATCGTGACACACGTCGACAACCGGCACGTCGAGGTGCTCTTCGACGACGGAACTCGGGAGCGCCACCTCGCCGATGAGCCGACCCAGGTGTTGCTTCGCGAATCGCGGTCGTAGGAAGACAGCCCGAACTTCCGGCGGTAGCGTGAACCCATGGTGCGCCCCCGTGACGACTCCGGCTGGCAGGTTCCGGGTTACGTCATCGGTGGGATCGGTCCGATCGTGGTCGCAGGGGCGCTCGTCGCGCTGCGGAACGAAGTCGACAACGCGAACCTTGCGTTGGCGTTGGTGGTGGTGGTCGTCGTCGCCGCGGCAGCGGGTGGTCGCGGTGCCGGGGTGCTCGCGGCGATCGTCGCGGCGGTGTCGTACGACTTCTTCCTGACCAGGCCGTATCTCTCGCTGTCGATCAAGAGCGCCGACGACGTCGAGACGACGATCTTCCTGCTCGTCATCGGATTGCTCGTCGGCGAGATCGTCGTCAGGGCCCGGCGGACGCAGCGACTCGCGGCCCGCGGGGCGTCGGAGATCGCACGGCTGCACCGGGTCGCAGAGCTGGCCGTCGGTGGCGCGCCGATCGACGAGCTCGAGCGTTCGGTGGCGGCCGAGCTCGTTGCACTCCTCGATCTGCGCGACTGTTTCTACGAACCGGCGCCGGTGGGCCGGCCACTCCCGCGCCTCGAACGCAACGGCGCGATCACCGGCGTCACGGCCCACCGGTTCACCGGTGAGGAGTTCACGCTCCCGGCCGAGGTCGAGCTTCCGGTACTCGGCCGCGGTCGGCAGCTCGGGCGCTTCGTGCTCATCTCCGATCCCACCGCGGGCGTGTCGCTCGAGGAACGAACCGTCGCCGTCGCGCTCTCGGATCAACTCGGTGCCGTGCTCGCCGGTGAAGGCACCGCAAGCCCCACTCCCTAGGCTGACGTCATGCCACGCGGCACACTGCGGGTCTACCTCGGGGCGGCGCCCGGTGTCGGCAAGACGTTCGCCATGCTCAACGAGGGCCGCCGTCGCGCCAGCCGGGGCACCGACGTGGTCGTCGGCCTGGTCGAGTCGCACGGCCGCATGCTGACGGAAGCGCAACTCGGCGACCTCGAGATCGTGCCGCGCCGCACGATCACGTATCGCGACAGCGAGTTCACCGAGATGGATCTCGACGCGGTGCTCGCGCGCAAGCCGGCCGTCGCGCTCGTCGACGAGCTCGCGCACACGAACATCCCGGGCTCCCGCAACGAGAAGCGCTGGCAGGACGTGGGCGAGCTCCTCGACGCGGGGATCGACGTGATCTCCACGGTGAACATCCAGCACCTCGAATCCGTGAACGACGTCGTCGAGAGCATCACCGGGGTGAAGCAGCAGGAGACGATCCCCGACGAGATCGTGCGCGCGGCCGAGCAGGTGCAGCTCGTCGACAGCACACCGGAGGAGCTGCGGCGCCGCATGGCACACGGCAACATCTATCCGGCCGAGCGGATCGACGTGTCACTCGCCAACTACTTCCGCGTGGGCAACCTCGCCGCGCTCCGTGAGATCGCGCTGTTGTGGGTCGCCGACAAGGTGGAAGAGAGTCTCCAGCAGTACCTCGAAGACCATGGCATCGAGGGAACCTGGGAGACGCGCGAGCGGGTCGTCGTCGCGCTCACCGGCGCACCCGGCGGCGACGTACTGATCCGGCGAGCCGCGCGGATGGCGCGGCGGGTGCAGGGTGATCTCCTCGGTGTGCACGTCCGCCCGAGTGACGGGCTGGCAACGTCGTCCTCGGAGCTTCTCCAGAAGCATCGTCGCCTGATCGCCGATGTCGGCGGTAGCTATCACGAGTTGGCCGCCGACGACGTCGCCGAGGGCTTGGTGCAATTCGCACGCGCCGAACGTGCAACGCAGCTCGTCCTCGGTTCGAGCAAGCAGTCGCGCTGGTCGCATTTCGTCCGGGGTTCGGTGATCTCGAAGGTGTTGCGGGCGGCGCGCGATCTCGACGTCCATGTGATCTCGACCGCGGAAACCGAAGACGAGCACGCGACTCCGTTCGTCTTCCGGCGGGGCGCGAGCGGGATCTCCAGGCGGCGCCGCGTGCTGGCGCTGGGTGTCGCGGCGGTCGCGTTGCCGCTGCTCACCATCGCGCTCGCGCAGCTCCGGTCGGATCTCTCGTTGCCGAGTGAGCTGCTGCTGTACCTGATGGTGGTAGTGGGGGTGGGCGCGATCGGGGGCTTCGTGCCGGCCGTGATCGCGGGTGTCGCGGGGTTCCTGCTCGTCAACTACTACTTCACCCCACCGATCTATACGTTCACCATCTCGGAGGAGAACAATCTCGTCGCGCTCGTCGTGTTCGTCTTCATGGGCGCGCTCGTCGGTCAGCTGGTGAGCAGGATCTCCCGCCGACAAGCCGAAGCGGCTCAGGCAAAGGCCGACGCGGAGACGCTCGCGCAGCTGAGCGCCACGCTCATCAGCGAGCAGGACCCCCTGCCCGGGCTCATGACCGGTTTGCGGTCGGCGTTCGGGTGCGTCTCCACCGCGGTCTTGCGCAACACGGGCGATGCCTGGGTTGTCGAGAGCAGCGCGGGTGAGCCGGTACCGAGCCGGCCCGAAGACGCCGACGTGAGCGTGCCGCTCGACGCCGACACCGTGTTCGCCGTCTCGGGCATCAACGACGACGACCTGGGCCTCATGCGAGCGTTCACGGGCCAGCTCGCGCTCGTCGTCGAGCGGCGCCGCTTGCGCGCGGAAGCCGCGGCCGCGGAGGGGCTCGCGGAGGCCAACGAGCTGCGCACTGCGCTGCTCGCCGCGGTGTCACACGATCTCCGTACGCCGCTGGCGTCGATCAAGGCGGCGGCCACGAGCTTGCTGCAACCCGACATCGAGTGGTCGCCGGCCGCGCAACAGGAGTTCCTGCACGCGATCGACGAAGAGACCGACCGGCTCAACAACCTGGTGGGGAACCTCCTCGACATGAGCCGGCTCCAGGCCGGCGCGGTCGATCTCGTGCTCCGCGAGGTGGGTTTCGACGAGGTCGTCCCCGCCGTGCTCCACGGGCTGGGAAAGATCGGGCCGAACAGCGTGGTGGTGGAGGTGCCCGAGACGTTGCCTCGGGTCAAGGCAGACGCAGGTCTCCTCGAACGCGCGGTCGCGAACCTCGTTGCCAACGCGCTCCACGCGAGTCCCTCCGACATTCCGGTACGGCTCGTCGCCGGCGCGGTGCTCGACCGGGTGGAGCTGCGCGTCGTCGACCAGGGCCCGGGTATTCCGCAGAACCAGCGCGAGCGAGTCTTTCACCCGTTCCAGCGGCTCGGCGACCATCCGAACGGCACCGGTGTCGGGCTCGGCCTCGCGGTCGCGCGCGGGTTCGTCGAGGCAATGGGGGGTGAGCTCACGATCGAGGACACCCCGGGCGGAGGCGCCACGATGGTCGTGAGCCTTCCGGCGGCTACGACGTGAGCCGCGTGCTCGTCGTCGACGACGAACCACAGATCTGCCGCGCCCTCTCCATCAACTTGCGCGCGCGTGACTTCGACGTCGACGTCGCGATGACCGGCGAACAGGCGCTCGAGCTTGCGGCCCGCCGTCATCCCGACGTCGTCGTGCTCGACCTCGGCCTCCCGGGGATCGACGGCGTCGACGTCATCCGCGGGTTGCGGGGTTGGAGCGACGTTCCCATCGTGGTGCTCTCGGCGCGCGATTCGGAGGCGGTCAAGGTGGCGGCGCTCGACGCCGGTGCCGACGACTACGTGACGAAACCGTTCGGGATGGACGAGCTCCTGGCGCGCCTGCCGCGCCGCGCTGCGACGAGCGATGCCGTCGGAGCAGCTCGCCACCGTCGAGACGCCCGACTTCACGATCGATCTCGCGGCCAAGCGCGTGACCCGAGACGGCGACGAGATTCGCCTGACGCCCACCGAATGGCACCTGCTGGACGTGCTCGTGCGCAACACGGGGAAGTTGGTGACGCAGCGGCAACTGCTCGACGAGGTGTGGGGCCCCCAGCACGAACGCGACACCAATTACCTGCGGGTCTTCATGGCCCAATTGCGCCGCAAGCTCGAGCCGGAGCCTTCGCAGCCCCGGTACTTCATGACCGAACCGGGGATGGGCTACCGGTTCGAGGGTTGAAGGTGGTCCTGAGCGCACGCTGAGGCTCCCGAAATCCGAAGCGGGATGCGCGACGTAGAATCTCGACGACTCGTGCCCCCCCAAATTCCGAGGAGCGCAGTGTCTCCCGAGCCCACGGATTCCGCGACCGTCGCCGAGGCCTCGGCGCGCCTCGAACGCACGCTGTTCGAGGTGAAGCGCATCATCGTCGGACAGGACCGTATGGTCGAGCGTCTCCTCGTGTGCCTGCTCGCACGTGGCCACTGCCTCCTCGAGGGAGTTCCCGGGCTGGCGAAGACACTCGCAGCGGAGACCCTCGCCGCGACCGTGCACGGCACCTTCGCCCGCATCCAGTTCACTCCCGACCTCATGCCGTCCGATCTGGTGGGCACGCGCATCTACCGGCCGTCGAGCGAGCGGTTCGACGTGGAGCTCGGCCCGGTGTTCGCCAACTTCGTCCTCGCCGACGAGATCAACCGCGCGCCGGCCAAGGTGCAGTCGGCGCTGCTCGAGGTGATGGCCGAGCACCAGGTGTCGATCGCCGGCGTCACGCACGCCGTGCCCGATCCCTTCCTCGTGCTCGCGACCCAGAACCCGATCGAGTCCGAGGGTGTGTACCTGCTTCCAGAGGCGCAACGCGACCGGTTCCTCATGAAGGTCGTCGTCGGCTATCCCACACCCACCGAGGAGCTCGAGATCGTCACGCGGATGGGTGTCGATCCGCCGTCCCCCGAGGCGGTGCTCGACGCCGACGCACTGCTCGACCTCCAGCGTGCGGTCGACGGTATCTACGTCGATCCCGCGGTGATCTGGTACGCGGTGAGCCTGGTCTTCGCGACCCGCGCGCCCAAGGACCAGGGGTTCGTCGACCTCGAGCCCCTCATCGCCTACGGAGCGAGCCCACGGGCGACGCTCGGGCTCGTCGCCGCGGGGCGCGCGCTCGCATTGATCCGTGGCCGCACCTACGTCCTCCCGCAGGACGTGTACGACATCGCGCCCGAGGTGCTCCGCCACCGGATCGTGCTCTCGTACGAGGCGCTGGCGGACGGCGTCGAGGCCGACCACATCGTCAACCGTGTCATCACCGCGATCCAGCTGCCGCGGATCGCCCCGAGCCAGGAGCGCATTCCGGGCGCTCGGCCCGCGGGTCTCACGGGAACGGTGACCGTGCCGGGGACCGAGGCCGACCGGGACGAGCGCACGGCATGAACGACGGCGCCGCGTCCGCGCCACGGGTCGAGTCCACGCTCCGCCGCCTCGAGCTCGACGTGTTCCGTCGCCTCGACGGCCTGCTGCAAGGCGATCACCTGGGTCTCGTGCCCGCGCCCGGCAGCGAGGCGGGGGAGAGCCGCGAGTACGAGGTGGGCGACGACGTGCGCCGTATGGACTGGGCGGTCACCGCGCGCACCACGATTCCGCACGTACGCGACACGATTGCCGACCGCGAGCTCGAGACATGGATCGTCGTCGATCGCTCGGCCAGTCTCGACTTCGGGACCGCGCAGTTCGAGAAGCGCGACCTCGCACTCGCGATGGTTGCCGCGGTCGGGTTTCTCACGAGTCGGGCCGGGAACCGCGTCGGGGCTCTCGTCCTCGGCAACGACCGAACGTTCTTCGTTCCAGCGCGCGCCGGTCGCGAAGCGATGCTTGCGTTGCTCCATCAGATCGATTCGGTGCCGCGTCCCGACGAGGCACAGGTGCCGGCGGGCGACTTGCGCGACGCGCTGCGCACGGTCGCCAAACTTGCCCGCCGTCGTGGGCTGGTGGTCGTCATCTCCGACTTCCTGACCGATTGTGACTGGCAACCCGCGCTGCGCGCCCTCGCCGTCCGGCACGACGTGCTCGCGGTCGAGATCCTCGATCCTCGCGAGGTGGAGCTGCCACCCGTCGGTCTGGTCACGCTGGTCGATACCGAGACCGGGCGTCGCATCGAAGTGCAGACCGCGAGCGAACGGGTTCGCGCTCGCTTCGCTGAAGCAGCCGCGCAACAGCGCGCGCGCATCGCACAAGCCGTCCGCGTCGCGGGTGCCGAGCACGTCGTTCTGCGCACCGACCGCGACTGGCTCCTCGACCTGGTCAAGTACGTCGTCACGCGCAAGCGCCGACGCGCCGCACGGGTCGCTCCTGCTCGATGAGCTTCTTCGCCGCCTCCCGGCTGTGGTTGCTCGTGTTCGTCGTGGGCCTCGCAGTCGCGTACGTGCTCGTGCAGCGTCAACGCCGCCAGTACGCAGTGCGGTTCACGAACGTCGACCTCCTGGCATCGGTAGCACCGCGGCGGCCCGGATGGCGTCGCCACCTCGCAGCCGGGTGCCTGTTGTTGGCGTTGATGCTCATCGTCCTCGCGTTCGCCGCGCCCGGCTCGCGCGGTGCAGGTGCCGCGCGAGACGGCCACGGTGATGCTCGCGATCGACGTTTCCCAGTCGATCCGCGCGACCGACGTAGCGCCCACGCGTATCCGCGCCACGCAGCGCGCGGTTCGTACCTTCGTCGATTCGCTGCCCAAGCGATTCCGGCTCGGTCTCGTCGCGTTCGCCGGCAGCGCGCAAGTGCTCGTGCCGCCTACGCATCAGCGGGACCTGGTGAAGAGCGCGGTCAACAATCTCCAGCTCCAGCAGCAGACGGCGATCGGCGAGGCGATCTTCGCGTCGATCGGCGCGATCGAGAACTCCCCGCTCGACAAGGGCAAGCGGCCGCCGGCGCGCATCGTGCTGCTGTCCGATGGCGCCACCAATGCGGGCCGTCCGAACGCCGAGGCAGTGGCGGCGGCGAAGAAGAAGGGTGTGAAGGTGTCGACGATCGCGTTCGGCACCGACTCCGGCACGGTGGTGGTCCAGGACGAGGTCGTCCCGGTTCCGGCCGACCGCGACGCGCTGCGCAAGATCGCCGACGACACGGGCGGCCGGTTCGCAACCGCCGCCACCGAGAACGACCTCCGCAAGACCTACGAAGACCTCGGGAGCCGCCTCGCGGAGGTCACCCGCCGCCGGGAGGTCACGGTGTGGTTCGTGGGAGCGGCACTGCTCTTCGCCTTCGCCGCCGCGGCCGCCTCGCTGGTCTGGACCAGCCGCCTGCCGTAACTCTTTGGTCGCTCGCTGCGAGTCGGGGATACCCCGACCCGCTCACGCTCGCTCCCGGCGAGCGCCCTCCGCTCGTCCCTCGCTCCGGGCGCCGCGTGTGGGTCCGGCCTCCTCGGCTCGCTCCGCTCGCTCGTCGCCGCGTGCGCCGGGCTCCCGATTCGCGTTACTTCCGTCACACGAGAGGGGCCGGGCGTGATTCCCGGTCAAGTCCGGGCGTTCCCGAGTCGTTGCCTCTCGTAGCGGGTGCCTTGGGCCCGCCCATGTGACGGAGGAGGGGGCCGCATGTCCTCCGGAGATTCTTCGCTTCTACAGCCTTCGGTGTTCTCGTGTTCGATCTCGCGGGCGAACGGCCGCGTCGAGATCGGCATCATCGGCGAGATCGACCGGAAGTCTGCCGGGCAGTTCCGCAACCAGCTCCTCACGCTGGCGAAGGAGCACCCCGTGGCGATCGCCATCGACATGAAACACGTCGTGTTGCCCGACGAGGCAGGGGTCGCCGTGCTCGTCGAGACCTGGCGTTTCGCCCAGGAGCACGGTATCGAGTTGGCCGTGACCTCGCCGTCGCCGGCCGTCACCGAGGTCTTCGACGTCGCACCCTCGGGGCAGCTGCTCACGCTCCGAGGCTGAGATCACGGGAGCGCCGGGCCACTAATCTCGCCCGCGCATGCCCGGCGAGATCACGGACTTCCGCGTCGAGATCGCGCCCGACGCCGTCGCCGATCTGCGCGATCGCCTGGCGCGCACACGCTGGCCGGAAGCCGAGACGGTCGACGACTGGTCGCAGGGGGTGCCCCTCGCGTACGCCCAGGAACTGTGCGCGTACTGGGCCGGCGGATACGACTTTGCCGCAGCCGAGCAGCGGCTGAACGCGTTCCCGCAATTCCGCACGAGTTTGGACGGTCTCGGCATTCACGTTGTCCACGCGCGCTCACCGCATCCCGACGCGCTCCCGCTCGTGCTCACCCACGGTTGGCCCGGCTCGGTCGTCGAGTTCCAGAAGGTGATCGGCCCGCTGTCGAACCCCACCGCGTACGGCGGCGACGCGGCCGACGCGTTCCACGTGGTGTGCCCGTCGCTCCCCGGGTACGGGTTCAGCGACAAGCCGTCGGCCCCCGGGTGGAAGATCGAGCGGATCGCGCGAGCGTGGGTGGAGCTGATGGCCCGACTCGGGTACGACCGCTACGGCGCGCAGGGCGGCGACTGGGGCTCGTTCGTGACCACGAGCATCGGTCAGCAGGACCCCGAGCATGTCGTGGGGATCCACACCCAGCTCCCACTGGTGCCGCTCGACGCGTCGATGATGACCGACCTCACTCCGGCAGAGCAGTCGTCGCTCGAATCCAGCGCGTACTACAGCCGTTGGGGCTCCGGGTACTCGACCGAGCAGGCCTCCCGCCCGCAGACGGTCGGCTACGGCCTCGTCGACTCGCCCGCGGCGCAGTGCACGTGGGTCGTCGAGAAGTTCTGGGACTGGACCGACTGTGACGGGCATCCCGAGAACGTCCTGTCGCGCGACGAGCTGCTCGACAACGTGATGTTCTACTGGTTGCCCGCGACCGGGGCGTCGTCGGCGCAGGCTCTACTGGGAGAGCTTCCACGAGTTCAACACGGAACCGGTCACGGTTCCTTCGGGGTGCTCGATCTTTCCGAAGGAGATCTTCCGGCCGTCGCGCCGCTGGGTCGAGCAGCGGTTCACCGACCTGCGGTACTTCAACGAGCTCGACCGCGGCGGTCACTTCGCCGCCTTCGAGCAGCCGGAGCTCTTCGTCGACGAGGTCCGTGCGTTCTTCCGTCTTCTGGAGAGGTGAACGATGTCCCCAGATGTGTGGGTCGACGGCGACGCGTGGACGGTCGCCGAACTGATCCAGGCGCGGCTCGAATCTGATCCCGACCGCGAGCTGTTCGACGTCAACGGTGAGCAGTGGACGGCGCGGACGTTGTTCGGCGCGGCCGATCGGTTCGCGAACGCGATGCGGGCGTATGGCCTCGAGAAGGGCGATCGCGTCGCCACCCTTGTCGAGAACTCCTCGGAGGCCGTCATCACGCAGTTCGGTGCAGTGCGACTCGGTGGGGTCAGCGTGCCGATCAACACCGCGTACAAGGGCGAATACCTCCGCCACCAGCTTGCCGACTCCGGCGCCAAGGTGCTGGTGATCGACGGTGACGTCTCCGACCGCGCGATCGCCGTCGCCGACTCGATCGACACCCTCGAGCACGTCGTCGTGCTGGGTGGCGATGTCGCCGCAACCACGCGGGGCACGAACTGGCACGCATGGAGCGAGGTCATGTCGGCCGACGACACGGCGAGCAAACCTGCGATGTCGCCCACCGACCTGCACTGCTTCATCTACACCGGGGGGACCACCGGCCTCTCGAAGGGCTGCGTGATCAACAACAACTACTGCGTGACGCTCGCGAAGCAGATCGCGATCATGTGGGAGCGTGGCCCCGACGATGTCGTATGGACGCCGCTCCCGTTGTTCCACTACAACGCGGTGTCGGTCGTGCTCGTCGGCACGCTGCTCACCGGAGGGCGCGCCGCGATCTACAAGAAGTTCTCGGTGTCGAACTTCTGGCCGGAGATCAACCGCACTGGCGCCACGCACGCGAGCACCCTCGGCAGCATGGTCACGCTCATCGCCAACGATCCGGTGCGACCCGAAGCGCCCGATTCCGGGAAGCCCGAGGCCAACACGACCTTGCGCTTCATGTCCGGCGTGCCCATGCCGTCGGCCGTCGCGCAGAAGTGCATCGAGCGGTTCGGGATCCGTCCCTTCGACGCCGCGTACGGCACCACCGAAGGATCGCTGTGGTGCTGGTTGCCACCGGGCATGGAGAACAAGCCCAACGCGGCGGGCATCGTCAACGACGAGTACTGGGACGTCCGCATCTTCGACGACGACGACAACGAGGTGCCGGTGGAGACGCCAGGCGAGATCGTCGGCCGACCGCGGAAGGCCAACGTGATGTTCGACGGCTACTGGGGCCGGCCCGAAGCCACCGTGCAGATGTTCCGCAACCTGTGGATGCACAGTGGCGACATCGGTCGATTCGACGCCGACGGCTTCCTCTACTTCATGGACCGCAAGGCCGACTACATGCGCCGCCGCGGCGAGAACGTCTCGACCTTCGAGCTCGAGGAGGTGTTCATCCGTCATCCCGAGATCGCCGACGTCGCGGTCTTCGCGGTGCCGAGCCCGGTCACCGAGGACGACATCATGGTGGCGGTGGAGGTGGTGGAGGGCTCGGCGATCACGGAGGAGGAGCTCTTCCGCTGGTCGCTGGATGCGATTCCGTACTTCGCGCTGCCCCGCTACATCGAGATCCGTGACGAGTTGCCGCGCAGCGAGATGAAGAAGATCCTGAAGGCGCAGCTCCGCGAGGAGGGCGTCGGCCCGAACACCTGGGACGCCGACACGAGCGGCATCGAGGTCGAGAAGCGCTGACCGAGCAACCCCAGTTCCGGAGCACCACGCTCGGCGCGCTCTTCGGGGAGGTCGCAGACGCGTTCCCCGACGCGGTCGCATACGTCGAGGGCGACGCGCGTGTCACATTCTGTGAGTGGGTTCGGCGGGCCGACTCGCTCGGCGCGTCGTTGGCGGAACGCGGAGTCGGGCCGGATGACGTCGTCGCGTTGCTCCTCCCGTCGTCGATCGACTTCGCGGTCGGCTATGCGGCCGCGAGCCGATTGGGCGCGGTCGCCACCGGTATCAACACCCGGCTGGGCCCGACCGAGATCACCGCGATTCTCGGGAAGTGCACGCCCGCGGCGCTGATCCACGAGTCGGCCGGCGACGCGGTACCGACCGGGGCGTTCCGACCCGAAGTCGTGATGTCGCGCGCCGAGATGCAGCGCGCCGCCGCCCGAGGAAGCGTGTTGCCGTCGCTCGCGGAGGTGCATCCCGACGCCCCGGCGTGCATCGTGTGGACGAGTGGCACCACGGGCATGCCGAAGGGCGCGTGGTTCGACCACCGCGCGCTCCGGGCGTCGGCGGAGATGAGCGGCATCCTGAGCGCGCCGTTCGACCGTCGTTCGATGCCGATCCCCTTCGCGCACGCCGGCTACATGAACAAGGTGTGGGACCAGCTCGCGTTCGTGATCACCTGCGTGCTGCTGCCCGGCGCCTGGTCGGCCGAGGCGATGCTCGACCTCATGGTGGAGGAGCGGATCACGGGCGGGCAGGGCGTGCCCACGCAGTGGGCGAAGCTCGTCGACCTGCCCGAGCTGGCGACGGCCGACCTGTCGTGCTTGCGGCTCGCGTCCACTGGTTCGGCGCCGGTGTCACCCGAGCTCGCGGAGAAGATGCGAACGAGGCTCGGTTGCCCGATCGTGGTGCGGTACGCGTGTACCGAGTCGTCGACCATGACCGGCACCGAGCCCGACGATCCCCCCGAGGTGCTGCTGCACACCGTCGGACGGCCGCTGCCCGGCGTGGAGATGATGTTGGTGGGCGAAGACGGCGAGGAAGTGCCACAGGGCGAGACCGGCATCATCCGGATGCGCACTCGCTGCCAGATGCGCGGCTACTGGAACGATCCCGAACGCACTGCCGAGACCATGTCGCCCGATGGATGGATCCAGACCGGAGACCTCGGGTTGTTCCGCGACGACGGCAACCTCGTGCTGTGCGGGCGCATCACCGAGATGTACATCCGCGGTGGCTACAACGTCTATCCGCTCGAAGTCGAGAACGTGCTGGCGGAGCACCCGGGAGTCGATCGGGTCGCGGTACTCGGTCAGCCGGCACCGGTGATCGGCGAGATCGGCGTGGCGTTCGTCGTCCCGGCCGATCCCGCAGCGCCACCGACCGCGGACGAGCTCGAGCATTGGTGTCGCGAACGTCTTGCCGACTACAAGACGCCCGACCGCTTCGAGTTCGTCGACGCGATGCCGATCACCACCATGATGATGAAGATCGACAAGAAGGCGCTGCGAGCCCGGTTGGAGTGACCGGTTCGCGGGTGGGGAGGACGAGGGCGTCGACAGCGACGACCCCGGCGCCCTTGGGCATCACCATGAGCGGGTTGATGTCGAGCTCGGCGATGTCGTCGCCGACCTCGAGCGCCAGACGCTGGAGCTTCATGATCGTGTCGACGAGCGCGTCGACGTCGCCGGCGGGGCGACCGCGCGTGCCGCGCAGGAGCTTCATCCCGCGGGTCTCTTCCACCATCGAGCGCGCCTGAACCTTCGTGAACGGCGGCACGCGGAACGTGACGTCCCCGAACACCTCCGTGAAGATGCCGCCCAGGCCGTAGAGGATCGTCGGTCCGAACGGGGGCTGCTGCGACAGCCCGAGGATGGCCTCGGCCACCGGATCCTGCACCATCGCCTGCACGACCACGCCCTCGATGGTTGCTCCCGGCACTGCGGTGCGCGCGCGCTCCGTCAAGCGCCGGTACGTCGCGCGCACCGCGGCCTGCGTGTCGATGCGAACCGCGACGAGCCCGAGGTCGGACTTGTGCGTGATGTCGGCCGAGAGGATCTTCATCACGACCGGGAGCCCGAGCGCCCGCGCTGCACTCACCGCGTCGGAAGCCGACGTCGCTACGTGCTCGTCGACGGTGGGGATGCCGTAGGCCGCGAGCAGCTCCTTGGCCGCGACCTCGTCGAGCGTGCCGCCCCTCGCGAGGAGCGCGCGCGCCGTCGGTGCCGCCGCCGACGGCCGCTTCGGCACGTTCGCGAACGGGCTGCGGTAGTTCCGAGTGAAGTGGCTGAACTCCACGAGCGCCTTGATGCCGCGGACCGCGCCTCCGAACGAGTGGAACAGCGGCACGCCGGCCTCACACAGCGCTCGGTACGCCGGGTCGTCGTGTATGGGCGACGTCCACGCCGCGACCACCGTCTTCCCCGCGGCGTGGCGCGGCGGGTGCTGGTGCAGCTCGATCAGGTCGGTGGCGAGCGCGTCGCTCATACCCGGGAACACGCCGGTGATCGGCGCGAACAGGATGTCGACGTTCGGGTCGGCCAGCATCAGCTCGAGCACGGTCCGGTTCTCCGGCCGCGCCGTGATCACGCCGCCCGAGTCGAGCGGGTTGTCGCGCCGCAAGAACCAGGGCACGTACTGCTCCAGTGCGTCGATCGTGTGCTGCGCGAACCGGGGCACGAGCACGCCTTCGGTGCCGCAGAGGTCGGCCACGTGCGACGCGGTGCCGCCCGACATCGCGTACACACCCACGCCACCCTTCCCGTCGATCAGCTCGGTGTGACAGAACATGCCCGACATCTCGATGACCTCGTCGAGATCGTCGACCCGGACCACGCCGAACTGGTCGAACACCGCCTGATGCACGGCGTCGGACCCGGTGAGGTGCCCGGTGTGCGCCTGGGCCATCGCGCGGCCTTCCTCGGTGCGCCCGATCTTGATCGCGACGATGGGGACGCGTCGCTGCGCGGCCTTGTCCGCGGCGAGCATGAGCGCGCGCCCGTCCCGGAAGCCCTCCACGTAGGTGGCGATCGCACCCACGTTCTCGACGTCGACGTAGTGGCCGACGAAGTCGGCCCATTCGAGGTCGGCCTCGTTGCCGATGGTCGCCCACGACTCGATGCCGATGCCGAGCACCTGGCCCTGCGTGATCGGTCGTCCCTGGTATCCCGATTGCGTGACGATGACGAGCTTCTTGCCCGGAAAGCCCTCGGGCCACGGCTCGAAGATGTTGAGGTTGGTGTTCGGTCCGATCACCCGCATCGGCCCGCTCGCGAGCGCAGCGAGGCGCGCCTCCGCTTCGGCGCCCTCGGCGGTGCCGACCTCGCCGAAGCCGGCGGAGAACACGACCGTGAACGCGACGCCCTTTTCCAGGCATTCCTCGACCGCGGGCAACGCGTCGCGCACGAGCACGACCGCGACGTCGACGTCGCCGGGCACGTCGGCGATGCTCGGGTAGGCCTTCGTGCCGAGGATTTCGGGCTTCGTCGGGTGCACGGGAACGACGTCGGCACCGCGCGGACCAAGCCGATCGCGCGTTTGGGTGAACTGCGCACGCTGCTGCGTGCCCTCGGTGTCGGTCGCGCCGATCACGACGACGCGCCTCGGGGCAAACAGCCGCGTCCAGTCGATCGGCCGCAGCTCGAGCGCGCGGCCGCTGACGTCGCGATCCACTAGAAGCCGCGGAAGTTCGGCGGGCGCCGCTCCACGAAGCTGGCCACCCCCTCACCGGAGTCGCTGGTGTTTCCCATGATGTCGACGATCCAGGCTTCGTCGCCCGCGAGTGAGTGCCGGTCGAGATCGAGTGACCGGTTCAACAACCACTTGTTGACCATGTGTGCCTTGGTGGGGCCTGACGCGAGCTGCTCGGCGAGCGCGTCGACCGTCTTCTCGAACTCGTCGGCAGGGGCGACGCGCGTGACGAGCCCGATCTCGAGCGCGCGTTGCGCGGAGACGTCCTCGGCCAGCAGCACCAGCTCCTTCGCGCGCTGGAGGCCGATGAGGCGGGGGAGGAGCCACGCGCCGAGCCCGTCGATGGCGAGCCCGCGGCGGGCGAAGACCTCGACGAACTTCGCATCCTCCGACGCGACGACGAGATCGCATGCGAACGCGATGTGGCAGCCGATTCCCGCCGCCGTCCCCTGCACGGCCGCGATCACCGGTTTCTCGCAGTCGAGAATCGAATTCACGGTGGTGATCGCGCCGCGCAGCATCATGCGCCGGGTGTCGCCGACGACCCGCTCCGGTTGGCCTTCCGGACGTGCGTCCTCGGGGCTGCGCTGGGTGCGCAAGTCGGCGCCGGTGCAGAAGAATCGCCCCGTCGCGCCGATGACGACACAGCGGATCCCGTTGTCTTCGTTCGCCCGTTCGATCCACTCGCCGAGCTGGATCCGCTGCGCCTGCGTGATCGCGTTGCCCATCTCGGGGCGATTGAGGGTGATCCGCAGGACGCCGTTGTCGATGGCGAACAGGATGTCGTCGTTGTCACTCATGGGGGTAGGGTACCGATCGACATGAGTGTCCAGCTGAACCACCTGATCATGCCGAGCAAGGACCGCGTGGCCTCGGCGGAGTTCATCTCCGGGGTATTGGGGCTGGAGCCACCGACAGCCTTCGCGCACTTCATGTGCGTCGAGGTCGGCAACGGCGTCACGCTCGACTACGACGACCGCGACAACTTCGTGCCCGGCCACTTCGCGTTCCTCGTCACGGACGACGAGTTCGAAGAGATCTTCGCGAGGGTCACCGACCGGGGCATTACCTACTGGGCCGATCCCATGCACGAGCGCGAGGGCGAGATCAACACCTATCCCGGTCGCGGCTTCTACTTCCTCGATCCCGACGGAAACAACATGGAAGTGCTCACCAAGCCCTACAGCATCTAATGGCGAGCTCCTGATGGCGGTCACCACTCTCGTCGAGGAAGATGTGATCCTCGAACGGAGCGTCGCGATCCCGATGCGCGACGGCGTCCTGCTCTTCGCCGACGTGTGGCGCCCCGCCACTGGCCAACCGATGCCCGTGCTGGTCTCCCGTACTCCCTATGGGCGCGACATGCTGCAGATGGGCTTCCTGGGCGCGCCGCCGGCGGATCTCGTGCGCGGCGGGTACGCCGTCGTGTACCAGGACTCACGCGGCCGCTTCGAGTCCGAAGGCGAGTGGGCCCCGATCGCCGTCGAGGTCGACGACGGGTACGACACGGTGGAATGGGCGGCCGAACAGCCGTGGTCGAACGGACGAGTCGGCATGTTCGGCGCGTCGTACATGGGATACACGCAATGGCTCGCCGCCATCGCGCGCCCGCCCCACCTCGTCGCGATCGCGCCGGAAGTCGCCAGCGCGGAGTACTGGGGAACCTGGTTCGGTACCGGTGGCGCGTTGCGGCTGGCGCACCGAGTTGGTTGGGCGGCGGCGGTCGGTGCTGCGCACGTGCGCGGATCGGCGCACCCGAACCCGAGCTCGAGGAGCTGCTCGACACGCAGGCGCGGATCGACGCGATGCTCGCGGGCGGAGAGGTGCTTGCCGAGCGCAACCGCCGGATGGCCGAGATCGTCGAGCCGCTCTTCCGGTACCGCCCGCTGCGCGAGAACCCGTTGCTCGCCAAGATCGCGCCGTGGATGGCCGACAGCCTGGCGCGCGAACGTCGCGACGATCCCTACTTCGTGGAGCTCGATCATCGGTCGCACTACCGCAAGCTGGACCTTCCTGCATTCCACGTCGGCGGTTGGTACGACATCAATGTCAACGGCACCATCGCCAACTTCGTGGGGATGCGAGCACACGCGGCAACCGAGGAAGCGAGACGCGCGCAGCGCTTGATCATTGGCCCATGGCCGCACTGGACCCCGCAGATCTCGGTGGTCGGCGACGTCGACTTCGGGCCGAATGCCGTCCTCGACCTTGAACCTCTGAAGCGCGAGTGGTTCGGTCACTGGTTGCAGGATCGGCCGGCGCCGATGCTCGACACCGCACCGATTCGCATCTTCGTGATGGGCGCGAACGTCTGGCGTGACGAGTGGGAGTGGCCCCTCGCGGCACCGAATGGTCGTCCTGGTATCTCCACAGCGGCGGAAACGCGAACACGAGCGACGGCGACGGCGCGGTCGACGAGCGGGCGCCGAACGAGGAATCGTCCGACACGTTCACCTACGACCCGCGCGACCCCGTTCCCACCCGGGGCGGTCGGCTGCTCGGGGTCGGGGCGTGCTCGCCGGTGCGTTCGACCAGCGCGACGTCGAGACCCGTGACGACGTGCTCGTCTACACGTCACAGCCGCTCGATCGACCCATGGAGATCACCGGCCCCGTCACGGTGGAGCTGTGGGCGTCCACGTCGGCGCCCGACACCGACTTCACCGCCAAGCTCGTGGCGGTGCACGCCGACGGACGTGCCATCAACCTCTGCGACGGAATCGTGCGGGCGCGTACGGTCGCGCCCACACCGCTCGCCGCCGGCGCGGCGTACCGTTTCACGATCGAGCTGTGGGAGATCAGCGTGCTCGTCGCCGAGGGCGACCGCCTCCGGCTCGAGGTCTCGTCGAGCAACTACCCGCACTTCGAGCCCAACTCGAATTGCGGCAAGCCGGTCGGTACTGATACCGATGCCGACATACAGACGGCGCGACAGGCGGTCTTCCACGACGCGATCCACCCGAGCCGCCTGATCCTGCCGATCATCCCGACTCCACGGTGAACCCGATTTCACCATGAGCCGGATCTACAACGAGAAGGAGAGCACCACATGCCGATCAACCCTGACGCTGCCAACGAGCCGCCCGGCCCGCCCACCGAGCGGTCCTGGACCTCGAAGGACGCGCTGCTCTACGCCGTCGGCGTGGGTGCGGGAAGCATCGATCCCACAGGGTTCGAGCTCGAGTTCACCACCGAGAACTCCAAGGGCGTCGAGCAACGGGTGCTGCCGACCTTCGCGGTGATCGTGGGCATGGGCATCGGCAACGTCGGCACGTTCAACCCGGCGATGCTCGTCCACGGCGAGCAGGCGATCGAGCTCCACGGTGAGATCCCGGTCGTTGGCACCGTGAGCACGACGGCGCGGGTGACCGCGGTGTACGACAAGGGCTCTGCTGCAGTCGTCGTGAACGAAGCCACGTCCATCGACGTCGCCACCGGGAAGCCGCTGTTCACGTCGCGCGAACTCGATGTTCATCCGCGGCGAAGGTGGGTGGGGTGGCGACCGCGGCCCCTCCGGACCGCAGAACGTCGCCCCCGACCGTGACCCCGATCACGTCGTCACCTACGACACTCGGCTCGACCAGGCGCTCACCTACCGGTTGTCCGGCGACCGCAACCCGCTGCACTCGGATCCCGAGTTCGCGAAGGCGGGCGGCTTCCCGAAGCCGATCCTGCACGGTCTCTGCACCTATGGGTTCACGGGGCGCGCGCTGCTGCACACCTTGTGTGGCTCCGACCCGGCGAAGTTCACGAGCATGGAAGGGCGGTTCTCGAAGCCCGTCTTCCCCGGCGACTCGCTCACCGTGAAGATGTGGGTCGACGGCACCGAGGCGATCTTCCGCACCGAACGGCAGGACGGCGACATCGTCATCGACCAAGGTCGCGCCACGTTCCTCGCGTAACTGCTCCCCGTTCCCAACTGTCATCGGGCGAAGCCCGCCGGCTCGCGCTCGCCGCGCAGGGCTTTGGTTCAATGCGTCCGGCGCGCAGACCCGGGATCGCAGACGTCCGGCGCGTTGCCGTGCGCGTGCACGCGTTCCAGATCGACCCGATCAATGTGCTCGTCCGTACGCAGTACATGCCGGCCTACTCGCGCCTCGGGCCGTACCCGCTGGCAACCCTCGACCAACTCGCCTACGACCGCTGCGAGCTGTTCGAGTACTACGGGCACGCAGCGGCGCTCCTCCCCACCGCGCTCTACCCGCTCTTCCGTTGGCGCATGGACGCGCACGCCAAACGCTTTTCGGGACACGGGAGGGACGTCGCGCCGCCGTTCATCGCGGCGGTACTGGCGGAGATGGAGGATCGGGGGCCGATCGCGGCGTCTGACCTCGGCGACCGGGGGCGGCGCGGTCGGCACAGTGGTGGCTGGTCCTGGAACGACGGCAAGCGCGTCATGACCTGGCTCCAGCTGTCGGGCCGCGTCTCGGTCGCCGGGCGCCGCAACATCGAGCAGCTCTACGACCTCACCGAACGGGTGATACCGAGCGCGGTGCTCGAAGCGCCCGCGCCGGATCCGGAGGACGCGAAGCGCGAGCTGCTCATGCTCGCGATCGCCGCGTTGGGTGTGGCCACCGCGAAGGACCTCGCCGGCTACTTCGGGATCGGCGCGTACCTCGACCGTCGCGCGGATCCGAACACCACGCGGGTCCCGGCGTTGCTCGCCGATCTCGTGGACGCGGACCGTCTCGTACCCGTGTCCGTCGACGGTTGGCGCGATGTTGGATACCTCGATCCCGCGGTGCGCCTTCCGGCGGAGATCGACGCGGCGAGCGTTGCTGTCACCGTTCGACTCGATGATCTGGTCGCGCGATCGGGTCAAGCGGCTGTTCGGGTTCGACTATCGCATCGAGATCTACATCCCGGAACCGAAGCGTGTGCACGGCTACTACGTGCTCCCGTTCCTGCTCGGTGATGCGCTCGTCGCCCGCGTCGACCTCAAGGCCGACCGCAAGAACCGAGTGCTGCTCGTCCAGAGCGCGTTCGCCGAGCCGGGTGTCGAGCAGCGAGGAGTCGCACGCGAGCTCGGGGAGGAGCTGCGCGCGATGGCGGCGTGGCTCGACCTCGACGGCGTTCAGGTGGCGAAGCGCGGTGACCTTGCCGAGGCGCTCCGAGCGAGCGCTCGCTCGAGATCCGTCCAGCCGGACTCGCGGTCGGCGGGGACAGTGGCGCCCGTCCGACGCTCCGGGACGAGAAGCTCGTTGTGACCAATGATGTCGGTGAACTCGTGCAGGTAGAGTTTGTCGTTCGAATGCGGGGCTCCTCCTCGGCCGCCGTATCGTCTGGAGGTACTCGACCGTGGTGCAGCTGGCCCGAACCGACGTCTCGCCCGAGCTGCTCGCGAAGATCCCCCCGATCGTCGACCTCGACGCTCACCTCGTCGAACCGCCCGACATCTGGACTCCGCGCCTGCCGGCCAAGTTCCGCGAGGTCGGCCCGCACGTCGAGTACCACCCCGGTGGCGACATCGTGCTCCAGGGCGCCGGTTACGTGGAGGCGCCCGGCACCGAGGGGCCCGACGTGGTGTGGTGGAACTACGAGGGCACGATGACCTCGCTGAAGCGCCACATCGCGGCGTCGGGCTTCAAGCCCGAGGAGATCACCCTCACCGGCACCACCTTCGACGAGATCCGCCCCGGCTGTTGGCAGGTCCCCGAGCGCCTTGCCGACATGGACGTGAACGGCGTCGCAGGCACAGCTCTGCTTCCCCAACTACCCGCGGTTCGCGGGCCAGATCTTCCTGTGGGGAAAGGACAAGGAGCTCGCGCGAGCTCTGCGTGTACGCGTACAACGACTGGATGGTGGAGGAGTGGTGCGGCGGGAGCGGCGGTCGCCTGCTGCCGCTGTGCATCGTCCCGCTGTGGGACGCCGAGCTCGCGGCCGCGGAGATCCGGCGCAACGCGGCGCGCGGCGTGCGCGCGCGTCGCGTTCACCGAGATGCCGCCCTATCTCGACCTGCCGAGCATCCACAGCGGCTACTGGGAGCCGTTCTTCGTGGCGTGCGAGGAGACCTCCACCGTCGTCTGCCTGCACATCGGCTCGGGCACGAAGACGCTGCAGACGTCGCCCGACGCCACCGCGGCGGTGCGCTGCGTCGCTGATCTTCGCGAACAGCGCCGCGAGCCTGGTCGACTTCCTCTACTCGGGCGTGCTGTACCGCCATCCCGAACCTCAAGCTGCTGTACGCCGAGGCGCAGATCGGATGGATCCCGTACGTGCTCGAGCGGGCGGACGACGTGTGGATCACGCACCAGTGGAGTGGCGGGCAGGAGAACTGCCCGGAACCGCCGTCCACCTACTACTACCGGCAGGTCTACAGCTGCTTCTTCAAGGACCCCATCGGCGTGAAGATGCTCGATCAGATCGGCGTTGATCACGTCGCGTTCGAGACCGACTACCCGCACTCCGACAGCACGTGGCCGCACTCACGCGAGGCCGCGGCGAAGCAGTTCGGCTTCCTCGGCCAGGAACAGGTGAACCGCATCGCGCGTGGCACCGCCATCGAACTGCTCGGGTTGCCGCTCTCGCCCGACGGGAGCTAGCGCCGTGGTCGACCGTCCCACCGGGAAGATCACCGACGAGGGCGTCGCGCGACTGCGCGCGCGCATCGGCGTACCCGAGCCGTGGCCGATGCCACCGCACTACAAGTGCCGCGAACGTCGACGCGTTCCAACACGTGGCCGAGGCGTACGGCGACGACAACCCGCTGTGGTGCGATCCGAGCTACGGCGAGAAGACGATCTGGGGTGGGCCGATCGCGCCGCCGGCGATGGTCGGGCGGCGACACGCTCATCGGCGAGGACGAAGTCACCGCGGTCGCCCGAGGACAAGCGCGACCTGATGAAGGGTGATCCGCTGCGGGGGGTGCACGCGTTCTACTCCGCCAGCGCGCGGGAATGGTGGGCTCCGCTCCGGCCCGACCACCGTGTCTTCCGCCGCAACGCGGCCGTCGCCGCGCTCGACAAGCCGAGCGAGTTCGCCGGCCGCGCGATCCACGAGTGGACCGCGAACGTGTTCCAGGCCGACGACGGCACGATCCTGTCCGGCCAGTACCGGTTGATGATCCGCACGGAGCGCGAGCGCGCGCGCAGGAGAAGGGCAAGTACTCCGACATCGAGTTCCGTCGCTACGAAGACGAAGAGATCGAGGCGATCGACGCGCAGTACGAGCGACAGGCTCGGGAGCGGCGCGGTGCGAGTCCGCGCTTCTGGGAAGACGTCACGGTTGGTGACGAGGTCGGCCCGATGGTGAAGGGGCCCGCTCACGGTCACCGACATGGTGTGCTGGCACGTCGGGATGGGCATGGGGCTCTACGGCGTGCGGGCGCTCGATCTCGCGGCGAGGAACCGCAAGCGGATCCCGCGCTTCTTCCACCGCGACGAGCAGAACGTGCCCGACGTGATGCAGCGCGTGCACTGGGATCCGGAGTTCGCCCGGCGGTCGGGAAATCCCACCACGTTCGACTACGGCCGCATGCGCGAGACGTGGCTCATCCACCTGTGCACGAATTGGATGGGTGACGACGCGTGGCTCTGGAAGCTCGACTGCGAATTCCGGGGCTTCAACTACGTGGGCGACACGCAATGGCTGCGGGGCACGGTGATCGAGAAATACCTGGCCGACGGCAACCGGCCCGCAGTCCACCTGGAGCTGACGGCCGAGAGCCAGCGTGGCCAGGTCACCACGCCTGGTCACGCCACCGTCCTGTTGCCGAGCCGCGAGCACGGACCGATCCGCCTGCCCGATCCTCCCGGGGGCGCGACCGAACCTCGAGCAGGCGCTCATCGCGATCAGCGCCGAGTTCGAACAGAAGTGAGCACCTCTTCTCGTGTAGACGGCCTTGCCGTCACGCTCGACGGCGGCGTGCTGCGCCTGCATCTCGATCGCGCCGACAAGCGGAACGCGCTCAACGACGAGATGCTCGCGGCGATGATCGACGCGGTCGACGCGGCCGGACGCGACGAGGGCGTGCGCGTCATCGTGATCTCCGGCGCCGGCGACCACTTCTGCTCGGGCTTCGACATCGTGTCGCGCAACGCGGGAAACACGGGTGATGGTCCGCGCCCCCGCGTCGGCAGCATCCAGCGACGGCTCCCATCCCAGGCGCACCGGCTCATCCCGCTGATCCTCACCACGCAGACGCCCGTGGTGTGCCGGGTGCAGGGGTGGTGCGCCGGCATCGGCCTGAACCTCGCGCTCGCCGCCGACTTCACCGTCGCCACCGAAACCGCCCGGTTCTGGATGCCGTTCGTCGACCGCGGCTTCACGCCCGACAGCGGCGCGACGTGGCTGTTGCCGCGGCGCGTCGGTGAGGTCCGCGCGCGCGAGATGCTGCTGCTCGGACGCGTCGTCGCGGGCACCGAGGCGGCCGACTGGGGGCTGGTGCACGAGGTCGTCCCGGAAGCCGAGCTCGACGCGCACGTCGACGAGCTCGCGGGGAAGCTCGCGTCCGGCGCGACCGTCGCCCTCGGCCTCACGAAGTGGCTGATCAACAGCGGGCGGGAGTCGTCGCTGCTCGACCACCACCAGAACGAGGCGTTCGCGATGGAGCTCTCGTCGCGGAGCGAGGACTTCCGCGAGGGCCTTGCCGCGTTCCGCGAGAAGCGCGATCCCGACTTCCGGGGGCGCTAGCAGGGTGGGCTCCTACGACACGTTGCTGGTCGAGCGACACGGTCCCGTCGGCTGGTTGATCTTCGACCGGCCGGAGGTCGGCAACGCGATGAACGCCACGATGATGGACGAGCTCGAGGCTGCGTGGCAGGAGCTCGACGCCGATCCGGCCGTGCGCGTCATCGTGAACACCGGCGAGGGCCGCGCGTTCCAGACCGGGCTCGACGTCGCCCAGCTCAGCCGCGACCCCGACGCGCTGCGCGAGCAGTCGCGTCGAACGCGCGACGCCGAGCTGCGCGTTCACCGCGTGGCACAACGAAGGTGTGGAAGCCGGTGATCGCGGCGGTGAACGGCAGCGTGCGCCGGCGGCGGGCTCCACTTCGTCGCCGACGCCGACATCGTGCATCGCGGCCAGTCGACGCGACCTTCCTCGACCCGCACGTGTCGGTCGGGCAGGTCACCGTGTACGAGGCGATCGCGCTGACGCGCAAGTTGCCG
Source organism: uncultured Actinomycetes bacterium (assembly GCA_963705625.1). Classification (GTDB taxonomy): domain Bacteria; phylum Actinomycetota; class Acidimicrobiia; order IMCC26256; family DASPTH01; genus DASPTH01. The sequence goes on from CAVPKG010000001.1 coordinate 529,841, forward strand.
ATCGAGCCGATCATGCGCATGGCGCTCATCGGGCGCTACGAGCGGATGACCGCGGCAGCGGGCGTACGAGCTCGGCATGATCTGCGCAGGTCGTCGACCCACCCGAGCAGCTGCGCGACGAGGCGCAGGAGCTCGCCGAGAAGATCGCCCGGAACTCACCCGCCGCGATGCGCGCGACCAAGCAGGCGCTGTGGGGCGCACTCGAGATCGGCCTCACCGACGCCTGCCGCGCCGGGCTCGCAGCAGCTCGATCGGGATGTGGGGCCACCCCGACCAGGAAGAAGGCCCGCTCGCGTTCGTCGGAGAAGCGCGAGCCCGCCTGGCGCCGACTCGACCGTGGAGGCAACCCGGATGACGTACTCGACCGTACGAGCACCTGATCGCTGGAGCGTCACGGCCCGGTCGGCTGGCTGATCAACAACCGGCCCGACGCAGCTCAACGCGATGAACGGCAAGATGCGCGACGAGTTCGCCGACGCGTGGCTGGAGCTCGACGCCGATCCCGAGGTGCGGGTGATCGTGCACACCGGCGAGGGCCGCGCGTTCCAGACCGGCGTCGACGTCACCGAGATCGCGACCGACGGCCTGGGCATGCAGCGCTACCGCGAGTCGGTCGAGAACTTCGACCTGCACTTCACCGCGTGGCACCAGCAGGTGTGGAAGCCGGTGATCACCGCGGTGAACGGGATCTGCGCGGGCGGCGGCTTCCACTGGGTGGCCGACGCCGACATCGTGATCGCGGCGAGCGACGCGCAGTTCTTCGACCCGCACGTGTCGGTCGGGCCAGGTCGTGTCGATCGAGGCGATCGGGCTGATGCGCAAGATGCCGTTCGAGGCGGTCATGCGCATGGCGTTCGTCGGGCGGTACGAGCGGATGTCGGCGCAGCGCGCGCTACGAGCTCGGCATGATCAGCGCAGGTCGTCGACCCGCCCGAGCGGCTGCGCGAGGAGGCGCAGGAGCTCGCCGAGACGATCGCCCAGAACTCGCCGGCCGCGATGCGCGGCGACGAAGCGCGCGCTGTGGGGCGCGCTCGAGCTCGGGCTCACCGACGCGTGCCGCGCCGGCGCGCAGGAGCTGGTGTCGATGTGGGGCCACCCCGACCAGGAGGAGGGCCCGCTCGCGTTCGCCGAGAAGCGCGACCCGCAATGGTTGGAGCTCAGCGCGCGTGAGCCTGGTAGCGGTTGACGAGGTCGCGCCGGAGCACCTTGCCGACCTCAGTGCGGGGGAGCTGGTCGACTCGTTCGAACGCGACCGGAACCTTGTACGGCACGAGGTGCTCGCGGCAGAGCGCGATCGAGCTCGTCGTCGGTCGCGGCTCCCACCACGAACGCGACGGGCACTTCCCCCAGACGTTCGTCGGGAACGCCGACCACGGCCGCCTCGGAGACGCCGGGTGCGAGACAGAGCACCTCTTCGACTTGTTCGGGGAAGACCTTGTTGCCGCCCCGGTTGATCAGGTCACCCGCCCGGCCCTCGATCCAGACGAAACCGTCGGCGTCGATCCGCGCGAGGTCGCCGGTGTCCACGTAGCCATCGGCATCGACTCGGTCGCGCGAGTTCCTCGCCGGTCGCGTACCCCGCGGCCATGCTCGGCGGGCGCACGAGCAGTAATCCGACCGCGTCGGCACCGAGCGACGTCCCGTCGTCGTCGACGATCCGGATGTCGACGCCCGGCGTGCGGGCGCCCGATCGCGCCGACCTTCTCCGGGTGCTCCTTGGCATCGGCCGCGGTCCAGCCGACCACCTCGCCGATCTCCGCCTGCCCGTAGCTGTTGAGCACCGACGCGCCGAACTTGCGGGTGAACCGTGCGGCCTGGAGCGGTGAGAGCGGCGCGGTGATGCTGCGCACGTAGCGCAGTGGCGCGAGGTCGGTGACGTCGGGATCGTCGGACAGCATCGCCATCGCGCGCCGGCGGCAGCACCGTCGAGCGGATCTCGAAGCGGCGCACGAGCTCCGCGAACTCCTTCGGTTCGAAGCTGTCCATGATCACGAGCGGAGCGCCGGCGCGGAGCCCGAACAGCACGTTGTAGATGCCCGCGTTCAGCGCGAGTGACACGGGAATGAGGTTGGGTGACGGCGTGCGGTCCGACCTGCGGCCGGCATCTCCACCCCCGGCACCTCCACCTCCGCCCTGGAGCGGCCCGAGGACGCGATCGAGCAGTTCGAGGTACGCGGCATGCGTGTGCAGGATCGCCTTCGGCGCGCCGGTGGTGCCCGATGTCCACATCACGAAGGCGACTCCGGGGTCGTAGGAGCGTTGCGCGTCGCGGCTCGTGACACCATCGGCCCGGACGATCGCGGCAGGATCGGTCGCGTCGAGCACCCTCGCGAGCTCCGCCTCCGGAGAGCGTGGGTTCACCGGCACGAAGACACCGCCCGCGAGCCACACGGCGGTCATCGTGGTGATCACCTCGGGACCGTTGGGGAGCGCGACCGCGACCGCCGATCCGGGCTCCACGCCGAGCGCGGTCAACTCGTCGGCGCGCGCTCGGGCCGCGGCCCGCGCCTCGCCCGCCGTCATGCTGCGGTTCACCGTGAACAACAGCCCTTCGTCGTCGGCGAAGGGATGGTCCATCAACAGTGCAGCGAGCAACGCGTCGGTCACGGCGGGACTGTAGCTTCGCGCCGTGCCGACGCTCGTGAGCGTGATCGTCCCCGTGCACGACGGGGCCCGGTTCCTCCCCGATGCCCTCGCCGCGATCGCGGGACAGACGCATCGCACCGTCGAGTTGGTCGTGGTCGACGACGGGTCCGCCGACGACAGCGCTTCCCTCGCCTCGGAATTCGTCGCCCGCGTGGGTCGCGGCGTCGTGCACCGGCAGCCGCAGGGAGGCGTCGCAGCGGCGCGCAACCAGGGGCTCGTGCTCGCGAGTGGTCCGATGATCGCCTTCTGCGACCAGGACGACGTGTGGCATCGCGAGAAGCTGGCACGTCAGCTTCGATACCTCGATGTCCATTCCGAGGTCGGCGTGGTCAGGGTGCGGCAGGAGCCGTTCTTCGACGGGGTGGGGGTGGCGCCGCGGTGGCTCCTGCCCGACCGCGTCCACGGCGACCGCGGCGGCGTGCTGCCCTGCTCCGGTCTGTTCCGGCGGGAGACCTTCGAGCGCGTGGGTGGGTTCGACGAGACGAAGCCGGGCGCCGACGACACCGACTGGCTGTTGCGGGCCCGGCACCGCGGCGTCGGTATCGCGCTGCTCCCCGAGGTCCTCATGCGGCGGCGGATCCACCCCGGCAACCTCACCAACGACGCCGAGCTCATGCGCGACGGATTGCTGCGGTCGATACGGGACCGCGTGCGCGAGCATCGCGGCACCGCATGAGCGACGCGCGCTAGAGGCGCCCGTCGTCGCCGCGCATGTCGTCGGGGACCCAGCTCGGCGCGCGTTTGTCGCGGAACGACTCCCAGCCTTCGCGGGTTTCGGGGCCGGCCAGGCCGGCGTCCATCGTCATTCGGTCGTAGTGGCCGTAGCGCTCGCCGATGATGCGCTTCACCTCGGCGCGTGCGTTCGGTGCGCAGCGACAGCACGCCCTCACGAGCTCGGTAGCCTCGGCCATGAGCTCGTCGTGCTGCACCACTTCGGCCACGAGACCCCACTCGACCGCCCTGTGCGCGTCGAGCCGGAGCCCTGTGAAGAGCATGAGCTTGGCGCGCGCCTGGCCGATCTGCGCCGGAAGATACGTGGCGTATCCGGTGTCGGCGACGCCGCGGTACAGCTCCGGCGCGCGGAATGTTGCCCGATCGCTGGCGACGGCGATGTCCGACATGATCGCGATGAGCAGCCCGCCACCCTGGCAGATCCCGTTGACGGCGCTGATCACCGGCTTGCGGGAGTTGCGGATGGCGTCGAACGGAACGTTGTCCATGCCGAGATGGCTGGTGCCCCAGTCGTCGACCAGTGAGCCGCCGAGGTCGCCGCCGGGGACGAACACGGTGCCGGTACCGGTGATGATCATGCCCGCCAGCGCGTCGTCGCGATTCACGACGTCGACCGCGTACCGCACCGCGAAGTACATCGCGCCGGTTATCGCGTTCCTCGCTTCGGGCCGGTCGACCACGCAGTGCGCGATGCTTCCGTGCCGCTCGAACCGCACGTAGGGCGTGCCGAGCCAGTCCCCGTCCGGCGGACGGGGCGTGATCGCGTCGTCCGTCATGTCTTGCCCGACCAATCGCGCATGACATCTTCCGTATCGGCGCCCAACGCGGGGCCGGTGGTCGCGATGCGCAGTGGCGTGCGGCTGAGGTGCGGCGCCGGTGCGGGCATGTGGAGCACGCCGAGCTCGGGATCGTCGACCATTGCGATGCTGCCGCGCGCCTGTACGTGCGGATCGGCCAGCAGGCTCTGCACGTCGTTCACTTCGGTGACCGGAATGCGCGCCTCGACGAGCATGTCCACGATCGCCTGCGCGTGCCTGCGTCGCGACCCACGCGGCCACCATGCCGTCGAGCTCGTCGGCGTGTGCGTTGCGTTCCGCGGCTCGGCCGAACTTCTCGCGTGATCTCGTCGCTTCCGGCGCCCATGAGCTCGAGCATGCGAAGCACTTGCGCGTCGGTGGGCCCGGAGATCACGACCCACCGCGCGTCGCGCGTGCGGTAGACGTTGCGTGGCGTCGCGACCGGGATCCGGCTCCCGGTACGCGCCGGCGCGGGCTCGCCCGGCGACCAGGCGACCATCGCGGGCCCGAGGAACTGCAGGACGGCTTCGTAGATGCTCACGTCGACCAGTTGACCGGTGCCCCCGCGTGCATCCCGCCAGTAGAGCGCGGCCAGCACGCCCGAGACGCCGAAGAAGGCGCCCATGTAGTCGCCGATCGGCACCGACGACAGCACCGGCGCACCCTCCGCTTCCCCCGTCATGTGGGTCAGACCGCCGTAGGCCTCGAGCACGGTGCCGTTGCCTGCCCGCTCGGCGTTGGGTCCGTCGGCGCCGAACCCGCTCACGAGCACCACGATCGCGCCCGGGTTGCGCGCCGCGATGTCGTCGTAGGTGCAGCCCCACCGTTCGAGCACACGCGTCGGCTGATTCAGCACGACGACGTCGGACACCGCGGTGAGGTGCTGCACGGCGTCGATGCCCTCGGCGGTGTCGAGGTCGAGGCACACCGCGCGCTTGTTGCGGTCGGCGAGTGCCCACACGAACGTGCGATCTCCGCGCATGGCGCCCGTGACGCGGAGCGGATCGCCGCCGCTCGGCTCGACCTTCACGACGTCGGCGCCGAGATCGCCGAGCATCGCCGCGAGCACCGGCGCGGGGAACAGCGTCGCCAGATCGAGCACGCGCACCCCGGCCAAGGCCGCGGGTGCAGGCTCGCCAGTCGGCTCGATCAAGGCTGGGAATATACAGTGCCCTCGTTCCGGGCGACCACGACGCCCGAATGATCCACGCCCGAGCGACGAATCGACGAGGAGGTGTGAGATGGGAATGCTCGACGGCAAGGTCGCGATCGTCACCGGCGCGGGCCATGGCATCGGCCGCGGTCACGCGATGGAGCTCGCGAAGCACGGCGCGCAGGTCGTCGTCAACGACCTCGGCGGGACCGAGCGCGGCGAGGGGAGCGGCAGCGCAGCCGAAGACACCGTCAAGTTGATCGCCGACCGTGGCGGCGTGTCGGTACCGAACTTCGCCGACGTGTCCGACTACGAGCAGTCCGGTGACATGGTGCAGCAGGCGATCGACGAGTTCGGCAAGCTCGACATCCTCGTCAACAATGCCGGCATCGTGCGCGACGCCGCGATCTGGAACATGAAGATCGAAGACTGGGACGCGGTCATGAAAGTGCACGTGCGCGGCACGTGGTGCCCGTCGCATCACGCGTCGAAGCACTGGCGTGCGCGTGCGAAGGAGGGTCCCCTCCAGGCGCGCATCGTGAACACCACGTCGGGTGCGGGGCTCGGCGGCAACTTCGGCCAGACGAATTACGCAACTGCGAAGGCGGCGATCGTCGGCCTCACGCTCACGCTCGCGCAGGAGCTCTACAAGACGGGAGTCACCGCGAACTGCATCAGCCCTGCCGGGCTCACGAGGATCACCGCGACGATGCCGGGATCCGCGGAAGCGATCGAGCCCGACGAGGTGCCCGAAGGCGAGTGGAACAGCATGGACCCGAAGAACTCGTCGCCGGCGGTGGCGTGGCTCGCGAGCGACGACGCCCAGTACGTGACCGGCCAGGTGATCCGGGTCATCCACGACCGCCTCATCCTGATGCAGGGGTGGACGGAGAAGAAGTGGGTGTCGTCCGACGGCAAGGCGTGGGACGCCGAGCAGCTGCCGTCGATCATGGCCACCGAGATCTTCGGCTCACGTCATCCCGGCATGCGTTTCGGCGCCACCTGACCACGAACCGGCGTCAACGGGGGGGGTATAGCCCCACCAGCTGACGCCAGTTGGATGCAGGGGGAGTCAGGCGAAGAGGCCTTTCGGTTGCACGAACGGCAGGTCGAGGTGGGTGCGGATGCCGGGTGCTGCTTCGCAGACGGCGGGGATCGAGTTCACGCCGTTCATCGCGGTCCAGTAGCGGCCGTAGATGCCCACGTCGTCGGTCTCTTCCACGTCGCGCCCGGTGTGTGACGCGGCGGGCTCGAGCGTGACCTTCACCGACGGCATGCCCTCGATGATGAGCTGGTACTTCAAGTGCTCGAGGTCCCAGTTGGGCTCGAGGTCGTCGTCGGTCTTCCAGAACGACCGGAACACGATGCGCGGCTTCCCGTCGGACCACGCGGTCCACTCGAACCGCTCGCCGCCGACCGTTCCCTTCTCGATCACGCCCGCCCGGATCTCGAGGCGGCGCTTCGCCACCGCGACGTCGTAGTCGTGCGTGTACTCGTCGACCGCGAGGCCGAGCGCCTCGGCGATCATCATCTGGGACTCCCGGAAGATCTTGTCCATCGTGAGCACGAGTGGGCTCGGGTTCGCGCGCGCATCGTCGGGATCGCGTCCGAAGCCGAGCCCGTCGAAGATCATGTTCTTCGACGGGTGGCGGCGGAGATCGGCGAGCTCCTGCACGATGATCTGCTCGATCGAGAAGCTCAGCCGCGCCATCGTGATCGGCAGGAGGTCGCCCGAGAAACCGGGATGGATGCCGGTGCCGTGCAGCGAGGTATCGCCCTCCTTGCATGCGGCGCGCAGCCGCTCGACCTCGTCGGGACGGGTCGAGTCGGCGAAGACGAAGCCGGCGGGTGTGACGAGGTTCTTCCCGGACTCGAGGATGCGGCACATCTCGTCGAGGTCGACGTAGAGGGGCGCGTAGTGGACGCAGTCGGCGTCCAACGCGAGGATCTCGTCGATGTTGTCGGTGGCGATCACGCCGACCGGGTCGATCCCCGCGAGCTCACCCGCGTCTCGGCCGGCCTTCTCGGCGGACGTCACGTAGCAGCCCACCAGCTCGAACTGCGGGTTGCGTGCGAATTGCCGGATCGAGATCTGCCCGATCGACCCGGTCGCCCACTGGATCACCCGATACGTGGTCATGACACCCACTGACCTCCGTTCACGGCGAGGTGCTGGCCGGTGATCGATGCCGACAGGTAGGACGCGAGGAACAGCACCGCGCCCGCGCACTCGTCGGGTGTCGGGATGTGGCCGAGCGGCAATGCCTGCCCCCGCTCCTCGACCGCCGCTGCCCGTTCCTCGTCGGTGTCGCCCGGCACGAACTTCGAGTAGTTCTCGCCCTGCACCGGCCCGAGCGTCACACCGTTGACGAGCACGCCCGTTGTCGCCACCTCGTTCGACAATGTGCGCACCAGGGTTCCGAGCGCGGCCTTCGACGCCGCGTACGCGCCCATCGTGGCGGGGCTGCTGATCATCGCGCCCGAGTTCACGAGGATGATGCGGCCACCACCGCGCTCGATCATCACGGGCACGACGCGCTGTACGAGCTTCAGCGCGCCGAAGAAGTTGATCTCCATGATCTCGTGCCACGAGTCGAGGTCGGCGTCGACGGCCGGTGTCCAGTCGCCGGGATGGTGGCCGTTCTGCACGAAGACGTCGACGGTCGCCGAATTGCTCGAGCGTCGCGTCCACGAGATCGTCGCACTGGCTGGGGTTGGCGATGTCGGTGGGCACCACCAGGGGAACGCGCCCGAGCGCGCGGATCTCGTCGGCGACGGCGTTGCATCGCTCCTTCCGACGTGCGGCCAGCACGACGTCGGCGCCCTCACCGGCGAGCGCGAGCGCGATGCTTCGACCCATCCCCGGCCCGATGCCGGTGACGATCGCCACCTTGTCCTCGAGCATCGGACCCGACGGCATCCGTTCCTACTTTCATGGTCGCTCGCTCGGAATCGGGGATACCCCGACTCCTGACCCCTCGCTCCTTATGCCACGACGCCGCCGGCGCGCAAGTCGGCGACGCGGTCGCCGAGGCCGAGCTCGGTCGAGGATCTCGTCGGTGTGCTCGCCGAGCGCGGGCGCACGCGCCGCCGAGCGTCGGCCGGGGTCTCGCCGAAGAGGATCGGGTGGCGGGGCTGGCGGAGCCGCCCGACGACGTCGTGGCGCACGCTCGACGAACAGCCCGATCGCCTGCGCGTGCGGGTCGTCGGCGAGCTCGGCCGGGCGACAAGACGACGCCGCACGGCACGCGCTGCGCGTCTCAAGCGCGCCGATCGCCTCGGCTCGGTCGTCAGCGTCGCCGCGACCTCGTAGCACTGGCTCATCATCTGCCCCGATGAGCTCGCGGTGCTGCGAGCGCTCGGCGATCGTGGCGACGCGCGGGTCGTCGTGCGCCGTCGACGCCGAACGCACGCACATGCCCGACGAAGTCGGCGTCGCAGGTCGGCGTGGCGATGCCCCAGCCGTCGACGAAGCGGAACGGCCGGAACGTCGCGACGAAGCTCGACGGCTGCGAGCCGTCGCTGTCCAGCAGCACCTCGTTGCCGGCGGCGTCGGCCCACAGGAACGACACGACCGCGTCGAGCATCGAGAGCTCGACGTGCTGGCCGCCGCGGCCGCGCTCGCGGGCGAGCAGGGCCGCGGTGATCGCCTGCGCGGCGGTGAACGCGGTGACCTTGTCGGCCGCGGTCTGGCGGAGGAACACGGGCTCGCCGTCGGCCGGGTCGGCCTGGTTGGCGCCGAATCCGCCGTAGGCCTGGATCACCGTGTCGTAGGCCGACTTGTCGGCGTACGGGCCCACCGAGCCGAAGCCCGACAGCGAGACGTAGACGAGGTCGTCGTGTCCGCGGCGCAGGTCGTCGTACCCGAGGCCGAGACGGTCGCAGCGCGCCGGGACGGAAGTTCTGCACGAACACGTCGGACGTCGCGCGCGAGCCGGCGCACGATGTCGCGCCCCTCGTCGGTGTGCACGTCGACCGCGATGCAGCGCTTGCCCCGGTTGCACGCCGCGTACAGCGCGCTCATGCCGTTGACCGACACGCCGACCCAGCGCCCGATGTCGCCGATACCCGGCCGCTCGACCTTGATCACCTCGGCGCCCTGGTCGGCGAGCAGCGCGCAGGCGAGCGGGCCGGTCGCCGCGATCGACAGGTCGAGGATGCGGATGCCCTGGAGCGGCCCGGTCCGGACCATCACGCACCCCACGCCGCGAGCGGACCCGCAGCATTGACGAGCAGCTCGTTGGCCGCGGCGAACGCGACCGGTACCGCGAGCTCGATCGTCCCCGGCTTCGCGAGCCGCGGCGCGCAGCAACTCACGGTGCTCCTCCGGTGACGTGATGTCGCCGGCGTCGCCCCGCACCGCGACGACGAGATCGGCGTCGCGCGAATGGGCGAGCTCGATCAGCGCGCGGTTCTCCGGCCCGACCGGCGCCTCGACCACCGCGACCGCGGGCCTTCCTTCAATCGACGCGAGCAGTGCGGCCGCGACCGCGAGCCCGGGTCGGCCGGCGGCCGGTACCCGCACACTGCCGAGTTGTGTGGTGGGCAGCGTGCGCGCGACCCACCAGCCTGCGGTGCTCGGCTCGAGTGTGACCACCCCACCCTCGGGGAGCGACTCGCCGACGTCGGCTGCCGCGCGCGCCGGGTTCAACGGCACGTCCTCCACGCGGTAGAGCGGTTGCGCCACGCCCGACAGCCGCTGGTAGAGCTCACCCAGCACGGGCGGCCCATCGTGCGCGGCGCGTACGAGACCACCGAGCGACCCGAGCCGTTCGGTCGCGACCCGCGTGACCGGCCACGCGCCGTCCGGCGAGAGGCCCGCGTCGCGCAGGATCGGGTCGGGACACTCGTCGAGCCCCACGCCGACCGCGAGGATCGGTCGGTTCGGGGCGAGACCGGCGAGCGCGAAGTCGTGGAGCTGCAGGCCGGCGGTGCCGAGGTGGTACGGCGAGTCCCATCGGAACAGCCCCTTGGCGGTGAACACGTTGAGCACGCCGAGCCCGGTCTCGGTCGGCGAGCCCGCGCAGCGCCTCCACCGCGCCGGCTCTGACCACCTCGGAGCCCGCCAGGACGAGGTCGAACGTGCACGGTCCGCCGCTCGTCGGCAGCTCGGGTGCAGGGAGCGACGGGGCGATGCTCGGGTCGCGTGCCACGGGCGTCGTGACCTCCCCGTGGTCCCGTCCGGGATCGAAGCCCAACTCCACCGCGATCGCACCACCGCCGTGTTCGCGCGCGTCCACGACCGCGTCCACGACGTCCGACGGCGACGACGCGCTCACGCGTTGCGCCGCCGACCCCGGCCGCGACGTGAGCGTCAGCACGGAGCCGTCGAAGCACGCGCCGAGCCCCGATCCCGACCGCGCCGTCGGCCTCCGCGAGCAGGTGCGCCGCCTTCGGGTCGCGAACGCCCGGGTCGTGGGATCCCGCGATCGGCTCGCCGAACACGCGCCGAACGCCGAGCCGCGCCAGCACCTCGCCGAGCGCCATTCCGGTATCGTACGGGACCCTGCTGCGGGCCGTCCGTGGCGCAGAAGGGGGATGCATGTTCGACCTCGCGGGCAGGGTCGCGGTCGTCACCGGTGCGGGGCAGAGCGTCGGTGCGGGAATCGCCGAGACCCTCGCCGAGTGCGGCGCCTCGGTCGCGGTCAACGACTTGTTCCCCGATCGGGCGGAGGCGGAGGCGAAGGTGATCGTCGCCGCCGGTGGGACGGCTGTTGCAGCGCCGTTCGACGTACGAGACCTCGAGCAGGTGCTCGCGAGCGTCCGGGACGTCGAGGCGAACCTCGGTCCGATCGACATCCTGGTGAACAACGCCGGCATCGTGCAGGAAGGCCCGCGGGGTCTCGTGCAGTTCCGCGACCTGGATCCGGCCGAGTGGCACCGGAGCATCGATCTCAACATCTACGGCGTGTTGAACTGCGTCAAGGCCACGATCGACGGCATGTGTGACCGGAGGTTCGGCCGCATCGTCACGATCTCGTCGGGCGCGGGCGTGCAGGGCCTCAAGATCGGCGTCTCCACGTACGCGGCCGGCAAGGGTGGCGCGATCGGGTTCATGCGTCACCTCGCGCTGGAGACGGCACAGTACGGTGTCACCGCCAACACGCTCGCGCTCGGCCTGATGGAGAACGCGGCGGGGCAAGGCGTGTCGGGTCTCCCGTCGGCGGCCCCGGTCGGGCGCGCGGGAACGGGAAGGGACGTCGGCGCGGCCGTGGTGTGGCTCGCGGCCGAGGGGGAATGGGTCACCGGTCAGACGATCGGGATCAACGGAGGTTCGTTGACGACATGAGCACACACGGAGAACTGCGCGGGTTCGACGCCGACAACCACTACTACGAGGCGATGGACTCGTTCACTCGACACATCGAGCCCGAGTACGCGAAGCGCGCGATGCAGTGGGCCGAGATCGACGGCAAGACCCGGCTGCTCGTCGGCGGCCGGGTCAACCGCTTCATCCCGAACCCCACGTTCGACCGGCTCGCGAAGCCGGGCAGCCTCGAGCGAGTACTTCCGCGGGCACAACGAAGGTGGCGCCGGCGTCGTCGAGCTCTTCGGCGAGCTCGAGCCCGACCGATCCTGCGTACCGCGACCGTGACATCCGCCTGAAGGTGATGGACGAGCAGCGCATCGACGGCGCGCTCTTCTTCCCGACGCTCGGTGTGGGCATGGAGGAAGCGCTGCGCGACGACCTCCCCGCGGCCGCGCGCCGCGTTCCGCGCGTTCAACCGGTGGCTCGACGACGACTGGGGCTTCCACTACCAGGAGCGGATCTTCGCCGCCGCGTACCTCACGCTGTCCGACGTCGACGAGTGCGTGGCCGAGCTCGAGTGGGTGCTCGACCGTGGTGCGCGCCTCGTGATCTTCCAGTACGGCCCGGTGCGCACACCCGAGGGCTTCAAGTCGCCGGGCGACCCGGCGTTCGACCCGGTCTGGGCGCGCATCGAAGAGGCCGGCATCGTCGCCGGGTATCACGGTGGCGACAGCGCGTACAGCCAGATCCCCGGGATGTGGGGCGAGGGCGGTGACGCCGAGGCGTTCCGCTTCCGGCTGATGCGCTCCGCAATGTCGGCCACACCCATCGCCGACACGCTGGCCGGCGGTGATCCTGCCATGGAGTGATCCAGCGGTTCCCGAGGCTGCGATTCGTCGCCGTGGAGACGGGGTCGGAGTGGGTGGCGCCCCTGCTCGAGCGTCTCGGCAAGGTCGTACAAGCAACAGCCGCGTGCGTTCGCCGAGGATCCGTGCCAGGCGTTCACGCGCAACGTGTGGGTGTCGCCGTTCTACGAGAACAACTTGGACCAGCTCGGACAGCTCATCGGCGCCGACCACATGCTCATGGGCTCCGACTGGCCGCACACCGAGGGACTCGTCGAGCCGTTGTCGTTCGTCCGCGACCTCGAAGGCGCCGGCTTCTCCGACGACGAGATCCGGCAGATCTGTCACGACAACACCGCCGCGCTCATGGCGCCGGCCGCCTGACGGCATGGCTACCGAGTCCGAGGGAGCCGGCGTGACCATGCGGTGGCACGACGACGAGTTGCTGCCGGAAGCAGTCTGGAAGGCCATCTGCGGGCCCGGGCGCACCGTTCGAGATCGTCGAGGAGGAGGTGTTGGGCGAGACGCTGCAGGTGTTCGCCCAACGTCCGCGCAACATGCGCGAGGTCTTGCTGAACGCCGCCGAGCGCCACGCCGACTCGCCGTACCTCGTGTTCGGGAACGAGACCGTCACCTACGGGGAGCTTCCCGGTCGGGTCGCGTCGTATGCCGCCGTGCTCGCGGAGGAATACGGCGTGGGCAAGGGCGACCGGGTGGCGATCGCGAGCGCGAACACCGTCGAGTACGCGCTCACGTTGTGGGCCTGCATCGTGACCGGCGCGATCGCCGCAGGCTTGAACGGCTGGTGGACCGGTCCCGAGCTGGCGTACGGCGTGGAGCTCACCCAGCCGAAAGTGCTGATCGGTGACGAGCCGCGCCTCGAGCGCATCGCGGAGTCGGGCGCCCAGGTCGACGCGCCGATCGTGCGGTGGGACGAGTTGGCGGCGAAGGTGGCCGCGCACGATGAGGCCGCGCTGCCCGACACGCCGCTCGACGAGAACGATCCGTTCATCATCCTGTTCACGAGCGGTACCACCGGGCGGCCGAAGGGCGCGACGTTGTCACATGGCAACATCATCCACTTTGCCCTCAGCAGCGGGCTCCGCGGGGCAACGACCGCGATGCTCGCGAACACCACGAGCACCGCGAGCACGGCGTCGCCGATGGCCGCCGCGTCGCTGTGCGCCGGCCCGTTCTTCCACATCTCCGGCATCGCCCCGATCATGATGGGCGGGCCCTTCTACGGCACCTCGATCGTGTTCACGCCGCCCGGACGGTGGGACGAGACGACGCATCTCGAGTTGACCGAGCAGCACCGCATCGCGACGTGGACGGGCGTGCCCACCATGTACTGGCGGTTGCTCGAGCATCCCGACTTCGACAACTACGACCTCACCTGCCTCACCGCGATCAGCTCCGGCGGCGCGCCCTTCCCGCCCGAGCTCATCCGACTCCTCCAGGAGAAGTTCCCCGGCGTCAGCGTGACGCAGGGCTACGGCGCGAGCGAGACCATGGGCTCGGGCACGCTCTCGTTCGGCCCGCTGATGGAGCACCACCCCGACGCCGTGGGGCGGGCGACGCCCGCGATCGACGTCCAGATTCGTGACGACGACGGCAAGGTGCTCGGGGTGGGTGAAGTGGGGGAGATCTGCATCCGCTCCGGCACCGTGTTCCTCGGGTACTGGGACGATCCCGAAGCCACGGCCAAGGCGTTCTGGCCCGGCCGCTGGTACCGCACCGGCGACTACGGGCGTATCGACGACGACGTGCTGTTCATCGAGAGCCGGATGCGCGACTTGATCCTGCGCGGCGGCGAGAACATCTACCCGATCGAGATCGAGCACCGCCTCGTCGAGCATCCCGGTATTGCGGATGCCGCGGTCATCGGCGTCGAGCACCGCGAGCTCGGCCAAGAAGTGAAGGCGTTCGTCGCGCTCGCCCCCGGCGCGGACCTCACCAAGTCCGAGATCCAGGAGTGGGTCGCGCAGGCGCTCGCGCGCCACAAGGTGCCCGCATACGTCGAGTTCCGCGACGAGCTGCCCTACACCGCGACCGGCAAGGTCCTGAAGCACGAGCTCGAAGCCGACACTCCGGCTCCGACAGGCTTCGTTGCCATCGTCGGATCGCTGCGGGGTCGGGGATTGATCGCGAGCGGCTACGCCAGTGCGCGCTCGGGGGTGTGCGGCAAGGCGTACGTGACCAACGTTGACGGCACGGTGTCGGTGATCACGACAGCGACGGGCGCGGTGTCGGCCCATCACCGTCGGCAAGCATCCGATCTGGCGTCGCGATCACGCCTGACGGCAAACACGCCTACGTGGCCAACGACGGCGACGGCACGGTGTCGGTGATCACCACGGCGACGGGTGTAGTGTCGGCGCCGATCACCGTCGGCAACGAGTCCGAGCTCGTAGTGGCGATTCACGCCTGACGGCAAGCGCGTCTACGTGGCCAACGACGGCGACGGCACGGTGTCGGTGATCACCACGGCGACGGGTGCGGTGTCGGCGACGATCGCCGTCGGCAACGTGTCCGGCTCGAGGTGGCGATCACGCCTGACGGCAAGCACGCCTACGTGACCAACGCGGCGACGGCACGGTGTCGGTGATCACGACGGCGACGGGTGCGGTGTCGGACACGATCACGGTCGGCAACGCTCCGCACGGGGCGGCGATCACGCCTGACGGCAAGCACGCCTACGTGGCCAACCACTGGCACGGCGAGCGGCACGGTGTCGGTGATCACCACGGCGACGGGTGCGGTGTCGGCCGCCATCACGGTCGGCAAGGGTCCGGGCGCGGTGGCGATCACCCCTGACGGCAAGCGCGCCTACGTGACCAACAGCGAGGACGGCACGGTGTCGGTGATCACGACGGCGACGGGTGCGGTGTCGGCCACGATCACCGTCGGCAACCTGTCCGGACGGGGTGACGATCACGCCTGACGGCAAGCGCGCCTACGTGACCAACATGAACGACGGCACGGTGTCGGTGATCACGACCGCGACGGGTGTGGTGTCGGAAACCATCCCGTCGGCAACGGCCCGATCAGGGTGGCGACGGCGAGCGCATCTGCTGATCGTGCGGTACTCGAAGTCATCGATCTCGACTTCGAATGGATCAAGCCAACGAGTGATCGTCGTAGTCCGTGAAGCGTGATGTGGCGGAGTGGTGTTGAGCGAAGTGCATGAGCGAGACTGCAACTGCCACGACCACGGCCGTCCGCCGCCGTGCGCGATTCGTTGGAGAGGTGCTGAGAATTGAGAGGAGACGAGAACTGGTTAGTGTTGATTGTACTGGGTTAGTGCAGGGCAAGAGCGATCCGAATCGTGTGTTGTTGGACGCGGCGGCGTTGTGCCGGCAGTTGGTGGCGGACGGCAGCGTCGAGGCGTTCTTGGCGGATCATCGCCGGGAGCTGTTCCCGGACGAGTTGTTCGCGGATTTGTTTCCGTCGGGTCGGGGCCGTCCGTCGGTCCCGGCTGATGTGATCGCGACGGTGATGGTGTTGCAGGCGCTCGATGGGTTGTCGGATCGTGACGCGGCGCGGGCGTTGCGGGATCGGATCTCCTGGAAGGTCGCGGCGGGGTTGGCGTTGGACGATGAGGGCTTCGACTATTCGGTGCTGACGTATTGGCGAGCGCGGCTGCGTGCGAGTGAACAGCCGGAGCGGATCTTCGATGCTGTCGCGCGGTGATTACGAGACCGGTGTGTTGCGCACCAAGACGCGCGGGCGTTGGACTCGACGTTGCTCGACGACGCGGTCGCGACCCAAGACACGGTGACGCAGTTGATCTCGGCGATCCGTCGAGTCCGACGGGTATTCCCGCAGCGGCGGCGGTGCCGGTGGCCGCGCATGACTATGACCATGCGGGCAAGCCGGCGATCGCGTGGGACGACCCGATCGCCAAAGACGCGCTCGTGAACGGGTTGGTGCACGATGCGTTGGCGATCCTCGCTGCCCTCGAGGATGTCGAGCTCACTGGCGAACAGGCCGACGCGGTGGGCCTGTTGGCATTGGTCGTGGGCCAAGACGTCGAACCTGGCGACACTGAAGGGACATGGCGGATTCGCAACGGGTCGCACCTGATCGGGTGATCTCGGCGATCGATCCCGATGCTCGGCACGTGCACAAGAGCGTCAGCGAATACCGCGACGGGTTCAAGGCGCACATCGCGATCGAGCCCGATACCGGGCTGATCACCGCTGCCGCGACCAGGCCAGCGAACGTCGGCGATGCGCCGACCGGCGTACGTTGCTCGATGATGAAGAACCCGGCTTGCAGGTGCTCGCCGATTCTGCGTACGGCTGCGGCGAGGTCGCGCTGAGCTCCGAGCCGGCACCAGTAGGTGATCAAGGCGATACCGTTGCAGGCGAGCGGTGCCCGGCGGGTTCGACGGACGACTTCATCATCGACGAGGCTGCTCGCACGTACCTGCCCAACGGACGACGCCGTCGAATCACGGAGTCAAGAGCAGCGCTTCGGTGCAAGTACTGCGACGATGGTGCCCGCTGCGCGCTCAATGCACCACCACCGCAAACGCGGCCGCATAATCCACATCCGCGAGCACGAGGCGAATTGTGCGAAGCTCGACGGCAAGGCGAAACCGCGAGTTCAACGAGGTCTACCGCCAACACCGGCCGATGGTCGAGCGGTCGATCGCCTGGCTGTACGAAAGGTAACCGGCGTGTCCGCTACCGCGGCGTCGAACCGGCCGATCCGCCGGACCACACGCGTCAACGCAAGGTGGTCGCGCGCCGGCTCTCGACGACCGTCATGCATGAGATGGAACCGGAGTTCCGCGCTCTCGTCGACCAGGCGCTCGATGCCGCCGTGCCCTCCGGACGCATCGAGTGGATGAGTGAGTTGCTGAGCCGCTCCCGATGGTCATGGTCGCGAGGATCCTCGGCGTCCCGGACGACGCCGCCCCCAGTTTGAAAGAGCAGGGTTACGCCTCGGTCGAGGTGATAGCGGCTTCGTGTCCGACGAACGCCTCGACGAGCTCGGCCGACCGATGATGGACGTCGGTCCGGTGGTAGACGTGTTCATCGAGGAGCGCGCTTCCGAGCGGCACGACTCGGGTTCGCTGCTCGGGGTGTGCGCGGAAGCGGTGCACGACGGAGAGCTCACGGACGAGGAGGCCTTCGCCATCCTCTTCCTTCTCGTCGCTGCCGGAGGTGAATCGACGACGAGCCTCACCGGCACGGGAGTGCGGATTCTCGCCGAACGCGCCAGACTTACAGGATCGTTTGCGACGCGAGCCAAGGCTCATCCCTGCGTTCGTCGAGGAAGCCTGCCGGATCGATCCTCCGTTCCGGGGTCACTACCGACGCGTCGTGGCCGACGCCGAACTCGGTGGCGTCGAGGTGCCGGCGGGCTCGACCCTCGTGTTGGCGTGGACGGCCGCGAACCGTGACGCGGACGCTTTCGCGCATGCCGACGACATTGACCTCGAACGGCCGAACCCGCGCCAGCACGTGGGCTTCGGCGTATACACAGGATAATGGTAGGAGTGAGGCAAGTGTACGGTAGTGAGTTATATGTGAGAGAATTGGCAGAAGGAAATGTTTGAGTTGAGTAACACGATTTTTGGATACCGTGTGCACCTGAGCCTTGAGCACCGAACGCAGCTGCACCAACTTGGCGCGGTAGCGGACCAGCTCACGCAGCTCCCGGACCGCCGGCGGCGCGATCCATGCCTCCGCCAATCGACCGAGTCGCAACAGATCCGCGAGGTCCCACGCGTCGAGTTCGTCGTTCTTGACGCGACGGTATCCTCCAATCGTTGCCCGACGGATGCGAAAGATGCACCGAGAACCCGGCGTCGCGGAGCAGATCCACCGCCCAGTACAGCCATACGTCGCCTCGATCACCACCTCCACGTCCGGGCCCGCCTTCGTGACCTCCTCGAGCAACACCCACGGATCGTTCGTGATCCGCACACACTCAAGCCGCTCGCCGTCAGCGTCCATCGTGTAGATCACCGACCGGCGACGATGCAGATCAATACCGACGTAACGTCCACCCACAGGGGCCTCCCTTCCTCAAACGAGGAACTGCTTGTTGTGAAGCCCGAGTGTGAACCACTCGGACCTCACGGGGAGCGGAGGCCCCGCTCCTTCATCGCGGCACATAGGTGTGCGCCGCGGTTCACTATTGCTGTCTCGCCAGGTAGTGCCGAGTGCCCGGTGAGGGGCCCGTTATGCGGTTGAACCGGGCGAACGTTGGCTGAGCGGCACTAGTTGCTACCTCAGCGCCGCCGCCAGCTTGTCGAGGGCCTTGCGTGTGTACCGAGCGGTGAGCTTCGAGTTGACGCCCGCGCCGCCGACGGCCATTGACAGCACGAGGTTGCCGCGGCGCGCGTAGGCGTCGTCGAAGGTCACAGCAGGACTCTCACCATCCACGGGCGCGTCGGTTTGCCTGAACGCGATGGTGTCGTCGCCGATCTTCGTGAAGGACACCTTGCCCTCGGTCTCGTGATATGTCCGTCCGTTTCCTGGATTCACTCGGTCCGAAGCCGGGCACGAGACGAGGAGGGAACGGTTCGTCTCCATGAACGCCTTTGCCTGCTTGACGGTGGGAAAGGCGTACACCACCTCGTAGATGAATGGCCCGACCTGCGGATCCCTGACGAGGTTCGCTTCGGCGGTCGCGGTGGAACCCGCGGTCTCCGCGGCGGGCCGCGGCGTTCGGCCCGTTGCAGGGGCCGCCGGTCGGGTTGGGCGTGTTCGGCGATACTTGCGTGTTGACGGCCCAGCCGTGCGGCAGGTCCTTCGCGGCGAGCATGAGCGGCGCGAGCGTGCCAGCGGTGACGGCGAGGGTGGTCGTCGCCGCGGCGTCGGGCTTCTGCTTCTGGGCTCCCGTGGGAGCCGTCGTCGCCGCGACGAGCAGGACCGCAATCGCAACCGCCGTGATGACCCGTCGCATGTATCGCTCCCGCCTCGAGGGTCAGCTACTTCGGCGGCGTCTGAACCGGATCGTCGCCAGCGCCGCGACGATCGCCGCGCCCGTTACTCCCGCGATGATCGCGCCATTCCGCAAGATGATGCGCGAGCGATGCCCGCCGTCCTCGGCTTCCACGCTCTCGATGTCCGCGAGGTAGAGGCCCTCGTCGTGCAGTGTGACGTGCGCACCATGCTCCGGATCCTGTCCAGCTGCTTGTCGCAACTGCTCCCGGAAGAGCTCCGGACCCACGTCGGGTACCTCACCCTGCGCCTCTTCGGCCTCGGTCTCGTCCACTCCCTCAAGCTATCGTCCGGTGCTCATGGGCAAGCCGCGCTGCGCGACCTCTGGACCGAGGAGAGCATCACCGACACCATCGCCGACTGGAAGGGCACGATCGCCTTCTTGCAGGGAGAGGTCGGACTGGGTGACGCACCCCTCGGGTACTGGGGTCTGTCGGGCGGCACCATGTTCGGGCTGCCGCTCGTCGCGAGCGAGCCGCGCATCACGGTCGCGGTGCTCGGCCTCAACGGCGCGGTGCCGATGATGATGGCACACGCGCCGAACGTGCAGTGCCGCGTCCTCTACATCCACAATCTCGACGATCAATTCGGCCCCACCGAGACCGGCCTCGAGCTCTTCGGCGCGGTCGGCACCACTGACAAGCGTTTCCACGCATTCCCCGGCGGCCACGGAAACATCCCACTCGACGAGGTCGAGTACTGCGCGTTCTTCCTCGCGCAGGCACTGCGCAACGCGTGATCCACGCCGCGTCACTCGAGTAGCACGTTCATCCCCGCTCGATCTCGGGTCCGAGGCGCGCGCGGATCAAGGACGCAACCTCGCCGCTCTCCGCGTGGCGACCGAGTTCCGCCTTGGAGAAGATCAGGTCGCCATCGAGGGTCACCTCGAAGCGGCCACCCGACGACGGGACGAGCTCGAGCGATTCGATGCGCGGGCCCCACCCCGTGAGCACTTCGTCCGTCAAACTGACGGCACGTGGCGTGTAGTTTCAAACGCTGCAGTACTCGATCCGGATGACGTGCTGGTCGTCCGACACATCCCACCTCCTTCGCTCGTGGCGAGCCGGATGGTACCCGCAACTACGGTCATCCTCATGTTTGTGGACCTCCTCTTCGATCCGTTCGGCGCTCGTTGGGTCGACGTGCGCGACGGCGCGGTCGCGGCGGAAGCGGCTGGCTTCGACGGCGTGTGGACCTACGACCACCTCGCCGGTTCGGTGCACGGCGCGTCGGGCGTGCTCGAGTGCTGGACCACGCTCACCGCCATCGCCGCGAGCGTCCCGCGGATCGCCATCGGGTCGATGGTGCTCAACGTCGCCAACCGCGACGCCGGCACCCTCGCGGTGATGGCGGCCACGTTGCAAGAGGTGAGCGACGGGCGTCTCCTCCTCGGCATCGGTGCCGGCGGTGGAACCGACACACCGTACGCCGCCGAGCAGTACGCGCTCGGCCGCGACGTTCCCGGGGCCCGGCGCCGCCGGCGCGCGGTCGAGGACGCGATCGCGACGCTGCGCCAGGTGTGGACGGGACGGGCCGACGGAGCCGCGGGCTTCCTGCAACCCGAGCCACCACCGCCGATCATCGTCGGCGCGTTCGGGCCCAAGATGAGCGAGCTCGCCGGGCGCGTCGCCGACGGCATCAACACGTCGGGCGCCGATCTCGTCGAGCGGGCTCGCCGGGCGCACGTCGAGGCGGGCAACCCGCCCGGTTCCTTCCTCGTCACCACCTCCGCGAGCCTGAGTCCCGAGTGGCTCGATCCCGACGGCCGCCGGCGTGCGCAACTCGAAACGCTCGGTGTCGACCGCCTCGTGCTGTTTGTGCGGCCGCCCTACGTCGACGCGATCCAGCGCGCCGGTCAGCCCTCGTAGTTGCGCAGCACGCGCAACGCCGCGTCGCCGTAGGGACCGCTCGTGACGAGCCCGTCGAGGATGGTCTCGAGTTGGTCCTGCTCCGCGGCGACGTCGGCGAGGATGTCCACTCGCTAGGACTGCAAGCAGGCGCGGATTGCGACTTCGGCGGCGGTGTCGGCCGCCAGCGTCGCTTGGGCGGCAAGCTGCGCCATCACCTCGACGCGCTCCGGATACTTCTCGAAGTACGCGGTGACGGCTTCGTGGTTCGGTGTCCCGTCCATGTTGCTCGTCTGGAACAGCTCGTCGTCGATCCCGTCCGTCGGGCGATCGCTGATCGCACGGAACACCGACCACGGGATGCCGCGCTCTTCACAGATGTGCGCGATCGCCGCGGTTTCCATCTCGAGACACACGACGCCCTGTTCGCGCAGCTCTTCGATGTGCCCGGGATCCGACGTCATGTCGACTGCGGTGTACATCTTCCCCGCGTGGGTGCCGCCGCCGAGCGGGGTGGGCCGGTACTCGGCGCCGGTCTGGCTGTGCACGACGGCTTCCGGGAGCATGAGCGTTCCGATCGGTGTCTCGTTCTCGACCGCGCCCGTGATGCCGACGACGACGACGTGCGCGACGGAGATCACGTCGAGCAACCTCGTGGTGCCGTCGGTCGCGAAGTCGATGCCCATCCCGGTGACGATGGCGACGACCTCGCGGTCACCCAGGGTTCCGGCATGCACCGTGACCTCGCCGACCGTGGTCTCGGTGAGTCCCATCTTCTCGACGACGGGAGTGAGCTCCATTGGCATCGCACAGATGAACGCGAAGTGGGCACTGTACGCGCGCATGTCCATTCGCCAAGCTTGGCGCGTCTCGCTCGAGGGGGCCAGTCTTGGGTCAGCATGGGCGAGTTGGGGTTTCACATCGGGATCACCCGGCTCACGTGGCCGCCGGTTGCTAGGTTCGGTGCGTGCCGAGCGACTTCGTGTTGAAGACGATGAACGACGTCCACCGAGGCATGCTCAAGCTCAGCGGCGGCCGCTTGGGATGGAGACGCCAGCCAGCATGCCGGTGCTCGGAGCTCACGACGACGGGTCGAAGGAGTGGTCGGCCTCGCTCGGTGATGCTCACCTCGCCGGTGCAGGATGGCTCGGCCGATCGTGGTCGTGGCATCGCGCGGGAGGCGACGATCATCATCCGGCGTGGTTCCTCAACCTCCGCGACAACCCGAACGTCGACGTCGTAACGAGCGGGAAGCCCAAGCAGCGCATGCGCGCGCGTGTCGCCACACCCGAAGAGCGAGCACGTCTCTGGCCGCTCGTCATCGCCGACCACGAGAACTACGCCGGCTACCAGAAGAAGACCAGGCGTGAGATACCCCTGGTCCTCCTCGAACCCGTCACGTAGGTCGACGCGTCAGCCCCGCGTGCCCGACCAGCGGTAGTGGACGTCGGGCTCGCCCTCTTCGTTGTCCCCGTTGGTCTCCTCGATCGCGACGAAGCCGTGCCGCTCGTAGAAACGCAGTGCGCCGACATTGCTCTGGAACGCCCACAGGTCGAGGCCCTCGGGCCGCTGCTCCTTCGCGACGTCGACGAGCCGAGATCCGAGACCCCGGCCGGTCCATTCGGGATCCACGTACAGCGCGTCGACCCACTCGTCGAGCAGCACCATCATCGCGACGAGTCCGTCGTCGGCTTCGATGACCCAAGGGGCGCGCCGCGGCTCCATGGTCAGCCGCGGATGAGGTCGGCGGCCTTCTCGGCGATCATCACGGTCGGCGCGTGGGTATGGCCGCGCGGGATGACCGGCATGACGGAAGCGTCGACCACGCGCAGGCCGTCGATGCCGTGCACGCGCAGTTCGGGATCCACGACAGCACGATCATCGATGCCCATCTTGCACGTACCGACGGGGTGGTACAGCGTCTGAGAATTCCGACGAACGTGTTCGATGATCTCGTCGTCGGTCGTCGGGCGCACCGCGGGCAGGAGCGGATCGCCCACGTAACGAGCGAACGCGGGCGCGTCGAAGATGCGCCGCGCGATCTTCGAGCCCTCGACGAGCACGCGGAGGTCCTCACCGTCGACATCGGAGAGGTAGTTGGGCTCGATGCGCGGCGCGGCGAAGGGGTCGGCCGAACGGAGCGTGATCTCACCGACGCTGCGCGGAGTGACCGCGATCGAGCCGATGGTGATCCCGTGTCCGGGCGGCGGCGCGAGGCCGTGATCGATGAACGGGACCGGTGCGAACGCGAGCTCGAGGTCGGGCGCGTCGAGATCGGGACGTGTGCGCACGAACCCACATGCTTCGCCGACGTTCGACGTGAGCATCCCGCGGCCCATCGTGAGAAAGCGCGCCAGGTTGGGAAGCGACTCCGCCGCCGCGAGCGTCACCGGCTCCTTCGAGTGCACGACGTCCATGATCGCGAGGTGGTCCTGCAGGTTCTTGCCGACGCCGGGCAGGTTCTCCACGACGGGAATGTCGAGCGCGGCGAGCTCGGCGGCCGGACCGATGCCGGAGAGCATCAGCAGTTGCGGCGAGTTGATCGCGCCGCCGCACACGATCACCTCGTGCGCCGGCTCTCGCTTCGTCGCGCCGTCCGCCAGGTAGTCGACGGCGACGGCACGGTTGCCTTCGACGATGATCCGCAGCGCGTGCGCACCCGTGGCCACGGTGAGATTGCGGCGTTTGCGCGCCGGTTTGAGGTAGGCATCCGCCGCGCTCCATCGACGCCCGCGCTTCTGGGTGACCTGCGTGAAGTCGAGGCCGTCCTGATCGGGCCCGTTGACGTCGCTGGTGCGTGGTACGCCCGCTTGCTCCGCGGCGTCGAGGAACGAACGCGTGGTGGGATTCGGATCGCGCAAGTCGGCGACGTTGAGCGGTCCGCTCACGCCGCGACCCGTCGCGCGGCCGTGCTCGGAGTGCTCTGACCGCTCGAAGTAGGGGCGCACGTCGTCGAACGCCCAGCCATTGTTGCCGAGCTCGGCCCAGTGGTCGTAGTCGAGCGCGTTCCCGCGCACGTACATCTGCGCGTTCAGCGACGAGCTGCCGCCGAGGGTCTTCCCGCGCGGCCAGAACATGGTGCGGCCGTCGAGGTGCGCTTGCGGCTCGGTCTCGTACGCCCAGTCGTACTTGGTCTTGAACAGCTTGTTGAACGCCGCGGGGATCCGGATCTCGAGCTTCTTGTCCGGTGGTCCTGCCTCGAGCAGCAAGACCAGGCAGTCCGGGTTCTCGCTCAAGCGGCCCGCGAGCACGCATCCGGCAGAACCGGCACCCACGATCACGTAGTCGTACACCGTCACTCCGTCAGTTCAATTCGGCGCTGCCGTCGTCCAGCCGTCAGCCGGGAGCGGATGACGGAACAGGCGAGCCGCGTTCTCGTGCGTCATCTTGTCGACGTGGTCGTCGGAAATCCCGGCGAATCGCCGTTCGAGCAGCTCCTGGGTGTCGGGCCAGCTCGAGTCGGCGTGCGGGTAGTCGGTCTCCACCATGATGTGGTCGACACCGATGCGTTCCCGCGCCCCAGGGTCGACGGGTCGTCGATGGTGCAGAACCAGAAGTTCCGTTGTACGGCTTCGCTCGGCGTGAGGTCGCCGCTCCACACGCCGGCTCCGCCCACACCGGAGTGCGACATCACGTAGTCGAGCCGGTCGAGGAGCATCGGTACCCAACCGATCCCCCCTTCCGACAGCGCGATGTTCAATCGTGGGAACCGCAGCGGCACGCACGCCCACAACCAGTCGGCGGTGGCGACGATCCCGTTCACGGGGAACAGCGTGGTGCTGAGCTCGAGCGGTGCACCCGGTGATCCTCCTGCGGACCACGCCGACGATCCGGTGTGCAGGCACATCACGGTGTCGGTCTCCTCGCACGCCGCGAGCAGGGGATCCCAGTGATCGGTGTGCAGCGACGGCAGGCCGATGTGGTGCGGGTTCTCCGGGAAGCTCAGCGCCTTGAAACCTCTCGCGGCGTTGCGCCGCACTTCCTGCGCGGCGACGGCCGGATCGTTCAACCACGTGATCTGCAACGGGATGATCCGGTCGGGAAACGTTCCCGCCCACACCTCGTGGTGCCAGTCGTTCCACGCCCGCACGCACGCCAACCCGACCTCTTGGTCGTTGGCGCGCGCGAACATCGTGCCCGCGAATCCTGCGAGCAGTGACGGGAAGCACAGAGACGCCCAGATGCCGGCGGTGTCCATGTCGGCGATCCGCGCGTGGATGTCCCAACAACCCTTGCGCATCTCGTCGAACCGCACCGGGTCCATGCTCCACTCGCTCTTCGGGCGTCCGATCACCGCGTTGAGCCCGATGTTCGGGTACAACGCGTCCTCGAACACCCACGCCTGCCTACCATCTTCGAGATCGACGACACGCGGCGCGCGGTCGACGAGGTCCGCGGGCATCCGGCCGTCGAACAGGTCGGCCGGCTCGATCAGGTGATCGTCGACCGAGATGATGGTGAACGCGCGGCGCTTCGTTTCGGGGTCGGGGAGCAGCGACATCTAGCTCGTTACCTCCACGGTCGCGGTGTGCGCGATGTCCACCGACGATCGGCCGATCGCGAGGCCGTATGTCCCGGAATCGATCCGCCAACCTGGATCGGGCGCGGGTGCGGGCTCCGCGGAGGGGATGGGCGGCCCGGTGCGGCCGGGCGGTGGCTCGTCGGTCGTCGGCTGCCAGTAGGAGAAGGCGCGGTCGTCGAGCTCGAGGGTGACGGTGGTCGTCTCGTTCGGGTCGAGCCACACCTTGGCGAACGCCTTCAGCTCCTTCGGCGGGCGCGTGATGCCCGGGGCTCGCGGCGCGACGTAACACTGCACGACCTCGGCGCCGCGCCGCGCGCCCGTGTTGCTGACGTCGACTTCCACCGTCAACGTGTCGCCGGCCGCGAACGTCGTGGACGAGACGCGCGGCGCGCCGATCTCGAACGTCGTGTACGACAGGCCGTGACCGAACGGGAACGCGACCGGCAGCCGGCGCGCGTCGTACCACCGGTAGCCGACGAACACACCTTCGCCGTACGGCACCTGGCCGTTCTCGCCGGGGAAGCTCCCGTAGGACGGGTTGTGCTCGAGGCGCAGGGGAAATGTCGTGGGCAGGCGTCCGCCCGGCTCCGCCTCGCCGAACAGCACGTCGGCCAGGGCGTTCGCCATCTCCTGCCCGCCGAACCAGGTCACCAGCACCGCGGGCACGTCGACCGCCCAGTCCACCGTGACCGGCGACGCCGCGTTCACCGCGACCACCGTGCGCGGATTGGCCGCGGCGACGCGGCGGATCAGCTCGGCCTGGTCGCCGGGGAGCTCCATGAACTCACGGTCGTGGCCCTCCGACTCCCAGTCGTCGTTCGTGCCGACGACGACGATTGCGGCGTCCGCGCCCGCCGCGGCCGCAACCGCGCGTTCCATGAGGTCCGGCGCCGGGAGGGCGCGGCACCCGACCTGTACGCCTTCCAGCACCACGTCGGCTCCACCCGCTGCGGCCGTGTACTCGACGACGAGCTCGTGCGGGCCCGTGTCGAGCTCGACGACTGCCTCGATGGGCTCGCTGCCCATGGCGAACAGCTCGCGTCCCGCGGCGGCGGATTCGTGACACCGTCGAGGACGACGTTCCCGTCGAGCAGCACCCGGGACGGACCGAGCTGCACGAGCGACAGCACGTGTGGCCCCGCGGTCTGGGGGACGAGCGAAGCGGTCGCGCGGAACGACGTGCCGCCGCCGGGAAGGCCGCCGAGGAAGAGCACCCGGCCGTCGCGCCGTCGCGCGCGCTCGGGCCCGCCGTCGACCACGACCTCGAAGTCGGCGTCGATCGGCGGGACGGTCCGCTCGATGTCGCAGCCCTGCTCGTAGACGATCTTCACGTCGGCGCCGACGCGCTCCTGCAACGCGTCGAGGGGCGGCACGCGATAGTGCGGGGTGAACGATGCCGACCCGCCGCCCATGATGCGCGCCTGCTCGGCGTTCGGCCCGATGACGGCCAGCGTGCCGATCGACGACGCGTCGACAGGCAGCATCGCGTCGTCGTTCTTCAGGAGCACCATCGCCTCCGTCGCAGCTGCACGCGCGAGGTCGCGGTGCTCCGGGCGATCGATCGACTGCGGCTCCGGCGGCCCGTCGTCGAGCGCGCCGAGCCGGTCGAAGACGGTGAGCAAGCGCGTCGCGGCGGCGTCGACGAATGATTCGTCGACCTCGCCGTCATGCACCGCGCCGACGAGCGCGGGCCCGTAGACACGGGCGGGTCCTGGCATCTCCAGGTCGAGGCCCGCGCGCGCCGAACCCGCCGACGACCCGCGCGCGTACCAGTCGGAGATCACGAAGCCTTCGAAGCCCCACTCGGCGCGCAGGACGTCGGCGAGCAGCCACTCGTGCTCCGCGCAGTAGGTGCCGTTGAGCCGGTTGTACGCGGTCATGATCCCGAGCGAACCGCCCTCGCGCACCGCGAGCTCGAACGGGACGAGCGTGATCTCGCGCAACGTGCGCTCGTCGATCACAGAGTTGATCGTCATGCGCTCGAACTCCGCGTCGTTGCCTGCGAAGTGCTTCACAGTGGTGGCGACGCCTTGCGACTGCGCACCGCGCACGAACGCGGCGGCCGTCTTACCGGAGAGCAGTGGGTCTTCCGAGTAGCACTCGAAATTGCGTCCCGCGAGCGGCGAGCGGTGGATGTTGACGGTCGGACCGAGCAAGACGCGGCACGCCTTCGTACGCGCCTCGGCGCCGATCGCCTCGCCGATGCGTTCGACCAGCCCGACGTTCCACGTTGCGCCGAGCGCCGAGCCGCACGGTGCGCAGAACGCGCTCACGTGGTCGCCGCCCTCGCCGGGGAGGCCGGGGCCGCGCGCGCCATTGGGTCCGTCGGTCACGAAGACCTTCGGGATTCCGACCCGTTCGACTGCGACGGTGGACCACAGGTCGTCGCCGGCCAGGAGCGAGGCCTTCTCGTCGAGGCTCAGCTCGGCGACGAGGGCAGGGATGTCACGGGGCATGCCGCATCCTCGCGCCAATTTCCGCTAGCGCGCGTACCGGTCGCGTAGCTCCTGCTTCCTGATCTTGCCCATGGGGTTGCGCGGGACCTCGTCGACGATCTCGAGCTGCTCGGGGATCTTCTGCGTGGCAAGGCCGACGGAACGGCAGTGCTCGGCGATCTCGGCGAGCGTCAACGTGTCCGCGCCGTCCTCGAGCGCGACCACCGCGCAGCATCGCTCGCCGGTGCGCGGATCGGGCACGGCGATGACGGCAACGTCGAGGATCTTGGGGTGGCCGTGCAGCACGTCCTCGACCTCGGTGGCGGAGATGTTCTCGGCGTTGCGGATGACCACGTCTTTCAAGCGACCCGTGATCTTCACGTGACCCGACGGGAGGACCGTGCCGAGGTCGCCCGTGCGCAGGAAGCCATGACCATCGAAGGCGTGCTCCATCAGGTCCGCGTTGGCATACCCGCGGAAGAGCTGCGGTCCGTGCAGGCAGAGCTCCCCGGCTTCACCCGTCGCGCACTCACTGCCGTCGGGACCGATCACCCGAATGTGCACGCCCGGTGAAGGGCGTCCTTCCGTGGTGCTCAACTGCTCGTCGGTGTCGTCGAGCGACGGCGCGGTCGCGATGGGGAACTCGGTGAGCCCCCAACTCGAGCAGACCCCGCGTCCGCCGAGGACTTCCTGCACTTCCCGGTGGAGCTCGGGCGAGTTGGGCGCGCCCCCGCCGATACACGCGCGCAGCCGCGGGAAGAGCGGCTCCGCGCCGTGCTTGCGCTGCGCGGCGATGTACGCCTGGAAGAACGGGATCGCGCTCCCGAGGAAGGTCGCTCCGTGCTCGGCCATCACGAGCGGACTGCGCTCGGGGTCGAAGGTGTCGAGCAGGACGAGCCTCATACCGGTGAGCAACGACGCGGTGACGATCGCCACACCGCCGATGTGCGCCATCGGGAACGCGACCGGATAGACGTCGTCCGATGTGGGTGAGTAGCCGTCGATGAACCCGTACGACCCTGCCATCACGGACGCGTCGGTGTGCCACACGCCCTTCGGATCAGCGGTGGATCCCGACGTGTGGTACAGCCAGCGCGCCGGCAGCGATCCGGCGTCCGTGGAGGAGGGCGGTGCCGGCAATGTCGACGGATCGCCGACCGGCAGCGCGTTGTCGCATTCGAGGATGTCGAACCCGTGTGACGCCGAGACCGCCTCGATCATCGCCCGATGGTCGAAGCCCCGGAACGTAGCGGGTGCGATCACGAGGTCGGAGTTCGCCTCTCCCGTGATGTAGGTGACCTCGCGTTCGCGCATGATCGGGATGATCGGGTTCTGTACCGCGTCGAGGCGCGGGAGCGCGGCCATGAGCACCAGCGCCTCGATCGTGGTGGGCACCTGCCAGCTCACCACCGAGCCCGACGTGATGCCGCGCGCGAGCAACGCCGCGGCCACGCCTTCGGCCGTGTCGCGGTACTCGCGGAACGTCAGCGAACGACCGAGATCGTCCTCGAGCATCAGCGCGTCCGGTGTGCGCGCGGCCCGCTGCTCGACGACGCCCCAGAACGTGACGGCGTGTTCGGGGATCGCGCCCGGCATCAGCTCGGAGCGGCCTTGTCGAGCTGGGCGGCGACGCGGTCACGCGCGTTCGGGAGTTGCAGCAGCTGCGAGAACTCCTGGCCTTCGAGGCCCCGCGCGCGCAGGATCCCCTCGCGCTCCGCGTCGAGGACGAGCCGCTTCGTGGCCATCAGCGACGGCAGCGGGTGCTCGGCGATGCGAGAGGCCAGCTCCACCGCCTCGGGAACGAGCCGGTCGGCCGGGCACACCTTCACCGCGAGGCCCTGGTCGACCGCCTCCTCGGGTTGGATCCAGTCCGAGGTGAACAGAGCGAGCGCCGCGTGCTGTCGTCCCATCCGGCGAGGAAGGAGGTAGCTGCTCGCGGCTTCCGGCGCGACCCCCATCCGTGTGAACGGCGCGCGCAGCCGCGCGTTCTCCGACACGAGGACGAGGTCGCAGTGCAGCAGCATCGTGAAGCCGATACCCACCGCGGCGCCGTTGACCGCGGCGACGAGCGGCTTCGGGAACGACTGGAGCGCGTCGACGAAGGCATCGAACCCGCGGCTCACCGAGCTCGGATCGCGGGTGCGCTCGGGTGGCGGCGCCGGCTGCCCGGCTTCGGGGATCACGGCCGCCATCTCCGTGATGTCGACGCCGCCGCTGAACACGCGTCCGGCGCCGGTGAGCACCACCACGCTCACCGCCGCGTCGGCTCCTGCCTCTCGCAGCGCGGCCGCGGCGGTGTGGTACAGCCGTTCGTTGAACGCGTTCGCCTTGTCGGGCCGGTTCAACGTGAGAACCCGCACGAGATCGATGTCCTCGACCAGCAGCAACGCGGACGTGTCGGGCACGGCGGCAATCTATCCGCGGGGCAGGGTCTTTCGACCCTGGCCCGGATCTTGCGCGCTTCGTACCGTTGAACCCTGGGCTCGTGAAGGGAGCACACACGTGGCGAGTGACCGGTACACCGTGATCTCGGCGGACTGTCACGCCGGCGGGTCGCACGCCCAGTACCGTGAGTACCTCGAGCCGCGGTGGCGAGACGAGTTCGACGCGTGGCGCGGCCGGTACTCGAACCCGTTCCGCGACCTGCAGGAAGACGGTCGCACGCGCAACTGGGACGGTGAGCGTCGTATCGCCGACGAGGATGCCGAGGGCGTGGTCGCCGAGGTGCTGTTCCCCAACACCGTTCCGCCGTTCTTCCCGACCGGGTCGGTGATCGCTCCGGCACCGGCCCCCGACGAGTTCGAAGCCCGCCTCGCCGGCATCCGCGCGCACAACCGCTGGCTCGCCGACTTCTGCGCCGAGGAGCCGGTCCGCCGCGCCGGGCAGACGCAGATCCTGCTGAACGACGTCGACGAGGCCGTACGCGACATCCTGTGGGGTCGGGAACACGGCTTGCGTGGCGTGCTCCTCCCCGGCGTGTCGCCCGACACCCCGTGGATCGAGCCGTTGTACTCGCCGATCTACGACCCGATCTGGCAGGTCTGCCAGGAACAGGGCATCCCGCTGTCGCACCACGCCGGCGGCACCGGGATCCCGAAGATGCCCAAGCTGCCGGCCGCGGTGATCATGTTCGTGATGGAGGTCGGGTTCTGGGCGAACCGGGGGCTCTGGCACCTCACGATGTCGGGCGTCTTCGAGCGCTTCCCCGGGCTCACGGTCGTGTTCACCGAGCAGGGGACGAGTTGGGTTCCCGACACGCTCGCCAAGATGGACATGCAGCACGCCGACATGAAGCGCAACGGTCGCATCGGTGAGCTCGGATTCGATCCGAGCATCCTGCTGCCGCACACGCCGAGCGACTACTTCCGTCGGAACGTCTACATCGGGTCCGCGTTCCCCGCCCCGAGCGACGCGTCGGTGATGCGCGAGGTCGGCATCGACCGTGTCATGTGGGGGAGTGACTACCCGCACAAGGAAGGCACCTCGCCCCACAGCCGCGAGTCTCTCCGCCGCACCTTTGCCGGATGGGGGCCCGACGAGCTGCGGACGGTGCTTTCCGAGAACGCGGCAGCGGTCTACGGCTTCGACCTGGACGCGCTCGCCCCGATCGCCGCGGCGTGCGGCCCGAGCATCGAAGAGCTCGCGACACCACTCACCGAGCTTCCCGAGAACCAGAGCCCGGCCTTCAGTCGCGGCTGATTGCCCTCGTCAGAAGTCGCCAGTCAGAAATCGTCGGCCCAGGCCACCTTCTGGTGCGTGAGTTCGCTGTCGCCCCAACTCGGCAGCACGACCGCGTGCAGGCTCGCGAGCCCGCCGCACACGATCACCACGAACTGGTCGGGGCGCTCGCTCAGGAACACACGGCCGTTCGCGTCGACGCGACCCTTCTGCTCGAGCACCGCTCGGTTCGGTGCCGGCCACAGGTCGATCGGCTGCCATGCGTGCTCGAAGAGGTAGGTCGTGAGGTCTTCGATGTCCGGGAAGGCTCGGGCGAATCGCTGCGCCCACTCCGGATTCACGGCGATCACGGTCTGACCATTGCCCGCGGTGGGTGTGAGGAACTTGTTCGAGAGCGGGAACGCCGCGCTCTGCGCGACCAGGCGCAACAAGTCACTCGGGTCGTCGTTGTTGATGTCGGCGATCGCGTGGGTCCCCTTCGCGCCGTGCACGGTGACCACGTCGTCGCCGTGCTCGTAGCCCCACTGCTCCGCGAGCGACGGCCACGGCGACTGCTCCTCCCACTCGCCGAAGCACACACCGAGCCGCCCCGGCTGGCCGAACACGCTCTTCGAAGTCGCGCCGGACGTCGGCTCGGTCCTCTGCCCGCCGATGTTGCGCAGGCACAGCGACACCGCGCGCCCGATCGTCATCGAACCGCGTCCCGCGGCACCGCCCATGCAGCCGTTCCGGTAGTCGATGCCCACGCGGTCGCGCGACGGCCCGTTGACGATGAGATACGGGAACACACTCGACGTGGTGGTGGTGATCCCCTCGAGGTTGAACGGCGGCTCGCACATCGCTTCGAGCGCGGCGATCACGTACGGCATGCCCCACGACTCACAACCGGCCATGGCGGCGTTGACCGCGGCGAGCTCGACCGTCGCCTCGCGATTCATCGGCGGGAGGATGCCGATGACGTCGTCGGTGTGGAACGGCGTGGACGCGAGGATGCCCCGCACGCGGGGTTCGGTGGGCGGGAGGAGCGGTAGGCCGTCGCCCCAGCCGGCTTCGAGCGACAGCTCGTACAGCGCGACCGGGTCGTCGTCGATCCTGATCCGGTCACTGACCAGCGGATCGATCCGGCACCCCGAGGGTCCGCAGGAGTCTTGGGTACGCGTCCGCAGCAATCTGGCGCACTTCCTCGTCAGGTCGTCCTTCGAGAGGGTAGGGCAGCACGAGCACGCGCAGGCTCGGGCGACCGTTGTGCGCGGCCATGCGATGCGCGAAGGCTTCGAACTCCTCGGTGACGACGACCACCGCCGGCTTGCCCAGCCGCTCGACGGTCACGGTGTCGTGGACACTCCACGACGTGCACGATCCTCAGTTGCCGAGGCCGACGACCCCGCACTCCACGAGGCGCGACCACTCCTCGACATCCGCTCGGGTCTGCTCACCTTGCGGACCGACGCGGTCGCCCGCCCAGAGCACGCGCACGACGGCACCGTCGCGCCGCAGCATGTCTTCCCAGACCTCGATGACGGAGAAGTAGGAGCGCCACGAGCGATCGGTGCGGAGACCGACGACCACTCCTCGGAGCGAACGGTCGAGCGACCAGGTCTCGGAGGTGTCCCCGCCCGCGTCCGACGCCGTCGGCACGAGGATCTCGACCTGCCGCGCTTCGTCCATCAGTCGGGGATGCCACTCATTCCGGGGCCACCGTCGACGCTGAACGTCTGCCCGCTGACGTACGACGCCGCGTCGCTCACGAGGAAGAGCATCGCATACGCGACTTCGATCGGCTGACCGGTGCGTCCGAGCGGGATGCCCTGCACCATCGCCTGCTGGTCGAGACGTGCGGCCTCCCATGCTTCGACCGCGCGCTCGGAAGCGACCAAGCCGACGGCCACACAGTTCGCCCGGATCCCGTAGCGACCCCACTCGCCGGCGGTGACGCGCGTGAACATCTGGAGACCGGCCTTCGCCGCCGCGTAATGAGCGCCGCCCTTCACGCCACCGACACCCGCGGCCGACGACACGTTGACGATCGCGCCCGATCGTTGTCCGATCATGTGGCGCC
The DNA here is from genome assembly GCA_963705625.1 of uncultured Actinomycetes bacterium. Lineage (GTDB taxonomy): Bacteria > Actinomycetota > Acidimicrobiia > IMCC26256 > DASPTH01 > DASPTH01. Next base: position 563,767 of record CAVPKG010000001.1, read on the forward strand.
CGGCTTCGCGGGTGCAGAGGAACGCGCCGCGCAGGTTGAGATCGACGGCGCCGTCGAACGCCCGCGTGGGCAGGTCCTCGAGGTGGCCGAGGCGGGTCCCGCCCGCGTTGTTGACGAGGATGTCGACGCTCCCGAGCTCCTCGACGGTGCGCTCGACGAGCCGCACGACCTGAGCCTCCTCTTTGATGTCGGTCGGGACGGGAACGCAGCGGCGCCCGGTGGTGCTCTCGACTTCTCCGGCAACCCGCTCGAGCTCGGCCACGGTGCGGCTGGCGACGACCACGTCGGCCCCGTGCTCGGCGAAGAGCCGCGCGGTGGCGGCGCCGATCCCGGTACCACCGCCGGTGACGATCGCCACGCGGTCGGTCAGGCTGAACCGCTCGAGGGACATGTCGGTTCGTACCGTATACGCTCCGCGTCGATGCCGGACCCTCTGAAACTCGCGCGCGACCTCGTACCACTCGTCGAACGTGAAGCGAGCGAGTCGGAGCAGATCGCGACCATGCCCGACGTCGTGGTGAAGGCGTTCCGCGATGCGGGGCTCTTCGCGCTCCAGGTTCCCCGTTCGCTCGGCGGCTTCGAGGCCGACATCGAGACCACCCTCGCCGTCTACGAAACGGTGTGCCGGGCCGACGCGTCGACCGGCTGGTCGTTGCTCGCCAACGCGTCGACCTCGGCGTTCGCCACCACGTACACGAGCGACGAAGCGGTCGCCACGATGTTCGCCGACGGTCAGATGCCAACTCACGCCGGCCAGTTCGCGCCGCGCGGCACCGCGGTCGAGGTGGATGGCGCGTATCGAATCAGCGGCAGCTACAGCTTCGGCAGTGGGAGCGCGCACGCGGAGTGGATCGGCGGCGGCGCGCTCGAGCTGGTCGACGGCGCGCCGCGCATGATCACTCCGGAGCGTCCGGCGATTCGGGTCTTCTTCGTGCCGCGCGATCAGGTCGAGTTCCGGGGCAATTGGGACGTCATGGGGCTGGTCGGCACCGGGAGCTTCGACTACGTGGTGCCGGAGCAACTGGTGGATGCCGGGTTCACCTTCGACATGATGAACGACGTCCCGTTGCGCGGCGGTCCGATGTACCGCATCGGCGTGCTCGGGCTCGCGGCGATCGGGCACGCGGGGTTCGCGCTCGGCGTCGGACGGCGCGCGACTCGACGAGATCGCGATCCTCGCTCAGGACAAGCAGCGCCTCGGCCAGAGCTCGGTGCTCGCCGACCAGGAGCGGTTCCAGTACGAGCTCGGGCGTACCGACGCCGCGATGCGCGCCGCCCGCGCGCTCGTGTTCGACGCGTTCGGCGCCGCGCAGGTGAAACTCGACGCCGGCGAGACGTTCGACATGGTGAGCCTGATCCCGTTGCGTCAGGCCACGACCTGGGCCACCGACGTCGCGGAGGAGGCGGTTCGGTTTGCGTACCTGGCGTCGGGGAGCGACGGGCTGCGCAACCCGAGTGTGATCGGTCGCTCCTTCCGCGACATCCATGCCGCGACGCAGCACGTCGTCGTCGACGGCTCGACGCTGACGCAGGCCGGCCGGGCGCTCCTGGGTCGCTGATGCCCGATCTCTGCGACCTCGTCGCTCCCGAGCACACCGCGATCATCACGCAGGAGTGCCAACGCGGCGTGATCGGTGCGGAGAGCGCGTTGCCGCAACTGGCGACTTCGGCACGGGAGTCCGGGATGATCGACAACGTGGCCCGTCTGGTCGACGCCGGCCGCCGGGCGGGCGTCGAGATCATCCACCACGTGGCGATGCACCGACCCGACATGCGGGGTGCCAACCACAACGCACGACTGTTCCGTGCCATGGCACGCCAAGGCGGCCCGCAGACCGTCGGGAGCGAGATGGTGGAGATCGCGGATCCGATCAGCGTCGCCGAATCCGACATCATCTCCACCCGGTTGCACGGGCTCGGCCCGATCGCGGGGACCGACATCGACTCGATCCTGCGAAACCTCGGATGCACGACGGTCGTGATCGTGGGCGTGTCGTCGAATGTCGCGATCCCGAACGCGGTGTTCGATGCGGTGAACCTGGCGTACGAAGTCGTGGTGCCCCGCGATGCGATCGCCGGCGTTCCCCCCGCCTACACCGACACGATCGTCGACAACTCGCTGTCGCTGGTCGCGACGATCACGACGACGGACGAGATCGTCGAATGTTGGAAGGAGCGCCAGTGACCGACTCGCCCAGGCCGGTGTTCGACCAATTGAACCTTGTCGTCGCCGACATCGATGCGTCCGCAGAGTTCTATCGTGCGTTGGGGCTCGAAGTTCCCGACGCGCCCGCGCACCCCCAGAACGGGATCGCGCACGCAGAGATCGCTGCAGGCGATGCGATCGGAATCGACCTCGACAACCTCGTGCTCGCGCGGGTGTACAACGCCGACTGGCGCAGGCCAGAAGGAGCCGGCAGCCGCGCCGTCCTGGGCTTCCGGCTCCCTTCCCGTGACGCCGTCGACGAGCGCTACGCCGATCTCACCAATGCGGGATACCGGGGCGTGCAGCCTCCGTACGACGCGTTCTGGGGCTCACGCTACGCGATCGTGGCCGACCCCGACGCGAACCACGTGGGGTTGATGAGTCCGCCCGACCCGGAGATGGGAACCTGGCCGCACGTCGCAACCTCACCGGAGGCATCGTGACGGTCGCGGACTTCCTGGCGAGCGTGCTCGGATCGGACGTGCCGGTCGCGTTCCGCGCCTACGACGGAAGCAGCTTCGGGCCCGCCGACGCGCGCACGAGCGTGGTGATTCGTTCGTCCGACGCGTTGCGCCGGATCGTCACTGCACCCGACGAGCTCGGCTTCGGTCGGGCGTACGTGGCCGGCGACATCGCGATCGAGGGTGACATCTTCGACGTCCTCGCGATGCTGAAGGACTTCCAGGAAGTGAGGGTGGGGCCGCAGCAGATCGCGTCGGCGGTCAAGATCCTCGGGGTCCGCAATCTCAAGCCCCTCCCTCCGCCGCCGGAGGAAGCGCGCATGCGCGGCCGCCGCCACTCGAAGGAGCGCGACGCGGCCGCCATTTCGTACCACTACGACGTCTCCAACGAGTTCTATCGGATCGTGCTCGGGCCGTCGATGACGTACTCGTGCGCGGTCTGGACCGACACGACGGCCACGCTGGAACAGGCGCAGGCCAACAAGCACGAGCTCGTGGCGAACAAGCTCGAACTGCAGCCCGGTATGCGACTGCTCGACATCGGGTGCGGGTGGGGCGGGATGCTGTTGCACGCCGCGCAACACCATGGCGTGCGCGCGGTGGGCGTCACGCTCTCACAGCCGCAAGCCGAAGCCGCCCAGAAGCGGGTGAGTGATCTCGGCCTCGCCGACCTCGTCGAAGTGCGCTACGGCGACTACCGAGACATCTGCGACGGTCCCTACGACGCGGTCAGCTCGATCGGGATGTTCGAGCACGTCGGTCTTTCGCAGCTCGGGGAGTACTTCGAGCGTTGCCACAGTTTGCTCGCACCGGGAGGCCGCTTTCTCAACCACGGGATCAGCCGGCCGTGGCACATGCCGAAGATGCATCACGGCCGCCTCGCGCGTCGCGGCCTGGCCAGGGACTTCACGACGCGGTACGTGTTCCCCGACGGTGAGCTCCACGAGGTCGGCGACGTGGTCTCGGCCGTCCAGGCGGCCGGCTTCGAGGTCCGGCACCTCGAGAGCCTGCGCGAGCACTATGCCCTCACCCTGCGGTGCTGGGTGCGGAACCTGCAGGCCGAGTGGGACACGGCCGTCAGCGAAGCCGGCGTCGGGCGGGCGCGGGTCTGGCTGCTCTACATGTCGGCGGCCGCGGTCGGGTTCGAGGCCGACGAGAACGAGGTCCACCAGATCCTCGCCACGAAGACCGACCACGGCCTGAGCGGCATGCCGTTGCGGCGCGACTTCAACGCCGGTCTGCGCTGACCCGCGCCACGACGCGCGCGAAGCCGAGGGTGCGTCCCGACGGTGTGAGGAGCAAGCCCGCGCCGAAGTCCGTGGCTTCGCGGCCGGCCCAAGCAGCGTCCACTTCGCACCAGCGGTACCAGAGGTCCCACCCTGCCGGCAGTGGCTCGGAGCGCTCCACCTCGACCGCGCCGCTCATCTCCCAGTGCCGCCGCCACCACAGGGCGCTGCGGAACGTGAAGAAGTCGCCGCCACCCACGCCCATGCTCGGCAGGATGTCGGCGGGCAACTCGTCGGGATCGGCAGAGTTGGCCGGCACGACGATGCCGATCTGCGCAGCAGCACGCGCGTAGCGCGCCAGGTACGCGAGGTAGCGGATGTCGGTGCCGTAGTAGTGGAACGAATCGACGCTCACGATCGCGTCGAAGAAGCCGGCAGCAAAGGGGAGCGAGTGCGCCTCGACGGAGACGGGGAACACGCGGTCGGCGACGTCCGTCTCGGCGATGCGGCGCGCGTTGTCGTCGGGAGAGATCCACAGGTCGCTCGCCCACACGTGCACACCGAACTCGCGCGCGAGGAAGATGGACGAGATCGCGGTGCCGCAACCGAGGTCGAGCACGCGCATGCCGGGTTGCAGATCGAGCGCGTGCGTCAGCCACTCGGTGAGCCACAGGACGTTCGGGCCCATGTGGTTGAGGACGACCCACCTCGGGTCGTAGGCAGAAGTGCGTGGGTAGTCGGGGTGCGCCGAGAGTTCGTTGAAGCGGGCCGGGTCAGCCGGTCCGTCGCCCGGCGGTCGAAGGTACTGGTGATTCCACGAGTACGACTCGTGGCGCGGTCTCGAGCGTGTCGTCATGGCTCCTCGAAACGACATGGGCGGTCGATTCCGCCACACGCGGGGAACCCGATCCGGGGCCGGCCGGCTCGCGACGCTACCCACCCACCGGGCAACGAACACGAGGTGGGTCCTAACATCGTTCCTCGAGCACTGTTCGGCGCTGCACCCGCTCAAAAGGGGTCCTCCCATGACTGATGCCGTCATCGTCTCCACGGCCCGCACGCCGATCGGGCGCGCCCGCAAGGGATCACTGATCGACGTCGACGCGTTCGAGCTCGCCAAGATCGCGGTGGGCGCCGCGGTCGAGCGGTCGGGGATCGCCACGGGCGACATCGACGACCTCGTCGTGGCCGAGTCGCTGCAGGGCGGTGGGGTCATCGCGCGCAACATCGCCGTCCAGCTCGGCATGGTCTCGGTGCCCGGCCTGGCCGACAACCGGCACTGCGCGGCGGGGCTGAGCGCGGTGCAGATCGCGTCGGCGGGGATTCGCGCCGGCATGGACCACGTCGTGGTCGCGGGCGGTACCGAGAGCCTGAGCACGTCACCACAGACGCTGAAGCGGTCCGCGCCGGGAGCGGAGCCACTTCCGTGGATGTCGCCGAGCCACCCCGAGACCCCGGATGCGCCCACGTGGGACATGTCGATCACGGTCGGCGAGAACACGGCCCGCGAGATGGGGCTCACGCGGCAGGACGTCGACGCGTGGGCGCTCTACAGCACCGAGAACGCGCTCCGGTCGATCGACGAAGGCGCCTTCGAAGCCGAGATCGTCCCGGTGCCGGTGACGGCTCCCGACGGCGCGCAACGGATGTTCGCGGTCGACGAGCACCCGCGGCGCGGCTCTTCGATGGAGACGCTCGGCGCGCTGCCCGTGTTGCACCCGGAGATCGAGGGGGCCACGGTCACCGCCGGGAACGCGGCCGGGCTCAACGACGGTGCGGCCGCCGTGGTCGTCACGTCGGCCGAGTTCGCGCGATCGCACGGGCTCACCCCGATGGCGCGTGTCGTGTCATGGGCTTCGATCGGTCTCGAGCCCGCGCGCACGGGCCTCGGGCCCACGCTCGCGATCCCGAAGGCACTCGACCGCGTCGGAATGTCGATCGACGACGTCGAGCTGTGGGAGATCAACGAGGCCTTCTGCTCGGTGCCGGTCGCGGCGGTGCGCAAGCTCGGCATCCCCCAGGAGATCGTGAACGTGAACGGCAGCGGTGCCAGCCTCGGGCACCCGATCGTGTGCACGGGCGCGCGGATGGTGGTCACGATGATCAACGAGCTCCACCGGCGCGGGCAGACGCTCGGCTGCGTGTCGATGTGCGCCGGCGGCGGCATGGGCTCCGCCCTCGTCCTCGAAGCCCTCTAGCACCCAGCCCCAACCACCGAACCGGCGTCAGCTGGTGGGGCTATACCCCGTTTGTTGACGCCGGTTCGTGGGTGGATTAGTGGGGGACGGTCGGGTTGAGGCCCTGGCCGAAGCGGTCGGCGCGTTCGTGGAGGCGCTGGGCGCTCGTCTCGTTCCCGTTCATCTGGATGCAGTACACGCCCGTCTTGATCTGCTCGAGCACGTCGCGGCCGAGCTCGTCGAGGTCCTGGAGCGGTAGCTCGCGCCCGGCCTCCTTCGCCTGCTCCATCAAGCCTTCGATCGTCTGGGGCGCGGTGGGACGGGGCTTCTCTCGTGCGAGCTCCGGCGGGCGGTTGCGATCCGAAGTCCAGAGGCCCGTGGCGAGCAGCCCGCGGCCGCCCGGCAGGAACAGCGAAGCCTGCAGGTTCGTGTCCTGGGCAACGAGTTGCGCGGCCAGGCACTCGGTGAGGATCGCGACCGACGCCTTGCTCGCCGCGTAGATCGACGCCATCGGCATCGGCGCGATCGCACCGTCGCCCGACGACGTGTTGACGATGTAGCCGGGTTCGCCGCCCGCGAGCATGCGCGGCACGAACGACTGGATCCCGTACGCGACACCGAACACGTTGACCGTGAACGTCCACGTCCAGTCGTTCGGCGTGGTGTCCCAGATGTTCGCACCCGGGGCGCCGATGCCCGCGTTGTTGAACAGCAGGTGGCACACGCCGTACTTCTGGTAGACGGCGTCGGCGAGTGCTTCGACCGAGTCAGGTTTCGACACGTCGGTCTGCACTCCCGACACCTCGCCCGAACTCGACAGTTCCTCGACGGTCTTGTCGATCGCGCCCTTCTCGACGTCGGCGATGACGACCTTGGCGCCCTGCTTCAAGAGCGCACCGCAGATTCCCTTGCCGATCCCGGACGCGCCGCCGGTGACGACCGCGACCTTGCCCGTGAAGTCGGTGATCGTGCTGGGCATCAGACCGTCTCCACTCTGTCTTCGAGCTCGCCGCCGTGGATGTCGTCGACGGTGGGGCCGATCCGCTCGACGAGCGGCTCGAGGGCCACCGGATCGAAGCCGTAACAGTCGACCGCGTTGAGGCCGAGGATCTTGCGTGTCTCGTCGACGGGCACGTCGTGGAAGCGCATGCGCAGCCACTCGCGAGTGTGCGGCCACGTGCCTTCGGGGTGCGGGAAGTCGTTCCCCCACATGAGGTTTCCGATCCCGATCCCGTGCCGGCGGTCGACCTCGGTCTGGTGCATGGTGGATGCGCCCAGCCAGCAGTTGCGATCGATGTAGTCGCCCGGTTTCATCGACAGCCCGCCGCGGAACACCTCGTTGCCGAACTTGCGCGTGTTGTGATCCCCGATCCACTTCGCGTCCATCCGGTCGCGGAGGTCGGGCACCCACGCCGCGCCGTTCTCCGCGATGCAGTAGTGCAACGTGGGGAAGCGTTCGAAGACGCCACCGAGGATCAGCACGTGCATCGGGCGCGCCGCCCACCACCCGGCCTCCGCGGCATAGATCGGCATCGTGCCCTGGCCGAAGCTGATGTCGGTGGGGCCGGCGCCCGAGTGCGTGTGGAGCACCATGTCGTGGTCGACGCACGCGGCCCAGATCGGGTCGTAGACCGGGTCGTTGTACGACGGCTGGCTCATCCAGCGGGTGGGGATCATCACGCCGCGGAGCCCGTGGTCGGCGGCCCACGCGATCTCGTCGAGCGCGGCGTCCTGGTTGTGCAGGATCGGCACGAGCGCGACGCCCACGCGGCGCTCGGGACTGTCGGAGCACAGCTCGGCGAGCCACCGGTTGTGCGCCTTCGCGCCCTCCATCACGAGCACCGGGTCGCTGTCGCCCGACGAGCCGAGACCCGCCCCGAACGGCGTGCCCGACACTCCGCCCACGCCCGCCGCATCGGCGTCGGGGAAGATCACCTCGCACGCGACGCCGTCACCGTCGAGCTCCTTGTCGCGGATGTTGGCATCCCACGAGCCGCGCATGCCGCCGTGGTCCTCGATCTCCTCGCGCCATTCGGCGACCCACTTCTCGCGGTCCTCGGACGGCGCCATCCGCGCCGCGCCGAATGCCTGCGCCGCCGCGATCCACTCGTCGTAGGTCGCGCGGAACTTCGGGTCGACGTACTCGCGGTACTGGTCGGCAGGCAGGCCCGCGTGGCAGTCGGACGAGATGAGGAGGTACTTGTCGCTCATGGGAAACCCCACTACTTGTACTGCGCTACTGGTACTGCGCTACTTGTACTGGATGGCGACGCGACGCGCGAAATCGTCGGGATCGCCAACCGCGCCGTGGAAGCTGTAGGTGTTCGCGGCGGAGCGCACGCTCCAGAAGATCGACACCGTCTCGAGGATCGGCAGGTCGACCACCGGACACCCGGGCAGGTCGCGGAGCTCGAGCTTGCCGTCGACGCGCTTCGCGCGACTGGTGCGTGCGCACCTGGTCGAGCGTAACGAGGAACGGCCCGGCGTCGAGACCGTTGCCCACCGCGGCGGGCAGGAACTTGAACCAGAACTGGGTGTTCTCGTAGGGCTCGGGCGTCGGCAGCTTCTCGGCGACGTCGCCGATGATCTCGACGAACGTGACGCCCTGACGCGTGATGCTGCCGCGCACGTGATCGCCGTCGCGGCTGAGCTCGATCTCCGCCAGCTTCTTGGGCTCGCCGAACTTCTCGCGGCTGATCGCGAGCGCGGGCTCGAGGTCGATCGGGATGAGCAACGGGTACTCGCCCATCCTGCCCCTCCACATCGCGTCCACGCCGAACCAACCGACGCGCTCGCGGTGGACGAAGTCGCCGTGCTGGATGTTGATGTCGCAGATGCGCACGTGCACGTTGGGCTCGGGTGGCGCCTCGAGCGGCTTCGGCAGCACCTCGGCGACGACCTCGGGATCGGTCAGGTAGGTGACCTCGAGGTTCGGGATGGCCGGGCCGGTCTGGGTGCCGGTCTGGGTGCGGGTCTGCGTGCCGGCCGGCGCCGCGGGTGCAGGGTCCTCGACCCAGCGTGTCTTCGGCATGGAATCCTCCGAGTGCGGACAGTTCGGAAAGGTTTTCCGAACGGTACTCGGACACCTCGCGGGCGGCAAGCAGAACCGGCGGGTGCCATGCTGTCGGCCCATGACGGACCGACTCCCTCTCGCCGGGCTCCGCGTCGTCGACTGCACGGTCGAACGAGGTGAGTTGTGCGGCCGCTACCTCGCCGACCTGGGCGCCGAAGTCGTGAAGGTCGAGCCGCCCGGAGGTTCGCCGGCCCGGAAGCTGGCTCCGGTTCGGTCGGGGGTCTCGCTCGCATGGGCGGTGCGCAACGCGGGGAAGCTGGGCGCCGTGCTCGACCTCGAGACGGAAGCCGACCGCGAGAGGCTGCGCTCGCTCCTCGATCACTCCGACGTGCTCCTCACGTCGGAGGTCGCGCTCGGCGGAGGGCTCGACACGCGCGAGCTTGCCGCCCGTCATCCGCACCTCGTCGTGGTCGCGATCACCGCGTTCGGTCTGGAGGGCCCGTTCTCCGACTACGTCGCGACCGACGCCGTGCTCTCCGCCACCGGCGGGATCGCGTTCAAGGCCGGTGTTCCCACCGACACGCCGCTCTTCCCGCCCGGGCACCTCGTCGACGACCTCGTCTCGGTGACGGCTGCCTTCGCCGCGCTGTGCGCGCTGTATCAGCGTGAGCACACCGGCGCCGGGCAATTCGTGGAGCTCTCCGCGAACGAAGCCGTCGCGCTCGCGGCCGACTGGGCACTTCCCAACGTGAGCGCGCGCGTGCTCGCGGGTGAGCCGCCCGCCGAGGTGCGCAACGGATCGGGACCCGTCTATCCCGTGTTCAAGTGCAAGGACGGCTACGTGCGGCTCGTCGTGTTGAGCCCGCGCCAGTGGCGTGCCCTCCGCGAATGGCTGGGCGAACCCGAGTACCTGCAGGATCCCGAGCTCGAGAGCTTCGTCGCGCGGCTGATGATCGCGGCCACGGTGATCAATCCGTTGCTCGAGGAGCACTTCGCCCGGTTCGGTATGGACGAAGCGGCCGCCGAAGCGCAGCGGCGCGGCATCGTGTGCACCCCCGCGCTTCCCCCCGGCGCGTGCTCGAGAACGAGCACTTGCGCTCACGCGCCACCTTCGCGCCGCTCGCCGTGGGCAACGGCGTGACCGCACCGGTGTTCACCGGGTTCTACGAGCTCGATGGCCGCCGCGCGGGGCCGCACGAGCCGCCACCCGACATCGGCCAGCACACCGAGCAGGTCTTCGGCAGTCTCGGTGACGCGCTGGCCCGCACCGTCGTCGACGCCCTCGCCGGCTCCGCCGCTCGCGGGCGTGCGGGTCATGGACTTCGGGATCGGCGCCGTCGGCGTGGAGGTCGGGCGCCGGCTCGCCGAGTACGGCGCCGAGGTGATCAAGATCGAGTCGCGCGCGATATCCCGACTTCATGCGGACCGTCACCGGGGGAGAGTTCTCGCCGTCGTTCGTGTCGTCGAGTCGCTCGAAGCTCGGCTTCGGCGCGAACGCGCAGACCCCCGAGGGCCACGAGGTCCTGCTGCGCCTGGCCGAACGGTCCGACGTCGTCATCGAGAACAACTCCACCGGCACGATGGACGACCTCGGGCTCGGGTTTGCCGACCTTGTCGGGGTCAATCCGAACATCGTGATGGTGTCGAGTCAGCTCATGGGCTCGCACGGAACGTGGGCCGACTGGCGCGGGTACGGGCCCACCGGCCAAGGCCCCGGAGGGCTGCTGCACCTCTGGAACTACGCCGACCGCGCCGACCCCCGTGGGCTCGGCGTCGATCTACCCCGACCACTACGCGGGCTGTCTCGGCGCGGTCGGCGCGCTTGCGGTGTTGGTCGGCCGCGCGCGTGGCACGAACGCCGGGATGCACGTCGAGATCGCGGAAGTGGAGGCGGTCGCGGGCTCGCTCGCCGACCTCCTTGCGGCGGAGGGCGTCGCGCCCGGCTCCGTCGTGCCGCGAGGCAACCGCAGCGAACAGGGCGCGCCGTGGGGTCTCTACCGGTGCGCAGGGGAGGAACAGTGGGTCGCGATCACCTGTCGCGACAACTCGGACTGGCGCGGGCTGCGGAGCGCGATGGGCGAGCCCGACTGGGCCGGTGACCCGGCGTTCGACGACCACGACTCGCGCCTCGCGCAACGCCGCGTTGCTCGACGAGAAGGTCGGCGAGTGGACGCAGACCGACACCAAGGATGCGATCGCAGAACGGTGCCAACTCCACGGCGTGCCGGCCGCGCCGATGCTGACCGGCACCGACATGGGGAGTCATCCGCACTACCTGGCGCGGCGGGTTCGCGATCCGCATCGACCAACAGGTTCTGGGCCCGATGGTGCTCGACGGCGCTGCGTTCCACGGCGCGCTCATGGTCGGCCCCGACGTGCGGGGCGCCCCCACGATCGGCGAGCACACCCGACAGATCGGCGCCGACGTACTGGGCCTCGACGACGCCGAGATCGACAAGTTGCTGGCGACGGGCGCCCTCGAGACCACGCCGGCGGTGACCCAACCGGCGTCGTCCGAACCCTCGGACTGATCCGGAACACCAAGTGCGCGGCGACTTGCTGATCGCTGACATCTTCCGGACCGCGACCCGGGCTGCGCCCGGGCGCGTCGCCGCTTGGCGCGGCGACGACTCGATCACGTTCGCCGAGCTCGAGCGGCGCGGCAACCAGGTTGCGCACGCCCTCGCGAAGCTCGGCGTCGGGCATCGAGACATCGTGGTCGCGTGGAGTGACACCACACTCGATCTGCTGCCATTGTTCGTCGCGCTGGCGAAGCTCGGCGCCGTTTTCGCGCCGATGAGCCCGTTGCTCTCGAGGGACGAGGCCGAGGTGATGATCGCGGCCGCGAAGCCGAAGGCGATCGCCGCCGACGTCGAGCGCACGGCCGACGGTGCTGCCGTCGCCGAGCGTGTGAGCGTGCCGTTCGTCGAGCTCGCGGGGTTGGCGTCCGACGAGGATGGTGGGGACGTCGCCGAGCCCCGGTTGCGTGAGACCGATCCGCACGTGGTGTTCTTCACCAGCGGGAGCACCGGCCGCCCGAAGGGGGCGGTGGTCTCGAATCGCGTCAACGTGCTGCGTACGCATCCGGGCGTGTTGTTGGAGCCGCGAGGTGCGAACGTGTCGCCGTTCCCGCTGTTCCACATGGGGGCATGGACGATGGCTCTCCAACAATGGCAGGCGCGCGCGGCGATGGTGTTCGCGACGACCGATCCGGCCGCGATCTGCGCGGACATCGAACGTCACCGCGCAACTCGGGTGCACTGCCTGCCGGGAATCTGGCGGCGCGTCCTCGAGTATCTCGACACGCCCGAGGGGCGCGCCCGCGATCTGTCCTCGGTGTTGATCGCCGACGCCGCCACGTCGGCGACCCCGATCGAGCTCCTCACCGCGATCGACCGGGCGCTGCCGAACGCGTGCGTGCGCGTCTTCTACGGGTCCACCGAGGCGGGTCTGGTCTCGTGGCTCCCACCCGACGACATGTACCGCAAGCCGGGGAGTGTCGGCGTGCCCGGGATCAACACCTTCGTGCGTGTCGACCCGGGCGGTGAACTGTGTGTGAGCGGCCCGCTGTTGTTCGACGGCTACCTCGACGATCCGGAGACGACCGCAGAGGCGCTCGTCGACGGCTGGTACCACACCGGCGACGTCGTCGACGTCGACGACGAGGGATACATGTCGATCGTCGGCCGCGCGCGCGACGTGATCCGCACCGGCGGCGAGACGGTCGCACCCGCCGAGGTCGAAGCGGTGCTCGCGCAATGCCCCGGCGTTGCCGACGTCGCGGTGATCGGGCTCCCGGATGCGCGATGGGGTGAGGTGGTGTGCGCGGTCATCGTGCCGGTGGCAGGACAGGACGTGCCGACCCTCGACGACGTGCGTGCCTACTCCGATGGCCTGCTCGCTCGCTTCAAACAACCCCGGCGCGTCGCGGTGGTCGACGCCATCCCCCGCACCCCCGCGACCCAACAGGTCCAGCGGCGCCTCCTCGTCGACCGTCTCAGCTAGAAAACGGCGTTTCTCGCTACGCTCGTGGGGTGGAACGGGAGCTGCTCGTCACCGGCATCGGCGGGCAGGGGATCCAGCTCGCGGCCCTGGTGATCGCACGGGCCGCGCTCTCCGAGGGCCGCGAGGTGCAGCTGTTCGGCAGCTACGGCGGGATGATGCGCGGCGGCAACACCGAGGCCACCCTGGTGGTCGCCGACGGGCCGGTCGAGGCCCCGCCCACGGTCGGATCGACCTGGTCGGCGATCGTCATGCACCACGACTACTCGCGGCCGACGTTCGCGCGGCTCCGGCCCGGCAGCGTCGTCATCGTCAACTCGACCGTTTTCGAAGGTTCGTTCGATCGCGCCCCCTACGTCGTCGTCGACGTGCCCGCCACCGACCTCGCCGTCGAGCTCGGCAACATCATGACCGCGTCGATGGTGATGATCGGCGCGTACGCGGCGGTCACCGGGCTCGTCGCCCTCGACGCGCTGATCGACGCGGTGCCCGGCGCGTTGCCGTCCTACCGGGCGCAGCACGTCGGCCTGAACCACGACGCGCTGCGCGCCGGGTACGGCGCTGCGCCGGATGTGCGCGTCGACGCCTGGGCGGTGCCAGTCGGATGAGTGCGGGAACGGTGCTCACGCGCGGCACCGTCGTCATCGACGTCGAAGCGTGCAAGGGCTGCGATCTCTGCATCGACGCGTGCCCGCCGCGGCGTGCTGGTCATGACCGAGCACGACGTCAACACGCGCGGGCTACCGCTACCCGCTGCTGCTCGCCGGGATGCACCGGCTGCCAGGCGTGCGCGCAGATCTGCCCCGACTTCGTGTTCCAGGTGTACAAGTACGACACGCCGCTCGAACTCCCCCAGGAGATCGAACCGGTCGACGTCGAACCGATCGAAGCATGACCACCGCGCCCACCCGTCAGCTGCTCGAGGGCTCGGAGGCGATCGCCGACGCGATGATCGCCGGCGGCTGCCGGTTCTTCGCCGGCTACCCGATGACGCCGTTCACCGAGGTGCTCGAGCACATGGCCGGCCAAGCTTCCCGACGTCGGCGGCGTGTGCATGAACGCCGAGAGCGAGCTCGAGGCGGTCGGCATGGCGTGGGGCGCCGCCGCGACCGGCACCCGTGCCGCGACCGGGTCGACCGGCCAGGGGCTGTCGCTCATGCAGGAGTCGCTCGCCGAGATCTGCGCTGGCGCGGCTGCCGCTCGTCGTCGTCAACATGGCCCGCGCGCAGGGCGACTACTTCCAGGCCACGCGGGGCGGCGGCCACGGCGACTACCGCACGCTCGTGCTGGCGCCGATGGACGTGCCCGAGGCGGTCGAGCTCGTGCAGCTCGCGTTCCATCTCGACGCGACGCAGTGGCGCAACCCGGTGCTGTTCTTCGGCGACTACTACCTCGCGCACACGTACGCAGTCGGTCGACGTCGAGCCGATCGACTTCGGCCCGCTGCCGCCGAACGGACTGGGCGCTCGACGGCTCCACCGGCGGCTACCGGCAGCGCGCCGGCTCGTGTCGCCGCTCGGTCACCGGCAAGCAGCGCGACGACGTCGGCTACGACCTCGCCGAGCACTATCTCGCCGGCGCGGCCGCGACCGCCGAGATGCTGGCCGGCGTCGAGCCGCTGGTCGAGACCGGGTTCGTCGACGACGCCGACGTCGTCGTCGTCGCGTTCGGCACGCCCGGCGAAGTACGTGCGCGCCGCGGTGCGCAGCCTGCGCGCCGACGGCGCGACGGTCGGCTACGTCCGGCCGATCACGCTCGTGGCCGTTCCCGACGCGAGCGGTGCGCCGCCGCGGCCGAGCGGTGCGCGGGCTGGTCGCGGTCTACGAGAACAACCAGGGCCAGATGATCGACGACGTGCGCCTCGCGGTGCTCGGCCGCTGCGCCGGTGCGAGTTCATCGGCGGCCTCAGCCTCGACGGCTCGGGCTTCGGGATCGCGCCCGATCTCGACGTCGCCGACGCTGCGCGTGCCGCGCATCCGAGGAGGTCCTCCGAGCTGCTGATGGAGCGGATCGAAGGCCGCGCGGTCGTCCCCACCGACGCGCCGCCGACCGAGCCGGCGCACCTCGTCGACGACTTCACGCCCGCGCTCATCGACGTCGGCGAGCACCACCTGTGCCCGGGCTGCGGCGAACCGATCGCGATGCGCGCCGGTGCTCGAGGCGATCGCGGAGCTCGACGCTGATCCAACGCGCCATCGCCGTGTTCGGCATCGGCTGCTACACGGCGTTCTCGAACAACCTCGACGTCGAGGTGCTGCAGGCGCTGCACGGCCGCGCGCCGTCGCTCGCCACCGGCGTCAAGCGGGCCAAGCCCGACACCCTCGTCGTCACCGTCCAGGGCGACGGCGACATGGTGAACGAGGGGCTGCAGGAGGTGCTGCACACCGCCGCACGCGGCGAGCGAGTCACCTGCTTCATGCTGAACAACGGCGTGTTCGGCGAGACCGGCGGCCACATGACCGCCACCACCGTGCTCGGCCAGCGCACCAAGAACACGCTCGACGGCCGCGACGCCGAAGCACCACGGCTACCCGATCCGGCTCAGCAACCTGATCGCGCGAGCTCGACGGCGCGGCGTACGTGGCCCGGGGCGCGGTGAACAACGCCGGCAACGTCGCCCGCACCAAGAAGATGATCCTGCGCGCGCTCGAGATCCAGCTCGCGGGCGTCGGGTTCTCGTTCGTCGAGATCCTCACGATGTGCCCGACCGGCTGGTTCATCGAGACGCAGGAGGCGCCGGAGTACCTCGCCGACACCTCGGCGCGGTCCACACGGTCGGCGTGCTCAAGGACGTCGCGGTCGAGGTAGAACCCCTCCATGAGGAACGCAGACCAAGAGCGCCGGGCGACGGTCGTCGTGAACCTTCCCGGTGGCGGTCTGGTGCCCCAGGTCCAGGAAGTGCTCGGCGACGGCGAAGTGGTGGTGGCCATCGACGACGAGCGTGCCCGCGACGCCGACATCCTTCTCGTGCTCTCCCGTGACCGCGCGACCCTCGAAACGGCGGCGCTACCGAACGTCCGCTGGCTCCACGCGTTCAGCACCGGAGTCGACGGGTTCCCACTCGACGTCATCGGTGATCGCGCGTTCACCTGCTCGCGCGGGGCGAATGCGGTGCCGATCGCCGAGTTCGTGCTCGCGTCGATGCTTGCCTTCGTCAAGCGGTTCCCCGACACATGGCTCACCGAGCGGCCGGAGCAATGGAACATCGCAAACCTCGACGTGCTCGCGGGGAACACCGTCGGCCTCGTCGGAGTGGGCGCGATCGGCACGGAAGTGGCACGACGCACGCTCGCGTTCGACATGCACGTCGTCACGTACCGCCGTCGCCAGGTCGCGCACGACCTCCCCGAGATCGAGCTGTGTGCGACGCTCGAAGCGCTCCTCGCGCAGTCCGATCATGTGGTGATTGCCGCGCCCGCAACGCCCGACACCTATCACATGATCGACGCCGACGCCCTCGCCGTGATCAAGCCGGGCGCGCACCTCGTGAACATCGCGCGGCTGGCTCGCTCGTCGACCAGGACGCGCTGATCGCGGCGCTCGACAACGGCCGAGTCGCGTGCGCTTCGCTCGACACGGTCGATCCGGAGCCACTTCCCGATGGCCACCCGCTCTATGCGCACCCGAAGGTGCGACTGAGCGCACACGTGTCGTGGAGCGCACCCGACACGCTCGGCCCCACGCTCGCGCTCTTCGCCGCGAACGTGCGCCGTTACCGCGCGGGCGAGCCCTTGCACGGCATCGTCGACGTCGAAGCCGGCTACTGACGAGCGCGGCCCTCAGCGGTACTCGCGACCGGTGAAGCGTTCGAGCTTGTCGAACGTGTGCTCACCGCTGACGCGACGAACGGTTCCCGAGCGTGACCGCATCACCAACGACTCGGTGGTCGCGCCATCGGCGTTGTACGCAACGCCGGAGAGCAGCGCGCCGGTGGTGACGCCCGTGGCGGCCACGAACACGTCGTCGCCGCGCACGAGGTCATCGGTGGCGAGCACACGGTCGACCTCGTAGCCGGCCTCGATGAGCGATCCGCGAGCGCGCGGCGCACACGATCGATGAGCTCGACGTCGTGCTGCCCCTCGTCCCCGCGCGGATCCCGGTGGTCGACTTCACCGAAGCGCAGACGATGATCGAACGCGCGACCGGAGAGTCGACCGTGGGCGAGCCCGACCTGGCTCCCGCCCACGAGCGCTGGCTGGGGGAGTGGGCGGCCCGCGAGCACGGCTGCGACTTCTTGTACGTCAGCGGCTATCCGATGGCGAAGCGACCCTTCTACACGCAGCCCGATCCCGGCCGACCCGCGTTCTCGAACAGCTTCGACCTCCTCTTCCGCGGGTTGGAGCTCGTGACCGGCGGTCAGCGTCGGCATCGGCATGCCGACTATCTGGCCGCGCTCACGGGGGAGGACCTTGCTCCGTACGAGGGGTACCTCGAGGCCTTCCGCCACGGGATGCCGCCCCACGGAGGGTTCGCCATCGGTCTCGAGCGCTGGACCGCCCGAGTCACGGGTGCGGCGAACGTCCGCGAGGCGACGCTGTTCCCGCGCGACCGAAACCGCCTGACGCCATGACGCGACCCGGGATCCGCCTCGCGCCCTCGGTGGGGGGCGCTCGGGTACGCTCGCACCACTGACGGCAGCAGGAGAACGATGAGCGACAACGGCGCCGCCGCCAGGTTCCACCTGGCGGGACCCGAGATCATCAGCGAGACGTTCGACGACGGGGAGAGCGTCGTCGTGAACCTCGAGAACGGCTTCTACTTCAGCCTCAACCCCTTGGGCGGACTGGTGTTCGACCTCCTGGGTTCGGGCGTCTCCCTCGCCGCGGCCGAAACGGCGGTCGGCGCGAGGTACGAGGCCGAACCGGACGCGATCTGCGCCGCGTTGGCCGAGTTCGCGGCTCGTCTCGTGGATGAGGGGTTGCTCGCCGTGGGTGCACCCTCCGAGCGGATCTCGGCCGACGGCGGTCTCGGCCGAGAGCGTCACGCCGCCGGCGCCCGACGCGGCGCCCGACGATCGCGCGCCGTTCGACGTCCCGACGCTCACTGCGTACACGGACATGCAGGATCTCCTGCTCGCCGATCCGATCCACGACTACGACGAGACGGGATGGCCGGCCCGGATCGACGAGCGTTGAACGGATCTCGTGTGCTCCCTCGCTGACTCGTCGAGCCCCGCACGGCGGTTCTTCGACGACGCCCTCTCGTCCTTCGAACGCGCCGCGGAAGCGGCCGGGAGCTCCGAATGGCAGCTCGGCGTCGCCGGTCATCTGATCCGCATGCGCTTTGCCGGTGACGCGCTCGTGCCGCTGATCACGCCCGCGCTCGAACATCTCCGCGTGTCGACACCGTGCGGATGATCCGGCCTTCACGGTCGAGCTGTTCGACAGCGAGTCCACCGGCGTACGCATGGTTCCCGCGCCGTGGACGACGTACGACTTCGGCCCGAAGGGCGAGATCGTCGGATACAACGACGAGCGCCACCGCACCGTCTATCAACCGGGCGTCGACATTCTCCAGGTCTTCGATGCCGAACGCGCCGCCGCGGTGTACTGGACGCCGAGCTACCGCTACATCCCGTGGTGGGAATCGAGCTTCCCGCTCCGCACCGCGATCCACTGGTGGACGACGACCACACCGTCGCTCCAGCCCATGCACGCGGGAGCAGTCGGACGCGACGACGGTGGCGTGCTGATCGCCGGACGCGGCGGCGCGGGCAAGTCGACCACGTCACTGGCGTGTCTCGATGGCGGCCTCCTGTATGCGGGCGACGACTACGTGCTCGTCGACGTCGACCAGCCCACGGTGTACAGCCTCTACAACACGGCGAAGTTGCGACCCGAGAACCTCCACCGGTTTCCGCACCTCGGAAGCTTGGTGGCGAATGCGGACTCGCTCGGCGACCAGAAGGCGATGCTCTTCCTCCACCAGCATCGGCCCGAGCAGCGTCGGTGCGAGCTTTCCCGTCCGGGCGATCGTGCTCCCACGCGTCACGGGCCGGCCTCACACCGAGATCTCACCGGCCACAGCGCGCGACACGCTCGCGGCGATCGCGCCCACCACGATGTTCCAGCTGCCGGGTGCGTCTCCCGAGCTGTTCGCCAAAGTGGGCCGGCTCACGCGCGCCGTCCCGTGCTTCTGGCTCGACGCAGGTACCGAGCTCTCCGAGATCCCCGCAGTCGTCGATGATCTCATCGCGAAACTGCGATGAGATCGCAGCGGCCCTTCGTGAGCGTGATCACGCCGGTGTACAACGGGGGGCGCCATCTCGTCGACGCGGTCACGAGCGTCGAGCGTCAGGAGTACGGGCCGCTCGAGATCATCGTGGTCGACGACGGTTCCACCGACGAAACGCCGAACGTGATCGCCGAACTCGGCGATCGGGTGCACGCGCTCCGGCAGGACAATGCGGGTCCCGCGGCGGCGCGCAACCGCGGCCTCACCGAGGCGCGTGGCGAGCTGCTCGCGTTCTGCGATGCCGACGACACCTGGCCCGACGGCAAGCTGGATCTCCAGGTCGGCCGCATGCTGCAGGATCCGGAGCTCGACGTCGTGCTCGGGCGGGTGCAGTACGTCGCGGACGGTGCCGAGCTGCCGAACGTGCAGTGGGAAGACCCCGACGCGAAGGTCATCACACACGTGCACCTGGGGAGTGGCGTCTACCGCCGGAGTGCGTTCGAACGTGTCGGTCCCTTCGACGCGACACGTTCGCTTCAGCGAAGACGTCGACTGGTTCTACCGCGCCCGCGAGCTCGGCATGAAGGTCCGCATCCTTCCCGACGTCACGCTCTACTACCGCGTGCACCGGAGCAACATGACGCGCGGGAAGCATGCTTCGGACTTCGAGCTCACTGCGGTGCTCAAACGGTCGATCGATCGGCGCAAGGCGGCGGGACGCGAGGGCGTCAGCCTCGAAGGGTGGCGCGATCTCGACGACGTGCCTGCTGGACCCGGGGGCGCGCCCGGCGAGCCCACGGTCAGCGTGATCATCCCGGTGTTCGAGGACACGCGGTACCTCGCCGAAGCAATCGACAGCGCGCTCGCGCAGACCCATCGCCCGCTCGAGATCATCGTGGTCGACGACGGGTCGGCACGAGCCCGTGCAGATCCCGAGCCGCCTCGCTGGGCACGTCGTTGCTCGTGCGCAGCGCGCATCGCGGTCAGGGCGCGGCGCGCAACCTCGCTGCGGCGCAAGCGCGCGGCGAGCTGCTCGCGTTCCTCGATGCCGACGATGTCTGGCTTCCCGGCAAGCTCGAGCAGCAAGTGGCTGCGCTCGCGCGTGACGGCAGCGTCGACATGTGCTTCGGTCACGTCGAGGAGTTCTACAGCCCCGATCTCCAACGCGACGACACGTCGGCCACGCAGGCGCAGGTCCGCGAGCGAAGCGGCGCGTTGCCGAGCGCGTTCGTCGTGCGCACGCGCGCGTTCCGTCGTGTGGGGAACTTCCGCGAGGACGTGGTCTTCGGCGAGTTCATCGACTGGTACTCCCGCGCTACCGAAGCGGGCGTCCGGGAGGTGAAGCTCGACCACGTCGTGGCCCGGCGCCGGATCCACGACCGCAACACGGGGATTCTCCAACGCGATCTCCGCGGCGACTACGCGCACGTGCTCAAGGATGCGCTCGACCGTCGACGGGCCGACAACGGTCCGGCCCGTTCCTGAGGAGGTCAGCGCAGGCGCCACTCCTTGCGCGCGCCGCCGGTGAACCGCTCCTGGGCCTTGATGAACTCGCGTGGGTCGCTCCCGATGCGGCACAGGAAGTTGGCGACTTCGAGCGCCTGGCGCCGTGACAGCTCGAGGCCGGCCCAGAGTGCCCGGACCGTCCCCTGGATGCCGAGGTCCGGAGCGTCGGCGATCACGCGCGCCGCCCACTCGACCCGCTCGTGCAGCTCGGCCGCCGGGACGACCTCCGACACCAACCCGATCTCGTGCGCCCGCTGCGCCGACATGCGCTCCGCACTTCCGAGCAACGCCATCCGTGCGATCTCACCGAACGGCATCTTGGGCAGCATCTGGATGGGCTCGTATCCCACGGTCATCCCGAAGGTCACGTGCGGATCGAAGAACGTGGCGTGGTCGGCCGCGATGATGAACTCCACCTCGCCGAGCAGGTAGAAGGCACCGCCGCACGCGATGCCGTTCACCGCGGCGATCACCGGCTTCCACATGTCGTTCGCCTTGGGCCCGAGCTCGAAGCCGGGATCGTCGTAGGTCCACGGCGTGGGGTAGCCCACGAGCCGCCCCTCGTCGAGCGCCTTCTGCTGGATCTCGGGGTTGAGCGACTCCTCGCGGTCGATGCCGGTGCAGAACGCCCGGTCGCCCGCGGCGGTCAGTACCACGACCCGCACGTCGTCGTTCCAGCGCATCCCGCGCCAGACCGACTGGAGCTCGTCGCGCATCCTCTGGTTGAACGCGTTGAGCACGTCGGGCCGGTTCAAGCGTGACCCACGCGATGCCGTCGTCCTCTTCGTAGGTGATCGTCTCGTAGTCGCTCACGGCGGGCACTGTACGCCCAGATGCGAGGAGCCGGCCCGTGGGCCGGCTCCTCGTTGGTCTGTCGTGCGGTGGTGCGGAGTGACTACTGCGCGGGCGGCGCCGTCGTGGTGGTCGTCGCGACCGTCGACGCCCCGATGAGCTTGCTGTCCCATGGCGCCGTCGCGGGCTTGCCCGGCGGCGGGAAGAGCACGAACTTGCCGTTCTTGACCTTCACGTTCCAACCGCAGCCGACCTTCGACGCTTGGCCGTAGGTCTTGAGGCTGATGTCGATCGGGCGGCACGCCAGACCCGCCTGGTCGTAGGTGCCCAGCTTGCGCAGGTTCGGCGCGAACGCCGCCCGGGTGG
Source organism: uncultured Actinomycetes bacterium (assembly GCA_963705625.1). Classification (GTDB taxonomy): domain Bacteria; phylum Actinomycetota; class Acidimicrobiia; order IMCC26256; family DASPTH01; genus DASPTH01. Next base: position 585,690 of record CAVPKG010000001.1, read on the forward strand.
GTGGGTTGCCCGCGTTCTTCAGGCCCAGGATCGCCATGTCACAGGTGATGTACCCGGTGTAGACGCCGAAGTCGGGAACACCGGTGTACCCGACCTTCTTGAGGTCGGCCTGGAACTGCTTGGTGGCCTTGGTCTTCAGCTCGACGGGTGCGAAGCCGGTGGCCAGGACGACCTCCGGACCGAAGGTCTTGGAGACGGGCTGGTCGAGCAGCGGCTGACCGTAACCGGTGGCCAGCACGATCGACTTCATCTTCACCCCGTTCTGGGCGAGCCCCTGCACGATCGCGGTGTTGGAGTTGGCGACGAGCGGAAGGTAGATGGCATCGGCGCCGGAGTTCTTGATGCCGAGCACTTCCGGGCCGACGTCGGTGCTGCCGAAGTCGACCGTGGTGTTGGTGTAGACGGCCTTGAGGCCGGGGACCGCCGGGACCGCGAACTTCTGGAGGTTCTCCGCCGCGGCCGTCGACGACGACGACGAGCCGTAGGCCAGCACGGCGACCTTCGAAGCGCCCATCGCCTTGAACAGCCTCGGTATCCCGTCGTAGGTGACACCGTTGGCGGCGACGACGTTGCCCAGCGCCGAGATGATGTCCTCGTTCCCGGGTTCGCCGTAGTACGTGCCGTCGTAACCGCCGTTGACCTGCGGGACTTTGGCGTCCTGGAGGTACTTGTACGTGTTGAAGAACGAGGGGAAGGAGGAATTGTTCACGATCATGAACACGTGCTTGTTCTGCACCAAGTCCTGCGCCCCCGTCTTGTTGACCGCCGACGACTGATCGTCGACCATCGTCACGTCGATCTTCCGGCCGTTCACGCCGCCTTTGGCGTTCTCGCGGTCGATGCGCGCCTGGCAGCCCTTGTCGGCGTTCTGGAAGGTGGATCCGGCGAGGCCGGTCTTCGAGAAGATGTAGCCGATCTTGATGCTCTTGGCACTGACCCCCTCGTCGAACGAGGCAGCCGCCCCGCGCTGCTGAGGCCCGACGTGGCCAGGGCACCGACGATGGCGACGAACGCCACCGAGGTGAGCAGTCGACTTCGCACGTTACGCACCGGGAACCCCCCTTGTGGTCCGAAAGAACAGGTTTCTGGGTTTCGCCCACTTCTCGTCGCACCGTACCGCAAGCCTGCCTCGTTGTCACCGCGGGCTGCCGGCTCAGCTCATCGCGTCGGCCGCCTCGCCGAGATAGCGGTCGAGCACCTCCTGGTGGGCGTGGTCGGCGGGACCCGCCCAGGCCACGCTTCCCTGCCGCAGGATCACGCACTCGCTCGCCAGCGACAGCGCGCGGTGGATGAACTGCTCGATGAGCACGATCGTCACGCCGCTCTTGCTGGCGCGTTCGATGCTCTCGAACACGAAGTCGACGACGAGTGGGGCGAGGCCGAGCGACATCTCGTCGGCGATGATCAGCCGCGGCGGTACCGCCAACGCGCGGGCCAGTGCGAGCATCTGTTGCTCGCCACCGGACAGCGTGCCGGCGCGCTGGCCGCGGCGATCGGCGAGCACGGGGAACATCTCGTACGCGTGCGCGATGGCGGACTTGCGCTGATCGGTGCTCCCGACCCTGCGGACCGCCATCCGCAGGTTCTCCGGCCACCGACAGACCCGGGAAAGATCCCTCGCCCTTCCGGGATGTGCACGAGGCCCTCGCGGCGAATCCGGTGCGGGTGCCATTTCGTGATGTCGCGGCCCCGGAAGGTGACCGTGCCCTCGAACGCGGGGACCAACCCCGACACCGTGCGCGCGAGCGTGCTCTTCCCCGCGCCGTTCGCGCCGAGCACCGCAACGACCGACCCTTCCGGCACGTCGATCGACACGTCGAAGAGCGCCTGGACGGATGCGTACCGGACGCTCAGGTGTTCGACGGAGAGGAGCGCGTCGCTCACGGCTGGGCGCCATCCTGGGTATCGGTACTGCCGGTTCCCTCGACGGCTTCGTCGTCGCCCAGATACGCGCTGCGGACGGCCGGGTCGTTCCGGATCGTGTCGGGTGTGCCCTGCGCGATGCAGATACCGAAGTCGAGCACCGACACGAAGCTCGACAGCCCGAGCACCATGGCGACGTCGTGCTCGACGAGCAGCATCGAGACCTTCTCTTCCTCGACGACGCTGCGCAGCGCCGCGCCGAGCTGGGCGGTCTCGTTCGCGTCGAGACCCGACGACGGCTCGTCGAGCAGCACCACCGACGGCCCGGTGGCGAGCGCTCGCGCAACCTCGACCCGGCGCGCGGTTCCGAGCGGGAGCGATGCCGCGGGTGTCCTGGCGACGCTCGAGAGCCCGAGCAACTCGACGAGATAGTCGACTCGCTCCTGCTCCTCGCGCGATTCGCGGTGCAACGCACCGGCGGTGACCAGGTCGCTCCAGAGGCGGTTGCGCTCCTTCCGGATCCGGTACGCGAGCACGACGTGCTCCCGTACGGTCAGCCCCATGAACAGCTCGAGTTGTTGGAAGGTACGGGCGAGCCCGAGTCGCGCGCGTCGGGCCGGCGACCGGTTCGTGATGCGTTGGCCGGCGAGGAAGACCTCGCCATGCTGCGGTCGTAGCAGCCCGGAGACGACCTGGAACAGGGTCGTCTTGCCCGCGCCGTTCGGTCCGACCAGGCCGACAATCGTCGCCGGCGGCACCGCGATGCTCACCTCGGACAGCGCGATCAGACCGCCGAAGCGAACGGTGACGTCGCGCGCTTCGAGTACGGCAACCCGCTCGACCTGGCGAGGCGCGTCGGCTGCTTCGGTGACGCTCACGGCTGGTGTACCTCGGCGGCTCGATCACGACCGGCGTCGTCAGGCGGGGCCTTCCCATCGGGCGCCCCCTCGGCGCTCTCCCCGGACGATCCGTGAAGTCGCGGATCGTGCCGGCCGGCGAACGTGGTGGCGGCGGGCACCGCCCGGGCACCGCCGAACCGGCGAATCGTTTGTTGGAACTGCATCGCCTGCATGTGCACGGTGCCCTCGGGGTTCTTGGCGAGCAGGACCGCGCCGACACCGAAGAGGAGCACCGGCAGTTGCGCCCACGTGGGGGTGGTGTAGCTCAAGAGCAGCGCCGGCGTGATCGTGAAACCGATCGCGGCGAGGAGCGCGGCGATGTTCGAGCGCACCCCGAACGTGACGAGTACCGCCAGCCATGCCAGGCCCAAGAGCGTCGCGTACGCGGTCGGCTGCGCTTGCTTCTGTTGGACCGCGTAGACACCTCCGCCCACGCCGGCGATGAACGCGGCCAAGCCCGACACCAACAACTTCATCTGGAGCACGCTCAGCCCCATCGTGCGCGAAGCGGTCTCGCTCCAGCGCACCGCGTTGAGCGCCATTCCGGTCGTCGACCTTCGGAGGTTGACGATGAGGATCGCGAAGATCGCGAACACCGCGAGCGAGAGGTAGAGGAACCCGCGATCCGAGGCGGCGAACTCCGGCCGCAGCACGATGCGACCGGAGCCGTTCTGGGCGAACGTGTCCAGGGTGAACACCAGTCGTTCCATCAGCAGCCCGAACGTGAGCGTCACCAGCGCGATGTACAGGTTGCCGAGCCGGATCGTGAGGAGTCCGATGACCAGGCCGATCGCGCCCGCGACGACCCCGCCCATGACGATGGCGAGCAGGATCGGCACGCCCCAATTGTCCGCGAACCACGCGGTGTAGATCGCGCCGACGCCGGCAAAGGCGATCTGGCAGAGCCAGAGCATGCCGCCTTCGCCGGTGACGAGCGTGAACGACAAGAACACGATGGCGAGCGCCGCCGCCGCGCCGAGCTGCGAGAGCCAGAACGGCTTGAGAATCAGGCCGACCACGCAGACGACTGCGAACACGAAGATGGGGAACGCGAAGTTGAGTCGCGGAAACCCTTCGCCGACCTCGACCGACGCGGCCAGCCGGCTCCCACCGTGCGGGGTGATCGCGCGATCGAGCGCGCCACCCACGCCTTCTTCCTCGTTGACTCGTCCCAGCCGCACGATGTTCACGACGAGCGAGATCACGATGAAGACGAACGGGATGCTCGGGATGACCGCGGCGGTGAACTTGCTGTCGGTCGGCAGGTAGTACTGCACGAGCGAGCTGGCCACGCCCATGAGCAGCGCCACGATCACGGCGATGGGCAGACTCCGCAGTCGCGCGGCGATGACGGCTGCGAACGCGGCCGCGGTGAGCAGCGTGAACTTGCCGGCGTCGAGTCCGATGACCGGCGCCGCCAGGATGCCCGACAACCCGGCCAGGAACATCGAGACCACCCACACGCCGGCGGCGATCCGCGACGGGTCACTCCCCGACAGCGACGTCATCGCCTCCGAGTCGACCATCGCCCGCACGCTGAGCCCGGCCTCGGTGAATCGGAGTACGAGCGCGCCGAGGACGACGATCGCGATCACGCACGCATACGTGATCACCTGGTTGAGCGTGACGACGGTGCCGAAGAACGGGTACACGTGGACCGGCTCGGGCGCGAGACCGGGCGTGTAGAAGATCTCGACCTGACCGAAGATGATGTTGCTGATCTGGGGGATCGCCACGAACAGACCGATGGTGACGACGACCTTGATGAGCTGCGACGACAAGCGGAGGAAACGGAAGATCCCGAGATAGAGCGCCAGGCCGAGCAGCGGCGAGACCACGAACAGGCAGAGCCCGGCCGAGAGGAGGATTCCCCAGCCCTTCTCGATGTGCATCCAGTAGTAGGTGCGGGCGATGAAGTAGGCGAGGGAACCGAACGCGAAGTTCAGGACGCCGGTCGACACGTAGGTGATGACGAGGCCGGACGCGGCGAGCGCGTAGATGCTCCCCAGCACGAGTCCAACGATGACGAACTGCAGCATCCTGTTGTCATCCCCCCTCGACGTCTCGAGGACCGACACTAGCGACGAGTGGGATCCTCGTCACGTTCCGGTGAACTTCGGCTCCCGCTTCTCGAAGAACGCCTCGTTGCCCTCGCGGACGTCGTCGGTTCGCAGCGAAAGAAGGTCGTAGGCGATCGAAGTCTCGAACGCGCCGAGCGTGAGCTGCTTGAGCATCGCGTTCAGCGACAGCTTCGTCCAGGCGAGCGCGAGGGGTGGGCCGTCGGCGATCTTCCGCGCCAGCTCGTCAACAGCGTTGTCGAGTTCCTCACCCGCACCGCGCGGTTGATCAGTCCGATGTCCGCTGCTTCCTTGCCGCTGATCGGGTCACCGAGCATGGGCATTTCTTTCACGCGTCGGAAACCGACGAGGAGTGGGAACAGCATCGTGGCCCGCAGGATCGGGCCCTCCGTGTGGAGGCGGACGTGGTCGTAGCCCTCGACGTCGATGCTCGGCACGCGCCGGAGTCTTCTCTCGCAACGAACCGGCGTCAACAAACGGGGTATAGCCCCACCAGCTGACGCCGGTTGGTGGCGGGGCTAGTTCAGGAGGGGGTCGCGGGGGAGGCCGAGGATGCGCTCGCCGATCTGGTTGCGGGTGATCTCGGACGTGCCTCCTGCGATGGAGAGCGCCCGCGTGAAGATGACGGCGTTCGCAGCCATGCGGCCGTCCTCCTCGAGGGCCGTGGGGCCGAGCAACTCGAGCGCGAGGTCGGCGGCACGCTGCGCGTGCTCCGCGGAGAGCAGCTTGGTGACGTTGCCCTCCGGGCCCGGCTCGCCACCCGCGACCGCCCGTTCGACGCGTCGCAAGTTGAGCGTGCGGATCGCCGCGCCCTCGGCGACGTGCTCGCCGACCTGCCGCTGCAGGTGCATGTCGCCGTTGTGGTTGCGCAGGATGTCGACGACGTCGATGCTCCACCCGCCTCCGCTGCCGCCGCCGATGCTGACGCGTTCGTTGCCGAGCGTGGAGCGGGCGACGGTCCAGCCGTTGTCGACCGCGCCGACGACGTCGTCGTCGGGCACGAACACGCGGTCGAAGAAGACCTCGTTGAACATCGAGGCTCCGGTTGCCTCGCGCAACGGGCGAACCTCGACCCCTTCTGCCTGCATGTCGATGACGACGGTGGTGATGCCCGCGTGCTTCGGCGCGTCGGGATCGGTGCGTACCGTCGCGAGGCCGCGCTGGCAGTGCTGCGCGCCGCTCGTCCACACCTTCTGACCGGTGATCTCCCATCCGCCGTCGACGCGCGTGGCGCGCGTGCGGATGCCGGCCGCGTCGGAACCGGCGTCGGGCTCGCTGAAGAGCTGGCACCACACGAGCTCGCGCTCCAGCGTGGGCCGTACCCAACGCTCGATCTGCTCCTCGGTGGCGTGCTGGATGAGCGTGAGGATGATCCATCCGGTGATCCCGTACTCCTGGCGACGCACGCCGGCGCGCCGCGAACTCCTCGTCGATCACGAGCTGCTCGAGCGCCTTCGCGGCGCGTCCCCACGGCGTCGGCCAGTGCGGCTGGACGTAGCCGGTGTCGATGAGCCGGGCGAGCTGCTGCGTCGCCGTCGAGCGCCGCGAGCTCCTCGGCGGCCGCGCCGCGTCGCGGCGCGGTACTCCTCGGCTTCGGGCGGCAGCTCGAAGCCGTGGTCGCGTGAGATCCCTGCGAGCGAACAGCGAGCCACCGTCTCGGCGGCTCGCACCCGCGTCGAAGAGCGCGCGAGAGCGCGGTGGCGCGTCGCAGGAGCATGTGACCGTCGTGCTCCCAGGTGAAGCCGATGCCTCCGTGCACCTGGATGTTCAACTGCGCGTTCCGGTAGAACGCGGCAGCGCGAGCGCGGCGGCGGTCGCGGCGGCGAGCTCGAAATGAGCCGGGTCACCGGTCGCCGACGCGCGCGCTGCGTCCCAGACCGCTGCCGTCGCGAGCTCGGCCGCCACCAGCATGTTGGCGCAGTGGTGCTTCACCGCTTGGAACATCGCGATCGGGCGCCCGAACTGCAGGCGATCCTTCGCGTACGCGGTCGCGGTGTCGACACATTCGTGCGCGCCGCCCGCGGCTTCCGCCGCGACGAGCGCCCACGCAACCTGCCGTGCGACGGCGAACGCGCCGCGCAGGACGCGCTCCGGCTCGACGCGCGCGCCTGCGATCGTCACGTGGCCCACGCGACGCGTCGGGATCCAGGCCCGGCTGCACGGCGACGTCGACCCCTTCGGCGGAGCGCTCGACGACGACCATGTCGTCGCCGGCACGGAGCACGAGCACGTCGGCGAGTCCGCCGCCGAGCACGAGACCCGCGTCACCCGACAGCGAGCCGTCGGCGGTCAGCTGCAACGAACCGCCGAGTCCGATCGCGCCGGTCTGCGTGCCGTCGACGAGCGACGGCAGGAAACGCGATCGCTGCGCGTCGTCGCCGGCGCGGTCGACGAGCGCCGACGCGAGGACGGTGGGGAGGAACGGCCCGGGCGCCGACCACCCGCCCGAGCTCCTCGAGCACGACCGCGAGCTCGGAGAGCCCGTAGCCCGACCCGCCGTACTGCCTCCGGGACGTGCAGGCCGAGCCAACCGAGCTCGGCGAGGTCGCCCCAGAACGCGGGCAGCGACTCGTCCGGGGCATCGAGGAGCGCCCGGGCCGCGGCACGCGCCTTGTTGTTCTCCAGGAACGAGCGGGCTACCGAGCCCAGCTCGCGGTGCGCGTCGGAGATCGCGATCGCCATGGCAGAGCTCCTTGTCGTCCTGCGGCGGACAGTATCCGCCAGTATTGGACGGCGGCCAACTTCGCCGGCGCACGCCGTTCGGTAGAACCACATTCCGACATGGCCTAACATGCGTCGTTCGGTATCCTGACCACCGGCAGCCGATCGAGGGCGAGGAGCAGCGTGACACACGCGAGCGCACCCACGTCGAGGCGCCGACCGGACGAAGCGACGCCCAACGGCAGCTCGTCAGGTCCACGCCGTTCGGGTCTCGTGCAGGAACGCTCCCGGCGCACGCGGCAGCAGCTCGTGAACGCGGCCGTGGGGCTGTGGACGGCGCGTGGCTTCGAAACGGGCATCGAGGAGACGACGGTCGAGGAGATCGTCCAGGCCGCGGGCGTCACGAAGGGCACGTTCTACTTCCACTTCGCGCACAAGGAAGACATCCTGCTCGAAGTGGGCTGGGGCACGTCCGAGGCGATGTTCAAGGACGCCACCAAGGTGCTCGCCGGCGATCGTTCGGTCGACGACGCGCTCGACGAGCTCCTCGGCCTGCTCGCCCGACGGATCACGGGCACGCCTCGCGCCGCCGTGGCGCGCACGCTCGCCGAGTTCTACCGACGGGCCGATCGCGGCCGCGACGTCGCGGGTGAGCACTTCGGGTTCCAGCGCTCGTTCGCCGTCGTGTTCTTCCACGCTCAGGAGACCGGGCAACTGCCCGACGGTCACCGACGCGCGCAGCCTCGGTGAGATGCTGTCGTCGTTGACGCTCGGCGCGATCCACGCGTGGATCGGTGACGTCGAAACCGATCTCGCATCGGCCTTGCGCTTCCGCGCTGCGCTCCTCCTCGCCGGTGTGCGCGAGACCAGTTCGCGTGAGTTCGGCGCGGCGCCGGCTACATGATGCGCTGGTAGTCGCCCGAGTGGTCGCCGCCGTCGGCGAACGCCCGCACCAGTGAGTGGGCCACTCCCGGAGGGTAGCGTGCCGCGCGCATGCTCCCACTCGTCGGTGTGCGGGTACTCGAGCTCGGGTACGGCATCGCGGCGCCGGTCGCCGCCCGCAACCTCGCGCAGTTCGGCGCCGACGTCATCCGCGTCGAGTCGACACGTCGGCCCGACTCGCTGCGCCTCGGGGGCGCGGGATGGCTGCCACTCGGCTTCGTCCCGTCAGTGCGTCAGGACACCCTCCCGTCACTGAATTTCTCGTCGGCCGAGAAGCGGAGCATCGGGCTCGAGATCGACCATCCCGAGGGCAGAGCGGCGTTCGAGCGGCTGGTCGCGGCGTCGGATGTCGTGATCACCAACGTGAGCGAGGAGGCGCTCCCGAAGATCGGCTTGACCTATGAGCAGATCCGCGCGCTCAAGCCCGACATCGTCCACGTGACCCTGCCCGCGTTCGGGTCCGAGGGCCCGTACCGCACCTACCGAACGTGGGGTCACAACCTTTCCGCCGCGTCGGGGATCGACCACCTCATCGGCTGGCCCGACCGCGACCCGGTGCAGATCGGGTTCGCCTATCCCGACTTCGTGTCGGCGCAGGCCGCGACCGTCGCGGTGCTGGCTGCGCTCCGTCGTCGTGAGCAGACCGGGGAGGGCGCACACATCGAGGTGTGGCAGTACGCGATGGCACTGGCCTGCCTCGGGCCGGCCATCGTCGCCGCGCAGGTCGAGGGACGCGCGCCCACCGCGATCGGGAATCGCAGCGCGGACCGCGCGCCCGTGGGCGCCTATCCCTCACGCGGTGAGGAGCGTTGGGTCGCGGTCGCGGTGGAGGACGACGCGATGTGGGAAGCCCTGTGCCGGGTTCCGGGCCTCGAATCGCTCGGGGTTGACGCGCGTTTCTCGACGCTCGAGCTTCGACTCGCGCATCACGACGAGCTCGACGACGTGCTTGCCGAGTGGACGTTGACCCGCACCGACTTGGAAGCCGCTGCGGAACTCCAGTCGTTCGGCGTTGCTGCGTGTCCCGTGTTCGACGCGTGGGACTTGATCGCCGATCCCCAGCTCGCGGCGCGCGACTTCTTCCGGGCGCTTCCGCACGCGCGTTTCCCGCGTGACCTCGTGTTCGGCCAGGCGGTGCACCTGTCGGAGACGCCGCCGCGAGCCGAGCACGCCGCGCCGGCACTCGGCGAGCACAGCCGCGACATCCTGCGCGACCTTGCCGATCTCGACGACGCGACGATCGACCGGCTGGTCGGCGAAGGCGTCGTGCACGTGATGGAGCACGACGAGGTGGTACTCGAGCGCCCGTACCTGCACTGGCTGCGCAACGTGCAACGACTCGTGCCGTGGGGGACGCCCACGTTCGACCCCGCGACCGAGATGATGCGCCGGCTGGCCGAGGAATCGGAACCTCAGGAATGACGGGCATCGTGCTGCTCGACGACGTGCGCGTGCTCGACCTTTCGGGCGAGTCGGCCGCGTACACCGGCCGCATGTTCGCCGACCTCGGTGCCGACGTCGTGCTCGTCGAGCCGCCGGAGGGCTCGGCGGCCCGACGCACGCCACCGCTCGTCCGGGCCGCGTCGGGGGAGGTCGTGAGCGCCCACTTCGGGTACATGGCCGCGGGGAAGCGATCGGTGACGATCGACCTCACCACGACGCGGGGACAGGAGCTGTTCCGCACGCTGGTGGCCGCGAGCGACGTCGTCGTCACCGAGCGCCGCGGTGGGCGAGATGGAGGCGGTCGGTCTCGGCTACGACGACCTGCACGAGTGCAATCCGCGACTCGTCTACACGTCGGTCACTCCGTTCGGGCTCACCGGGCCGCGCCGTCGCTGGCGCGGTGCCGACCTCCTCGGCTGGGCGTCGAGTGGCGCGATGCCGTCGATCGGCGATCCCGACCGCGCGCCGCTCGCGCCCGGCGGCGGCCTCTCACACATGGCCGCGGCGCTGAACGCGGCGATGGGCACGATGGTCGCGCTCATGGCGCGCGACGACGCCGGCGGCGGACAGCTCGTCGACATCTCCGTGCAGGAAGCGACCGTCAGCGTGGCGATGGAGGTCAGCCCGATGGTGGTCCTCGAGGGCGGCTTCACCCAGCAACGCACCGGCAAACGCAAGGGAGCCGGCCCGCTCGGGCACTACGCCACCCAGGACGGCGCGGTGAGCATCGTCGCCTACATGCCCGAGCACTGGCGCATCCTCGCCGAGTGGGTGCGGGAGGAGACCGGGGTGGAGGAGATCACCGCCGACGAGTTCGCGGGCACGCCGATCGCGCGCTTCCACTATGCCGAGCTCATCGACCTGTGGATCGAAGGCCTCACCATCCGGTACACCAAGCAGGCGTTCTTCGAAGAGGCGCAGCGGCGGGGTATCACGGTCGGGCCGGTGAACTCGGCGAGCGACGTGCTCCACGACGCGCACCTCGACGCGACGCAGGGGTGGGCGGAGTACGACAGCCCCGACCTCGGCATGCTCCGCGTTCCGACGCCTCCGCTGCATCTCGACGGCCGCACCGCGGTCGTCGGCGACGTCCCCCGCCTCGGTGAGCACAACCGCACCGTGTTCGTCGACGAGCTCGGCCTCACCGACGACGACTTCTCGGGCTAGGAGCGAAGGGAGCGAATCGGGGTATCCCCGATTCGCCTGAGCGACCGATCGTTAGGTGGCGATGGTCGCGAGGTGAGCGACCAATCATTCAGGAGCGAACGGCTGCGAGCCGGGTATCCCGGCTCGCAGTGAGCGACCAATCATTCAGGAGCGAACGGCTGCGAGCCGGGTATCCCGGCTCGCAGTCGAGCGACCGAATCTGATTCAGGAGCGAACGGCTGCGAGCCGGGTATCCCGGCTCGCAGTGAGCGACACAATCATCAGGTGCTCTTGCGCAAGGCTCGCGACGAGCGTGCCGTCGGGTCGGTAGAACATGCCCGTGTAGGTTGCCCGTGAACCCGACGCCACGAGCGGTTCGAGGTCGACGAGCACCCACTCGTCCATGCGAACGGGTCGGTGGAACCACACGGCATGGTCGAGACTCGGGCCACCCATCGGCTCGTTGCTCGGCACCTTCATGAACCCGGTCCCCATGTCGGAGAGATAGGTGAGCGCGCACGCGTGCACGAGACGGTCGTCGGGGAGGGGACCTCGGGTCCGCGCCCAGAAGCGGTGGCTCAAGCCGGGGAACCCTCCCGCGCTCGAGCTGGGCCCGATCGGGCGAAGGTCGAACATCGTGTTGTGACCACCGAGTTCCTCCTCCGGGATCTCCTCCGGAGCGAGGCGCGGGACTCGGCGGCTCCGCGTCCTGGAACTCGCGGCCTTCCTTGTCGACGTTGAACGACACGAGCAGGCTGAGGATCACCTCGCCGTTCTGGAGCGCGTTCACGTGCGCGTGCGGAGAACGAACGTCCGTCGCGATCGCGGTCGACGCGGAGGATCGTCGGGCGATCGGAGCGTCCGGGCCGCAGGAAGTAGCCGTGGAGCGAGTGCAGGAAGCGCCCTCGGGAACCGTGAGGCTCGGGCCCGCGCGGCTTGCGCCGCGACCTGGCCGCCGTACAAGTGGGGCAGGAAGGTCTGGGGCGGGTTCTGCGTGCGGAACAGGTCGCGGTCCAGCTCCTCGAGGTCGAGGAGCCGCAAGCAGGTCGGCGACGTCACGCGGACCACCGTCTTCGGGGAGGGCGTACCGCTGGCCCGGCCAGCGGGGCCGCTTCCTGCTCGCGCGCCATCAGGCGATCGCGAGCGACGCCGCGAGGTACGGGACGTCGGCGAGCTCGCGCAGCTCGTTGGTGAGGTGCGTACAGCTCTCGATGCCCTGCAGCACCTTCGGTACCGACGAGCGCAGGCCGTCGAGCGGCATGCCCACGAGCTTGCCGACCATCTCGCCCGGCTGCCGGGCACTCCATCCACGGCAACGTGTGCGGAACGGCGCGCACGTCGAGGAGCGTGTGGTCGGTCGCGTCGGCGACGAGGTGCACGGTGTACTCGTGCAGCGCGCCGCACTCGCCGTCGGAGTTCCGGTAGGTGTCGCGGAACCACGCGTCGACCCGCCACACCGCTCCGTCGGGAACGACGTCGATCCTGCGGTGGCGACGGAGCCCGGGCACGGGGATCGTCGGTTTCGGCCAGCCGTCGGCCCGTTCGGGCACCTGGGGAACGCCGCGAGGGGTTCGAAGGGGAGGTACTCGCCCGCTCGTACCGCGATCATCATCGTGCCGTCCGATCGCCAACCGGAGCACAGGTCGGCCTGATGGAAACCACGCGGGCAGCTCGTCGCGTTCGGTCTCGGACGTGCCCGTACCCGGACCGAGGCGCCGTTCCATCGCGAGCACGTACCCGGCGGCGATCAGCGCGCCGGGGAGGTCGTCGAGCAGCAGGCCGAGCGGCCACCCGTCGCCGTCGGAGTGCGCGGCACGCGGGCCCGGAAGCCCTGTCGGAGCGGCTGGCCGAGGAGCTCGGCGACGTCGACCTCGGTCGGATCGATGCCGAGCACGTCAGGAGCCCACCACGCGTCTCGACGTCGACCGACGCTGCGTCCGCGAGCTGGGTGACGCCGCTCGCGTCGGTGATCTCGTCGCGCGCTGCGCCGCGCACGCGCACGTCGACGAGGTCGATCCAGTCGTAGTCGAGGTACATCACGCGCCGAACCGACGGCGACGTCGCGTGTGGGAAATCGGGCCGCGGGTCGACCGGACGGATCACGACGCCAAGCTACTTTCCGGTCCAGCGAGGCTCGCGCCGTTCGGCGAACGCCGCCGCGCCCTCTCGCGCGTCGTCACTCGCGAACGCCGGAGCCGCTTTGGCACGTATCGCGGCCCACTCCTCGTCGTTGTGGTTCCCTGTCGCTTCCCAGACGAGCTGTTTCGTGATCCGAACGCGATCGGAGCGTTTCGCGGCGATGCGTCCCGCCAGCGACATCGCTCGATCGAGCACGCTCCCTTCGGGACCACCTCGTTGACGAGGCCGAGCTCGAGCGCGCGGCTGCGCGGTGATCGGGTCGCCGGTGAGGGTCATCTCGAACGCGATCGCGCGGTGGCACGCGGCGCCGCGGTTCGCGTCGAGCAGCCGGCCCCGACCACACCACGCTTGACCTCGGGTACGCCGAACGTCACATGGTCGGCGACGACGGCGAGATCCGACGCCATCACGAGCTCGAAGCCGCCGCCCATCGCCGCGCCGTTCACCGCCGCGATGACGGGCTTCGGGTAGCAGCGGTTCATGAGCACCTCGAGCCCGGGACTGCCCGGCGGCGGGACCCGCTCGTCGCCCTGCGCCTTCAGGTCCATCCCGGCGCAGAACACCTTGTCGCCCGCGCCCGTGAGCACGACCACCTGCACGGCGTCGTCGGCTTCGGCCTCGGCGAAGGCGGTGCCGATCCCGCCCATCGTGGCGCCGTCGAGCGCGTTCGCGCGTTCGGGCCGGTTGATCGTGACGAGGCGGATTGCGCCGTGGGACGCGCGACATCGACGGACATCCGCGAATGTTGACACGGCCCAACAACGAGTGCACTTCCGGCGTAGCGTGCCCCGAGGCGGCGGCTTGCCAGCCGAGTGCGGAGGGTTTGCGGATTGGCGTGTTCTTCCCCACCAAGGAGTACGCGGCCCTCGACGAGATGACGGCGCGCTTCCGGGCCGTGGCGGACGAGGGTTTCTCCTCAGTGTGGCTCCCCCAGAGCGCCGGGTTCGACGCGCTCACCGTGCTGGCGGTGGCCGGGTCGCAGGTGCCGCGGGTCGAGCTGGGCACGTCGGTCATCCCGACGTACCCGCGTCACCCGGTGGCGCTCGCGGCCCAGGCCCTCACGGTGAACGCGGCCGTCGGTGGGCGGCTGCTCCTCGGGCTCGGCCTGTCGCACAAGATGGCGATCGAGGGTACGTACGGGATGTCGTACGACAAGCCGGCGCGGCACATGCGCGAGTACCTCGCTGCGCTCGCTTCCGCTGATGCAGGACGGCGCGGTCAACTTCGCCGGCACCACGCATCACGGCGCGCGCCCAGCTGTCGACGCCGGGCGCCGACGCGCCGCCGGTGCTGCTGGCGGCGCTGCAGCCGCGGATGCTCGAGCTGGCGGGAGGCGTGGCCGGCGGGACCATCACGTGGTGCACCGGCCCGATCACGCTCGAGGAGCAGATCGTGCCCTTGATCACCGCAGCCGCGAGCGCGGCCGGGCGGCCGGCACCGCGCGTCGTCGTCGCGCTGCCCGCGATCGTCACCGACGACGAGTCCGACGGCCGGGCCAAGGCCGACGAGCAGCTCGCGGGCTACGGCAACATCCCCGTGTACCGGGCCGTCCTCGACCGCGAAGGCGTGGCGGGCCCGGCCGACGTGTCCGTTGTGGGCAACGAGGTATCGGTGAGCGCGCAGTTGCGCCGCCTCGCCGACATCGGCGCGACCGACTTCGTCGCGATCCCCACCGGCACCGCCGACGACCGTCGCCGCACGCTCGCGCACCTCTCGGCGTCGCTCGTCGGGATAGCGGTGTTGCACGCTCTCGTGATCACCGGCGAATCTGTACGGCGTGGAAATTCCTGACCTCGGCTACGAGCCGACGATCCCGGAGGTTCTGCACCGCGCCGTGCGTGAGTGGGGCGACCGCGACTTCGTCGTCACCCCGGATCGCCGCATGACCTACGCGGAGGCGGAGGAGCGCTCGCGTCGCCTCGCCAAGCGGATGATCGCGGCAGGGATGGGGAAGGGCACCCGCGTCGGCCTGTATCTCACGTACGGCCAGGAATGGGTGATCGCCTGGCTCGCCGCGAGCCGGATCGGCGCGCTCGGTGATGCCGCTCGCCACCACCTACCGCCCGGCCGAGATCCGCAAGGTGCTGCGCATCGGCGACATCGACACGCTCATCACCGCCCGCACCGTGCTCGGCCGTGACATGCAGCAGATGTTGGAAGACAGCGTGCCCGGCCTCGCGGAGGCGTCGAGCCCGCGGCTCTACCTCACGGATGCGCCGTCGCTGCGTTCCGTCTGGATGACGGGCGGCACCGATCGTCGCGTGGGCCACGCCGATCGAGCTCGAAGCCGAGCCAGGTGTCGACCCCGCGATCGACGACGAACTGCTCGCGGCCATGGAGGCGGAAGTCGTGCCGGCCGACCTCGCGCAGGTCACGTACACGTCGGGGTCGAGCGCCGACCCCAAAGGCGTCGTGCACACGCACGCGACCGTGCTGCGCGGCACCTATTGGTTCGGTGCCGTGCGCGGTGCAGGAGAAGGGGAGACGAAGATCTTCTGCGCGTTCCCGTTCTTCTGGATCGGCGGCACGCTCATCCTCGGCGCGGCGATCCAGGCGGGACTCACCGTCCTCTGCATCGAGCGGTTCGAGCCGGGCGCGGCGCTCGACCTCGTCGAGGCCGAGCAGGCAGGCATGGTTGCCGGGTGGCCGACGCTCATGCAGGCGATCCGCGACCACGCGACCTTCCCCGACCGCGAGCTCCCCGAGATCCCCGGGCTCACGCAGGGCCCCACCGACGTCGCGCTCGTCGCCGCGCCCGTGCCGGGCATCCCCGGTCATCGGGGGATGAGCGAGACGGTCGGCAACTTCATGGGGGTCGAAGTGCGCTGCGTCGATCCCGACACCGGCGAGCCACGGCCCGACATGGCGGAGACGCAGCGCAGGCGTGGGCGGATGTCCGGGACGCCGGAGCGGAGTCGACTCGACGAGCTGGAGGGCGAGCTCTGGCTCCGCGGCCACGGGCTCATGCACGGCTACTACAAGAGGGAACGCGAAGAGGTCTTCGACGAGAACGGTTGGTTCCACACCGGCGACCGCGTGTTCATCCACGAGGGGCGCCCGTACTTCGTGGGGCGCTTCACCGAGATGGTGAAGTCGCAGGGCGCGAACGTCGCGCCGCGCGAGGTGGAGTTGTTCCTCGAGACCTTCGACGAAGTCCTCTACGCGTTCGTGGTGGGAATGCCGCACCCCGACCGCGGCGAGGAGGTCACCGCGGTGCTCGTCGCGGCGTCGGGTCAGGAGATCGATCCCGCGGATCTCCAATCGCGCGCACGAGAGCAGATCTCGTCGTACAAGGTTCCGACTCGCATCGAGATCTGGCCCGAGGAAGACGTTCCCTGGTTGGGCTCCGGCAAGCCCGACAAGCTCGCGATCAGATCGCGACTCGAGCTCGTCGACGACCACAAGTGAGGTACTGATGGAACTGAGCCCGGACGCGGCCAATTCCTCGGCGCCCATCAATGGGCGGTGCTCTCGACCGGGCGCCGCGACGGCTCCCCGCAAGCGTCGCTCATCGGGTACTTCTGGGACGGCGAGGATGTCGTGGTCACCTTCCGCCGCCAGAGTGCGAAGTACCACAACATCGCTCGACAACCACGCGTCGTCATGGTCGTGCCGGACGGGCGCAAGGCGATCACGGTCTATGGCGACGGTGAGATCGTCGAGCACGACCCGCGCACGTCGACACGTACGCCGCGATCCTCGCGTCGTTCGGCGCGCCCGCGGCCCCGCGTGACGAGATGGCGCGCCAGCTCGACGAGGAAGCCCGCGTGATCCTGCGCATCCACCCCACGACGACGATGCTGAACGTCTGACGCGTCCGTTGTTCTACGTCTCTCGCTTCACGCCCGACCAGACACGGTTCGCCGAGTTCCTCACGTGCCTCTGGCAGGGCGAGGTGCCCGCGAGCCTCCAGCTCGTGAAGTGGCTGTACCTGCCCGGCGAGCCGCGCGCGATGTTGCTCCTCTGGGAGGGCCACGACGACGCGTTCGCCTACGTGGCGCGCGCGTTCGGCAACTTCGGCGAGCTCGACACCGAGGCCGTCACCGACGCGACACCCGGATTGGCGGCGGCACTGGCGCGTGATCTCGACGCGTTCGGCCGCCATCTTCACGAGAGCGGCTCCACCGCGGAGGCGATCGCCGTTGCGCTCGACGTTCGCCGTCGCGGCATGGAGGCTTCGAGCCAGGACGCCGCTGCCGCCGCGGGACGGGCATGGTCGGCCGAGCAGGAGCAACGCTGATGCCCCAGTTCTACGACGCGCTCCCCACCGACTACCTCGCCGCGGGTGAGTCGATGACGGTCTCGGTCGACGGCTTCCCGGTGGCCCTCGCCAACGTCGACGGCGAGTACTTCGCGTTCCAGAACCTCTGCCCGCACCAGGGCACGACGTTGGGCGGCCGACCGATCGTCGACGGCCACTTCATCGTGTGCTCACAGCACTCGAGTTGCTACAACGTCAAGACGGGCGAGTGTGTACGGGCCGCCGAGGGCGACGGCTTCCACCAAGACCTGATGGTCTTCGAGACGCAGATCGCCGACGAGGTCGTGCAGGTGAAGGTCTGAGTCCCGAAGAGGCGCTACATCTTCGAGAGGACCTCGTCGCCGAAACGGCGGATCCCTTCGATCGCCTCGCGCGACGATGCAAACGGTCGGCAGATGATGCGATCGGCGCCCGCGTCGACGTAACGCCGAACATCGTCGACCGACTCGAGGTGACCGCCGATCGTCACCTCCGTCGTGCCGTCGCGGCCGGCCTCGGCGCGCATCCGGTTGACACGCTCGACGCTGGGGCGGAGCTGTTCGAGCGAGTGGTTCATCGGTATCCAGCCGTCGCCGAGCGTCGCGGTGCGCCGCATCGCCGCGGGCGAGTCTCCACCCACCACGATCGGGATGGGCTGCTGGATCGGCTTCGGTTCGAACATCACGGGCTGGAAATCGAAGAACTCGCCGTGGTGCTCGACGACCTCCTCGGTCCAGAGCCGGCGGCAGATCTCGATGGTCTCGTCCACGCGACGCCCACGCGTGGCGAAGTCGAGGCCGACCGCGTCCCACTCCTCCTTCAGCCAGCTCGCGCCGATGCCGAACTCGACTCTTCCACCCGAGAACACGTCGAGCGTCGTGATCGCGCGGGCGGTGACGAACGGATGGCGCAGTCCGATGTTGTACACGTGCGTGCCGAGCCGGATCGTGGATGTCCCCGACGCGATCATCGCGAGCGCGATGAACGCGTCGTACGCGGGGATGCTCGGGGGAATGGGCACCTCGTCGTGCCCCGCGTACGGACTGCCCTTCATCTCCACGGGGAGCACCAGGTGCTCGGGGATCCAGACCGATTCGAAGCCTGCCTGCTCGGCTTCCTGTGATGCGACGACCCAGAACTTCGGATTCACGGCCTGGAGCTGGAGAGCGACCTTCATCAGCTTGCGCCCTTCGGTTCGACACGGATGACTTCGAACATCAACCCACCCACCACACAGAAGAAGTTCCTGATGTTGTCGCGCTCGTTCCAGTCGGCGACGGTGATCGGGGTCGCGGGAATGCCGCGTGCCTGGCATCGCTCGTGCGCGGCCTCGACGTTGCGCGTGCCGATGCAGACGGCCCAGAAGGCGGAACGGTCACTCTTGAAGATCTGGAACTGGCGGCTCTGCGTGTCTCCGGTGATGAAGCCGAACGCCTCGCCGCTACCGCGCTCCCGGGTCACGTCGTCCATCGACAGCTCACCGCCGGGTCCGAGGGGCGCGAGCGGTCCGGGCCTCGCCATCTCCGCTTGCGCGCCGAGCGGCCACCCTTCCGGGATCTCGCACACCTCGCGGAGGAACGCGTCGACGAGCTCGGGCTCCGGCGTGACGAGCTTCACGTGGTTGATGCGATCCATGCTTCTCCTGGGTCTACTGCTGCGGACGCGGTGGACCCGCGGCAGTGTGGCGAGCGTCGGGCGGGTCGACCGCCCATTCCGGCGAGTGGTTCCAGGTCTCCTCGTAGACGAGCTCCGAGATCGGGCGCCGGCGGACCGGGCCGTGTCCGCCCACGGGCTTGCCGATCGTGATCGTGGCGGCGACGAACACCTCGTCGGGAATGTCGAGCAGGGCGCGCAGCTCGGGTTCGACGAACGCATGGAACCCGGTCATGACACCCCCGTAGCCGAGGGCCCGCGCCGCGAGCAGCAGGTTCTGGCACGCGGGGTAGATCGACGCCCCCTCGGTGGGGACGGGCGCCCGGTAGCGCACGAGGCAGCCGAGCACGAGCACCGGCGATTCCTCGAAGTGGTCGACGTAGTGCTGCATGGTGCTCGCGAGCCGCGCCTTCGGAGTGTCGCCTCGGGTCCCGGATCCGCGGTCGTACCCGTCGGTGGCACGCTTGCCGCCCCAGATCGAGCGCGCCGACTCGCCGATGAGGCGCTTCGTCTCGAGCGCCTTCGGGCCATCGCGGAGCACGAGGAAGCGGAACGGTTGACGGTTCGACCCGCTGGGCGCGCGCGTCGCCGCGAACACCATTGTGTTCAGCGCGTCGGTGGGCACCGGCTCGGCGCGGTACCGGCGGATGGCACGCGTCGACGAGATGCCTTCGAGCAGTCCAATGGAGTTCTCTTGGCTGGAATCGTCGGGCATGTCGGTGATCAGCGATCCCTGGAGTCGCGGGCGGGCAGCGCACGATACCGCGGTGGTACGGTCGTCCGCCCATGGCCGACATCACCATCCCGGTTCCGCAATCGCTGCGCGCGCATCTCCGCGCGCCCCTCCGGTGACGGACCCTGGCCCGGCGTGATCGTCGTCCACGACGCGTTGGGCATGACGTCGGATGCACGTGAGCACGCCGACTGGTTTGCGACCAACGGCTACCTCGCGGTCACGCCCGACCTCTACACGCGCGGCAACCGGGTCGCCTGCATGGTGTCGACGTTCCGTGACCTCGCCGCACGGAAGGGGCAGGCGTTCGACGACATCGACGCGGTAAGCACCTGGCTCGCCGCGCAGGACGACTGCACCGGGAAGGTCGGTGTCATCGGCTTCTGCATGGGTGGCGGCTTCGCGCTGCTCCTCGCCACCGGCCACGGGTTCTCGGCCTCGAGCGTGAACTACGGGCAGGTACCCGACGACGCCGAGACGCTCCTCGCGACGGCCTGTCCGATCGTCGGGAGCTTCGGCGCACGCGACCGCACGCTGCGCGGGGCGGCAGACAAGCTCACACGCGCGCTCGAAGCGAACGGAGTGACACACGACGTCAAGGAGTACCCCGACGCGGGCCACTCGTTCCTCAACGATCACGCCAGTGTCTGGTTCACGCTGATCGGCAAGATGATCGGTGGTGGCTACGACGAGACCGCCGCGGCCGACGCCCGCCGCCGCATCCTCGCCTTCTTCGATCGTGAGCTACGCGACTAGTTCGACGATGGCGAGAGAATGCGCTTCTGTCCTTCACAGGAGCGGCGGGGCGGGCAGCCCCATCTGCTGTCGGACGGCTCCGCCCGCGACCTTCGCGATCCGCGAGTTCGCACAGCGCGCCGGCTCGCCAAAGCGCGAGTCGATCGATGTCGGGCGGATCATCCCACCATCGGCGGTGAAGTCGGCCCACAGGGACGACGCGCACTCCATGTCGGCGCAGTCAGCTATCGGCGGGAAGAACAACTCGGTCCAGGCGACCGACCAGGTATCGAGCTTGTCCCACGCGTCGGGGACGAGGATGCGACCGATCTCGGCCTCGGCATCGGTCTCGGTGTCTCGCACGGTGCCGACCCACCAGCAGTCGTCGTGTCGATCGGCATCGCGCGCGCCGATGCGAAGGTCGTAGCGACGGCCGGCCACCCAGTCCCAGCGGATCAGGGTCTGGTAGCCGGTACCTTCTCCTCCGAACGGTTGCGCGATCCCGGCGCCTCGCGCGTCGAGCGCGTTCCAGATCGAGAAGATCGCCACCTTGGCCGGGCGACCGGGCGGATACGAGCCGTTGGCTTGTAGACCGACGTACCCGCCGCTCGCGGGCTCACCACTGTGACGGAACGCGAACTGATGCGCCCAGAAGTAGCCCTGCGAGGTGTCGAGCTCGGGAGTGAGGTGCCATTCGAAGCTGTCGAAGCCGTCGAACGGCCCACGGGGTGACGGCCACCGCAGATGCGTAGAGGTGCCGCAGGGCGCCGGCGGCCCCGACGGCCGCGACGGCTGCGTCACCTCGGTGCCGGCAGGTGGCGTGTACCCCGTGGGCCAACGCTGGCGGGCTGCTCTGCTCACTCGTGCCCGAACCTACCGGAGCGCCGCGACCCCTTCCGTGGAGCGACGGAGGCTTAGGTTGGTCTCAGCCACAGAAGGCGACGATTGGGCGAGGCGACGGCCGAGGACGCGTGCGTGGGCAACGACATTCCAACGGGTGAGGCACCGACGGTTCCGCAGCCGATCGCGGTCGCGGCACCCGATCCGGTCGACGCGAACCCGCCGGCTCCTGCGCTGCTCGGATCGCCGCCCCCGGTCATCCCACCTCACCCCGGGCGGGTGTTCGTTCCGAAGTGGGTCGCGATCGGGATCGGGCTGCTGCTCGTCGCCGCCCTCGGCTTCGCGGTCGGCTGGTTCGCAACGCCGGACGACAACAGTCCAGTCGAGCAGCGCGGCCAGTCGAGGAACGATCCCGAGCCGTGGAACGCCGTCGAGTCCGACCACAACAACGCCCGCCTGCGACGACCGATCCCTCCGCGTCGGCGTTGTCGAACATCGGTCTGCGCCAGAGCGACCTCACATCGTCGGTTTCGTTGGAGCTGATCCCCGGCGGCAATCGCGTGTCCGGCGCGCCCACTCTGGATCTGTGCAACGGGACGTACCCCAGCGAGTCGCAGCGCAAAGCCCGTCTCCAGCTCGCGGCCGTCGACGCCCAGGGCAACGCCGCGCTGAGCACGGAGGCCGTCATGTACTCGAACGCGCCGGCCACCGAACAAGCGTTCAGCGAGCTGCAGGCGACCGCGGCCAAGTGCCCGAGATCGCCCGTAGAGAGCCCGGTCGGCGAACCCACGGTTGCCACCACGTTCAATTCCGCGCCCGACGGCTCGTGGCCCCACGTTGCGAACGTCGATCGTCTCGCGTACGACTTCGTCACGACCGACGGGTCCGGTCAGTCCCAGCACTCGATCGCGGTGTACCTCCGCCACGGGCGCGTGCTGATGGGCATCTACTTCCCCCAACCCGACTCCGCGCAGGGTGCGGTTGCGGGGCAGCCCACGATTCCCAGGATCGTCGACCTCTTCGCGAGTCGTCTGGCCGAGCTACCCGATTCGGTGGTCAGCTAGAAGCTGCGGCAGTACACGGTGTCGAGTTTCTGCGTGCGCGGGCGTGTGACGATGAAGATGTGCACGTCGCCGACGTCTTCCACGGTCTGGCCGCCGGCATGGCCCGCCACTCGTCCCAGGTAGCCCTTGGTCGTCCACATCTCCGTAGCCGCCGCGGCGTTCTCGGGTTCCCACGCGAAGTCCGTGGTGCCCGTCCCGGTGCCGAAAGCCGTTCCCTGCACGACCGTGGTCACGCGGATGTCGTCGTCGCGCAGCTCGTCCGCCAGGATCCGGTCGAACATCTCGAGCGCCGCCTTGGTGGCCACGTACATCGACAGCATCGGGAACGGGTCGAGGGTCGACTCGCTGGAGGTGTTCACGATGTCGCCGCCGCCCGCGGCCCGCATCAAGGGGATCGCGGCGCGACACGTGTACACGGGACCGAGGAAGTTCGTGCTGACCTGCCGCAGGATGTCGCCGTCGCTCAAGAGCTCGACCGCGCACGGCCGGTAGATGGCGGCGTTGTTGATGAGGACGTCGAGCTTGCCGAAGCGCGCTTCGATCTCCCCGAATGCCGCCGCGCACGCTGTCGGGATCGCCCACATCGGTGGCCATCGGTATGGCGCGATCGCCGAGCTCCGCCGCCACTTCCTCGAGCCGGTCTCGTCCGCGCGCCAGCATCAGCACCGACGCGCCTTCCTCCACGAAGCGCTGCGCGATCCCTCGCCCGGAACCGCTCGTGGCGCCCGTGATCGCCGCGACCTTGCCGTCGAGCGCGCCCATCAGCAGGACACCGTCTGGCCGTGCAACGCCGCGTCGCCGCCGATCAGGAACAGCAGCGTCGGGATCACACTCCGCTCGAGGCTCGCGCCGTCGCCCGGTTGGAAGACGTTGACCCGAATTCCCTGGAAGAACCACGCACCGGCCGCAGCGCGACGACCACGCGACGAGCGCCTGGGCGACGGTCGCGGGCAGCGCCCGCCCCGCTTCGCCCAGCTCTCCCGCCATCTCGGCGTGGTTGATCACGTGGCCGCCCCCGGAAGCCGACATGTGACGGAACGCAGCCTGGTTCGCCGTGCGTGCCGTGCGGAGCGAGGTCTTGAACAGACCTTCGAAGTCGGCGCGACCGACGTCGAGCGCAGGCATCGCGCCCACGGTGGGACTCGTGAGGTTGGCGAGCACGTCGAGGCCGCCGATCTCCGCGATTGCGCGCTCGACCCCCGCGGTGGCGTCGCCGTCCGAGCCAACGGGCACCGGCGCGACCGCCGCGCCCGCCGCGGACAACGCCGCGAGCGTGGGGCGCGCCGAGCGGCCCTTCGGCGTCGACCACCGCGATGCGCATGCCTTCGAGCGTTGCCATCACCACCCCTTTCGCTAGAACGCGACGTTGATCTTGCCCACCTGGATGTACTGACCCGAGATCGCACCGGCACCCGTGGAGGCCAGGAACACCATCACCGGGCCCATGTCGCGGTCGGCGTCGGTACCCTCGAGCATCCGGTCGGAGAGTGCGACGATCTCCGCGGGTTCGCGTCGCCGGTACTCCTCGTACATCGGCGTCCAGATCGCCGGGCACATCGACACGACGGTGATGTTGAACGGACCCCACTCTCCGCGATCGAGCGCGACCAACCGAGTACGCCGCCCTTCGACACGGAGTAAGCGGGCGCCATCGGCATCCCACCGATTCCGGCGTCCGACGCGTAGTTGATGATCCGCCCACCGCCCGCCTTCTGCATGTGCGGGCACGCGATCTGATTCGTGCGGATCGTCGCCCACAGGTTCGGCTCGATGATCTCCTCGAACTGCTCCTCGGTGGAGTCCTGCGGTGTGCCGCCTCGTTCGATGCCGGCGACGTTCGCCAGCACGTCGAGCCCTCCGAGCCACTCGATGCCTCGCTCCATCACCTCGTCGAGGGAGGGCGAGGACACGTCGCACTGTTCGAAGAGCACGTCGCCACCGAGTTGCGCAGCCTCTTCGGCGACACTCGCGCCGGCGTCGCCGCTGATGTCCATCGAGAACACCCGTGCACCCTCGCGGGCGAACGAACGCACCGAAGCGGCGCCCATGCCGCTCGCACCGCCGGTGAGGACGATGCGGCGGCCGTCGAGGATGCCCATCGGTCAGCCCCGCCGGTTGGCGTAGCGGTCCATCTGCTCGACGTACTCCGCGAGCTCGGGGTCGGCGTCGATGATGGGCTGGAACTTCTCCGCGCGCCTCCCGTCGCTTCCGGGGGATGTACTCGGTCGGGAAGAGCCCTTCGTGCGGTGTGTAGCCCACGAGGATGTTCTTCGACACGGTGACGCGGTGCACCTCGTCGGGGCCGTCCATGATGCTCATCATCGGCGCCGTGTTCCACATGCCCTGCAGGGGGGTGAGGTCGGTGACGCCCGAGCGCGCCGTGCACGTGTTGTGCCCGCCACACCACCTCGCGCACGACCTTGGCGGCGGTGAACTTGCACGCGGCGATGTCGGTGCGAGCCTCCTGCGCGCTCGAGTTGTCGATCTTCCACGCGGTTTGCAACACGAGGAGCCGCAGCATCTGCCAGTCGGCGTACGAGTCGGCGATGTAGTTCTGCACGCTCTGGTGCTCGGAGATGACCTTGCCGTGCGACTGGCGCGAGATCGCGCGCTCGCACATCATGTCGAACGCCTTCTTCACCGTGGCAACGGTACGCATCGCGTGGTGGATGCGACCACCGCCGAGACGCCGTTGCGCGACCTGGTGCGCCCCGCCCTCCGGGCCGAGCAGGTTCTCGGCGGGGATCCGCACGTCGTTGTACTTGATGTGTGCGTGGATGCCGGCGCCCTCGAGGAATTCGATGCCCGGAGTTCCCTTCTCGACGATGAACATCCCGTTGTTGCACATGACGATGAGGATGTCGGCGAACTTGCCGTAGCTGCTGAACCACTTCTCGCCGTTGATCACCCACTCGTCGCCGTCGCGCTCGGCGTGCGTGATGAACGCGCGTGGGTCGGAGCCACCCTGCGGTTCCGTCATCGAGTAGCACGAGCGCATCGTCTGAGCGAAGAGCGGCTCGAGGTACTTCTTCTTCTGCTCCTCGGTGCCGTAGGCGGCGAGGATCTCCATGTTGCCGGTGTCGGGGGCCTGGCAGCCGAAGATCGCGGGCGCCGCCCCGTACGCGCCGAGGATTTCGTTCAGGAGCGCGAGCTTGAGCTGTCCGAAGCCCGGGCCGCCGATGTCCTTGTCGAGGAAGATGCCCCAGAGGCCCTGCTCCTTGACCTGGTCCTTGAGCTCGTTCACGAGATGGTCGACCGCGGCCGGGCGGCCGATCGGCCAACCGGCGGCGGGGAACGCGAGCGTCAGCGGCTCGATCTGCTGACGGCAGAACTGCTCGACCCAGTCGAGCTTCTCCCGGAATTCGAGATCGGTCGAGAAGTCCCAGGCCATTTCGTCCCCCTCAGTTCAGCGGTGCGTGTGCTGTTCTAGCGTGGACGAGCGAGAGCGCGTTGTCGCGGATGACCACGACCTTACCGCATGCAGATAGCCCAAACGCCAAGGCGTAGCGCCCACTTCTCATCAACCGACAGGCGCACACTAATCGTCTGTCGTAGGTACGCGACACAGTAAGGCGTAAGCGGTGTCTCCTCGACCGATCGGGCGCGATCTCGGTTACTGTTCGCGGCGTGCGGGGGGAAGGCACGTCAGCGGCGAAGTCCCGGCTATGCTCGTCATGGCTGACGAGCGGGACGGGCTCGAGTTCACGCTGCCGATTGCGCTCGGAATGCTCGGCGCGGTCGCTATGGGGATTGGGACGCTCGGCCCGTGGATCCGAGTAACCGCTGGCGTACTTGCCGCGCATGACACCGGCACTGATCGCAATCTGGGTGTGGCCACGCTCGGTTTCGCCTTCGCTCTGCTGCTTGTGGTGGCGTTCTCAGCGCAAGTGAGAGCACCGCAGTGGTTCGCTTGGGTCGCGCTCGCCTTGGCGGTAGCCGAGGCGCGGGCTGCGCGCTGCGGGAAGCGGTGAAGATCCGTGATCTCATCGATAATGCGGACATCCCCGCTGGAGTCGAGGCCGGACTCGGATGGGGAGTCCTTGTTGTCGATCGCCGGTGGTCTCATCGCCGCGCTGGGATGTTTCCTTCGGCGGCGAGAACTCGAAGTGGAGTCGTCGGAGGCGGCGTGATCGCGAAGGGGAGATGGCGTCATGGATGACTTCGACGAGATCGGATTCGACGGCTTCTACTGATCTGGTTCCTCGTCGTCGACGAGCTCCTGGCCACAGGCCTCCGCGTGCGCGACGGCGGCATCGGCGGTGGTGTCGAGACACCGCGGGTCAAGGACCACGCCCAGGGAGGGATTCGAAACCCCCCCGACCGAGGATTAGAAGTCACGGCGGGCGCCGAATAGGTGATCCGCAAGAATCCTAGAAGTGCAGGTCGGGTCCGGTCTTCGAGCGTGGCACCTCCGACCCGTGGGTGGCGAATCCGCAACGATCCGAAACAATCCGTGACCAACGTGTGACCAGTTGGAGAGGCGCTTTACCCTTCAAACGCATACCGCTCCTGCCTGCGGAGCTATCTCTTGCGAAGGTTGCTATCGGCGGAAAACCTTGAACCCGGAGCCATCCGGCGTGAGCTCGACTAGGGTTCGGCGATGACGTGACCACATGGCGAGACGTTGTACACGTCAGCGAGCCATGTCTGCTGATCGGTAGGCGACAGATGTACTTCTCCGTTTCCTGCTTGTATCTTCCTCGAGGCTCTCGACGGGGCCTTTGCATTCGGGGCACCGGGGCAGGATCGGACACTTTGCCCGTCGTCCCCTGAACGAAGGAGTGATGCATCCGTCGCCGACGTCGGTGAAGACGATGTCGGCGATTCGGTCGCGAATGCGTAGCTTTGCCTCGGGCAGCGCACGGGTGACTCGCCATCCGCTCGGCCGAACGACTTCGCCGCTCCACCCGTAGTCCTGGTTGAAGTCGATCTCGACGACAACCTTGAGCTCTTTGCCGTCTGCGAACGTGATGACGCCGGCGCCCGAAAACTCCTGGTGGTCGAGTCGCACGCGGATTCGTGCCGATCATCGCGCCGGCTACGGGGTTCCGGTGCGATCCGAGGAGGTCTGTGACCAGCGTGTGACCATGGAGTAGCCTCCAGACCATCCTCGGACATGGCGTGCCGGGGGTGTTGCCGAGCAGGACGCTCGGAGAAAGTGAGCAACTGATGGCTGATCTTGCGTCAGCAATTGTCGACCTTGGTGTCGCCGCCGAGAAGCGCCGGACGAGCCGCCGAGAGCTTCGGCAATCCGTCGAAGTCGTTGCCGCCGCGATTCTCAAGCACTCGCGCACGGGTGACACCGTGTTTGTGCTCGACGATCAGTGGAAGGTGAAGCGCGCGTACGTCATCGAGCGAGTTGGCTGGGAAGTGGAGCACGAGCTGTTCGCCGATGGTTACGTTGAATCCATCAAGAAGAGCAGTCTGACACGGCCGGCGCTCGTGAAATACGAGATGGGAGCGGAGGTAACCGTCGATCGCGTCAAGTTTCACGCCGAGATCTACGCCGGTGCGGTCATTTCCGATCCACGCATCAAGTACGGCATTCAGGAGTGGCCCGACGGAGACGTGATCGGTGAGGCGAAGCCGCATGGCGCCACGTTCTGGCGCGATGTGTCCGCAGATGACGCGCCCTACCGGGCAGACCTTCACCTTGCGACCGATCAGGAGTTGAGTGTCTTCGCAGCCGAGGCCGAGGAAGTGGTCAGCTCTCTCGCCGAGAATCTGAAGAGCGATGCAGCGACGTTTGCGGATTCCCGCGGCGAAGCTCACCAAGCTCGTCCTGAAGTAGGCAACCCATGGTTGCCTCCATTCCGCCCACCTCGGGCGCACCTGAGCCGCGTCTGCGGCGCGGTCTCTGACGCTCCGATCTCAAAGACCGGCCTGACTCGCGACCGGCTTCGCTTCGACCAGCCGGCCGAGGTCGGCGTCTACGAGGCTCTTAGGCGAGCTCAGGAAGCCTTCGATCAGCACGACACTCTCGGCATTGCGCCTCGGGTCGCGATTCGAGTGCGTGGCCACACTTTCCGAGTCGATCTTCTTGTGACCTACAAGGGACGTGTCGGAGTGATCGAAGTCGATGGGTCATCGCACTACGGCAAGTGGTCGAGCGATCGTTCGCGTGACGTACTTGATTGAAGACTGCGGAATGACATGTGTGTACCGCATCGACGCTGAGGACACCGCCGATCCGAGGTCACTGGACGTGCACGTCCGGCGCTTCCTAAAGAAGATGACACGTACCTGAGGGCAGCGTGCCTCGTCGCTAGACGAGGCACGCTGCTACCCCAACGCCGGAGTCCTCGTTGCCTCGTTCGAACAGGCCTGGTGTACACAGAGACGAAGAGCCCTGGCGCCGTTTGAACGGCCAGGGGCATGTCCCCGATATGCGGCGCGTCGGGCAGCGATGTTCGATGACCGGTGGACCTATGCTTCGGGTGCTCTGGCGGGGCAGCGGGGGATGGCGGTCATGCGACGACTGTTTGTGTTCGGTGCGATTCTCGTCGCGCTCTTGGCTATAGGCGTGCCAGCGGTTACGGCAAAGAGCAAGAGTGATCCTGCGAAGGACGGTTGCCTCAGAGTACGCGACGTGGTACGACGCGGGAGGGCCGGCGCTGGGCGCGGCCACCTACCTCGCTCCCTTCCACAAGGTGCACGACAAGAGGCTGGCCGAGATCGTGAATGCAGTCGAGGCGGACGACACGAGCCAGAGAGCCCTCAACCAGCTTCAGAAGTGGTGCCAGTCGCATTATCCGAAGGTCAAGGACGTACGCGACCGCGCGCTTCATTGCCCGAACGACGACTACGACGACGCGGCCGCCGACAACAACGACACTGGGCGTGCAGCCGCAGCACTACGAGGGCACCGGCGATTCCGTCGTCGATGTGGTGACGCCGATTTCGCAGCCAGCCATCGCACACATCGTTGGTAACGGCGCGAGCCGCTACTTCAGCATCACAACCTACGGCCCGACGAACAACCAGCTCGACCTGCTCGTGAGCACGACCGACCCATATGACGGCAGGCGCCCCCTCGATCTCACGACCGGATCTACAGTCGCCCACTTCGAGGTCAAGGCGAGCAGCGCATGGTCCATTGACATCGAACCGCTGCAGAGCGCTCGCCGCGGCGCTTCCCCCGGAACAATCGAGGGGGATGGTGACGACGTCCTGCTCATCAACCCCAACCCGTCGCGGGCGCACATCGTCGCCAACGCGGACTCCCGGTACTTCTCCGTCAAGAGCTACCGAACGAGCAGCGATCTTCTTGTGAGCACGACAGATCCGTACGACGGCACTGTGCTGATCCCGAGCACGGCAAACTTCCTCTTCGAGATCCAGTCGGTAGGACATTGGCGGATCGAATTCACATGAACGTCGATCGACATATCGTGAACGCGGAGCAGACCGCAGCCCGGGGGGCTAAGGGGGCCTTCCGTGAGGTCGGCTGATTCCCGAATTGCCATCACGGTCGTGGTGCTCGTGGCCGCCGTTGGGCTCGCCGGCCCCGCCGGTGCGAAGACGCCGGCACCCGCGAAGGTCGCCTGCGCAGCGCTGGGCAACGAGCAGGCGCTCGCCGATGCACTCGACGTAGGCAAGGTCAGCTTCCAGACGTGGAATGTCGCGCATGGCGTGACGTTTCGTGCGTTCAAAAAAGTGCGTCGCCAACTCCCGCGGGCAGCCTGGACGAGCTTCAGCAAGAACGCGCATCGTGATGGCCTGCACGCCTGGTGCGCCACTCACTACCCCGACGCGTACGACGCCGGATTTCAGACGGGCCAGCGGATCGCCCGCTGAGCCGAGCCCGGCGCTTTCGCCGTCGCGCGCGCGACGTAGGTGTCTCACCCCCGTGGTTCGATAGCGGGCTCCACGCCCGGATGAGCGGCCCGCAGTGATCGACGGCCGCGCCCCGAGCGCCCCGCCCAGATGCCGGGCGCTTTCTTGTGCGGTGCCGCTACCGCGGCAGCGCAGTCGGTGAGCACGAGACAGCGAGCGCAGATCGCGCACGCAGATCGCGCGCAGCGTTGGCGTCCGGCGCACCACCGCGGCCGGGGCACCACGAGAGCTCGGGATGTTCGCGGCACGCGGCATCACGTCGCCACGGGGTACTCCTCGTCGAGCGCGAGGACGAGGACCACGATCAAGCCCGCGAGCCGGCGCGGCTCGCAGTCGATCGAACACACGTCAGAATCGGGATTCTGGCGTCGCCCGCGACACGTGGCGCGGATAGCCCGGCCCCGGTGGTCGTCTTGCCCGCGCCCCTCGGTTCGGTCCAGGCGTGCAGCCGCGGTCCATCGCCCGGGTCCAGCAGAGCGGCCGTGTTCGCCTGCTGCTCCGGCCGGGCGACCTCAGCGAAGCAGCAGCCATCGTCGAGGCGCAGACCAGCCAGGAGCTCGAGCGCCGATGAGGTACTCATGCTGTTGCTTCCCTCGCGTCGAGGGCTGCCCGGCCCCGGGCACGGAGCGCGTCGAGGTCGACCACCTGGCGGGCGGCCGTGGTCTGGTCACGGAGTAGCTCGGCTTCGCTGCGTGGGTCGAGCCCGAGCCGGCCCCGCAGGTCAGATGCGAGCCGCTCGAACTGCGCCACATACTTGCCCCCCCTGACGTTCCCCTCGTCGTCGAGGAGACCCTGCTCGGCCTGCCAGCGGGCGACCAGGATGCAACGAGCCTCCGCCCTAGCCCAAGCCGAGACGGTCTCGGGGTACCACGCGAGATGGGGAAGATCATCGAGCAGCCCAGCGACCAGCTCGGCCGCTACCGGGTCCACCTCGCGTGGTGAGTGGGCACCGTGGAGCAGCCCTGCCCGATTCTCCGCCTGGAAGGGTGGCCAGGTGTAGCCCCGCGCTGGTGTGCCCACCTCAGCCGCTCCGGCCTGTGGAGAACCGCCTGTGATCCCGCTCTCGCACGACTGGGCACGGGTAGCCCTTGCGCAGCAAGAGAGCGCGCCGATGATTACGGCCAAGTACGCGCTGTCTCGGGTCCGCGGGGTGCGCGCGCATCGTTTCGGCCAGGCCCCGAGGTCGAAGCCGGGAAAGGCCGGCGGCCGTCTCTCACGCGGTGCTCCTGTCGAGGAACTCCTGGCCGTCGAGGAGTGCCCAGGCGCCGGCTGCGAGTCGTTCGCTGGCCAGTTCGGCTCCGGCTGCCCAGGCTTCCGCGCTCATCTGGAGCAGCCTGAAGGCAACGAGCTCGAGTATCTGCTCGTTCGTGGTGATGTGCTCGTTCATGGCGCTGCGTCCTCCTTCGTGGCGTCATGCCAGCGCACTTCTCCGATGGTGGCGTCGAGGATCTCGACGAGTCCGTCGATGCGGCTGTCCGTCTCGGTCATCTCCTCTCCGTTCAGTCGCCTTCCCAATTGGTCAACGTGGTCTGTGTGGTCACCCTGGTAGTCGCGCACAGGTACGCGAGGTCCGGGCTCCCTGTCCGCGTGGTCAAGCTGTTCTGTCCGCGTGGTCAGGGGGTCCGTGTCCGCGTGGTCAGGCTGTGTCAGCTCGGTCTGACCACGCGCATCTGTGCGCGAGATTAACCCCGCGCGTCTGTGCGCGTGGTAGATCGAAGGTGGCAAGGCCGACGCCCGGATCCGCCTGGCGCTCAGATCGGAGGTCAGCGACTTGATCTCACGGTTGAGCTCCTCGAGGTCGAGCGCCGAGGGGATGGTCAGTCCGTACTCACTCCTGCGGCTTCCACCCTTCACTCCGCCCTGCGTCACGATCTCGAACCAGTCCGTCTCGACCAGGAAGTCGCGGTGGCGGCGGACGGTGCCGGGATCCAGCACGAGCCCGGCCGCGATCCGCTCCGCGGACACCCGGATCTGGCGTCCGTTGTGGTCTCCGTACTCCGACATCGCGAGGCCGGTGAGCGTCGGTTCCCCAAGGCGGGCAAGAATGATTGTCCGGCGCCACCGCGTGCGCGGGGTCATCTTGCGCGGTTCGGAACCAGCCGGCGAGAACTCGTCGAAGTAGGTCACGCCCCTCGCTCCAGTGACTCGGCGACCTCAAACCCATCGAGCACCCGATCATCGTCATCGACGATCACGGGGGACAGGATCCCGTGCAACTCGATGTCGTTCTTCAGCGCCGCGTACTCCGTATCGGTGAGCGGCGGGAGCATCAGCGCGAACGAGTGCGGCTCGTAAGTCACTCGCCAGCCTCGAAGATCCGCGAGCGCCATCGACTGATCGGGCGGCCGTGCCGGGTCGCGTCGCCCGGGACGTAACCGTCATGTTCGATCAGTCCCGCTCGAGAGCGGCGCGGCGCATCACAACGCCGACGCAGCGAAGGTCGTAGGTCGCGTCGAGGAGGGGAACGACATCGGCGACGGTGAATTCCAAGCGGTGTTCTGCCAACCTGCGCACGATGTCGAAGGCGTGCTCCATCCAACTCCGCGTTGGTGACGTCGGTGTCTCCCACGATGACATTTCCAGCAGTGTCGGCTGTCTCGTCGCTCGTTCCACACGCCATGCATCGAGCTCGGCGACCGCGGCGGCGACACGCGGCTTCATGGCTGCCCCGTCCGACCGCGACGCCGCGCCTTCGCTGCTTTGAGCGACAGCGCCGCCATGTGCGCACGACGCGGCGTGCTCAGCACGACGCGCGCGCTCGGCCTCGGGAAGTTGACGGTCCGGGTCGACCTGATCTTCGAAGCGGCGGAGGAAGGCTGCGCGTCCGGTGCAGTGCGCGCGGAGGGGTCGGTGGTATTCGCCCAGCTTCGGTGTACTGCTGCTCTCGCCCTGAGGCTTCGTTGTGCCGGTGTGAGCGCGTCGGCCACAGTCCCTCCGTGGTGAGGGTCCGTGACGGGTGCTCCAACTTCCGCCGGTGGCCGCCGAGGCCGAGCTCGAATGTTCTAGCCGTTGTTCTACACGATCGGCTGGGGTCCCTGGCGGTCTTCCTCGGGGCCTTGCTCCACAAGGAGACCAGGGAGCCGGGCGCCCCTGTTCTTCGAGTGGCGTCGGAGCGCGAGCGACTCCATGATCGCATCGCGGGGGAACTCGGTCGTGCCGTGTCCGGTGCAACGGGCGCGGATTGTCACGCGCTCGCCCTCGAGCCCGGGCTTCGGTTGGCCGATGTCGTCGAGGGGAACGGCGTGCACCAGGGCGCTTCTCGGAGCCTTCCCTTCGGACTTGTCGACGTCGAACAGGATGGGGCCCGCGGTCGTCTCCCACCATGTGACGACCCACAGGTCGCGATTCACGAGCCCGAGGCGACCACCACACTCGGGACAGACCAGGTCTATGAGCACATGCTCCGCGGCGCGATGACACGTGAGCTCCAGCCACGGCATGGACCACACATTCGCGGGGTCGACGACGTGCAGATAGTGGACTGCGTCGCGAGCCTCACCAGGCGGAAGGGCCTGGATGTCCGCGATCGTTAGCGCGTGCCCGGTGAAAGCAGGCT
Source organism: uncultured Actinomycetes bacterium (assembly GCA_963705625.1). Classification (GTDB taxonomy): domain Bacteria; phylum Actinomycetota; class Acidimicrobiia; order IMCC26256; family DASPTH01; genus DASPTH01. Next base: position 619,518 of record CAVPKG010000001.1, read on the forward strand.
CTTGTTCGACCATCTCAGAGGCGATCGGCTGGTGAGAGTCGCCGGTGCGCTTCGTGGTCTCGCAGGTCGGCGCCCACGGCGCCGTACCGGGACAACATCGCCCGGGACCGCCAGCCGCCGAGCCGCATGAGGTCGCCCTCCTGGCCACCCGAGGACAGCCACGTATGCGCGAAGGTGTGCCGGAGCTGGTGCGGGTGAATCTCCGTGATGCCAGCTTGCTCGCATCGGCGGTGCAGCATCTGGCCGACACCGCTCGGGGTCAGCCGGCCCTTGCTTCCGAGCCACAACCACGGCGACGACGCCTGCGGGTGAGACTTGCGGGCGCGGAGGTACCGATCGAGCGCGACCTCGGCGGTCGATCCGAGTGGGCACGCTCGCGGGCGGTTTCCCTTTCCCGACCACGAACGTGACGTGCTGGTTCCAGTCGAGGTCCTCGAGCTTGAGGCCTGCGAGCTCGCCGAGTCGCATACCCGTGTCGAGGAACAGTGTGACGATGGCCCGGTCGCGTCGCGGTCGAAGTCCTTGGCGTCGACGACCTTGAGCAACTTGCGAAGGTCGTCGTCGCTCACTACCGGCACCGGGGTCTCGGGGACGCTCGGCGGTTTCATGTTGCGCATGGGCGAGTCGCTGGTCTCGCCTTCCTCGGTGGTCCACTTGAAGAGTTGCTGAAGCGCGCGGAAGCGCGTCGCCACGCTCGACGCGGACCGGCCTCGTTCGGTGAGCTCGACGAGGAACGCCTCGACGTGCTCGCGGGTGATCGACGCCGCATCGGTCGGCATTCCGGTCTCGGCGAGGAAGTCGACGAGCTGGTCGGCCGCGGTCAGGTAGTTCTTGATCGTCTGCGGAGCGCGTCGGTTCGCGCGCAAGGACCGTTCCCAGGATGGGAGCAGCCCCTCGAGCGAGCCGGGCGCGCTGACCGCGAGGCGTGCGGGGTCGAGATCGGTAGTCTCCGTCATGCCGATACCTCCGATGTGGGTGTTGGCCACGCCCCGGGCCGTTCAGGCGGCGCCGGGGCATTTCACACTTCAGAAGTTATCACCTCTCGCACCGCCATACAAGGAGCGGCCAGGGGCGCTCGGCCTCGTTTCCCCTGCTCAGAGGCTATTTTCCGGGGTGGTTCACGAGACGAGCGAGAGCGCGTTGTCGCGCATGATCTTCTTGATCTCGGATTCACCGAGTTTCTCGATGCACTCGACGTAGTCGCCCGGCGCGATGTTGCCTTCGGGATGTGGCCAGTCGGAGCCGAACAGCACGTGGTCGACGCCGATGAGCTCGGTGAGGCCGACCACGTCCTCCTCGGGGAACGGCGACACGTACACGTTCTCCTTGAAGACGTCGGAGGGAAGGTCGTCGAGCTTCTCGCCGAACGCCTCGATGCGGCGCTCGAGCAGACCGCCGGAGTGGTCGAGGGTCTCGAGCGCGTACGGCACCCACTTGCAGCCCATCTCGATGCTCGCCACCTTGACGTTGGGGAAGCGGCCGAAGAAGTTGCCGAGCACGAGCGCCATGGTGGTGTCGAGGATCCCGCGGTCGGCGATGAGCGCGGCCGAGAGCATGCCGTGGTACACCGGATCGGTGACCGGCGCGCGTCCCCACATCTGCTGGAACGCGTCGCCGTAGTACGTGGGACCACCGAACGCGTGGTACGCGGCGAGGGTGTGACTCTCGTTCATCCGCGACCAGAACGGGTCCCAGACGGGATCCGCGGGCGAGCGACCGCCGGCCGGACCGGGCCTGATCGACACGACCTTCGCGCCCTTTGCGAGCACCACGTCGAGCTCCTTGGCTGCGAGCTCGGGATCGAGCATCGGGATGTAGGGCGGCGCGTAGAGACGGTCCTCGAAGGCGTAACCCCAGTCGTCTTCCAGCCACAGGTTGAACGCGTGGAACACGTCGTAGGCCATCTTCGGGTCGTTCACCATGTAGTGCTCGACGCAGTCGCCGAGCGTGGGGAACAGGAAGTTCTTCTCGACGCCCTGTTCGTCCATCACCGCGAGGCGCGCGTCACGGTGGCGGTACTCCTCGGGCAGCGGCTCGAGCGCGCCGTAGCGGCGGGTGTCGAACGCGCCGAGGTTGCGCTCGCCCGTGCCGTCCTGGAGCTCCTTGAGCCGTTCGTGGAACGCGCCGGGCCGCGCGATCGGGTTGAAGGTCGGGTTGGGCACGCCGGTGCTGACCTGGCCGCCGAACATGATGTGGCGCTTCTTGCCTTCCGACACCCAGCGCACGAACCGCTTCACGCGCTCGTCCCCGTATCGCGTGAACGCGTCCTCCGCCTCGTAGTAGTGGTTGTCGGCGTCGAAGAGCTCGAAGTCCATGGGACGGTCTCCTGTGGCGAGCGTGCGCAGGTCCTCGTAGTGTCGCGCGCGGTATAAGTCCCTGCCCACCGCACCGGGCCCGGCCAGCACGAGCAGACGAAGACGAGCAGACGGGAGAACCACGGTGGTCGAGGATCTCCAGCGCGTTGCGGAGGCCGAGTTCTGGGAGCGCTTCAAGGCGGTGATGGGCCCCGACGGGTTGATGACCTACCGCTACCTCGGGAGCCGGTCGACGATCGCAGCCGACGGCACGGTCGAGGGTGCGATGGCCATCCGGCGCGACATGCGAAACGCCGCGGGTGGGCTGATGGCGTCGCCGCTCTCGATCGCGATCGCCGACGCCGCCGGGGTGACGGGTGACGCGGTCTCGGTGCCCGCTCCGGTGATCAGCTCGGTGCACGTGCTCGATCCCGGGCACGACGTGACCGAGGTCCGTGTCCGCGACGCGCGCATCCACGACGGCCGCACGATGGGCTTCGGCCAGGCCGAGGTGCGCGACGCGGCGCGACCCGAGCGGATCGTCGCGGTCACGCGCGGCATGGGAGTCAAACTGGCTGCCGCGCCCGACGGCTACGAGTACGTCGACCCGGGCCCCGGGGTGCCCGATTCGCCCGACCTGCCCCCGTTGCACGAGGCGTTCGGTGCGCGGCGACGGGCCGAGGGGGGATGGGCCCTTCCGGAGCTCGATGCCAAGCTCGGGTCCACGTCGGGGTCGCTCCACCACGGCGCGACGCAGGTGGTGCTCGAGGCCGGTGCGATGGAATTGGCGGCCAACGCCGCCGGCACCGATGCGGTGCAGATCGACGACTGGTCGGTGATGTTCGTCGCCCGCGGCACCGTGGGCCCGTTCGTCACGAGCGGTGACGTCGTGCGCGGCGATCTCGGTCGCCTCGCGTGCCGCATGACGTTGCGCGACGAGGGTAACGGGGACCGTGTGATCGCCTCCGCGTTGGCGGTGTTCCGCCCCAGTTCGTAGCCTGAACACCAGCACTTCGACCGCCTTGGCAACTGCGACCGTTTGGAGCTCAGCGTGTGGGACTTCAAGACCGAGCCCGAATTCCAAGAGAAGCTCGACTGGATGGACGAGTTCATTCGCAACGAGATCGAGCCGCTCGACCAGGTACTCGACGTCAACGTGTTCGAGAGCCCCACGGGCGGGCTGCGCACGCTGGTCGACCAGCTCAAACAAGAGGTGCGTGACCGCGACCTCTGGGCATGTCACCTCGAGCGCGAGCTCGGGGGACAGGGGTACGGACAGCTGAAGCTCGCACTGATGAACGAGCTGCTGGGGCGGTCGATGTGGGCGCCGATCATCTTCGGTTGTGCCGCGCCCGATACCGGCAATGCGGAGATCATCGCGGCGTACGGCACCCCCGAGCAGAAGAAGAAGTGGCTCCAACCGTTGCTCGATGGCGAGGTGTTCTCCTGCTACTCGATGACCGAGCCGCACGGAGGTTCCGATCCCACGCAGTTCAAATGTCGCGCCGAGCGTGACGGCGACGAGTGGGTGATCAACGGCGACAAGTTCTTCTCGTCGAACCTGCGTACGGCGTCGTTCATCATCGTCATGTGCGTGACGAACCCCGACGTGAACGCGTACCAGGGCATGTCGATGATCCTCGTGCCCTCCGACACGCCGGGCATCCGGGTGCTGCAGGACATCGGTCACCTGGGTGAGACGTTCGGCGGTGGCATGCACGCGCACGTCAGATACGAGAACGTCCGAGTTCCCTACGAGAATGTCTTGGGGGGCGAAGGGAAGGCGTTCGAAGTCGCGCAGCGTCGTCTGGGCGGTGGGCGCATCCACCACGCCATGCGCACCGTCGCGAGCTGCCAGCGCTACTTCGAAATGATGTGCGAGCGCGCGCTCAGCCGCACGACGAAGGGCGCGTTGCTGGCCGACAAGCAGATGGTGCAGGAGCAGATCGCAGAGTCGTGGATCGAGCTCCAGGAGTTCCGCCTCTTGGTGCTCTACACGGCCTGGCTCATCGACAACTCGAGCGCGCGCGAGGTGCGGCACTACGTGTCCGCGTGCAAAGTGCGGGCTTCACAGATCATGTCGTCGATCGGATCGCGCGCGACGCACCTCCACGGCGCACTCGGAGTGTCGAACCTCATGCCGCTGGGCGGGAACGGCGAGATCATGGCTACCGTCGACGGTCCCACAGAAGTGCACCTCGTCACCGTCGCGCGGCAGGTGATGAAGCAGCAGAAGCCGTCACCCGACAACTGGCCCACCATGTTCCGGCCGCGCCGCCTTCTCGAGAGCCGGCACGCGTTCGACGCGATCGTGCAGCGTCGCCTCGACCCGTCCGATCGGGACGAGCTGCACGCGCTCGTGCAGGAGGGGCAGGCGAACGACGACGCGGTCAAGCGCTTCGAGGAGTATCTCGAGCTCACCGCGAACGTGTAGTCACGTCCCGGCGGACGGCATCCCGTCCGAACGCGCGCGTTCTCGACATCGAGCGAAGGAGCCGAACCGATCGTGAAGGACTTCGACGGGAAGGTGGCGGTCGTCACCGGCGGTGGTGGTGGCATCGGGAAGGCCCTCGGCGTGCGCTTCGGGCAAGCCGGGATGAAGGTCGTCCTCGCCGACAACGACGGCAGCGTGCTGGAGCAGGCGGTCGACGAGTTGCGCGGTCTCGGCTTCGATACCACCGGTGTCGTCACCGACGTTCGGTTGCTCGAATCGGTCGAAGCGTTGCGTGACGCCACGCTCGACGCGTACGGCGCGGTGCACGTCGTCTGCAACAACGCGGGCATCGGGTCCGGCTCGCAGAAGCCCTTCTGGGAGCAGCACGTGAACGACTGGCGCTGGAGTTACGACGTCAACGTGTTCGGTGTCGTGAACGGGATCAACGCGTTCGTGCCGGTGATGCTCGACCAGGACACCGAGGGTCATGTCGTGAACACGTCGTCGGGTAATGGCGGGTTCTCGCCGTTGCTCTCCGGCACGATCTACGCGTCGACGAAGGCTGCGGTCGTCACCATCACCGAGTGTCTCTGGGGCAGTCTGCGAGCCATCGACGCGAAGGTGAGCGCCTCGGTGATGTTCCCTTCGACGCGCACCCCCGGCATGCTCAAGACGGGGATCTGGCGGCCGGGACGGAACCGTCCCGCCGAGTTCGAGCACGACGAGGCGCCTCCCCGAGAGGGCCGCGACGCGCTCGCTCAGCTCGAGGAGACGATGCGCAGCGCCGGCCGGGAACTGACGTTCGCGCCGCTCGAAGAGATCGCCGACATGACGCTCGAGGGAATCGCGAACGACGACTTCTGGATCTACGCGGAGTCAGGCCAGAACTCCGCCCAGGTTCGGGTCGACTCGATCATGAACCGGACCCCGCCGGAGTACATGCGCCAGGCCGCGCAGTTCACCCCCCGGAGCTGACGACGTGCGCGCGGTGCAGTTCGACATGGTGGACCCCGAGTTCCCGGCGTCGCTCGCCGATCTGCCCGAACCCGAGCTGCCCGGAGCGGCGTGGGCCCGCGTCGCGGTGACCGTGGGTGGGATCTGCGGGAGCGACCTCCACCTCTTCGCGCACAACACCGGGCCGTCGCCCACGTTGATGGGGATGGGGGGTTCCTTTCCGTTCGTGTTCGGCCACGAGATCGCCGGCCGGGTGGTCGAAGCGGGACCGGAGTGCGCGTACAGCGTCGGGACCCGTGTTGCCGTCGACCCGTGCATCCCGTGCGCGGCGCGGGGGATCGACCCGTTGTGTGCGAACTGCGCGCGCGGATGGACGTCGTCGTGTTCGAACCTCGACAGCCGAATCGTGACTCGCGGTCGGACACTCGGCTTCACGCAGGGCCTCGGCGGCGGATGGGCCGAGCAGGTGCTGGCCCACGTGTCGATGCTGCACCCGATTCCGGACGCGGTTCCCGACCGTGGCGCGAGCCTGCACGAGCCGGTGTCGATTGCGTGCCACGGCCTTCTTCGTGCCCCGCCGCGCGATGGAGACCCGGTCCTCGTCGTCGGTGGCGGAATCATCGGGCTCGCGACCGTCGCCGCGCTGAAGGGACTCTTTCCCGCGTGTCCGGTCACGGTGCTCGCCCGTCATGCCCATCAGGCCGAAGCGGCCGCCGCATGCGGCGCCGATCACGTCGTACGGACCGACGAGGGCAGCGCGCACTTCGAGGAGCTCGGGCGAATCACCGGCGCGCGGGTGGTCGGTCGCGCGCCGGACGTGATGCTCATGGGCGGGTTCCCGTACGTCGTCGAGGCCGTCGGCGCACCCCGATCGGTCACGGAGTCGCTGCGCGCCGTCGCCCATCGAGGCACCGTTCTGCTGCTCGGGGCAGCCGGCGTGAGCGAAGTCGACCTGACTCCGGTCTGGTACAAGGAGGCCGCGCTCGTCGGTTCGATCGACCACACGGTCGATGCCGGCTCCGCGCCCGGGCTCGCCGGTGGCCCCGACCGTCACTCCGTCGACCGTGCGCTCGACGTCCTCGCCGCGGGACACCTCCCGCACGAAGTCGTCGTGACCCACGAGTTCCCGCTCGAGGAGTACCGCGACGCGGTCCGGACCACGATCGATCGAGGCAACTCACACGCGATCAAGGTCGTCTTCCGGCCCAATCACGGGTCGCTCACTGCGAGCCGGGACACCCGGCTCGCAGCCGTTCGCTCCTGATCACGGGTCGCTCACTGCGAGCCGGGACACCGGGCTCGCAGCCGTTCGCTCCTGATCACGGGTCGCTCACTGCGAGCCGGGACACCGTCTCGCAGCCGTTCGCTCCTGATCACGGGTCGCTCACTGCGAGCCGGGACACCCGTCTCGCAGCCGTTCGCTCCTGATCACGGGTCGCTCACTGCGAGCCGGGACACCCGGCTCGCAGCCGTTCGCTCCTGACGATTGGTGACCGGCCGCGTCACATGCCCGCGGCGAGGCTGTCCTGCCGCGCGTCGGCGCCACCGTTCCAATAGCCGTCGACGGGCACGACGATCTGTCCGGCGCCGAACGAAACCACGTCTGGAGCCAGGATTGCGTGGCCGAGCGCGCGGAGCTCCGGCGCGAGCCCGGCCAGCCCGCCTTCGAGCGCGAGGCGGGTGCCGCCGACCCAGTGCCAGCGCGGCGCGTCGATCGCGGCCTGCACGTCGAGCCCGCACGCAAGGTGGTGGACGACCTGCACGTGGCCCTGCGGCTGGAACTGCCCACCGGTGACGCCGAGCGCGCCCCACCGTCCGGTTCCGCCCCGGCGCACGAGCGCCGGGATGATGGTGTGGAACGGGCGCCGGCCGGCCGCCGGGTTGTTCGGGTGCGCGCCGGGTGTGAGCGCGCGGAACCCCGCCCCCCGGTTGTGCAGTACGAAACCGCCCTCGTCGACGACGACGCCCGAACCGAAGAACGCGTAGTTCGAACTGATGAGCGACACCGTTGTCGTGGCGTCGGCCACCGCCACGTACACGGTCCCGCCCGGCAGGGGGAGCGCCTCCGCGGGCGGCGTCGAGGCTCCGTCGCCCGAGCGCGCGACGCGGACCGAAGCCGCCCACTCGGGATCGCACAAGCGCCCGGTGTTGCCGCCCGCGTTCGGATCGGCGATGCAGGTCGCTGCCTCGGTGAACGCCGCCTTGACCGCTTCGGCTTGGCGGTGTACCCGACGCGGTGACAGCAGCTCGAGGGGAGCGTCGTCGCCCGCCAGGATCCCGAGCGCGCCGACCACGACGGCACCGTCACCGTTCGGGGGTAGCTCGAGGATCTCCCAGTCCCTGTAGCGCGCGGCCGCGAGGGGATCGACCCACTCGCCGTGATGACCGGCGAGGTCGCTCATCGCGAGCGAGCTCCCGTGGCGGGTTGCCGATCGCACGATCGCTCCTGCGAGCCGGCCTTCGTAGAAGGCGCGCGCGCCGCCGGTGGCAATCGTCTCGAGCGCGCGCGCGTGCTCGGGATTCTCGAGTACCTGCCCGGCCTCGGGTGCGCGCCCGCCGGGAAGGAACGTCTCGTGCGCATCGGCCCCGAGCCTGCGGGCCTCGGACACCCACTCGGACGCCTCTTCGATCCCGAGTGGGAAGCCGTTGCGAGCCAGACGGATCGCCGGCTCCAGGCACGCGCCGAGATCCAACCGGCCGAACCGGCCGTGCAGCGCCGCCCACGCTTCGACGAGGCCGGGGACGGTCGTCGTCGCGCCTCCGCTCGCGGGCATGGGGTCGTCAGGAGCGAGCACGAACCCGGCCGGGAGCGCACCGGAGCCGTTGTACCCGTGGATCTCGCCGTCGTGCTCGACCAGTGCGAACAGATCGCCGCCGAGTCCGCTGCGCATCGGCTGGACCACCCCGAGCGTGGCATCCGCGGCGACGGCCGCGTCGACCGCGTTGCCACCACGTCCGAACGTCTCGAGCGCGGCTGCGGTGCCCAGCGACGATGACGTCGCCACCATCACGTTCGGCGCGACCGCGGGTGTCCGCGTGGCGGCGAAGCGGGCGGAGATCACGAATCGAGCGAGCACGCGGCGCGGTTACAGCTGGTAGATGCGCATCGCGTTGCCCGCCATGAGCGCGTGCTTCTCGTCGTCGGGAACGCCGGCGAAGGCTTCCTCGATGTACTTCTGCGAGTGCGGCCACGTGGAGTCGGAGTGCGGGTAGTCGGTCGACCACATCATGTTGCGGATGCCCACTTCGTGGCGGATGCGGATCGCGGCGGTGTCCTCGATGAAGGTGTTGAGCACCTGGCGATCGATGTACACACTCGGATCTTCGGTGAGCGGCGACTGGCTCCAGAAGCGATGGCGATGGAAGACGATGTCGGCGCGCTCCCGGAAGTACGCCAGCCAGGACGCGCCCGCCTCCGTGAACACGAAGTTGATGTTCGGGTAACGCGCGGGAATGCCCGCGAAGACGATGATCGCCATCGTCTCCATCAGCCCGATCGGGGAGAGGCTGATGAAGCTCAACGCGGTGCCCTGCTCGTTGGGCGCGAGCGAGCCCATGGTGAACGCGTTGCTCCGCGGTTGGCCGATGTGGAAGTGGATGGGGTAGCCGAGGTCGTTGGCGACGGCCCAGAACGGCTCGTAGGCCTCGTCCCAGTACGGGAGTTGCGGGAAGGCGTCGAACAGGAAGGCGCGGATGCCGGGCAGCTTCGCGGCGCGCTTCATCTCCTCGAGCGCGAGCTCCATGTTCTGGAACGGGACGGTGGCCGGGCCGATCAGGCGCTTCGGCGTGCGCGCCGGCGAACTCCGACAGGAAGTTGTTGTAGCTCTGTGTCACCGCGCGCTGGAAGTCCTCGTCGATGCCCTCGCCGGTGGGCGTCGCGCCACCGGAGATCAGCACCTCGGCGTCGACGCCGTCGAGATCCATGTCGGAGAGCCGCGCTTCGGGATCGAAGGCGCCGGGACGGATGTCCGACTCGTCGATGTCCTTCTCCTGGTAGTCCTCGAACGGCCGCCCTGCCATGTGCGCCAGGCCCATGCCGGCCATCTTGAGCTGATCCTTCTGCATGCTCTGGACCCGCTCGACCCACGGGTGGTCGCGGTGTCGTTCCGGGAGATAGCGCCCGAAGAACCCGGGAGGGAGCGAGAGATGCGAATCGGACGAGATCAGGCGGTAGTCCACGGTCCGCCTCCCTGTGGTGTGCGCGAGCTGGTCCTCGCGTTGTAGCACAGGTCCAACCGAGCCCGCGGCCCCCGTGATCGACCTCGCCCGTTGACGATTCGGGCGAATTGGGGGTTGACACGAACGTGTGTTCGATTAGAGTGGGGGGGCACTTCCCCTGAGGCCGTTGCCGGTTGGCGTTGCCCGTTGGCGTTGGCCCGTTGGCGTTGCCGGTTGGGAGGTGTGCTGCGTGGCCAGTGAGTGTCGCAGTGTGTTCGAGCGGGTGCGTTCGGCGATGGCGACCCTCGAAGCGGTCGTGGCCGAGTTCGAGCCCGGGACGTTGGACGCGACCGGTGCCAAGAAGCTGGTGAACCTGTTCACGACGTGTGAGCGGCTGTCGCAGGCGGGCCGGGGCCTGGCGGCGCGGCGGGTCGAGGAGGCCGTGTCGTGGAAGCGGGAGGGGCACCGCTCGGCGGCGCACTGGCTGGCGTCGACCACCGGGGTGAGTGTCGGTGCGGCGACGCGGTTGTTGCAGACGGCGCGGGAGCTCGAGGCGCTGCCGGCGACCGCGTCCGCGTTTCGTTCCGGGGAGCTGTCGGAGGCGCAGGTCTCGGAGATCGCGGCGACCGCCACGCTGGATCCGGGGGCGGAGCGGCGGTTGTTGGACTCCGCGCGGTCGGCGGTGTCGTTCAAGGGGCTGCGCGACCAGTGTCGCGAGGTATCGGTGCGCGCGGAGGATGACCGCGCCGCGGCACGCAGGTTGCACGAGACGCGGGCGCTCTACACCTGGACCGAACGCGATGGTGCCTGGCGCATGGACGTCAGGTTGGCACCCCACCAGGGCAAGTTCGTCGCCCAAGCGGTGGAGGACTGGACCACGAAGCTCTTCGACGTCGCCCGCGCGACCGGCCAGCGCGAACCCCGGGCGGCGTACGCGGCGGACGGGTTGGTCGCGCTGGTGAAGGAAGGGCCGTGCAAGCCGATCGAGGTGCGTCTCGACGGTAGTGAAGCGGCACTCGAGCGCGGTTACGTCGAGGCGGGTGAACGCTGCGAGATCGCCGGGGTCGGGCCGATCCCCGTCACCATCGCCCGCAGCCTCTTGGGCGACTCGCGCATCACGGTCATGCGCCGTGACGGTACCGAGCTCGCAGCGCCGACGCGGACGATCCCCGCGAAGTTGCGCCGGACGCTCGAGCGGCGCTACCCGGTGTGTGGCAACACGGCGTGTTCGAACGACCAGCGGCTCGAGATCGACCACATCCAACCCTTCGCCGACGGTGGAGCGACCGACGAGCACAACTGCTGGCGGATCTGCCCGCACTGCCACGACCTGAAGACCTACTACCAGTGGCGCGTGGTGGGTGAGCCCGGCGCCCGACGACTCGCCCCACCCGACGACCCCGACGACCCCGACCCGCCATGACCGCGGGGGTGGGGCTGCTGACGGCTTCGGTAGAGGTCGCGCAACGTGTCAGTCACGAAGGGGCTCGCGCGACCGGAACTGTTCGAGGATGATGCCCGTCGCGTCGAGGGTGCGTGCCGTGGGTCCGATGAACCGCGTCGGCGGGTACTGCGCGCCTGCTGGCCAGGTGTGCCCGCCGCCTTCGATGCGGTACAGGACGACGGGTGGTCGGCCGACGGTCAGTCGGATCCGCCGTTCCTGCGACCAACGAGGGTGGCAGGTTGCACGGGACGCGGCGTTGCCGACCGCGAGGTCTGGGTGCCCGGTCCGGCCACGAGACCGATCCCGACGACCGGGAGCAGACCGCGACGAGCGAGGTGCTCGGACATCAACGCGCCGTTGGAGATGCCCGTGAGGTACACGCCCTCGCCTCGCGCTCGGCCCTCGGACCCGAGACGCGTCACGAGCGCCTGCGGGAACCCGACGTCGTCGACGTTCTCGCGTCGCTTCAGAGCCGGCGCACCGCGTGCGTCGTTCCAGACGCGGCCCTCCCGTCGGGGAAGACGGTGACGAACCCTGCGGCGGGTCCACGGCGGTGCAACCCTTTCAATGCCGCGGTACCCGGACCCTGAGCACCGCGCCGTGGAGGACGATCAGCAGCGGCGCGTCACCGGTGTCCCCGTCCGGGGGCGCGGCGAGCCAGTACGCGCGTTCGAGCCCGCCGATGCCGATCGTCTCGGCGGTCAAGCCGGTCGGTGCTTCGAGGCCGCGGCGCTTCTCGAGCGTGCGCACGCACGCTTCTCAATGGAAGGAACCGCGATTGCCTTCAGCCACGAACGACCTCGCAGGTATACGTGCCGTACGCGGACCTGCGGAAGTGTCGTTCGACGATGCGGAACCCCGTTCGTTCGAGCATCGCGTCGAGCAGCCAGCTATAGGTGCTGAACTCTCCTCGAACGTGCTCTGCGAGCTCTTCGGCGGTCCAGCCGAGCGTGGGATCGGTCACCGCGCCCGACAGCCACGCGTCGATGCTCTCGTCGGCGTTCGCCGGCTCGAAGTCGAACACGAGGTCACGTAACCGCAGGATTCCGCCGGGACGAAGCAGGGACGCGATCCGCTCGAGCGCGATCGCCTTCCAGAAGTCCGGGAGCTGATGAAGCGCGTTCCGCGTGAACACGAAGCCCGGCGGTTCACCCTCGTGCTCGTACGAGAGGAACCCCCCGTCGACGACGGTCACGTTGCCGATGCCGATCTCCTCGACGCGGGCGCGGAGCGCGGCGGTCATCGCCGGTGAGACGTCGACCGCGAACACGTGATGGCACAACCGTGCCGCCGCGATCGCGAAGGCTCCGGTTCCCGCGCCGAGATCGACGATCGTCGAGTGGGAATCGAACCCGTGGTGGCGCAAGGCGTCGAGATCGTCCGAGGGATCGAACCCCGCCTTGCGCTCGTAACCGGCGACGGAGGCCGGGTCGAGATGTTCCGCACCGGCGTGTGCGAGCTCGTCGAGCCACCAGTCGCTCATGCGCTCATGCGCTCATGCGCTCAGTCTGGCCGCGCGAGTGCGCGGCACTGGGCGATCACGTGCGCGACGTGACGGTCGTCCATGCCCGTGTCGCGGATCTCCACCGCGACCGTGGCGCGCTCGTCGTCGAGCGCGAGGAGTCGCGCGGCTGAACGTGCGGGTCCGACGCGCGCGGCGCGGAGATACCGGATGTCGAGATCGTCGACGACGAACGTTCGCCCGGCTTCGGCCGACACGAGTGTGTGCGCGGCCATCTCACCCAAGAGCGCGAGCACGCCACCCTGGATCGTGCCGGTCGAGTTGGTGAGGTCCTCGCGCAGCACGACGTTGCCGACGCCCGGTTCGAGCATGTCGAGCGCGACCCGCTCGCCGAACGGGACCGAGATCGTGGGGCGTTTCCGCCGCACGCGGCGCGTACCGAACTCCTCCGGCCGTACGTCGACCGGTCTCGGAGATGCGATGAACGAACCCACGGCGACCGCGAACGGCGCCTCGTCCCCGGGTGCAACGAAGGCCGTCTCGCCGACCGTGAGCGTGCGACCCGTGCGGAGGATCCGAGCCTCGATCTCGTACTGGCCCGGCGGCGGCGGCCGCAGGATCCGAACCCGGAAATCGACGGTGACGGAGACCTGCGGCGCGGTCGCGAGGCCGGCGAGAACGCCGGTGATGCTGTCGGCGAACGTGAGCAACACCGAGGCGTGCGGGAAGTCCGTGCCCGGCACGCACAGCTCGGGCACGTTCCATGCCGACCCGCGCCCCGCCCCTTCTTCGAGCTCGTGGCTGAACCCCAGTTCGCCGGTGAAATGCGTCGCCGGATCCATCTTCATCGAGCTGGCACGGTACCCGGCCCCGACCCTCGCTCTCGGCAGCTTCGCTGCCGCGCCGCTGGGCCACGCCGCACACGCTCGCCTCTGGTCGTACGCTGCACGTCATGCTTGCTGCGCTCGGTCTCGACCTCGACGAGGGCGTGTTCGACCTGTCGTTCCGCGAACCGCCGCTCTGCGAACGCTCCGGACAGCCGATGATGTTCGGCATGGGCGATGCGGTGGCCGGCCCGTTCCTCGGCCTGTTCTACGACGCGCCGTCCACGCCCGAACAGCTTGCGGGGCCACCCGATCTCGCGCCGGCCCACAGCCACTCGTGCGACAACTTCCGGATCTGCATGAAGGGCGAGCTCATCGTCGGCCGGGAGCGCTATCACCACGGCGAGTTCCGGCTGCAGCAGTCGGGCCGCCCCTACGGGCAGGATGGCGACGTGCCGCACGTCGACGGCAACTGGCGCATCATCTTCTTCGCCGACCGCCGCGGGTTCATGGTGCGGCCGACGAACCCGGAGATTCGCAAGCAGTACCGTGCCGCCGCCGCGGGCGCGCAGGAGCGCTTCGGCGACCTCCTGCCGGAGATGCTCGACGACGACGACGGCGGTGTGGTCGGCATGGTCACGAACCTCACCACGCCGTTGAGCAGGCTCGGCCACATCGACGGTTCGTTCCGCGACGCCGGCACGTGGGGCACGCTCGGCGCGTCGAAGGTCGCGGCCGCGTCCTCGGGCTGCCCGACCTCGGACCGGTCGTGCTGTTGCTGCGCACGCCCGCGGCGCAGGTCGCCGCGCCCGCGTGCACGTTCGGCACCGAAGGCTTCCGCCTCGTCGTCGGCGGGTCGTACACGCTCGACGGTCAGGAGCGCACGATGGGCGACATGCGCTTCCAGGCTGCGGACACCCCCTGGGAACGTGTCGTCGCAGGGCCAGATGGTCTCGACGAGGTCGTCATCCTGGGCGACCGCCGCGCCGCGTCACCACGTGCGCTCGACACCGAACCCGGCGCGCCCACCTGGCCGGAGGAGTTCGACGCCCTGGTCGATTCGTTGCGCGCCCGCCTCTGAACGCGTGATCGAGCCCACGTTCGTCAATCCGCTCGCTGTCCGAGTACTCCGCCCCCGGCGGTCCGTGGTTCGAGCAGACCCTCGGCCGGCTTCTCGTGGACATGCCGCGCCGGCCCGATCTCATCGTCACCGACCGCGGTGCGCTGGGCAGCGACGAGCTGCTCGCTTCGGCACAGGCGGTGGCGGGTGGTCTCCGCGCGCGTGGGGTGCGGCGCGGCGACGCGGTCGGCGTGGCAACTGCCGAATTGCCTCGAGGCCGCGGTCCTCTACTGCGCGTCGTGGTGGCTGGGCGCGGTGGCTGTCCCGTTGCACCGGCAACTGACCGCGCGCGAGGTCGGCGCCGTGCTCGCGCAGATCGACCGGCCGACCCTGCTCTCCGCCGCCGACACGGGCACGCCCCTCCTCGAAGGCCTGCGCGGTGCGCCCGTGTCCACACCGGCGGGCGCCCCCCACGACGTCGCGGTCGTCCTCACCACCTCGGGATCATCGGGACGGCCGAAGTCGGTGATCCACACCCAGCGCACGCTCGCGTACAAGGCGCGGCAACTCGAGAGCCTGCACGGAACGGGCCTCCAGGACGCGGTGCTCGTGCCCGCGCCGCTCGCGCACCTCGCGGGGATGTTCCACGGCCTGCTCCACCCGGTGGCTACGGGGGTCAAGGCGGTGGTGATGGAGGGGTGGGACGGCGCGCGCGGCCTCGAACTGGTGCAGTCGGAGCGCGTCACGATGTTGTTCGGGCCGCCGGTGTTCGCGCTCGGCATCGCCGCCGCGCCGGGTTTCTCGCCGGAGGCGGTCGCGAGCGTGCGCTTGATCGCGGGCGGCGGCACCACGATCACCGAGGAATTCGCGCGAGATGTCGTCGACGTACGGGGCGGTCGTGAAGCGCACGTACGGTTCGACAGAAGCGCCGTTCCTGACGACGTCGTTTCCCGGCGATCCAGTCGAGCGCGGCTGGACCACCGACGGTCGCGTCGTGCCCGGCGCGGAGCTCCAGCTCCGCGACCCCGTCTCCGGCGCGGTGGACCCGCGCGCCACCGAGGGTGAGGTGTGGCTCCGAGGTCCCGAGCTGGCCGAGGGCTACCTCGACCGCGACCAGACCGACGCCGCGTTCATCGACGGCTGGTTCCGCACCTGGGATCTCGCGATGATCGACGACGGTTGGCTCCGCGTGACCGGGCGGAGCCGCGACATCATCATCCGCGGCGGGGCGAACATCTCCGCGTCGGAGGTCGAAGGCGCGCTCGAGCAGCACCCCGCGATCCACCAGGCCGTCGTGGTGGGCTACCCCGACGACGTGTACGGGGAGCGCATCGGCGCGTTCGTCGTCGCTGACGCGCCGGTCGACCGGCAGTGGTGCCTGGAGTGGTTCGCCGAGTACGGGCTCGCGAAGTACAAGGTGCCGGATCGGGTGGTGGTGGTCGACGAGATCCCCGCGCTCACAACCTTCCAGAAGCCCGACCGCAACGCGCTACGTGCGCTCCTCGACGAGCGCTGACCGGTTGACCTTTCCCGCCGCCGAGCGGGGGATGTGCTCGACGATCTCGAATTCCTTCGGGACCTTGTACGGGGCGAGGCGGGCCTTGCAGTGCGCGCGGAGCTCGTCGGGGTCGGGCGCGTGCTCGGGATCAGTCGGCTGGACGATCGCGTGCACCCGATGCCCCCACTCGGGATCGGGGAGACCGACCACCACCACGTCGAGCACACCGGGATGCTCGGTGATCACCGCCTCGACCTCGGCGGGGTACACGTTCGCGCCGCCGGACACGATCATGTCGCGGCGCCGGTCGGCGATGTACACGAAGCCGTCCTCGTCGACGTAGCCCATGTCGCCGAACGACCCGAACCCGTCCGGCGTTCCCTCCGGTGTGGGCACACCGATGTACTGGAAGCGCGGGCCCTCCTGGTTCGAACGGATGAAGATCTCGCCGATCTCACCGGTCGGGACCTCGTTGCCGTGCTCGTCGAGGATCTTCACCTCGCCGTCGAGCGGGAGCCCCACCGTGCCCGGGTGCTCGAGCCACTGGTCACCCGTGCACATCACGAGGCCGTGTCCCTCGCTGCCCCCGTAGCTGAAGCAGAACCTCTCGGGTGGAATGAGCTCGAACCACGCACGCGGGACCCACTCCGCGATCGACGCGCCGCCGTACACGATCCGTTCGAGGCTACTGAAGTCGCGCGACTTCACGCCCTCGAGCCGCGCGACGCGCATCAACATCGTCGGCACCATCACCGTGAAGGAGATGCGGTACCGCTCGATCAGGTCGACGGCGCGCGCCGCGTCGAATCGTTCCATCAGGACGATCGGGCAGTCCTGCAGCAGTGGGTTGTATGCGTACGCCCATCCGTTGACGTGGTACAGCGGCGACGTCGTGAGATAACGCTTGCCGGCGGTGCTGCCCATCACCCGCAACATCTGCTCGTCGATCGCCATCACCCCTGGTGACGGTGTCGCCACGATCTTGGGAGTGCCGGTGGCACCCGAGGTCGCGATCAAGCGCGTGTACTCCGGGACGCGATCCGGGTAGGGCGGCGTGTCGGGCAGATCCGACGTGCCGCGGATGTCCTCGAGGGACACCGTGCCGGGCGCGGGGTTGTCCCACGCCGCGACCACCAACTCGGCGTCGGCCACTCCGAGCAGACGATCTCGCTCCCACTCGGGCAGGTCCCAGCGCAACGGCAGCACCGATACGCCGAGCTTCCACGCGCCGAACACCGAGAACAGGTGCTCGGGGGAGTTGCGCAGCGCGACGACGATCATGTCGCCGTCGTCGACGCCCCGCGCTTCGAAGTAGCGCGCCATCTGGTTCGCGCGCTGCTCCAGTTCCCTCCAGAGAATTGGCGTCTCGCTGCCGTCTTCCGCGGCGAAGACCACGGCGACGTCGTCAGGGTGCTGCTCCGCCAGCAGCGTGAGCCGGTGTCCGTACGAGACCGCTTCGGTCATGCCGCTCCTTCTCCCATGTGCGCGATTTCGCCGTTGGGCGTGTGGTCGACCACCAGCCGCAGCGCGGCCTCGGCACAGTCCTCGACCGTGGGGAGCCCGTGTTCGACCATCGGATCGAGCAGCTCCGGCGGGAGCTGGCGGAGCATGTCAGTGAGCGCGCCGGGCGAGAGCGCGTTCACCTTGATGCCGAATCCTTCGAGCTCTCGCGCCAGCGTCAGCGTGAGCCCGACGACGCCGCCCTTCGCCGCGCCGTACGCCGAGAATCCTGCCACTCCGTGCGTACCGGCCCCAGAGGTGACGTTCAGGATCCGCCCCCAACCGGCCTGCTTCATGGGGCGGACGAGCTCTCGGATCGCGTACATCGGGCCGGTGAGGTTCACCGCCAGGTTCCGCTCCCATTCCTCGTCGGTGAGCCGGGTGATCGCACTGCGCGTGGAGATACCCGCGTTGTTCACCAGCACGTCGATGGTCCCGACTTCTTCCTGGGCACGCGAGCACAGCGCGCGGACCGATTCCAGGTCGGACACGTCGGCTCCGATCCCGATCGCGTTCGGAAGCTCCGCCGCGACCTTGACACTCGTGGGATCGTCGCGTCCGTTCACGATCACGTGGGCACCCTCAGCCGCGAACAGCTCGGCCATCGCGCGACCGATGCCGCGTGTGGAGCCCGTGACCAGGGCGACATGTCCGTCGAGCTGACCCATTCGCAGCTCTCAGCGACCCGGCTCGAACTTCTGGAGACGCTCGATGCACTCGGCAGTCAGTGCCGGGATCGCGGTGGACCAGTTGTTGCCGCCGCCCGCGCCCGAACCGCCCGCCTTCATCATCCGCTTCATCAGCAGCGACGTCGCCGCGGCCTCCTTGTACCGGATCAGGCAATGGAACCACTCGAAGTCGGCAGGCTCGGCGCCCGAGGCTTCCACGTACGCGGCGTACAACGCGTCGGCGGTCGGCATGCCCGTGGGCCCGTGGTTGCTCGCCATCGGGTGCTTCGCCTCGTCGGTGAAGAACAGGAACCACGCCAGGTCGAGGCGTGGATCCGAGAGCGACCAGATCTCCCAGTCGATGAGCGCGGCCACGTCGCCGCCGTCGCACAGCATGTTGCCGAGCCGGTAGTCGCCGTGGCAGATCGCCGCCGGCAGGGCTGTGGGCATCGTGGCGAACAGCAGCTCCTCCGCCTCGAGGTAGCGCGCGTTCATCCGCTCGTCGACCGTCTCGAACGCACGGGTCCACCGCTTGATCTCGTCCTCGAGTGTCGTCTCCTTCTCGCCGACCAGACCAACCTTCGCCGGGTCGACCCGGTGGAGTGCCGCGAGCATTGCCGCCGCTGCGAACGCACGGTCCGGGATGAGCGGCATCACATCCGGCGGTGGGGCCTGGAGCAGGGGCTCGAGGCACTCGCCCGCGACCACGTTCATCGCGTGAAAGGGGGACACCTCGGGCGGATCGCCGTCGTCCTCGAAGAAGATCGACGGCACGCGCACGCCGGAAGCGCCGTCGAGCGCGCGCATCAGCCGGGCCTGGCGCGCCACGTCGCGGTTGCGCACCGGTTCGAGCCCGGGCGGCGCGACCTTCAGCACGATCCGCTCGTGCTCGGGAGGCCCGTTGACGACGTGCCCGGTGAACGTGAGGCTCGACGCCCCACCCGTGAGTGGCTGGACGTCGTCGATCGTGCAGCCGGGCGCCCAGCTCTGCGCGGCTGCGGTGGCTCGGGCCGCCAGTTCGTCCAGGTCGACTTCACCGGGCATCGGTCGCTCCCTTGGATGGTGTGGGTCGGGTCGGGCCGGGCCGGGACATTCTGCCGTCAACGCGCGAGGGTGTGCCTCGTGAGCACACCCGACCCCGCCGACGTGCTGCTCGAGCTCCTGACGCTCGAGGAGCTCGACACCAACCTGTACCGCGCCGGGAACCCGGCCGAGCCGTTCATGGGGCATCTGTACGGCGGCCAGGTCGCGGCCCAGGCGCTCGGCGCCGCCGCCCGTACCGTGCCCGACGACCGGTACCCGCACTCGTTGCACGGGTACTTCTTGCGCGCGGGCCGTCAGGACCGGCCCACGATCATGGCCGTCGACCGTGATCGGGACGGAGGCTCGTTCTCGGCGCGGCACGTGAACGCGTTGCAGGACGGCGAAGTGATCTTCAGCGCGCTCGCGTCGTTCCATGTCGACGAGGAGGGCATCGACTATCACGTGCTCGGTCTTCCCGAGGTCGATGCGCCGGAGTCGCTGACCGAACACGAGCGAGTCGGTCACAACGCGATGTTCGACCTGCGGAACCTCGCGGCGAGCGTCACCGATCCACGGCAGGTGAGCCGAATGTGGGTCCGTCCGCGCGGGACGCTTCCCGACGACCGCGTGACGCGGGCGTGCGTGCTCACCTATGTATCCGACATGGGATGGGCGTTCGGCGCCGTGCCGGGGAACGAGGGCATCGGCGGGCCGAGCCTCGATCACGCCGTGTGGTTCCACCGGTCGATTCCGGTCGACCAGTGGATGCTCCTCGACCTGCAGCCGGTTTCGGTTGCCGGCGCGCGCGGTGTGTTCATCGGCACCATCCACGATCGTGCGGGCACCCTGGCGGCGTCGATCGCGCAGGAGGCGCTCCTTCGATCCCGTCCTGGCTAGATGGACAGGCCCACGAGCTTGGTGTCGAGGTACTCGTTGATGCCCTCACGCGCGCCTTCGACGCCCAGCCCGCTCTGCTTGACACCACCGAACGGTGCCGCCGCCGACGTGGGGTTGATGTCGTTCACGCCGACCATGCCGAACTGCAGGCGCTCCATCACCCTGAACGCGCGCGACAAGTTGTTCGTGTACACGTAGGACGCGAGTCCGTACTCGGTGTCGTTGGCCATCGCGATGGCTTCGTCGTCGTCGTCGAACACGATGACCGGTGCGATCGGCCCGAACGTCTCCTCGCGGTAGATGAGCATGTCGGGCGTGACGTCGGCGAGCAGGGTGGGCGCGTAGAAATATCCGGCGTCGAGGCCGTCGTGCGTGAGCCGCGAACCGCCGGTGACGACGCGTGCGCCCTTGGCGACGGCGTCCGACACCTGGTGTTCCATCTTCGCCATGGCTTGGTCGTCGATGAGCGGTCCGACCGTGACGCCGTCGACGAGCCCGCTCCCGGCCTTGAGCGCCTGGAAGCGCTGCTCGAGCGTGGCAACGAATTCGTCGGCGAGTCCGCGCTGGACGAACAGTCGATTGGGGCAGATGCAGGCTTGCCCGGTGTTGAGGAACTTCACCGCGGCCGCGCCCTTCGCCGCGTGGACAGGATCGGCGTCGTCGAGCACGAGGAACGGCGCGTGGCCACCGAGCTCCATGCTCACGCGTTTCACCTGCGCGGCGGCCTGCTGCGCGATCAGCTTGCCCACTTCCGTCGAGCCGGTGAACGTGATCTTGCGCACGAGCGGGTTGGTGACGAGCTCGCCACCGACCTGCTCCGGCTCGGAGGTGGTGACGAGGTTCACCACGCCTTCGGGAACGCCCACTTCCTCGAAGATCTTGAAGACCTCGACTGCCAGGAGCGGTGTTTGCTCCGCGGGCTTGAGCACGATGCTGCAGCCGGCCGCGAGCGCGGGCGCGATCTTGCGCGTGAGCATCGACACCGGGTAGTTCCACGGCGTGATCGCGCCGACGACACCCACCGGCTGGCGCAGCACGAGGAAGCGCTGGTCGGCGCGCGCCGACGGGATGGTCTGGCCGTAGACCCGCTTCGCTTCCTCCGCGAACCAGAGCAGGAAGTCGGCCGCGTAGCCCACTTCGTTGCGCGCCATGCGGATCGGCTTCCCCTGCTCGTCGGTCATCAGCTTCGCCAGGGCCTCGCGGCGCTCGAGCATGAGCTGATGCGCTTGATACAGGAACGCGGAGCGTTCGTACGCAGTTCGCGTCGCCCACGGCTCGAATGCAGCTGCAGCAGAGTCGATCGCGGCACGGACGTCGTCCACGCCGGCGTCGGCGACGGAGTCGATCACTTCACCCGTTGCCGGGTTCTTCGACTCGAAGGTGCGTCCCGAGACGGCGGCCCGCCATTCCCCGTTGATGTACAGCATGACGCGACCCTACGCGGAAATGGGCACGCCGGTGCGCTCGAACTCCGCCCGCGCGGTGCTGATCCATCCGAGGTCGTCGCGCGCGCGCCGGCCCCGGGCGCCCGCAGCGTCGATCCCGTAGAGGCGGGTGGCGTTGAGGCCGAGGATCTTCTCCTTGGCCCGCGGTGTGAGCTCCGGATAGCCGAACGCTTCCTGCATGCGCTCGGGGATCTGGAACGCGCGGAAGGCGTCGACCACCGGCCGGTTCGGCCCGTACCAG
Organism: uncultured Actinomycetes bacterium; assembly: GCA_963705625.1. Classification (GTDB taxonomy): domain Bacteria; phylum Actinomycetota; class Acidimicrobiia; order IMCC26256; family DASPTH01; genus DASPTH01. The sequence goes on from CAVPKG010000001.1 coordinate 641,420, forward strand.
ACGGAGTCGGTGCCCCAGATGATGTTGTCCTCACCGAACGCGAGCATGAGCTTCCCCAGCACGTGCGCGGCGGCGTCGGGCCGCCGCACCAGGCAGAACCACGTGGTGCCGAGCTCGGCCGAGACGTTGTCGCCGGGGCCGAGGCCGTGCTCGCGCATCGTGGCGATCAATCGGTTCACCCCGGTGTCGGCGCTCGGCTCGGTGAACGGGCCTTCGATCTCACCCGCCTCGTCGGGCATTTCGTATCCCGAGTGATAGATCACGAAATGGACGTTCGGGTGCGCGAGCGCCGCGGGCCCGACGTCGGCCGGTGAGCCGGCTGCGGCGTGGAACGCGATCCCTTTGTGTGCGCACACGAGCCGCACGCCGAGTCGCTCCGCTTCGTCGAGGAACCGATGACCGTCGTCGTCGTCGAGTCGCCAGGTGGACACCCAGTCGCCGTCGACGAGCTTGCCGAGCGTGTACACCTTCCAACCGACCGGGCGGAACCGGTCGCGCCAATCCTCCATCTGCTCGGTCTCGCCGTGGTTCGGGTGCACGACCGCGTGATTGAGGAGTCGCCCCGTGCCCGCGAGTCGGTCGAGGAGCTCGCGCGTTCCGGCGAGTTCGTGATTGAACAGCATGCGCCGCTCGTCGATGCCGGGGTTCGACGTGAGCACCGCGACGTCGACGTCGGACTCGAGGAACACACACCGCAGGTACTCCGTGAAGTCGTAGACGACCATGTCGTCGATCCCGTCCCACCACGAGGGCGCGAGGGACCTGTACATCTGCATGGTCCACTCCTGGAGCTGCGCGTTGTCGGGTCGACCGGCGACGTAGTGCGTCTGAACATCGACGAGCAGCTCGTCGCCACCGAGCGCGGCCTCCGCGGCATCGCCGTCGAGCGCCGCTTCCGGGGGGACGCGGTAGTAGTCGTCGCCGAACTCGGCGTTGAGGGCGAGGAGCCCGGCCGCAGTACCGAGCCGGCTCGTCGCGTAGAGCGATGACGGGCGCTCGAGCGCCGTTGCCCCGGCGTCGACCTGTTCGGCGACACGGGTGCGCACACGCCGGTCGCGGTCGCCGAGCGGCACGGGCGCGTACTCGTCGGTGCTCCGACGTTGCAGCAGCACCGGGAGCGGCATGCGTCCCGCCATGTTGGTCAGCCCAACCTGGGGTCGACGATGATCTTGCCGACGGCGCGACGTTCGGCGAGATCGGCCAACGCCACTCCCACGCGGTCGAGCGGGTACACGGCCGACACGTGCGGCCGGATCTTGCCCGCGCGGAACAGCTCGTCGAGCTCTTCACGGTCGCGGCGGGCTTCCGCCGGTGCATGCTCCGAGTAGGTGCGGATCTCGAAGCCCTTCACGATCACGCCCTTCAGCAGCACGAGATTGAGTGGGATGCGGGGGATCTCCCCGGACGCGAACCCGATCGTCACGAAGCGGCCTCCCCAGCGCGTCGCGCGCAGTGCGAGCTCGCTGTAGCGTCCCCCGACGGGATCGAGTACCACATCGGCACCACCTCCGGTGATCTCCTTGATGCGCTCCTTGAGATCCTCGGTTTCGTAGTTGACGACGGCCTCGGCGCCGGCGGTGCGGCAGACCTCGAGCTTGGCGGGTGACGAGGCGGCCGCCAGCACGCGCGCGCCGAGCATGTGCGCCAGCTCGACCGAGGCGAGCCCGACCCCTCCCGCGGCGCCGAGCACGACCACCCACTCACCGTGCTGCACCTCGGCGACGCTGCGCAGGGCGTGGTAGGCGGTCTGGTACACGACGCCGAACGCGGCGGCTTCGGCCGCGGTGACGTCGTCGGGGATCGGCCGCAGGGCACCCGCAGGCACGCACACCATCTCCGCACACGCGCCGACGAAGGCCGTGCCGAACACCCGGTCGCCGGGCACGAGGTCGGTGACGTCGGTCCCGACCGCGGTCACCGTCCCCGCGTACTCGCTGCCCGGGATGAACGGCGGTGGCATCGAGACCTGGTACTGGTTCGCGACGATGAGCACGTCGGGGTAGTTCAGTGCCGCCGCCTCGATGGTCACCACGACCTGCCCGCGTTCGGGCTCGGGGTCGGGCAGCTCTTCCACCACCACGCTCTCCGGTGGCCCGTACGCAAGACACCGCGCCGCTCGCATCGCCGCAGGCTAACCGGGGCAGGCGTTAGCGTGAGCCGCATGGAAGTGAAGGGGATCCTGCTCGCGCTGCTCGACATCCCGCCCGACGTCACCGACGAGTACAACCGCTGGTACGACCTCGACCACCTGCCCGAGCACGTGTCGAAGGCCGACGTGCTCACCGCGAAGCGCTACGTCGCGCCGCGCGACCTGCAGGACCTCGGAGGTGGGGGGAGCGACCTCACCGGCGGACATCCTCCGTACCTCACGATGTACTACCTCGGCGTGCCCGATTTCGACGGTGAGGAAGCGGCCGCGCTCTGGACCACCAAGGACCGGGGGATCATCAAGGCCGGTCGCTTCTGGCGCAGCGGCCACGTGCCGTTCGTGCGGCGGTGGCGGCTCGGCGAGGCGTTCACGCGGGCTTCGGTGCTCGTGAGCGACGAGGCGGTCCCGTACATCGGGCATCGCGGCCTGGTGGTCGTGCTCGGGCGCGCGCCGTTCGTGGACCGGCGCGACGACGCACTGCGTTGGTGGCGCGACACCCATCTCGTCGACCTGCTCGCGGTGGAAGGCGTGCTCGCCGCGATGCGCTTCGACTCCGTCGAGGACACCGAGCAGGATCTGCTCCTGCACGTCTTCCTGCTGCAGGACGATCCCGCCATCGTCATGGGGCGCATCGAGGGCGTGTTGCGGTACGGGAGCGCGATCGGCCGGTACCCGGCGCACGGCGGAGTGTACGAGTCGATCGCATTCCTTCCGTATCGAACCATCGTGCCGCTCGAGTACGACTTCGAGTGGTGAGCGGGATCAAGCGGCGACGGGCACCTTCATGATGCGGGCGAGGTTGCCGCCCATGACCTTGGCCTTGTCGGCCTCGTCGATGCCCGTCGAGCTGGTCGACGAAGGTCACCGGGTCGAACATGCCCTCGGGGTGCGGGTAGTCGGACCCGAACACCACGTTGTCGGCGCCGATCAGGTCGACCAGGCCGACCGGGTCTTCCTCGTGGAACGGGTGCACGTAGATGCAGCGCTTGAACGCGACCATCGGGATCCTCGTCGAACGCGTTCGGTGACCGTTCGTAGACACGCTGGAACTTGTCGACGAGCGGACGCACCCACGAGCTGCCGTTCTCGACCGGCATGATGCGCAGCTCGGGGAAGCGCGTCGCGAGGCCGTGGCCGATGGCCGACGCGACCACGTCGCTGATCATCCGGCTCTCGGCGTGAACGAGGAGGTAGAAGGCGGACAGCTTCTGGTCGAACGGGAGGAACTCGCCGTCGTGGCCCTCCCACTCGTTGATGTAGCGCTGGTCGCCGCTGTCGGACGCGTGCATCCCCACCAGCGACGTCGGCCTCCTGCACGGCCTCTCCAGAACGGGTCGAACTCCGGCAGCGCGAACGAACGGCGGCGGCCGTTGAAGTCGGGAACCGGTGCGGGACGGATCGAGGATGGCCTTGGCGCCGCGTGACACCACCCACTCGAGCTCCTCGATCGCCTTGTCGACGATCGGCAGCGTGATCACCGGGGTGGGGAAGATGCGGTCGTCGAAGTTGAACGTCCACTGGCTCGTACATCCACTGGTTGAACGCGTGGACGACGGCGTGGGTGGCGACCGGATCGTCGGCGAGCCGCTCCTCGAGCAGGCTGGCGAGCGTCGGCCACATCATCGCCCGGTCGATGCCCAGCTCGTCCATGAGCATCGACCCGCGGCTTCGGGCTCGAAGAACGCCGGCGAGCGCCTCGATGTACTTCGGCGGGGGAGCGAGCTGGATGTCGTCGGGGCGGGTCATGGACGACGGGTTCTTGAGCCGGAACTCGAGCTCCTGCGCGCCGGGGGGCGCCACCTTGTTGAAGGTCGGGTTCGGGATGTACTCGCTGATCTTGTTCTTGATCGCGATCTTGGTGCGCCCGTTCACGCTCGACGTACTTGATGACGCCCTCGTACTCGTCGGGCAGGTACCTCGTGAACGCGTCCTGGGTCTCGTACATGTGGTTGTCGGCGTCGAACACCGGGTAGGGGAGCTTGCGGGACATCTGGCCTCCGTTCGATGGACTGCCCGACCATCGGGGTTCGAGCGTCTCGCCACGAATCGTACCCGGCCTAATTGCCTTGAGACCGTCCCGGGCTTAGCCTGGAGAGGAATTCACCGACTCGACCGGGTCCAGAGCCAAGGGGACAGTTCCGATGGCCGAAGAGAGCTTCGTCTACATGCGGGAACGGCGCCTGCCTTACCCCACCTTCGATGCCGACAACCACATGTACGAGAACCGCGATGCGCTCACGAAGTTCATCCCGAAGGAGTTCGACGGCGTCATCAAGTACGTCGAGATCAACGGACGCACCAAGGTCGCGATCAAGGACAAGCTCAGCGACTACATCCCCAATCCCACGTTCAACGTGGTCGCGGTCCCCGGCGGCTACGGACGTGAGCACGCGCCGTCGCAGCGGCAAGCAAACCGACGCCCGCGGCGAGAAGCCGAAGATCATGCCGAGCGTCGACGCGTTCTTCGATCCCGAGCCCCGGCTCGAGTTGATGAAGGACATGGGCATCGACCGGGCGCTGATGTGGCCCACGCTGGCCAGCGTCGTCGAGGAGCGCCTCAGCGACGATCCCGACGCAGCCTGTGCCGTGGTGCACGCGCTCAACGAGTGGATGTACGAGCACTGGACGTACAACTACTCGGACGCCATCTTCGCGACGCCGATCATCAGCCTCTCGAAGCTCGACGTCGCGATCGAGGAGCTCCAGCGGGTCGCCGAGCGCGGCGCCGGCGCGTTCCTCCTCCGTGTGGCCCCGGTGCCCACCTACCGCGGCCGGCGATCCTTCGCGCTGCCGGAGTTCGACCCGTTCTGGGAGCTCGTCTCCGAGCTCGACATCGTGGTCGGCATGCACTCGGGCGACAGCGGCTACCAGCGGTACATCAACGACTGGGAAGGGCTCGGCGACCGCGAGTTCCGCGCGTTCGTCAGCAACGGGTCGCCCGGCTTCATGGCCCTGATGTCGGAGAAGTCGAACCTCGTGGACGCGATGGCCTCGATCATCGGCCATGAGCTCGCGACGCGTTTCCCAACGCTGAAGTTCGCGCCGGTCGAGTTCGAGAGCGGGTGGATCCGTCCGTTCGTCGCGAAGCTGCAGCGAGTGAGTGAGCGGCAGTCGGTGCTGTTCGACGAGGACCCGTACGAGGTGTTCAAGCGCAACATCTACGTGCACATCTTCCACGAGCCGAACCCCGCGGAGCTGTTGGACCTCCTACCCGCCGATCACCTCATGTTCGGGTCCGACTTCCCGCACCCCGAGGGCATGGGCGACCCGCTCGGCTACTCCGAGGTCGTCGAGAACCTGCCGATGGAGACGCAAGCGCTCATCATGGGCGGCACCCTCGGCAAGATCATGAAGGTCGACGCCTGACTCCACCACGCAACCGGCGTCAGCAGAGGGGGGTATACCCCGTTTGCTGACGCCGGTTCGCTGTTTGTCAACCCAGCGACACCTGCACCACGTCGTCGACGACGCGCGTCTCGTACATCGTGAGGTGACCTTCGAAGCCGTCGTCTGACGGCATGACGCACTGCCCGGAGCGCACGTCGTACATGCTGTGATGTTCCGGGCACGTGATCACGCAACGCTTCTGCAGCGGTTGGCCGCCGAGCGGCGTGGCCTGATGGGGACAGAAGTTCCCGAACGCGAAGAACTCGCCTTCCACGTTGGCGATCGCGACCGGGATGCCGTCGACATCGACCGCGGTGGTCTCGCCCGGTCCGATCCAGTCGTTCGGGATGGCGTCGTGGAACGTGGGCACACGGTCAGGTCCTCGTGACCCATCCGCCGTCGACGTTGAGCGTCTGGCCGGTCATCCACTCACCGTCGGGCGAGACGAGCAACAGCAGTGCGCCCACCAACGCCTCCGGGTGTCTCGAGCCGCCACGCGGGGCGGCCTGCATGATCATCGTGTGGAAGTCGGATCCTTCCGGCGCGATCTTCTCGCTCGCCTCGGTCACCACGTGGCCCGGCGCGATCGCGTTCACGTTGATGTTGAACCCGCCGAGTTCCTTCGCCAGTGCCACCGTCAGCGCAACCACGCCGAGCTTGGTGATGCCGTACACACCTTGCGGGGGGAACGCCCCGCCCGACGACTGGTTCACGATCCTGCCACCGCCCCGCTCCTGCATCAGCGGCACCGCCTCGTGACAGCAGTTGAATGCCCCCGTGAGGTTGACCGCGAGCACGCGATCCCATTCCTCGTACGGGTAGCTGAACACCGGTGACATTTCCATGTCGGCCATGAGCGCGGCGTTGTTCACGAGGATGTCCAGGCCACCGAATTCGTCGCGCGCCCGCTCCATCACCGAGCGCACCGACTCGCGATCGGTGATGTTGGTGGCATGCGCGACGGCCGAGAACCCGTCCGCGCGCAGGTGCTCCGCAACGGTCGCCGCGCCCGCTTCGTTGACGTCGGCGACGACGACGGCCGCGCCCTGTTCCGCGAGCGCCCGCGCGTAGGTCGCGCCGATCCCGCGGAGATTTCCCGATCCGGTCACGATCGCTACCTTCCCACCGAGATCGACCTGCACGTAGCCCCCTTCGTCGACGATTCCGCGGTCAGGCCGCGATCAACTCCATGGCGTTGTCGCGCATGACCCGCCGGATCTTGTGGTCGTCGAGACCGGCGAGGCACTCGACGTACGCCGCCGGTGTCGGCGTGCCCTCGGGATGCGGCCAGTCCGAGCCCATCAACACGTGTTCTGCGCCGAGCAGTTCCACCAGCCCGACCACATCCTCTTCGGGAAACGGCGATACCCAGAACCGCTCCTTGAACACGTCGGACGGGCGGTCGGTCATGACGGTGCCGAACGCCTCGATCTCGCGGTTCAGCAACGTGCCGGCGTGATCGAGCGCGTGGAGCGTGTACGCCACCCATGTGCCTCCCATCTCGATGCTCGCCACGTTGATGTCCGGGAACCGGCCGAAGAGGTTACCGAGGATGAGCGCGGGGACGGTATCCATCATCGGACGTTCCAACGAGAGCAGGTTGCTCTTGAACGTGTTGAGGTACGCACGATCGCTCGTCGCACGACCCCACTGCTGCTTGAACAGGTCGTCGTACGACGTGGGACCTCCGGACGCGTGATAGGCGACGAGGATGCCCGCCTCGTTGACGCGCGCCCAGAACGGATCGAAGTACGTGTCTGCGGGCGAACGGCCGTACGCGTCCCCGGGCTGGATCGTGATGACGCGCGCGTTCGCGCGAGAGCGCCCACTCGAGCTCGGCAACCGCGCCATCGACGGTGAGCATCGGAATCACCGGCGGGCAGTAGATGCGCCCGTCGCGGTTGAGGCCCCAGTCGTCGTCGAGCCAGAGGTTGAACGCGTGCATGACCCGGTACATGAGATCGGCGTCGTCGGCCATGTAGCCCTCGACGGTGAGGCCGAGCGTCGGGAACAGCATGATCCGCTCGACGCCCTGCTCGTCCATCGCATGCAGACGCTCGTGACGATCCCGGTAGACGACCGACGGCGGTTCGAGCTCGCCGTAGCGCTCGACGAACGAGAGGCGGGCACCCTGCTCGAGCTCCTTCAGCGGGTCGTGGAAGGCGCCGGGCTTCGCGACGCGGCTGAACGTGGGGTTCATCACCGACCGGGGGTTGCGGACGTCGTTCGTGCGGATCTGACCGAAGAGCAGGTGGCGTTTCTTGCCCTCGTCGACCCACGTGACATAGCGCTTCACCTGCTCGTCGCCATGGCGTGTGAAGCAGTCGTCGGACTCGTAGTAGTGGTTGTCAGCGTCGAAGAATTGGTAATCCACGTCGAACCCCCTCGGTGCACGCGCGCGAGCCTAGATCCTCGAAATTGCGCGACGCTCAGATCGTCGTCAGGATGCCGGACCATGACGATCAAGGACCGGACCGCCGTCGTCGGGGTCGGGGCAACCCCGTACTACAAGCGCGGGCAATCGCTGCCGCAGACCCCGCTCGAGATGGCGTGCAAGGCCATCCTGCTCGCGCTCGACGACGCCGGGCTCGGCATCGCCGACCTCGACGGCTTTGCCATCTATTCGTTCGCCTGCGATCCGGCGCAGGTCGCCGCGCAGTTGGGTGTTCGCGAGGTGCGCTTCGCCGCGTCGCTGACGTCGGGCGGCGGTGGCTCCGCGGGTTCCATCGGTCTCGCGTCGGCGGCGATCGTCGCGGGGATGGCCGACGTGTGTGTCTCGCTCATGACGCTCCAACAGGTCACTCGCCGGCTCGGTGGCACCGCCGTGCAGGGCGGCGCCGGGGGTGGAGGTGCCGGTGGCGGCGGGGGTGGCAATCCCTACGGCGGAGGAGGGACGGATCCCGCCGCTGCGTTCACGGCGAGCGCCGGCATCGGCTCGCCCGGACACAACTTCGCCATGCTGACGCAACGCCACATGCACCTCTACGGCACCAAACGCGAGCACCTCGCCGAGATCGTCATCTCGCAGCGCGAGAACGCGATCCGGCGTCCGACCGCGCTCCAACGGAATCCGCTCACGCTCGACGACTACTTCAACGCGCGCATGATCTCGGATCCGCTCTGCCTCTTCGACTACACGATGGAGACCGACGGTGCGGTCGCCGTCGTCACCACGTCGGCCGAGCGCGCACGAGATCTGCGCCAACCACCCGTGTACGTGCTGGCGTCCGCGCACGGCGGCATGGGGCGGTGGGGACCCGCCATCTTCAGCTACTTCCAGGCGCCGGACGAGTACTTCGCGTCGTCGGGGCACCGGCCCGTGGCGAAGCGGATGTACGAGATGGGGGGCAGTCACGCCCGCCGATGTCGACGTCGCGTTGCTCTACGACCACTTCTCGCCGATGGTCCTCATGCAGATCGAGGACTACGGGTTCGCACCCATCGGGGAGGGCGGGCCCTTCGTGGCCGACGGCAACATCCGCTGGCCCACGGGCACGATCCCCGTGAACACGCACGGCGGCAACCTGTCCGAGGCCTACATCATCGGCATGACCCACGTGCGCGAGGCGGTCGAGCAGCTCCGCGGCGACCGCGGTCAACCAGGTGGAGGGCGCGGAGATCGCGCTCGTGAGCGGCGGTCCGGCGGCATTGCCCGTGAGCGGCACCTTGTTGAGGAGGTAGTGATGGCCGAGGTGCGCCCCGGTGTCTTCCCGTCCGCGATGACGGACCCGTATGCGGACGACGCGACCCGCCCATTCTGGGATGCCGCGCTCGACGGCCGGCTCGTCGCCCCGCGCTGCACCGAGTGCGGGACGTTCCGCCTCCCACCGGGTCCGTTCTGCTTCGCATGTCAGCATCAGGCCGTCGAGTGGGTCGAGCTACCCGGCACCGGGACGATCTACACCTTTACCGTCGTTCGGCACCCGTTGTCGCCGAATCTGGCGGAAGTCGTTCCCTACGTGACGGCAGTGATCGAGCTCGACGGCACGGGGGGTGCCGGTTCGCGGATGATCGCGAACGTCATCGACTGCGATCCCGACACGGTGGCCATCGGCGATCGCGTGCGCATCGCGTGGGACCGGGTGAGCGACACCCTCGCCCTGCCCCGCTTCGCGCCTGAAGAGAATCCCCGGCTTTCCGCGGCGCCCAAATCCTCGCCAGGATGAACGCCGGGAGCCCGCGTCGAAGAGGAGGGCGATGGAAGTCACGCTGACCGACGACCAGGAGTTCTTCCGCGACACGACGAGGAAGTTCCTGCAGAGCGAGTGCCCGATCGTGAAGGTCCGGGAGCTCGCGGCATCGGCGGAGGGGTTCGAGCGCGACTACTGGCGCCAGGGGGCCGAGCTGGGTTGGACGTCGCTGCTCGTGCCCGAGGAGCTCGGCGGCGGGAGCATCAGCGGGTCGGGCGTCGTCGACCTCACGCTGGTCGCCGATGCGTTCGGTGCCCACGCCGCGCCGGGGCCATTGCTTCCTGCCAACGTGGTGGCCGCGGCGATCGCCCGATCGGGTACCGACGAGCAGCAGGCCGGGGTGCTCCCCGCACTCGTCTCCGGTGAGGTGGTCGCGACGTGGGCCGTCGCGGAGCCGGCCCCGCACGACGGGCTCGGCGACGTGACGGTGCGCGCCACGGCCGACGGGTCCGACTTCGTGCTGTCGGGCGTGAAGTCGCCGGTCGAGGCGGGTGCGCAGTCCGAGCAGCTCCTCGTCACCGCCAGCACCGACGGCGGGCTCGCGCAGTTCCTCGTTCCTGCCGATGCAAGCGGTCTGACCGTGACGCCGCTGAACAGCATCGACCTCACGCGCCGCTACGCCGGCGTGCAGCTCGACGGGGTTCGCGTGCCGGCGTCGGCCGCGGTCGGCACCCCCGGGGACTCCGATGCCGACGTCGAGCGCCAGCTCCAACTCGCGATCGTCGTCGAGACCGCCGAGAGCGTGGGTGCCGCGCAGACCGTGTTCGACTTCACGCTCGACTGGATGTTCAGCCGTTACTCGTTCGGCCGTCCGCTCGCGTCGTACCAGGAGCTCAAGCACCGCTTCGCCGACATGAAGATGTGGCTCGAAGCGAGCCACGCGCTCGGCTTCGGCGGCCGCGCGCGAAGTGCAGGCCGAGGCCGACGGCGTCGAGGAGACGGTGAGCGCGGCGAAGGCGTACACCGGCGACTACCTGGCCGAGCTGGTCCAGGACTGCGTGCAGATGCACGGCGGGATCGGGCTGACGTACGACCACGACATCCACCTGTACCTGCGGCGAATCACCGTCGACCGGCTCACCCACGGCACACCCGCCGACCACCGCCAACGAATCGTCGCCCTGCGCGAAGCTGCCGCGTGACCGGCACCAGAGAGGTTGCTCAGATGACCGATATCGAGATGGAGAGCGTCGAGTCGTTCCAGTCGCGCGTCCGCGAGTGGTTGGCCGCCAACATGGACAAGGGCGCGCCGCTGGGACTCGGGTATCGGCGTGGCGAAACCGAAGAGGAAGAGCTGGCGATGATCGCCGCGCGCGCGCGAGCTCCAGCGCAAGTACTACGACGCGGGCTTCACTGGCATCTGCTTCCCCAAGGAGTACGGCGGCCAGGGCCTGTCGCCCGCGCACCAGCGCGCGTTCAACCAGGAGGTGGTGGGCTACGAATTCCCCAGCATCCTCCAGATCCCGACCTTCGTCCCGTGTGCCGCGGTGTTGCTGGAGTTCGGCACCGAGGAGCAGAAGAAGCGGCATCTTCCCGCGATCATGAAGGGGGAGGAGATCTGGATGCAGTTCCTCTCCGAGCCGAGCGGCGGTTCCGACGTCGCCGGCGCGCTGACCACGGCGGTGCGCGACGGTGACGAGTGGATCGTGAACGGTTCGAAGATCTGGACCACCGGCGCGTGGTTCTCCGACTACGGCCTCTGCCTCCTGCGCACCAACTGGGACGTGCCGAAGCACCGTGGCCTCAGCGTGTTCATCATCAAGATCCACCAGCCCAACATCGAGCTGCACCGCATCGAGATGATCAACGGCTCGCGCGAGTTCTGCCAGGAGTTCATGACCGACGTGCGCGTCCCGGACAGCGACCGCATCGGGGAGGTCGACGACGGGTGGACCGTCGGCACGCGGTGGATGTTCCACGAGCGCAATGCGATGGGCGGCGGCTCGCCCTACGTGAGCGGACCGAGTATGCGGTACGGCGGCAGATCGGACCGTGATCCGATGATCGAGCTCGCGCGCGCGACCGGCCGTCTCGACGACACCCGCGCACGAGACCTGATCGGGGAGTCCCGGGCGCTGTCGCGAGCGGGTTCCGAGCTGTCGCGGCGTATTGCCGAGGGCATGGGCACGGGCGCGTTCCCCGACACGACGGCCGCGATCGCGCGGCTCATGAGCTCGGTGGTGGCGGTCCGGAACAACAACATCTCGCTCGAGCTGGCCGGACCCGGCGCGGTGACCATGGGTGGCGGGGATGGCGCAGGAGGCGCCGGCATGCACTTCCTGATGCGGCAGATGGCGTGCATCGGTGGGGGTACCACCGAGATGGCGCGCAACAACGTCAGCGAGCGCGTGCTCGGTATGCCACGGGAGATGACGCACGACCGAAATCTGGCGTTCCGTGACGTGCCCAAGGGCCCCCCGGGAAACTGATCGGGGTTTGACATGCCGCCGGACGAAGTAGTGGTCGAGGACCGCGGCGCGGTCCGCGTGTTGCGTATCAACCGACCCGAGGCGCGCAACGCGCTCAACCAGGCGGTGCTCGCCGGCATTGGCGGTGGCGTCGACGCGGCCGATCGCGACCCCTCGGTGCGCGCGATCGTCATCACGGGCACCGGCGACCGCGCGTTCTGCGCGGGCATGGACCTCCGGGACTTCAGCGAGGGCACCCGGGCGTCCGGCGACGCCGACGCCACCGCGGCGTATGTCCAGTTCCTGCGCGGCGGGAACATCAAGCCCGTCGTCGGCGCGGCGAACGCCACCGCGGTCGGGGGTGGGTTGGAACTGCTGCTGGCGTGCGACCTGGTGGTTGCCTCGGAGCTCGCCGAGTTCGGTCTCCCCGAGGTGAAGCGGGGCCTCTTCGCCGGCGGCGGGGGAATACGGCTCGGACGACACATCCCACTCGCGGTCGCGCTCGAGATCGGGCTCACCGGCGACCGGATCGATGCGGCCCGCGCCTTCTCGTTCGGCCTCGTGAACCGGGTGGTGCCCGCAGCGCGCGTGCTCGACGAGGCGGTCGCACTCGCGACCCGCATCGCCGACAACGGGCCGCTCGGCGTGCAGGCGACGAAGCGGTTGATGCACGAAGCGCTCGACGTCGAGCCCGAGGAACTCTGGGAACGTCAGCGAGCACTCAGTGCTCAGGTGTTCGCCAGCGACGACGCGAAAGAGGGCGCGACCGCCTTCATCGAGAAGCGCCCGCCGAACTGGACCGGCCACTAGGCGACGAGATTTCGCACCGGAAGCGCGATGATTCTCGAACGCTGCGACGGTTCGTTCAGGTGAAGAGCCGAGACACCGACGACAGGAGAGGCGCCATGCCCCGGATCACCCCCAACCTCTGGTTCGACACCGAGGGCGAGGAAGCCGCCGAGTTCTACGTCTCGGTGTTCCCGAACTCGGAGATCAAGAACGTCTCCCACTACGGCGCCTGAGGAGGGACGCGGCCAACGAGCCATGAAGGCCATGCTCGGCATGAAGAAGATCGATGTGGCGGCGCTCTACGCGGCCGCCGACCAGGCCTAGCCTCCCAAACCGGTGTTTTGGGACGTCAGACGATGGGTCCTTGGTGAACCCACGTCGAGAGCTCGGGGTCGATGAGCTGGGCGACGCGACCGGCGTAGCGGACGAGGTCGGGCTCGTCGAGGAGCGCGCGCCATTGTCCGCTGGTGCCGTGGTGGAAGAACTGCTGATTGTCGTGCCAGATGCCGTTGGTCTTGTTCGGAACGAGGTCATCGGCGCGAGCGCGCATCGAGTCGAACGTGGCCGCTTCGACCAACTCCGGCCACCGCGCGTCCGGTACGACGATCCCGAGGCGATCCGCAAGCGCACGCATCTGCCCTTCGAGGTCGGCTTGGAGATCGCCGTAGTGCATCATCACGACGTTCGGACGCTCCCGCATCGGCCAGAAGCTCGACAAGTGCTCCAACGTCGACTCCAGTGACGGCGGAGTCGAGCTGTCCACCCATTGCCAGAGCCGATCGAGCTCCGCGTCGAGCTGCTCGGGAATGTCCTGGGTCAGCTCGGCGAGGTCGTCGAGCCCTACCGCGGCCTGGCGTTCGTTCAGGAACGCGACCAGGTCGAGGTTGGACATGTGGTTGTCCCAGGACATGGCGACGTCACGCGGGTCGCGGCCGACACAGATGTAGGTGACGTGCTCGTCGAACGGCAGACCGTCGAACGGGGTGTGTGTCTTGATGAAGCGGCGGTGCTGTTGGGCTTCGAGATCCGTGACCACTGCGTCGAGTGGCCGGGTCAACATGTCGAGCCACGGCGAGATGAGGTCCAGGCTGCGATCGAACGTCGAGGACTGGAAGATCAACAGGGCGCAGATCATCTGGGTCCAGGTCGTCCCGCATTTCGCGGGCGTGCTGATGACGATGTCATCGTCCCGGAACGAGAAGCCGTCCCAACGCGCGCTCGTCGTCGACGATCGAGTGATACCGCACCAGCTCACGATCTGCCATCACGAACCTCCTCGGCTCTAATACGCGCCGTGAACCTCGAAGAGGCGTTTCGGGTTGTCGACGAGCATGCAGGTGAGCTCGGTGTCGCCGAGGCCGGCGGCCCGTAGCGCGGGGAGTACGTCTTGGGAGATGTGGCAGTAGTGCCACGGGCCCATCGCCACCGTTCCTCCGGGGAACCAGTCGTTGTAGCAGGCGGCGTCGTGTGACAGCACCAGCCGCTCGACGTGACCTCGTTCGCAGAGCTCGACGATCGTGCGCACGCGTTCCTCGAACGACAAGATCCCGTAGAGCCCGAAGCGGTCCATCCCCAGGTACGAGCCGCGCGCGAGAAGCTCTTCGAGGTACTCGAGGTCGGCGGTGTCGCCACTGTGGCCGATCACGACGCGCGAGAGGTCGACGCCTTCGGACTCGAACACCTTCTGTTGCTCGAGTCCCCGGCGGGTGGCGGGCTCGGTGTGTGTCGAGATCGGCACGCCCGTCGCGCGGTGTGCGCGCGCCACGGCTCGGAGCACCTCCTCGACGGCGGGCGTCACCCCGGGATGGTCGGTCGCGCACTTGAGGATGCCTGCTTTCACGCCGGTGCGGGCGATGCCCTCGGTGATGTCGGTGACGAACCAACCGGCGAGCATGTCGGCGAGCGCTCCGCCGCTGAACCGGGCTCGCACCTCGACGAAATGGGGGAGCTCCGTGAAGGTGTAGTAGCCCGTCGCGACGACGATGTTGAGCGCGGTCTGCTCGGCGACCCGTTGCACGAGCGCGACGTCACGTCCGATCCCGGCCACGGTGAGATCGACGATGGTGCCGACACCGGCGTCGACGAGATCGTTCATGCGGGCGACGGCGGCGGCGACGTCGCGTTCCGCGTCGAAGCCCTCGATGTCGGGGTAGTTGACGATGAATTCGTGACTCAGGATGAAGACGTGCTCGTGCACGAGCACCTGACCGAGCTCGGCGGTGTCGATCGGACCACGGACGGTTTCGACGTTGGGCATGGGTCCTCAGATCTTGCGGTCGCGATCCGCCCAGTAGCGGTCGCGGATCGGTTTCTTGCGGAGCTTGCCGTTGGGATCACGTCCGAGGGACGCGACGAAGTCGACCGAGCGCGGGCACTTGAAGTGCGCGAGCCGTTCGCGGCAGAACTCGATCAGCTCGTCCGCCAGCTCCGCCCCCGCCGGATCCGAGGTGGAGGTTCCGAAGTCGGCCGTGGTCTCGACCACGGCTGTGACCTCCTCGCCCCATTCGTCGCTCGGCGCGCCGATCACCGTTGCGTCGGCGACCGCAGGGTGCGTGAGCAACACCGCCTCGACCTCCGCGGGGTAGATGTTCACGCCGCCGGAGATGATCACGTCGGCCTGGCGATCGCAGAGGAACAGATAGCCGTCGTCGTCGACGTAGCCGATGTCGCCGACGGTGAAGAGTTCGCCGCGCCGGTTCGCCGCGGTCTTGTCGGGGTCGTTGTGGTAGTCGAACTGCCACATGGTCTGGCTCAGGTAGACGAGGCCGGGCACACCGGGTGCGCACTCGTCGCCGTGCTCGTCGAGGATCCGGAGCGTGACCGCGGGCGAGGGGCGGCCGACGGTGCCGGGCCTGGCGAGCCACTCCTGCGACGTGACCGTGGTCCCCGCGCCCTCGGTCGACGAGTACGCCTCGAGGATGATCGGTCCCCACCACTCGATCATCCGCCGCTTCACGTCGATCGGGCAGGGTGCGCCCGCGTGGCTCACCGTGTGCAGCGACGACACGTCGGCGCGAGCGTGCACCGGCTCGGGCAACGCCAGGAGCCGGTGGAACATGGTGGGAACCATGCTGACCGTCGTGACGCGGTACCGCTCGACCTTCTCGAGGAAGTCTTCCGGGGTCCAGCGGTCGACCATCACGAGGAGCGCGCCGTTGTCGAGCGTGCCGCACGCCCCGGCGAACGGAGCCGCGTGGTACATCGGGCCACACACGAGGTCGACGCGGTGCTCCGGCTGCGAGGCCGCGCTCGCCATGAACGACGACGCGTGGAGGCCGATCCCGGTGATCAGCGCGATCGCGTCACTCGGAGTCTCGCCGAAGCGTTTGCGGACACCCTTCGGCCGACCCGTCGTGCCCGACGTGTAGAACATGATCTGGCCCGCCCGCCTGGCTTCGAGCGGCTCGCCGGACTGCCCGTCCGCCAGCTCCGTCAGGGGACGGAAGCCGGGGGCAGCATCGGTGACGAACCGCGCCGAAGGCGGGATGCCGACGACCTCGGCGGCGGCGCGGGCCGTGTCGGCGAACCGTTCGTGGGCGACCACCACCCTGGCCGCCGAGTCGTCGAGGATGTACGCGAGCTCGTCGACGCCGAGGTGCCAGTTGAGTGCGACGAACGTCAGGCCGCTCTGTACGGCGGCGCCGTAGAGCTCGATCAGTTCCCGCGAGTTGGGCATCACCACCGCGACGGTGTCGCCCGCGGCGACGCCCAGCTCACGCAGACCGCGCGTGACCGCGTTCATCCGGGCGGCGAGCTCGCCGTAGCTCGTTTCGCGACCGAGGGGATCGACCAGCGCGGTGCGCCCAGGGTCGCGCTCGGCGACCGCGAAGACTCCGAAGTCGTTCAGAAGGACGCGAGGCTATTACGACACGGCTCATTGGATATCGGGAACCCGTGGATGGAACGATGCAGCCAACTGGCTCGAGTCGTTCGGGCGCAATCAAGAGGAGCTTCCCGTCATGCCCCGTTATGTGATCCTCGCCGACCACACCCCTGACATCTGCCCGTCGTCGAACGCCAAGAGGCGCGCGAGCCCTCGAAGGCCTGGGCCAGCAGCTTCCCAAGCTCGCCGAACAGGCCGGTGTGCGGTTCGAGGTGGATCCGCTGCACCTCGACCCCGGGCACCGCACGGTCGCGGTCGTGGAAGCCCCGAACATCGAGGCCGTCGCCAAACTCGTCTACGACACCGGGCTCTCGCAATGGAACACCGTGGAGGTCTGCCCGGTGACACCAGTGGCCGAGTTGATGGCCCGGGTCGACGAGTTCCCCATCGTCTTCTCGTGACGCCTGAGCGCGCCGCGAACGGGTCGGCGTGCTAGGCGGCCAGGTCGAGGAAACGCGCGAGGTTGCCGCGGATCACTGCTCGGGTGTCGTCCTCGGAGAGGTTCTTGAGCTGCCCGAGGTAGAGGTGCGGCTCGGGCAGGCCCTCGCCGTGGGGGAAGTCGGAGCCGAACACGATGGGCTGCGTGCCCACCGCCTCGACGACGCGGTCCACGTTCTCCTCGGGGAACGGGGCGACGAAGCAGTGCTGCTTGAAGTAGTCGCTCGGGCGCATCTCGAGCTTGCCCCAGGTGGCGCGGCGGCCCATGAGGAACGAGTGGTCGAGCTTGCGGATGGTGTAGGGAAGCCACACCGTGCCTTGCTCGGAGAGCAGCAGCCGCATGTTCGGGAACCGCGCGAACCAGCCCTGGAGGATCGCCGCGCCGACCGTCTCCATCGTGGGCCGATCGCCGTAGTAGAAGACCCACTGGAACGCGTCCATGTCGCCGAGCATCACCTCTGGCTCGTTCCATTCTTCGCCTTGCGCCGCGTAGCGTGCGAGCGACGCGAGATGCGTCGCGAGCTTGATGCCGGCCTCGTTGCAGATGGACCAGAAGCGGTCGTTCTCGGGCCGGAACGGGGAGGTGTGCATCGACGGGCCGCTCGAGGTCTGGATGACCTTGGGTACCTCGATCTTCATGATCTCGTCGAGCTGCCGGAGCGCCATGTCCGGGTCGCCGAAGGACACGAACGGTGGAGTGAACAAACGGTTCTCGTAGTTGTAGCCCCACTCCTCGCCGAGATAGCGGTTGAGCGCGATGAGGTTGGCGTAGAGGCCGGGGAGGTCGCCTTCGAACTGCGCCTCGGTGCCCGGCAGGGTGGCGAAGTTCACCGCGGCCTGGATGCCCTGTGAGTCCATCACCGTGAGCCGGTCGGCCGGGTTGTCGAGCTGCGCCTGCATCGCCCGGTAGTGCTTCGCGAACTCCTTGCGCCCTTCGGCGTCGAGACCCTTGAGCGGATTGAGCCGGGTGAGCAACGACCCCGGGATGACCATGCCGCCCATCTCGTCAGACGCGCCGAGGTCCTTCACGCCGACCTCTTCGAGCTGCTCGTTGGAGCCGACCACCTGGAAGTTCTTGAACGTGAACCGTGCCGGTCGCCCGTTGTAGATCAGCTCCCGCCGGCCGTCGGCGTTCTTGACGACGCGGATCGCCATTTCCTTCTTGTCGGGATCGATGTACCGCTCGTAGGCGTTGGCGGCGGGTGTGGAGTGCTCGTCGGCGTCGTTGATCAGGTAGGGGAGTTCGGGGGTCTCGGACTGGGTCGCGGTCATGGCGATCTCCTCGTGCGCCAGGAGGCCCTGGCCTTGCCCGGGGACCGTACCATTGTGTTGTACTCAGCACAACTTTCTGCGGCTCAGCCCTTGGTCAGGAGCACCGCGCCGGCGAAGGGGCCGACCGCCGTGGTGAACACCGACACCTCGGCGCCCTCGACCTGACGCTCGCCGCAGTCGCCGCGGAGCTGCCGCGTGGCTTCGATGCAGAAGTTGGCGCCGTGGCGACGCCCGACGTTGCACGCGCCGCCGTCGGTGTTCACCGGGAGCGAGCCGCCCAGGCGTGTGTTGCCGGCTTCGACGAACGGGCCGGCGCCGCCCGGCGGGCACAACCCGAGCGCTTCGAGCCACTGGAACGTGATCACCGAGAAGCCGTCGTAGAGCTGCGCGGTGTCGATGTCGGTCGGCTTGAGGTCGGTGCGCGACCACAGTTCCTTCGCGCACTGCGCGGGTGCGGTGCGCACCATGTCCTCGAGGATCTCGAAGTGAAGATCGCGGATCGCAGTGATCGCGTACGACTCCACGAGCACGACCGGCTTCTTCAGGTCGCGGGCACGTTCCTCGGTGGTGAAGATCACCGCCGCGCCGGAATCGACCGGGTAGTCGCAGTCGAGGATGCGCAACGGCTTCGACACGTAGCGCGCCGCGAGGTACTCGTCCATCGTCAACGGGTCACGGAAGATCGCGTCGTCGTTGAGCGACGCGTGGTACCGCTGCGCGATCACGTGGTGGCCGAACTGCTCCTCGGTCGTGCCGAACTCGGCCATGTGGCGCTGGGTGAGCAGCCCCGCCCACTGCGTGGGGTTGCCCGCGCCGAACGGCGCGAGGAACTGACGATCGCCGGTCGCGCGCCGCGAAGTAGGACGCGACCATCGGGTTGCCGCGCGCGGCGGTGCCGGCTGCCATCGACGCGCCGCTCGGCTGCTGCTGGATCACCCGGAGCGCGAGCGCGGTGTGGCAGAAGCCCGACGCGATCGGCGGCGATCGCCTGGACCGCCGAGTACGCGAACGCGGGAACCATCATCCCGGACGCCCACCAATTGATCGGCTCGATGCCGAGCATCCAGCCGTCGTTCAGCGGTTCCGTGCCGACGGACGTGATCCCGTCGATGTCGTGCACGTTGAGGCCGGAGTCTTCGAACGCGGCCATCGTGGCCTGGATCGTGAGGTCCTCCGGCGAGAGCCCGGTGTTGCGGCCGACGGTGGAGTAGCCGACTCCGACGATGGCGACGCGATTCCCTGTGGCCACTGCGCAGCCCTTCCTTCCTCTCAGCCGCGTGCCGGACGGAACAACGGCAGCGTGAGCTCGGGCGACATCTCCACGAACGTCACCTCGAGCGGCATGCCGGCCTCGAGCTCCTCTTCGGGACAGTCGACGATCTGCGTGAGGAACATCAGCCCCGGCTGCTCCGCGAGCTCGACCGTCGCGAGCGTGTACGGGATCTTGTCGACCCAGAACGGGTGGAACGGCTGGGTGGCGATCGTCCAGCTGTAGAGCGTCGCCTTGCCCGAGACCTGCGCGCCCGCGAGATCGCGCGACTGGCAGAAGCGGCAGATCGTCTTCGGGTAGTGGATGTAGTGGCCGCAGGTCTGGCACCGCTGGATCCAGAGCTCGTGGCGCGCCACGCCGTCCCAGAAGAACTGGGTGAGCTCGTCCGGTATCGGCATCGGAGGTTTCGCAGGCGGTTCGGTCGACGACATTCCTCGGACCTCCAGTGCTCGTCAGCGTGTGAGCAGGATGCAGCCGGCGATCGGGCCGCCGCCCACGGACACCGCGGCGACCTCGGCGCCCTTCGCACCTGCCGCTCGCCCGCCTCGCCGCGCAGTTGCAGGCACGCCTCGTGCAGCACCCAGTACCCGTGCATGCGCCCGGCCGAGAGCTGACCGCCGTAGGTGTTGAGCGGCAGCTCGCCGTCGAGCGCGATCCGCGTGCCGCCTTCGACGAACGGCCCGCTCTCACCGGTCGCCGCAGAAGCCGAGCGCTTCGAGCCACGCGAACGTGAGGAACGTGAAACCGTCGTAGAGCTCGGCGATGTCGACGTCGGCGGGCCGTGAGGTCGGTCTTGCTCCACAGTTCGTCGGCCGCGTCGATCGACGCCATCTTCGGGTAGTCGGGCCGCTGGTCCCAGCCGCGCCGTGCCCGCGCGCGCCGCCCATCGACTCGACGCGCACGGGCGGGTTGGGGCAGTCGGCGGCGTGCGTCGGCCGACGACACGACGATCGCGATCGAGCCGTCGATCGGACACGTCGCAGTCGAGCAGCCCGAACGGATCGGAGACCGGCCGCGCGTCGAGGTAGTCGTCCATCGTCATCGGCTCGCGGTACACCGCGCGCGGGTTGAAGGCCGCGTTCCGCCGGCTGTTCACCGCGAGCGCAGCCGAGCTGCTCCTTGGTGGTGCCGTAGAGGTACATGTGGCGCTGCGCGTGCATGGCCAGCCAGTTCGCGGCCGAGTACGCGCCGTACGTGAGGAGCGGCGCCATGTCGCCCATCACGTTGACCATGCCCTCGGCCGTCGCCGCCGGCCCCGTCGGATCGCGGTGCGCGCGCGTCGGACCGGAGGCATGGGCGGGGGCGTGGTCCCTCCACTCGGCGGGAGGACGGAGCCGCCCATCATCTTCACCGTGCGGTACACGAGCACGTGGCGCGCTTCGCCGTTGCGCGACCGCGAGGAACGCGCCCATCACCGGCGCCAGCAGGCCCCCGGTGCCCACCATGCCGACCGAGTCCGACCCGGCCGCCGATGTGCTGCTCGACCTCGTCCGGTCGGGGTGTCGCCCATCGTCGCGATGCCGTCGATGTCGTCAGGGCGCAGACCGGCGTCGGCGATCGCAGCCGACGCGGACTCGGTCGTGAGATCGAGGTGGCCGATGTCGGTCTTCCGACCGATGCGCGAGATGCCGATCCCCGAGATGATCGCCTGCTTCTCCGGAACGTCGGCCATGAAGCGGACGTTAGACCATCCGTCGCGACCACTACTTGGCTCGGCGCGCGCGACAACCGGCTCTAGAGTTCGCCGCGTGACCGAGCCGGCCGTCGAATCCGAGCAGACCCCGCGCATCCTCCCGCCGCTCACGCCGGAGAACCGGCACTTCTGGACCGGTGGCGCGAACGGCGAGCTGTTGATCCTGCGCTGCGGCGCGTGCGGGCGATGGGTGCACCCACCCGCGTCGGTCTGCCCGATCGGGCGACGGCGGCGAGCTCGTGCCCGAAGCAACGCAGCGGCAAGGGCACCGTGTTCACGTTCACGATCAACCGCCACCCGTACAACCCGGCCGTGCCGCTGCCCTACGTGATCGCGATCGTCGAGCTGCCGGAGCAGGAGGGACTGCGGTTCACGACCAACATCGTGAACTGCGCGCCGGAAGACGTGAAGATCGGCATGCCGGTGCGGGTGCTCTTCGAGCCGTACGGCGAGATCTACGTACCCGTCTTCGAACCCGACGAGTCCTAGCGGCGCCGTTCAGGCTCCCCCCACGCGGGTCAGGTTGGCCCCCGTGGTCACGACCATCGACGAAACCGAGGTGCTCGCATCCCTCGACCGGTTGCTCGCCGAGTACCCGCCCGCGTCCACCGAGCCGACGGTGTTCCTCCGAGCGCAGTACGACGCCGGACTGGCGTGGGTGCACAACCCACCCGGGTACGGCGGGCTCGGTGCCCCGATCGACCTCCAGCCGATCGTCGACGACCGGCTGCAGGAAGCCGGCGCGCCGCCGAACGGCCGCGCCTTCAACGCGATCGGCGCCGGCCAGTGCGCGGCGACGGTGCTCGCCTACGGCAGCGAGGACCAGAAGCAGCGTTACCTCCCGTGGGTGTTCACCGGCGAGGCGCAGTGGTGTCAGCTGTTCAGCGAGCCGGGCAGCGGCTCGGACCTGGCGTCGCTCGCGACGCGCGCGGTTCGCGACGGTGACGAGTGGGTCGTGAACGGCCAGAAGGTGTGGACGAGCGGCGCGCAGCACGCGCAGGTACGCGCTCCTGCTCGCGCGCACCGACCCCGACGCCGAGAAGCATGCGGGCCTCACCGCGTTCGTGATCGACATGCACGCGCCCGGCGTGGAGGTGCGACCGCTGCGCCAGATGAACGGCGGCGCCGACTTCAACGAGGTGTTCATGTCGGACGTCCGCATCCCCGACACGCGAGCGGCTCGGTGACGTCGGCGCCGGATGGGCGGTCTCGCACACCACGCTCGTGCAGGAGCGCTACAACATGCCGCGCATCCCGAACCGCGGCGAGGGCCAGATCAGCATCGTGATGCGGGCATGGAGTCGAACGCGCCGACAAGACGTCGGCCACCGCGCGTGCGCTCAAGGACCGGCTCGTGCAGCACTGGATCGAGGCCGAGGTGCTGCGCCTGCTCCAAGCGCGCGCCGGTGCGCTGCGCGCCGCGGGCGGAAGCGGACCCGAAGGTTCGCTCGGCAAGCTCGCGACGTCGGTCGTCGGGCGACGGCTCGCCGAGTTCGCGCCGTCGTTGCTCGGACCCGAGGCACTGTTGATCGACGGCTACGACAACGTCGCCGTCGATGATGCGACGCGACGTACCGCGCGGCGGCCGGTACGCGATCACGCGGTCGTTCGTCGGGAGTCCCGGGCATCGCGATCGCCGGCGGCACCGACCAGATCCAGCGCAACATCATCGGTGATCGCGTGCTCGGGCTGCCGCGCGAGCCGAGCGTCGACCGGGGCGTTCCCTGGAGCCAGACGCAACGCAACTGAGTCGACACACACGACACGACAACTGTGGGGGGACGACGATGAGCAAGCCGCTCGAGGGAATCCGGGTGGTCGAGGTGGCGATGTGGGCATTCGTCCCGTCGGCCGGCGGCATCCTGGCCGACTGGGGAGCCGAGGTGATCAAGATCGAGGCGCCCACCGGCGATCCCGATCCGCGGTCTCGTGTCGGGCGGGGTGGGGAAGACCGACGGCATCACCTACACGTGGGAGTCTTCAACCGCGGCAAGCGCGGTCATCGCGCTCGACCTGAAGGCGCCGGCTGCGCAGAAGATCGTGTACCAGCTCGCCGAGACCGCCGACGTGTTCCTCACCAGCCTGCTGCCGCCGGCGCGCAGGAAGCTCAAGATCGACCACGACGACATTCGCTGCCGTCAACCCGCAGATCATCTACGCGGTCGGCTCGGGGCAGGGCGCGCGTGGGCCGGAGGCGGAGAAGGGCGGCTACGACTCGATCAGCTTCTGGTCGCGCGGCTCGGTCTCGTCGTCGGTCACGCCGAAGGACCAGCCACCGATCGGCATGCCCGCCGGTGCGTTCGGCGACTCGCTCAGCGGCATGGGGCTGGCCGGCGGGATCGCGGCTGCGCTCGCGAACAAGGCGAGGACCGGGGAGGGTGGGCTCGTCGACGGCTCGCTGCTCGGCACCGCGATGTGGTCGATGCAGATGGGGATCGTCGGTGCCGCGGTGGCGCGGCATCGACGAGCTGCCCAAGGGCGACCGCACGCAGGTGCCGAACCCGCTCGTGAACAACTACGAGACGAAGGACCAGCGTTGGATCGCGCTGTGCATGCTGCAGCCCGACGTGTACTGGGCCGGATTGTGCATGGCGATCGGCCGCAAGGATCTGGTCGACGACGAGCGGTTCGCCACGGCGGACGTGCGCGCGCAGCACGGCGGCGGAGTGCGTCGCCGAGCTCGACAAGACGTTCGCGACGAAGACCTTGGAGGAGTGGAGGCCGCTGCTCCAGAGCCAGCCCGGCCAATGGGACGTCGTCAACCGGGTCTCCGACGTCCGCGTCGACCCCCAGGCGCTCGCCAACGAATTCGTGCAGACCGTCGACTACGGGAACGACCGCGAGTTGCCGCTGATCGCGAACCCGATTCAGTTCGATCGCGAGCCGCCCGAGCTCGTGCCGGCGCCGGAGTTCGGCGCCGACACCGACGAGATCCTGCTGTCGCTCGGCTGGGACTGGGATGCCATCATCGAGGCCAAGGCGTCCGGCGCTGTTCTCTGACGAGCAGGCGAAGTACGCTCCGGAATTGAACGCCGGACAATTTCACGTCACTGGGGGTGTGCCATGCAGATGGAGGACATGATCCTCGTCAGCATCGACGACCACATCATCGAGCCTGCCGACATGTTCGAGGGCCACATGCCGGACGCGTACCGCGACCAGGCGCCGAAGTACGTGGCCACCGACGACCTCCGCGGCTACTGGGACTTCCAGGGTCAGCCCACCGGGCACGCGGGGCTCAACGCCGTCGCGTCCTGGCCGCACGAGGAGTGGGGGATGGACCCGATCGGCTATCCCGAGATGCGCCCGGGCACGTACGACCTCGAGCTCCGCGTCCGTGACATGGACGCCAACGGCGTGCTGTCGTCGATGTGCTTCCCCACGATGGCCGGCTTCAACGGCATGTCGTTGGCGCGCTCCACCGTCGACAAGGACCTCACCAAGGTCGTGATCTCGGCGTACAACGACTGGCACATCGACGAGCTCGCCGGTGAGCACCCCGGACGCTTCATCCCGCTCGCGATCGCGCCGGTCTGGGATCCCGAAGGGATGGCGGACGAGATCGCACGGGTCGCATCGAAGGGATGCCACGCGGTGAGCCTCCCGGAGACGCCGTACGGCGTCGACCTCCCCGGCTACGACGACGCGTCCTACTGGGATCCCGTCTTCAAGGCGTGCAGCGACCACGGCGTGGTCATCTGCCTGCACATCGGTGGTGCGTTCGGGTTGTTGAAGCGGCCGCCGGGCGCGATCATCGACCACCTCATCGTGCTCGCTCCCCAGCTCTCCGCGGTGACGGCCGCCGACCTGCTCCTCGGCGGCACGTTCAAGCGGTTCCCGCACCTCAAGGTCGCGCTCTCCGAGGGCGGCATCGGCTGGATCCCGTTCTTTCTCGATCGCATGGACCGCCACATGTGGAACCACATGTGGACCGGCCTCGAGATCGGCGTGAAGGGCAAGACCGCCACCGAGGTGTTCCGCGACAACTTCCTCGGATGCTTCATCACCGACCCGGCAGCGTTGCACGTACGCGATCGGATCGGGATCGACACGATCGCGTGGGAGTGCGACTACCCGCACTCCGACTCCACCTGGCCGCGCTCGCCCGAGATGCTCTGGGGAGAGCTGCAGGACGCCGGCTGTTCCGACGACGACATCGAGAAGATCACGTGGGAGAACGCGGCTCGATTCTTCGACTTCGACCCGTTCGCGCGCATCGACAAGGCGCACGCCTCCGTGCGCGCGCTGCGGTCGACGGCCGCCGACGTCGACGTGAGCGAGACTTCCCGCCACGAGTACCAACGCCGCTGGCAAGAGCGCAAGGCCTCGTAGAGCGTCACCCGGGTGAAGCCCACGCCGCAGCCGGACGACGTCACCGCGTTCTACTGGCAGGGCGCCGCGGACGGAGAGCTACTCGTGTTGCGGTGCGCGGCGTGCGGTTACCTCTCGCACCCACCCGACGTCGTCCTGCGCGCGCTGCGGTGCGGTCGCCCTCGATGCCGCAGCGATGTCGGGGTTCGGGTCGGTGTACTCGTTCGCCATCGTGCGCCAGGCCTTCG
The DNA here is from genome assembly GCA_963705625.1 of uncultured Actinomycetes bacterium. GTDB lineage: Bacteria > Actinomycetota > Acidimicrobiia > IMCC26256 > DASPTH01 > DASPTH01. The sequence goes on from CAVPKG010000001.1 coordinate 667,458, forward strand.
ATCCCGCGTTCCTCTCCGAGGTGCCCTACGTGGTCGCGCTGGTCGAGCTCGACGAGCAGCCGGGGCTGCTCGCTGCTCGCCAACGTCGTCGAGGTCGAACTCGACGCGGTCGAGATCGGCATGCGGGTGGAGGTGACGTTCGAGCGACCGCGGCGACCATGTCGTGCCCCAGTTCCGGCCGTCCGAGCGCGTGGCAGCGCCGTCGTGAACCGCGCCGGTCGCGACGTCGCCGTCGTCGGTGTGGGATTCTCCGAGATCACGCGGCGGGGCGAACCCGACATCCGCACGCTCACGCATGTCGCGGCCACCGACGCGCTCGCCGACGCGGGGCTCGTCGCAACCGATCTCGACGCGATCTTCGAGTACTCGTTCGGCGGGTTGCGGGGCGATTCGCCGATCGCGGTGTCGGCGCAGCGCCTGCTCGGCGTGCCGAACCTCACTGCTTTCAGCGACATCATGGGCACCGGACCGTCGGGGCTCGCGAGCGCGATGGACGCTTCGATGGCGATCGCCTCCGGCGCGTGCGAGACGGCGCTCGTGTACCGCACGATCACCCGCGAGGCCGGTCACACCGGCGCGATGCGAGAAGGCCCCACGCGGGCGCCCGGTCAGATGCAGTTCGCCGCGCCGTACGGGTACGGCGGCGGGATCATCCTCGCCATGGCGATGAAGAAGCGGCGTCGCATCGCCGAGCTCGGCGGGTCGGTCGAGGACTACGGCCAGATCGCGCTCAACGCGCGGCGGTGGGCCGAGCTCAACCCACGCGCGATGTTCCGTGATCCGATCACGATGGACGACTACCTCGGGTCGCGCGTGATCGCCGACCCGCTCGTGCTGTTCGACTGCGACTACCCGGTGAACGCGGCGTGCGCGGCGATCCTCACCACGGCGGAGCGTGCGCCGCGACCTGCGCCATTCGGAGGTGGTCGTGGTCGACGCGCTCGCGTACGGCACGGGAAGCCGTCCCGACTGGCTCTACACCGACGACTTCCTGTTCGGCGGCACCATCCCGTGCGGGCAGGAGCTCTGGCGCCGGTCGTCGGTGTCGGCCGCCGACGTCGACGTGGCGGAGCTCTACGACGGGTTCACCCACATCGCGATCTCGTGGATCGAGGCGCTCGGGCTGTGCGGTGTCGGGGAGTTCCACGACTGGGTCGACGACGGCGCGCGCATCGGGCCGGGCGGGTCGATGCCGCTCAACACCTACGGCGGGCAGCTCGCGGCCGGCCGCATGCACGGGCTCGCGTTCCTGAACGAGGCGGTGCTCCAACTCCGCGGCGAGTGCGGCGAGCGGCAGGTCCCCGAGGCGCGCGTCGCGGTGGTGGCCAACGCGCACGGACCGCAGTGCGGCGCGATGGTCGTGCGGCGGGCCTGAGGAGCTCGGTCAGTGGTGGAGGGTCCAGCCGTCGGTGGGAGTGCCGGTCCAGCCGCGGGCGGCGTTGGTGCCGCCGTCGACGTTGATCGTGACGCCGGTGATGTAGGCGCCCATCGACGAGCACAGGAACACGGCCATCGCCGCGCAGTCCTCGACCACACCCTCGCGACCGAGCGGGATCGCGCTGCGGGTGCCGTTGGGCCCGTCGGCGGGCCGGTCGGGCCACGAGGACGGGTCGACCGGGCCGGCGCGGTTGCCGCGCAAGCCCGGGCGTGATCGTCTGGTCGGGCGCGATGGCGTTGATGCGGATCTGGTGCTCCGACAGCTCGAGCGACATCGTCATGGTGAAGTTGATCATCCCCGCCTTGCACGCCGCGTACACCGCGTACATAGGGAGCTGCCCGGAACCCCTCGATGCTCGTGACGTTCACGATCGAGCCGCCTCCGCTCTCCTTCATCAGCGGTGCGGCGGCGTGGGTTGCCGCGAGCATGCTCACGAGGTTGATGTCGATGTGGCGCCGCCAGCTCCGTTCGCTCTGCTCGAGGAACAGCCTGCCGTTCACGCCGCCGGCGTTGTTCACGAGGATGTTCAACTGCCCGAAGTGCTCGGCCGATCGCGCGACGGCTGCGGTCAGCTGTTCGGTGTCCATCACGTCGACCGGCAGCGCGAGCGCGTCGCGGCCGAGCTCGGTGATCGAGGCCGCGGTGCGTTCGGCGCGCTCGGGATCGATGTCGACCACGGCGACGTCGGCACCGAACTTCGCGAGCCCGAGCGCGACTCCCTGGCCGATCCCGCCGCCGGCGCCGGTCACGATCGCGGCCTGGCCGGTGAGCAGGATGTCGGACGGGTCGAGCGCGGTGTGGAACGGGTCGCGCGCGACTTCGAGTGCCTCAGCCTGGTTCAGAATCACGACGGGACTCCTGTCTACCGGTGGCCGGTGAATCGGCGCACACTCTGGTGGTCGAGAGCGGGGGAGCGCCAGCCATGAGTCATCCGCCCGTGAAGGTGGGACTCAACATCGTCTGGGTGAAGCCTGAGCACCTGGTCGAGTTCGGCGTCGTTGCCGAGGCGGCCGGATACGAGTCGCTGTGGTCGGGCGAGCACGTGTGTTTGCCGATGACTCCGGACTGGTGGAAGAAGTTCCCCGGCGCGGAAGCACTCGGCGACGCGTTCACCGAGGAGATGGTGCCGTTCGGCCCCGACTCGATCTTCCTCGACCCGATGCTCGCGCTCGCCCACCTGGCCGCGGCCACGACGAAGGTGCGGCTGGGGATCGGCATCTACATGCTCGCGCTCCGCGACCCTGTGCTCGTCGGCCGCATGATCGCGACCCTCGACGTGTTGTCGAACGGTCGTCTCGACCTGGCGATCGGCCTCGGGTGGAACGAGGACGAGTACCGGTTCACGAACAACGAGTGGAAGACCCGTGGTCGGCGGATGAACGAGACGATCGCCGCGCTGCGAGTGTTGTTCGACGACGAGCATCCCGAGTTCCACGGAGAGTTCTTCGACTTCCCGCCCATCGGTTTCCAACCGAAGCCGGTCCAGCGGCCGCGGCTGCCGATCCACGTGGGAGGCGGTGGGCCACCCGCGGTGCGGCGCGCGGCGACGCGCGGCGACGGCTGGTACGGCAGCCCGATGAACATCCCCGAGATCCGCGACGAGCTCCGCAACGCGGGACGCGACGACGAACCCTTCGAGTTCTCGACGATCACGCTCCAGGGTCCCGTACCGATCGAGCAACTCGAGCAGATGGCCGAGATGGGTGTGCACCGGGTGGTGGTCACACCGTGGGCCGGCACGCGGGTGGGCGAAGTCGGGCGCGAGGGGCTCGCCGCCGTCGAGCACTATGCGCAGGAGATCGGCCTCTCTGGCCGAGGTTGACGAAGGGACGCGGGGACATGCCGACCGAACGATCGCTGCACGGGAAGGCCGCGCTCGTCACGGGCGCGAGCCGGGGAGTCGGGAGGGCGATCGCGAAGGAGCTCGCCGCGCTCGGTGCCACGGTCGTGGTGACCGCGCGTACGGATGTTCCGCGGGACGACATCGCCGGCACCATCGGGGAGACGGTGCAATCGATCGAGGACGAGGGTGGTGCGGCGCTCGCGATCAGGGCCGATCTGCTCGTGCCGGCGGAGCTCGATCGGCTCGTCGAGCAGGCGATCGCGTCGGTCGGCCGCGTCGACGTACTCGTGAACAACGCCGCGTACATCGGCGACGGCGTCTTCGAGAGCATCTGGGAGATGTCACCCGAGACGTGGCGCAACATGATCGAGCTGAATGTCAATGTGCCGTGGGCGCTGACGATGGCATTGGCACCCTCGATGCGCGATCGCGGCGGCGGCCTCGTCGTGAATCTGGGTTCGGGTATGGGGCACACGTTCGAGGGGACGGGACCCCTACCGGGTGCCGGCGGCCTGGGAGCGGCGTATCCCACGAGTAAGGCGGCGCTCGCGCAGATGAACGCGTTCGTCGGCAACGAGCTCCGCGCGCACGGCATCACGTCGGTTGTGGTCGATCCGGGCTTCGCGCGCAGCGAGAGCGCCGAGCTCCTGTCCGCCCGCATCGGGGCCGACCCGGCATGGGCGCAGCCGGTGGAGGTCGCGGCGAAGGCCGTCGGCTACCTCGCCACGTGCGACGACCAGCTCTCGTACGCGGGCCGGTTCGTCGTCGCGCGCGAGATCGTCGACGAGCACGCCCTCATGACGTTCTGACGACGTGACGGGTGATCAGGCGCCGATCGAGCCGGCGCCGGGAATTTTCGCGGCGCGCTTGCCGAAGCTCTTGGGCGTGGTGTCGACGTCAGGTGACAGCGCACGCAGGGCGCCCACTGTGCACTCCTCACGCGACCGGTGCTCGAACGGATCGAAGTTGTAGAAGCGGCAGGCGTTCTCCCACGTGATCATGTCGATCTCGTTGTCGGGAACCTCCACCGCTTGCAACGACTTCCAGATGTCTTCCGGCGCGTGCGGCCACGTGCAATCGGAGTGCGGGTAGTCGCACTCCCACGCGATGTGCTCCACACCGATGTCGTGGCGAAGCTTCAGACCGGTGACGTCGTCGATGAAGCACGTGAGGACACGTGACTTGAACACCTGGCTCGGCAGCTGGTCGCCGAAGTCTTGGAGCGTCCACGGGCTGTGGCGCTGGTACGTGTAGTCGGCGCGCTCGAGCCAGTACGGAATCCAACCGATGCCGCCCTCGGCGAGCGCGAATTTCACGGTGGGGAACTTCCGCAGCACCGGCGACCACAGCAGCTCGGAGCAGAAGACGCCGGTGTTGAACGGCATCGTGTGGATGAGCACGTCGAACGGCGAGCGCGGCATGAAGTTGGGGGCGCCGCCGAAGTGGAACACCATGACGGAGTCGGTGTCTTGACATGCTTGCCACGCCGGATCCCACTCGTCGCCGTGGTGGTCGGGCATGCCGAAACGGTGCACCTCGGAGTGGAACGAGATCGCGTGGCAGCCCTTCTCGGCGACGCGGCGGATCTCGCCGGCCATCCAATCCGCACCGAGCATGAAGCCCGAGAGCGCGAGCGGGATGAAGCGACCGGGCTCGGCTCCCGCCCACTCCTCGATGTGCCAGTCGTTGTACGCGCGGATCATGCACGCGGCGAGCTCGGTGTCGCCGCTCTGGAGGAAGTACTGACCACCGAGACCGGGCCACGACGAGAAGCACATCGATCCGAGGACACCGTTGATGTTCATGTCGCGCACGCGCTCGTGCACGTCGTAGGTGCCCGTGCGCACCTCGCCGAAGTTGCCGGGGTCCATGCCCCACTCCGTGCTCACCCGGCCCGCGACCGCGTTGAGACCGAAGCTCGCGACCTCGTGCCCCTCGACCAGCCACACGTCGGTGCCGTCGTCCTTGGTGATCACCCTCGGGACGTGTTCCCGGTACTTCGCCGGGAAGTGGTCCATGAAGTAGTCGCTCATCGACGGCGGTTCGACGAGGTGGTCGTCGACGCTCACGAGGATCATGTCTTCGAGCTGCATCGCCGCATGGTAGCTGGCCTACCTTGGATACGGGTTGCCGACAGAGCTCCGCCGCCCTGTACTCGTGGAGACGGGTTGCGGTTGCCTTGAAGGAGTCGGTCTTCGCGAGCAAGGATGCCCCCAGCATGGATTCGTCCGAGGACACAAACGCCTTCGATCCGGAGGCCATTCGCGACAAGTACGAGCGTGAGCGCGCCAAACGCATGACGGAAGGTCGTGGGGTCATTCACGACCTGAAGCATGACGAGGGGTTCGCGGAGTACCTCCGCGACCCGTTCACGCCGTTCGTCGAGCGGGAGCCGATCTCCGACGACGTGGACGTCGCCATTGTTGGCGCCGGGATGTCGGGCGTGGTCGTGGGCGCGAAGCTGCGCGATGCGGGCGTACGTCGGATCATGCTGATCGACACGGCCGGTGGGATCGGCGGTACCTGGTACTGGAATCGTTATCCCGGCGTGATGTGCGACGTCGAGTCCTACATCTACATGCCGATGCTGGAAGAGATGAACTACGTGCCGACGACACGGTACGCGTTCGGTGACGAGATCCGCCGGCACCTCGACGCGATCGCCTCCAAGTACGGCCTGGTCGACGACGCGCTCTTCCACACCGGCGTCGACAAGAGCGAGTGGGACGAGAGCCGTTCACGTTGGGTGATCCGCACCGACCGCGGTGACGAGATCCGCGCGAAGTACCTGATCATGGCGGTCGGCATCCTCAACCTGATGAAGCTGCCGGTGATCCCCGGCATGGAGGAATTCGAGGGCGCCGCGTTCCACAGCGCCCGCTGGGACTACGACTACACCGGCGGATCGCAGGAGGACCCGCGCCTCACCAAGCTGGCCGACAAAGTGGTCGGCGTGATCGGCGTGGGCGCGAGTGGGCTCCAGGCGGTTCCGCCGCTCGCGGAGTGGGCGAAGCACGTGTACGTGTTCCAGCGCACGCCGTCGGCGATCGGCGAGCGTGGCAACCGTCCGACCGACGACGACTTCGCCCAGCAGCTTCGCCCCGGCTGGCAGAAGGCAGCGGATGGAGAACTTCAGCGGGGTCATGATCGGGCGTCCGGTCGAGCGCGATCTCGTCGATGACGGGTGGACGCTGTACACCGCACGGCTCAACAACCCGATCGTCGAAGAGGCTCTGACGGCCGAAGACATCGCGGCCCGGGTCGAAGCGTTCGATTACCACGTGATGCAGGAGCACCGGACACGCATCGACGAGATCGTCGCCGATCCTTCCGTCGCAGAGAAGCTCAAGCCGTACTACCGCTATGGGTGCAAGCGGCCATGCTTCCACGACGAGTACCTGGTGGCGTTCAACAACCCCAACGTGACATTGGTCGACTGCCCGGGCGGCGTCACCCAGATCACGCCGCACAGTGCAATCGCCAACGGCACCGAGTACGAGCTCGATTGCATCGTCTACGCCACCGGGTTCGAGGCCGAGCTCACACCGTTTGCCGCGGCGCGCCGGCCACACCATCATCGGGCGCGCCGGAATCACGATGGAGGAGAAGTGGAAGGACGGCGTCATCAGCCTGCATGGCATGACGACGCACGGCTTCCCGAACATGTTCATCATGCCCGCGCCGGGCCAGCAGGCCGTCACCACCCACAACTACACGCACCTGATGGTTCTCGGCGCCGAACACATCGCCGCGACGGTCGCCTTGCTCGAGGAGCGCGGTGTGAAGGTGTTCGACGTCACCGAGGAAGCCGAGGAGGCCTGGACCGAGATCATCCTCAGCACCGCCCACGACCCAACCGCGTTCATGGCCGCGTGCACGCCGTCCCGTCTCAACTTCGAGGGCAACCCGAGCATGTTCAACCCCCGCAACGGGGCCTATGGCGGTGGTTTCGGCGACGTGTTCGGATACCGAGACCTCCTCGCCGAGTGGCGGTCCAACGGCGAGTTCGCCGGATGGGAGCTCATCGAGACGGAGCCGGAGACATGAGCGGAGCGGTCGCGAGCCGGGTATCCCGGCGAGCAGCGGAGCGGGGCCTGAGCGGCCCGGCGCGCAGCGCCGAGAGCGGAGAAGCATGAGCGGAGCGGTCGCGAGCCGGGTATCCCGGCGAGCAGCGGAGCGGGGCCTGAGCGGCCCGGCGCACGCGAGCGAGCGTCGGCGAGCCGGGTATCCCGGCTCGCCGCGAGCGAGCCATGGTCATGGCGCCGAGAGCGGAGAAACATGAGCGGCTCCGACCGCAAGCCGCGCGTCACGGTCGTGACGGGAGGCGCGCTCGGGATCGGTGCCACGATCGCCGAGGAGCTCGGTCGCCATGGCGCGTTCGTCGTCACCGTCGACCCTGGCGTCGCGGTCGACGGCACACCCGGGAGCGGTGACACCGGGCGCACCACCGCGCAGCGGATCGTCGACGCCGGCGGGCAGGCCCGGGCGTCGAACATCTCGGTGACCGACGCGGACGCCGTCGGCGTCCTGTTCGCGGAGCTCGTCGAGGAATTCGGCGCGCTCGACGCGGTCGTGAACGTCGCGGGGATCAGTCGTCCGACCGGATTCGCCTCCGGGATCGAGGACGACTGGCGTGCGGTGCTCGACGTGCACCTCAACGGTTACCTCAACACGCTCCGCGCCGCGCTGCCGCTCATGGCTGCAGCCGGCCACGGTCGCATTCTCGGCGTCACCTCGGGCTCGGGGTGGCGCGCCGCCGACGCCGGGGCCTACAGCTGCGCGAAGCGCGCCGTCGCCGCGCTCACGTGGCAGATCGGACAGGCGACCCCGAGCGGCGTGACGGTCAACGCCCTCTCGCCGATCGCCGCCACCCGGATGGTGCTCGGGGCACTCTCCCGCCAGGCGGGCCCCGGGAACCGGACCGGGCGCGACGCGGCCACGGGCGGCGTATCCCTTTCCCTCGACGCGGTGCCGCCACCCGAGCGCCTCGGGCCGATCGGCGCGTACCTCGCCGGCGACGACTTCGCCGCGGGCTGCCGCGGGCAGGTGATGTTCTCGAACGGCGCGGAGCTCGCGTGGGTGGTCCCGCCCCGGCTCCTCGAGCTCGCGCGCACGACCGACGTCGGATCGCTCCCGCGGCTGCTGGAGATGCTCGGCCCCGCGGTGCTCGCGCCGGCCGAGGCCGCCCAGGCCAGCAACGGCGGCGGCAACCCCCGTCTCGGCGCCGCGTTCGACGAGCCGGCTCCGAGCGCGAGCTCCGCGGCGCACGCCAGACGCGCCGTCGTCGTGACCGACGTACCCGCGTCGGGCAACGCGATCACGAAGGCGCTCGCGTCGCGCGGCGTCGAGTGCGTGACTCTCGCGCAACCTGCGACGCGCTTCACCGCCGCCGCGGAACAGCTTGCAGCCGTGGCCGGCGAGTCCGTACCGGTCGACGCGGTCGTCGTGGCGCTCGTCGGTGACGACGCGCGTGCGGTCGCCTCCCCCGACGTCCCGGCGTGGCAACGCATGCTCGACGAGCACACCGGCATCACCGACCGGATCGCCACCGACGCGGCGTGGGTCCGCGCGGTCGCCGATCTCGCGGCGGCGAGCGACCGGCCCGTCCGGATCGTCACCGTGGTGGACGCGACGTCGGCCGGCGGTCGGAGTCGGGCCCAAGCGGCCGCTCAGCTCTCGCGCGCCGCGCACCAGGCGACGGCCGATCGGGTGGACGCCTTCGCGATCAGCGTCGAGGCAACACATGCATCGGCGTTCGGCCGGACCGCGGACGTCGCGGCCTACCTCGTGAGTGACGCCGGCGCGGGTGCGCTGTCCGGGGCCGAGCTGGTCGTCTCGACCGACTGGCTCGGTCTCCGCAGCCATCCGCGCCCGGCCGGGACGATCTCTTTCGGGGGTCCGGACGTCCCGGGCTGGCTCGACGGCACGCTCCGCGACATGGTCGGTTCGGGCCGGTAGCGAAACGAGGAACGAGGAGGAGCGATGGCCGCACCCATCGAACGCATCGTCGACGCGCACATCCACCTCTGGGATCCGGCTCGCGCCGACTGGTACCCGTACCTGGCGGGCCAGCGCGAGCTCGACATGGGCGATATCTCGGGGATGTGCCGCCTCTTCGACCAGCCCACCTACTTCTCCGAGTCCGCGAGCTGGAACGTCGTGAAGTTCGTGCACGTCGCCGCGGCGTCCGCGCCCCACTCCGCGGAAGAGACCGCGGAGCTCGACGAGCTGGCCGAGGCGACGGGGCACCCGGACGCCATCATCGGGGGCATCGTGCCGAGCGATCCCATCGCAGAGACGGAGCGGCTGCTCGACGCACAGATGAAATCGTCTCGGTTCCGCGGCATCCGGCCGATGGGCGGGACGATGGGTGTTCCCGGCGGCGACGTGCTGCGCGCGCTCCAGGAGCGCGAGCTGGTGTTCGAGCTGATGGCCCACCCCGACGAGCTCGAGGCCGCCGCCGCCGCGTTGGCCGATTGGGGCAACCTCACGATCGTCGTCGAGCACGCCGGTTGGCCGCGGTCGGACGAACCGGAGGAGTTCGAGCTCTGGGAGCGCGGGATCTCGGCCCTCGCGGCTCTCGGTGACAACGTGCATTGCAAGCTGTGCGGCCTGGCCATGCCCCTGCACACTATGGACGCGCACGCGCTCCGGCCATGGATCGAGCACTGCCTCGCGTCGTTCGGCGTCGATCGGTGCATGTTCGCGAGCAACTTTCCCGTCGACGCGATGCACGGCACCTTCGACCAGCTCTACGGCGGATTCGACCGCGTCACCGCCGACCTCGACGCCGAGGCCCGCGACAAGCTCTTCGCCGGCAACGCCGAGCGGCTCTATCGCTGCTGACCGCGCGCAGTCCCCCTGGGTCGCTAGAGTCCCGCAACATTGACCTGCGCCGGCGGTCATCATTGTGGGGGGAGCCATGGACGCGAGAGGTGTTGTGCGGATGCGAGCGCGGCGGGTCGTCGTGCTGGTCGTTCTGGTCGTTGCCGTCGCGTTACCGCTCGGTGCTGTCCCCGCATCGGCCGCACCCGCGAACGGACCCGTGGTGAAGGTCGGAATGATCCAGGCACTGACCGGTCCGCTCGCCTCGAACCCGGATACGAAGGACGCCTTGGTCGCGTCGCTCGCCGCGTTCAACAAGCGCGGCGGTGCGGGGACGAACCACGCCAAGCTCCAAGCCGACGTGTGTGACACTCGGAGTGACGCCAACGGTGAGGTGGACTGCGCGCGCCAGATGGTCGACGACGGTGTCGTTGCGACGCTCAACGACCTCACGTTCAACAACCCGTCCGGGGTGGTCGACGTCCTCGAGAGCGCCGGGATCCCGCGGATCGGTCTGCTGCCAACCAACCTCGCCGAGTTCCAGTCGAAGTTCTCGTTTCCGGTCTCGGCCGGGGCCATCGCGGCCTATCTCGGCAACGCGGTCGGGTTCAAGCAGGATGGCAACACCAAGATCTGTCTCATGCGGACCGACGCGCCCACAGGTGCGACATTCAAAGGCTTCCTCGCGCCGTCGTTCACGGCGATCGGGATCGACATCACTTGTGACGTGTCTGTCGCGACCGGCGCCACCGACTACGCGCCCTACATCGCGCAGCTCCAGCAGGAGAACCCCGACGCGGTGCTGATCTCCCACACCGACAGTGTCACCACCCAGCTGATCGCCGCGATGGCGCAGCTCAACGCGAAGATCCCGCTGGGCGGAAACCCGGGATCGTTCACGCTGGGCACCCTTCGGAAGTACCCCGCCATCACGAAGGGCACGGTCCTCTCGGATTCGTTCCCGTACCCGTCGCAGGCGAACGCCAAGAGCTTCCCGGGGCTCAAGCAGTACTTCGCCGACATGAAGGCGTCCGGCAAGAGTGGCCTCAGCGCGGCGAAGCTGAAGACCCAGGACTTCTCCGCTTGGATCGCCGCACTCGCGTTCCTGGACGTGACCAAGAATCTCGACTCGTTCACGCCCGCGACCGTTGTCGGGGCGCTCAAGAGCGCGAAGAACGTCGATCTCCTGGGGTTGACTCCGCCGTGGACACCGTCGACGCCCGGCTTCAGCGTGTTCACGTCGAGTTCGAACCACTACGTGTACAACTCTCGGTTCAACGGCAAGGACATCGTCACCAACAAGACGCCGATCGATGTCACCCAGTACCTCAAGTGACGGCTGATTGACCGAGTCTGAGGGGAGCCGTGGCGCAGGCTGTCCAGTTCGCCATCCTCGGTCTCGGTGCCGGCGCGGCGTACACGCTGCTGGCGGAGGGCATCGTCCTCATCTACCGCGGCTCCGGCATCGTCAACTTCGCGCACGGTGCGATCGCCATGTTCGCGGCGTTCTTCTGCTTCTTGACGTTGAAGGAAGAGCACGGATGGTCAGTCGTTGCGGCGATCCCGGTCGCGGTTCTGCTCGCGGCGCTGCTCGGCGTCGTCATCCAGAACGGCATCCTCCGCTTCATGGGCACCGCCGCGCCGATCGTCCGACTCGTCGCAACACTCGGCGTGCTGATCGTGCTCCAGGGAATCGCCGGTGAGAAGCTCTGGGACAGCGACTTCCACCAGGTCGACCAGTTCCTCCCGACGCACAACTACACGTTCCACGGATGGTTCGGACTCAACGGTGAGTGGGGACGCGTGGTCATCCAGGAGGATCGGCTGATCCTGCTCGGGATCGCGTGCGGGCTGACGCTCGCGCTGTGGGCGTTCACGCGGTTCACGAGGATCGGTCTCGCGATCTCGGCGAGCGCGGAGAACGAGCGTGCGGTGTCCGCACTCGGCTGGTCGCCGAACCTGCTCGCCACCGTCACGTGGGCGATCGGCGGAGCGACGGCGGGACTCGCCGGGATCCTGCTCGCGCCGAATGCCGGACTCAGCTTGACGACCTTCACGATCGTCGTCACGGTGTCGGCGCTCGCCGTCGCGCTGGTCGGTGGGTTCAGCTCGTTCCCGCTCACGTTGCTCGGTGGCGTCGCGCTCGGGATCGCGGAGAGCGAGGTCCTGACGTACTCGAGCGACATCTCGACGTTCCTCCACGACACCCTGGGGATCGAGAACGGTGCGACCGGCCTCCAGCGCTCACTGCCGTTCCTCGTGATCGTCGTCGTGCTCGTGGTCCGCGGTAAGGCGCTCCCGCTGCGCAGCCACGTCCTCGAGCGACTCCCGGACCTCGGGAGCGGTGTCGTGACGCGCTGGTTCCTCGTCGTCACGATGGGTGCGCTGCTCTTCCTGAACAGCTTCGCCTTCGACGCGCGCTGGTCGACCGCCGTGTACACGTCGCTGATTGTTGGTGTGTTCATCCTGTCGATCGTCGTGCTGACCGGGTACGCAGGTCAGCTGTCCCTCGCGGAGTACGCGATCGGTGGACTTGGCGCGCTCTTCGCGGCGCGTCTCGTCGGGCACGAGCACTGGCCTGCCGAGCTCGCGTTCCTCGTCGGTGTGGTCTTCGCCATCCTCGTGGGCGTGGTATTCGCGATCCCGGCGCTGCGCACCCGGGGCGTGAACCTCGCCGTCGTCACTCTCGGACTCGGGTTCGCGGTCCAGCAGGTGGTGTTCAGCAACGAGTACTTCACCGGTGACTTCGGGGGGGTCACGACGGTCGGCCGGATCAAGGTGTTCGGTTGGGATGTCAGCGCGGCCGACCACCCGGATCGCTACTTGGTGGTCTGCCTCGCGGTGTTCGTGATCGCGGGGCTGATCGTGGCCAACCTCCGCCGCTCGGGCTCCGGACGACGGCTCATCGCCGTACGCACCAACGAGCGCGCCGCCGCGTCGTTGGGCATCAGCGTCTTCGGCGCCAAGCTCTACGTGTTCGCGGTCGCGGCCGCGATCGCGGCCTTCGGAGGGATCCTCCTCGCGTTCAAGGACTCCACTGTCGTCTACGGACGCTACGACCCCTTCCAGTCGATCAACACCGTCGGCAACGCGGTCGCCGGTGGCGTCGGCTGGGTGCTCGGCGCGGTGTTCGGTGGCAACCTCGCCCCGGGCGGCGTGGGTTCGATCCCCCTCGACTGGGTCAATCTCGGTTCGTGGCTCATCACGATCGGTGGGGTCACACTCATCGCCATCGTGGTCCTGAACCCGAATGGCATCGCGAGCGTCGTACTCCACAACGAGCGGGGCATCGGCCGGCTCCGGCTCCGACGCGAACCTCCCCGGGAGCACCTGGTCGACATCGCGCCCGGCACCGTGACCCCCGCGACGCTCGGGGTCGAGAACCTGACCGTCCGTTTCGGTGCCGTCGTCGCCGTCGACGACGTGAGCTTCCGCGTGACGCCGCGAGAAATAGTGGGCCTCATCGGACCGAACGGAGCGGGGAAGACGACCATCGTCGACGCGTTGACCGGCTTTACGAAGCCGACCGTGGGTCGGGTGACCCTGAACGGCACCGCGATGGCGGGAAGGTCCTGGGCACCGTCACGGCGTGCGCGCGCCGGGGTTCGTCGCTCGTTCCAGTCCCTCGAGCTCTTCGAGGACCTCTCGGTCGCCGACAACCTGCGGACCGGCGCCGACGAACACACGCTGTTCACCGGACTGCGCGACCTGGTCTGGCCCGCGCGATCCGACCTTCCGCCGGCCGCGGTCAGCAGTGCGCGCGAGTTCGGGCTCGAGAACGACCTCGATCGCCTCCCCGGTGAGCTTTCCTACGGTCGACGGCGACAGGTCGGGATCGCACGCGCGATCGCGCTCGGCACCTTCGGTCTTGTTGCTCGACGAACCCGCCGCCGGACTCGACGACAACGAGACGAGCGAGCTCGGCGATCTCGTCCGGCGTTTCGCCGATCGGTACGGAATGGCAGTGCTGCTCATCGAGCACAACGTCGATCTCGTGCTGCGGGTGTGCGACCGCATCGTGGTGCTCGACTTCGGGCGCAAGATCGCGGAAGGCACGCCGGCCGAGATCCGCGGCGAGCCGGCCGTCGTCGCCGCGTACCTCGGTGAGGAGGCACCGCCCGCCGGTGCAGAACCGGTTCACGGTGGCATGACAACGGGCGGTTCGTCATCGTGAGCCGATCGGCGGGGTCGCTCCTCGAATGCCGCGCCCTCGCCGCGGGCTATGGCACCGTGGCTGTGGTGCGCGACGTCGACCTCCACGTCGATCCGGGTGAAGTCGTGGCACTCATCGGTCCGAACGGCGCGGGGAAGACGACCACGTTGCTGACGATCGCCGGTGAGCTGCCGGCGATCTCCGGGGACGTCGTGTTCCTCGGCGTGCCGACGAAAGCACCGTTGTTCCGGCGCGCCCGGCTCGGAATGGGCTTCGTCACCGAAGAGCGCTCCGTGTTCATGGCACTGAGCGCCGAGGAAAATCTCCGGATCGCCGGGGTTACGCGCGCCGACGCGGTCGACGTCTTTCCCGAACTCGAGCCGCTCATGGGACGAACCGCTGGACTGTTGTCGGGCGGGGAACAGCAGATGCTCACCCTGGCTCGCGCGGGTCGCGCGCGATCCCAAGCTGCTGCTCGTCGACGAGCTCTCGCTGGGTCTCGCGCCGCTTGTGGTGAAGCGATTGCTCCAAACGGTGCGCAGGGTCGCGAGCGAGAACTCGACCGGCATCCTGATGGTGGAGCAGCATGTTCCCCAGGCACTCAACATCGCCGACCGCGTCTACGTCATGCAGCGCGGACGCATCGTGATGAGCGGAACCGCGGAGGAGGTCCGCGGCCGCATCGACGAAGTCGAGGCAACCTATCTCTCGGATCAAAGGGCCCGGGACGACGGGGGGACGTAAGCCGTGCGTGTGCCGGTCGCGAAACGCATTGCTGGCTGTGGTCGTCCACGAGCTTTTGTGAACGCGGGCTTTGGCAGCTGGGCGACCCTCGCTCCCGACAATTGCAGGCGACGCCCGACAGTTTGACATCGCCGCGCGGCACCACCAGCATCGTCCACGTGCCGACACAAGAGGGTGACGTCAGCCCCGACGTGATCGTCGACGTCGATCACCACACCGACGACTTCAACCTGAACGAGCTCGAGGCGTGGGCAGCCATACGCGACAAATGTCCGGTTGCGTTCAATACGCGATACGGCGGCTTCTGGATGGTCACGAACTACGAAGGGGTCGCGCAGATCGCGCGCGACGGTGAGACGTTTGCGCACAAGTTCGAACGCAACGCTCCCGACGAGCTCCTCCGCTATTACTCGGTGAACCAGACATTGAGCCGAACGGTGACGCGGTGACGTCGAGCTCTGCGGTCAGCAGCTACGGCGCAACGATCGCGTGCTCGATCAGCTGGTTGTCGGCCAACCACGACGAGGCCGAGTTCGAACGGCCCGACGAGGTCGTGCTCGACCGGCGGGTCAACCGTCATCTCGCGTTCGGCCTCGGCCCGCATCGCTGTATCGGCTCGCATCTCGGTGCGTCATGTTCACCGTGATGGTGCGCGAGGTCCTCGCGCGGATCCCCGACTGCACGGTCGACTTCGACAACGTGCGCCAGTACCTCGGCAGTCCGTCGATGACCGGGCTCGTCGACCTGCACGCCACGTTCACTCCCGGTCCCGTCGTGGGCGTGCCCCGACCCTTCTGACCTTCTAGAAGAGTGGGGGCCAGGTGCGTTCGCGGAGCGCGCCGGACGCGGTGCGCATCAGGTGGTCGTCGCGCTGGACCCGGCGCCAGAGGTACCGCACGTAGTCCTCGTCCGTGACCGCGCCCTCGCGCGCGGCGTGTGCCAGCTCGCGGCGCGCGTCCGCCAACGGCTCGACCCCGCGCCCCAGGAGTTCGGCGAGATCGGCGAGCTCCGCTTCCTCGAACGCGTGCCCGAGCGGTCGAGCTCCTTCAAGTACTTCACGACGCGAGCCACGCCCTTCGTCCACTGCGACGCGAGGCGATCCTCGATGCGCGGCACGATCACTTGCAGGTTCTCGAGGGTCGCGTCGTAGTACGAGTGCCACGGCTCCGGCGCTGGTTCGTCGGGCAGGTCGACGGGCGGGAGCTCGAAGCCCATCGCGTTCGCCAGCGCTTCGATCGTCAGACGCCGGTGCAGCATCCCGTAGATGATCCCGTTCCCGATGTCACGAGCCACCGGCTGGCCGTCGCGCGGCACCGATCCCATCGCGCCGGCACCCGCCGAGTTCGACGTGAGCCGTGTCTCGGCGAAGAGCCGGTAGTACCACACGCGTTGTGGGTCGATCATGTTGCCCGACAGCTCCTCGTACTCGCGCAATCGATCGGGAAAGTACGTGAACGTGTCCTGCACGGTGCGCAACGAGAGCCACGCGATGTCGTCCATCGGGTCGCCGAAGTGCGCGAGTTCCCAGTCGACGACGGCGGTGACCTTGCCTCCGTCGTACATGAAGTTGCCCGGCCCGGTGTCACCCTGGACGAGCACCGTGCGCCCGTCGTAGTCGGGCACGTTGCGTTCCAGCCAGTCGAGGCTCAGCGCCACGAGCGGGTCGATCTCGCCGCTCGGCGTGGTGGCGCGACGGCGCATGTTCGCGATCTCGTCGAGCACGTGCTCGCGTATCGGCTTGACCGGACCGAAGCTGGGGAGCGCGAGCTCGCGCGCGATCGAGCCGGTGGAGCGCGGCGAGGTTGCGGATGAAGTCCTGCGCGACGCGAACCTGCTCGTCGGGATCCTGGATGCGGTAGAACCAGTTCTCGACCCGAGATGCGCTCGGACAGCATCGCCTCGTGCACGGGGTGCACGGCGAGGGTCCGCGGTACCGTGACGTCGGTGTCCTGCAGCGCCATGAACACCTCGGCCTCGACGCGCAACGGAAGGAACGCGGTGTCGGCCGGCGGGGTCGCGCGGCTGTAGCGGAGGAACAGCGGCTCGGTCACTCCGTCGCGGTCGACGTCCACGAACCATGCTTCGCGGCTCGCGCCACCGGGAACGCGGTTGGTCGCGGTGACCCGTCCGCCGGTCTCGTCCTCGATCCAGACTGACGATGTCGTCCGGTAGCGCGAGGGCAGCCTCCGCCATACTTCGACGGAGACTAATCAACCAGTGTGAGACGAGCTCCCGGCTACGGGTTGGCGCCGTGCTGACGGCAGATTTACGCTTTGGCCCAGGATTTCGGCCCCGAGGGGGACACGTGGGAATCGAACGATTTCGCTTCGACGGCAAGCGGTGTGTCGTCACCGGCGCCGCGTCGGGGATGGGTGAAGCCACCGCGCAAGCGCTCGTCGAGCTCGGCGGTGAGGTCTACGGCCTCGACATCAGGCCCACATCGGTCGACGGCCTCGCGAAGTCGATCGAGATCGACCTGAAGGACCCCGCATCGATCGAGGGCGCGCTCGACGCCATCGGGGGGCCGATCCACGCGCTGTGCAGCGTCGCCGGCCTTCCCGGCGCGCCGTTCTCCGACATCGACACGATCACGGTGAACTACATCGGCGCCCGCCACCTCATCGAAACGGCGTTCAACGGCGGCCTGCTGCCCGCCGGCTCGGCGGTCGGCTGCATCACGTCGTTCGCCGGGAACGGCTGGGAGATGCAGTGGGGCACGATCAAGGACCTGATCGAGACCGAGGGCTTCGCCGAGGCGCAGAAGTGGTGTGAAGCCAACAACTTCGGCGGCTACGGGCCGTCGAAGGTCGCGATGAACGCGTATGTCGGGTGGCGCAACGTCGACTTCCTGGCCAAGGGCGTGCGGATCAACGCGATCGGCCCCGGTGTCACCGACACCGGCATGTCGGCCGCCTTCGTGGCGCAGATGGGGGAGGAGTTCTTCGAGAAGTTCCCCAAGCCGATCGGCCGCAATTCCCGAGCCGACGAGCAGGCGTACCCGCTCGTCTTCGTGTGCAGCGACGCCGCCAGCTACCTTTCCGGCGCAGTCATCTATACCGATGGCGGCCTCGGGAGCGGCATGGTCACCGGTCGCCTCAGCCTCGGTATGTGACCCAGTTCGACATCTGAATCCTCGCGACGACCCGCAATCGACCACTCGAGAGAGACCTGAAGGAGACGCCATGAGCGCGCCGTGGAACTACGACCTCTACATCAACGGTGAGTGGACCGAGGGCGAAGGCGGCGGGAAGATCGACGTGATCGACCCCGCGACCGAGGAGTCCATCGGCAGCGTGGCCGAGGCGTCCACGAAGGACGCGGTGCGCGCGATCGAGTCCGCCCGCAAGGCGTTCGACGAGGGTCCGTGGCCGTGGATGAAGCCCGCCGAGCGCGCGGCCGCACTCATCCGGATGGCCGAGGGTCTCGAAGCACGCGGCGCCGAGCTCCGCGAGCTCATCGTCGCCGAGACCGGCTCCACCGGGTTCATCACCGACTTCGTGCAGGCCGGTGGCTCGATCGGCATGTTCCGGTCGAACGCCGAGCAGGTCCAGCACGCGGTCGAGTGGCTCGAGATGGGCCCGCCCACCGGTGGTCCCACGAGCGTCGGTGGCAGCGCGATCGTGCGCGAGCCGATCGGCGTCGTCGCCGCGATCACGCCGTTCAACTTCCCGTTCATGCTCAACACGGTGAAGTCGGCGCCCGCGCTCGCCGCCGGGTGCACGGTCGTGCTGAAACCGCACCCGTGGACTCCTCTCGACGCGTTCCTCATCGCGGAGGTCGCGGAAGAGGCCGGGATTCCTCCGGGCGTGTTCAACGTGATCACCGGCCACGCCGAAGTGGGTGACGAGCTCACGAGCAACCCGATGGTCGACATGGTCACATTCACCGGCTCCACGGCCACCGGTCGCCGGATCATGGCGTCGGCCGCGCCCACCGTGAAGCGGGTACAGCTCGAGCTCGGCGGTAAGAGCGCGGAGGTGCTGCTCGACGACGTGTCGGAGGACTACGCGCGCTCGGTCGGTTTCGGCGCCGTGCTCGCGCACTGCGGCCAGGGCTGCGTGATCAACACACGGCTGCTCCTCCCGGAGCACCTCCTCGACGCGTACAAGGAGGGTGTCGCGGCGGCGCGCGCCCATGATCAAGATCGGTGACCCCCGCGATCCGTCGTCGGTGCTCGGACCACTGATCCGCGAGCAACAGCGCGCGCGGGTCGAGGGCTACGTGGCGTCGGGCAACGAGCAGGGCGCCGAGCTGGTCACCGGCGGGAAGCGACCGGAGGGGTTCGACAAGGGCTTCTTCTACGAGCCGACCGTGTTCATCGGCACCAACGACATGCGCATCGCGCAGGAAGAGATCTTCGGTCCGGTGCTCACGGTCATCCCGTACTCGGGCACCGACGCCGACGCGGTCCGCATCGCCAACGACTCGATCTACGGCCTCGGCGGCGGCGTGGTCGCGGCTACCACCGCGCGCGCGTTCAACGTCGCCCGCCAGATCCGAGCGGGCAGCATGAGCGCGCAAGGCGTGGGCCAGGCGGCGGTCGCCGACATGGGTCCCGGTGGCGGTCAGGGTCCGGGTTGGGGTGCCGGCATGGCGGGCATCGGCCAGACCGGCGCGTTCGGCGGCTACAAGCAGAGCGGCCTCGGCCGCGAGTGGGGCCGTCACGGGCTCGAGGAGTTCACCGAGATCAAGTCGCTCAGCTGGACGTGACCTCCTCGTCGGAGCTGTTCGACCTCACGGGCAAGGTCGCGGTCGTCACCGGGGGGAGCCGCGGGATCGGGCGCGCGGTGGTGCTCGGTCTCGCCGCGGCCGGTGCCGACGTGGTGGTCGCGAGCCGCAAGCTCGACAACTGCGAGGCGGTGGCAGCCGAGGTCGAGGAGACCACCGGCCGCCACGCGCTCGCGGTGGGCTTCAACGTGGGCCGGTGGGACGACTGCGATCGGCTCGTCGACGCGGTGTACGACCGGTTCGGGCACTGCGAGGTGCTCGTGTCGAACGCCGGGTCGTCGCCGCCCTATCCCGACCTCGTCTCGGTCACCGAAGAGCTCTACGACAAGACCCACGCGGTGAACGCGCGCGGGCCGTTCCGCCTGGGCGCGTTGTTCGGCGCGCGGATGTTCGAGGCCGACGGTGGCTCGATCATCAACGTGAGCACCGCGGGGTCGCAGCGACCGAACACGTTCGACCTGCCGTACGCGATGGCGAAGGCCGGCCTCAACGCGCTCACGCTCGGCCTGGCCGGTGCCTACAACCCCAAGGTGAGGGTGAACACCGTGATGCCGGGGCCGTTCCAGACCGACGTCACCAAGCACTGGGCGCCCGGCACGGTCGACCGCGTCAACGAGACCAACCCGATGCGACGCATCGGCCAACCCGAAGACATGGTCGGCGTGTGCGTGTTCCTGGCGAGCGACGCGTCGAGCTACGTGAACGGCGCACAGATCCTCGTCGACGGCGGCTCCTTCCGGAACTTGTAGATTCGCTCGCTCCCTGCGAGCCGGGGTACCCGGCTCGCGGCCGTTCGCTCGCTGGCGAGCGACTCATCTCGCTTCGCTCGTCTTCGTCGCCGCGTGCGCCAGACCGCCTCGGTCCAGTCGGCGCGAGCGGCGGAGTTCTGAGTCAAGTAACCGCACCGTCGATCTTGAGCTGGAGCACGTCGTCGTCGCCGATGCCGAGCTCGCGGAGGATCTCGTCGGTGTGCTCGGCGAACTGTGGCGCGCGCGTGAGCGTGGGCGGCGTCTCGTCGAACTGCACGGGGTTGGCCACCAGCTCGCGCTCGTTCCCGTCGGCGTCGACGACCGGCACGATGTAGCCGTTCGCGCGCATCTGCGGGTCGTCGACCGACCTCGAACGCGTCCTGACGTCGGTGACCACTGGCCTTCGAGCGTCTCGAGGATCATCGAGCCACTCCGCGTACGGCTTCTGGCGCGAACGCCTCTTTGATGTACTGGCCGGCCGTGTCGGCGTTCTCCATGATCTTCTCGGCAGTGTCGAAGCGTTCGTCGTCGACCAGGTGCTCGAGCCCGAGGTGCCGGCACGTGTCGGCCCAGTACCGGCCGGGCTGCAACATGCGTGAGGCAGATCCAGCGATCGTCGGCTGTCCGGTAGAAACCGACGAGCGGGTTCACGGGCTGGTGGGGCGGCCCCGCCAACGACCGCGCCGGGAGACTCCCGCCGACGAGCCGCGATGTTGACCGACAGCGCGGTGGCCCACGCGCCCGACACTGAGCAACGAGACGTCGACCACCGACGTCTCGCCGGTCCGTTCGCGTGCGAGGAGCGCAGCCGCGATCCCGCCGGCGATCGTCATGCCACCGATCGAGTCGCCGTACGCACCGGCGGGCTGGTCGATCACGCGCGGCGAGTCTCCGGGGGTCGCGCCCATCGCGCGTGTCCGCCGCGCGCCCAGTAGACGCTCATGTCGTAGCCGCCCTTTTCGGCGTCGGGTCCGCGTTGGCCGTGCGCGCTGCCGCGCACATAGATGATGTCCGGGTTGACGGCGCGGATGTCGTCGACTTCGAGGCGCAAACGACGCCGTGCCGCCGGGCAGGAAGTTCGTGAGGAACACGTCGCTCCGGCGCACCAGAGCGTCCAGCACCTCTCGTCCGCCGGTCGTCTCGAGCGCGAGACCGATGCTGCGCTTCCCGCGGTTGGGGTGCTCCATCAGCGGTTGGAACGACCCGGCCCCGGCTCCGCCGGTGCCGAGACGGAGACCGCGCTGGGCGTCGCCGGTGACCGCGTGCTCCACCTTGATCACGTCGGCGCCCCAGTCGGCGAGCACCGCTCCCGCCGAGGGCGTGAACGTGAACTGCGCCACCTCCACGATGCGGATGCCCTTCATCGGCTGGTAGGTCATGGGGCCCGCCTTCCACGGCTATGGTCGGAGATCTGGGCGATGTGCAAAAGTATCCCGACGCCCACATCGTGCCGCTGAGGGCCGGATTCCGACGGGAGAGTGTGCGTGGCCGAGAGAACGTTCCCCGTCGTCGACAGCGACAGCCACGTCTTCGAGCCGCCCGCGCTCTGGGACCAGTACGTGCCGTCCGGGTACGAAGGGCTCGCGCGGTCCGCGCTCTGGCACTTCGAGGATGCGGGGCGCCGTCTCACGGTGCTCAACGGACAGCCGGCGAAGGAACTGAACCGCAGCGCGATCAACCGCCAGGCGATCTGGCGCCCCGGCATGTCGCTCGACGACATCGGCGCGCTCGACCCGTCGATTCCCCACGCGATCAATCCGGGGGCGAGCGACGCGAGCGCCCGGCTCGCCGACATGGACGCGCTCGGGATCGACCAGGCGATCGTGTACCCCACGCTGTTCCTCGAGTACTACCCGCTCGTCGCCGACACCGTCGCGGCCGACGTTCTCGCGCGCGCGTACAACGACTGGGTGGCCGACTTCGCGGCGGCCGGCGACGGACGGCTGCATCCCGTGGCGGTGCTCCCGCTGCAGAGCCTGCCGCTCGCGCAGCGCGAGCTCGATCGCATCGCGGCGAACGGCTTCCGCGCCGCGGCGCTGCGGCCGATGTTCTACAACGGCGCCTACATCGAAGGGGACGTGTTCCAGCCACTCTGGCGTCAGCTCGAAGATCTCGGTGTGGTCGCGTGCGTGCACCCGTCGGTCGGCATCACGAACCCGGAGCCCACGTCGGCCGGCGCGCACGCCGAACGCATCGCGGAGCGGCTCCGCATCGGCCATTCGGTCGCGGAGGCGGTTGCCGGGATCCAGGACGCGGGCGTGTTCCTCACCGCCGCCACCTTCCACGGGCTCCTCGAGGACTTCCCCGACCTGAAGCTCGCGCTCGCGCACAGTGGGGCGACGATGGTGCCGCTGGTGCTCGAGAAGGCCGAGACGTATCTCTGGCTCGGGAGCGGCTTCGGGCGCACGGGGCCCGTGAGCCTCGAGCCCGAAGAGGTCTTCCACGAGCACCCCGTGCTCACCTCGTTCGACTCGTGGGAGACGCCCGTCGCGCGGATGCCCGACGAGTTCGCCGATATCGCGGCGTGGGGCTCGCGGTATCCCAACCACGACACGGGTACGCCCGCGGAGGCGATCGACATGCTGCGCGCGCACGACGTCGACGAAGAAGTGATCGCGCAGCTCATGGGCGGCAATGCGATCGAGCTGTTCGGTCTCAAGGTTTCGGTCACTACCTCGTAGTGACCCATGAAGTAGGAGACGGTGATGGCAGAGCGAATGACGAAGTCCTTCCCGATCTTCGACTGCGACGCGCACGTCAACGACCCGCTCGAGATCTGGTCGAAGTACGTGCCCGAGTCGGAGAAGGAGCTCGTGCAGAACGCCTACTGGCGTGACGACAACACCGCGATGACGAACGGCAACCAGTGGTCGTTCGGCGGTGGTGGTGGGCTCTTCCAGGGTTCGTACAACCCGATCTGCATCGCCGGCCCGCAGATGAACAAGAAGATCCTGCGGCGCATCCAGGGCATGACGCCGCTCACCGAGGACCAACGTGTCTACTTGGAGCACCAGGGCGCGTACAACGCGGTCGCGCGCACCAAGGAGATGGACCTCATGGGGATCGACCAGGTGCTGGTGATCCCCACGATGATGATCATGAATTTCCCGTTCGTCGAGAACGCCGACGGCGCCAAGGCGTTCTGCCAGGCCTACAACAACTGGCTCACGGACTGGTGCGCGGAAGTGCCGGGACGGCTGTACGGAGCGGCGATGCTCCCGCTGCAGAGCCCGAGCTACACCGCCGCGGAGATCCGGCGCATCGCCGATCTCGGTCACCCCGTGGGTCTGATCCGGCCCATCGACGCGCGCGGCGCGTATCCCAACAACATCGTCCCCGACGACAACCCGTTCGCCGCGTTCTTCGGCGGTGGCGGCGAGGTGTTCGACGAGGTCTTCAAGACCTTCGAGGAGACCGGCGTGTGCCTCGGCATGCACACGTTCCCCGCGGGGCCGTGGCCCTCGGGCAGCCGCAGCGCCGGGCCCGGCACGCTCATCTCTCCCGGCGAGTACCTCGGCATGGCCGGTGTCGACACACAGACCCTCTCGTTCATCTACGAGATGCAGACCTGGCTCGCGCAGGTGCTGCTCGGTGGCGTGCTCGATCGCTACCCGAAGTTGAAGATGCTGGTGTTCGAGAGCAACTCGCAGTGGCTCCCGTTCATGCTCGAGCACTGCGACCGGCTCTTCAAGCTGTACCGCAACGAGCGCAAGTTCGAGGCGAAACGGCTGCCGTCGGAAGCGTTCTACGAGCAGTGCGCGATCAGCTTCGAGAGCGACGAAGTGCAGACGATGCGCCAGTGGGAAGCGTTCGAGAACATCGGCATCTGGGCGTCCGACGCCTACCACCACGACGGCGCGGACTCCTGGAGCGCGATCCGCGAGATGCGGGCTGTCGGCGTGCCCGAGGAAGTGCAGGCGAAGCTCATGGGCGGGAACGCACGCCGGCTCTACGGCATCGAGCCCAAGACGTTCGTCACCGACGAGCCCGGGCCGATCGATCGCCCCGACTGGTTCCCCGGCGGTCCCGAGCTCGACGAGTGGGCAAACGTGGTCGCGCACCCGCGCCAACACGCGAAGGAGCTCGCCTCGATGGGCGACGGCTCGGTCGACCAGTTCAACCGCACCGCGCGGCAGTTCTCCCGCGCCGCGGGTTCCGGCCCGTACTGAACGCCCTCGCCCCCAGTTTCGGGTGGTAGGCCGCCCCGTGCTCGGGATCTCGCGGGCCCCGCGTGAATTTGTGACGATCCCGGAGATCTGCAGGTCGGAGATCTGCAGATCGGCGCGTTCACCTCGGAACCTCCGTGGCTCGTGGATCCCGAGCAGATGCCCTGGCGATCGGGCATCGAGGCACTGCGAAGCGCACCCGCGCGCAAGTGCCCAGGCTCATCGCGCACCGATGGATGCCTCCGGCGCGCGCGGCGACGGTCGTCGCGAAGCTCTCGAGAGCGCTCGTCCCCTGGGCACTGCGGGAGCGGAAGCACCGCGGTGATCCGGAGGCAGTGGGCCGCCTCGCAGTCCCGCTCCGCACTGCGTTCGAGTCGCTCGGCACGACGTACATCAAGTTCGGTCAGGTGATCGCGTCGGCGGACGGGATGCTGCCGGCGCCGCTCGTCGAGGAGTTCAAGTGGTGCCGCGACCAGGTACCGCCGGAGCCCTTCGAGCGCATCCGCGAAGTGATCGAGGCCGATTTCGGGCGGCCCGTCGGCGCAGTCTTCGAGCAACTGGACCCGCACCCGATCGCGGCGGCGTCGATCGCCCAGGTCCACGCGGCACGCCTGGAGGACGGCACCGACGTCGTGGTGAAGGTCCAGCGGCCGGGGATCGATCGCGTCATCGCGCGTGACCTCGCGGTGATGTCGTGGTTTGCGCCTCTCGCCGAGAAGCGTGCCCCGCAAGCAACGCTCGCGAACATTCCTGCCTACATCGAGCTGTTCGCGGAGACCATCCTCGAAGAGCTCGACTTCCGCTTGGAAGCCCAGAACATGCTCGACATTGCCGCGGTGCTCGCGGCCACGAAGCAGCGCCCGGTCGTCGTGCCACGGCCACACCCCGAGCTCGTCACGCGGCGGGTGCTCGTGATGGAGCGGCTGCGCGGCTTCAAGATCGACGAGGACGCGGAGATGCTGATCGCGGGCGTCGACCCCTCGCCGGTGTTCAGCGCGCTCATGGTGGGCTTTCTCGAAGGTGCGCTGATCCACGGCGTGTTCCACGGCGATCTCCACGGTGGAAACATGATCGTCACCCCGGAAGGTCGACCCGGCCTCTTCGACTTCGGCATCACGGGGCGCCTCACCGCCGATGCCCGCGGTGCCCTCCTCAAATTGCTCATGGGCGGTACGACGCAGGATCCCCGCGCGCAGCTCGACGCCTTCCGAGATCTCGGAGGCTTCCCGCGCGATGCGGATCTCGACCGGATCGCGGAGGAGCTCCGCATCGACGAGCTGCAGACGATGGCACCGGCCGAGATGACACCCGACGAACTCGCCACGCAGATGCGCGACCTCGTCACCAGTCTGGTCGCGCACGGCGCTCGTTTGCCCAAGGACCTGTTCCTGTTCATCAAGGGGATGGTGTACCTGAACGGCGCCATCGCTACCCTGGCCGCCGACGTCGACCTCTTCGGCGAGATGATGGCAGTCCACGCGCACTTCGTCGCCGAACACAGCGACGTGCTCGTGTCGGAGTTCGGCATCGACCTCGGCGCGGTCGACTTCGACGTGGACTTGATGCGCGAGCAGGTCCGGATGCAGACCGGTGCCGACGTCGATCGGCTCACGTTCCGCGAGCTCCAAGAGCTCCAGGCCCAACAGAGAGAACGGATGCGCGAGGGTCGGACTCGTTAGGCCGCGAACGCATGCCCGTCGAATCGCTCTCGGGTCGTGAAGGTCTCCACCTTGTCGCGGCGCAGCTTGGTGATCTCCCTCACCGGCTTCCCCCAACGGGATCATCGTCGCGAGCACCGAGATCAATGGGCGTGCTCGGAGGTGTCATCGCAGTCCGCTGCTGGTGACACCCTGCCGTGCGCGACCGGACCGTCCTCGAAGATGGTGGGCGCGCACCAGAGCGGGCCACTTGGCGCGCGTCGCGCCTCGACGCGCTTGTCGATCAGTCTTGCGCCGAACACCCCGCGAGGTCGCGGGTCGCGTCGGTGCAAGAGTGTGGGCTGTGGAGGCAGGTCGCCCGCAGGTTGACGAATCGCCACTGTCGGAGGGCGAGTCGCGGGTCGAGGGGGTGAGCCGAAATGTGAAGGTGTTGGCGTTGGTGTCGTTCTTTCAGGACACCGCGTCAGAGATGCTCTATCCGGTCCTGCCGATCTTCTTGACCACTGTGCTGGCAGCCCCGGTCGCGGTGGTCGGCATTATCGAGGGGATCGCCGAGGGCGTCGCGTCAATCATGAAAGCCGTCGCGGGTCGGCTTGCCGACCTGCGAAAGCGGCGTCCGCTCGTCGCGGGCGGTTATGGGCTCTCGTCGATCTCGAAGCTGGTGATTGGTCTGGCGTATGCCTGGCCGGTGGTCTTGGTCGGGCGGGTGGCGGACCGTCTCGGCAAGGGCCTGCGCGGACCGCCCCGCGACGCGATCATCGCGAGTGAGACCACGCAAGCGAACCGCGGCCGCGGGTTCGGGTTCCATCGCGCCGCCGATACCGCCGGAGCCGTCTTCGGTCCGCTGCTCGGACTCGCGCTCTATGAAGCGATGGGCCAAGAGATCCGGCCCTTGTTCTTCGTCGCGTTTATCCCCGCCGCGCTCAGCGTTGGGTTGATCGGCTTCGTCCACGAACGACCGCATCACCGCCACGGCGACGTGCCACCCGCGTTCTCCCTGCACGGCTTCCCCCGGCGGTACTGGCGACTCATGGGCTTCCTCGGTGTGTTCGCGTTCGTGAACTTCACCGACGCGCTCTTGATCTTGCGTGCGAAACAACTCGGCCTGGGCTTCGCCGCCATCGTCTTGGTCTACGCGCTCTACAACCTCAGCTACGCGGCGCTCAGCTACCCGGCGGGACGACTCTCGGATCGCATCCCCCGACGCGTCGTCTTCGGGGGCGGCCTGATCGTCTTCGCTACCGCATACATCGGACTCGGACTCGCGCAAAGCAGCGGCTGGGTGTGGCTACTCATGCCGCTCTATGGCTGTTACACGGCGCTGACCGACGGCGTCAGCCGAGCCTGGGTCGCCGACACCGTCCCTACCGATCTCGTGGGCACTGGCCTCGGCACCTACGCCGCCATCTCCGGTGCCGGTGCCGTCACCGCCGGAGTATGGGCGGGCCTGGCATGGAACGGCACCGGAGAACTCCCGCTTCTCGTCTCGGGAGTCATCGTCGCGATCCTTGCCACCATCCTCCTGGGCGTGGGACAACTCCTCGACCGTGCATGACCAAGAGCACGCGTTGCGCGCTAGATCTGATGCCGTTCGGGGGTGACCACACACTCCTTTCGTCAATGTCTGCCAGCGCCGATATTGATGGGCGTGCTCGGTGGTGTGTTCCCAGGTCAATGCTGATGGCATCCTGAGGTGCGCGCGCTGGCTGTTCTCGAAGATGGTGAGTGCGCCGGAGCGGGGACTCGGTGCTCTGACGCGATGACGGTCGGGAAGCCGCCGCACGCCACCTACGTTTCAAACCGGTCCGCACGACCGTGCGCTCCAACCGAGGGCCGGACTTGGGACGCTCGGGTGGCGTTAGCCGGTGAATGTGGGCTGGATCGCTACTACGGGCGCGGGCTTGGGAGCAGGGGCGGGAAGCGTGGTACTGGTCGTGGTGGTAGTTGTCGTAGTAGTCGCCGTGGTGGCAGGAGGCATCGTCGTGGTGGTGGTAGTAGGAGGTGGCGGCAGCTGTGCCTCGACCGCTCCGAGGTCGCACAGTCCGCCGGTCTGCTCGGGTCGGGGTAGGAGTCGCTGTCGGTGGTGATACCCGACGCCGGGCCGCTCTGGCAATCCACGTTCGGGATGGCGTTGATGAGCGGGCTCCCGCCCCCGAGGTTCCATCGCTCCATGAGGCCAGCCACGATTCCCGGCAGGCCCGCAAGCCACGCCGATCCCTCGGCACCACCCCACTCCAATGCCCGCTCACGGAGCGGCGGGAGATCCGACACCTCGAAGTGCGCCCCGCCTGATCCCATCAATGAATGGTCGCAGACCCGCCAGCGCTCCGAACAACATGGTCTGTCGCCGCGGGGTCCGCTCACGAGCCATGAGCGTCCTTCACACGACCGACGATCGCCGCAAAGAGATGCGGACGGCCCGTACCGGTATAGATCGTGACCGATACGTCACCACCCGAAGAATGCTCCCCGGCCGCGACAACCCTGACCCACAGGCCCTGCGGATCGACCTGGAGACCCGCTGGCGGTGAGAGCGCAGCGCGGGCATCCTGAGCGAGTCGGGCGGAACACATTCACCTACGTGCGCTCCTCGTCTGCGCGATGACAGACGGCCTCTAGCATGAAGCCGTGCGGGTCCATGAAGAACGTCGCGTAGCAGTTCGGTCCGTATTGCGGGAAGGCCCTCGGCTGATGGACGACTTCGTCGCCCCGAGACTGCACCCACTCGTGCACCACGTGCACGTCCGCCCGAGTCGGAACCAAGAATGCGACATGCTGGAGGCCGACGCGGTGCCGTGAGTATCGCCCTT
Source organism: uncultured Actinomycetes bacterium (assembly GCA_963705625.1). Classification (GTDB taxonomy): domain Bacteria; phylum Actinomycetota; class Acidimicrobiia; order IMCC26256; family DASPTH01; genus DASPTH01. Next base: position 696,572 of record CAVPKG010000001.1, read on the forward strand.
CCTCGAGCGCCGGGTAGAGGAACACCTGCGCTCCTTGCCAGTCGTTCGGGCAGTACCCGTTTCCAAAGCAGGGCTGATACCCGACCAACGGCATGAACTCGTCGTAGTACGCCTTGGCGGCGTCGACGTGCGGCACGCCCAAACCGAAGTGTTCGATCGGCACCCTCGTCTCCTCTCTCGGAGCCCACAGCGGAGCAGTCACGCATATTTCAGTCCGCGCTCGTTACGCCACTAGCTCACGGGTACAGATCAGCGGCAGTCCTGAGCGCCGGCTCCGCGTGCGCGAGATGTGCCGATCGGAGCGGCCTACTGGGCCGATTGGGTGAGCGTTCTGTAGCCGCGTCCTGTAGCACGACCGCGAGCACGGTGATTCTGCGGCGTTCGTGTCGTCACCGGAGCCGAATTGGTGAAGAGAGATCGGTCTGCGCGTCGCGGGGTTGGTGGGGCCGCAATACGCCCCCACAGTGGGGATCCGTCGCGCGCCGCACTCCGACCAGTGGGCTGCGCGTTGCGGAACTTCGCCAGCGCGGTCGTTCTCGTCGGGCGGCGGATACCCCCTTCCTGTCGTCATAATCAGGAACGGTGTCCGGTGCGTCCATCGCGACAGCTGAGAACGTCTACTGCGAGCCCGGTACAGTGCCGCGCGGTGAAGCGATTCGTGGTCGTTGGCCTCCGGGGTGGCCTCGGCAACCAGCTCTTCCAGTACGCATCGGGGTACGGCATCGCGACCCGGGTCGGCGCCGAACTGTTCTTCGACGGCGCGAGGCTGCGCGACGCCGAGCACTGGCTCCCCGGGTTGCTCGGACCGCACTACCGCAGCGCGTCTCGCGAGCAGCTCCTGCGGCTCGGCGTCTTCCACGGCTCCGATCGCTTGCCCGACAACATCGGGAGAAGCGTGCTGCGTCATGCAGTCGATGCCGGTCGCCGGATGCGCCACATGACTGCCCGCACGATGCCGCTCGACCATCGCGCCGAGTACACGGCCCATTTCGACGAGCAGATCCTGTCGATGGACCTTCCGACCCAGCTCCTCGGGTGGTTCCAGAGCGAGCGGCACTTCTCCCATGTCGCCGACGAGGTGGTGCAACGGCTGCGCCTCCCGCAGGTGACGCTCCCGCGACATCCGAAGTCGCCACCGATCGTGGCGCTCAGCTTCCGACGCGGCGACTACGTGCGCATGGGGTGGCAGCTCCCGTTCTCGTACTACGAGAGAGCTCTCACCCTCATGACGAGCGAGATTTCGGACGCCACATTTCTCGTGTTCGGCGACGATCCCGAGTTCGTGCGCCTCGCGACCGATTGGGTGTCACGCTTTGGACCGGCGACGAACGCGTACGACCTCTCGGACGGTGTGCTCGAACACCTGGTGCTGGCGAGCGAGTGTGATCACGCGGTGATCGCGAACTCGTCGTTCGCATGGTGGGGCGCATGGCTGGGTGACCGACGCGCCGGCGACGGGCCGCGGCTCGTAATCGCGCCGGAGGACTACCGGTGGTTCGACCCCGACATCCTGCCGAGCAACTGGGTCTCGGTCCCGAGCGAGTAGTCCGGACACCGAGCGGGCGCACACTCAGGCGCCCACCATCGACGCGATCGTCTGCTCGAGCCCGGTGCGCAACGGCACCATCGCCTCGAATCCGAATGCCTCGCGAGCGCGCGTCGTGTCGAGCCGCCGACGCGGCTGCCCGTTGGGACGCGCGGGGTTCCACTCGATCGCGCCCTCGAAGTCTGTGAGCTCGCGCACCAGCTCCGCGAGCTCGCGGATCGAGGTCTCTACGCCGGAGCCCACGTTGATCGGCTCGGGTCGGTCATAACGCTCCAGCGCGAGCCCGAACGCGCGCGCTGCGTCCTCCACGTGGAGGAACTCTCGGGTGGGGCTCCCATCACCCCACAGCCGTACGGTGGGGGCATCGGCGTCGCGGGCGGTCGAGAACTTCCGGATCATCGCGGGGATCACGTGACTCGTCTCGAGGTCGGCGTGGTCACCGGGCCCGTAGAGATTGGTGGGGAGCAGGTAGATGAAGTTGCAGCCGTACTGCCGGCGGTAGGCCTGTGCCTGCACCAGGAGCATGCGTTTCGCAAGGCCGTATGGCGCGTTGGTCTCCTCTGGGTAGCCGGACCAGAGGTCGGCCTCGCGGAACGGCAGGGACGCGACCCTGGGGTACGCGCAGACGGTGCCGGCGACGACGACCTTGGACACGCGCTGCACCCGGCACGCTTCGAGCAACTCGATCCCCATGAGCGCGTTCTCGTAAAAGAACCGCCCCGGCTCGGCCTGATTCGCGCCGATCCCACCGACGATCGCAGCGAGATGGACCACGGCGTCGGGCCGGAGCGCGGGAGCATCGCGGAGATCTCCGAGCGTTCGCGGAGGTCGTAGTCCGCACTCCCGATCGCCACGACGTCGGCACCCTCGCCCGCGAGGTGCCCTGCCACCTTCGACCCGAGAAAGCCGGTGCCGCCGGTGACGACGACACGCGCACCGTCGAGAACGACCACAGTCCCTCCTTCGGCGGACGAGCCTAGCGATTCGGACGAGTCTTCCGGGCCCGCAACCTGCGACAACGGGGCCATTACGAGCAGCTCGCAACGAGCCCGCAGCAAGCAGCCGAGGGTGCTCTCGTCAAAGACGCGTTGCCGACGCCCGAGCCGCACATATCGGCAGCACCGTCCCGCCGATGCCAAGCACCGAACCGGCATCGATCGGTGCTACCTCGCTCACCGATGGCCGGTGTCACGACGGCCACTCCTGTGAGATCGATCGCGACACGCATCGTCTCGGAGTCAGCGGATCCACTACCGGCGTTCGGGTGGAGTGGTTCCCATATTGAGGTCGGCGACGCTAGAGGTAGAGCACAACCTTTCGTCAACGTCGGCTCCAGCACCGAGATTGATGGGCGTGCTCGGTGGGGTTTTCGCAGGTCAGCGCTGATGCCACCCTGGCGTGTGCGCAGGCTGTTCCTCGAAGATGGCGAGCGCGCACCAGAACGCACTGGGCGATCTGCGCTCTGCCACACGTGACGCGCTGGTCACGTCTCGGGTCCGAGCGCGAAGAGGGACGCCGACCCGGTAGGCCGACGCCCCTCTGGCACCATTGTTCTGCGGATTGCCTACGGAGTGAGCGTGCCGGTGATGGTGACGCCGGTGATGGTCTCGGTGACCGGTGGTGGCCAGCCGGGCAGGGTGGCCAAGTAGTGAACCGTGAGCGACCCCGTCGTGAATCCGGCGAACTGGCCGGTCGCTGAGTCCACCGCAACGGTTGCGGTTACGTCGTTCGTGAAACCTGGCGGCGGCGGGAAGGCACAGTTGGCAACGCAGGTCGTCCCGAAGCTGGTGGTGTGGCCGGTGATGGTTCCACCCGCCAGTTGCACGACAAAGCTATTCGGCGCTGGGGGACCGACCACGCCGAAGCCCATGCTTGTCAGATCGAAGGTAAGCGAACCTGAAGTTGCACCGCCTGGATTGACCTGGCCGCCGACTGCCAACAAGCCAACAGAGCGGAAGGCACCGAACTCCTGTGTGACGTCGGCCGACCCGCTACCCGACAGAGTGAGGTGCAGTGCCGGTTGAGGGCAGGGGCCGCCCGTGCAGGTGTTGTGCGCGAACGTGACGGCCGTTCCGCTGCCGTCGTAGTAGAGGTCCGTGAGGCGGTTGTTGACGAGCTGGTTGTTGTCGATCTGAAGGTACGAGGGGTCAGCGCCCCCGATGCCGGAACCAGTGACGACCACCAGTCCCACGACGTTGCCCGACGCCTCGTTGGCGGTCAGGCGCGAGTGCGTCGCACCTCCGACGACAAGCCCGATACCCGGAACCGGCCCTGTACAACCGACGGTGTTGTTGTCGGTCCTGTTGTGCACCAGTGTCCAGTCGAACGTGGGTATCGGGTCGAATCCGGTGTCCTGCAACTCGATGCCGACGCAGTTGCCGGTGGCGGTGTTCTCGGTCACCGTGCCGTGCGCGCTATCACGAACGTGGATGCCGATACTGTTCCCGACGACGGTGTTCAATCGGATCAGCGACGACACGTTGGAGGAGTCACCAACGAAGATCCCCGCCGGACTCAGGCCGCTGGTGCTGCCGCTCACGTACGTTGTGCACGATCTGAGCGTGTGACCCCAAATAACTGGCGATGCCGTACGTACCGTTGTTCGTCGCCGTCACGTCATGGATGTTGAGGCCGTTGGTCCCCCACGCGACGATCCCGTAGCCCGAGAAGTCGTCAACCTCGATCCGCGCGATCTCCGTGTTGAAGACCGTCCCCGGCACCGGTGAGGTGGTGATGCAGAACCCCGCCTGACCGGCTCCCACGGGCACGTCGCAGATAGGGCCACCAGACGAGGGAGGCACCACGATCGGCAACGCCTTGTTCAACGCGCCGCGGATGGTGAGTCCGTTCTTGTTGATCACAACGCTCTCTTGGTACGTGCCGGGCATCACGACGATCAGGTCACCCGACTTCGCCGCGTCCACCGCGGACTGGATCGTCAGGTACGGCTGACCCGACCCGACGTTCAGCGTCGCACCCGCCGCCGCGGGCGACACACCGACCGCCAAGAGGCCCACCGCCGCCAATGCACACACCAACAACGCTCTCGCAGAAACCCACAGTCCACGCACAGCCCGACCTCCCGGCTCCACTTCGGCCCGCCCACTGTGAACCGATCGTTCCACTCTGAGCGCGTGCGTACGTTCCTCAGTAGGGTCATTGGTCCCACTCAAGGTGAGCGAGCCGATTCTCCGCCCTTGCGACCGCATTCGACCTCTATCGGGTCGAGTCGCGAGTGGCGTATCGCTCCGTTCCGCGCGCTGGTCTCCGGCGGACTTCGCGCCCACGTCTGCCGCGCTGTGCGGGTGATCGTTCTGGCGGTCCGCTCGTCGTGGTGGCGCGCGCCACCGATGGACCGGTCGAACCCGCACCCAGAGCTGCTGCCTATACCGAGGTCACTCGGCCAGCGCCGAGCACACCCTTTCATCAACGTCGGCCAGCGCCGATATTGATGGGCGTGCTCGGTGGTGTCCGAGCAGATCAGTGCTAGTGGTTTGTGCTCTCCGCGCGAGCGGGACGTTCCTCGAAGATGGCGAGTGCGCACCAGACCGGGGAATCGGCGCTACGTGACGAGACGCCGTGGGAAACGCGGTGCGCACTTGCCGTTCTCGCACGCTCGCCGCGTCGATGAATTGAGTGTTCGGATGCCCACTTCGAGCTGGGCCATCCGCTGGTGGATCGCTATCTGGACTTCGTCGCCGGTCGATCTCGACCGAACGCGTTGCGCGCCACCAACAGCGGTCGACGAACGAATCAGACACGGAGAAAAGCTCATCCGCACAGGCTCCCAGCACAGCCAGAACGTGTCGCGGATGTCCGAAAGATCACCCGTGTATTAGGCGATATTGCGTGCAGCTGCGCGCTTCGACCGGCGCGCTTCACCTCTTCTATGCGGAAGAGGTGAAGTGCGTGGACCCCGCGTCGCACGCCACGAGTTCGAATGATTGGAACGACCACCCCGCGGTTTCGGGACTGCAGGCCTCTTGGGCTCGACGCACCTCTCAGATCGCAAGGCGACCGGGAAGCCGCAATGTTGTGCAAATCGCAATGATGATATGGAGGTGATGGGACTTGAACCCACGACTTCTACGTTGCGAACGGTTTCAGCATGCTCGTCCTACCTGCGTCTTCCGCGGGTGCGATGCTGACCTGCGAAAACGCATCTCGACGGTGCGCGTCGTCGCCCGTCGTTCCGCGTCGCCCCGCGGACTTTTCGCGGACTGGCCTGGTCGACCTCGTCTCGTCCGCGGCGAGGCGTGTGAGACATCTGCGCGGGCGTCGCGACAAACGTTCGCGACCTCCACACGTTGGAGCACACGTGCCGGTGCGGAGGGTGGTCTTGTGGCCGGCGCCTCTCCGATCAGCGCGGATGTCGGGCGCATCAGTGCGTGATGGCCGCAGCCAGATTGCCGGCGACGATCGCTTCGAGTGCTCCGCTGACGTTGGGGATGAGGGCGATGATGGTCTGGGCGCGTTCGGTGGGGGTGAGGGTGTCGAGGTATTCCCCCATGGTGTTGGCGTCGGCCAGGCTTGGCATCGGAGCATCAGTGTGGGGTTGGCTGGTCACGGGCGCTGCGTTCTGGGAGCCGACAGCACTTCCCGCGGCGAATACGAGCGCAGCCACTACGGCAGCAGCCGTGATCCGGCCTGGGTGGTGGAGGATGGTGCGGAGTTTCATCGTTTCTCTCCTTGGGTGGGTGTGCGAGGATGGTTTCCTCGACCACAGAGTCAGGGAGAGCGCTCGCACCGTGGTCGCTGCGTGATCGCAGCTCGAGCGCCTTCTGAGTGTGGGCGGGGTTGGAGGGTCGGTGGACGACCAGGTGGCGACGGCGCTCTGTGTGCTGGGCCCGCTCGAGGTCGTGCGCGAGGGTGAGCCCGTTCGGCTCGGTAGCGCGCAGCAGCGACGCTTGCTCGCGGTACTGCTGATCCACGCAAACGAGGTGGTCTCGAGCGATCGTCTCGTCGACGTCTTGTGGGGTGACGAACCGCCGCCGAGCGCGACGCACACGCTCCAGGCCCTGGTGTCGCGGCTACGCGCGACCCTCGGTGACGACTGCCTCGAGACCCGCGCACCGGGATACCGGCTCAAGGTGGCGAACGGCGAGGCAGACGTGCTGCGTTTCGAAGAGCTCGTCCGGATCGGCCTCGGGTCGCCCGACCGAGCCGAGGTCGCGCTGCGCGCGTTCGACGCGGCGCTCGGTTTGTGGCGAGGGTCGCCCTATGCCGAGTTTCGCGAGCGACGAATTCGCAGCCCCTGAAGTAACTCGGCTCACTGAGTTGCGCGCTCGTGCGATCGAAGAGCGCTCCGCCGCGCTGTTGGAGTTGAGCCGACCGGAGGAAGTCGTAGGGGAGCTCGAGGCCGAGATCGCCGCCGAGCCGTTTCGCGAACGGTTGCGGGCGCTACTGATGCTGGCACTGCGCGCGCGCCGGAAGGCCGGTCGAATCGTTGCGCGCCTACGACGAGTTTCGTCGGTTCCTGGCCGACGAAGTCGGCGTGGTGCCCTCACCAGGATTGCAGGAGCTCAACGACGACATCGTGCGTCAGCACCCCAACGTCTCATGGTCGGGATCGCCCAGGAAGGACACGGGCACAGTGGCGCTGCCGTCAGGAACGGTGACGTTCCTCTTCACCGACGTGGAGGGTTCGACGCGCCTCTGGGACGACTACCCCGATGTGATGCGCAACGCGATGGCGCGTCACGACGAGATCCTCCGTGACGCGATCACGGCGCACGACGGTCACGTCATGAAGACCACCGGCGACGGGTTTCACGCCGCGTTCGCGACCGCGCACGACGCGGTCACGGCTGCGGTCGCCGCACAATTGGCGTTCCTCGACGATGACTGGGACATCACGGAGACCGTGCGTGTCCGGATGGGTATCCACACGGGCGAGGCCGAGATGCGAGACGGCGACTACTCGGGCAGCGCGGTGAACCGCGCCGCGCGGCTGATGTCGGCGGCGCACGGCGGACAGATCGTCGTGTCATCGGGGACGCAGGAGCTTCTCCACGACACGCCGCCCGAGAAGTACGGGTTCGTCGACCTCGGGCAACACCGACTGCGTGACCCGGGCAGGCCGGAGCGGCTGTTCCAGGTGCTGCATCCCGATCTGGGGCGGGAGTTCGCGGCGCTGCGCACGTTGGGTGCGCTCGCGGGGAACCTGCCGTTGGCCGCGAGTTCGTTCGTCGGGCGTGAGGTCGAGCGGGTGCGGGTCGCCGACACGTTGGTGGGTTCGCAGGTCGTGACCCTCACCGGGATGGGCGGGATCGGCAAGACGCGCCTGGCGTTACAGGTCGCGGACGAGGTGTTGCCCCGGTTCCTCGATGGTGTATGGCTCTGTGAGCTGGCCTCGGTGCGCGATCCCGGCGGCGTCCTGGACGCGGTGGCGGGTGTGCTCCGGGTGACCGCGCGTCCGGGTCTCAACTTGCAGGACTCCCTCATTACCTATTTGCGTGATCAGGAGCTGCTGCTGGTCCTCGACAGTTGCGAGCACGTGCTGCCCGCGGTGGCCGGCCTCGTCGCCGCGATCGAATCCGCTTGTGCGGGAGTGCGGGTGCTCGCGACCAGCCGCGAAGGCCTCAACATCGGCGGCGAGCAGGTCCTGGTGGTCCCGCCGCTGCGGCTACCCGACGACCACGCCGGTATCGCGGCGGCCGACGATTGTGACGCAGTGCGCTTGTTCGCGGAGCGGGCCCGGGCAGTGAAGGCCGACTTCGCGGTTGACGACACCAATCGAGGCGACGTCGTGGCGGTGTGCAGGCGCCTCGACGGTATGGCCCTGGCGATCGAGCTCGCCGCCGCACGGATCCCCGCGATGAGCCCGAGCGAGATCGTCCGGCGCCTCGACCTCCGGTTCCTGACGCGTGGCGGGCGGGTCGCGAGCGAGCGCCACCAGACGCTCCGCGCCGCCATCGACTGGTCCTACGACCTGCTGAGCGAGCCCGAGCAACGGCTGTTGGGCCGACTGGCGGTGTTCTCGGGGGGGTGCACGATCGAGGGCGCGGAAGCAGTGTCGCGGGCGACCCGATCGACGGCGACGACGTGTGCGAGTTGCTCGCGAGTCTCGTGGCACGTTCGCTCGTCGTCGCCGTCGATGGGCCGGAGACGCGGTACCGGCTGTTGGAACCGATCCGCCAATACGCCGAGGAACGCCTCACCGACGCCGGCGAGACCGATCGGGTACGGCGCCGGCACGCGGAGTACTACACGGAGTTCGCAGGATTCGCGGGGAGTCACATGGGCGGGCCGGGACAGGTGGAGTGGGGAGCGCGGTTCGCTCGCGAGCGCGACAACCTCCACACGGCGATGGCCTATGCGCTCGACACCCAGAACGTCGACCTCGCCTTCGGGCTCTTCTGCCGGCTCCCCGCTTCCCACGCTCAGGTCAACCAGCTCGTGGTCTTCGATCCGGCGCCCCTGCTCGCGCTCCCCGGCGCCACCGAGCATCCCGGCTCCACGGTCGCGCTCATGAACGCCGCCAACAACGCCGCCGACCGGGGAGACGCGCGGCTCGCGTTGCAACTTTGCGACGAGGCCCTCACCACCGAACAACGCCTCGGCCCCGTCCCCGGCGCCCACCTCGAAATCATGTCGTCGGCAGTTCGGGCCGGGGCCGCTGGGGGTTTCGCACTCGACGAGATGGTCGCCCACCTCGTCGAGGGCGCCCGCCGCGCCCAAGCCGAGGACCTCCCGGGCATCGCCGCGTTCTTCTTCGTGGCAGCCGCGCAATTCGGCTCGTGGGTGGATCCGGTGGCGGCACGGCAGCACGCCACCGAGGCGCTCACGCTCGCGCGTCAGAGCGGGGCGCCCGGCGGGATCGTCTTCAGCCTCTCGGTTCTCGCCGGAACCCTCGCCGACGACGACCCGGACGAGGGTCGCGCCCTGCTCTTCGAGGCCCGCGAGCTCGCGAACACCTTCGGCTACGAGAATCCCACCGAACTCCTGCTCGCGAACGTCGCCGCCGCCCGCCTCGGTGAATGGCCCACTGCGCTTCGTGTCGCGCGGCGCTTGTTCCACCACCAGAGCCGATCGGGCGTCATCGCGCCGCCATACCTGGCTCAGGTCATGGCGTACTCGGCACGCGGCCTTGCCCAACACCAACCCGAAGTCGCGGCGATGCTGCAGGGCGCCTCCGCCACCACCTTTCAGCCCCCACCGTTCGACGAAGCACTCGTCGGCGCCAGCCGCCGCGCCTCCAATCTCTACAACATCATCGCTTTCCTTGGGACGGTGCACGACGAGACGATGCGGTTGCTCAACGCAGCCCTCGGCGACGCCCGCCTCGCGGAGCTGCTCGCCGAGGGCGCGGCAATGGACGAAACACAGGCGTGCAGATACGCACGCACCCATATCGACCAGTACCTCGCGGATGCCGGCGACACGATCGGCTGAGAGGCGCTCCCGAGTTGTGGTCAGCGGGTTGTGCTCGGGCAACCCTTGCAGGGGTAGTCGGGCGCCACGTCCGACTTGGGCGGCGCATCGAACTGCGAGATCGCGTTGTTCGTGTCGAACAGTCTCGGCTCGCCCTTCTTCCACTGACCGGCGTGGTAGCGCTTGGCGCCGTCGATGTACATGAACCGGCCGACGCCGTCGGTGAGCACACCCTTTGCTTTCCCGACCTCGGTGGGGTTCCACCACATGATCGTGAAGTCGATTCCCGCGGGTGAGTACTCGTCGTACGGCAGCCCTGTCGACCTCCCCAAGCCTGTCATGAAGGTCTCCACCTGGTTGCTGGCCGCGCCACCGCCGGCCGGCAGGCTGAACAGGGCTTGCCGGAACCGCTCGGGCGTGAGCCTCGGTCCGGCGAAGCTCACGCCCAGGTGCAGCATGGTGAGCGTGCTCTCCGGCAAGTAGGTGTAGACGCCTCGCTGCGGGCCCCAGTACCAGTCGAAGAGGCCAGCGTCGTTCGGTCCCGCCACGTACGGCGGCACCGACCCGATGCCGAACACGTGTTTCATCTGGTCCGGGCTCACGGCGTTCAGGACCCACGCGAGGAAGTCGGCGTCGTCGCCCTGGTAGCCGGTGAACACCCACTCGGGGTGATAGGCGAGATCGTCGGCGGCGTTGAAGACCTGCTGTTCCATCGAGAAATCCGCGAACAGCAACACCGTGGTAACACCCGAGTCCTTCAGCTTGGCCACGAGGGTGGGTGCCTCCTCTTGGTTCTGTGCCGCCGCGGCGGTCGCGCTCGGGTCGAGCCGCACCGTGTACTCGACGGTCTGGGCGACCTCGAGCCCCTCTTTCTTCGCGGTGCTCTCGAAGTACTGCCAGTCGATGCCCGTCGCAGGGTGCAGTGCGCCGAACACGCGCGGCTTGGTGACGAAGTCGCCCGACCACTTCGCGGTCTCGCCTTTCAGCTGCCTCGCGGCGAACTCCGCGGCGTTCACTGCCGAACCGGTCGGGTCCAAGGCGTCGCCCCACCGGTACGGCGCTTGCCTGGCCGCGTCGGTATTCGTGAGACCACGGAAGACGCTACCGACAAAGACGACGATCTTCTTGGCGACGAGATCGGCGGCGAAGGCTTCGCCTTCGAAGGGGGCGATCACCGCGAAGGGCTTCTCCTCCGCGACCCTGAACGCGTCGGCCCGCTGCGCCGTCTCGTCAGGGGCGGTCGGGTTCATATACAGGAACTCGAACTTGCGGCCCCACGTGTTGTAGCTGTGCGCGAGCACCGCCTCCCAGTTCGCGATACGACTGATCGAGGTAGCCGGGCTTCCCGGTCGCACGGTCGATCGCAGGAGCGGCATCGGGTGCGTCGAACAGCGCCGCTTGTTGTTCGTGATTGATGAAGAACAGCACGATCTTGATCGTCGTGGCGGTGACGCCCATCGTGGTCGCGCCCCCGTTGCTCTCGCCTTTCTTCAGCGGACGCGTGCACGACGGTCGGGCCGAGGCCGGGATCGCGAGCCTGCCGTCGGGACCGCAGTTCGGCGAGTTCTTCGCCGCCGCGGTGCCCACGCCCGCCGCGGGAAGACCAACCGTCGCCTCTGCGCTCGCGACCGATGACAGTGCGAGCGCGAGCGCAGTGGCGATCACCAAGACGATCACGAGACGCTGGCGATGAGTACGCCGAGCTGGGGCCGACGCCCTCCACGTCATAGAACACTTGTAGCACCACGAGTTCGCGTTGCAGAGCGTGTTGGTGCCCCTAGCAACAAACCCGCGGGAGCGATGGGACTGCCGACCCACTGATCAACCGAAACACGGCCTGGAAGTCACCCACCTTCATCGTCCTTACTCATCATTCGGCGGACCCCTCGCGGACCGAGCGGCAAGCGGCACTGCACACGAGTGCCGGCAATGCGCTTCGGCAACACAGCGAAACGCCGGTGAACTCGCGGCGCGACGCGCCGACTCCTACGCCTGCACCGTAGAAGTCACGAGCTCGAAGAGGTCACGTTCCAGTCCGCGGACTTTCGCGGACTTGCGGACTGCGGGTGGCGACGCGTCGACGAGTGGATGGCCTCCGACCTGGGCTTTGGGTGGACCTGATGAGACAGCTCTCGAAACCTCCGGGCGTCGACGAGGGCTGACCTCGGCGAGGTCCAGTCCGTTGCGTCGGGCGCGCTCGACCTCGGTCGCGCATGGGTTTGTATGCAATGTGCTCGTTCTCCTTATGAGACGACCACCCGTACGCGAGCGAGGTTCTGGATCCGCGTGTGAGGCGTGTCGGGATCACCCTCTCGCTGTGACGTGGCGCGCAGCGCCGCGAAGTAAGTGCCGGGCTGGTCATAGGTGTGGGTCGCGCCGAGTCGCATCGAAGGCCCGATGGTCGCGATGTCGGCGCGCACCGGGTACTGGCCCGCACCCTCGAAGTCCCATTCCGCATCCACGACGTCGCCGGTTCCGGGTGGGGTCTCGATCGTGGCCGAGAAGCTGACCGGCTGACCGACGGCCATGTCGGCACGGTCGCCACCGTCGACGGTCAGCTCGACGACGGGCTGAACGCCCTTCCGGCTCGCGGCATCGGGCGGGACGACCACCTGGCTGTCGACGATCTCGTAGTTCGTGCTCGCCGGCGGCGCGATGCCCCGCTCAGCCCAGGCCGCGACGTCGCGGAGCGCCTGCTGCAGCACGCCCGCATAGCTGACCATCCGCGCGTGCGCGGGTGGCCCGGCCGGGAAGCCGTGCTGGGCGTTGTCGGTGTAGTAGAGCCGGTAGTTGTCCTCCATGCCCTGCTTCCCGAGCGCCTGCTCCACCTTCTTGGCGTACCAGTCCGCCTGCCACGGGAAGGCTTCGATGTCCACCATCGACTCGAGCACGATCATCTTGCCCTTGAAGTTCCCGGTGTTCAGCGCGCCACTCGCGTTCACGGCACCGATGGGCCCGACCAGGGTTTCGCGCTGCGGGTAGATGGGGTCGCCGTCGCCGCCCTCGCGGAACTCGTTCCAGCCGTACATGTCGGGTGTCGGCACGTTGTGACGGTGGAACGTCTGGAGCGCCAGGTACCACGAGTTGTCGAGCGACACCGGATCGTCGACCTTGGCGTCGTCGAAGAGCGCGACCAACATGTCAGGGATCGTCACCGTGCAATCCGCCGCGTTGACCGGCGGGGTCTGGATGCGAACGCCTCCGATCATGAGGTCGATGCCGGTGAGGTCACCATCCGGCACGGTCTCCACCACGATGCGGTTCGGGTCGGTGAGCTTCTCCACGATGGTCGTCGGATGCTGGATGCGTGCCGCCGCCACCGACGACTTCGGATCGGTGCCGAGGTATCCGGGCTTGCTCCAGAAGTCCTCGGCGTAGGTGGGATCGAGGATCGGGACGTACCCGGCCACCAGCGACAACGGGCCGCCGGTCATGGTCTCCCAGTTCCACCACCCGCGCATCGGGAACCCGAGTCGGGTCGCCTCCTCGAGCGCCCCGCGTTCCTCCTCGTCGTTCAGGCCCTCGTACGGGTCGCCGCTCCCACCGGGGTCGATCGCGTCCATGGCCTGTGCGAACTTGCCCCCCGCCTTGAGGACGCGAAGCGTGTGGATCCGCACCGTGAAGACGCCGGGGATCGCGTTCGGGGACCCCATGACCTGTGGCACGAAACCGTCCCACACGCCCTCGGTCTGTTCGGCCGACGTGATGGTCTGGAACGCGCCGCCACTCGGCCCGTGGAGGTAACCGAACGGTCGATGCTGCCCGTACAGCTCGACCGCCTTCACCCGCGAGAACTTTGCGGCCGCCGCGTTGACCCGGTAGCCCCCGATCGCCGGGTCGTACTTGCCCGAGAGAGCGAGTTCCGCGCTGCGGGGATACTCGGACCCACCCATGTTCGACTGCACGAGGTACGCGCCGCTCTCGAGCGTGAAGGTGACCGTCGCGTCCTGGGCGTCCTCACTGAAGAACAACTGGTGCGTCGGCTGGAAGAACCGTCCCTCGTACCGGTCGGCCGGCGGAAAATAGAACGAGAACCGCGCATCAGTACCCGTGAAGCCGCCGTGGATGTAGCGATGCGGCACCGGGTTCGTGCGCTGCTCGTCGACATCGACGAACGGCGCGTTGAAACGCGGGTCCTCAGACTCCTCCGTGATCAACATGGAAGCTCCTCGTCTGGGCGTTGGTCACGAGCAATACGCCGTTCAGGAGTCGGCTGTCAAGCAGACCCACAGGGGGAACGGCAAGGATTCGAAGCGGACGTCACGAATGCGCGCCGAGCCCCCGCGCGGGTCATGGGGCTACGACGGTCGCGTCGCGACACGTACTCCTTCAGGAATGCCGATCTGCGGCGCTCGGGGGTGCGCGCTCAGAAGGCGAAGTGGAGCCGTGCTCGGAGGAACGGGACGGCGAAACGGAGTCGACCTGATTCAGAGGTGGTAGAGCCGCGCCGCGTTCTCGCCGAAGATCAGTCGCCGCTTCGCGTCGTCGAGGCCCTCGGTCGCTTCTTCCAGCTCGTGCACGATGCCGGGGATCTTCGCGTCGGGGTGTGGGTAGTCCGACGCCCAGACGATGCGATCGGCGCCGACGTACTTGCTGTTCGCGGTGTAGGCGAGCGCTTCCTCGTCGGGATCGAAGCTGATGTAGCACTGCCGCTTGAAGACTTCGGAGGGCGGCGTCGTCTGGTACCGGCTGCCGAAGACGTCGACGTGGTGGTCGAAACGTTCGAGCATCGGCGCGCACCAGCCGCCCGAACCTTCGAGGAACACGACCGTCAACTCGGGGTACCGCTCGCAGATGCCGCCGGCGACGAACCACCCCATCGCGACCATCACGTCGAGGGCGTTCCCGAGGCCCTGGCGGAGCGCGAGCCCTTTGTCGAGCCGACCATCGGCGTCGTCGTGGAGACCGAGGCGGGTCACGACGTTCCACGGCATGTCGGGGAAGGAGAAGGGATGGACGCCGATCGGGCATCCGAGTTGCGCGGCGGCGTCCCAGAACGGGTCGTACACGGGATCGTTGAGCTTCTTGTTCTCGATGTAGGGCGCGGGGCGGATCATCACCGCCTTGAAGTCGAGATCCTGCACGCAGCGCTCCATCTCCTTGACCGCGAGCGCGGGGTCCTGGAGGGCCACGAGCCCCACGCCGATCAGGCGGGCGCGGTCGGCGGAGCAGTACTCGTGCAGCCAGCGGTTGTACTCCTGCGCCATCGTGTGGAAGACGTCCGCGTCCGGCACCCACGCGAGGCCGGGCGTGGTCGGGTACAGCACCGCGATGTCGATCCCGTCGGCATCCATGTCCTCGAGCCGAGGACCGGGCTGAGATCCGCCCGCCCGCCCGTACATGAGCTCGGCATGGGACGCCTCGGTCGGCGCCGGGTCCTCCGCCGCGGGTGACACGCCCCCGGTCAGCTGTGTGAAGAACGCCGCCTGCACGTCCGCCGGCAGCTGGAGCTGCTCCAGCACGTGACCGTCGGCGTCGATCATCCGTACATCGCTCATGTGACCCCTTCCCCGATCGTCTCGCCGGTCCGAACCCAAGCTTGCCCCAACGACGAATGCGGCCGCCATCATCGAGCTCGCGACCGTCGGTGAGACCCGAGGCGCCTTGCAAAGTCCCAACCCGGTGGCCGAGACTGTACTCCCGCGAGTTCGCGACTGGGGGGACGATGAACGCTCGGAAGCGTTGTCGGCGCGCGGTGAGATCCTTGCTCGTGGTCGCGGTCGCGGTGTCCGCGTCCGCGGTCGTCGGCGTGGGGCACGGCGACGCGGCGAGCACCGACGCGTCGTCGTGAAGCCGCCTGCCGGCGCAGGCAAGCCCGTACCGGGGACGGGGATCGGCACCAAGGCGGCGATGGACGACCCGCGGTGCCGAACGGGTGCGCAGTACGGCGTGTACGGCCGGTGGGACTCGTCGGCGGTCGGTATGGGCCCGCTCTGTGTGCGGCCGTTCAAGGCCGGTGACGACAACGGCGGAGCGACGTCCAAGGGCGTGACCAAGGACTCGATCAAGGTGGTCGCCGTCCTGCCGACCGCGGAACGTTCGTCGGCCCAGGCGCTCGCCGCGCAGCTGAACAACCGCGCGCACCAGCTCGAAGGGCACGTGGGAGGACGCGATCCACGACTACCTCGTCGCGCGGCTTGCCGTACTTCCAGACGTGGGGCCGCAACATCGACCTGAGCTTCTACACGTCGACCGGCGTCGACGAGACGGCGCAGCGCGCCGACGCGGTGGCGATCCTGGCCATGAAGCCGTTCGCGGTGCTCAACTTCGACAGCTTCGGCCTCGACACGTTGCTCGCCAGCCTGGCGCAGGCAAAGGTGCTCACCGAGGCGTTCTCGGTGTCGCCCGAGGAGTCGGCGGCTCAGGCCCCGTACCGGTGGGGCGGCAACGACCCCGACGCGGCCTCGATGGCATCGGCGGAGGTGATCGGCAAGAACCTCGTCGGCAAGAAGGCGCAGTACGCGGGCGGCGCACGTGAAGGGGACGCCGCGCAAGTTCGGTCTCGTCATGATCAAGGACAACATCGACGAGTCCCTCTTCGAGAAGACCCTCGGCAAGTACAAGGGCACCATCGTGAACACGCAGACCTACGTGGGCTCGGGTGGGGCCCTGGGCGACGCGACGGTCGCGCAGGAGCAGGCCCCGGTGATCGTCACCAAGATGAAGGACGCCGGCGTGACGACGGTGGTGCTGTTCACCGACGTGGCGATGAACAAGGCGCTGATGCAGCAGGCGACCGCGCAGGAGTGGTTCCCGGAGTGGTTCGTCACCGGCGCGGGCTACTTCGACCTCCCGGTGCTGGCCCAGGCGTACCCCGCCGAGCAGGCCGAGCACACCTTCGGCATCTCCCTCATCCCCCCGTACTTCGACCTGCCGGACGAGGTCACCAACATCACCGGCTCGATCGGTGCCTTCAACTGGTACTTCGGAAGCGGCGGTACCACGAGCGGCGCGGTGCCCGGCGGTATCGACTGGTTCCTCAACGGCATCCACAACGCCGGGCCGGACCTGACGCCGCAGACCTTCAAGCAGGGGCTCTTCGCCGTGCCGGCGACCGCGAACCCGACCAACAGCCCGCTCGTCATCCTCACGGGCTACGGCCGCACCACCGGGCTGCCCTACGACGCGTACAGCCCGGGGCCGGCCGACTTCGCGCCGATGTGGATGGATCCCCACACGAGCGGCATCTCGGCCGGGAGCGGGACCGAGGTCCTCCGAGGTCTCGTGGTACATGGACGGCGCCCGTCGCTACAGCAGCGGGAGCTGGCCGAAGAACCTGGTCTGGTTCGACAAGTCCAACTCGATCCACGCAGATCGACTCGCTCCCGACCCGGCGTCACGCTCCCGGTCGGCGGCCCCACCGTGCGCCACAGAGAAGTGCCCGTCCACCGGGGCGACAGAGCCGACACCGGGCACGCCGAGCCCGTCGGGCTTCGTCGCGAAGGCCTTGCCGAACGCCCGCGCGACATCGTGAGCGTGGTGGGCCGCCAGGAAATCGATCCCTGACTCAGCGGATAGAGAGCGCGTGCGCGACCCTGACCCGCTCTTCGCAGTCGTGACGCGATGAGCAAAGGGTCGGCGACGCTGGAGGTAGAGCACACCCTTTCGTCAATGTCGGCCAGCGCCGAGATCAATGGGCGTGCTTCGGCTACCGGGCCGCCGGCCTGACGACTTGTGCGTGGATCTCTTGCGCCAGCACATGGATGGCCTTGGTGAGTTCAGTGTTCAGGTGGAGTTCGGCTTCCTCCGCCAAGTAGTCGTGGTCGGCTTTGCGTTGGGTGAACTCGGCTTGGCGGTTCTGGCCGATCATCACGAACGTCGACAAGAAGATGGCTTCGAGGCTCACGATCATGGTGAGGAACCCGAAGGGGAACGGGTCGACGTTGACCGCGTAGCCGAGCAGCACGATCCAGAAAGCGAAGAGAGCGATGTGGATCCACACGAACATCATCGAACCGGCGAACTTGGTGATCGCGTCGGCTGCCCGGAGCTGGGCGTCAGCAGCTCGATTGGTCTTCTGAGCGATGACGACCGGATGATGCTGGTCCTCTGTGCTTTGGGTCACGGTCATGTCTCTCTCCTGTGGGTCGGCGTTGGTGGGCGACTTCCTCCTTGTCGCCCGATAGGGCGCGCATCGTCGTTCGGTCGATCATCGACGACATCTCCGAGTCGCGGTCGACGGTGGATCTTCGCAGGCATCCCCCCAATGGAAGAGATCGGGGGCTCGGGGAAGACTTTGCCACCCGTCCGCGAGCGGGCTGTTCCCCGAAGATGGCGGGCGCGCACCAGAACGGTGTCATTCTGTGCGGGTGTTCGTGGAACTGCGCGGTGACGCGCGTCGTCGAAGCAAGATACGGATGCGCAAGCGCGCTTGAACTGCCATTTTCGTCGGGGAGGGGCCGAAGTATGTGGACACGATTCGCAGGCGTTGTGTTCGTCGCGGGGCTCGGCGCATCCGCCTGGTCGCCGACCGCAGCCGTGGCAGCACAGCACCCGCCTCTGGGGTTCGCGGTGCTGGCCGTCGTGGCGTGTCCCACCTCGTACGGCGTCACCCAGGCTCCCCCATGGCAGCCCACGAAGCTTCCGGTCGCGCTCACGCAGCACGACGCGGCGCGCCTCGCGTTCTACTCGAACGGCTTCGTGACCGTGCTCGGACCGCGAGGCTGGGGATGCCAAGCCGTCGCCGCCGCCGACGGCAGCAAGACTCTGGAGGTCTCCCCGCCGGGCAGTGCTGCTGCCGGATCGTTACCCGACCCGAATGCTTCCTGGAGTGTCTACGCCGCGGCCGACTACACCGGCCATGGACCGGGTGCTCTTCTTGTGTGCCCCTACTTCCCTGGCAGTGGGGCCGCGAAATTCTTCGGCGGCGGACCGCCCGCCTGCCCGGCGCTGCCGGCCGGCACGACCATGACGAGCCTGACCCCCGACACCGTGTTCTTCCGGCTCCCCAACGCTCGGAGCGGCATCGTGCTCTACCCCCAGATCACCCCCGAACCTCGAGGCGGTGTCAGCGTGGCGCTCGAAACCTGCCGACTGCCCGGCAACCGAGCTTCACTGTGCACCGCCATTCTCCACGACTACGCCGTCCGTTCATATCCAATCGAGTCCTCCCCCTGACCCGAAAGTCGTGATCGGGTGCCGCGGGGCAAGTCGGCTGCCGCGCCCAGCAGTAGCCGCTCCAGATCTGCCCGTGTTGTGTGCATGACGTTCTGTCGCGACGAACGTGCTGGCTGACGCCACGCGCATTGAAGCAATCTGTACGCGTGCCTGAACCCGAGGGGATCGTGTATCGAAGCGCGCGAGCAGATGATGCCGATGAGATTGCCGCGCTCTGGTCGGTTGCCAACCAGGCACGAGGCACCTACATCCGTGATGGTGACGTGGACATCGTGCGTGGGCGAATAGCCACGGCGAACACGATCGGCACAGTCGCCGAGGAGGATGGCCGGATCGTCGGAGTGGCAATCCTCTCACCTGCGCGAGCGAACGCCGGGCGGGGCGACGCTATCCCGGGCCTGGCCCACCTCAACACCGTGGCGGTCATGCCCGACCGCTGGGGTCAAGGCATTGCGCGAACGATCCTCGGTCTGATTGTCGAACACGCTCGCGAGGGGGGCTACGTCCAGCTTCAGCTCTACGTGGACGATGACAACGCCCGTGCTCGGCGGTTGTACGAACGGAACGGCTGGAAGCCGACGGGTGAGATTGTGCACGCGGAACGGGTAACGCATCTCCGGTACGTGCGGTCGGCATAACCCCCAGAGCGCGCGTTAGCCCGAGCGGGGGATGTGTGACGCGACAAGCCCGGTTGCGGCGAGGGCTAGCGTCGATGGGTGGATCGGACCCGTTGGCAGGTCGCGTGGGCTCTGGTGCTGACGGCAGGGACCAGCGCGGTGGTCGGGTTCGCGAATGCTCATGTGGCCACCGGCTTCCCCCTTACGGCTCTGGCAGTCGCCGGGGTAGTCGCTCTCGTAGGCCTGTGGGGTGTCCTTGCTCCTGTGTTTCACTGGTGGCCGTTCCGTACGTAAGCGTTCCGCGCCATGGGAAACATTCACCATCACGACCCCCTCGCCGAGCGTTTCGCACGACCACGCCGAACTGCCTGTGCGGATGATGTTCTGTCCCGCCGAACTCGTTGGCCCCCTGCGCACGCGGATCGGGCAAGCTGTGCGGGTCGCGCGCGTGATCGGGGGAGAGCGGTGACGACGATCCGAACCGACGATCCCGTTGCGCTGGATGTGGTGGCGGCGATCCATTCTGGTGATGTCGCGGGTTTGAAACGGTTGCTCGATGAACATCCCGGACTTGCGGCGGCGAAACTCGGTTCTGACGAGGCAGGCGGGGTGACTCGGAGTCTTCTGCATGTCGTGACCGACTGGCCCGGTCACTTTCCGAATGGTGCGGCCACCGTGCGTGTGCTGGTCGAGGCGGGCGCTGACGTGAACGCCCGATTTAGTGGTCGGCACACCGAAACGCCGTTGCATTGGGCGGCAAGCAGCGACGACGTTGAGGTTCTCGACGCGCTCCTCGACGCCGGGGCAGACATTGAGGCACCCGGTGCGGTGCTCGGCGGCGGCTCGCCAATCGCGGATGCGGCTGGCTTCGGGCAGTGGAAGGCGGCGGCGCGGCTGGTCGAGCGTGGGGCGCAGACGAATCTGTGGCAGTCCGCGACGCTCGGGTTGATGGATCGTGTAGCTGTTTACTTCGGTGACGACACGTCACCGGGCGCGGATGCGGTGACAGCAGCGTTCTGGGGTGCGTGTCAGGGTGGTCAGCAGCTGACGGCGGAATTTCTGTTGGAGCGCGGTGCGGACCTCAACTGGATTGGGTACGACGAGTTGACTCCGCTCGACGCGGCGCGGCGAAGCGAGGCCGAGGATGTTGTGGCGTGGCTCGTCGCCCTTGACGCGAGGTCCACGTCGGAACTCGCATAGTCAACCGTGCAGATCGAATGCGCTAGTGCAGATGCATCGTGGACGCGGGTGTGAGAATCGTTGCGTGTAGCAATCCGGAGTGCTGCTGCCGCCACTTGACGATCCACGGCTGCGGGGGCGAGGAGCCCGACGTACGCTGAACGTCATGCGACGCATCATCTTCGGATTGATCGGCCTCTACGTCCTCGCCGCCTTCGCTACCACAGCCGTGGAGAAGAGCGGCATGTGGAAGCAGTGCGGTTGTGAGCCTGAGTGCTGGTGCAAGAAACCCGGCCTGAGCTTGTTCCACTGGGTGACCCCGAAACGGAAGCATCATCTGGTGACTCCCGCCGACAAGCGGATGCTCGCGGAAGCCCAGATCTCAGACTGAAGCCGGTGACGAGGGCTGGCTACTGCGACACTCACCTGGCGCGTTGCTCGATCCAGAACCACGGCCCACCACCGCGCCGCTCGTAGGCGAACGATCCGACGACGTGAAAGCTCGGCGGGTCTCCGGGCAAGCCCAACGTTGGATAAGCCCACCCATAGATCAGCCGGAAGCACGCGGACTCGGATGACCCGGTCGGGCTGTCCGCGGTCCGGTACCCCAAGCCATCAACGACCCGAAACCACGCCGCGTCAGATGGCCCGTCCGGATGCCCATACGCAGGGAACCAGTACTCGACCATGTTCCCACTCAACGCGGCGACGGCAGCGAGGACTAGAGGAGAAGGTCACGGTGGCGTGCCACAGTCTTGGACGGACGCGTGTCTTCATCACATCGCGAAGTCCGACTCCGCACGCCGCGATCTGCGTCGGAGACGGCGTTCAGCGCGACGCGGTACCCGGAAACGGGCAGGATGTTTCCGGGCCACCGCGTCGGCAGCCCTCCTCTACTCAATGCCGCCCGCGACGTACCCGGTAGGGCCGAAGGTCCGCAACGAGGTCGGCCGTGATGTGCGGGGGATCGTGTG
Source organism: uncultured Actinomycetes bacterium (assembly GCA_963705625.1). GTDB lineage: Bacteria > Actinomycetota > Acidimicrobiia > IMCC26256 > DASPTH01 > DASPTH01. The sequence goes on from CAVPKG010000001.1 coordinate 718,378, forward strand.
TCGCCCGCGCGTTGATTCGCGTGCCGAGTCACGATCCGAGACCGCGTGTTGACGGGCAGGTCTGGGGGCGGACAGCACGTGTCAGCGCAGCAGTCTGGCTGGGAGGGGTCGTTAGGGACTCCCGGGGTGCGGAGTGGGCGCGGACGACCAGCAAGGCCCACGGCGGGGGACCAGCCTTCCGACGTTTGGTCCTTGGGGACCCACGGTGCGAGTTGTTCCCGCAGACCGCGGCGGCTCCCGCGACCGCACCGTTTGTCGTTCGGTGCGCGTCTTTGGCGCGCTTGACGGAGTACCAATCAGCAGTTCTGTCGCGTTACGACAAGGTGAGGAACGCGTTCTGTCACTCGCATGGCTGCATCTACGCTCCCTCGGCACGGGTGAAGGTGGCCGCGGGACGGCCGAGCCATCGCACCATACGCATCGCCGGGACGAGGCCGGGGGAGTACCGCAAACGGGCCAGACCTGTCACCTGGCCGACACTGCAGCGAACCTCGCGAGCAACCTGCTGCCACGTCATCCCTCGCTCGCGGCGCCGGGCGTCGAGAGCGGCGTGCAACGCGACGGAGTCCCATCGGAGTATCCGGTCGGGACCGACCTGCGGCAGAGTCGCGTCCGCCACATCCACCTCAGAGCCGGGTACGAAGCTCTCGGGCGTCCGTCCGAGCCAGAGCAACATCCCAACTGCGTGGTTCGCGCTGATCGAGCGCCTCTCTCGCATGCCAGTAAGGGTCGACGGGCTCAGCGGGTGAGGCGCAGCTCCCAATCGGGCCGCCCAGCCTGCGGACTGGGAACTGATCTCATCCGCCACCTGCCGCCACGTCAGCCCTCGGACGCGGCGCCGAGCATCGAGCGCGTCATACAGCGCGGCTACATCGAAGTCGGCGTCCGTGGCGCCAGGCATTGCTCCGAGACAACGCCCATCCACCATGACTCGTCTTCTCTCGTCGAGCGCGGCCTCAGTGGCTCGCGCTCGGCTTCGCGAACGGCGGACCGTCGAACTGCTCGACGGTGGTGAAGCTCTCGACATTTCCGCGGCGCAACTTCGTGATCTCCCTCGCCGGCTTCCCGAGCGGGAGCATGGTCGCGAGCGCGAAGTTGTCGGGGATGCCGAGCAGTTCACGGAGCGCGGGTTCCTGACGTGCGAGCACCGTCGTGATGTGGCCGCCGTAGCCGGCGTCACGCGCGGCGAGCAGGATGTTGTGCGCGAGCGGGTAGACCGACGCGCCCGTTCGCGATGCTCAAGCGGTCGAGGCCGGTGTCGACCGCGGACAGGTTGGTGAGGTCGACGACGATCACCAGGAGCACGGGCACGGTCGCGAAGTACGACGTGTCCATCGGCAATGGGACGCGACGCGCCTCCTCGAGGTCGACAGCCGGCTCCGTACGGGTGTGCGCCTCGAACGCGACGAACGGCACGAGCCCGGCCCGGCCGTGGGCCGCGTACTCGCGCATCGCGAGGTCGTACAGCAGGGAGATCCGCTGCTTGGTCGCGGGGTCGCGGACGACGATCACACGCCAGGCTTGGCGGTTCCCGCCGTTCGGCGCGAAGCGCGCGTCGTCGAGGATCCGGTACAGCACGTCGTCAGGGAGCGGGTCGTCGGTGAACTCCCGGGTCGACGGCGTCGTACGCATTGCCTGCAGCAGTTCCATCACCGAAGCCTCGCACTCGCGCCGGGTGGCGCGCCAAGCTCAGGAGCGGCAGATCAAGTTCACGAGCGAGACGAGCCGCTGGTCGTCGCCGAGCTCGGTGATGGCAACTCGCACGAACGCGTCGTCGACTGCTCGGGTCGACACCTCCGCGCGTGCCGACACAGGACCCGACCGCACCCGGTTGAGGAAGCGGATGTCGAGGTCGACGACTGCGAGTCCGGTCGCGCGCTCGGCGGCGATCTCGGCGAGCAGTGACTGCGCGCCACCTTGGATCGTTCCGCCCGGGCCGTTGCTGACCCACGGATGCGCGTCCATCTCTACTGTGCACTCGTCCCGGAAGCGCGGGCGCAGCACGTCGTCGAACGACGACGCCCTGATCTCTTCCGCGGGCGGGGCACCGGAACCCGGGGGTGCCGCCATGCGCTCGTTCATGAACGTGACCGTCGAACGCGCGAACGGTCGCTCGACGTCGCCCGTGTGCAAGAGCGTCTCGCCCACGAACAGCCGGCGGCCGAGCTTGGCCGGGCGACACACGAGGTAGACGCTTCCCGTCGACGGTGGCCGCGTCACGAGCGAGATCCGGAGGTCGACGGTGGGATTCACGGGGCCCGTCGGCAGGAAACCCGCGACCATGTCCACCATCGTCGCGAGCACCCCGACCCGCGGTCGGTCGGTGCCGGGGGCCAACATCTCGGGCTGCAACTCGGCGCGCCCGTGCGTGAGTCTGTCCTCGAACCAGAGGTCGAGGCCGAGCGATCCCACGAAGCTCACGGGGTCGGCGTCGGTGTGCACGGGTGCGCTCCTCTCGGGCGGGTTCGGGTCCGTACGTATACTCGCCCCCGATGTACCTGAACGAGTTCGCCGATGATCTCGCGCCCCTCGACATGACCTCGTCGCCGGAGTTCGCGAGCCTCCTGCAGAGCGCCACCGACCTCGGCATCCCGCATTCCCCGGATGTGCGGTACGTGTCGCGACACACCGTGGTGCGCAGCCTGCGCTTTCACTTCACCGAGTGGGGCGAGCCGGGAGCGCCGGAGATCCTGCTCCTGCACGGCGGCAACCAGTCGGGGCACTCGTGGGACCTCGTGAGCCTGCACCTCTCCGATCGCTACCACGTGTTCGCGCTCGACCAGCGCGGTCACGGCGACTCCGAGTGGGCGCGCGACCAGGACTATTCGATCGACGCCAAGGCGGCCGACGCCCTTGCGTTCATCGAAGACCAGGGACTCGACTCACCCGTGATCATGGGTCACTCGATGGGTGGGCGCGTCACGATGAACGTCGCGCTCGACCGGCCCGATCTTGCCCGTGGCCTCGTGCTCGTCGACGTCGGCCCCGAACTGAGCCCTGCGGGCGTCGAGGTCATCGCCAACTTCGTGACCCGCAACGTCGAGTTCGACGATCTCGAGGAGTTCCTCGACAATGTGGTGAAGTACGACCGCTTCCGCACACGTGAGCACATCGCGCGCACGGTGAAGTACAACATGCTGCGCCGCGCCGACGGGAAGTACATCAGCAAGGTCGACCACCGCCGCGTGCCGGTGTCGTCGTCGGACCTCACCCTCGACGACGTGAAGGCGCTGCCGTGCCCGGTGCTCATCGTGCGCGGCGGCGAGTCCGACATCTTGGAACCCGAAGCCGCGCAGCGGTTCGCCGATGCGCTGCCGAAGGGTCAGCTGATCACGGTGCCCAACTGCGGCCACAACGTGCACTCGGGGAACACGCCGGGATTCCTGGAGGCGATCGGCCCGTTCCTGACCGCGCTCGTCGGTCGGTAAGCCTTATTGCGCGTCGGGCTCGATCGTGGGGCGCGGGTAGTAGCGCGGATGGTCGGGAACGTCGCCCGCGGCGTGCACGCGGATGATCTCGTACACGATCTCGAGCTCGCGGTCGTCGTGCCCGTCTCCGAAATTTCGCCCGACATAGTCGCTGATGCACACGCCACCGAACACGCGCACGATGCCTGGATAGTCGTCGATCACGAAGTCGGGAACGACCGGGACACCGAACTCGGCGAGACGCCTCTCGTAGTCTTGGAGCGGCTTGCCGTAGACGCCGTGGACGAGCTCCTCGAGTCCGTGCTTACGGACGACGCCCCAGCGTTCTCCCTCACCCGACCAGACGTACACGTGATGACCGTCCTCGCGGAGACGCGTGAAGACCTCGTGCGTTCCGGGACGGAGGGTGGAGTCACGCCCGAGGATCGTGTAGTCGACGTCGAAGAAGATGTGCATGTTCGTGGGTCCAAGTCGAAGTCCGCAGCGTAAGCGCTCCGGCGAGCCGATCGGCGCAGCGGCTCCACCCTTCCGTGTCGAATCCGCGATATACCGGCTGTTGGATGCGTTCTGTCTTCTCTACTCGATGCGAATTCCGTAGACACGCTCGAGTCGCCGCAGGGAGCGATCAACGACCTCGTCATGGGTGAGCCCGGTGTCGTAGGCAGGCGACACAAGCGGTGCTGCCCGTTCCACGCCGATGATGGCGATGCCTCGGACTCGGGTCGGAGCGAGCTGCCGGTCCCTGAGGTAGAAGGCGACGACCTCTTCGAACCGCGGCCCATCGACGTGGACCTCGCCGCGACCCTTGAACCGGTACCCCGTTCGCGTGATCGGGTCGACGACGTTGACTTCGACGGCGGGGTTCTCTCGGAGATTGGCCATCGTGCCGGGTGAGCCGAGGTCGGCGAACACGAGATGGTCGTCGTCCCAAACCGTCGTCGTCCCCTTGGGCGAGAGGTTGGGCGTACCGTCGGGGCAGACAGTGGCCACGAAACTAAGGCTCTGATCTCGGACGACCCTCTTCATGTCGTCGGTCAAGATCGGCATGCCAACAGCATGGCAGTCGAAAGGCCGGGCGACCCCCTCGAGCGCTCGCCGGCTGCCGGCTATCGGTACCGGAACCCTCGCTGAGTCGGTCCGGAGATGCAACCCAGGCCCTGGTACTTCTTGAGCCCGACGAGCTCCCGAACCCGTGCCGAGAGCGTGGGCCACACCTCGGGAAGGATCGAGAGTGAGGCGTTCTCCTGCTGCCGGATCCACGGCTGGCAGTAGTACGCGATGACACCATGACGCAGCTCGTCCGATGTCGTATTGGCACCGGTCTGGTGCAGGACGCGGCCGTCCAGGCACACGAACGACCCTGCTCTCCCACCAACCGCGATCGTTTCGCCGGCCCGCCGGCTCATGGCGTCGGAGGACCAACCGGCGTGATCCTCACGATGCGATCCGGGAACGAAGCGCGTCGCCCCGTTCTCCGCGGTGAAGTCGTCGAGCATCCAGATGATGTTCGCGACGAGCGGAAACGGCGGCCATGGTTGTGGCACGTAGCCCTGGTCGTAGTGCAGGTTCATCGGGTGGCCGCCCGGCCCGGTGATGTTCGCGGTGATGCTGGAGAGGAGGAAGCTCGGGTCGAGCAGGTGCTCCATCATCGCCAAGGCCACGGGGTGTTCGACCAGCTCGACGAACTCGGCGCCCTTGTTCAGCAAACCGAACACGCGCTGATTCCGCGGCCCGTCCTCCCACTTCGGATCATGATCGATACCTGCAGCCCGCTCGAACCGAGCGACCTCGACGAGGCGCGATCGCACTCGAGCGACGGTCTCCTCCGACAACACATCCGGTACCACCGCGAACCCGTCCCGCTCGAGACTCCCGAATGCCGGTTCGAGACTCTCGTTGGGCTGCAGACGCTCACGCTCCGCCACGGCTGACATGTTGATCCCTCCCGCACCCGACGAGACAATTCCTTGCTCTTGCGCGCCATGACCTGGCGGGCAGCTGACGTCGTTCGGGTTGCCGAGGAGTCGGGGGGCTGACCGAGCGCTCCGCCGAGCATCGCCACCCAATCCGCCCTGACGATTCGCGGCCCGCACCGTCGGCGACCTCGTCGTCTGGGCCAGTCGTTGCGTCGTGCACGACGCGATCCACGACTAACCGAGCCGCGGCTCATGCACCGGGTCGCTGTGCACCAACCCACAGCCGTCTGAGACACCACTCATCCCACACGGCAGCGTCCGCATCTCGGCCACCACGTCCGTTTCTCCCGGACGCCGTCAGCGGGGGGCATTGTCGCTCGACGGTACCGACGCGCCATGATGAGCGCATGCTGAAGCACGAGTTCTCGGTGGAGTTGCCGCACTCTGCGGCACGGATCTGGGCGATCTTGCAGGACTATGACCACTGGACCGACTGGTCGGCGATGGTGCATCGCGTCGATGTGCTCTGGCCGGGCGACGAGCACCAGAACGGCCGACTGCGGCGCGTGTTCTACGAGATGCCCGACGGGCCAACGGGGACGTCGCTCGAGCTGGTCACCGAAGTCGTGCCCGAGCGCGGCCACACCTACACGATGATCTCGCGGGACGGGAACGACCACTTCGGCCACGTTCGCCTCGAGCCGCTCGGTCCGAACCGGACGATGCTCCACTTCGACGAGACCGCCAACATGGATCCCGACGCGTACGCCTTCGTCAACAAACACAACGAGGATCACTTCCGAAACGCGTCGCAGTACCTCACCGACCACCCCGAGTACCGCCCCGATCTGATCGAGCCCGAGGCCTGACCGGATCCGTTCGTGAGCCGACGGGCAGGCACCGACGTGCCGTGGTGGAGATCGGGCGTGCTCTATCAGATCTATCCCCGATGGTTCGCCGACTCGAACCGCGACGGCATCGGCGATCTTCGCGGTGTCATTGATCACCTCGAGCATCTGTCGTGGTTGGGAGTCGACGGCCTCTGGCTGTCGCCCATCACGGTGTCACCGAACGCCGACTGGGGCTATGACGTCGAGGCCGGGCCATCACCGTCGCGCTGAACCTCTCCCACGCGCCCGGCACACTCGACGGCCTCGACGGAACCATCGCCATCGCGACCGACCGCTCGCGCGACGGCGAAGCCGTGTCGGACCGCCTGCACCTTCGACCGTGGGAGGGTGTGGTCGTCGCCGCCACATGACACGAGCAGCGGGCGTGCTCGCTCGACCGGGCGACGATAACGTCCACGCCATGGGTATCCAGGCAGTGTCACATATCGCAGTCGGGGTACGCGACATGGAAGGCGCGCTCGGCTTCTACCGCGACGTCCTCGGTCTGCGTGTGACCGCCGACAAGATCGAGGAGTTCCCTCAGGGGCCGGGCCAACCGCCGGCACAGCGCAGAGCCGTGTACCTGCGCTGGGTCGACGGGTCGCACGCGAGCTTCGTGGTGCTCGACCAGCAGATCACCAACGAGATCAAGGGTGAACCCGCCCAGCTGTTCCAGATGGGCTGCCATCACTTCGCGTTCTGGGTCGACGACATCGACGAGATGATGGCGCGCGTGCGCGCCGGCCGGGATCACCGTCGTGATGGGCGGCGACGGCCCCGGAGCCGACACCGTGATGTACGGCGAACCGCCCGGCGGGCGCGTGCGCAGCGTGTTCCTGCGCGACCCCGAGGGCAACTACGTCCAACTCGACCAGCGCGCGTAGCGCGGTGTCGCGACCGTAACCTCCGCTGAAGAGGCGCAGGTTAGAGGTCGAGCTCGAAGCCGTAGAGCTTCGCCGCGTTCCCGCCGACGATCATCGCGGTCTCTTCCTCGGGTACGCCGGCGAAGATCCGGTCGATCACTTCCTGGGTGTGCGGGAACGTGCCCTCGTGATGCGGGTAGTCGGTCCCGAACATCAGGGTCTGGCAGCCGGTGAAGTGACGGTTGTGGACTGCAACTGCGTCGTCCATGAAGCACGCGTGGCCCTGGCGCTTGAAGTATTCGCTCGGCAGGAGCTCGAGCTTGTCGATCGGGCGCTGGAACATGTGGTGCTTCTGGTAGATCTGGTCGAGGCTCTCGAGGACCCAGGCCAGCCACGCCGCGCCCGACTCGACGACCGCCCACTGGAGGCGCGGGAACCGCTCCAGCACTCCACTCGCGCACAGGTACGAGACCACGTGGGGACCATCGCCCTGCGCGAACAACACGTAGTTGATGGTGGGCCCGCCCGGACCGCGCTCGCCCTGCGGGACGTGGCCGGTGCCGATGTGGAAGTTCGCGACCATGCCGCTGTCCTGGAGTGCCGCCCACAGTGGGTCGTAGTCGTCGCGGTTGTAGGGCAGGTGCGGCTGCTGCGCCGGGAGGTTGATGCACCGGAAGCCGAGCGCGGCGGCGCGCTCCACCTCGGCGACGGCGGCGGGAATGTCGGCGACTGCCAACGCCGCCGAAACCGCGAAGCGGTTCTTGTGCACCGACTGGTTGAACACCTCGGCCGACCAGTCGTTGAACGCGCGCGAGATCGCGAGGTCGATGCGCGGGTCCGGTGAGTTGTCGAAGAACAACGGACCGAAGATCACCTCTCCGTGTACGCCCTCGCGGTCCTGGTCGCGGATCCGCAACTCGGGATCCCAGCCGCCCGCGCGGCTCCGCTCGAGATCCTCCTCGTCCATCTGGGCCGTCATCCGCTCCATGCGCTTCCGCATCTTGACGACGGCCGCGTCGTCGGCATCTTCCTCGCTCAAGCGGATCAGCGCGATCTTCTCCCGGAACTCCTGCGGCACGCGCTTCGCGAGCTCGTCGCCAGGCACGTTGACGTGACTGTCGGTGGAGATGACCTTGTGCTTCACGTCGGCGTGGATGGCGCCGTCGCCGACCGTCGTCATGAGTGACTCCTGCACGGGCCCCGAAGGGGGCCCTTGCCGAGAATTACGTTTTCACTATGGTACCGAGGCGGGTCGGAACACGGGAATCTTGTAGTTGCCGCCCGGCAGGTCGATCAGTTCGGCCTCGACCCGCATCCCGACGCGCACCTGCTCGGGCTCGATGCCGACGACGCGCGAGGGAAGCCGCAACCCGGCCTGCTCGTCGAGCTCGATCAACGCAACGACGTACGGGATCTCGTCCTGGTAGCCCACCACCGACGGCTGGCGCTGCACGATGAAGCTGTAGATGGTGCCGCTACCCGCGACGTCTTGGAATGCCGTGGGCGCGGCGCAGCGCCGGCATCGTTCGAGTGGTGGTTGGAGCCACAACCCGCACTCGACACAGCGGCACATCGCTAGGCGACCGTCGGCGGTCGCTTCCCAGAACCCCTCGGAGTCGACGTCGGGCGCGGGTTGCGGGGGGAACTGTGGGGCCGTCATTGCGGCTCCGTCGAGTAGATCAACGCGCCGCCGAAGGGTCCGGCGCCGGCGGTGACGAGCGCGGTTTCGGCATAGGGCACCTGGCGATCACCCGCGGCGCCGCGCAACTGCAACACGGCTTCGTAGTGGTGGTTCAGCCCGTGGAGGTAACCCTCGGAGAGCAGCCCGCCGTGCGGGTTCACCACGATGTCGCCGCCGTACGTGGCGCGGCCTTCGCGGAAGAAGTCTCCGACTTCACCCTTGCCGCAGAAGCCGAAATCCTCGAGTGTGGCCATGACGGTATACGTATAGCAGTCGTACATCAGCGCGACGTCCATGTCGCTCGGCTGCAACCCGGTACGCGACCAGAGCCGCGGCGCGGCGTCGCGCGAGTACATGCAGGTCATATCGTCCCACTCGAACACCGAGCCGCCCTGCCCGTTCGAGTCAGCGACGCCGAGCGGGTAGACGGGACGTTGCGCGAGGTCGGCCGCGCGTTCCGCCGACGTCACCACGAGCGCGACCGCACCGTCGACCTCGTAGCAGCAGTCGAACACGCGGAACGGCTCGTTGACCCAGCGGCCGTTGAGGTAGTCGTCGATGGTGATCGGTGTTCGCGCGATCGCGTGCGGGTTGTTCACTGCGTGGGCTCGCTCCTGCACGGCAATGGCGCCGAGGTCCTCCGAGGTGGAGCCGTACACGTGCTGGTGGCGGCGGCACCACATCGCGAACCACTGCGGTGGTACGAGATAGCCGTGTGGCGCCGCGAACTGTCCTTCGCCCGGAGCCAGGACCCGGTCCATCGCCTTGCCGTAGCGAGTTCCCGAGCCCAGGACGCGGTAGACGACCACCACGTCGGCCTGGCCGGTGACCACCGCGGCGGCGGCGCCCGCGACCACCGATGCCACCGAGTTCCCACCGCCCATGACACTGACGCACCAGCCGAGGTCGTCGATGCCGATCGCGTGCGCGACCTGCATCGGTGACGCGGAATCGCCGGAGGAGTAGCAGGTGAAGCCATCAACGTCGTTCGGCGAGAGCCCGCAGTCGCGCAACGCGTCGCGCGCGGCCTCGCTCGCCATCGCGAGCGTCGTGCGACCCGACTTCCTCACGAACGGTGTGCGCCCGATCCCCACGATCGCCGCATCGCTCAACGCGTTCTGTGCCATCTGCCGCCTCCGCTCTTCCCCTTGGCGTCTTCGAGACCCTCGATTCGGCGCTTCAGAGACGCCAGAACGATACGGGCGTTGGGGGTCATGGTGCCCCCGGCAAGGTCGAGGCGTTCCCGTTCGTCATGGGCGAGCTCGCGACCCGTCCGGCGAGGTCGGTCACGGTTACACGTCGGCGCGGGCTTCGGACTTGGTCGCGAGCACGATCGGTGGTGCTTCGCGCCAGCTCGCGATCCCGTCTTCGGGCAGCGCGGCGGGCATGCGGTTCTCGTGGACCTCGGCCCAGTGCGCGTGGTTGAGCTGGTGGATCGTGAAGCATGCCGCCAACGCGTTCTGGAAACCCATGTTGTCGACGCTCTGGTTCACCGACTCCTTGATGAGCAGCGCGGTCATCGTGGGCAGCGCGGCGATACGGCGCGCGAACTCGAGCGTGCGATCCGCGAGCTCGTCGGTGGGGAAGACCTTGCTCACCATGCCGAGCCGGAACGCCTCCTCGACGTCGAGCGCGTCGCCCGTGAGCATCAGCTCCTTGGTCTTCCGCGGACCGAACTCCCACGGGTGCGCGAAGTATTCCACGCCGCACATCCCCAATCGCGTGCCGACGACGTCGGCGAAGCGTGCGTCCTCTGCGGCCACGATGAGGTCGCAGGCCCACATGAGCATGAGGCCCGCCGCGTAAACGGTGCCGTTCACCTGGGCGATCGTGATCTTGCGGAGGTTGCGCCACCGCTTCGTGTTCTCGAAGAAGTAGTGCCACTCCTGCAGCATCCGGCTCTCCGCGCCTTTGCGGGTGCCGCCGTTGATCGAGAACGTGGGGTGCGCGTCGTGGCCGCCCGGCCGCTCTGCGATCGCTTCCTTCGAACCGAGGTCGTGCCCCGACGAGAAGATCGGACCCGCACCGCCGAGGATGACGACGCGCACGGTGTCGTCCGCCTCGGCCCGGAGGAACGCGTCGTCGAGCTCCACCAACAGGCCGCGGTTCTGGGCGTTGCGGCTGTGCTCGCGGTTGAGCATGATCCGCGCGATCGCGCCATCGTCCACGGTCTCGTAGGTGACGTACTTGTACTCGGTCATGTTCGCTCCTCCTGATGGGTCGCTCAACTGCGAGCCGGGATACCCGGCTCGCGGCCGTTTCGCTCCTCCTGATGGGTCGCTCAACTGCGAGCCGGGATACCCGGCTCGCGGCCGTTTCGCTCCTCCTGATGGGTCGCTCAACTGCGAGCCGGGATACCCGGCTCGCGGTCGTTTCGCTCCTCCTGATGGGTCGCTCAACTGCGAGCCGGGATACCCGGCTCGCGGCCGTTTCCCTCCTCGTTGATGGGGCGGAAGCGCGGCATGGCGTAGGTGTCGGTGACTCTCTCGAACACGACTTGCACAGGGTTGCCGATGCGCACCGTGTCCGGGTCGCAGTCGATCACATTTGCGATCATGCGCGCACCCGCGCCTTGCGTGCCGTCGAGCTCGATCACTCCCGACACATAGGGGACGACCTCGGCGAGGTGTGGCGCGAGCGGGTGGCGCACCACGGTGAACGAGTAGATGGTGCCCGTTCCCGGAAGGTCGACCCACTCGAACTCGTGGTGCTGGCACACGAAGCAGTACGGCTGAGGGGGGAGCAGGAACGTGCCGCAGTTCGTGCAACGCGACCCGACGAGACGGCTCTCGAGCGCGGCGTCCCAGAACGGCTGCGTCGACTCGTCGGCGTAGGTCTCTCTCAGCATCGCCGGGAACACACCTTGACGGGCTTCGGGCATCAGATCTACCTCCGCAACAACGTGCCGCTCACCGGAAGTGAAGCGGGTCCACCGGTGACCAGCGCGATCTCCGGCGTTCTCCACCTGGTTCACCGCCACGCCGCGCAGCTGTTCGACGGCTTCGCGCACGTGCGTCATGCCGATGATGTACGCCTCGGACAGGTGGCCGCCGTGCGTGTTCACGGGGATCTTCCCGTTCGGCCACGTGTGGTTGCCCTCGGCGACGAACGGACCGCCCTCGCCGATCGGACAGAACCCGTAGTCCTCGATCTGCATCAACACGAGCGGGGAGAAGTGGTCGTAGAGCAGCGCGACGTCGACGTCGTCGGGACCGACGCCCGCCATCTCGTACATCCGCTCGGCGACCGGGCGATGCCCGGACGACGCGAAGTACTCGTCGGGTTGCTGGAAGTAGGTGAAGATCGCGGTGCCCCACCGGCCCATGCCGCCGTTGGCCGAGGCCATCACGTACACGGGCGGATGGCGCAGGTCCCTCGCGCGCTCGGCCGACGTGGTGATCACGGCGACCGCGCCGTCGGTCTCCATCGTGTAGTCGTAGAGACACAGCGGGTCGGAGATCATCCGGGCGTTGAAGTAGTCGTCGAGCGTGAGCGGCTCACGCTGGATCGCGGTCGGCCGCCGGATGGCGTTGTTGCGCTGCGAGATCGCGATCGCCGCGAGGTGCTCGCGCTTCGTGCCGTACTGGTGCATGTGGCGTTGCGTGAGCACCGAGAAGCTGTGCCCCGGCGACATGAGGCCGGAGCCGGCGGTGAACACCATCGACGGAGGGATGCCGCCGGCGCCGTACGGGTTCCCGCCGCCACCGCCTCCCCCTCCGCCGCCGCCGGTGGACGTGCCGCCCAACCGGCGGGTGGCTTGTTGCAACGTCATCAGCGAGACGCAGACCTCGGCCATGCCGCCGGCGATCGCCGCCGACGCCAGCCCGATCGAACCGGCGGACCCACCGCCGCCCGACGTGAGGGTGGCGGCGAAGCGAACTTCGGGCACCCCCAGGATCGAGGCGATCTGCGCGGGATCACACGAGCTCGAGTAGATCGCGAACCCGTCGAGGTCCTGGATCGTGAGCCCGGCGTCTTCGAGCGCGAGCAGGATCGCCTTGCACGCCATCTCCGTGGGCGTCTGCGGCAATGACTGGCCACGCCGGTAGTACGGCGTCGCGCCGACACCGACGATTGCCGTCTTGTCCTTGATCGACACGGCGATCAGAACGCTTCGGGCGGACGGCCGACGTGCGGGAAGAGGTCGAGGAACGCGCCGATCGTGATGCGATCACGCACCGCGTCGTCGACTCCGTCGAAGAGCTCGTGGAGCACCTTCTGGGTGTGCGGGAACACGCCTTCGAGATGCGGGTAGTCGGTGCCGAACATCACGTTGGTGAAGCCCATCGCCGTCATCGCGGGGATCGCGGTCTCGTCGTGCTGGAACGACGCGTAGACCTGCCGGTTGATGTAGTCCTTGGGCGGCATCGACACCTCGTCCTGGTTGAACATCCAGTGCTGGCGGTGTGCCTCGTTCATCCGGTCGCCGAGGAACGGCGCCCACGTTGCTCCGCCTTCGGACACGAGCACCTTCAGGTCCGGGTGACGTTCGAGCGCACCCGAGGCGATCATCATCACGACCGCGAGCTGGCCGCCGAACGTGGTGTTGACGTAGTTGATCATCGCGCCGCCGGGGCCGCGGTACTTCTGCGGCTTCTCGCCCGACTCGGTGCCGATGTGGAACGCGAGCACCGATCCGGTCCCCTCGAGCACGTCCCAGAGCGGCTCCCACTCGGCCGCGTTCCAGTGGCCGTGCATCACCGGCGGCTTCGTGGGCAGGAAGATCGCCTTGAAGCCCTTGGCCGCGCAGCGCTCGACCTCGGCGACCGAGAGCTCGATGGACTGCAGCGGCAGCGTCGCGCACGGGACGAGGCGGTTCGGCGCCAGCGCCATGATCTCGTCGGCCACCCAGTCGTTGAGCACCTCGGCGGCGGCCTGGGCGAGGTCGGGTGATTCGATCTCGCCGTACCAGAGGCCGAGCGACGGGAAGACGACCTCGCCCCACACGCCCTGCTCGTCGAGGTCCTGCATGCGCTTGCTGTTGTCGGTGCCGCCCTGCGCGCGCATCGCCTCCATCATCTGGAGGTTGGCGCCACCGGGTGCACGGTGCTTGATGACCTTGCCGTCGATGTAGGTGATGATCTCGCCGTCGACGAACTCCGAACGCGGCATGCGCTCGGCGAGGTGCGCCGGGCATGTTGTCGCGGTAGAGGTTCGGGGGCTCGATGGCGTGCGAGTCACCCGAGTTGGTCCAGATCAGCTTGTCCATCGCGCAGGCCGCCTTCGCTTAGTGAAAACCACGTTTCCACTACGATAGCACGTCGGGTCAGGACGCGCGCCGAGGGCCCGGAGGCAGAACCGCAGGACGTCCTGGGTGGCGGTGGCCCGGGGAACCGGACCGCGGCCCGGACGAGTTGAGCCCGCCGAGGTCGAACACGATGGCGCGGATCATCTCGGCGTGCGGCCGGGGCTCGGCCTCGGGGAACGAGCCGTCGGCCTTCCCGGCTTCGAGCACTTCGAGCAGCGGCGCGGACAGCATCCTCGCCGCTGCGGACCGCCTCCGCCGCGTAGCCGTCGGCGCGCCGGGCACTCGGGGCGCCGAGCAGCGCGACGCGCTCGGCCTTCCGGCGGTCGAACCGAAAGCTGAGGATCTCGTCGATCCAGGCCTCGAGCTTCTCGGCCGGCGACCCGGCCTTGCCGACCCGGGCGCGCAAGCGATCGGTCGCGGCTTCGGCGTCGCGCCGGTACAGCATGAGCAGCAGCTCGTCCTTCGACTGGAAGTGCCGGTAGAAGGACCGCGTCGACAGGCCCGGCTTCCTCGAGGATGTCGGCGATCGCCACGTCGTCGTAGTCGTTGCGACGCAGCACCTTGAGGGTGGCGTCGTAGAGCAACTCCAGCTCGGTGTCCGGGTCGAAGCGGCGAGCGCGCCCAGTCCGCGCGGTGCTCGCCTGCGGTTTCGTCGGCATCCCGTCACGGTAGCCAACGCCCGGAGTGGGGCCGCGCAGCGTCATCCTCCGACGATGCCACGCGTGCGGAGATCGGCGATCTGCTCAGGGGTGTGCCCGATCTCGGCGAGGACCGCGTCGGTGTGCTGCCCGAGCAGGGGCGCGCCGCCGGTGACGCCCTCGGAGCGTGACATCGCGGCGAGCGGTGTGAGCCTCGGGTACTCGCCGATCACCGGGTGCTCCATGTCGACGAGGATCCCCATCGTGCGACCGAGACAGTCGTCACCCTCCATCGTCGCGCGCTTCAGGTGACGTCTCCGCCACCTCGACGCATGCGACGTCCTGTGCGGTGAGCTCGCGCTCCCAGTCGCTCGCGGGACGTGACATGAAGATCGCGCTCAGCGTCTCGGCGAGCGCGTCGTCTTCCGTGCCGTCCGCCAGGTCGCCGTACGGCGCGAGTGCCGTGGCCAGCTCGCTGAACTCGCGCTGCGTGGGAGCGGCGAGGAACACCCACCCCTCTGCGGTCTCGTAGAGCCGGTAGCGCGCCGACAGGCCGTAGCAGCCCCGTGTCTGCCGTGGGCACGGGCGCGCGCCCGTCGTACTCGATCATGTCCTCGGAGATCGCGTGCGCGACGGTGTTCAGCATCGTGGTGAGCATCGACTGGCCGGGCGCGCCGCGCTTGCGCGCCAGCAGTCCCAGCGCCATCGCGGTGCCTGCGCCGAGCGCCGAGAACCCGTCGGCGTGACCCACTCCGAGCGCGGCGGTGCCGAGGCGCAGTGAGTACTCCCTGATCTCGTCCATCGTGAGGTCGTCGCGCTCGGGCACGGAGTCACCGGTGTTGCGTCGGGCCAGCCCGGTGCCGGCGCCGATCGTGGGTGCATACGCCGGACGGTGTCCGTAGGGGCCGTCGACGCCGTAGCCCGGCGCGTTGAGGTAGACGAGGCCGGGATTCAACGCGAGCAATGTCTTGTCGTCGTATCCGAGTCGATCCACCACGCCGGCGCGGAACGACTGGAGCACCGCGTCGGCCCGGCGGACGAGCTCGTAGACGATCTCGCGTCCCTCGTCGCTCGCCATGTCGACGGCGACGCTCTCCTTGCCCTGCAACACCTTGATGCCGCCTGCTTCGGGGAACGGCATGATCGAGCGCATCGGGTCGCCGTCGAGCTGTTCGATCTTGATGACGCGCGCGCCGTAGTCGGTGAGGATCGTCGTGCCGAACGGAGCGGCGTAGAACGTTCCGAGCTCGACGATGGTCACGCCCGCGAGTGGCGGCTCGGTTGGTGTCGTGCGCCGAGCGCGGTGCCCGCTTCCGGCGCGCGCGACCGCGGAGCTCGGCGCCGTGTTCGTCGAGCGCAGGGGCCGAGCACTCGATGGAGGCGGGCGTCGCGTCCATCCGCACAAGTGGACCCGGTTGCGTCACGTCTCCGAGCACCGGATCGGTCACCGTGATGACCTGGCGGTTGTGGATGGTCTGCGGGTGGTGGAGGAGCTCGGTGCCGTGGCGGAAGATCTCGGCGAAGACGTCGGGATCGTCGTCGAACGCCTGGTTCCACTCGGCGACGGTCTTCGCCCGCACCGCGTTGATCATCGTCTCCCAGAATTCCCGGCGGAGGTCGATGTCGTCGGAGCTGGGTGCGTCCTTCCATTTGGGATCGGTGAGCATCCACTCGAGCCCGAGCGAACGCATGAACGCGACCCACAGGCGCTCCGAGGTCTGCGAGAACTGCAGCCAGCGGCCGTCCTTGGAGAGACCGACCAGCAGGCGGTACGCCAGCGGGCTGTTGGGCACGTTGCGCGCTTCGTCGACGCGCGGCTGCGAGGTGAAGGCGTCGAAGTACTTCTTCGCGATCATGCGCACGATCCAGTTCCACGTGTCGTGCGCGCCGAGAGCCTGTACCAACGTGGACTCCACCCGCTGCCCGAGCGAGCTGTCTTCCCGCTCGTAGAGCGCGGCGAGGATGCCCTGGGCGAGTGTGTGCGCCACGCTGGCCGAGCAGTACTCGACGGTTCCGAACGCAGGGCCCGGCCTCGCCGCGAGGTTCGACAGCGTTGCGTAGCCGCCGATCTTCGCCATCACCACACCTTCGTAACCCTTCAGGTGCGAGAGGGCGTTGTCGCGACCGAACGCGGTGATCGACCCGTACACGAGCCCGGGGTTGTCGGAGCTCAGTTGCTCGTATCCGAGGCCGAGGCGGTCGGCGACCCCGGGACGGAAGGTCTCGACGAGCACGTCGGCGTCACAGGACAGCCCGTACGCAACGTCGCGATCGTTCGCGTCGCGCAGGTCGAGCTCGATGCTCTTCTTCCCGCGGGCCCAGAACGGCCACGCGGGCTGCGTGCGGAGGGGGCTCCCGCCGGGCGGTTCGACGTGCACGACCTCGGCGCCGAAGTCGGCGAAGAGTTGGCTGGTCTGCGTGCCCGACAACGTGTTCGACAGGTCGACGACGCGCAGTCCGTCGAGCGCTCGGCTCATGATCCCACCGATTCCTTCGCGAGGTCTGCGGCGAGTGCAGGTACCTCCGCCAGGCAGCGCAGCATGTCGTTGAGGTGCGTGCAGCACTGGAGCTCGGCGAGGGTCTCCTGCACGCTGGTGCGAAAGCCCGCGACGGGCATGCCGATCAGGAGGTCGACGTGCGGCGCGGCCCACTGGCACTCGGGAAACGGCAGGACGTGGGGTTGCGCGTGTACCGCTCGGAGCGTGTGGGTCGCGGCGTCGACCTCGGCATCGACGGTGTACTCGTGGAGCGCCAGCTCGGTGCCGTCGGCCTCCCAGCAGCTGTCACGGAAGAACGCGTCGACGAAGAGGGAGTCGCCGTCGCGCCACATGTCGACGCGACGGTGACGACGCATGCACACCGGTGGCCGCTCGGGGAACTCGTGCCAGGCCCAGGGATCGTCGGGCTCGGAGATGTCACCCGCGAGTCGCACCGCGTGCGCCTGGTCCCCACCCGTCTCGCCGCGGTCTGCGCCCAGCCCCCGGACGGAGCCCGGAGCAGATGATCCGGCCCTTGCGCATGCCGAACTCCGCGGGCATCGGCCGGTTCATGTTCCGGAGCGCCTCGGGTCGCCACCGTGACCACACGAAGCCTGCGATCAGGCTGGTCCCCGCGACGTCGTCGAGCAGCAGGTGCAGCGGTGTGGCCGCTTCCCGTTCACCCGGGAGCGCCTCGTCGATCGCGCCGCGGAGGTACGACCCTCCCTGCACACCGACCAGCCCAACGATTCCGGGGCGGTGAGGGACCGAGTCGATCGACTCGATGGTGCGTTCCGCGCCGACGGTCACGAGCATCTCGGCACTGCCGACGACGATCGGATCGCCGGTGCTCGGAGTGACGAGGTCGCGGGCGCGGCCGACGAGGTGCAGCGTGGAGCCGTTGCCTCCGGGCCAGACCATGTCGATGCTCGACGTACGGCGGGCCGATCCCGGACGCCGCGGAGGAGTTCCGGTCGTCGAGTCGTCGAGCGGGTCCGGCAGCGTCTCGGGCATGAGCGACAGGTTAGCGAAACGGCGTTTTCAAAGTTGCGGAGCCAGGACGAACTCGCGGATGAGCGCGGTGAGCGCGAGCGGCTGGTCGCTCTGCAGAACCTCGGGCTGATCCGGTCGTTCCAGGACGCCGCGCTCTTCCCCACGCTGTCCGTGCTCGACTGTGTCACGCTTGCGATGGAGCGCAGCGAGCCCACCCGGTTCCTCCGGTCCTTCGCCGGCTGGAGCGCTCCCGATCGGCGCAAGGAAGACCGCGCCCGCGAGCTCATCACGATGATGGGCCTCAACCGCTGGCGCGACAAACCCACCGCCGAGCTGTCCACCGGAACCCGTCGAGTCGTCGAGCTGGCGTGCATGATCGCCCTCGAGCCGGTCGTGCTCCTCCTCGACGAGCCCTCCTCCGGCATCGCGCAACGCGAGACCGAGATGCTCGGCGAGATCCTCACACCGATCAAGGAACAACTCGAACTCACGCTCGTCATGATCGAGCACGACATCCCGCTCGTGATGGGGCTCTCCGACCGCATCATCGCGATGGAGTCCGGCCAGATCATCGCCGACGGGACACCGGCCGAGGTGCGTGCCGATGCGAGAGTGATCGAGTCCTACATCGGCGCCGACACCCGCGCGATCGACCGCTCGACGATCACGTCGAGCACCGCCTGAGATCCTCGTGCCGGAGATTCCCGTCAGCGGCCTGAAATTCCCGGAAGGACCACGCTGGCGCGATGGGACGTGGTGGTTGTCGGACCAGCTCGCCGACCGCATCCTGCCGCGTCGGCGAGGACGGGGCGGTCGAAACGGTCTGCGAGATCGGGAGTCCGTCTGGTCTCGGGTTCTCGCCCGACGGTGTGCTCCTCGCCGCGAGGATGAACGATCCCAGCATCGTGCGAGTCGAAGGCGGGACGGCGGTCGAAGCCGTCGACCTCCGTGACGCCGCTCGCCACCTGAACGACATGTTCGTCGGGCCGGACGGCCGGGCGTACGTCGACGCGTACGACGACCAGTTCGACCGGAGCTCGCACCGGCTGCTCATGGTCGCGCCGGGTGAGTCGCCGGTGGTCGTCGCCGGCGCGCTGGCCTATCCCAATGGCGTCGCGATCACGCCGGACGGCACGACCCTGCTGGTCTCGGAGACGTTCGCAGCGCAGGTCACCGCGTTCGACGTCGCTCCGGACGGGACGTTGTCGCGGCGCCACGTGTGGGCCGCGCTCCCGAACGGGACGAATCCCGACGGATTGTGCATCGACGCGGCAGGCGACGCCTGGGTTGCCTCGTATCTCAGTGGCGAGTTCCTGCACGTGCGAGAAGGGGGCGAGGTGATGCACCGCATCGCGTTCGCCGGCCGATGGGCCCTGTCGTGCTCGCTCGGTGGTGCCGACGGCCGGACGCTCTTGCTCTGCACATCCGAGACGTCCCAAGACGACTACTTCGCGGGCCGCGCGATCGGGCACCTCGACACTGCGCGTGTCGACACGGCAGGTGTGCAGCGTCCGTAGCAAGCTGCCAAGGCGGGTCACATGATCCGTTGATAGTCCGCAGTGTGGTCTTTGCTGTCGGCGAAGGCGCGCACCAGATTGTCTTGTGTGTAGGTGGCGACGAGCCGGCCGTCCTGGGTCCAGATGTTGCAGCGGCCATGCGTGCGGCCGCGGCCGGCCCACACGCTCTCGTTGGCGAGCAGTAGCCAGTCGGACGCGTCGAAACGGTCGTGGAAGTTCACGGTGTGCGACACGACGCCGGTGGAGATCGTCTTGTGCGCGTGGCCCTCGTTGTAGCCCTCGTGCGGAAGCATCGCGGTGCCGATGAGGTAGCCGTCGGTAGCCCAGGACAGGATCGCCTGATTCACCACCGGGTTCTCGAACGACGCGTCGCGCGCGTCCAGACATGCTGCACGGGATCGCGCAGCGGCTCGTCGTCGCTCCATGTGTTGATGCCGTCGACGATGAGCCCGGTCGCGCCGGGAAAGACGCGCCCGTCGGGCCGGTTGCCCGGATCGTCGGGTCCGGCGACCCACGGCATCGCGACGTTCGCCGTGTGCCGAATCAGGTCGGGCTCGTCCTGGCTCCACAAGACGAGACCCCGCGACATGATTCGGCCGTGCTGTGAGAACGTGATCGCATCGCTGCCGAGGGTGCGTCCGTCGTGCATCCGCTCGACCTCGTACTCGATCGGGGCCGTGTAGTCGCCGGCCCGCGCAAAGATGACGTGAATGGACTTCACCTCCTTGGCGTCAGCGTGGTCGACATTGCGATCGAGGTGGCCGGCGATGATCATCTGGGCGAGGATCTGACCGCCGAAGACGACGTTGCGCCGCTCTCCCGTGTGCTCCGGCCTGCCCGCGTAACGGTGTTCGTCGACCTGATCGAGCTGGAGCATTCTCGGTAGACCGGATGGATCGATCGTCATGTCCGTTCTTCCGTCCTCCACTCGGGTTTGCGTTTGTCTGCGAATGCGCGTGGTCCTTCGACCGAGTCGGCGTGCTGTTGTTGCTTGACCATCAGCTCGGTACCGAAGTTGACTGCGTCGTCGTAGTGCATCTTCGAGAATGCCCAGAGGGTGCGGAGCTCGTTGGCCATTGCCGACGGGGAGTTTGCACTGATGACGTCGGCGAGCTCGAGTGCTCGGCGCAACGCGTCGCCGGCAGGGACGACTTCTTGGACGAGGCCGAGTTCTTGGCCGCGACGGGCATCCAGGATCGCGGATGACCCCACCAAGCTGAGGTACAGCGCCGCGCCGAGACCGGCCTTCAACGCAAGGCCGAGGTTCTCGCGGTTTCCCACGAAGCCGACGTTGACGTGAGTGTCGCGGAACGTCGCCGGCTCGGACGCCACCACGATGTCCGCCTCGACGACCCAATGGAGGCCGCCACCGACCACCATGCCGTCGACCGCGGTGACCATCGGCTTCAGTACCGGGACATCGCGGTGCGTCTGGCCCGTACCACGAAGCCTGCGACCCCGACCACCGAGTCCGCTCGCTGCGACTTCTTTGAGATCGATGCCGGTGCAGAAGTAACGCTCGTTGGTGGATCCCATGACCATGCAGCGCACTCCGGGGTCTTCGTCGAACTCGAGCCAGATCTCAGCGAGCGCTCCGATCATCGCCCGGTTGTGGGCGTTGCCGACTTCCGGTCGATCCAGCAGCACGACTCCGGTGTACCCGCGGCGCGCCACCACGACCGCGTCGTTGCGGCTCTCCGCTCCTTCGAGCCCGTGCCGCTCGGCAACCACGCGCCCGCTCTCGCTCACACTCATCGTCGGTTCCTCCTGTTCGACTTGCCCGAGAACCGGTCACGGCTCGCGCTCGTCGAGCCAGCGATTGAACGACGCCGCTCGCTTCTCGCGAAAGGCGGGCGCGCCGTCGATCGCGTCTCGGTGGAAGTCGCTGATCGCGGTCTTGCTGGCGATGTCGTCACCGGCTTGGTCGAACGTGAGGCTGGCCGCGTTGTAGACCGCCTTCTTGAGCAGGCGGGTTGCCACCTGCGGCAGCTCGGCGAGCTCGGTGGCGAGCGCGAGGCTGCGGTCCATGAGGGCGTCGTCGTCGACGACCTCGTTGATCAGGCCGAGCTCTTTCGCCTCCGCCGCGTCGACGATGCGCTTGTGGAGGAGGAAGTCGAGTGCCCGCTTCACTCCCAGGTGCTCGACGAGCAACCAGTGACCGCCTTCGTCGGGCTGCCATCCCATACGAAGCGTTGCGCTGCCGAACTGCGCACCGCGCGCGGCGACAGCGAAGTCGCACGCCAACACGATCGACAGGCCGAGCTGGATCGCGAACCCGTTGACGGCGGCGAGGGTGACCTTGTCGAGGCGTCGGATCGTGCGAACCGGATCCTGGGCGTACGTCACGAGCTGGCCGTAGAGATTCACGGGTGCGTGCTTCGCCGGTGGGCGATCCGGGACGACCGTCGGCGGCTCGACGACGCCCGGGGCGTTGTTGACGCCGGCAAGGAAACCGGGACCCGTCGCCGTGAGCACGATGACGCGCACGTCGTCGTCGAGCTGGGCGAGGCACAGCACCTCGACGAGATCGCGCCTCGCTCCGAACGACATGGCGTTGAGGCGCTCGGGTCGCCGGAACGTCACAACCGCGATGCCCGGAGGCTCGATCTCGACCTCGAAGCCTTGGTAGCTGCCTTCGATCACGGCGCCTCCTCTCGCTCGCTCTTCGTCAGGTCGTGGGTCGCTCTGTGATCGGGATCTCGTGACCTTCGATGCGTTCCACGTTCGCCCAGAGATCGACCGGGATCTCCACTGCACTGCCCGTGGACCGGTCGGCAGCGACGGTGACGATCTCGGAGCTCACGACGATGCGACCGTCGTCTGCGTGCCAGAGCGCCGCCCGCAACGTGTAGGTGCGTCGCGTGCGGGCCACCGCCCTGATTCCGCGCTGGAGCTTCTGCCCTGCGAAGCACTCGCTCTCCAACACGGTCGTGATGCGCCGCGGCGCGGGTACCACGTCGCCCGCGGCGGTTCCCTCACCGGCCATCGCGACGTACTTCGACCACAGCTTCGAGATCAACTCCTGCGTCTCGTAGTCGACCAGGTGGTAGTGGGTGCCGGGCTCGCCCGGAGCGATGAGATCTTCGATGATCGTGTACTCGTCGTCGTGCACGCCTGAATGCCGTCCTCGATTCGTCCGACCTGATGCGCGAGCGCGCGACCGGTCCCGCGCCCCGCTGCCATGAAAGCACAGAATTTGTACGGGGTGCGACGTTGTGTCCGGCGACTCACGAGAGCGCGGGCCAGCCTCGTTCGAACATGCGACCCGACGCCGAGCGCATCAGGTGGTCGTCGCGTACGACGCGGCGCCAGTGGTAGAGGAGGTACTCGTCGGCGGGGACTGACCCTGCGCGCGCCGCCTCTGCCAGTCGCGGACGCCCCTCCGCGAGCGTCGCAGGGCGACTGCCGCCGAGCAAGCGGTCGATGTCGTCGAGCTCCTGGCGCTCGAAGCGATCACCGTTCCGGTCGATCTCCTTCAAGTACTTCACTTGCCGGGCGACGCTCTTCGCAAGATTGGCCGCGGCGCGGTCCTCGATGCGCGGGACCATCGTCTGGAGCTGGTGCAGGATGTTGTCGTAGAGATACGCGTGCTCCTTGGGCGGCGCGTCCTCGACGACGTCACGAGACGGCAACTCGATGCCCAGCGCGTCGGCCAGAGCGGTCAGGCGCATGCGACGGTGCAGCATGCTCATGATGAGCCCACTCCCGTCGGCAGTGCGGTCGGTTTCGACGGCGACCGAACCCGCTTCTCCGGTGGGTGAGTCCCGTAGCGGTGCTTCGCCCATGCTTGCCAGACCGAACCAAGGACCGAGGCGCGCGGCACACGTTCACCCGGTAGTACCGCACCCGAGTCTCGTCGACGATTGTCCCCGTGAGCCGCTCGTACTCGCGCATCCGAGCCGGAAAATCGGGAAAGCCATGTTGGGTCGCGCGCCACGACAACCACGCGATGTCGTCCATGGGGTCACCGAGATGAGCGAGCTCCCAGTCGACGATCCCCGTGACCTTTCCGTCCGCGTACATCAAGTTGCCGGGCCCGGTATCTCCTTGCACGAGCACCGGTTCGCCGTCGAAGTCGGGCACGTTGCCCTCGAGGTAGTCGAGCGAGAGCCGCGCGAGCGCGTCGATCGGCCGCCGCGCGTCTTCGGCCTGGAAGGTCGCCGCGGATGGCACGGAGTTGATCGAGCTGGTGCTCGCGCACCGTCTTGATCGGCCCGAAGCTGGGGAGGTCGAGGTCGCGGGCGGGAACGCGGTGCCAAGCAGCGAGGTGCCCGATGAAGTCCTGCGCGACGCTGAGCTCCTCCTCGGGATCAGCCGGTGCATGGAACCAGGTGACGCCGCGCACGCGGTCGACGAGGAACGCGTTGAGGTCGGAGTCGACGGCCCACACGTGCGGGATCGGTATCCCGATCGGTTCGAGTGCGCGGAAGACCTCCGCTTCGCGCTCGAAGGGCATGAAATGTCCGAGGCTTCCGAGCCCGCGGCGGCCGAGCTGCACGAAGAGGTCACGGGTGATGCCGCTGGGGTCCTGCACGTCGACGAAGTAGCCGAGACGTCCGCCCGCGGGCACCGGCAGCGAGTTGACGACCTCACCGTTCGTCACGTGCTCGATCCACGAGACGATCTCCGCTGAGAGCTCCGCCACGACGAGATTCTTGCACTTCGTCAGAAAGACACGCCAGAGAGTCTTTGAGAGCCGACGGGTCTGGCCGTCCGATAATCAGACTCGGTACAATCCCGCATCGAGCTCGGGGCGGGCCGAAGCGGCACGAGGGGGATCTCATGGCGATCGACGCGGCCACCGGCACTGGCATCTTGCGCCGCGACGCGTGGGTGCACAACCGGGATCCCGGGCTCATCGCCGAGCCCTTCGTCGAATGGGCCCGACTCCGGGAGCAGGCGCGCGCGGTGAGCACGGGGGCGGGGGACTGGACGGTGTGGTTCCTGCTGCGCGGCGAAGACGTCCGGCAGGCGCATCCACCCCGAACCGGCTCGAGACTGACCCGATGACTCGGGACACTCCCATCGCCGGCGCCGAGTTCGATCGGCCGTTGCGGGGGCTTCGGGTCGTCGACACGACGGACGAGACCGCGTGGAGCAGCGCTCGGTTGTTGGCCGACTTGGGTGCAGATGTGATCCTGGTCGAGTCGCACGAGCGTGAGGTCGACGCGTTGTATGCGACGCGCAACGCGAACAAGCGGTCGGTCGTGCTGGAGGACGGCGAGCTGCTGCAATTGTCGTCGCACGTGGACGTGTGGTTCGACACTGGTGGCACCCGGCTCGACGTCGCCGATGTGCGACTCGAGCTGCCGGCCCTGATCGTCGTGTCGATCAGCCCCTTCGGGCACACGGGCCCGTACTGCGACTACGAGGCGACCCATGCAGTGGTGTATGCGCTGTGTGGACAACTCCCCGCGTGCCGACTACCCGGACGCCCACCCCTCCTGCCACCCGGCCAGCTCGCGTTCGAAGTCGGGTCGGCGATGGCCGTGTACTCCGCGCTCGTGGCGGTCTGGCAGCGTGCGCTGACTGGACGAGGTGCTCATCTCGACCTCTCGATGCACGAGGCGATGATCCAGACGATCGATACCGGCATCGCGGGGGCCAGCGTCCGTCGGTCCATGCCCGACTTGCCGGTCACGAGCGCGGTCGCGACCGGGGGCTTCGGGCACCCGGCGTTCCCGACTGCGGACGGTCTCGTCCGTCCCTTGGTCGTGAGCCATCGCCAATGGGTCGCGCTCCGCGAATGGGTGGGAGATCCCGAAGAGCTCTCACTCCGAAGAACTCGAGACATATGGCGGACGCAATCTCCACCCGGACGTGATGGCGGGGATCTACAGCAAGCTGTTCGCGGGTACGGCGACCGAGGCGATCTGCGACGAGGCGCAACGCCGCAACGTCCCCGTCACTCCGGTGATGTCCCCGCGGCAACTCATCGCGAGCGAGCCCATGCGCAAACGCGGCACGTTCGCCACCACGATGATCGATGGCAAGGAGGCGGTGATACCTGCCGGCTATTTCGAATTCGACGACCACCGCGTCGGATTTCGCCACCCCGCGCCCCGCCCCGGTGCCGACAGTCCCGGCGTCCGCGCGGCGTTACAAGGCGGTGGATCGCCGTTCGCCGGCCCTGCATTCGTCGTACCGACCCGCGAACGGGCTGAACGGCGGTCCTCTCGCGGGTCTCCGCGTGCTCGAGTTCACTCAGCTCATGGCCGGGCCGGAGACGGGAAAGCTCCTGCGCGATCAGGGAGCCGACGTGATCCGCGTCGAGAGCCGGGCATTCCCCGACCAGAGCCGGGTCTTCGGAGGCGCGGCGAACATGTCGTCGCAGTTCGTCACGATCAACCGCAACAAGCGCAGCCTCGGGATCGACCTTCGCTCAGCCGAGGGGCGTGCGTTGATCCTGAAGCTCGTTGCCGTGAGCGATGTCGTCATCGAGAACCTCGGGCCCGGCGCGCTCGAGAACCTCGGTCTCGGGATCGTTCCGCTGCGCGAATCCAATCCCGACATCGTGGTGGTGAGCACCCAGCTGTTCGGGGACACTGGACCGTGGGGCTGGTGGCGCGGATTCGGTACGCACGCGCGCGAGTGTCGGCGCGCAGACATGGCTGTGGCGCTATCCGGACTCGGAACGGGACTTCGCCGAGAACCCGATCTTCTTTCCCGACCAGTTCGCGGCGCGGCTCGGTGCGCTCGCCGTCCTGGCCTGCGTCGGCGACGGCGGTCGGCGCCAGATCCGAGTGTCGCAGGCGGATGCGGTCATCAACCATCTTGCGGAGCTGATCCTGGAGGAGAGCCTCGCACCGGGGTCTGTCGACGCGCAGGGCAACCGAAGTCCGCACGGCGCGCCCTGGGGGGTCTATCCGTGCGCCGGAGCGGACCAGTGGTGTGTGATCACCATACGCAGCGACGCTGAGTGGTCTGCGCTCGCGGCTGCAACCGGCAATCCGGCGTGGGGAGAAGACCCGCGGTTCTCGACACCGGCCGATCGGCGGGTTCATCACGACGAGCTCGATGGGCTGGTGAGCAACTGGACGTCGCAGCTCTCTGCGCGCGACGCCATGCAGCGGTTGCAGGCCGTGCACGTACCGGCAGCGGTGGTCGCGTCGGCGTTGGATCTCCTCGACGATCCGCACCTCCAGGCCCACGACTTCCTCCGTGTCATCCTCCAACCCGGATGGGATCCGCTCTTCGTCGAGGGTGACTGTTACCGATCCGAAGAGCTCACGCCGCCTCCTGCCGAACCGGCACCCCGACACGGCGAGCACACCCGCGAGATCGCGCACGAACTGCTCGGACTCGACGACGGCGACATCGATCGCCTCATCGCCGCCGGGGTACTCGAGATACCCGCCGATGACTCGTGATTCAGGAGCGGTCGGTGAGGCCGAGCTCTCGCACTCCCGCGAGGAGTACTGCCGCGCGAATGTGCAGCGCGCCGGCGAGATCCGTTTCGTGCCCGCACATCCAGGAATGAATCGCGTTCGTCGTCAACGAGAACAGCATCCCCGCGAGCGTGCGGGCGTCGATCAGCGAGGGCAGCTGTCCCGCCTCCTGTGCATGGAAGAACACCACGGAGTACGAGCGCTCGAACCCAAAGCGCTGCCCCGACGCGTCCTGGCCCCACCGCGGACGCCGATAGAACTCTGTGAGTGTCCGTTCCACGGAGGCGTGCGGAGCAGCCTCGATTCGGCGTGCAAGCGAGCTGAGGAGGGCGTCGAGCACCTCGTCAACCGGTCGCTCGGTGGCCAGGGCTTGGGTCGCTTCGCTGAACATGGCTTCCGCCGTGCCCCAACCCACTTCGAGGAGGAGATCTTCCTTGTGCGCGAAGTGGAAGTAGAAGGTTCCCTTCGTCACTCCCGCTGCGTGCGCGATCTCCTCGACGGTTGTCTCCTCGATCCCCTTGTCGAAGCCGCGCTCGGTCCAGAGTCGATACGCCGCGCTCGACGATCTCCCGGCGCGTGCGTCGAGCGCGCTCCTGGACGAGACGGGACCGGCGCGGTTTCCGCGCGCCGCCATTGTCGAGCGGTTCGTCCCGATCCCGGCCCGCCTCTGCTGGGCTCGAGCCCGCCACGTGCTCCCCCTCGTGCAGCCGCTGCGGGCCGAAGGCCGGCATCCTCGCGGAAGGCCAGAATGCTAGGCGCGGGGAACGATCGACACCTTCGGCGCGTGAACCTCTTCGATAAGGTCGGTTGCAGCGGGAAGGAGTGACGTGGACCTCGATCTGAGCAGTGATCAGGAGCTGATGCGCGACACGACCGCGCGCTTCATCGAGTCCGCGTGCCCGCTCACCAGGGTCCGAGAGCTTGCGGACGAGCGCGCCGGCGCCGGGTCCGACTACTGGCGCCAGGCCGCGGAGCTCGGGGTGGTTCGCCATGCTGGTCCCCGAGGAGTTCGGCGGGGGGACGGTCTCCGGCAACGGCGTAGTCGACGCGGCCGTCATCGCCGAGGAGCGCGGGCGCGTTCTCCAGCCCGGCGCGTTCGTTGCCACGAACGCGGTCGTCTGCGCGCTGGCTACCGACGGCAGTGACGAGCAACGCGCGAAGGTGCTCCCGTCGATCGCGAGCGGCGAGGCCACCGTCACGTGGGCACTGGCGTCGTCGGACGGCGACTGGTCACCGGGCAGCGCGCTGCGCGCGTCCTCACGTGGCAGTGGCTTCGTGATCACGGGCGCCGGCGGATTCGTGGAGGACGCGGACCTCGCGGACTGGATCCTCGTCACCGCGTCCGGCGATCGGCGGCCTGTCGCAGTTCCTCGTACCCAAGGGCACGCCGGGCGTCACGATCCGCGCGCTCGAGGGGCTCGACGTGACGCGACGGTTCTCCGAGGTGCGGTTCGACGACGTCGAACTGCCCGCTCCCGCGCTCGTCGGGCAGGACGGCGCGGCATCGAGCACGGTGGAGCGCCAGCTCGACGTCGCGCTTGCGCTGACCGTCGCGGAGATGATCGGCGCAATGGACCGCGACTTCGAGGTGGCGCTCGACTACGCGAAGGTGCGAACCGCGTTCGGACGTCCGATCGGCTCGTTCCAGGCGGTGAAGCACCTGCTCGCCGACACGAGCCTTGCGCTCGAGATGAGCAAGGCGGTGGCGGTCGCCGCGGCAAAGGCCGTCGGGACGCGAAGGACGACGCCACCGAGGTCGCGAGCATGGCCAAGGCGTTCGTGAGCGACAGCGCCGTCGACCTGGCGCAGAACTGCTGGCAGGTCTTCGGCGGTATCGGGTACACGTGGGAGCACGACCAGCACCTCTACCTGCGGCGGCTCACCACCGACGCCGCGCTGTACGGAGACGCCGCGTGGCACCGCGAGCGCGTGTGGAAGTTCTACGGACTATGAGCGAGGGAACGCGATGAGCGACGGCGAGCCGAGAGAGTCCGTCGAGGAGTTCCGCCAGCGTGCCCGTGCGTGGCTCGCCGAGAACGTGTCGAAGCCGCGACGCCGATGCGGCACTGCCGCCGCGTGGCGCCGGCGGTGCGAGCCGTAGTCGCTTGGTCGGTGATCTCTCGCTGCAGCGCACGGCGTTCGATGCCGGGTTCGCCGGCATCACGATGCCCGAGGAGTACGGGGGACAGGGCCTGACCCCCGCGCACGAGCGCGTGTTCCGGGAGGAGGCGGCCGGCTACGCGGTCATCCCGGGCCCGAACATCGCTTGTGCCGGACCGATGCTCGCGCACGCGTCACCGGAGTTCCTCCGCCGCCACATCCCGAAGATGCTCTCGGGTGAGGAAGTCTGGGTGCAGTTCTTCTCCGAGCCCGGCGCGGGCTCCGACCTCGCGGGCGTCCGCACGCGTGCCGAGCGCGACGGTGAGCGGTGGATCCTCAACGGGGCGAAGATCTGGAGCACGGGTGCGGCCGAGGCCGACTACGGGATGTGCCTGGCCCGCACCGACTGGGACGTGCCGAAGCATCAAGGTCTGACCTGGTTCGCGGTTCGTTGCGACGCGCCCGGCGTGACCGTGCAGCCGATCCGCGAGATCAGCGGCGGCCAAGACTTCTGCCAGGAGTTCTTCGACGACGTCGAGCTCAGCGACGACGACGTGATCGGCGAGGTCAACAACGGATGGGCAGTCACCCAGACCATGCTCGTATACGAGCGCGGCGCGTCACCGGCCGGCGGAGGCGGCGCGTTCATGGCGATGCGACCGTCCTCGCGGAAGCTCGCCCCCGACCTCGTGGAGCTCGCGCGGCGCGTCGGGCGCGTCGACGATCCGAACGTCCGCCAGTTGATCGCGCGTGCACACATCAACGACTTCGCACGCGGGCAACTCGGTCGCCGGGTCGGGCAGCTCATCGCGCAGGGTGGCAACGCGGCGGGTATCGCGTCGTACGGCAAGCTCGCGGCGGGAGTGATGGACCCGATCCGCGCGCGGATCGGCATCGAAGTCGGTCGGACCGCGGCGCTGCTCTGGGAGCCCGGGAACGTCGACGCGATGTCGGCGTCGCTCAACTACTTGAACGGCCGGATCATGTCGATCGCCGGCGGCACGAACGAGATCCAGCGCAACGGCATCGGGGAGCGGGTGCTCGGCCTACCGCGCGAACCGAGCTTCGACAGCAACAAGGCGTTCCGTGACGTGGTGGCGGACGCGGCCAACTGGACCGGCAAGGTCGGGTAGCCATACCTCACCATGCCACCGCTCCACCGCGACGCAGCCTCGCCGACTCGTCGGCGTCGTAGCCGAGTTCGAGGAGGATCTCTTCCGTGTGCGCGCCGACAACGGGCGGAGGTCCGGCGATCCGCGTTGGTGTGTCGGAGAAGTCGAGGAACCGACCGGGCTGCTCGAGGCGTCCCCAGATGGAGTGTGTGTAGTCGGTGACCCAGCCCCGTGCGATCACGTCGGGATCGTCGAACCACCGCTGTCCCCACGACTCCGACGACACCTCGCACGGCACGCCGTGCGCGTCGAGTAGCTCGAACCATTCCGTCGCCGGCTTCGACGCGAACGCCTCCTCCAGGATGAGTGACAGCGTTGGGTGCGAATCGTGGGCGAGCTCGGGACGGCCGATCGCGGTGCAGAGCGATCGCCAGTGCTGGTCGCGGACCGCGGCCACGCAGAGCCAGCCTTCGCGCGTCGGGTACAGGCGGTAGCGCGGACCGAGACCCATCTGGAGACGGTCGAGATGCGGACGGGTCCCGAGTTGTTCCGGTCCGACGAAGGCGTCGGACGCAAGGAACACCGCGCCCGACAGGATGTCGGCCGCGACCCATTGCGCCGTTCCGGTGCGGTCGCGTTCCCGGAGCGCCTGCAGCACGCCGATGATCGACAGGAGACCCGCGGTGGCGTCGCACATGCCGAAGCGGTACCAGGTGGGATGCCCGCCGCTCGGGGTCGCGCCCTGCTCGTACTCGTGTCCCGCGATCGCCTGTCCCATCTGGTCCACGCCCGGCCACGTCGCGAGCGGGCCTGTGTTGCCGTACGAGGTGAGGTGGCAGTGCACGATGCGCGGGTTCACGGCCTTCGCCTGTTCGTATCCGAAGCCGAGGCGTTCCGCGACGCCGGTGCGCAGGTTGTAGTGGAGCACGTCGGCCGACGCGATCAGGTCGCGCGCCACTCGTTGACCGTCGGACGACTTCAGGTCGATGGCGATCGAGCGCTTGCCTCGTTGGCACGCGGCGTACGTGGCGTCGGCTTCGGTGCCGACGCGGGGGCCGATCGGGTCGATCTTGATGACGTCGGCGCCGAGATCGCTCAGCACCATCGGGCCGAAGGGCCCGGCCAGCGCGGTGCCGAAGTCGAGCACGCGGATCCCGGCGAGCGGATGCGCGAGCACCGAGTCGGCTGGACGGTGCCCTGCACGGACCGTCGTGACGTCCGCGAGCGCGCTCAGCACGGACGTGGTGTGCTCGCCGATCGCGGGTGGGGGCGACGGGACCGCTGGCGCGTGGTGCTCGAGACGGTACGCGTGGCCGAACTGCTTGACTGCGCCGACCCCCGGCACGTCGACGACGAGCGACGCCCCGTTGTGCACCACCTGCGGATGGTCGAGCGCGTCCTCGGCGGTGCCGATCGGTTGGCACGACACGTCGTTGTCCTGGAGCAGCTCCACCCATTCGTCGCGGTCGCGCTGGAGGAAGACCGCGCGCGCCGCCTCGAAGAACGCGCGGCGCGCTTCATGGTCACCGGTCGTCGACGCCGTGGCGGGGAGCGAGTCAGGGTCCTCGCCGAGGTGACGGAGCGCGACCCCGAGCCCCTGGAGCATGGGGTGGAACCACTTGCCGTCGCGCGCTTCGAAGCACGGGGTGGGAGGAAAATCCTTGTAGCGCCACAGTTCGGTGAGCGGGGGCGTGGGCGTCTCGGCCCGCTTCCAGATCTGCGTCATGTAGGCGAGCGCACCCTGCGCCAACGACGTCTCGACCCATTGCCCGCGTCCGGTGCGGTCGCGCGCGACCAGTGCGGCATTGATGCCGACCGATGCGATCAGTGCGGCACCGAAGCTCGGGAGCGGAAGATGCAGGAACACCGGGCCGGGCCGATGGCCGGGTTGCTCGTTCTGGAGTCCCCATCGCGCCTGCACCAACGCGTCGTAACCGGGGCGATCACACGCCGCGCCGGTCCGTCCGTACGCCGTGATCGAGCAGTACACGACGCTCGGGTTGTCGGCGCGCACCGTGTCGTAGTCGACGCCCAGTCGGGCGGTGGTCCCGGGCGAGAAGCTCTCGACGACGACATCGGCGGTGGCGACGAGACGACGGCATGCGGCTCGATCGCGGTCGTCGTGCAGATCCAACACGACACTCTTCTTGTTCCGGTTCCACACGGTGTAGCCCGCCGTAGCGCGAAACGGATCGCCGCCGGGCGGCTCGACCTTGACGACCTCGGCGCCGTAGTCGCCGAGCAGCATCGTGGTGAGCGGCCCCGCAATACCCCACGAGAGATCGACGACCGTCAACCCTTCGAGGACGGGACCGCGCGCCACTCGGGATATATAGGCTCGCTCGCGAACGTGACGCAACCGTCAAGCGTGTGAGAACATCCGGGCACGTCGACGAAATGAGGGAGCCATGGACGATCGGTCTCGGTACGACGGCAAGCGCGCGCTCGTGGTCGG
This sequence comes from uncultured Actinomycetes bacterium, assembly GCA_963705625.1. Classification (GTDB taxonomy): domain Bacteria; phylum Actinomycetota; class Acidimicrobiia; order IMCC26256; family DASPTH01; genus DASPTH01. The sequence goes on from CAVPKG010000001.1 coordinate 751,084, forward strand.
CTGTTTCTCGGGCATGGGCGAAGCCACCGCGAAGATCGTGCAGAGCCTCGGCGGCGAGGTGCACGGCATCGACTACCGCGAGCCCGACTACGAGCTCGCCGGCTTCACCAATTGCGACCTGCGCAACAAGAGTGAGATCGACGCCGCGGTCGCGTCACTCACCGGGCCGATGCACGCTGTCTTCTACTGCGCCGGCCTTCCCCAGACCCAACCGCCCGTCGACGTCATGCCGCGTCAACTTCGCCGCCATGCGGGCCGTCGTCGAGGGCGTGCACCCGCTGATCCCGAGCGGTGGGGCGGTCGCGATCATCTCCTCGAACGCGGGCCTGCAGTTCATGGACCACATGGCTCCGATCAACGAGCTCCTGGCGACCGACGGCTTCGACGGCGCCGTCGCATGGTGTGAAGAGCATCTCGATCTCGTTGCCGACGGCTACACATTCTCGAAGGAAGCGATCATCGTGTACACGATGCAGCGGGCACTCGAGGTGGTGGGCGAGGGAGTGCGCGTGAACTGCATCAGCCCGGGCCCGACCGCCACGCCGATGATGCCGGAGTTCGAGAAGGCCGCGGGTCCCGAGTTGATCCGCGCGTTCTGGGGTCCCATGAACCGCCAGGCGCAGCCCGAGGAGATGGGGTGGCCCCTCGCGTTCCTCAACAGCGACGCGGCGAGCTTCATCACCGGGCTCAACCTCATCGTCGACGCCGGATTCGTGGCCGGCGTGACGACGGGCGCGATCGACCTGGGCGCGCTGTTCGCGGCCGGCATGGAGGCGATGGCAGCGCGACAGGGCTGAGCTCAGCCGGTGAATCCAGGAAGATGGTCTAGGTTGCGCGCCGTGGCAGCAGCCTCGACCGCCCGTTCCCTGGCTCGCGTCGCGCTTACGGAGAGCGAGATCGTCGCCGCCGCGCTCGAGATCGTCGAGGAGTCGGGGGTCGAGGGTCTCACGATGCGTCGCCTGTCGGCGAAGCTCGGTGTGGCGCTCGGTGCCACCTACCACCACGTGCCGAACAAGCACGAACTGCTGGTGCTCGTTGCCAACGAGCTCTATGGGAGGATCGAGATCCCGGAACGGATCGACGGCGACTGGCGGACCCAGGTGCGCGACCTGTTGCTGAACGTCATGCGCGTCATGCGCGGGTACCCGGGTGTCGCGGCCTACACCATGCACCATCCCGCCGAGATTCCGATGGTCGCCGTCATCGACACTACCGGCGACGCGCTCGACAGCGCCGGCCTGCGCGGAGAATCGAAGGCGCGCGTCATGAGCGCGCTCTTCTTCTATCTCGCCGGCACGATCGTCAGCGGTGCGATCACGACGCTGCGCCCGGACAACATGAGCAGCGAGGAGGCGGAGGCCCGCTTCGCCGAAGGGCTGGACGTCGTGCTCGCCGGCATCGAAGTCGAAGTCCTACGAGCGCGCGAGCGTTAGCGTCGCACTGCGAGGGGCGTGGGAGGATCGAGTGAGCACAGACGAGGCACGGCGTGACGATGTCGAGGGCGTCGTCACGGTAACGTTTACGCGCGACGCCAAGCTGAACGCAGTCACTCCGGAGATGTTCGAGGTGCTCTCGCACGCCGTACGTGACCTCGGCGACCGCGACGACCTGCGGGTGCTCGTGATCACCGCCGAAGGGCGCTATTTCACCGCGGGGCTCGACTTCGCGAGCCTCCGTCCGAACGTCGGTGAGGGTAGCGACGGCGTGATCCGCGGTTCCAACATCCGGCGCCAGTACCGAGCGGAAGCCCGTCACGACCTGTTCGACGAGATCGAACAGGTCGAGAAGCCGGTGATCCTCGCGGCGCAGTCCCACTGCTTCGGCGTTGGCATCGAGCTCGGCGTGTCGTGCGACTTCCGCTTCGCTTCCGAGGTTGCGACCTTCAGCCTGCCCGAGGTCGCCAACCTCGCAGTGTTGCCCGGATCGGGAGGAATCAGCCGGTTGACGCGGCTGGTGGGACCGCATTGGGCACGGTGGTTGGCGATGGCAGGCGAACGCGTCGGCGCGCAGCACGCGATGGCTATCGGCCTCGTGCACGCGGTATACGGGATCGACGAATTCGGCGATCGGGTACAGGAGTTCGCGCGGAAGCTCGCGGGGATGCCGCGGGAGGCCCTCGGACTGGCGAAGATCGCGATCGACGCGGCGGAGAGCGCCGACCGACGCACTGCCCGCGAGTTCGACCGCATGGCTCAGTCGCTGCTGTTCACGTCGCCCGACTTCCGTGAGCGGGTCGAGGCGTTCGGCCGGCGACGCGAGACGCGCGATTGAACGAACCGCCACGCGGGGTCAGTTCGCCACGCTCGTCGAGGAAATGGACGCAGCGCGCCAGCAGTTCCGCGATCGTGAGGCCTACGCCGAAGGCGATCGACGCGACGCGTCAAGTTCGGCGACTGGCTCGGCCCCGCGGACCGTGCCGCCGGCGTCCTCGCGGCCGGGGTGTCGTCGCGGGCGACGTGGTCGCGCTCACGATGCCCACCTCGATCGACTACGCGATCGCCTTTGCCGCAGTCGTGCAGGTCGGTGCGGTTGCGACCGTGGATGCCGACCAAGTGTCGCGATCCAAGAGCACACGCTCGATGTCGTTGTAACGGGTCACGATGTAGTGGTCGAGATCCGGGAGGCAGAACTCCGGGTCGTCGTTCCGCATCTGCATGAGCATGGGGTACGCGTCGCGGGCTGTCGACGGCGCGAGCGGGTCGTAGTCGTGGGCAACCGGGCACGTCGTCATGAGGTGTCCTCCGTCGTTGAGCGCGGTAGCGCGTTCGGGAGGTCGACGTATCCGCGCCGTCGAGCGATCTTCCACCTACCGTGTTCGCGCACGAGGTTGTCGCGGTGGTGACCGATCATCGTGAGGGTCGCGCCGCCGGAGTCGTCGCGCGTGACCACGCTCCACATCACCTGTGAGGTCGCGGTATCGCCGTCGAGCTGGACCTGGGGACTGCTGATGATATGGAAGGACGAACCGATCCCGCCGGACAGCGTCTTCGTCATCAGGGCCTGGATCTCGTCGCGACCCTTCGCCCGACCCATGGGTCCGAGCAGCACCTCGCCGTCGTCGGCGAACAGCGCCGCGTACGCGTCGAAGTCGCCGGCGTCGAGCGCGAGCCCGTAGTCGACGAAGAGCTGGTGGATCTCCAGTAGGTCTTCGAGGCGTTGCAAGCGTGCGTCGAACTCTTCACTCATTGCACACCCTCTCTGATTGCGTTCGCCGAAGGTCATGTCGCGGAAGCTCGTGACCTCGGGGATGTCGTCTCGGCCGAGCCACGACGGCGTCGCGGGTCCTTCGTGTACCCGCCGCGTCCAGTCGACCCACGTACCCAGTCGAGGTCTGCCATCTTCTGCCCATGGTCGGGATCGTGCTCCCGGCGCCCTCTTGATGCCGCTCGTTGAATCGCTTCACATCCCGCATGATCCACCAGTCCTCCTCGGAGGACCACTTCCCGTCACCGGCGTAGTGGATGACCTGCAGCGACGGAAATTCGATCTGGCCACGCGCACACCTCCCCGTTCAGGAAGAGGCCGATCCGGGGCGGTGGTTGCCGCCAATCTATACGAACACCTGTTCGTCTGCAATCCCCAAGACGCACGCGCCCGGATCGGGCACTCTTTGCAGTCATGAGGTCAAGTGACCGCGATTCGGTCGCGTCGGCGCTGCGTTCTCTGACCGACGGGGTCGTCACGATCCGACCGCCCGAAGTGGGCGACTCGGCTCGGTTGATAGCCGGACGCGACGAAGAGTCGCGTCGATGGCTCGGACCGGGTACCGGCGATCCACGACCGACGGCATGCATTGTCGTCGCCGGCGAAGTCGTCGGCTGGGTGGATTACGACACCGACCGTGACTGGCTCGAGGCCGGGGAAGTGAACATCGGGTACAACGTGTTCGCGCCGCACCGTGGCAACGGTTACGCGTCGCGTGCCGTGGAGCTGTTGATTCGGTTCCTGGATGAATGCACCGACGTCCGCACTGCGACGCTCTCGATCGAGTCCGGCAACGCGCCGTCGCTCGCCGTCGCCGCGCGCACTGGATTCGTTCTGAGCGGTGATCCGCAGGCGAAGAGTCGCTCCTTCAAGCGGCCGGTGCGACCGGAGGAGCGGCGCTAGGCAACGACCGGCCGGGTCGAAGTCCGGCCAGCGCGCCGGTCGAGGACTGTTCGACCGACCGTTGCCCGGCTCGCGAGGAGACTGAGCTCGGCCGGCAACTCGCGTGCACTCGCTCGCCGTCGGCACGCGAGAACAGGTTGAAGCCGGAGGCACGCTTCGCTGCCGCCGGGTCACCGTGGTACGAGAGGATCACTCGGCAGAGGTCGAAGTTCCCGAAGATGATCGGTCGTGGCACGATCCCGGAGTCCTCCGCGGCGATGTCTCCGGAGAACCCGGCGAGCACGTGCCGACCGCCGTGCGCCACGCACGGGAACGTGCGAACCGTCGTCTCGCCACCGACGAGATCACACACCTCGTCGACACCGCGACCACTGGTGGCGTCGAGCACCGCCTCCGCGAAGTCGTCCGTCTGGTAGTCGATCGCGACGTCTGCTCCGAGATCCCGGCAGAGCGCGAGCTTTTCGCTGCTTCCCGCGGTCGCGATCACCTTCGCTCCGAGCGCGGTGCCCAACTGGATCGCAGCCGAGCCCACTCCGCCCGCGCCGGCATGAACGAGCAGCGTGCAAGGGGGGATCGACCGTGCGGTAGCGGCCGAAGCAACCGTCGACCTCGTTGAAGTTGAGCGGCGTCGTGAAGGTTCGGACGACGACCTGACCGGGACCCGCGGTGGGCTCCTCTATCTCGTCGATCTGCAGGGCGTCCCTCGGCTCGCCGAACCGATGGACTCGCCACGCGCTGCATGGCCACGACCACAGGATGTCACGTACCCGCTGTGCTCATGCTCGCTGAGGGCGCCAGTCGGGGACGAGACCGTGGTCGAGGGCGAGCTGCTGCGCGTTCACGTCACCCACATCAACTCGTCGGCCTCGGGCGACGACACCACCCACGCGACGGCGGCTCCGACTGCTTCGGGCGCCGCCGCGAACGAGATGTCGAATCCCAGCTCGTCGGCGTCGAGTGAGTCGCGTTCCGTGCGCACGAAGCCGGGCTCCACGTTGAACGCCCGGATCCCGCTCGATGCGTACTCGGCGAGGACGCTCCCGACGATGGTGTGGCCGGATGCCGTGCCGATCCGGTAGCCCAGCCCGACCCCCGCCTGTCCGGGCGGGTTCCGCGGGTAGAAGTTCGTCCCCGCGCCGCACGAGATCGTGACCAACATGCCTGATCCGCGTTCGAGCATCCCGGGCAGCAACAACTGCACGATGCGGATCGCGCTCGCGCCGTGCGCGGCGAGTGGGGTGCGATGGTACGGTCGGCCCGATCGGGCTCCTCGCCCTGCGCGCGGCGAGCCGACGCGCGAAGCCCAAAGGGGGACGCCATGGCGCCGAAGAGTCAGCTCACCTTCGTCGACTCCGACGGGCACGTACTCGAGCACCCCACCGGCATGCTCGACTACGCGCCGGAGGAGTACCGCGAACGCATCTGGCACATCGAGACCGATGCCGACGGCACCGAGTGGCTCGTGTGGGACGGCGTCCGCAGTCCCGGCAACGGCGCGTCGGTCTCGGGGACCGCGGGCATGAGCGACGAGGATTGCCAGCGCGCGATGAACGGCGAGCTGCGCTACACCGAGGTGCGACCGGCCGCGTACAACGCCAAGGCCCGGCTCGAAGACATGCGTGCCGACGACATCGACATGTCGGTGCTCTATCCCACGCAGCTCCTCGGGATCCAGGCCAACCCCGACGTCGGCTACGCGAACGCGCAATGCCGCGCCTACAACGATTGGCTCTCCGACCACGTCGGCGAAGGCGAAGGGAAGCTGTTCGGGGCTGCACTCTTGCCGCAACAAGACATCGAGCTCGCGGCGGCGGAGCTGCGTCGCGCCGCGCGGCTGCCGGGCATCGTGGCCGCGTTCATCCGCCCGAATCCCACTGCCGACTGGAAGCCGTTCAGCCACTCTGTGTACAACCCGATCTGGCAGGCCGCGTGTGACAGCGGGCTCCCCCTCGGGCTGCATCCGTTCCTCGACTCGCGTCTTCCCGGCGCGTGCATCGGGATGCACTTCCACCAGGTACACGAGAAGGCACCGTCGTTCATCAGCAGCACCGAGGAAACCGGCGCCGGGATCGGCATCGACAACATCTATTACAGCCAGGCGCTGTCGAATCCGTTCGACATGATGAGCTCGATGGCGTTCCTGCTCTCGGGTGGGGTGTGCGAGCGCTTCCCCGAGCTGCGACTCGTCTTCCTCGAGGCAAACGGCGGTTGGATCGTGCCCTGGCTCGAGCGGCTCGACCATCACGCCCACGTGCCGCTCTTCAAGCCCGACGTGCCCGACCTCAAGATGGACCCGTCGGAATACTTCCGGCGTCAGTGCTGGATCAGCTTCGACGCCGACGAATCGACGCTCGCGTTCACCGCGAACTCGCCGCTCGTCGGTGCCGACCGCATCATCTGGGCGTCGGACTACCCGCATCCCGACGCCAAGTTCCCGGGCACCACCGACGAGCTGTACGAAGCCATCGAGCCGCTCCCCGACGAGCAGCAGCGCCAGATCGCCGCCGACAACGCGGTCGTGCTCTACAACCTGTGACGACGACTGTCGGGTAACGGGCACCGTGGAGCGTCGAGAGCTCGAGACGATCATCTACGAAAAGGACGGCGCGATCGCTCGTGTCGTCCTGAACCGACCCGACCGGGCGAACGCCCAGAACTCGGCCCTGGTGTGGGACGTCGAGCACGCATTGCGCGACGCCGAAGACGACTACGCGATCAAGGTCGTGGTCATGAAGGCGAACGGTCGGGGGTTCTGCGCCGGCCACGACGTCGGCGGCGGGCAGGGTCCGGGCTTCGCGGAGTTCACGCGTGCGGCGGAGGCCGGGCACCCGTGGAAGGGCCCCGCCGACCTCTTCTTGTGGCCGGTGCTCCACCTGTGGGAGTTCCAGAAGCCGACGGTGTGCGCGGTGCACGGCTACGCCATCGGCGGCGGGACCTACTTCGCGCTCGTGCCCGACATCGTCGTCGCCGCCGACGACGCCTACTTCCAGATGCCACTCGTGCAGGGCCTGGGCTTCCCCGGCGGCGAGACGATGGTGGAGCCGTGGCTCTTCATGAACTACCACCGGACCTACGAGTACCTGTACCTGTCGCAGACCCTGGATGCCGAGGACGCGCTGCGGATGGGGCTCGTGAACCGGGTCGTGCCCCGCGACGAGCTCGACGACACCGTCGAGAAGATCGCGGCCCAGATCGCGCAGGCACCGCTCTCCACGCTCATGGCCACGAAGTCGCTGGTGAAGCAGGCATGGGAGATGATGGGCTTGCGGACGCACTGGCAGATGTCGGTGCAGATCATGGAGTTGGTAGGACGAGCGGGTGACGTCGCGAAGTGGCGCCAGGAGAACCGCGACCTCGGCTACACGGGCGGGCCGCGCGACATCGCGAGACAGCGCGCCGAAGCTGCCCGGGACGCCGTGGACGCGAGGAGAAGCGAGGACTCGTGACGACCGAACTGCGCTGGCCCGAAGAGATCCGGATCACACCCGACGACGACCAGTGGCACGACCACTCCCAGCACTGGTTCGAGACGGAGACCACCTGGTGGTCGTTCAACGTGCCCGAACGGAGGATGGGCGGCTGGCTCTACACGCAGGTGCTCGCGGTACAGGGCACGTGCAACGGCGGAGCGTGGGTATGGGACGACTCCGATGCCGGCGCGCTCTACGAGGTGCGTCACCAGGGGCTTGCGTTCCCCGACCGTGGCGATCTCCGCAACGTCACGTTCCCGAACGGCAACGCCGTCGAGATGCTCGAACCGCTCATGAAATACCGCACCACCTACTCCGATCCGGGCAAGTTCGAGGCCGACCTCGTGCACGAAGGGATCATGCCGCCGCACTCGCATCCCGTCGGCGCGTGGCCGTTCTGGGCCACCCGTCACTTCGACCAGCCGATGCACGTCACCGGCACCCTCGTTCTCGCCGGCGAGCAGATCGCCGTCGACTGCTACTCGGTGCGCGATCGCTCGTGGGGGCCGCGACCCACCGGCCCGGTACCGGACGACAAGAAGTTGCCGCCGGGCGCGCTTCCGGGCCGTGAGCACCGCCCGGTCCGCGCCAACCAGCCTCACTCCGTCGGCTACGTGTTCGGGACCCAGGACGAACGGGAGGCGTTCCTCGCGTTCACCGACCCGTGGCTGAAGGAGAGCGGGGAGGCCACCGACGAGCTCGATGCGGGCTACCTGCTCCGCGACGGCGAGTACGCCCCGCTGGTCGCGGGCTTCCGCACCTTCCAATTGGCGCCCGACACGAAGTTCATCCGCGCGATCCAACTCGAGGCGACCGACGCGCTGGGGCGCGAGCTGTCGGCCACCGGTGAGCTGGTCGGCCACCACGGCGAGCGTGGGCCCAGCGGCACCGGGCTCTTCCAATGGGAGTGGACGGGGGGCTGCCGCGGATGGGGCGAGGACCAGTCGTTCGCGCCCCCGGGGTGGCTCGAAGCCCTCGACACCGCGTGACCCCGCGCGGTACCTCAGCTACCGTGCGGGCCATGACCACAACCGCGACCGAGACGGCGCGGCCCGCTGTCGACGAGTTCCGCGAGCACGCACGCGCATGGCTCGCCGAGAACGCCGACCGGATCGCCGCGTCCGGCGGCGCCAACCGCATGCAGTACCGCGAACATCGGATCGCGGTCTACGACGCGGGATTCGGCGGCATCGCGTGGCCGGTCGAGTACGGCGGCCTCGGCCTCACCGCAGCGCACCAGGAGGCGTTCACCGAAGAGGTCGCCCGGTACCCGCAACTCGCGGTGGGCGACCTGGTCACGGCGGGTATCTGCGCGCCCACGCTCCTCGACTTCGGGAGCGAGGAACAGAAGCGGCGCTACATCCCGCACATGCTCCGAGGCGACGAGGTGTGGACGCAGTTGCTGTCGGAGCCCGGTGCGGGGTCCGACCTCGCCGGCCTCCAGACCCGAGCGGTGCTCGACGGCGACGAGTGGGTCGTGAACGGCCAGAAGGTCTGGACGTCGGGCGCCATGGCGAGCGAGTTCGCAATCCTCATCGCGCGTACGAACCCCGACGTGCCGAAGCACCAGGGACTGTCGATGTTCATCGTCGACCTGAAGGCTCCCGGCGTCACCATCCGCCCGCTGAAGCAGATGACGGGCAACGAGGAATTCAACGAGGTCTTCCTCGACGACGTGCGGCTTCCCGCCGACTATCTCGTCGGCGTCAAGGACGACGGCTGGCGCGCGCTGCTGCGCATGCTCATGCACGAGCGCATGGCGATCGGCGCCGGTACGAGCGGGGCCCGGATGGGGCGCGACATGTTCACGACCCTCCGCGACCTGGCGCGGCGAACGTGGCGTCGAACAGGACGCGGGCGTGCGGGCCGCGCTGCTCGACGTCTACGTCAAGGAGCGGCTCCTCACGTGGCTCGGCCAGCGGATGCGCGACGGTGCCGCACAGGGCAAGGAGCCGGGGCCCGAAGGATCCATCGCGAAGCTGCTCAACGCGATCGTCGAGCCGCGCGTCGTCGAATGCCGGGATGGTGATCGGCGGGGTGGGCGCGCAGGCGTGGGACCCGGCCGACCGTGGCGCGGGCGAGCTCGCGGCCGCGTGTCTGCAGTCGCCGATGACCGCGATCGCGGGTGGGACAAGTGAGATCCAGCGCAACACGATCGGCGAGCGAGTGCTCGGCCTGCCGAAGGAGCCGCAGCTCGACCGCGAGGTCCCGTTCCGGGAAGTCCTGCAGAACCCCCAACGCTGAGCAGCAGCGGCTCCGCCGCAGAAAGGCCGACGATGTCCGACTACAAGTACGTCGCGTACGAGACCCTCGACGAGGGCACCATCGCCCGGATCATCCTCAACCGCCCGGAGAGCCGAAACGCGCAGCACCGCGGTTTGCTCGTGGAGCTCAACGACGCGTTCCTCAAAGCCGAGGCCGACGACACCGTGCGCGTCGTGATCCTCGGCGGCGCGGGCCCGATCTTCTCGTCGGGTCACGACATGGGCTCGAAGGAGTCGATCGCGGAACGCACGCCCGGGCCCGACCAGCACCCGACGTTCCAGATCAACGGCGGCACGCGCAAGGGCGCCGAGAGTCGCATGTTGCAGGAGTGGCACTACTTCTTCGAGAACACGAAGCGGTGGCGAAACCTCCGCAAGATCACGATCGCCCAGGTGAACGGCACCGTGTACGCCGCCGGCCTCATGTTGATGTGGGCGTGCGACCTGATCGTGGCGGCCGACGACGCGCGCTTCTCCGACGTCGTCGGTACCCGGCTCGGCATGTGCGGCGTGGAGTACTTCGCGCACCCGTGGGAGTTCGGCCCCCGCAAGACGAAGGAGCTCATGCTCACGGGCGACGCCATCGACGCGGAAGAGGCGCACCAACTCGGCATGGTGAGCAAGATCTTCCCGGCCGGCGAGCTGGCCGATCGCACGCTCGAGTTCGCGCGCCGCATCGCCGCGTTGCCCACCATGACGGCCTTGCTCATCAAGGAGTCGGTGAATCAGACCGTCGACAACATGGGTTTCCAGAACGCGCTCGCGGCCTGCTTCACCATCCACGAGCTCAACCACGCACATTGGGCCGAGGTGCACGAGAATCGCCGGCCGGTTGCCGCGGAAGAGGACGGCATTCCGAACTGGAAGGACGCACCTCCGATCGTCCTCGCCACCAGAGACGAAGTGCGCGCGGGAGCCTGAGCGTGCCCGGGATCCTCGATGGCGTGCGCGTCCTCGAGGTCGCGCAATGGTGGTTCGTGCCCGCGGCCACGGCGGCGCTGGCGGATTGGGGGGCCGACGTCATCAAGGTCGAGCACCCCGAGTACGGCGACCCCATGCGCGGGCTGCGCACGGGCGGCGGCACGCTCGGCGGCGGTGCCCGGAGTTTCATGTTCGAGCAGCCCAATCGCGGCAAGCGCTCGGTCGGCATCGACATCAAGACCGATGCCGGCCGCGAGCTGCTCTACAAGCTCGCGGCGGGGAGTGACGTGTTCGTCACGAGCATCCTCCCCGACGCGCGCCGCCGCCTCGGCATCGACCTCGACGATCTGCGTCGTGCGAACCCGCGCATCATCTACGCACGCGGCCACGGCCAGGGTGCCGACGGACCCGACTCCGAGAAGGGCGGTTACGACGCGGCGTCGTTCTGGGCCCGCGGCGGGATCGGCAACACGCTCACGCCGCCGGGGGCGGCGCACCCCACCGGTCAGCGCGCCGCGTTCGGCGATTCCATCGGCGCGATCACGCTCGCGGGTGGTATCGCCGCGGCGCTGTTCGGACGCGAGCACACCGGCGAACCAAGCCTCGTCGATGTGTCGCTGTTGGGAACCGCGGCGTGGGTGCTCGCCCCCGACACGATCATCGCCCGCCAGCTCGGCACCGCCGGCATGCCGCAGATGTCGCGCTCGGTGTCGGCGAACCCGATCGTGAACAGCTACCAGACCAAGGACGGCCGCTGGATCATGCTCGTGATGATGGAGTCGGACCGCTTCTGGCCCGAGCTCTGCGTGCACCTCGACCGTCCGGAGCTCGTCGTCGACGAACGCTTCGCCGACGCGGACGCGCGGGCCGAGAACGCGGCGGCGTGCGTCGCCATCCTCGAGGAGATCTTCAGGTCGGCGACACTTGCCGAGTGGCGCGAGCGCCTCGCCAACATCGAGGGTGTGTGGTCGGCGATGCAGACCGCGGGGGAGTTGCACGACGACCCGCAGGTCGTCGCCAACAACTACATCACGTATCTCGCCGACGAGAACGGAGAGCAGCCGCTCGTCCGCGCGCCGGTGCAGTTCGACGGCGAACGGCCCGAGCTCGAGTTCGCGCCGATGCAGTGCGAGCACACCGACGCAGTGCTGGCGGAGATCGGCGTCGGCGCGAGCGAGATCTCCGCGCTGCGCGAGTCGGGTGTGATCGGTTAGCAGCCTCGACTAACCGCGCGCGGCGCGCGAGCGCGCGGCGCCACACGCCGCGATACGTCTCGATGCCGTCGAGAGAGAGCCAACCCTCGGGGCCCGCCGCGATCGCGACCCGCTCCGGCACGCTGCCCCAGACCGACACGTTGGCCTCGTTCCACGTCGTGAGCAGGTCCTGGTAGTCGCGCGTGTAGGTGCGCGCGGAACAGATCACCAGACCGACGGGCACCCGGTTGGGCACCATGTCGAGCACCGCTTCGACCCGTGGCGTCTCGACGCCTCCGACGCGGGTGGGGATGATCACCACGTCGGCACCGGTGATCGCTCTGGCGAGCAGCCGTTCGTTGCCGGGCGGCGTGTCGACGATCGCGACCTCGTCGCTCCCGATGCGGTCGAACGCTCTCGCGAGCAGCCGGTCGGTGGGCGCTTCGACGAGCTCCACCCGTTCGAGCGCGGGATCCTCGGCACTCTCGATCCAGTCGGCGGCGCTGGCTTGCGGATCGGCGTCCACCAACGTGGCGGAGCGTCGGTTCGCAGCCCCCAGCGCCGCCAGGTACACCGACGTCGTGGTCTTCCCGACGCCACCTTTGAGTGCAGCCACCACGACGATCACCGGCTCACGCTACTCACCTCACGGGCAGTCCCGTTAGCCTCCGTGTATGTGCCGAAACATCACTGAGCTCCGAGGGCTCGAGCCTCCCGCCACGCAGGAGGAGATCGAGGCCGCCGCGTGGCAGTTCGTCCGCAAGGTCACGGGAGTCACCCGGCCGACCGGGGAGACCGAGGCCGCCATGCGCACGGTGGCCGACGAGGTGGCGATCCTCACCGCCGACCTGCTGGACCGCCTCCCCGCTCGCCGCCAGCCGCCGAAGACGCTGCCTCCGTTGCGTCGACCGGAAGTGCGCGAACGACTCGGCCTGGCGCCCTTCCCCGCCTGAGGCGACGCGAGCGCTACACGCGCCCCCGCGCGTTGGTGGAGCGACGGGTGGACGAGGTGAAGCGCACACCGTCGAGGAACGCGCCCAGCCTGGTTACGTTCACTCCGTCGATGTCGAGGGTGTGTCCCTGGTTCTGCACCTCGTCGAAGGGCGCCTCGCCGTTCATCCCGAGCTGCGCGTACCGGGTCGCCATCGCGAGCCCGTTGGTGCTCGGTGGCACGAGCGTGTCGAGGTCTCCATAGCCGAGGTAGATGGGTGGGTCGTCGCGGGTCACATAGTTGAGCGGAGACGCCCCGGTCATCGCGTCCTCGGAGCAGGTCACGACGACGTCCGTCGTCGGGTCGGGGCAGCCGAGCAGCGCCGCCACGAGCGCCGGTCCCCACGTGCCGGCTTCTCGACTGATCGAGTTCAGGTCGAGCAGTCCGACCAGCGACACCGCACCGATGACCTGCGAGCTCTGGGCGGCGAGCTCGGGCGGCAGGTTCGTCGGCTCGAACCGGCCTGGCGTCACCGCGACCATGGCCGCGAGGTGACCTCCGGCCGATGCACCTGCCGCGAAGACCTGGTCGGCGCGCAGGCGGTACTGCGCGGCGTGCGCCTTGACCCAGCGGACCGCGGTCTTGGCGTCCTGCAGCGGTACGGGAAACCGGACTGCGGGAGCGAGGCGGTAGTCCACCGAGACGACCGCGTAGCCGCGCGGCACCTCGCGCAGGATCGCCTGGGTGACCGCGGTGCGGGAGCCGGCCACCCACCCGCCGCTGTGGAAGTACACGACCACCGGCGCCCGGGTCGTCGTGTCGGGGAGGTAGAGGTCGAGCAACTGGGCCGGGTCCGGACCGTACTGGACGTCCGGCACCGTGACGCGCACGCCCGAGTCGTAGTCCGCCGGAAGCGTGTCACGGGCGCCGGGGTCGGGCACGACGCACACGTCAGCCTCGGGACCGACGGTCGCCGCGACTGCGCACGGCGGGACGAGCCTTGCCCCGGCCGCCACGCGCGCGGCGGCCGCGTCGCCGATGACGCTGATGGCGGCGACGACGATGGCGAGCAGTACCGCCGTACGCGTTGCCACGTGGAGCCCCATGATCGGCCCCCTCGCGGTTCTCGCACCGAGTTCGCGCATGGGTCGATCGTGTGGCGTTTCGAGACTTCTGTCGGTGCCCGCGATGACACTCGGTGTGTGTCGCAGCTGACACAAGCGGCGCGTGAAGCCCCCGCAGGGGCGACGTCAGGCGCGCGCGCGGCGAGAGCGTCGCGGTCGATCACTTCCAACCGCCCACGACCGATGCGCAGGATGCCCGCTTCTTCGCCTTCTCGGAGGAGGCGATTCACCGTGGGGCGGGTGGTTCCGACGACCTGCGCGAGCTCCTCTTGGGTCAGGAGGATCGATGTGGTGTCGGCGTCGCCGCCTTCGAAGATCTGGGCCAGTTCGAGGAGTCGGTGCCAGACCCGCTTCTCGACGGGCACGTAGAGCGCGTCGACGAGTTGTACCGCGAGCCGTCGGACCTCGGTCACGAGCGCCTCGACGAGCACGCGCCCCACCGACGGCTGACGGGCACGGAGGTCGTCGAACTCCGTGCGGTGGATGCTGAGTGTCTCCACCGCGTCGATGGCGACCGCGGTGGCGTTGCGAGCTGCGGGTGACACCACCGCGAGCTCACCGAAGAAGTCGCCGGACCGGAGCACCCGCAGCGTGGCGACGTCGCCCAGTGGGGTGGTGACCCTGATTGCCACGTGCCCCTTGGCGAGTAGGTGCAGGGTGTCGCCCGGATCACCGTCGTGGAAGATCACCTCGTGGCGGGCGAAGCGGCGGCGCCGGGCGAGGCTCAGGAGCGCGCGTTGCTCCTCGTCGGGCAGCACGTCGAGGATCGCCCACTGTGTGGCCACTCAGGCACACCGCTCGTGCTCGGTCACGAAGTCCATCATTCCATTTCGTGAGCTCTACTTCCGCAGCACGACTGCCTTCGCGCTGCCGAGCGTGACGCGAGCGTGCGAGCCGTCGCGGACCCGGTCGAGGAAGGCGTGCAGCCTGGTGATGTTCAAGCCGTCGATGTCGAGGTTGTGGCCCAGGTTCTGGACCTCGTCGACCGCCGCACTCCGGCCGTTGCCGAGTTGTGTGAACTCGTGTGCCAGCTCGAAGGCGTTGGTGGCCGGAGGCACGAGCGTGTCCTGCGATCCGTAGGCCAGGTAGATCGGTGGGTCGTCTCGGGTCACGTAGCTGATCGGTGACGCCGCGGCCATCTGCTCCTCCGAGCACGTCACCGGCTGCGCCGCCGACGGTTCGGGACAACCGAGGAACTCGGCGACGAGGGCCGGCCCCCACGTGTCGCCTTCCAGGCTGAGGGCGTTCAGGTTGAGGGGTCCGACCTCCAAGACCGCGCCCACGACTCGGGAGTCCTGGGCGGCGAGTTGGGGAGTCAGGTCGGTGGGCTCGAAGAGCCCCGGCGTCATCGCGACCATCGCGGCGATGTGGCCGCCCGCCGACGCCCCGGCCGCGAACACTTCGTCGGCGCGCAGGCGGTACTGCGCGGCGTGTGCCTTCACCCAGCGGATCGCGGTCTTGGCGTCCTGGAGCGGGACCGGGAACTGCACGATGGGGGCGAGCCGGTAGTCGACGGACACCACTGCGTAGCCGTCCAGCACCTCTCGCAAGAGCGACTGCGCGACCAGAGCTCGGGAGCCCCCGATCCAACCGCCGCCGTGGAAGAACACGATCACCGGCGCGGGCGTCGTCGAAGTGGGGAGGTACAGATCGAGCAGTTCCGCCGGGTCCGGACCGTACTGGACGCCCGTCACGCTGACGCGAACGCCCGAGTCGTAGCCGGCGGGCAACGTGTCACCGGCGCCAGGGTCGGGCACCGTGCAGAGCCCGGCGTCCGGACCGGGTGCGACGACCACCGAGCACGGCTTCATCGACTCGCTCGAACGCACCGAGGCCCCCGCGACGTCCCCGTGCGCTCCGATGCCGACGGCGACGAGTGCGAGGAGCGACGCTGCCCAAGCCTTCGCTCCGTTCATGATCGACCTCCCGGCGAGCGCTGGTGCGCGATTCGCGTCATGGGTCGATCGTCTGGCTCAACGACGCTCGTGTCGGTGCCGGACGTGACGGTCTGCGCGTGTTCCAGCCGACACTCGCCGTAGCGCTGGGTCGCTCACGGGCGAGCCGGGATACCCGGCTCGCTGCCGTTCGCTCCTGGGTCGCTCACGGGCGAGCCGGGATACCCGGCTCGCTGCCGTTCGCTCCTAGCATCCGGCGATGGAGAGCTTCTCCGCGGATCTCGCCCAACTCGAGGTACAGGCCGCCGAGCGGCTCACGCCTTCCGCGTGGGACTACCTCCGACGCGGCAGCGGGAACGACGTCACGAGCCGAGCGAACGTCGACAGCTGGACCCGTCGACGTCTCCGTCCGCACGTGTTGCGCGATGTGTCGGGCGCCCGGATGTCCACCACGGTGCTCGGCACCGAAGTCGCGTCGCCGATTCTCGTGGCGCCCACCGCGATGCACCGGTTCTTCTGCGACGAGGGTGAGCTTGCCACCGCACGGGCGGCGGCGTCGGCGGGCACCGTGTACATCGTGTCGATGGCGGCCACTACGTCACTCGAAGCGGTCGCGGCCGCGGCGCCGGGTGCGCCACGCTGGGCGCAGATGTACATGCTGAACGATCGCGGTCGCACGCGTGCACTCGCCGGTCGTGCCCGTGACGCCGGCTACTCGCGCGATCGTCGCCTCGGTCGACGGCGCGGCGGTTCCCCGCACAGGCCGTCCGGCGGAGATGTCGCTCACGCCGCCCGATTGGTTCCGCTTCCCGAACCTGCGCGTCGCCCGACGATCCCGAGACGGCCGATCTGATGCGACTCGGTCGAGGACTTCGACTCGTCGGTCACCTTCGACGACCTCGCCCGCTTCGGCGACTGGAGCGGGCTGCCCGTCGTCGTCAAGGGCGTGCTGCGAGGCGACGACGCGGCGCGCTGCGTCGACGCCGGCGCGGCCGCGGTCGTGGTGTCGAACCACGGTGGCCGCACGCTCGACGGCGTCGTCGCCACCGCCGACGCGCTGTCCGATGTCGTCGACAGCGGTCGGCGGGGCGCGCCGAGGTCTACGTCGACGGTGGGATCCGCAACGGCATCGACGTCGCCAAGGCGATCGCACTCGGCGCGCGGGCGGTGCTCGTCGGTCGCCCGGTGTTGTGGGGCCTCGCCGTCGGAGGCGACGCGGGCGTGGCGCACGTGCTCGACGGTGCTCCCGCACCAGTTCGCGGCGGCGATGGCGTTCTGCGGCGCCGCGTCGCGTCGACGAGCTCACGCCCGACCTCGTGAGTTCAGCAGGCTGACGAGCTCACGAACTGCCGGCACGCGCGACGCCGTCGGCCACGAGGCGGTCGATGTCGTCGGGTGGCAGGCCCACCTCTTCGAGGATCTCGACGGTGTGCTGACCGAGTGTGGGCGGGGCCTTGTCGAGGCGCACGTCGAGGTCGCCGAACGCCCAGTACGCGCCCGGCTGCTCGAACATCCCGTAGACGGGGTGCGGGTAGCGGGCGAGGAGCCCGGCCGCGTCGTTGACGGCGGAGTCGAAGAACGCGTCGCGCTGGTTCTGGCGCACGTGCTCGACCGGGACCCCGGCTGCCTCGAGCGCGGCGACGAGCTCGTCGCTCGCGCGGTTGCCGAGCGCGTCGGCGGCGCGTGCCGGATCGTCGACCCCCGCAACCGCGCACAGCGCCGCGAGCTGCTCGTCGGTGCGCGCGGCGATGGCGACCCAGCCGTCGGCGACGTGCACGATCCGATACCCGGGCTCGATGCCGGTCTGGTCGTGGTCGAGCACCGGGAACGGCGCGAGCCCGCCGTCGGGCGTCAGGTACGTCTCGCTGTTCGTCATCACGCCCGCACCGAGGAGTGAGCCGGCGACGAACTGCCCCTGCCCGGTCTGGTCGCGGTGATAGAGCGCGAGCAGGGTCGAGACGACCGACGAGAGTGCGCACTGATGGTCCATGAAGCCGAGCCGGTGCCACATCGGCGGGTTGCCCTCGCCCGCGCCGGCGACTTCCCAGCCGCACGACGACTGGAACAGCTGGTCGTAGCCCGGCCAGTCGGCGCGCGGCCCGGCGGGCCGTAGGAACTGGTGTGGCAGTACACGATGTCGGGGTTGATCGCCCTCACCGATTCGTAGTCGACACCGAGCCGCTGCGCTGCGGGCATGCGCAGGTTGTGGTGGAGGATGTCGGCCCAGCGGAGGAGCGCCTCGAGTGACGGGCGCGCGTCCGGTGACTTCAGGTCGAGCGCGACGCTGCGCTTCCCGCGCTCGGCATCCGACGAACGACCATTCCACCCCGCGCATGGGATCGCCGGTGGCCGACTCCAGCTTGATCACGTCGGCCCCGAGATCGGCGAGCAACATCGCGCCGAACGGTCCCGCGAGGAAGTTTCCGAGGTCGAGCACCTTCACGCCCTCGAGCGGCCACCGTTGTGCGGTGTTCCCGTTCGCCTCTGCGCGCGTGCCCGCGCGCAGCTCGGCTTCCACTCGACCGAGCACTTCGTCGGTGTGCTCGCCGAGCCCGGGCGCGGTGCTGCGCACGCGAGCGGGTGGGTTGATCGTGAGCGGCAGGCCGGGCACGGTGATCCGCCCGGCAACCGGATCGTCGAGCTCGAGCAGGTAGTCGTTCGCGCGTGACTGCTCGTCGTGGTAGATCTCGCCGATCGGAACCGCAGGTTGCACCGGTACGTCGTGGGCCCAGAAGTCCTCGAGCCAGTCCTTGCTCGGACGGCGCTTGAACGCGTCGATGTAGACGGAACGCCCGTAACCAGGCCGGAGCGTGCCGGTTTGTTCCGCCGGCAGCATCTCCGGCGATCCGAGCTCGGCGATCACTTCCTGCATCAGCGGCGACTGCTCGGTCCGGCCCATGTGGTGGATCCACACACCATCGGCGCACTCGAAGAGCGTCGCCATGGTGTTGCTCTTGGGCATTCCCCACTCGAGCGAGGGCGACGGCGTCTCGGCACGCTGCCAGTGCATCGCCATGGGAACGAGCGATCCCTGCGCGAGGCTCGTGTGCACCGGCCCGACGCTTCCTGTGCGCTCCCGCACCAGCAGGCGGGCGAGGATCCCGGTAGCCAGGAGGTAGGCCGAGGACCAGTTCCCGATCGGGAAGCGGAGGAACACCGGGCCGTCGCGATAGCCCTGCTGCTCGTCGAGCACGCCGAGGCGGGCCGCCGCGAGCAGCTCGTCGACGGGCCGATCGGCGTCGGCGTGGTTCGCCGGCCACGAGAGCAGCGAACACGCGATCAGGTCGGGATGCGCACCGGCGAGCGTGGCGTCGTCGAGCGCGAGCTCGACGTGCGCGCGACGGCCCGAAGTTGTGCACCAGCACGTCGGCGGCCGCGAGCAGATGGTCCAGAGTGGCGCGACCCTCGTCGGTGTCGACGTCGAGCACGACGCTGCGCTTGCTGCGGCCCCACGTGCGGAAGCCCGGCAGCGGGCGTGTGGCCTTCCCGCCCGGCGGCTCCACGATGACGACGTCGGCGCCGGCCTCGGCGAGCAGCAGCGTCGCGATCGGCCCCCCGATCCCGTCCGACAGGTCGACGATCCGCACGCCGTTCAGGATCCCGGGACTCGTGTCGGTGGTCATGGCGGCTGAAGCTACCTGATGAGCGCTCGCGGCGCAGTGGCGTCCACCGTTCGCGCTGCGGATTCTTTCGACGTCGTCTAGATTCGGTGGGCGGGGCGGCCGCACGATCGAGGCCCCTCGACCCGTTTCTCTGGGCCCAGTCCATATGGAGGAGAGTGCGATGGCCGAGTACAAGTACGTCACCTACGAGACGTTGGACGACGGCACGATCGCGCGGATCATGTTGAACCGGCCCGAGAGCCGCAACGCGCAGAGCCGGCGCCTGCTCGTCGAGCTGAACGACGCGTTCCTCGAGGCCGAGGCCGACGACCAGGTGCGGGTCGTGATCCTCGGCGGCACCGGCCCGATGTTCTCGTCGGGCCACGACATCGGCTCCAAGGAGCAGCGCGAGGAGATGTTCGGCGAGAACCCGCACATCTCCGCCGTGACGAACGGCGGCACCCGCAAGGGCGCCGAGAACCGCATGCTCCAGGAGTGGCACTACTTCTACGAGAACACGAAGCGCTGGCGTGACCTGCGCAAGATCACGATCGCCCAGGTCCACGGCACCGTCTACGCGGCCGGGCTCATGCTGATGTGGGCCTGCGACCTGATCGTCGCCGCCGAGAACGCGCGCTTCGCCGATGTCGTCGGCACCCGGCTCGGCATGTGCGGCCTCGAGTACTTCGCGCACCCGTGGGAGTTCGGTCCGCGCAAGACCAAGGAGCTGATGCTCACCGGCGACGCGATCGACGCCGAAGAAGCGCACCAGCTCGGCATGGTGAGCAAGATCTTCCCGCAACGACGAGCTCTCCGACCGCACGCTCGAGTTCGCCCGCCGGATCGCCGCGTTGCCCACGATGACCGCGCTGCTGATCAAGGAGTCGGTGAACCAGACCGTCGACAACATGGGCTTCTCGAACGCGTTGGCGGCGTGCTTCACGATCCACCAGCTCAACCACTCGCACTGGGCCGAGGTCCACGGGGGCGGCTATCCCGCGGCGATGCCCGAAGACGGGATCCAGGCGTGGAAGGACGCGCCCCCGGTCGTGCTGTCCACCAAGGACGAAGTGCGCTCATCCGCCTGAGTCAGGAGCAAAGAGGCATGGAAGACACGGCAACGACTGCGAGCGAAGCCGCGCCGTCCGGCGACGGCGTGCCCATCGACGACGACGCGTTCGACGCCATCATGGGGCACGCGTCGGCACCGCAGTACCACTACAAGGAGCTGCTCGAGCAGGCGCCCGTCCACCGCACCGGCGACAACAGCGTGATGATCGCGAGTCGTGCCGCGGTCGACGAGGTGTTCCAGGACCCGAAGCGCTTCTCCTCCGCGGCCTTCGGCGGCATCTCGCTCGGCAATGTCCGCCCGCTCATCCCGCTCTCGGTCGACCCACCGGACCATTCGAAGTACCGCAAGCTTCTCGACCCGCTGTTCGCGCCGAGGCGCATGGACGCGGCCGAGCCCGACATCGCGGAACGCGCGAACCACTTCATGGACATGTTCGTCGATCGCGGCGAGTGTCACTTCACGGACGAGTTCGCGGTTCCGTTCCCCTCCGCGGTGTTCCTGGGCCTGATGGGTCTGCCCTGGGACGAGCTCGACGCGATGCTCCGGATGAAGGACGGCATCATCCGGCCCGGTGGGTTCGAGCTCACTATGGAAGAGCGTCAAGCCAAGATGAACCAGACCGGTCAGGACATCTACGCATACTTCAACGCGATCCTCGACGAGCGTGAGAAGGATCCGCGCGACGACATCCTCACCCAGTTCCTCAACGCGAAGGTCGACGGCGAGGAGCTCACCCGGGAGGAGATCCTCGACATCTGCTTCCTCTTCCTGCTCGCCGGGCTCGACACCGTCACCGACTCGCTCACGTGCTCGTTCGCGTACCTCGCCCAGCATCCAAACCACCGCCGGCAGATCGTCGACGACCCGTCGATCATCCCCGCGGCGGTCGAGGAGCTGCCTGCGATGGGAGTCGCCGGTGCCCGGTGTTCCGCGCTTCTGCACCGAAGACACCGAGGTCGCGGGCTGTCCGATGAAGTCGGGCGACATGGTGGGTGTGAGCGTCGGTGCGGCCAACGTCGACACCGCGGAGTTCCCCGACGCGTTCGAGGTGCGCTTCGATCGTCAGGTGAACCGTCACCTGGCCTTCGGCGGCGGTGTGCACCGATGCCTCGGCTCGCACCTCGCTCGCCGTGAGCTCCGCGTCGTGCTGCGCGAGTGGCACCGACGGATTCCGGAGTACGAGCTGAAGCCGGGCATCGAGCTGAAGTATGTAATGGGCCTGCGCTCGGTCGAGAACCTCGAGCTCGTCTGGCCGACCTGATCGGGATCGCGGCTCCGCCGCCATCCCTCATTCCGCGCGGCGTAATGCGGTCGCGATCTGGTCGATTGCCTCGCTCGCCCTCGGGGTGACCGCAAGCATCTGCACGAAGCCGTGGATCATCCCGTCGTACCGCGTTGTCTCGACGGCGAGGTCTCGGATGCCGTCCATCCCCGGTTGCGGTTGTCCCATTACGTTCAACACGGGCAGGAGCTCTTCGGCAATTGGCATGAGGTTCTTTCTACACGGAGTCGGGGCTGCGTGTGATCCGCAGTCCGGCGGGAGGCGAATAGGGCGCAGCCAACCGGTGAGGGGGATCGGATGCGTCGCGTCGCCGCAGTACTGGCCATCGTCGTCGGGATCGTGCTGATCGGATTCACGTTTGCGGAGCATCTCTTCGCCCGGTCACAGGACGCGCAGACGATCGCGGACCAGTACGCGCCGCTCATGTCGGCGAAGGGGCTCCACGATCTGAGCACCGGCTTCGACCTGGTGAAGGTCGCAGGAACCGAGCTCTCCACAAAGGCCGAGCCGCGACTGCAACAAGTGCTCGGCATGGACGACGCGCAGTTCGAGCGGTATGTCGCGCAGCAGATGCCCGGCATCGTGAAGTTCGACGCGCAAGCGCCGGGAGTCGTCGAGTTGGTCGGGCCGGTCATCGGGAAGATGGAAGCGGTTCGCGGCGACTACACGAAGGCGTCGGAGATCCCGGTGTCGTGGTTGCCGCTGACGAGCGCCCCCTGGCTCTTCCTCGGCATCGGCGTGCTTCTCATCGGCATCGGCGCCTACACGCTCTGGCGCCCGGGCACGCTCGCGAGCATCGCGCTGGTGCTCGTTGGGCTCGGCATCGCGATCGCGCCGCTCGTGATCGGCATTCCCGGCAAGGTCGACGCCGCGGTGAGCGTCACCGAGATCGGACGCATCGGCCTCGCTCCGGCAACCGGCCAGAAGGCGGTCGGCGCGACCGCGCTGTTCGACGGCATGGCGTCCGACGTGCACACGAAGCTCGAGCCGGCGCTCGACTCAGCGGCTCGGCGCGGGCTCGTTCGCGCAGGAGTTCCCGACGCTCGCCAGGTGGACCGACAGCTGGCAGCGCTCGACGTCGGCAAAGTCCCACGCGCTGAGCGACAGCCAGGTCGCGTTCGCGTCGACGTTCGCCAACGCCGACAAGATCCCGTTGGAGCCGATCCCGTGGATGTTCATCGTCCCGGGCATCGCGCTCGCGGTCCTTGCCGGCGTGACGCTGATCCCGTCACGACGCGACCGCGTCGCAACCGCCCCGGGGACCGCCCGAGTGCCGCTGACCTCTTCGTAGTTGCGTCCGGCGCGTCGGTTGCTTGGGGAAACCTTTGCTTGACCGGTGGGGCGATCGAGCGGACACTGGTGCGCGGTGGGGGCTGTCGACACGACTCCGAAGGAGATCGCAGATGAACAGCGGACCCACAATCAGCGTCGGCGCGAGCGGCGACGATGTACGCCGGCTGCAGCGCCTCCTCGTCGAGATGAAGTTGCTCGACTTCACCGGTATCGACGGCAGCTTCGGCCCGAACACCGATGCGTCGGTGCGGTCGTTCCAGAGAGTTCGGGCCTCGTAGTCGACGGCATCGTCGGCCCGCTCACCTGGGCCGCGCTGCCCGACGACCCGAACACGCCGCAACTCGCGGTCGGCGACACGGGGAGCGTCGTGTCCGCGCTCCAG
>CAVPKG010000002.1:0-251151 GCA_963705625.1 uncultured Actinomycetes bacterium
CGTCCATCGTAGCGCATCCGTGAGCTGACGCCGCCGTCGACGACGACGTCGCATCCTGTCATGAACGACGCTTCCTCGGAAAGCAGGAACGCGACGACGTTGCAGATCTCTTCGGGCAGCCCCCACCGCTTGATCGGGGTGAGCTCGATCATCATGGCCATCGCCGGCTGCTCGTCGATTCCTGGCGACCCTGCGGAGTGTCGATGATGCCGGGCGAGATCGAACAGAATGCGTCGCGCCCTCGCATTCCCCAGGCCAGGGGCTCGCGGGCGACAAGCCGCATGACGCCACGCTTCGCGTATCCGTATCCCTGTCCGGCTGCAGCGAGGTTGTCGCCGGCCAGGACGGTGAGTCGGTCGAGCAGATCAGGGCGAGCGGATCGTCGAGCGCGGCGTCGGCACGGTTGTCGGGGGCGACACCGTGACCCGCGATCGACGCCCAACACACCGCGGCGGTCGCCGGCGACGCGAGCGGCTCGAGCGCCCGTACGGCAACGCGGTGCCGGACGAGATCGACTTCGATGATGCGCCGCCAATCGGCCATGGTCGGCGAGATTCCGAGCAGCGTGGGCCAGCGAACGAAGCCCACCCAGCTCGCGGACGGTGTCCACGACCGGCGGCGACCGCGTCGGGATCACTCACGTCCACACGCAACCGGGTGGACGTTGTCGGCGCGAGGGCGGCTCCTCGGCAACGGCACGGATGCCGTCCACGTCTCGGTCGACGAGGACCGTCGGCTGACGTCGGGCGGTGTGAGAGGCGGTCGCGGCGGTGGCAACCCCATTCCCCGGGCGGCGCCGGTTGGCCACGACAGCTCCCAGGTGCGGGCATCTGACGATCGCCCCGTGACACCGTGGCGGCGGGCAAGTGCCGCCGACCGCCGGCGCGGCGGTCTCCGCACTCGAGTCGCGTGCGACGTGCTCGACCTCAGCCGCGAGATCGCCGGCGCCTACTGCACGAAGCTGTTCGCCGACGCCGGCGCCGACGTCGTCAGGGTCGCCCCACCCGCCGGCGACACTCTCCGCGCGTGGCGGCTCCGGTGCCCTGTTCGAGTTCCTCAACACCATCGAAGCGGTCCGATCACCGGCGACTGGACGGTGCTCGCCGCCGCCGCCGACGTGCTGGTCGTCGACGGTGCGGTCCCGGTCGACGAACTGCACGAGGCAAATGCCGCGCTCGTCGTCGTCACCCTCTCGCCGTTCGGCCTCGACGGCCCGTGGGCGCGATCGCGTCGCCACGGAATTCACCCTGCAAGCGTGGTGCGGCTCCACGGGGAGCCGCGGACTGCCCGAGCAGCCCCCGCTCGCCGCCGGCGGGCGCATCGGTGAGTGGCTCGCCGGGAGCTTCGCCGCGGTCGCCGCGGTCGCGGCGGTGCGAGACGCCCGGCGCTCGGGCCGCGGCGCGCACATCGACGTCGCCATGCTCGACTGCATGGCAGTCACGATGGTGTCGTATCCGTCGGTGCACACGGCCATGGCCGGCTGGCCCGAAGAATCGGGCCCGCGCGCGTGGTGGAGATCCCGTCCGTCGAGCCCACCGCCGACGGCTACGTCGTGGTCACCACGAACAGCGCCCAGCAGTACAACGATTTCCTGCGTGCAGATCGGCCGCGCCGACGTGCTCGAAACGCGCCCGAGCTCGCGCAACGTCAGCCGCGCTGGGTTCGGCGTGACGAGTTCGAGGCGATGGTCCACGAGTACACGCGGAAGCGTTCAACCGAGCAGGTGCTCGAGGACGCCGAGCTGCTCCGGGTTCCCTGCGCCCCGGTGCACAACGGCGCGACGCTCCCCAAGGTCGATCATTTCGTCGAGCGCGGTGTGTACGTGCCGTCGCCATCGGGACGTTTCGTACAGCCGCGTATCCCGTACGAGATCAGCGGGCACGAGCGGCGCCCGTTCGCGCCCCCGCCTTCCGTCGGCGAGCACACCGGAACCGTCACCTGGGAGACGCGCGACCGGTGCCCGTCGAGGCGCCGGCACCGCGGCGTCCGCTCGAGGGGATTCGGGTCGTCGACTGCACGGCGTGGTGGGCAGGGCCCGCAGCAACGCATGTGCTGGCGGCGCTCGGTGCCGACGTGATCAAGGTGGAGTCGGTGACCCGCCCCGACCTCATGCGGTTCACCGCGCTCGAGACCGCCGTCCGCCGAGAAGTGGTGGGAATGGGGCGGCCTGTTCCACGGCGTGAACTCGGGCAAGCGCGGCATCACCCTCGACCTTCGCACCGAAGAAGGCATCGAGCTGTTCCACAAGCTGCTCGACACCGCCGACGCGCTCCTCGACAACTACACGCCGCGAGTGATGGACCAGTTCGGCCTCACCTGGGACGTCGTGCACGAACGGCACCCGCGCCTCGTCATGACGCGCATGCCGGCGTTCGGACTCGACGGACCGTGGCGCGACCGCACCGGGTTCGCGCAGCAGATGGAAGGAATCTCGGGGATGGCCTGGCTCACCGGCTACCCCGACGGACTGCCCGTGCTCGTGCGCGGCGCGTGTGACCCGCTCGCCGCGCTGCATGCGGTCCTCGCCACGCTCGCCGCGCTCGAGATCCGTGAACGCAACGGTGAAGGCGTCTTCGTCGAGAGCACCATGATCGAGACTGCGCTCAACGTCGCCGCCGAGCAGGTGATCGAGTACTGCGTGAGTGGCGAGGTCCTGCATCGCGCCGGTGGGCGCGGCCCGAAGGCAGCCCCGCAAGGCGTCTACCAGTGCACCGGCGACGATCGGTGGGTCGCGATCGCGATCGCGAGCGACGAGCAGTGGGCCGCGCTGCGGACTGCGCTGGGCGATCCCGAGTGGGTGCGCTCCGAATCACTCGCCACCGCTGACGGCCGCCGTTCCGCCCAGGACGCGCTCGACGTGCACCTCGCTGCGTACTGCGCGACCCGTGACGCCGGCGACGTGGTGGACCTGCTCTGGTCGGCGGGTGTACCGGTGGGCGAGGTCGTACGCCCACGCGAGATCCTCCACAACCCGCAGCTTCGTCATCGCAAGCTGTTCGAAGTAGAGGACCATCCGGTCACCGGGCAGGTCGAGCTCCCGATGATGCCGTTCCGCTTCGACACCGTCGACACGTGGATGGCGCGCCCCTCCCCCACGCTCGGCCAGCACAACGACGAGGTGCTCGCGGAGCTCGGCGTGGACGCGGACAAGCGGGCAGCACTGCGGGAGGCGGGTCTGATCGGCGACCGCCCGGCGGGCACGTGACGCGCCCGCAGCGGCTCAGCCCGCGGGCGCGTACTGGACGATGTCGGCGGGCGCGAGCTTGCGGTCGGCGATGCCGGCGAAGCCATCTCCCCCGGTGTACGTGTCTTCGCCCTTGGCGAGTCCGCGCTCGTCGAACGGCCAGAGCGTGGCCATGCGCGTCTCGTACATGTAGTACGCGTCGTCGTCGTCGATCTCGATCCCCATCGCCCGTAGCGTTCGCCCCGGGTACGCGATGCGCATGAGCCCCTCGGTGAGGACGCAGTCCTTGTCGACCACGAGCCGGTCGACGTCGAGCTGGAGTTGGCCTGCGCCGGACGCGATGAAGCGTTCGTAGAACGCGCGCACGCCATCGCGGCCGACGGGGTTCGTGTTCGGGGTCGTCCGAGCCGTAGGCGTGATACTCCGGGTTCTCGGTCAAGGTGGCGAGCAGACCGTCGACGTCGCCGGCCATCTCCGCCTTCATGTGCGTGAGCAAGGTCTCGAGGTTGCGTCGGAGCACCAGATCGGTTTCGGTCTCGAGCCGCTCCTCGACCTTGCGAAACGTCACCCGAGGATCGATGAGCGCCATGCGGAGACCTCCTGGTACTACGTGGGACCGGCGCACCATACTGCTCGTGCCGTGCAGCCCGGCTGGGGCTGGAAGATTCGCGAGGAGCATCGATGGCCCAGATCGAGGTCGAGCGCGACGGTCACGTGATGGTCGTCACCATGAATCGCCCCAAGCGGAAGAACGCGATGACGCTCACGATGTTCGCGCTGATGGCCGACGCGTGGCAGGAACTGAGCGAGAACGACGACCTGCGCTGCGCGATCCTCACCGGTGCCGAGGGCAACTTCTCGTCGGGCATGGACCTGCGCGCGATGGCCGGCGACGTCGATCCCGACGGCGCGATCGACGAGCAGGCGCGGTTGAAGGAAGACCCCGGCTTCGTCTACCGCGGGTTGCTGAAGACCTACCGGCCGACCAAGCCGGTGATCGCGGCCGTCGAAGGTGTCGCGATCGCGGGCGGCACCGAGATCCTCCAGGGAACCGACATCCGCGTCGCCGGCGAGAGCACGCGCTTCGGCGTGTCGGAGGCACGGTGGTCGCTGTACCCGATGGGCGGATCCGCGGTGCGGCTCCAGCGCCAGATCCCCTACACGGTCGCCGCCGACATTCTCCTCACCGGCAAGCACATCCTGGCGCCGGAGGCGAAGGAGATCGGGCTCATCGGTCACGTCGTCCCCGACGGCCAGGCGCTCGACAAGGCGCGCGAGATCGGCGAGACGATCGCGGCGAACGGACCGCTCGCGGTCGAGGCGATCCTGAAGACCTTGCACGACACGCAGCACATGAGCGAGGAAGAGGCGTTCGCGTACGAGATGGGCTACACGGGTTCGGTCATGGGATCGCAGGACTCGAAGGAAGGCCCCCGGGCGTTCGCGGAGAAGCGCACGCCGAACTTCCAACGCAAGTAGTGAGCATCGACCCGCGCACACCCGTTCTCGTCGGCGCCGGCGTCGCGCACCAGCACATCGACGATCCCGCGGTCGCGGTCGAAGCGGTCGAGTTGATGGCGATGGCGTGCGAGCGCGCCGCAACGTCGTCGACGCTGGCCGGCGTGCACAGGATCCTCATACCGCGCGGGACCTGGCGATACACCGACCCCGGTCGCCTCCTGGCGGCGCGGTTCCGCGCCGCCGCGCACACGGTGATCGGCGAGTTCGGCGTCTTGCAGCAGACGCTGATGACACGTGCGTGTCGCGCCATCGCGAGCGGGGAGCTCGACGTGGCGTTGATCGTCGGCGGCGAGGCCAAGTACCGCGACCTCCGCGGCCTGATCACCGGGACGCCGGCGACCGAGACGGAACAATCGGACGTCGAGCCCGACGAGAAGCTCGTCCCGGGGCAGGAGATCATCTCCCGCATCGAGATCGACGCCCGTCTCACCACTCCCGCGGCGCAGTACGCGGTCATCGAAACCGCCCTGCGCGCCGCGCGCGGCCAGAGCGTCGCCGAGCACGCGCGCGAGCTGGCCGCGTTGTGGGCGGGCGCCAGCGACATCGCAGCGGCGAACCCCGACGCGTGGCGGCGCGAACCGATCGCGCCCGCGTTCTTGTCGGAGCCTTCGGACGAGAACCCGATGTACTGCGCGCCCTACACGAGGTGGCACTGCTCGCAATGGAACGTCGACCAGGCATCTGCGTTCGTCGTGTGCTCGGCGGAGGCAGCGGAACGTCATCGCGTGCCACGCGAGCTGTGGGTGTTCCCGCTCGCCGCGGTCGAGTCGAATGCGATGGTGCCGCTGTCACAGCGCGGACAGCTGCACCGATGCCCCGCCGTCAGCGTCGGCGCCGATCAGCTGGCGGCGATGTCCGGCGTCGATCCCCGCGACGCCGACTACCTGGATCTCTACAGCTGCTTTCCGTCGGCGGTACAGGTGCAGGCCGACGAGCTTGGACTCGCGCTCGACCGGCCGTTCACCGTCACCGGCGGCATGACGTTCGCGGGTGGTCCGCTCGACAACTACAACTTCCAGGCGCTCGCCAAGATGGTCGAAGTGCTGCGCGGTGTGCCGGGAACGACCGGGCTCGTCACGTGCGTGAGTGGGATGATCACGAAGCACGGCATGGCGCTCTGGTCGACGGAACCGCCCGGCGAGGGCTTCCGCTTCGCCGACGTCTCCGACGAGACGCAGCGCGCAGACCACGGTCGTCGACCTCGCACCGGATCACGACGGCCCCGCCCGCGTCGACGGCTACACCGTCGTGCACGATCGGAGCGGCAGCCCCGAGCGCGCCATCGTGGTCGCCACGACTTCGGACGGTCGGCGCTGCGTCGCCGCGAGCACCGACACCGACCTCGCCGCCGCGATGCTCACCGACGAGTGGGTCGGCCGCGACGTGCAGGTCGACGGGAACGCGTTCCACTGACGAACCAGCGTCAGAGTGGTTGGTGAGTCAGCGGAAGACCTCGGTCAGGAGCTCGCGGAACACGGTTTCGGGGTCGATGGCGACACCCTTGCGCGCGAACCAGCCGACGAGGTTGGTCACGTCGCGCTGGAGCAGCGCGAGCGAGTCGGGTCCAACCTGTGGATCCACGGCCTGCGGGAAGTCGATGAACACCAGTGCGTCGTTCCATATGAGCACGTTGTACGGCGAGAGGTCACCGTGGACGACGCCTTCGTGTGTCATCACGTGGAGCTGGTCGACGGCCGACTCGCAGAGCTCCGTGAGCAGCGAACGCTCGACGTGCGCGTCGGAGAGACGCGGCGCCATCTGATCGACGTCGCCGACGAACTCCAGCATCAACTCGGTCCCCCTCCGCTGTACCGGATATGGAACCGACACGCCGGCCGACCAGAGTCGCCCGAGCGTCTGGAATTCAGTGCCCGCCCACAGGTAGCCGCGGAACTCCATCCCGCGTTGCGTCCCCTTGGCAACCGCGAGATCGATTCGACGGTCGCCCGTCCTCCGCCCGGAGCGATAGCGCGTGTCGTCCCGGAAGGTGCGCTCGGCCGGCTGTCGGTACCGCTTTGCCGCGAGCAGCTGCCTCCGGTCGCCGAGCTCGCGTTCCACGAGGAACACCTCGGCTTCCTTCCCGGTCTTGAGCAAGCCGAGCTCGTACTGGCGCGCCGCGTCCTCGGTGATCACCCACTCCGGCACCGGATCGGGGCCGTGCTCGGCGAACAGATACGTACTGGCGAGCGGGTCGTCGTCTTCGTCGTCCCAGTGCGGGCGTGCAGGCCGCACGTTGCGCCGGAACGTGGTCTCGCTGTCGTCTGCCACAGGGGCTCCTCGTGTGAGGGTGCCCTGGGCATCGACGGTCTGGATCAGCCGTACGCGCGGAAGGGCACCGATCGGACTTGGCTCCACATGTCGGTGTCACCTCCTCGCTCACCGGCTCGCTCACCGCAGTCTGGCGCCGAGGCGCAAACACTACTGCAAGACGTTGACCGCCCGCGCGATCACGAGGATCGCGAGCAGCAGCGTTCAGAGCAGCGTCAGCGCGCCCGATTCCCGGATGGCAGCGCAGCACCGCTCGGTCATCACCGCGAACATCTCGTCTCCACGATCGGTTCGGGTCGCGTACATCGCGCCGAGCACGGTGATCAGCGGACCCTGGAACAAGCCATAGCGGTAGTCGTCCCAACACTGCTCGAACGAGTAGCTGCGCACTCCGTAGGCGACGAGCGCGTCGTGGTACGCGGCAACGAGGCCGCGGTCGTGCACCGCGCGCTCGTCAGCCTTCAGACCGGTGCCGAGGAAGTAGCCGAGGTCGCGCGCGGGCAGCCCGATGGCGACGAGCTGCCAGTCGACCGCGGTGCACGGTGGCGCGCCCGAACTCGTCGCGAACAGCAGGTTGTCGAGCCGGTAGTCGCCGTGGACGAGCCCGAAGCAGCCGGGCCGTCCGAGCATCCAGTGCGCGACGCGGCGGCGCGAACACGCGCAGCACCTCGGCATCGTCCTCGGGAGGGCCGTACCGATCGATGAACGGCTCGACCATCATCCCGAACCCGAAGCCCATGCCCTCTGCAGCCTCCGCGCCGAATGGCGCGAGGCCCGGGATCGCCCGCAAGGACTCGTCGCACCAGCGCGGACCGTGAAGACCCGCGAGGTTCACCACCGCATCGCGCGCCTCCACGGCCGAACACCCCGCGATCTGGTCGCCCGGCTCGGCAGACGTCATGTCCTCGAGCAGCAACACGAAGCTCTTCCCGTCGTCGCTCGCCAGCGCGCAGTAACACTCCGGCGCGCGCACCGCGACCGTCTCCGCGACCTCGCGGTAGAAACGCACCTCCGTCGCGTACGTGGTCGCCCCGCCTTCGCGGACCTGCGGGTCGGGGCTCGGCAGCTTCGCGATCATGCTCGCGGGTCCGCCGCCGGCCGAATACCGCAACGCGAGCCGGTAGCAACTGGACATCTGCCCGGTACCGACGGCCGAGTGCGACACCGCGCTCACCGTCACGTCGAGCCCGCCCAGCGCGCAGCGCGCCCGTGAGCCATCCGGGCGTCAGCTCGTCAGGAGTGTCGACCGGCTGGGGACCAGTGCCCGGGGCAGCACCCACGTCACGCCTTCGTCGGTGGCGGATCCAGGAAGCCGGTGAGACCCGTCTTCGCGTGCGGCCCGATCAGCGCCTGCTCGAGTACGCCGATACCGGTACGGCCCTCCATGCGCGCCACGACGACGTTCTGCATGTGCCAGGTGGTCGGGTCGGGTTCGGGGAAGTCGCCGAGCTCGATCGCTTCGTGGCCCACCTCGAGCTCACCGTGGATCGAACCGTGACCGAACCGAGGATGCGTGTAGCCGATGCCGCGCATGCGGAACGTGTACAGCGTCTCGAGGTCGATCCGGTGCTTCTGCCCTTCGGGGTCGAGGAGATGGAACACGGCGGACCGGATGCGACGCGAAGCCGGGTAGAAGTCGAGCTCGTAGTCGAACTCGATCATCTCGGTGGAGTCGTCGACGCCGACGCCCCACGTCGGTGCGTCGGGGCTCTCGAGCAGCGGGACGAAGAGGGTGCTCTCGACCCACCGCTTGCCGTTCGGATACTCGTGGAGCGCGAGGTGCGTGCAGAGGTCGTCGAAGTAGAGCGGTGCCCAGAGCCAGAACGCGCCACCGCCGTAGTTGGCGCGGTTCGTGGGAATCGGTGTGGACAGCCCGCGCATCCCCCAGGAGCGATCACGGGTTCCGAACACCCGCGACGGATCGACGTCGACCTGCCGGTCGTCGACCATGACCGTGCCCTCCCAAGTGCCCCACTGGGTGAGCCGCGTGTGCTCGTTGGTGACGATCCCGTCGCGGGTCACGTTGCGTTGGCGGGGCTCTTCCACGACGACCGTGCGCGCGCGCCAGGTGAGATCACACACGAGCGGCGAGTCGTTGGGAGCGACCGTGAAGCGCAGCACGCGCATCGGCTCCACCACGTCGATGCGGATCGGGCCGATCTGCGTCGCTCGGTCGAGCGGCATCCGCCCCGACGCGAACACCGAGTGCTCCATCCCGTCGATCACGGTGCTGAAGGCGGCGTCGATCACGCCGAGCACCGGGTAGTGACCCATGGCGGCCGCGATGTAGAAGGCGCCGTCACGCTCGTGACCGTTGAAGAAGTAGCGGTCGTAATGGTTGGGGTTCGCCGAAGACGGCGTGGCGATCGGGTCGGCGTCGGCGTGGATCGGATAGTCGTCCCAGGGTGTGAGCATGCGTGCAGGTGTAGGCGTTCAGGTTCGTGGGCGCAACTGTCGGCTGGCGAACTCGACCGCGTCGTCCCAGGACTTCTCGTCGGCTGCCTGGTTGTACAGCACCGAGCCGTGCGCGTTGAACGCGTGTCCGGCACCCGGGTAGACGTTCACGGTCGCGTGCACATCCCACTGATCGAACCGGCGACGCAGGTCGTCGAGGCGGTCAGGCGGGAGCACGACGTCCTGGTCGCCGATCAGCAGCA
Organism: uncultured Actinomycetes bacterium; assembly: GCA_963705625.1. Taxonomy (GTDB): domain Bacteria; phylum Actinomycetota; class Acidimicrobiia; order IMCC26256; family DASPTH01; genus DASPTH01. The sequence goes on from CAVPKG010000002.1 coordinate 9,631, forward strand.
TCAGCGGGCACGCGATGCTCCAGACCATGTCGACGACGTCGACCGGCTTCTTGGCGTCGTGCGGGTCGAACGTCGGCTGGCTCGGGAAGAACACGACCGCGGCGGCGAGGTCGTGGCGAAGGCACGCGGCGAACAGCGCGATGGTCCCGCCGGTGCAGTACCCCCAGCTCGCCACCCGAGTCGCGTCGACGGACGGGAGCTCCTGCGCGTAGTCGATCGCGTCGAGGAGGTCGTGCACCGCGCGGGTGAAGTCGAGCGCGTTGATGTACGACATCAGGGTCTCGAAGTCGTCGTAGTTGTCGGGATCGGGAGGACCTATCCCTCGGTAGTAGTCAGGGACGATGACGACGAACCCGAGATGCGCGAGTGTCGCCGCGACACGCCGGATGTAGGAGTTCGGGCCGGTTCCTTCGGCGCCAACCGCGATCGCGGGAAACGGACCGTTGCCGACGGGCCGGCTGAACACCGCGGGCGTGCTCCCGCCGTCGCGCGTCGGGAGGTCGATCGTCTCGACGACCACGTCGTCGTAGCTGTCGGTGTCGGGTCGCAGCGCCATGGGCGCGGATGGTAGACGCCAACCCATGCCGGAACCGACGGACGCGCCGCGACGTCAGCTCGGCGACTGCTACGACACGCTCGTCGCGCGGTCCCACTGATCGACCTCGGCGCGAGACTGCGCCGATGTCGAAGTTCGTCGCCGCCGCGCTCGTCTTCGTGTGCTCTGCGGCGGTGCTCATGCTCGAGATCCTGGCGGGGCGGTTGCTCGCGCCGTACGTGGGGATCAGCCTCGAGACCTACACGTCGATCATCGGCACCGTGCTCGCGGGGATCGCGGTGGGCGCGTGGCTGGGCGGCAAGCTCGCCGATCGCATCGATCCCCGGCGGCTCCTCGGTCCGACGGTGTGCGTCGGAGGCCTGCTCGCGCTCTTCACCGTGCCGATCGTCCGCGGCCTCGGTGACCAATCGGGTCAAGGCGGAAGGGGCGCAACACTGTTCCTCGCGTTCACCGCGTTCTTCCTCCCGGCGGTCGTGCTGAGCGCCGTGACTCCGATGGTCGTGAAGCTGCAATTGCACGACCTGCACCGCACCGGCGGCGTGGTCGGGCGCTTGAGCGGCATCTCCACGTTCGGCGCGCTCGTCGGCACCTTCGTGACGGGGTTCCTCCTGATCGCCACCACGCCGACGCGCACCGTGATCTTCGCAATCGGAGGAACGCTGATCGTCGTGGGCGTCGTGCTCGGCATCTGGCTCGCTCGCCGCGACGGCACGGTGCTGATCGTGCTTGCGCTGCTGGGTGGAGCTGCCGCGACATTCGGCGCGAGCGCCGACGAGCCCTGTCAAGTGGAGAGTGCGTACTACTGCATCCGCGTCGAGCACGATGTCGCGCGGCCGAGCGGCCGCATCCTGTGGCTCGACGATCTGATGCACAGCTACGTCGATCTCGACGACCCGACCCACCTCGAGTTCGATTACGTGAAGTCGTTCAGCGACGCGGTCGCGGCCGCGTGGCCCGACCACAGGGCGGTCGACGCGCTGCACGTGGGCGGCGGTGGATTCACCATGCCCCGGTACCTCGCCGTCGAGTACCCGGGCACGAAGAGCACGGTGCTCGAGATCGATCCCTCGGTCCTGAGAACCGGCCGCGAGCGTCTCGGGCTCCACACGTCCGACGCGCTACGGGTGCGCATCGGCGACGCTCGGATCGGCATCCGCACACGCGCAGACAGGTCAGCCGACCTCGTCGTCGGCGATGCATTCGGCAGCCTGTCGGTGCCGTGGCACCTCACGACTCGCGAATTCGTGCGCGACGTCGACCGAGTACTCCGTCCCGACGGCATCTACATCGTGAACGTCATCGACTACCCGCCATTCCGGTTTGCGCGCGCGGAGCTCGCGACGCTCCGGAGTCAGTTCGACTGGGTCGCGGCAATCGGACCGCGGGCGAGCTTCGACGGCTACTACGGCGGCAACGTCGTGCTCGTGGCGTCGGACCGTCGGCTCGAACGCGCCACCCTCGCCCAGCTCGTGCTTCGACACGGAGACGTGATGATCGAAGACGGCGGACTCGACCGCTTCATCGGCAGCGCTCCCGTGATCCGCGACGACTACGCGCCAGTCGACCAGTGGCTCGACGCCGACAAGAACTAGCTTTCCAGTTCGCCGAGCACCGCCGCCGTGTCGGCACCCAGGAGCGGCGCCGGCCTGCCGAGCGGTGGGCGCTCACCGTCGAACCGGATCGGTGTGACGTATTGAAGCGTGGGCCCCTCGGTGGGATGCTCGTACTCCTGCCAGAACCCCACCTCGGCAAGGTGGGGATCGTCGAAGAGGTCGTCGACGCGGTTGTAGGGAACCGCCGGAATGCCGACCGCGCGCAGCCGCTCGAACCACTCCGCGGTGGTGTCGCCGCGCAGATGGTCGCCGACGAGCGTGTACAGCTCGTCGAGGTTCTCGGTGCGCGTCGCGAGCGACGCGAAACGCGGTTCGGCGGCAAGGTGCGACATGCCGATCAGGTCGAAGAACTGCTTCCAATTCTGGTCGCTGTACACCACGACCGAGATCCATCCGTCGGCGGTCGGGAACGGGCGGCGGAACGGTGACGACATGCGCGGGTAACGCGCCTCCCCGCGCGGCGGCTGGAAGATGCGGCCCCACAGATGCTCGACGAGTCCGAACGCGGTGAGGGTCTCCGCCATCGGCACTTCGACCACGGCACCTTCACCCGTGGCCATTCGTCCGTGAAGCGCAGCGACGATTGCAAGTGCGGCAGTGAGACCCGACACCTTGTCGCCGACTGCGCTCGCCACGTACTGGGGCTCGCCGGCCATCCACTCCTGTTGTGCCGCGAGACCTGACACGGCTTGGGCGATGTCGTCGTACGCGGGAAGGTCGGCGTAGGGTCCGTCCGACCCGAAGCCACGGACCGTGCAGTGCACGAGCTGCGGGTGACCCTCGCGCAGCGTGTCGGCATCGGCACCGCACTTGGTGAGCGCGTCCGGACGCATGTTCGTCACGAACACGTCCGCGCGGTCGGTGAGCGCCTTCAGCGTGCGCCTCCCGTCGTCCGTCCCGAGGTCGAGCACCACGCTCCGCTTGTTCCGATTGCAATTGAGATACACCGCCCCCATGCCCGGATGGACATGAGGTCCGAGATGACGCGCGATGTCACCCGTCGGCGACTCGATCTTGATCACGTCGGCGCCGAGATCGGCGAGCAGCAGGGTGGCGTAGGGTCCGGACACGACCGTGGTGACGTCGATCACCCGCACACCTTCGAGAGGGAGTCGGTTCAACGCGCTCCTTTGATGCAACGGGCGCCGGCCTGGGACCGCGGAAGCCTACGGCGCGTACCCTGGGCCGATGAGCAACGAGATGGCGGGCAAGCTCGTGCTGATCACCGGCGGGAACGCCGGCATCGGCAAGGAGACGGCGATCGGGCTGGCGCGCAAGGGCGCACACGTGGTGTTCACGTCTCGCGATGCGGCGCGTGGAGGGACGCGCTCGCCGAGATCAAGCGGCGTAGCGGGAGTGAAACCGTCGAAGTCATGGCGCTCGACCTCGCGAGCTTGCCCTCGGTCCGCGAGTTCGCGTCGGCGTTCCTCGGTCGGTACGACCGCCTCGACGTGCTGATCGACAACGCCGGCCTCGTGCTCGGATCCCGTACCGTCACCGAAGACGGACACGAGACCACGTTCCAGGTGAACCACCTCGGCCACTTTCTGCTCACCGACCTGTTGCGCGACCGGCTCGCCGCGAGCGCGCCGTCGCGCGTCATCGTCGTCTCGTCGGACGCGCACAAAGGCGCGCGCAACGGTCTCGACTTCGATGACCTCCAGAGCGAACGCAAGTACAGCTCGTACGGCGTGTACGGCAAGACGAAGCTCGCCAACATCCTGTTCACGCGCGAACTCGCCCGCCGTCTCGACGGCACCGGCGTCACGGTGAACGCAGTGCATCCCGGTTTCGTCGCGAGCCGGTTCGGCCGCGACGGCGACACCGGCATGCTCGGCAGGATCGCGATGCCACTCATGCGGCCGTTTGCCCTCAACGCCGAGAAGGGCGCGCAGACGTCGATCTACCTCGCGTCCGAACCCGCGGTCGAAGGGATCACCGGGGCGTACTGGGTGAAGTGTGCGCCCGTCGCACCCAGCGACGCCGCCCAAGACGACGCCGCGGCGCGCAGGCTCTGGGACGCCAGCGAGCAACTCGTCTCCTAGCTGGCTATTGCTCCGGGCGCAGCGTGGGGAAGAGGATCACTTCGCGGATGCTGGTGACGCCGGCGAGGAGCATGGCAAGGCGGTCGATACCCATGCCCATCCCTCCGGTCGGCGGCAATCCGTACTCGAGGGCGCGCAGGTAGTCCTCGTCGACGGTGCCCGCCTCGAGGTCGCCCGCGGCGCGGGCGGCGGCCTCGGCCTCGAGTCGGGCGCGCTGGTCGATCGGATCGTTGAGCTCGCTGTACGCGTTCGCCAGCTCGGTACCGTCGACGACGACCTCGAACCGTTCGACGAGCGTGGGGTCGTCGCGGTGCGCGCGGGCGAGTGGTGACGTCTCGCGCGGGTGGTCGAGCACGAACGTGGGACGCACGATCTTCGGCTCGACGAGCACCTCGTACACCTCGTGCGTGAGGCGGCCCGCGCCCCACCACTCCTCGTACTCGAGTCCCAGACCGTCGAGCACCTTGCGCGCGTCCTCGACCGTCATCGACGGATGGATCTCGACATCCGCGTCTTTCCGGATGAGATCCACCATCGCGGCGCGTGGCCAGGGCTCGGCGAGGTCCACCGACTCTCCGCGGATGCGCACGACCGTCTGGCCGTCGAGCGCGGCCCTCACCGCGGCGAGGACGAGCGCCTCCGTGAGCTCCATCATGTCGTCGTAGTCGGCAAAGGCCTGGTACGCCTCGAGCGTCGTGAACTCGGGATTGTGCGTGGTGTCGATGCCCTCGTTGCGGAAGGTGCGGCCGATCTCGAACACCCGCTCGAAGCCACCCACCACGAGACGCTTGAGGTGCAGCTCGGTTGCGATCCGCAGAAACAGGTCGATCCCCAGCGCGTTGTGGTGGGTATGGAACGGTCGCGCCGTGGCCCCACCCAGCTCGTGGCTGAGGACCGGGGTCTCGACCTCCACGAAGCCGCGTTCCTCGAGGAGTCGCCGGATCGCGGACACCGCCGCGAACCGGATCTCGAACACACGGCGCACCTCGGGGTTCACGATCAGATCGACGTACCGCTGGCGGAAGCGCGTGTCGACGTCGGACAAGCCGTGCCACTTGTCGGGCAGCGGACGCAGCGCCTTCGCGAGCAGCGCGAACGACCCCACCTTCACCGACAGCTCGCCGCGGCGCGTGGTCATCACGGTGCCCTCCACACCGACCCAGTCGCCGAGATCGAGCTTGTCGAACTGGCGGTGGGCCTCCTCGCCTATCGCGTCGCTCGAGACGAAGAGCTGCGCGCTCCCCGACTGGTCGCGCACGGTTGCGAACGTGAGCTTTCCCTGGCGTCGGATCAGCAGGATCCGGCCGGCCACCCGCACCGAGGTAGCGGTCTCGGTGCCCGCCGCGAGGTCACCGAACTCCTGGCGCAGCTCGCCGAGCGTCCGGTCACGGTCGAAACGAACCGGGTAGGGGTCGACGCCCTGCGCGCGGAGCTCCTCGACATCGGCCAGCCGCCGCGCGCGCTCTGCCGGAACGTCGAGCGCCGGCTGACCGTCAGACGCGTCGGGCGCGTCGGGCGCGTCGGGGGAATCGGACATGGGAGAGGATCGTAGGGTCAAGCCGCGGCGCGATCCGGCACCGTTACGCGGCCACGGCGTCGGTGACGATCGCGACCGTCATGTGGCCGGCTCTCTCGCGCTCGGGGCATCCGGGCTCGGCAAACGGACGAGCAACGAGCTGAGTACGACGAGCAACCCGGCGCACAGCAACACGAGTCGTGATGGCGCGAGCGTGCCGACCACCGGCCAGCGCACGTCACCGAGAAGGTCCCCGGCCACACCCGCGCCGATCGCGCTGATGCCGAGACCCACGCGCAGCACCACGTGGAACGCCGCGAACGCGAGCACCCGCTGCCGGCCGTCGAGCCGTGACTGGATCGCGCCCATTCCTGCCGACAACGCGTAGGCGGCGCCGGCTCCGAACGCCGCCGCGCCGAACCACGCGATCCAGAGCACCGACGAAAGGCTGAACACCGTGATCACCGCGCCGATGTAGGCGACACCGAAGCGGGTACAAGCAAGCAGGTCACCGTGCGGAGCACGCTGGAGTGCGACCAAGCCAACTGCCGCGCCCACCCCGAACATCGCGATGAGCACACCGAACTCTGCGTCGGATGCTCGCAAGACGTCGTGCACGAACACGATGCCGAGCGAGAAGAGCGCGCCGAGCCCGAGCGCGACCGACAGCCGCGGCCGGCATGACGGCTCTCACCAACGGGATGCGGAACGCGTCCAGGAAGTGCGAGTCGACGCCATCGTCGACCGCGGCCGTCGCGGTTCCCAGTTCAGTGAGGCGCGCGATACAGAAGAAGGACACGAGGAAGGTGATCGCGTCGATGAAGAACACGAGGGCGAACGGCCGGTGATCGATCTCGAGCGGCAGCGACGCGACGGCCGCGAACAACGCCGCGCCGAGCGGGATGCACCCGTACGATGTTCCGAGTATGAGTCCGTTCGCGAGCGGCAACTCGCCATCGCCGTCGACCAGATCCGGAATCGACGCGTCGCGCGCGGGCAAGAACACGATGCTGGCGACCTCCACCAGAAACCCCCAGAGGTAGACCCACCAGAGCGCTCGGACAACCGGAATCATTGCGATCATCGCTGCCCGCGCCGCATCCATCGCGAGCATGGTTCGTCGGCGATCCCACTTCGCAGCCGCACGCGCCGCGAGCGGCCCACCGATCGCCGCCGGCAGCAGGCGCAATGTCAGGATGCCACCAACTGCGATCGGCGAGTTGGTGAGCTCGAGCACGAGCGCCATCAGCGCCACCGTCCCCATCCAGTCACCCAGCGCCGACACACCCTGTCCCACGAGCAGGTCGCGGTAGCCGGGACGGCGAACGAGCGCGACGAAGCTCATGGCGCGTCGGTCGCCTGATCGTTGTCGTAGAGCAGGCGATGCACGTACGCACGGCGGCGGTCGCCGCTGGGCGGCGCGTTGCCGAGCACGCGCTTCACCAACATCGGCACCGCGATCGCCAGGCCGGCGAGCGCACCCACTCCGCCACCCCAGACCGCGAGAACCGGTGTCAGCGCGACCTCGGCGACGAGCGCGCCGACCCCGGTCTCGCCGAACAGTTTCCCGGCCAGGAGACCGACGATCAGCAGCACTGCTCCCGGCCACGCAGTCACGAGCAGCGCTCCGAGTGCGGGTGCCACACCGCGTCCACCGGCACCGCGCAGGAACGGCGACCAGTTGTGTCCGGCCACGGCAAGGCCGCCCGCGATCGCCGCGACCACGGTGCGATCGCCCGCAAGGAGCGGGCCCACGGCACCCTTCGTCACGTCGAGGATGCCCGCGGCCGCGAGCGGCCAGAAGCCCGCAACCCGGTACAGCGCGGTTCCCGACACGGTGCCGCCGCCGACATCACGGAGGTCGACCCCGCGGACGTAGCGGGCCGCGATGTTGGAGAACGGCACGGAGCCGCTGAGGAAGGAGAGCAGTAGGATGCCCGCCACGCTCACGGCAAGAGTCTGCCCCGAGCAGCCTCGAGGAGGCCCACATGGATGCCGTCATCGTTGCGACTGCCCGCACCCCGATCGGAAGGGCGGGCAAGGGCTCGCTCGTCGAGTGCCGCCCCGACGACCTCAGCGCGCACATCGTCCGGGCGCTCCTCGCGAAGGTCCCGGCGCTCGATCCCGGCGAGGTCGAGGACGTGATCTGGGGCACTGCGCAACCCGCGGGTGAGGGTGGCTACAACATGGCACGAGTCGTCGCCATCCTCTCGGGTCTCGACACGTCGCCCGGCACCACCGTCAACCGCTATTGCTCGTCGTCGCTCCAGACGATCCGCATGGCTGCGCACGCGATCAAGGCCGGCGAGGGCGACGTGTTCATCTCGGGCGGCGTCGAGACCGTCAGCCGGTTCGCCCACGGGTCGGCCGACGGCCTGCCCGGAACGCACAACGAGAAGTTCGCACCGGCGCACGAGCGCAGCTCGCAGCGGCGCGAGGGTGGCGTCCCGCCGTGGACTCCCGCCGAGGGCCTGCCCGACGTGTACATCGCGATGGGCCAGACCGCCGAGAACGTCGCCGACTACTGCAACGTGACGCGCGAGGTGATGGACGAGTTCGCGTGCCTCTCGCAGAACCGGGCCGTCGAATCACAGGAGAACGGCTTCTTCGAGCGCGAGATCACGCCGGTCACCACGCCCGACGGCACCGTGGTCGGCAAGGACGACGGCCCGCGTCCGGGCACCACCATGGAGAAGCTCGCGCAGCTCAAGCCTGCGTTCCGCCCCGACGGTCGGGTGACCGCAGGGAACGCGTGCCCGCTCAACGACGGCGCAGCCGCGGTGCTCGTCATGAGCGAAGAGCGAGCGAACGCGCTCGACCTGCAACCACTCGCGCGCATCGTCGCGAGCGGGGTGAGTGCGCTCGACCCGGAGATCATGGGGCTCGGCCCGATCGAGGCGTGCCGTCAGGCGCTCGGCCGTGCGAAGCTCACGATCGACGACATCGACCTCGTGGAGATCAACGAGGCGTTTGCCGCGCAGGTGGTGCCGTCCGCCAAGGAGCTCAACATTCCGTGGGAGAAGCTCAACGTGCACGGCGGTGCCATCGCGCTCGGACACCCGTTCGGCATGACCGGCGCACGCATCATGACCACGTTGCTCAACGGCCTCGAGGACGGCAACGGTCGGTACGGCATGGAGAGCATGTGCGTCGGCGGCGGTCAGGGCATGGCCATGATCGTCGAACGTCTCGGCTGATCGCTCGACACTTGTAGCGCTCGCGCTCCACCTGTCGAGGTCGTGCTCCTCGGTGATCCGCGACCTGCTCCCCGCGTCTGCAGCTATACGAACGCCGGGTTGAGGCACTGCACCGCGGTGGCCGGCGGAGCTTCGAAGACCCGCTGCACGGCCGGGAGACGCGCCACGATGGCGTCCTTGCTGTAGAAGACCTGGACCACGTCGACGTCGGCGGTGGTCGGGCCCTGGATCGGGTATGTACCGATCAACTGGACGCCGGTGACGTTGAGCTTGCCGCTGCGGATATCAGGGCGGATCACTTGCAAGATCTGCCGTGCCTCGGTCCGAGCCTCCGTGATCGTCGACTGGTCCGGCGGCAGGGTCGTCGTGGTGGTCGACGTCGGCAACGAGGTGGTGGTGGTCGTGGTGCGTCGTGCTGGTGCTGGTCGTCGTCGTGGTGCTGGTCGGCGCGGTCGTGGTCGTGCTGGTCGTGGTGGGAGGCGGCGACGTACACGTGGGCGTGCCCGACGGCAGCGTGCCCGTGCCATTGTTGATCGCCCAGGTCACCACGAGCGGCGCGCCCTGGGTGTACTGCACGACCACGCGCTCGGCGTTGGGGACTCCACGGTTGCTCGGCCCGAGCCGGGTCTCGAGCCGCCGCTCCAGACCCTGCTGTGGTGACGTTGTGGTGGTCGGCGGCGGCGCGGTCGTCGGGGGCGATGTCGTGGGAGGCGCCGTCGTCGGCGGCCCAGTGGTGGGTGGAGCCGCGGTGGTCGGGGGTAGCGCGGTGGTGGGTGGCGCCGCAGTGGTGGGTGGCGCCGCGGTGGTGGGTGGCGCCGCGGTGGTCGGGGGTGGCGCGACCGTGATGACCGTAGGCGGCGCCGGGGTGGTGGTGGTGGTCGGCGGCAGCGTGGTGGTGGTCGGACGCGTGGTGGTGGTCGACGGCAGCGATGTGGTGAGTGCGTTGGTGTCCGGCGGCTGCGTGGGTACGGCGACCTTGTTACCGCCGTTGTCATCGTTCCCGCCGAGCGCGACGAACGTCACCAGGCCGATCGCCCACAGCGCGATCACCGCGCCGGCGATGATGCGCGCGGCCGTGACGAGCTGACTGCCGCTCCGCATACCCCGCGATCGACGGATCGCGTCCGCCGCGCGCGACGCGAGCACGAGGGCCACGATCGTGCCCACGAGCGGGAGCACGATGCTGACGATCGCCCAGACGAGCGCCGCGACCGCGAACGGCTCGACGGTGGGCTTGCCACCCCAGCCCCCGGGCCCCTGGCCCTCTCCGGCCGCGCCGGTGGGCTCGGGCTCCGGACCAACAGGGACCGCGCTGGTGTCGTCGGGACCCCACGGGGGCGGTCCGGAAGCCGGCATCGGCTCACACTACCGACGGTGAATCCACGAAACGGGCCACCTCGACGCGTCCGCGCACCTCGGTAGGCTGGACTGCATGGCAACTGCGGTGCTGCCGGTCACCGGTGATCCCGAAGCCGACAAGCTGCTCGTCACCGACCCGTTCGCGCTGCTCGTCGGCATGCTGCTCGACCAACAGGTACCGATGGAATGGGCGTTCCGCGGACCGTCGACATTGCGGGAACGGCTCGGCACACTCGACGCCAAGGCCATCGCGGCGATGAATCCCGAGGAGGTCGAGGCGGTGTTCCGGCAGAAGCCGGCGCTGCATCGTTACCCGGCGTCGATGGCGAAGCGCACACACGCGCTCGCGGTACACCTGGTCCGCGAGTACGAGGGGGACGCGGCCGCGATCTGGCGTGGCGTCGAGGACCCCACCGTGCTGTTCGATCGTCTCCGCGCGCTCCCAGGCTTCGGTGAGGAGAAGGCGAAGATCTTTCTCGCGATCCTGGGCAAGCGCCTCGGCGTCGCGCCATCGGGGTGGGAAGAGCTCGCACGCCCGTTCGGCGACGCCAACCCGCGCTCGGTCGCCGACATCGACTCGCCCGAAGCTCTGCTCCGTGTACGCGCGTGGAAGCAGGAGCAGAAGAAGAGGGGCAGGGCCAAGTCCGAATAGCTCGCGCCCGGAGTCAGACCATCTGCGGGCTCAACCCAACTGTTGGCGCAAGTGCGCACGGATCGCCGCGCAGTTGTCCGGATCCGGCTGGTGCGCCCACGCGGCATTCACACCGGTCGTGAGCTGCGGCACCTGCCACGCGGATGCGCCCGCTTGAATCACGTCCTCCGCGAGCGACCAGCCCTCGTCGACCGACACGCGCTTGCCGGCAATCATCTGCGCGACGACGGCGGCGGTCGTGTCGTCGTCGAGCATGCCCCCATGGAACGCGGGAACAACCGTGTACGGGATCGCCAGGCCTCGGGGTGCCGGTGCACTCACACCGGTATCGAGCGGCAGCACCGCGAGTTGACGAACGCGCGGGAGCGAACACGACATCAGCCCGCGCAGCGCCGGCGCGTCGTCGACGATCGAGCGGAGGAACGGTGTGTCGGGTGTGATGTCGACGGGCGACACCTCGTCCAGCGCCCACGCAAAGCCCTCCATCGCGAGCGCGCCGGCCGCGCCCCAACCTTCCTCTCCGTCGACCGGGTAGTAGACCCGTCCGGGCTCGACGAGCGGACTCAGGACGACGAGGTTCCGAACCGGCGCGTGCGGGGTCGCGGCGAGATACGTCTTCGCGAGCAACGCGCCTTCGCTCTCCGCGACGACGGTCAGCTGACGTCCAGTTGCGCGGTGATACGCGTTCACTTGCAGGCGGAGCTCGCGGACGAGGTCCGGAAGCGCGCGGTGGGTGTCGTCGGCGGTGTACGGCAGCGGTGCGCCGTCCGCGGTCCCCCGGTACGAGAAGCGCGTCTGCGGGAGATCGACGTGCACGTACTGGCTCGGTCGCCCGGCCCACTTGGTGTTGAAGCCCGTCACCACCACCAGCGGGGTGCCGCGAGCCGCGAGTGGCGGATTCCAGTCCGACGCGGCCTCTGGCCGAGGCACGGAGCGAAGCACCCGCGCCTTCGACAGCGCGAAACCGGCCGCGGTCCCGCCCACGACGAGCACCAGCACGCCGACGATCCCGACGAGGGCAACGGGGATCGGCCGCGGGACCCGGCGCCGGTGCAGCACCGCGTCGACCACGCGCAACCAGAGCCACGCGTTCACCGTGCCCGCGAGCACGGCGACGGGCACGCGTGCCCACACCGGGCAGGTCGTCATGATGCTCCCGAACACCGTGAGCGCGCCGAACGCGACCAGCGTCCAACCGAGACTGCGCGCCGACAAGGTGCGGACCCACCACGAGCCCGTCACCGCCCCGCCGTGTACGAGCAGAGCGAGCATCAACATCACGGGGACTGCGACGAAGAAGAGCCACGACAGCGACACGACCGCGAGCGCGAACATCAGCGCGGCCCACGGAGCGAGCAACAAGCCCACGATCACGGTGAACAACACACTGCGTCGCACGGTGAGCGACCATGCCTCCGGGGTCGCGTCGTGCGGCCATGCCGCGCGCAGGCATACCGCGGTGAGCAAGCTGCGGAACACGACGAACGCGAACAGCTCGAGCGCGAGCCCGAGCCAGGTCTCGTGGTACACCACGATCCAACGGAGGTCGTGGAACACGCCGAACGGCGGCGGTGCGCTGACCTGCGTGGCGAGTCCGAGCGATGACGCGGGCGCGAACGCGTTCACGAGGACCGCCTCGAGCACGGCCGCGGCAGAACACACGACCACCAGGCTCCGATGGTTGCGCAGCCGCTCGGCCACCATCTGTGTCCATCCTACGAGAGAGCGACCCACGTGCGAGGATGACGGGATGAAGGGTGTCATCCTCGCCGGGGGAACCGGTAGCAGGCTCGATCCGCTCACCCGGATCACGAACAAGGCGCTGCTGCCGATCTACGACCGGCCGATGGTCACCTACTCGATCGAGTCGCTCGTGCGCGCGGGTGTCACCGACGTGATGCTCGTGACCGGCGGCGACCACGCGGGCGAGTTCCTCCGCCTGCTCGGCAACGGACACGAGTACGGGCTCGACCGGCTGCTGTACGCGTACCAGGAACGTGCCGGCGGCATCGCGGAGGCACTCGGCCTCGCCGAGCGCTTCGTCGACGGCGATCGCGTGGTCGTCGTGCTCGCCGACAACATCTTCGAGCGGTCGATCCGTACTTCGGTCGAGCAGTTCTCGCGGCAGGAACGCGGCGCGCGCATCCTGCTCACCGAGATGAGCGACCCTGCGCACCTCCGGCACCTCGGTGTTCCCGAACTCGAGGGCAACCGGGTGACGCAGATCGTGGAGAAGCCCGATCAGCCTCCGAGCTCGTACGCGGTCACCGGCGTCTACTGCTACGACGAGACCGTGTTCGACGTGTTGCCCGATCTCGTGCCGTCGGCGCGCGGCGAGCTCGAGATCACCGACGTCAACAACCACTTCGTGGCGGCCGGTGTGATGGCGTACGACGTCATCGAGGGTTTCTGGGGCGACGCGGGCGAGTCGATCGACGCGTACTACGCGGTGAACGACTTCGTCCGGGCCTACGGCGCCAACAAGTAGCGCCCCCGCTCGCCTAGCGGGGCGGCCGCGAGGCGGGTATCCCGCCCAGGAGCGAGCGCCGAATTATCCGGCGAGTTCCTTCTTCATGCTGCGGTAGGAGAAGCTCGCGACGAGATCGGCCGCGCCCTTGAAGATCGACCAGATCCCGATGATCGACACGAGGAGCAGCACCGAGCGGTCCGGGTTGCCGATGGCCCACGCACCCAGGGCGATCGCGACGATGCCGGCGATGAGCCCCATCCACCATCCCTTGACGTGCGTGTGCGCCAGCGCGAGCCCGACGTCGAACATCCCACGGATCAGCAGGTACCAGGCCACGAAGACCGAGAGCACCACGAGCGTGGGTCCGGGCCACACGATCGCAGCAAGACCCGCGCCGAGCGCAACGATCCCGCCGATGATCGTGAACACCCGCCAGCCGCCGAGCGTGACCGCGGCGAGCGCGAACAGCGTGACCGCTCCGAGCCAGAACCCGACCGCGATCAGGATGACGCAGACCGAAATCGACGCGGGGCGCAGCGAGAGCACGATGAACCCGAGGAACAACCACAAGATGCCGCTGATGAGGAACACCCACCACTTGTCCGCGTACGCCTCGGCAACCTCGCGCTCGTCGACATCGAACGACATCGCCATCCCAACGTCTCCCTCGTTCCAGCGCTCGCCCGCGCCACACTGCGGTCACTAGAGTCGGCCCGACTGTAGACAAACCCTCCGACGAGGAGCGTGATCCCAAATGAACCGGTTCACCGGGAACGTCGCGATCATCACCGGCGCCGGATCAGGGATCGGCCAGGCGACGGCGCGGCGCTTCGGCGCGGAAGAGGCAACTGTCGCCTGCGTCGACATCGACGAACCCGCAGCGCAGAAGACGGCCGCCGCGATCGTCGAGGCGGGCGGGAACGCGTCTGCGTTCGCGTGCAATGTTGCCGATCCGGCGAGTGTCAGCGCCGCCGTCGCAGCCGTCGCCTCGGGCCTGGGCGCACCCAACGTGCTGTGCAACATCGCCGGCATCGGCAACTTCGCTCACACCATCGAGCTTCCGTTCGACGACTGGCAGCGCGTGATCGCCGTCAACCTCACCGGCACCTTCCTCATGTGCCAGGCCGTGCTGCCTCACATCCTCGAGAACGGCGGCAACATCGTGAACACCGCGTCGAACGCGGGCCTCCAGGGACTCGCCTACTCGGCGGCGTACTGCGCTTCCAAGGGCGGGGTCGTGCAGCTCACCCGTGCGCTCGCCATCGAGTACTGGAAGAGCGACATCCGCGTGAACGCGGTCGCCCCGGGCGGTGTCGACACGCCCGCTCTCGCGAGCGTTCACCATGCCCGAGGGTGCCGACATGTCGTTCATGTCGAAGATGATGACGCCGCGCGGGATGGCAGAACCCGAGGATCTCGCGTCGCTCTTCGCGTACATCGCGTCCGACGAAGCGCGCTACATGACCGGCGCGATCGTCAGCATGGACGCCGGCCTCACCACGTAGCCCCGCACTGCGGCGATACCGGGCGCGACGGAGAGCCGCGGGAGCACCCGTAATCCCTTACCCGACCTCGGCGATGACCGTGGCGCCGAACGCGTCGAGCGTGACCGGATCGGCGAAGTCGGTGAACCACACGTAGAAGCGCTCCACCCCCCGGTCGACCAGCGCGCCGTAGATGTCGACGAGCTCGTTCGGAGTGCCGGTCAGGCGTCCGCCACCCATCACGCCGAATCGCCGGGATGCTGCTTCCACCACCCGTTCACGATCCGACTCGTTCGCGACGAACGTGACCATCTGCTGGGTCGAGACGCGCGCAGCTCCCGCGCGGGCGCATCTCGTCGAGCTTGTCGAGCCGGTGAATCGGACAGTTCCACCAGTCGGCGTACTCCGCGACGAGGTCCATCGTGCGCGGACCGGCACCACCGACGACGATCGGGATGTGCTCCAGCGGCGTCGGGAGCTGACGCCCCTCGGTGATGGTGAAGAATTCCCCGTGGAAGCTGAACGTCTCGCCCGACCAGAGGAGCCGCAGCAGCTCGAGCGTCTCCCCGAGCCGGCTCGTGCGATCGCGTGCCGACTTGGGCCCGAGTCCGAAGGTGGCGAACTCCTCCTCGACCGAGCCCGACCCGATCCCGAGCTCGAACCTGCCCCCCGACGCGTTGTCGATCGCGACGGCTTCGCGCGCCAGCATCGCCGGATGACGGAACGCGTCGCAGAGGACCAGGCTGCCGACCTTGAGGCGCGTCGTGTGTGCGGCGAGCCACATGTTCGTACTCATCGCCTCGTACATCGGGTGCTCGAGCGCGAGCGGCGGTACCAGGTGGTCCATCCCCGACATGCCGGTGAACCCCGCAGCTTCGGCAGCCTGCGCACGTTCGACGATCGCATCGAGCGTCATCCGCATCTGCGGAAGGAAGAGGTGAAACTCCGGCATCATCGCCCTCCTGGGCACCGCCCACGGGTACGTCGAGCGTCGGCGAGCGTACGCGGCGCCCGGTCGATGCGGCCACCGTGCGCGTCGTCATGGCAGGTCCGTCGAAGCGCTTCAACGCGACGCTCGAGGCGAGCGCACGCGGTGGCGGTGGTGGGTCGTCGTCCCCTTCGACGCCAAGCCCTTGATTACGGCTTCTTCGGCATCAACAGATCGCGTACCAGGAACGTCTCGTCGGTGGCCTGCCAGGGCACGGTGAACTTCGACGTGTCGTCGATCTCCTCGAAGTGGTCGCGGACGTCCTCGATGGTCAACGGACTCCCCGTCTTCAGGTAACCCTCGGTCATTCCGATGAAGAATCGGACGACCCGACCTCCTCCGACCGAGTAGATGTTGCCGCTCACCGGACAGTCCTCGTGCGCGAGGTACGCCACGACCGGTGACACGAGCGCGGGATCGAGCAGGTCCTGGAGCGGTCCGAGCACTTCTCCGGTCATGCGGGTGCCGGCAATCGGCGAGATCGCGTTGGCCTTGATGTTGTAGCGCTCGCCCTTCGATGGCGAGCACGTTCGTGAGGCCGACGAGACCCATCTTGGCAGCGCCGTAGTTCGCCTGGCCGAAGTTGCCGAGGATGCCCGCCGACGACGACGTGTTGACGACCCGGCCGTAGCCCTGTTCGCGCATGAGCCTCCATGCGGGACGCGTGACGTAGAACGCGCCCTTGAGGTGGACGGTGAGCACCGCCTCGATCATGTCGGCTTCCATGTTGTGGAACGCCTTGTCGCGCAAGATGCCCGCGTTGTTCACCACGATGTCGACGCGGCCGAACGCATCGAGCGCCGTCTGCACGATCGCCTCGCCGTCGTCGGGACTGCCCACGGAGTGCGCGTCGGCGACCGCCTCGCCACCCGCGGCCTTGATCTCTTCGACGACCTGCTCGGCTGGGGTGGCACTGCCACCGCTGCCGTCGAATTGCACCGCCGAGGTCGTTCACGACGACGAGCGCGCCCCGCTTCGCGAGCAACAACGCGTGCTGCCGACCGAGCCCACCTCCGGCACCGGTGATGATCGCGACCTTCCCGTCGAACCCAAGGTCTGCCATCGCTCGCCTCTCTCTCCAGGACGCGGGCGACGCTAGCATCGCCCGCGCATGGGTCGACTCGACGGAAAGGTTGCGATCATCACGGGTGCGTCCCGCGGGCAAGGTGAGGCTGAGGCGCGGCTGTTCGTGCGGGAGGGCGCGCAGGTCGTGCTGGCCGATGTCCTCGACGAACAGGGCGAGGTGCTCGCGAAGGAGCTGGGCGACAGACGCGCGTTTCGTGCACCTCGATGTGAGCGACGAGAGCGCCTGGGCCGGCGCGCTCACGTTCGCGGTGAACGCCTTCGGTCACGTCGACGCGCTGGTCAACAACGCGGCGGTGCACCACATCGTCGCACTCGAGAACGAGACCGTCGCCGGATTCGAGCGGATGTTCCGTGTCAACCTTCTCGGTACGTTCCTCGGGCATCCGCACGTGCGCGCCCGAACTGCGCAAGGCCGGCCACGCGTCGATCGTGAACATCTCGTCGGCCGCCGGCATGGTCGGCTTCTTCGGGCACGGCGCCTACGGGTCGTCGAAGTGGGGTGTGCGCGGGCTCACGAAGGTCGCGGCGATCGAGCTCGGCCCCGAGATCCGGGTGAACTCGGTGCACCCGGGGCCGATCGAGACCGACATGCTGCCCGCGGGAAGCCCCGAGCGGTTCCAACGACTCCCGCTCGCTCGTACCGGCAAGCCGGAGGAGGTCGCGGAACTCGTGCTCTTCCTGGCCAGCGACGCCAGCTCCTACATCACCGGCGGAGAGTTCACCGTCGATGCCGGCCTCATCGCCGGTCCTTGACACTCGGAAGCGAAGGACTTCGATGACCGTAGACGCCAGTTCTGCGACCCCGTTCGGGCACGGGGTCAACCAGCGCGACCTCATCAAGATGACACCGGCCGAGGCCGACGAATTCATCCGCGGTTGGCACACGATGAACTGCGCGACGATGAAACGCGACGGCACCATCCATCTCGTCGCGATGTGGTACGCGTTCCTCGAAGGTGCACCGGCCTTCGAGACGAAGGCCAAGAGTCAGAAGGTGCAGAACATTCGCCGCGACCCGCGCATCACGTGCCTGATCGAAGAGGGCGACACGTACGACGAGCTGCAGGGCGTCGAACTCGTGGGTACTGCCGAGATCGTCGAGGAGTACGACCGCATCTTCGAGATCGGCGTGAGCCTGTTGGAACGTCAGTCGGGCGGGCGGCCGTTCGAGCGCACGCCGGAGAGCGTGGCGATAGTCGAAAGCATCATCCGAAAGCGCGTGGGCATCAAGATCCACGTCGAAAAGATCGTCAGCTGGGACCACCGTAAGCTCGCGCTGCGCACTTGAAGCCCTGCGCCGCAGCGAACGAGCGATTAGTCAGGAGTCGACATGACTGCCATTGAGACTGCACCGACCGCCGTCCACATCGCCGACGACGAACTCCCGTTCGTCGACATCGGCAACGGCAACAAGCTGAAGGTGCTCCAGGTGAAGGAGCGCGAGGGACTCTGGATCATCGAGAACATCTTCCAGAACGGCTTCGCGGTGCAGACACACCGCCACACCGGGCCAGTGTGGGGATACACGAGGTCGGGCGCGTGGAAATACAAGGAATACGAGTACGTGAACCGGGCGGGGTCATTCCTCTACGAGCCCGCGCGCTCCGTGCACACGCTCACGTGCATCGAGGACGAGACGCGTGTTTGGTTCCACATGTACGGCTCGAACCTCAACCTCGACGACGACGGCAACATCGAGTCGGTGAGCGACGGCGCCGGCACGCTCGCGGCGTACTACGCGCTGTGCGAGGCCCAGGGTCTGCCCCGCCCGAACGTGCTCGTCGACTGAGCGATGCGAGGCGGGTAGCCCGCCGAGCAGCGACGTGAGCGAACGTCTGCGGGCCGGGTATCCCGGCCAAGTGCGGAAGGAGGGACCAATGGCGATCGAGCTTCTGGGATCCGGACGCGTTCGTCGAGGTGCCGCCCCACGAGTTCCTGGCGGAGCTTCGCCGCACGCAGCCCGTCTACTGGCAGGACATGCCCGACCAACCGGGCTTCTGGGCGGTGCTGAAGCACGCCGACCTCACCGCGGTCGCGCGCGAGCCGGTGCTGTTCTCCGCGAGCGAGGGTGGCGTCGTGCTCGAGAACCTCGACGAAGCCGGCCTCGCCGGCATGCGGAACATGCTCCTCGCCATGGATCCTCCCCGGCACGCTGCGTACCGCCGACCGCTCGTGCCCAGCTTCAAGGCCAAGGTGATCGGCGCGATGGACGGGCAGATCCGCACCATCTGCCGCGGAATCATGGAGAGCGCGCGCGAACAACAGGAGCTCGAGTTCGTCCACGAACTCGCCGCCCATCTTCCCACGCAGGTGATCGGCGAGCTCGTGGGACTCCCGCGCGACGACTGGTCGCAGATCCAGGCCTGGGCCGAGCGCAACACGAGCGGGCAGGACGCGGAGATCGTCGACCCGGACGACGCCGACTACGGCGACGCCAACACCAACATGGCGATGTACGCGATCCGGCTCGCCGCGCAGCGACGCGGCGGAGCCGCCCCGTGAGGACCTGCTGTCGCTCATCCTCGCCGGGAACTTCGGTACCGGGCCGATGTCCGACATCGAGTTCGGCAGCTTCTTCGTGCAACTGATCACCGCGGCCAACGACACCACGAAATCGATGCTGTCGGGTGGTGTGCTCGCGTTGATCGAGCACCCTGATCAGCAGGCCGAGCTGCGCGCCGACTACGGCCTGATCCCGGACGCGATCGAAGAGATCCTGCGCTACGCGAACCCGCTCCACTACTTCCGGCGCACTGCCACCGCCGACACCGAGTTGCGAGGCACCACGATCAAAGCCGGAGACAAGGTGCTCATGTACTACACGTCGGCCAACCGCGACGAGGACGTCTTCGACAACCCGCAGGTGTTCGACATCCACCGCCATCCGAACCCGCAGCTCTCGTTCGGCATCGGTGAGCACTTCTGCCTGGGCGCGCACCTCGCCCGGCTCGAGGGCCGAATCTTCTTCGAGGAGCTGCTCGGCACGTTCTCCACGTTCGAGCTCACCGGCACCCCGCGCCGGGTCCGCTCCAACCTCAACAACGGGCTGAAGGAGCTGCCGGTCCGGCTGGCCGCGTAGGTCCCACCCGCGAACTGGCGTCAGCCAGTGGGGCTATACCCCGTTTGTTGACGCCGGTTCGTTGTTCGTGGCTAGCCGGTGAAGAAGCCGCCGTCGGGATGGAGGAGCTCGCCGGTGAAGTAGGAGGCGTCGTCGCTGGCGAGGAACGCAACGGCAGCGGCGACTTCGTCGGGCGTTCCCATGCGACCCATCGGGATCGACGTCATGAACGGTGCCATCGCCTCGGG
Organism: uncultured Actinomycetes bacterium; assembly: GCA_963705625.1. Taxonomy (GTDB): domain Bacteria; phylum Actinomycetota; class Acidimicrobiia; order IMCC26256; family DASPTH01; genus DASPTH01. The sequence continues at coordinate 29,903 of CAVPKG010000002.1, forward strand.
AATGTCGCGGAGCATCCTCGTCATGTTGGTCTCGATGAAGCCCGGTCCGACCGAGTTCACGCGGATCCCCGATCCGGTCAGCATCTTCGCCGCGTGCAACGTGAGCATCCAGACCCCCGCCTTCGACACGCCGTACGCGGGAGCGCCCGGCTCCGGGTGCTTCGCCGCGATCGACGAGATCGTGATGATCGATCCGCCGCGCCCCTGCTCGATCATTCGGCGAACCGTCGACTGCATCGAGAGCAAGGTGCCGGTGAGGTTCACGTCGAGGACACGCTGCCAGTCGTCGAGTGGATGATTCGCGAACTGCTCCGCCGACCCGCCCATCGAGGCGCGCTCCTGTGCCGCGAGACGGCCCCGGCGCCCGCGTCGTCGCTCCGGTAGCCACTGTGCGAGATACCCGCCGCGGTGACGAGCACGTCGACGCCGCCCAATTCCTCGACCGCGGTCGCCACCATGGCGTCGTTGTCGTCGGGGTTCGACGTATCCACCCGCGCAAATGCCGCGCGCCGACCCAAGGCTTCGACCTCGGCGACGGTCTTCGCGCCGTGCTCCTCGAGAATGTCGGCGACGAGAACGTCCGTGCCTTCATCGGCCAACCGCAAGCAACACGCGCGCCCGATGCCGTTACCACCCCCGGTGACCACGGCGATCTTGCCTTCGAGACCTCGCATGAGCTACGCGCCCGACAGCTGAGTCGTGAACTGGTTCATGTCGAAATAGTCGCGCCAGGCGGTGATCTTGCCGTCGTGCACCTCGAACGCTCCCATCACCGGAAGGCCGATGTCGCGGTCTCCCATGGCGAAATGGTCGATCCGCTCGGTCATGACGAGCGGCCCGTCAGCCACGATGTGCAAGGTGTCGAACCACACCTTGTCGGCCATCCCCAGGAACATTCCGATCGTGTCACGGATCGCAGCGCGCCCAACGACCGGATCGATCGGGATGTTGTGGTAGACGGCGTCGTCGCTGAAGCAACTGGCTGCCTGTTCAGCATCGCCCGCGGCGATCTGATCGCAGAAGTGGCTGACGATCTCGACCGGCGTTGCCATCGTTACCTCACAGTGGTTGTGGTGTGTTCAGGAACTCGGCGTTGTCGCGCAGGATGTGACGCTTGTCGTCGTCGTCGAACGCCTTCAACTCGGGCAGGTAGTCGAGCGGCTGCTGCATCCCCTCGATGTGCGGCCAGTCGGACCCGAAGATCACCCGCTCGGCGCCCATGCAGTCGACGACCTCGTTGACGTCGTCCTCCCAGAACGGGTTGATCCAGATGCTCTGGCGGAACGTGTCGACGGGATCCTGGTCGAACAGCATCGGCATCTTGTTGCGCGCCGAACGCAACTTGCGGAACATGTCGGGAAGGAACTCAGCGCCGTTCTCGACCGACGCGACCCGGATGTTGGGGAAGCGACCGAAGAAGTCGTCGAGGACGAGCGATGCGAGGAAGTCGTAGATCGCCCGTTCGAACTGCACGAACGCGACCGACGGGCCCCCGCGACGCCTGCGTCCCCCGTCATCCTCGCGCTGACCCCGGCCACGCCCCGCGTCGGTACCGAAGCTCCCGCCACCTCCTCCGAAGCCCGATGCGAAGTTGCCCCGGCCGTAGCCGTTGAGCGAGTAGCCGCTGTCGCCCACGTGCGCGACGACGGTGATCCCTGCTTCGTTCACACGTTCCCAGAACGGGTCGAACCACTCGAAGCCGGGTGGGCGCTGACCGAGCGGTGTATTGGGCGCGGCCGGACGCATCACGATCAGCCGTGCGCCTCGGTCGAGCGCCCACTCGAGTTGCGTGATCGCGGCGTCGATGTCGGCGAGCGAGATGTAGGGCGCGGCGAAGATGCGGTTCTCGTACGCGAAGCCCCAGTCTTCTTCGAGCCACTTGTTGAACGCGTCGAACATGATGCCGACGCCCTCGGGGTCGTCGACGAGTGCCTGCTCGTAGAGCACCCCGAGAGTGGGAAACAACCAGATCTTGTCGATGCCCTGCTCGTCCATCACCTGCAAGCGTGCGTCGCGATCGCGGTACTCGGGACGGATGGGCTCGCGTTCGCGGAGGTACTCCATCGGCGACTTGCCCGATGCGTTGCCGCGGAAGTACTCGGACATTGCGCCGGCCTTCGCGATCGGATCGAAGGTGGGGTTCACCACCGCGTGGTTCACCTTGCCGCCGATGACCTGGTACTTGCGACCGTCGATCTCGCACCACTGAACGATGCGTCGACCGAGGCTTGGGTCGAGGTGCCGGGTGAACGCGTCGACCGCTTCGTAGTAGTGGTTGTCGGCGTCGAAGACCGGGCCGGAGTACGAGGTGGGAGCCGCGTTCATGGCGCACAGGGTAGCGGTACCGCCACGCGCGCCCCTACGCGAGCCCCAAGCCGTCGAGCAGTTCGGTGCGCATGCCGATCGTGTAGCCGCCGTCGACCACCAACGCGTGGCCGGTGACGAACGACGCGTCGTCGGACGCGAGGAACAGTGCCGCCGACGCGATCTCGTCCGGCCGGCCGAAGCGCCCGAGCTTGTGCTGGTCCCGGTACTTGTTCGCGATCTCTCCGAAGTTGCCGACAACCGAGCGGAACATCGGTGTATCGATGAAGCCGGGGCAGATGCAGTTGACCCGTATCCCCATCCGGCCGTAGTCGATCGCCATGTTCTTCGTCAGCAACACGACAGCACCCTTCGAGGCGTTGTACGCGCTCCCGCCCTCGGTGCCCTCGATGCCCTCGACCGACGAGATGTTCACGATGCTGCCCGATCGTTGCTGCATCATCGGAGCGAGTGCGTGCTTGCACACGAGGAACGTGCCGTCGAGGTTCACGCCCGTGACGCGGCGGAACTCCTCGAGCGCGAGCATGTGCACGGGCCCGCCACCGGCGACGCCTGCGTAGTTGACGACGACGTCGAGCCGCCCGTGTGCCTCGAGGACGGCAGCCACCGCTGCCGCGACCGCTTCCTCGTCGGTGACGTTCGCGATGTGGAAGCTCGTTCCTGGCGACGTGTCGGACACCTCGTCCCACCTGGGCGCGGCGTTCAGATCGAGCCCGGCGACTCGCGCGCCCTCGCTCGCGAAACGCAGCGCGGTCGCCTCGCCGAGCCCAGACGCGGCGCCGGTGACGAGGGCCACCCTGCCATCGAGCCGTCCCACCGCTCCCCCTCGTTTTGCAAGCGCGCACAACCGCTGAATACCGTCTGCCTGGTCTATCACCCCAACGAGAGGCGCCTCCGAGCATGAAGTTCGCGCTGTTCTACGAGATCCCCGTCGCTCGCCCGTGGACGCCGGACAAGGAGCACCAGGCGTACAAGAACACGATCGAGCAGGCCGTGCTCGGAGAGAAGATGGGGTTTCACGCGTTCTGGACCGTCGAGCACCACTTCCTCGAGGAGTACTCGCACTGCTCGAATCCCGAGGTGCTGTACGGCGCGGTCGCTGCGCTCACGAGCAGAATGCGGATCGGCTACGGCGTGCGGCTGCTGCCGAAGCCGTACAACCACCCGATCCGCACCGCCGAGTCGGTCGCGGTCCTCGATCTGATCTCCGACGGTCGCGTCGACTTCGGCACCGGTCGGTCGTCGACGCGGGCGGAGCTCGAGGGATTCGACGTCGAACCCGACGAGACGCGGGAAATGTGGCGCGAGGCGCTCGGCCACATCGTGGGCGCATGGACGGAGGACGAGTACCAGGCCGACGGCAAGTACTGGCGCATGGGCGCGAAGCGCCGCGTGCTCCCGAAGCCGCTCCAGGACCCGCACCCACCGATCTTCGGCGCGACGAGCAGCATGCCGGGCCACAAGGAGATGGGGAAGCAGGGCATCGGGTTGTGCTCGTTCACCGTCGGTCTTCCGCCGGAGATGCTCGCAAACAACATCGCGATGTACCGCGAAGGGCTCGCCGAGTGCACGAAGACCGCCGGCAAGTTCCTGAACGACACCGCGGCCACGTTCACAATGGTGCACTGCGCGCCCACCAACGAAGAGGCCACCGAGGTCGCCAAGGAATCGTTCGAGTGGTACCCGAGCTACGGCGGCGGCCTCATCGCATCAGTCGCGGAGTGGATGGAGGAGCGCGGTCGCACCGACGACCTCGACACCTATCAGTACACGGCCGAGACGCTCGCGAAAGCGGGAAGGTGTGATGAGCCACATCACGATCGACTACCTGCGCGACTCGGGCTCCGCGGTCATGGGCGACCCGGACCAATGCATCGCCTCCGCCAAGAAGTACGAAGAAGTCGGCTGCGACCTGCTGCTCTGTCTCGTGAACCCGCTCAAGATCCCGCACGAGAAGGTCATGCAGTCGATCGAGCTCATGGGTAAGTACGTGCTGCCCGAGTTCAAGTAGCTACATCTACGGATCAGTTGCGAGGGACGTCCTTCCAGGGGACGTCGCGGTCGACGCGCACATCGCCGGGGAGGCCGAGCACCCGCTCGCCGAGGATGTTGCGCATCACCTCGGACGTGCCGCCCTCGATCGTGTTGGCGCGACTGCGCAGGAACGAAGCACGCGGGTCGCTGGAGCGTGACGCAGCCATCGTGCGCTCGCGGTTCATCTCGTAGCTCTCGAAGAGCATCCCCTCAGGACCCATGAGGTCGACGCACAGCTCGCTGATCGCCTGGTTCAACTCGGCGTTCCCGAGCTTGCCGATCGAGCCCTCGGGTCCCGGGTTGCCGATCGCCCGCTTCTGCTGCGCGCGCACGTTCGTGAGGCGCAACGTCTCCGCACGTGTATAGAGCTGCATCAGACGGTCGCGCAGAGCCGGATCCTCACGGCCGGACTCCTGCCAGAGCCTGACCGCGGTCTGCATCATGCCGGCGCCGCGTGGCGCGATCCCACCGCCGATGAACACTCGTTCGTTCATGAGCGTGGTGACCACCGTCGACCAACCCGCGCCGATGTCGCCGAGGCGGTTCGCATCCGGGACGCGCGCGTTCGTGAAGTAGACCTCGTTGAACTCGGCACCGCCCGTCATCTGGCGGAGCGGACGGACCTCGACTCCCTCCTGGTGCATGTCGAGGATGAAGTAGGTGAGGCCCTTGTGCTTCTCGACGTCGGGGTTCGTGCGGGCAACGAGGAGACCCCGACTTCGCGAAGTGCGCGAGCGAGGTCCACACCTTCTGCCCGTTGACGATCCATTCGTCGCCGTCGCGCTCCGCCCGAGTCGAGAGCCCGGCCACGTCGGAGCCGGCGCCCGGCTCGCTGAAGAGCTGGCACCACATTTCCTCGCCGGTGAACAGCGGTCGTAGGTAGCGCTTCTTCTGCTCCTCGGTGCCGTGGGTGACGATCGTGGGCGCGCCCATCCCGAAGCCGATCGCGTTGCGCATCGCTCCGATCGGGGCGCCGGCGGCAACGATGCGCTGGTTCACGACTGCCTGGAGCTTCGGCGCGACATCGAGGCCGCCGTGACCTTCCGGGAAGTGCACGAACGCGAGCCCGTAGTCGAACTGCGCACCGAGGAACTCCTCGACCGGCTCCGTCTTCGGGTCGTGCTCGGCGAGGAGCTTGTCGATCAGCTCGTCGACCCGTGTGTCGTCGTCCATCAGCCTGCGCTCCCTGCGATCGATGCCGTCACCGCGTCGGGGAATCGGACCACGGGGCGGATCGAACAGTCGCCTTCCACATCGAACACCCGGTTGATGCGACCGTTGACGAGATGTGCACCCGCGCAGCAGGCCAACTCGACGAGCTCGTCGTCGGTGAATCGCTCGCGGAGACGCGCCCAGAACGCCTCGTCCCCGCTCATGGACAGGTGATCCACCGCGAATCGTTCGGTGAACTCCATCGCGAGGCGTTCGCGCTCGCTGAAACCCGACCATGTTGGATCGCCGACGTGCTCGTAGAGCTCCTCCGGAACGCTGTCGTCGTCGAAGTTCCCCACGACGTCACGGGTAGCGCGGAAGGTCTGGCAGACTCGGCATCCGTTGATCTGCGCGATCCGCATGCGCACGACCTCGAACTCGCGCGGTGAGAGCGTCGAGGAGTAGTAGGCGGTGTTGCCGAACTTCGCAGCGGCGCCGGTGAGTACCTGCGCTCGCTCCGTCCACAGGAAGATCATCGGGTCGCGGTCGGCCGGAACCTCGATGTTGGGCATCACACGACTCCCTCTGCGCTCACTCGCTGCGGCGCAGGATACCTGCGTGCGGGTGCTCATTCGCTGGCGAGCGCCGCGTGCGCTGCGCTCAGCCGCCGAAGTCGACGCAGACCCAGACCCGGCCGTCGGGGCCGTAGGCGATGCCCACGCCGACCTGGGTGTACCTCCCGTTGAGAATGTTCGCCCGGTGCTCCGGCGAGTTCATCCACGCCGTTTCCATCTGAGCCGGGGAGAAGTTGCCCGGGCCGACGAGGATGTTCTCCCCCATCGACGAGAACGGTGTGCTCCCGATGAGCCCGCCGATGTTCTGGTGCACGAGCGACTGCATCTGCGCCATCTGGTTGGCCCAGTTCTGCGCGAAGCCGGTGAGCTGTGCGTTCACGCACAGTCCGGGCAGGCCGGCTGCCGCGCGGTCGGCGTTGTGCGCACCGACGACGCCGCTGCCACCGCCGCATCCGGAGGCGGGCGGGGGGGGCGGAGGAGGAGCGGGAGCGGGTGGGGGATCAGGAGCGGGTGCGGGCGCCGGAGCGGGCTGGGGATCGGGAGCCGGCACGAATCGGGTGGCCGGGACGGACGGTGGCGGGGGTGGCGGTGCGGTTGCCGGTGGCGGCTCGGGCGCGAAGTTCAGCGGAGGGAGCGTCGTCGTGGTGGTCGTCGACGTCGTGGTCGTGGTCGTGGACGTCGTCGTCGACGTCGTGGGGTGCGCCGGCGCGTCGACCTTCTGCGTGGCGGGCGAGGAGTCGCCTCCACTGAAGAGAACGGCCGACCCGGATACTGCGGCGATGGCCGCGACGAGCCCGGCACCGACGAACACCCTACGGAAGTTGATGGATCGCATCGTCACCCCAGCCGCTCCAACGTCAGGGTGAGGATCGGCGCGCGCGGCGGCCGCCTTGAACGAATCTCACGCTGAGTGTCCGGGCCTTCGTACAGCCGCGTCCGCGACCCTGGGTCCGCTGCCCTACCGCCGTGCTGCCGGTGCCGACGGATCGGGCTGCGACGCTCTGATCCCGGCCGCCGGTAAGGCTGGGTGCGAGATCCCTACCGGCGAGGAATTACGCGTACGCCCAGCGCTTGGCCGGCCCCTTGCCCTCGGCGTGCTCGATGATCTGGATGTCGAACCAGATCGGCAGGAGGTGCTTCACGTAGAACGCGTGCACCACGACGTTGCCCGTGATCAGGTCCTTGAACGTGAGGATCTGGAGCCGGTCGTCCTTCTCCTGGAAGCGCTGACAGCGCTCGAGCATCTCGTCGACCTCTTCGCGCGATTCCATGAGCAACCCGAGATGGTCGAGCCCTGGCGACTCGAGGTGCTTGTCGGCTTCGGCGAGCAGGATGAACTGGCCGTCGTCGGGCTGCAGGAGGTAGGTGTCCATCTTCAGCACCTGCGTCTGCATGATGTTCCAGCCGAGCACGCCACCGTAGAAGGACTCGAGGTCGGCCCGGAAGTCGTCCGTGAACGTTCCCTTCGGGAACGTGAGCTCCATGTGGTTGAAGCGCATCGACCCTCCTCATTCGCTCACTCGCTGCGAGCCAGGATACCTGGCTCGCGGTCGCTCGTTCGCCGGCGAGCGACTCGACTCGCTCCGCTCGCTCGTCGCCGCGTGCGCCGGGCGGAGGTCGTTAGGGTCTGCGCCATGGAGATCTCGGGGAAGAACATCGTTGTCACCGGGGGTGGGTCGGGGATCGGACGTGCGCTGTGCCAGCGGTTCGCGACCGACGGAGCGTCCGTCACCGTCGCCGATGTCGTCGCCGGGAGCGCCCGCGCAACCGCGCAGGGCATCACGGAACGCGGCGGGCGCGCGGAGGCGGTCACGTGCGACGTGCGCGACCAGCAACAGCTGCACGACCTCGTCGCCGCGGCGGAGCGCGCGTTCGGACCGATCGATCTGTTGTGCTCGAACGCGGGCATCGGGTCGCTCGGCGGTCTCGATGCCAGCGACGCGGCGTGGCAGCGAGCCCTCGAAACCAACTTCCTCGCCCACGTCTACGGGGTGCGCGCCGTGCTGCCGTCCATGCTCGATCGCGGCGAGGGCTACCTCCTGCACACCGCGTCCGCCGCCGGGCTGCTCACGCAGTTGGGCGACCTCCCCTACACGGTCACCAAGCACGCGGTCGTCGGGCTGGCCGAGTGGCTCTCGATCACGTATGGCGACGCCGGCATCCGCGTGAGCTGCCTCTGTCCGCAGGGCGTGAACACCGCGATGCTGGGCGCGGTCGACGGGCGCAGCGCCGGCGGCGGCGTACTCGCGGCCGAGGGGCTGCTGGAGCCCGAGGAGGTCGCGGAAGCGGTGGTGGAAGCGCTCGGCGAGGAGCGGTTCCTCGTGCTGCCGCATCCCGAGGTGCTCGAGTACTTCCGGCGCAAGGCCGACGACTACGACCGCTGGCTGCGTGGCATGCGCCGCCTCCGTGCTCGGTACGAACGAGGCGAGGACGCGCAGCGCACGTAACGTGCGCCCGAGCGGGGGCCCGAGCGGCCCGGCCGCGTAGCGGCCAAGAGCGGAGGTGGAGTGAGAGCCTGGCAGGTCTCCCGGCACGGCGAACCCGCGGAAGCACTGCAACTCGCGGAGACCGACGTACCCGTACCCGCGCCCGGCCAGGTGCGCGTGCGCGTCCTCGCGGCCGCGCTCGCGCTCCCCGACGTGATGATGTGCCGCGGCGCGTACGCGTACACCCCGACCTTGCCGTTCACACCGGGGCAGGAAGTAGTGGGTGAGATCACCGCGGTGGGCGCCGACGTGAACCTCGCCGTGGGGCAACGGGTGATGGCGATCACGAAGTTCGAGGAAGGCCACGGCGGCTTCGCCGACGAGGCGCTGGCGCGAGCGACGAACGCGTACCCGGTTCCCGACGGAATGAGCGACGCGGACGGCGCCGGGTTCCTCATCGCCCACCTCACCGGCTGGCTCGGCCTGGTCACCCGCGGCCGAATGGAGTCCGGCGAATGGCTCGCGGTGCTCGGCGCCGCCGGTGGCACGGGCTCGGCCGCGGTCCGGCTCGGGTGCGCGCTCGGCGCCCACGTCATCGCCGTCGTCGGGAACGAGGCGAAGTCCGACTACTGCCGCGAGCTCGGCGCCCAGGCCACCGTCGACCATCGCGACGGATCCGTCGGCGACCGTCTGCGCGACCTCACGGGCGGACACGGTGCCGACCTGATCTACGACCCGGTCGGCGGCGCTCCCGCACGCGATGCGCTGCACGGCATCGCCAACGAAGGCCGACTGCTCGCCGTGGGTTTCGCGAGTGGCGAGTCGACGCAACCGAGCTCGCGTGACGTGCTGCGGCGAAACTGCTCGATCGTCGGCGTCTTCACCGGCGCGTACGACCGGGCCGCGCTCGACGTCGTCTTCGCCGACCTCGTGGAGCTCGTGCGCCGCGGTGAGATCGGCGCGGGCTCGGCGACGACCGCTCGCTTCGACGAGCTCCCCGCCGCGCTCGAGCGCGTCGCCCGGCGCGACGCGATGGGGAAGGTCGTCGTCGTCCCTTGACCGGGGCGTGCCCGAGTTCTTTGCATCGCCGCACCCGGCCTGGCAGAGTTACCGAACTGACGAGGGAGGTCCCGCAATGGCCGACAAGCCCAGCTATCTCGGACTGCTGAACAGTGTCTCGTGCGCCGAGACCCGGGCCCACTGTTATCTCACCGCCTGGGCGGAGGTCACGACCGATCCCGACGTGCGGGCGGTGCTCCTGAAGGTCGCCGCACGCGAGGGCGAGCACGGGATGGCGTTCGCGAAGCGCATCAACGAGCTCGGCTTCGAGCTGCAGCCCACCGACGACCCGGGCTTCGAGAGCCGTATGGAGCTCGCGGCGGCGCGCGACAAGACCGACCTCGAGAAGCTCGAGGCGATCGGCCTGCTCGACTTCTGCCCGGCCGAGGGCGAGCCTGACGTCTTCGACAACTTCTTCCGCGACCACTCGATCGACATCCAGACCGGCGAGCTGATCGGCCGCTACATCGCCGAGGAGCGCGACACACTCCGGCTGATCACGGGCTGCGCGTCGATCCTCAGGTCGCGCACGAACGGAAGCACCACGTCGGATCAACTCGCGGGCCTCGAGAACAAGGTCGACGCGGTCTGCCGCGCAGTCGAGGAGCTTCGTCAGATCGTCTGCGCGCAAGCGATGCCGGCCACGACCGCGTAGGAACCTGTCCACCATCGACCTCCAGCCCCTCTCCGCGGCGCTCGGCGCCGTGGTAACAGGCGTCGATCTGCAGGCGCCGTCCGACGGCAACGTCCGTGCGATCCACCGCGCGCTGCTCGGCCACGGCGTCCTGTTCTTCCGCGACCAGCCGCTCTCCGCCGACGAGCACCTCGCGCTCGCGGCGCGCTTCGGCGAACCCGCGCTCTTCCCGATCGTCGAACGCTTCGTCGGCGGTGGGAGCCCACTCGGGTACATCACCGACACCGCCGAGAGCCCTCCCGACGCGGACGGCTGGCACACCGACATCACGTGGATCGAGGAGCCGCCGAAGATGGCATTCCTCCAGGCGATCGACATCCCCGAGCGCGGCGGCGACACGATGTGGGCCGACCTCTACGCCGCGTACAACGCGCTCTCGGAGCCGATGCGGGCGCTGTGCCGGCGACTCTCGGTCGTGCACACCGTCAGCCCGGTGATCGTCGACGCGTTCCGCGCCCGCGCCGGTGACGACCTCGCTGACAAGATCGCGGTCGAGTTTCCTCCCGTTGTCCATCCGCTCGTGCGCACGCACCCGGAAACCGGGAAGAGACGCGCTGTTCGTCGCCGGCTCGTTCATGACTGCCGTCGACGGTATGCACGACGACGAGAGCGCAGCCTTCCTCGCGTTCCTGAACCGCCACATCGAGAACCCGAACCTCCACGTGCGGTGGAGCTGGAGGCCGGGCGACCTCGCGATCTGGGACGAACGCTGCACCAATCACCGCGCACTGTCCGACCACTACCCGCAGTACCGGCAGATGCGTCGTTGCACGGTGAGGGGCGACCGCCCGGTACTCGATCCGAAGAAAACCTCGTGAGCGCGCAGGACGACATCCGCAACCTCATGTTCCGCTACTGCGAGATGATCGACGCCGGCGATGTCGATGCGCTCGCCGACCTCTTCGCCGACGCAGCCATCGTGGCGCAGGACGGCACACCGATCGCGCACGGGCGCGACGAGGTGCGCAACCTGTACGGCGGCGGCAACCGGCGCGAGCGCACCCGCGGTGGCCGCCGCACGAAGCACATCACCACGAACGTGTTCGTCGAGGTCGACGAGGACACGGACACTGCAGTGGCACGCTCCTACTGGGTGTTGCTCGTGAGCACGTCGCCCGAAGAGCCCATCCGGCCCATCCTCGCCGGCCGTTACCACGACCGCTTCACGCGCGTCGACGCCGCCTGGCGGTTCGCCGAACGTGCCTACCTCGTGGATCTCACCGGTTCCGAGAGTGCCGCGATGCTGGGTGGTACCGGGAGCGCGGCGGCGAATCAGTCCTGAGCGCTGCGGGCGATCCCGCGCCGATCACTCATCTCGCGCCAGTCATGTCAGTTGCGCGTGTCGGGGAGCCAGTCGGGCATGTCGATCGGCGGGTTCGGGAGCTGCTGCACGCCCTGGTCGGCGAGGAACTTGTCGTACTCCTCGAGGTCGCCCGAGAACGAGCGCGGGTCCCCCATCATGATCTCGAACAGCACGCAACCGTTGGGCCCCGCGACGAACGGTCCGAAGACATCGCCGTGGTCGAGCGCGATGTGGGTGCCTGCGGGGCAGTACGTCTCGCCGCACATGATGTCGCCCTCGATCACGAAGACGACGTGATCGCTGTTGTGCCCGTGCGGCTGCACGATCATTCCCGGGTCGTACCGCGCGTAGACCGTGAGGTAGCGGTCGGAGAACTCGGGCCACTTCTCCCAGACCGATGCGGTGTGGTCGCCGTGCTGCTGGCGGCGAACCTCCTGCCACGGCAGGTCGGCGAGGTGCCGGATCCGAGGGCTGTCGCCGGCCATGGGATGCTCCCGAGAATTCGTATGAGCCTAAGATTCTTAGGGGCGAGAGAGTATCGCGGTCAGCCGGCACAGGCCAGGGGGACCCAATGTCGAGCATCGAGATCACGCCGGTCACCGCCGTCATCGGGGGCGAGGTGCGAGGCGTCGACCTGCGTGCGGAGCTCGGCGACGTCGACGTGAAGGTGCTGCGCCAGGGACTCCTCGATCACCTCGTGCTCTTCTTCCGCGACCAGCACATCAGCGACGAGGAGCAACTCGCGTTCGCGCTGCGGTTCGGTCCGATGCACGTGTCGCCGCTCCAGACCGTGCACCAGGACGCGCCCGAGATCGTCGTGCTCGACCAGGTGCACCCGAAGGGCGAGGGCGCCGGCGAGTGGCACAGCGACAACACCTTCCTTGCCGATCCACCGATGGGCTCGATCCTGCGCGCGGTGCAACTTCCCGCGGTTGGTGGCGACACGTGCTTCGCGAGCATGTACGCGGCGTACGAAGGGCTGTCCCCCGCGATGCGCGGCTTCGTCGACGGCCTGCGTGCGGTCAAAGACATCACGAACCTGCTGAGGAAGGCGATCCGCGACGGTCACTCCACACTCGACCTCACCGAGATGCAACGCACGTGCCCGCCGGTCGAGCACAACGTCGTGGTGACGCATCCCGAGACGCGGCGCAAGGCGCTCTTCGTCAACCGCAACTCCACCACCCACGTCATCGGCCTCAACGACCGCGAGCAAGACGTGCTGTTGGCATTCTTGTTCGACCACGTGCGCTCCCCCGAGTACCAGTGCCGGTTCCACTGGGAGGAAGGGTCGATCGCGTTCTGGGACAATCGATCGGTACAGCACTATGCCGTCGCGGACTACCACGAGCGGCGGATCATGCATCGCGCCACCATCGCCGGGCCGGTCGCGCGCTAGCCGTGGACTACGAAACGCGGTACCTGTCGGAACCGGGCGCGGTGGGGCTGTTCACGAGGTTGACGCGCGTGGGTTTGCTCGTCGACGCGTTCCAGCACCGGTGCCTCGACCCGTTCGGCCTGCTCTTCATCGACTACTCGGTGCTGCGGGTCCTCGAGCTCATCGGGCCGCCGTACCGCATGTCCCCCACCGAGCTTGCCGAGATCCTGCTGCGTTCGAGCGGGGGGATGACCCAGATCCTCGATCGGCTCGAGCGTGCCGAGCTCGTCGCACGCGCGCCGGATCCCGACGATCGCCGCAAGGTCGTCGTCGAGCTCACGCCGGAAGGCTTGCAGATGGCCGACCAGGCGAACGCCACGTACGCGAGCGAGCGCGAAGAGCTCCTCGAAGGTCTCTCACCCGACGACATCGCCCAGCTCGACGCCGCCGTGCAGCGTCTCCTCGACGTGCTGACCGCGGTGCGAGTTTCGTGAAGGGAATCGCAACGAGGTGCCCGTGATCGCCGACCGCTTCGGGCTCGAGGACCGCACCGTGGTCGTCGCGGGCGCGGGCGGGGGAGGCATCGGCACCGCGGTGTGCCGCACACTCGCGGAAGTGGGCGCCGTCGTCGCCGCCGTCGACGTCGACACCGCCCGGCTCGCGATGGCCGAGCAGGCGATCGCAGACGCCGGCGGACGCTCCATCGCGCGGATCCTCGACGTGCGCGACCCCGACGGGCTGCGCGAGTTCATTGCGGAGATCCCCGACCTGCACGGGCTCGTCCACGTCGCGGGCGGGCTCCAGAACCAGTGGGGCGCGGTCGTCTCGACGCCGCCCGAGACGTTCGAGGAGATCGTCCGGCGCAACCTGCACGCGGCCTTCCTCACGACCCAGGCGGTGGCGCAGCGGCTGGTCGCCCGCGGCGCCGGCGGGAGCATCGTGCACATCGCGTCGGTCGCGGGGCTGAGCGCGCTTCCCTTCGGGGCGGGGTACTCGGCGGCGAAGGCGGGGATGCTCGCGCTCATGCGGACTACCGCACTCGAGCTCGGGAGTGCGAACATCCGCGTGAACGCGGTCGCGCCGGGCACCGTGCGCACTGCGGTGAACGCCGAGCAGAGCGGCACGGACGACACCGCCGAAGAACGTGCCGCGATCCCGTTGCCGCGGCGCGGCGTTCCCGACGACGTCGCGAATGCCGTGCTGTTCCTGCTCTCGGACCTCGCGAGCTGGATCACCGGGCAGGTACTGGCGGTCGACGGCGGATCGTCGGCGCGCCCGTCGTTCCTCGGTGCGGACAACCTTCCGGTGTTCGTCCACGACGACGAGCTGCGCGCGCGTCTACTCGGTACGCGTGGCTACTGATCGATCGGCTCGGTGCCGGTGAACGCGAGCTCTTCCGGGCGACAGACGAATCGGAGGCGGTGCAGCGTGATCGCGCCGAGCGCGATCGACGCCGAAACCGGGTAGTACGGCTGCACCGCCGGATGGACGCCGAAGCCGTAAGCGTCGAACGCATCCAGATGCGGGCGGAGCCGTTCCGCCCGGGTCACCGCGATGTCGTAGTCGATCTGGACGAGCCGGAGCCCTCGCGGCGTGTGCGCCACCGCGACCGTCTGCGAGTACGCGATGTCGTCGGCTCCGAGCGGCTCGGGATCGCTGCCGCGCACGGACAAGACCGTCGTGCCGTCGATGGCGACGGACGCTTCCGCCGCGTCGTAGTGATGGCGAAGGTTCACGCCGCCCGGCCGGGCGGGGAAGCCCCACCGCTCGCGCAACGCCTTGTGCCGCGTCCTCGTTGTCGCACGCGCAGCCCTGCACGTGCCCCCGCGGACGGAGACCGCTCCGCGCCCCGACCCGGCCCTGTGCGAGCAAGAACGGACCCCACGGGCTGTCGGGACAGCGCCACACCTGCACGATGAACGTGGGAACCGCGGTGGGATGCAGGCTCGGCGGCAGCGACGCCTCGCGCCCTTCGATGTGCGACTCGAACATCGCCTGGAACACCTCGGTGTCCGGCAAGGTGAGCGCTTCCGTGTCGAAACTCGGCATCGTCGCCGCGTGCGCAACCAGCTCGTCGAGCGGAGCGGTGCCCGTGAGCATCAGCGCGCAGCCGGCGCGGTAGCAGGCTCACGAAAGCGCGGCATCACCTCTCCTGCGAAGAGGCGCATGCTCTCGAGCACCTGCTGCTGCGGAACCGTCTCGAGCGCGTTGAGCAGGAAGTTGATGCCGGTGACGCCCTGCGACTCCCACCGCTCGATGGCCGCGCCGATGATGTCGGGATCGCCGACGCCGATTCCTTCGGGGATCCCGTAGGCGTCCCCCGGTCCGCCCGACGACCCTCGGTCCGTCGCGCGGCGCGAGGTTGCCGAGTGACTGGTACGCACGTGTGGGGTACGCCTCTCGCGTCCAGAGCAGGTGCGAATTGGCCAGGCCGAACCCACCCACGAGCCCCATCCCGATCCTCGCCGCGGTGGCGGGGTCCTCGTGGCAGAAGAGGAAGTTCAGCGTGGTCACCTCGCGCGTGACCACGCCGCCGACCGGATCGCACTGCTCGATCCTGCGGAAGTACTCCGCGGTGCGCCGCTCCTGCTCGGCATACCCGGCGGCGGCGACCCCGAGGCAGCCCAGCCCGCGGTCGGCCGCGTCGCACTCGGTGCCGGGGCTGGTGACCGTCACCCACATCGGCGGGTGCGGCTTCTGCACAGGCTTGGGGAGCACGTTGCGTTCGGGCATCGAGAACGCGCTGCCATCCCAGGACACATGTCCGTCGGCCCACAGCTTCGGGAGCGCGCGCACGAACTCGTCCCACGTCTTCTTGGTGTCATCGGGATCGACGTTGAAGCCACCGAGCTCCGTCCACGTCGAGCTGCGGGCGGTACCCACCTCGAGCCGGCCCCGCGAGATGATGTCGAGCGCTGCACAACGTTCCGCGACGCGAATCGGATGGTTCATCTCGGGAACGCACACCACCGCGCCGTGGCCGATCCGGATGCGCTCGGTCTGCGCGGCGACGGCGGCGAGCACGACCTCGGGCGCCGAGCAGTGCGAGTACTCCTCGAGGAAGTGGTGCTCGACCGCCCAGACCCAGTCGAAGCCGAGCTCGTCGGCGAGGCGCGCCTGCTCGAGCGCGTTGTGGTACACGGTGGCCTCGACGTCGGCCGTGAACGGGCGCGGCGTCGACATCTCGAAGAAGATGCCGAACTTCACGGCGCCGATTGTAAGAGCACCGCGGCGACGATGCTCGCAGCGATCGCGACCAGGCCGGCGACCACGAGCACGGTTCCGGGCGACGTCGCGTCGAGCAGCACGCCACCGAGTATCACCGACACTGCGGCGGCGATATTGACCGCGCCGTAGACGTTCGCAAAGACGCGGCCGAGCATCGGACGCTCGACCGAGCGTTGCAGCAGGGTCTGGAGGTTGGTGTCCAGGAGCGCGGTGCCGAGCCCGCGGACGAGTTGGAATCCGATTGCAATGCCGATCGCGGACGCGATCCCGGTGAGGCCGTTCCCGATCCCCGCTATGGCGGCGCCGACGACGAACCCACGCGCAGGCGGGAACGCACTCGTGACGCGGAGCAGCAACGAGTAGCCCACGACCATCCCGGCCGCGCTCGCGGCGTAGATCGCGCCGATGCCCACGTCACCGCCTCCGAGGTCGCGCACCAAGAACGGCAAGGCGACGTCGTCGGCGCCGCTCAGACCGATCAAGAAGAACGCGATTGCCGCCGCGCGCGCGACGGGATGCGACGCGACATACCGCAGCCCGGCCCACGACGCGCGCAGCACTCCCGATTCCTCCTGATCGTCGGGGAGTGCCGGGCGCAACACGGGAAGCCGCAGCAGCAGGATCGCGCCGACGACGAACGAGACCGCGTCCACGCCGAGCGCGCCCCTCACGTCGACCGTCGCGACGAGAACGCCGCCGAGCAGCGGCCCCACGACCTGGGCGATCTGGCGGAGGCCACCGAGCATCGCGTTCGCGGCGACGAGGTCGGAGTCGGCGACCAGCGCGGGAACCGCGCTCCGCGCCGCCGGATCGGCGATCGTCGACGCCGTCCCCTTGAGGAACAAGAGCACGAGGAGCGGACCAAGGGGCGGTAGCCACGCGAGGATGACCACCACGAGGAGGCACTGGGCGATCTCGCATGCGGCGAGCAGCCGACGCAGATCTATCTGGTCCGAGAACACCCCCGTGACGGGGCTCAGGAGCGCGGGGAGCGACGCGACCAGCAGGAGGAGGCCGATGGCGATCCCGGTCCCGTTCGCGCTCTGCACGTACACGATCAGCGCGAGGTTGCAGACACCGTCGCCGACGAGCGACAGCGCCCGTGCCGACAACAGCGCCGCGAACGCCGGCGAGCGCGACAGGAGCGCCGCGCGCTTCTCCGCCATGGGGAGAGTCTTGTCGCCACGCGCCTCGGGGAGCCGGCCGACTCTCGGGGTCGCGGTTGACGTCTGCAGCAGGCGACCGGCAAACTCGGCGGTACCCAGCCAGGAGGTCGACATGTCGTCGCCTGCACCACCCCGTTTCAACCACGTCGCCATGAGCGTCCCCAGTGATCTCCTCAACGAGGAGGGGCGGGCGAACCTCACCTCCTTCTACAGCGAGGTGTTCGGATTCGGGGAGATGCCCACGATGACGATCGACGGCCGCCGCCTCGTGCTCGACGCGGGCCGCATCGACCAGTTCCTGTTCATCGTCGCCAACGACGACCCGATGACGTGCCCGCGCATGGACCACTGGGGCATGTCGGTCAAGACCGAGGGTCAACTCGACGACTACCTCGAGCGCGCGAAGCGCTTCCAGGAGAAGGACGATCGGGTCCACATCATCGACAAGCACGTCGACGAGTACAGCTTCCTCAACCTCTGGTCGTTCTACGTCGGGTACCTCCTCCCGATGACGGTCGAGGTGCAGTGGTGGGACTTCAAGGACCCGGAGCGCGCTCCCCCACCGTTCGAAGGCTGACGAACACGTACCGAACGAGCCGCCGTCAACCGACGCCGCTGTAGGCCCGCGGCTGACGCAGGTTCGTGGGGGGAGTGCGTCTACAACGCGCTCTCGCCCTGGCCGTAGGCCTTGGCGATGAAGCCGGACGTGCTGGTAGAGCCGGGTTGGCCGGCTCCGCCGGTAGCCGGGCATCCCTGGCGGTCACCGACGTAGGTCGGCGGCGGCGTCTGGCGGGTGTCGAACTTGTAGACCGAGGTCGACGTGTCGAATCAGCCGAACCGCTTCTTCGGCCACGTACCGGCCTTGTAGCGCTTCGCGCCGTCGGCATACCAGCCCACACCCTTGCCCTCGTCTCCGGTTCCGTTCGAGGGGCCGTTGGTGGTGGGGTCCCACCAGTAGGGCGCGAAGTCGAGGCCGTTCTGGGCGTACTCGTCGTACGGCAGGCCCGGGCCCTTGCCGTATCCGCTCAGGAAGCCATCGGTCTCGTTCTGCGCAGCGCCGCCCGAGGCGGGGATCGCGAAGAGCCCCTGCGCGCGACAGCCCGGTCGTGTCGGCCCTCGTGATCCGAGTGACCTGCGACTGGATGAACTGCTCGACTTCGTGCGGAAGCGCTCTCGCGAAGCTGTGCACCTGGCGCGGAACGTCCTTGGCGTCGGCGATGAGCCCATATACGGTCACGACCACGATCAGCGTGGGCACGAACGCCAGAAACGCGTAGAACGCGACTCCAGCCGACACGAGCGTGAGGTTGTGGTCGCGCAACCGGCTCGGGATCTGCCGGCCCAGTTCCTTGACGCGGCGCACCGACCCGGCGGCCATCGGCGGCACACTACGGCTAAATCCCGGCAGCGTTCCCCTGCCGGCCCGTAGGGTGGTGTGCCCATCGCTCGGGGGGATCCGTGCGTTACCGAAGTCTTCGTCGCGTCCTGCCGTATCTGCGTCCCTACCGCACCGCGCTCGTCATCGTGGCGGGGGTCGCGCTCGTCGGCTTGATCGCGGCCGTTGCGATTCCCTTGGTGACGAAGGCGGTCATCGACGGTCCGCTCGCGGACGGTGACCGGCAGGGGATGGCCGCGCTCGCCGGGCTCGCGCTCGTGTTCGGCATCATCGAAGCGTTTGCGGCGTTCGTGCGCCGTAACGTGCTCGGGGTCGTCGCCCATGGCGTCGAGACGTCGCTGCGCAACGACCTGTACGCGCAACTGCAACGACTCGACGTGGGCTTCCACGACGACTGGGACTCCGGACAGCTCCTTTCGCGCGCCACCAGCGACATCAGCGCGATCCGGCGCTTCGTCGGCTGGGGTGCGATCTTCTTCGTGATCAACGGCGTCACCGCGCTCGTCGTGCTCATCCTGCTCTCGCGGCTCAATGCGCCACTGGCCCTGTTGGTCGTGGTAATGGCCGTGCCACTCGTGTTCATCCTGCGCATCCTGCAGCGGCGCTATTCGGAGGCGTCCCGCAAGGTGCAGGACGACACGGGCGACCTCGCAACGCTGGTAGAGGAGGGCGCAACCGGCATCCGGGCGATCAAGTCGTTCGGTCGTCGCCGCTTCGTGCACGAGCGCTTCGAGAGCCGAGCTCGGGTGCTGCACGACTCGTCGATGGAACGTGTGCGACTCATCATCCACTTCGAGTGGGTCTTGAACGTCCTGCCCGGCTTCACACTCGCGGCGGTGCTGCTCGTCGGCGCGTTCTCGGTGGGCGACGGATCGATGACGTTGGGGGGCCTCGTCGCGTTCGTGAGCTACCTCCTGATGATCATCTGGCCGATCGAGTCGCTCGGGTGGATCCTCGGTATGGCGGAGGAGGCGGCCACCGCTGCGGAGCGCGTCTTCGAAGTGTTCGACAGCGAACCCCGTGTGCAGGACCCCGCGCAGGCGCAGTCGCTCGGCACGGTGGCGGGCCGGGTGCGGTTCGAAGCCGTCGCCTTCCGCTACCCCGGTTACGGCGACTGGGTCCTGCACGACGTCAACCTCGAGATCGAGCCGGGTGAGACCGTCGCGTTGGTCGGGCTCACCGGTTCGGGGAAGACGACACTGGCGATGTTGGTGCCGCGTCTCTACGACGTGACGAACGGACGGGTGACGATCGACGGCGTGGATGTTCGAGACGCGACGCTCCGGTCGCTGCGCCGGCAGGTCGCGGTCGGATTCGAGGAGGCGACGCTGTTCTCGGCCAGCGTGCGAGAGAACGTCAGTCTCGGCAACGCCCAGGCCACCGATCGGGAGGTCGAGGACGCCCTGCTCGTCGCGCAGGCGCAGTTCGTGCACGATCTCCCGTGGGGACTCGACACCAGGATCGGCGAGCAGGGCATGACCCTGTCGGGCGGACAGCGGCAACGCATCGCGCTCGCGCGGGCGATCCTTGCCAAGCCGCGGGTGATCGTGCTCGACGACCCGCTGTCGGCGCTCGACGTCCACACCGAGAAGCTGGTCGAGGCCGCGCTCCGCCGCGTGCTCGACGGTGTGACCGCGCTCCTCGTCGTGCACCGGCCGTCGACGGTCGCGCTCGCCCACCGGTCGGCCCTGCTCTGGGACGGCACGATCGCCGCCGTCGGAACCCACAGCGAGCTGCTCGAAGACGAGCGCTACAAGGCGATCCTCTCCCAGGAGGCCGACGAGCTCGAGGACCTCTCCGACGAGGTGGACGTCGCGTGACGCCATGACTGGTTTCGAGCCGATGTTCCCGCTCGAAGAGGGGCACGAAGGACTCCTCGACGACGAGATCGCCGAAGAAGAAATCGTGGGCCTCGCCGACATCGACCCCACGCGCACCGACGGGCAGCACGAGCAGGACGCGTGGCGCGGGGTGGCGGTGGAGGACGTCGACGACGTGACCGGCACGCTCGCCGGTTTCCTGCGCAAACGGAGCCGCAAGCTGCTCGGGTTGATCCTGCGCCCCCACGTGAAGAGCCTCGTGTGGGCCGGGTTCCTCATCGGGATCCGCACGCTCTGCGTGCTCGCGGGACCGCTCCTCGTGGAGATGGGGATCGACGACGGCATCCCACCGCTGCTCCCCGGAGGAAGCGGGGAGAAGACCACGATCATCCTCGTGGTCGTCGGCTACATGGTCGTCACCGTGGTGAACGCGGCCACGTTCAACCTGTTCTTCCTCGTGACCGGACGCGTCGGCCAAGACATCCTCTTCGACTTGCGCAGCCGCGTCTTCGACCACTTCCAGAAGCTCAGCCTGTCGTTCCACGAGAAGTACACGTCCGGCCGTGTCCAGTCGCGGCTCAGCAGCGACGTCGAGGCCCTCGCCGAGCTGCTCAACCAGGGTTTTGTGAACCTCGTGAACGCGGTGCTGCTCATCGGCGGCATCTCCGTGGTACTGCTCGTGCTCGACTGGCAACTCGCGCTCGTGGTCCTCGCGGTGTTCCCGATCGCAATCGCGCTCACGTGGTGGTTCCGCGGGAAGGCGGAGCACGCGTACCGCGCGACGCGTGAAGCGGTGGCTCTGGTGATCGTGCACTTCACCGAGTCGCTCGCGGGGATCCGGGCGGTGCACGCGTTCCGGCGCGAGCCCCGCAACCAGGAGATCTTCGACGATCTCGACGACCGCTACCGGCGCGCGACTCGTCTCGTCGAACACGCTCGGCGCGGTATTCGGCACCGGGATCATGTTCCTCGGGCGCCTCACCACCGTGATCGTGCTCCTCTACGGCGGCGATCGTGTCCTCGCCGGCGATATGACCGTCGGTGTGCTCGCCGCCTTTCTCCTCTACCTGCGGCGCTTCTTCGAGCCGATGCAGGACCTCAGCCAGTTCTACACGCAGTTCCAAGGCGCGGCCGCGGCGCTCGAGAAGCTGGCGGGCGTGCTCGACGAGGCGCCGGCCGTGCCCGAGCCCGAGCACCCGGTGGCGCTGCCCGAGCCTCGGGGCGATCTGTCGTTCGACCACGTGAAGTTCGCCTACAAGGTCGTCGAGGTCCTCCCCGACCTCACGCTTCACATCCCGGCCGGGCAGACGCTCGCGCTCGTGGGTGCGACGGGCGCGGGCAAGACCACGATCGCGCGTCTCATGGCGCGCTTCTACGACCCGACCGCCGGACGCGTGACGCTCGACGGCGTCGACCTGCGCGATCTCTCCGACGAGGATCTGCGGCGCGCGGTGGTCATGGTCACCCAGGACAACTTCCTGTTCTCCGGCACGGTCGCCGACAACATCGGCTTCGGAAGGCCCGACGCGTCGCGTGCGCGAGATCGAAGACGCGGCGAAGGCGATCGGCGCGCACGAGTTCATCCGCGCGCTGCCCGACGGCTACGACACCGACATCCAGAAGCGCGGCGGCCGACTGTCGGCCGGACAGCGTCAGCTCGTCGCGTTCGCGCGCGCGTTCCTCGCCCAACCCGCGGTGCTCATCCTCGACGAGGCGACGTCGTCGCTCGACATCCCGAGCGAGCGACTCGTGCAGGGCGCGCTGCGCACGCTGCTCGCGCGACCGCACCGCGGTGATCATCGCCCACCGGCTGAGCACGGTGGAGATCGCCGACCGGGTACTCGTGCTCGAGGACGGCCGCATCGTCGAGGACGGCTCCCCCGCCGAGCTCATCGCCGACGTCGGCCGCTACCACGCCCTCCACGAAGCCTGGCGCGACAGCCTCGTGTGACACGCTTTACTGACGCACGTTCGGCGGTGAGGGGACGGACGCGGGTCGTTGCAACGCGATGTGGGCGCCCATGTCGGCGAGGACGAACTGGCCCGTGACCGCGGACGCGTAGTCGGACACGAGCAAGAGGATCAGGTTGGCGAGGTCGTCGGGTTCGCAGGCACGTTGGAGTGGCGTGGACGCGGCGATGGCATCGAGATGCTCCGGTGTCATCGCGGCGACGATGTGCTCGGTAGGGGTGGTGCCGGGTGCGACGGCGAGTACGCGAATTCCTGACGGACCGAGCTCGACCGCCATCGACCGCGTGAGGTGATTGATCGCAGCCTTGGATGCGGCGTACACGCTGAGCATCGGTGCGGAGCGGGTTGTCTCGCCCGAGCCGAGATGGACGATCACGCCACCACGGCCGGCGGCGACCATCGTTCGCGCTTCGGCTGCGGAGCACAGCAGGGTGGCGGTGAGGTTCTGGTCGACGACGGTGCGCACGTAGTCGACGTCGAGATCGGCGACCGCGCGTGGCGCGAGCCCGCGGAGCATGCCGACGTTGTTCACCGCGATGTCCAGACCTCCGAGCTGCTCGACGCAGCCCGCGACCAGGGCCTCCACCTGGTCGACATCGGTCACGTCGGCGGGCAGCGCGACCGCGCGTCCGCCGGCCGCGGTGATCGCCTCGGTCGTGGTCCTCGCTCGTTCCGCGTCGATGTCGTTGACCGCGATCACGGCCCCCGCGTCGCGAGCAGCAGGGCGGTAGCACGGCCGATGCCCGCGCCGGAGCCGGTCACGAGCGCGACCCGGCCCTCCAGCGTGATGACGATCCCGGGTGCGTCAGCCACGTCAGGCCGCGGCGCGGCGGGTGCAGAGCGCGAGCACGGTATCGACCGCGTCGTCGGCCCAGGCCGACAGCGTGGCGGGGTCGGTGCCCCCGATGGGGTGCGGCAACACCACGATGCGCAGCTCGGGCAACCCGAAGTGCTCCGCCATCGTCTCCGCGATCGGCCGGAACTCCGTAGTGGTGACCACGATCGCCGGGCGACCGGCCTTCTCGAGCTCGATGCCGTCGTAGACGCTGTACGCCGTGCAGCTCCCGCAATCGGCGGTGCCCGTGATCACCACATCGGCTTCGGCCACGACCCGCTCGAAGATCTCCGGATCACACGGGATCGCCGCGTTCGCCGACTCGCCCCGCGGGCCCTTCTTGAGCACCACCGAGACCTCGGCGCCTGCGCGCGCCGCGAGGGACTCCGCCAGACGCGTCATCACGAACGCGGCGTTGGGCTTGCCGTTGTCGAGCACTGCAACCCGCAACCCCGCCAACGACCCCGGTGAGGGCGCCAGCGCCGCGGGCGCCTGACCGGTGTCGCCGTCGGGACGATAGATCTGCACACCCATCCAACACTTCCCGCTCTCGGCGCCGGGCCGCACTGCCACACCTCGGGCGAACGCCTCACCGCGCCGCAGGATACCTGCGGCGCGGGCGCTCGGCTCTAGCTCGTCATCCGGCTACCGGAAGCGTCACGCTCTTGGTCATCCCCCACGACGGGATCAGCGAGCTGTGCTTGCCCGGACCGCCCACCACGAACACCCGAATGTTGTCGGGATGACCCGTCATCGGCAACAGATCGTCGGGCGCGGCCAGCTTCATCCATTCCGCCCACGCCCGCTCCTCGAAGTGCCGATGGAACTCCCGGGCCGGCATGCGCGCGTGGTCGAACAAGTACGACGCGAGATCACCACGCGTGAGCCCATGCGACGCGAACGTCCTCGCGTGCTCCGGACCGAGTCCCAAGAAGAACTCGCCCATGCTGATGCACGCGTTGTTCATCCCCAACGACGTCATCGCCGACGCCATCTTGTCGAGGATCAAGGCCGGATCACCCTCGGCTTCCATGTCGTGCACGTTGTGGGGACCCTCACCACAGTGCACGGTGACCGCACTCGGTGCATCCACACCGCGGCTGCGGGGGTACGACTCCCACGGACACGCATCCACGTTCTCCGCTACGCAGTACGAGTACTTCGCCGGCTGCCCCTGACTCGACGCATCACCCGACCCCGGTCGCGCGCCGGCGACATGCAGCATCATCAACCGCACCGCGCGCCCGACGGTCGCGTTGGCACGATTCCCCGGGCCGAACGCGCCCGTGCCGGCGTTGAATCCACACTGCTTCACGACGTCGCCCGACACGATCACCAACGGCGCCACCGGATGCGTCGTGGCGTTCACACCTCGGATGTTCACATCCGGATGCGCGAGCGCGCGCATCGCGGTCAGGACAACCGGGAACACACTCGCCGGGCACCCTGCAAGCACCGCATTCACCGCAACGATCCGGCGCGTCACCACCCCCGACCGCGGCGGCAACACCGCCAACTGCTCGTCCGGATCGCCCTCGGCGAACTCCAGCATCGCGTCGACCCGCGTGGGCGTGGGCGGCACCAACGGCAGGCCGTCACCCCACCCGTGCTCCTCGAACAACGCGAACACCGCCTCCGGATCGGCATCAGCCAACTCCAACAGGCGATCGGCGTCGACGGCGGTCATGCGTTGCGCAGGGTACCTCGGGTCGTAGCGCCGGCCGAGCGGTCGCGTGCGAAGATGGTGGCCGTGGAGGGCGCGATCGAGCAGTCGCAGCGCCTCTCCCACCGCGTCCGCCTCACGCTGTTCCTCGTGCCCATGGCCCTCGCGTTCGCGTCGGCGCAGGTGGCCAAGGCCATGTGGCCCACCCTGCTGACCGAAGCGCCGTGGATGCTCCTTGCGATGAGCAGCAACACGACGCGGATGTTGCTCGTCCAACCGCTGGTACCGGCACATGTCTTCTTCGGACTGGCAATCGCGCGGCCCCTCCTCCTCGTGCCGCTCTACTACTGCTTCGGGCGCTGCTATGGCGATGCCGCACTCCGATGGTCCGAGCGCAAGCTCGGGCCGAACTCGAAGGTGATCCCGGTCATCGAGCGCTACTTCCGCCGGTTCTCCTACGCACTCGTCGCATGGAGCCCGAACGGGATCGTCAGTGTGATGGCCGGCGCGACGCAGATGCGCCCCCGGAGGTTCTTCGCGATCGCGGCGGCGGGCACGCTGGTCAAGGTGACGCTCGTCTACTACCTCGGCGACATCTTGTCCGCGCCGCTGCGGGACATCGCCGACTTCGTGGGGCAGTACCAGTGGTACCTCACCCCGCTCACGTTCTCGCTGGTCGCGATCCAGCTCGTGCGGCGACGAAAGCGCAACCGGCTGCCGATCGAGACGGTCGAGGAGTTCGAGCACGAGCTCGAGGACACTCCTAGCGAGCCGGCTTCGCCTCGGTCAGCCAATCCAGCGTGAGCGCAGCGCTCCACGAGAAACCTCGGCCCCCGATGCCGGTGCCGTCGCGCGGGTCGTAGTACTCGGTGAACCCCTGCTCGACGAGCGCGCGCGTCTCCACCCGCAACGACTCGGCTCTGTCGGCAAGACCCGCGTGCGTGAGCCCGTCGGCAACCAACCAGTTCACGAGCACCCAGACCGGCCCGCGCCAGTAGCGGATCGGATCGAACCCGGTTGCGGTGGGGTCGGAGGAAGCGACGGAGAACTTCACCGTGTCCGACCACCCATCGAGACGGTCGACCATCCGCTGCGCGTGCGCGCCGTCGATGCCGCCGTACAGAGCCACCAGCCCGCTCGCGGTGGCCGGGCCCGTGGGCTTCTGCGCGTGTACGTCGAAGGCGCGGTACCAGCCGAGGTCCTCGTCCCACAATCCCGCGAGCCCCGCGCGGCGCCTGCGTCGCGATGCGCTCCACGTCGGTGGCGTCCTGCCCGGCCGAGCCCGCGACCTCGGCGAGATCCGCGGCCGCCCGCGCGGTGATCGCGGTGAACGCGGGATCCTCGACTGCGAACGGGCTGTCGGCGACCTGGCGTTCCGTGTCCCAACCGGCCTTGCGGAGCGCGGCGACAATGCCGAGGTAGTGGCGGTACTCACGCGTCGACGGACGCTGCTTCGCGGACACGGTCTCGGTGTCACGCCGCTCGACGTGCTCGTGCGTGGTCTCGGGGGTCGCCCCGAGCGGGTCGTCCCACGCCGGCGAGTTGTCCATGCCCGATTCCCACGGGTGGACGACGACCGCGGCGAGATGCGGTCCCGTGCGCGCGCGTTCGATCCAGGCGAGCCACGCGACGAGGCGCGGCCACAGCAGACCGAGCTGCTCGCGCGCACGAGCGCGATCGGGATCGGCGGTGAACAGGCGCGCGGCCGCGCTCACCGGAAGCGGCGGTTGCGTGAGCCCCGTGGTCGCCGGCTCTCGACCGGTTGCCCACACATCGGGGCCCGGGAAATAGTCGTCGCTGACTTCCCAGAACACGATGTGCGGCATCATTCCCGACGGCCACTGGGCCGAGAGCAGCTTGTCGAGCTCGCCCCACGCCTGGTCCCACTCGCCGACCGAAGCCCACCCGAGGACGATCGGCCCGGTGTCCCAGCACCACTGGTACGGGTAGAGACCGAGCGCGGGCACCGTGTACGACCCCTGCCGGTTCCCCGTGAGCACCGCGAGCGCGGCCGTGCGCAGCGCCGCGTCGGTGGTTCCCTTCCGCCGCGCGTCCGCCATGAAGTGGGACCCTACTTTCCCGGCTCTAACCCGTGAGGCTGTCCCAGAAGTCGCATTGCGCGGTGCGGACGCCGTCGCCCGCAGCGATCGTCGAGTCGAGCCCGACGTAGGGATCGGCGCCGGCCTTCGCGGGTGGCCACTCCACCGCGCCCCCACCGTTCGGGTTGCCCGTGGCGGCGAAGCGCGACCAGTAGCCGATCATCGCGTCGGACAGCGCGGTCTCGGCAGCCGACGGCCGGTAGTTCTGCGTATCGAGGTGACCGAAGACGAAGAACACGTCGAGACCGTGGAACGCGCCGAGCAGCCGCAGCACGCCGCCGTCCATCGTGTGCGTGAAGAAGTAGCGGTAGACCGGCTTCTGCTGACCCGCGACGAGCGCCCTCACGGTCTTGCGTGCGGTGCAGGTGAAGCGGGGATCGGTGGTGGCCGCGATCATCGCCGCGAGCGGGCTGTCGTACGCGGACACGGGGTACTGGGCGAGGATCTTCTGGGTGACCGCGGGCCCGACCGAGTTGGCCAGGGCGGTCGCATAGGCGTTGGCATCCGCGACGTCGCGGACGAACAATGCGCTCTCGTCTTCGTTGCTCCCGACGATGACGGGCACCCGGTTCCCCTTCCCTGCGCCGATGAGGCCGAGCGGATCGCCGGGGAGCACGCGGCCGTCGATGTACGGCCCGTAGCGCGGCCGGCCGAGTGACGTGAGGTCGATCGAGCCCGGCAAGGTCTTCAGCACCGTGTCGACGGGGAGGCGGCGCAAGCACGCGGGCACGCTCTTGGAGCCGTTGCACCCCGCCGCCTCCCGGAAGCTCGCCGCGTTCCGCTCGGCCGTGGTGGCGTCGGCGGCGACGCACGCGCCGCTCTCGATGATGGCGCGCGAGAACAGCCGCGCGCGAGGGGCTCGCGACGAGCAGACAGGTGTCGACCGCGCCCGCCGACTCGCCGAACAGCAGCACTCGCGTCGGATCGCCGCCGAACGCGCCGATGTTCGCCTTCACCCATTGCAGCGCCGCGATCTCGTCGAGCAGCCCGTAGTTGCCCGCCGGCTTCTTGGCCGACGTGGCGAGTGCAGGATCAGCGAGCCAGCCGAGCGTCCCGAGCCGGTACTCGATGGTGACGACAACGACGTTGCCCTTCGACGCGAGCGTGGCACCGTCGTAGAGCGTGACCCCGCCCGTGACCTGCGAGGCCGATCCCTGCAGATGGCCTCCTCCGTGCACGAACACCATCACCGCGCGCGGCTTCGTCCCGGCGTCGGGTCGCCACACGTTGAGCTTCAGACAGTCCTCGCTGCCGTTCACGGTGCCGCTGTCGTCGAGCTGCGGGCACGGCGCGCCGAACTTGGTGGCGGCGAGAGCACCCTTCCAGCACGCGTGCGTGGTGGGTGCCGCGCCAGCGCAGCTTGCCCACGGGCGGCGCGGCGAACGGAACGCCCTTCCATGCGCGCACGCCGTCGCGGTTGGTGCCCTTCACCGCGCCGCGGTCCGTCTTCGCGACCAGCTTCGACGAGCTTCCGGTCACCGAGCACTTCGACGAGGACGCAGCGCGGGCGGTACCGGCGCTGACGCCTGTGGTCACGAACGCCGAGCAGATCAGCGCGGCGACGACGAGGAGGGCCCTGCTCCGTCCGGCGTACACCGCCCCATTCTCGCCGTCTGATGTTGTGAGGTTGTCATCAGGCCCTCAGCGGAGCGTGAGGTGCTTGCGGCGGCGCCTGGCCCCGAGCACCGCGAGCGTGCCGGTGGCCACGAACAACCCGCCGGTGATCGCGAGAGGTTCGGTGGACGCTCCGGTAACAGCCAGCGGCCTCCCCGGGCTGACGATGACCACAGCACCGACCTGCACACAGTTCTGGATGACGATCAACGACCCCGAATCGAACGTCGGAGCGGTCACGCGGAAGACGGCGAACTCGTCCTCCGCGAGCGGGTACGACCGGAACACGGCGCGCCCCGCTCCAACCACGACCGTGTCGAGGACGAGTCCACCTTTGGTCACCGTGAGTGTCGTGGTCGAATCGCCGGTGTTGGTCAGGGTGAGATCAGCGCCACGCGTCGTGCAGTTGCTGGCGACCCGGGCGCCCGGATGCTCACAATCCCGCACGAACGTGAACGGCGAACCCGCCACCGGCGACCCATCCAACAACACCGTCACCTGCACACTCGCGCCCTCGGCCACCGCCACGTTCCGGGTGAAACTCTCACCCGGCGCCAACACCTGCGCCACCCCATTGATCGAGAACGACCCCGACCCGTCCCCCACGTTCTTCACCGTCACATCCAGCCCCGACGCCGCACACACATGACTCACCAACGCCGCCGGATGCTCACAATCCCGCACGAACGTGAACGGCGAACCCGCCACCGGCGACCCATCCAACAACACCGTCACCTGCACACTCGCACCCTCGGCCACCGCCACGTTCCGGGTGAAACTCTCACCCGGCGCCAACACCTGCGCCACCCCATTGATCGAGAACGACCCCGACCCGTCCCCCACGTTCTTCACCGTCACATCCAGCCCCGACGCCGCACACACATGACTCACCAACGCCGCCGGATGCTCACAATCCCGCACGAACGTGAACGGCGAACCCGCCACCGGCGACCCATCCAACAACACCGTCACCTGCACACTCGCACCCTCGGCCACCGCCACGTTCCGGGTGAAACTCTCACCCGGCGCCAACACCTGCGCCACCCCATTGATCGAGAACGACCCCGACCCGTCCCCCACGTTCTTCACCGTCACATCCAGCCCCGACGCCGCACACACATGACTCACCAACGCCGCCGGATGCTCACAATCCCGCACGAACGTGAACGGCGAACCCGCCACCGGCGACCCATCCAACAACACCGTCACCTGCACACTCGCACCCTCGGCCACCGCCACGTTCCGGGTGAAACTCTCACCCGGCGCCAACACCTGCGCCACCCCATTGATCGAGAACGACCCCGACCCGTCCCCCACGTTCTTCACCGTCACATCCAGCCCCGACGCCGCACACACATGACTCACCAACGCCGCCGGATGCTCACAATCCCGCACGAACGTGAACTTCTCCCAGAAGCCGCCCGGCGCGGTCACCGTGATCACGCGCGTCTCACCTTCGACGAACGGCACGGTGACCTTGGTCGATCCCCCGGGGCCCACGGGAGCCGTCGTCTGCGAGAAGGCAGCGCTCGAACCCGCCGGTGCGCTGATGGTGAAGGCCACCGACGCCCCGCCGGGCGGCGCGCCGTTCGTGACCGTGACAACGGCGCCGCCGGCCGAGCAATCGAGCTGCGCGGCCGCGCTCGGCGAAGCGGGCGGCTGGCAGTCCTCGGGCAACGTCAAGGTCTGGGTGTCCCACGGACCGTGCTCGGTCGACCCTGCTTCCCAGTTCGCCCCCGCTTCGGCCTGCACCCGAAGCGAAGTGATCGTGGTCGCGCTCGCCACGGTGAACGAGCCCGAGTGGGACGGCACGGTCGCCTGGTTGGGAAACGCGAACTGCGCACCCACGACGAAGGGGCCGTTGTTGATGGAGTACTCGACGTGTATGTCGGGGTTCGCGCCCAGCTGGCCCGAGGTCCAGCTCGTCGCGGTGAAGTTCACCGTGTACGTGTTCGGGGCAAATGGGTCGGGACACTGCGTAGAGGCCACGAGCGTCGCGCTGTGCGCGAACGCAGACGGCGCGAGCACGGCGAACGCGGTGAACGCCAACAGCGCGAGCACCAGCATGCTGCCGAGCTTCTTCCGGGCGCTTGCTCCCACCGATCGCGTCCGTTGCATCGTTCCACCCGCTCATGGTCGTCGTTCGGGACAGTGAATGTGCTGAGAGCATGCGCGGCGATGCCGTCTGTCGCGCACACTGCGTCGCCGACACCACGTCGGCTTCGCTGGGCCTCTCCGTCACTTCGCTGTCCACGCGCCACGGTGGCGACCGCGAGCAGGTGGAGCCAGGACAGTACGACCACGTTGCGCGGTTTGCAAGGGCGCGTGCCGACGCGGGCACGCGTTGCGCAGCCGCGCCGGTCGAACCGACAGCGCGCCGCACGTCAATTAGTGATCGGCGCGCTTCAGGAGCTGCTTCTCACGTCGTCGCAGGTCGCGAGCGCGCTCGTTGAAGGTCTTGCTCGCCCACGCTCGCTCGACCTCGGACGCGATCGCCTCGACAAAGAGCGTGTTGAGGCTGACCCCGCGCACGCGGGCGACGGCCTCCGCCCGCTCGGCGAGTTCGTCGGGAAGTCGGATCGTCGTCTGCCGCCGCCCTGTCATGACGTCACGCTATCAAGCGTGTCACCCGAGCGAATTGCGAGCAGGGCCGGCTATCGGGAGCGGGGGACTCGGGGGATGCGGTCGGGGACGGCGGTGAGGATCTCCCGTTCGATCGTGCCGGCGAATCCCCCGACCTCGTCGGCGCCGAGGCGGGCGCGGCCCTGCTCCCCGAACAGCACGACGTCGTCGCCGGGCCGTACCTCGGTGTCGACGCCGCTCACGTCGACACAGAGCTGATCCATGCTCACCCGACCCACGATCGGGCAGCGGCAGCCGCCAACGAGCACGACACCGGCGTTCGACTGGGCCCGCAGCACGCCGTCGGCGTACCCGGCGGCGACCGTGGCCACCATCGAGGGCTGCGGCGCGGTCCACGTGCGCCCGTAGCCCACCGGCGTGCCCCGGGCGACGGTCTTCACCTGGGTCACGGGGGCGAGCATCGTCATCGCGATGCGCAGGTCGACCACGCCCGAGGCGGTCTCGGGCGCATAGCCGTAGAGGGCGAGGCCGGGCCGGACGAGATCATGGTGCATGTGGGGCGCCCGCAGGATCGCGCCGCTGTTGGAGCAGTGCGCGAGCGCCTCGGGCGCGACCGCTCGCACGGCGGCGACGGCGGCGACGAAGCAGTCGTGCTGTTGCTCCGTGAAGCCGAAGTCGGGGGCGTCGGAGTCGGCGAAGTTCGTGAACACGCCGGCGATCTCGACGTCGCGGGAGTGTCTCGCGATTGCCCGGAGGAGCTCGGCGAGCTGGTCGGGCTGGACACCGAGCCGGCCCATTCCCGAGTCGACCTTCACGTGGACACGAGCGCGACGCCCGGTTCGAGCCGCGGCGCGAGCGGTGGCCTCCACGCCCTCGTCGTCGTACACGGTGGTCTCGACCCCCGAGGCGATCAGCGTCTCGTGACTCCCCGGGTCGGCGCGTCCGACGATCAGCACCGGCACATCGAGCGCGATCACCTCGAGCGCCTCCGACGACGACGCGACGCCGAGCCAGGTCGCGCCCCCGGCGATCGCGGCCTCGGAGGCGAGCCGCAACCCGTGGCCGTAACCGTTCGACTTCACCATCGCCATCACCTGCACGCCGGGCCCGACGTGCTCCACGATCGCCGCGGTGTTCGCGCGGATCGCGCCGGCATCGACCTCCACCCGCTTGCGCGGCGCGAACACCGTTGCGTCAGGCAACGGTGCGAACCAGTCCGAACGGTGTCTGCTCGGCCGACTGACCGAGCGGGTTGTCGACCACGAGACGGCGGACGGTCTCGGCGTCGACACCTGCGGTGGTGGCGAACACCTCGGCGCCGATGTCGTTCGCGTCGATGATCGCGACCTCGACCTTGCGCCCGGTGCGCGCGGCCGACACCGCTCGCGATCCGGCGGACCTCGCCCTCGCAGTCGGTCGGTGCCTTGCATGCCCACGTGTCGTACGGCGGCAGGTTCGCGGTGGACGGACCGTCGATCGCGTTCACCCGTCCGCCGGCGACCCGGTAGAAGACACCGTGTACACCGAACACCCGTGTCACGGCGCCTGCCACGGCCGCGAGCAGGATGCGAGGCAGGCCGACTTCGTCGATCGCGAGCTGCATCGTGGCCGGGTGCCCGAGCCCGACACCGACGGGCGTGCGGCTCACAAAGCGCGAGAGGAGCCGCGCCGCGCTCGAGGTACGGATCTCGGCGACGGGCAGCGCGTTGCCCTGGCTGATCGAGAGCGCCTTCTCGCTCACGAGCACGAGATCGCCGTCGTCGACCTGCACGCCGTCGGCGCGCTCGATCGCCTCGAGGATCGCGTCGACGATGTCGTCGACCGGCGTGATCACGCGCGACCGCAGCGGGATACGGGCGCGCACGTCGTCACCGACCTGGAGGAACAGGTGGTTCCCGGGGTTCGGCTTCGCCGTCGCCAGCAACGCCTCGGCGACCACGCTCCCGCGCGACGGCGCGGTCGCCGCGCTCGACGAACCCGGCACGGTAGCTGTGGTCGTCGAGCGCCGATGCGCCGTCGTCGAAGTAGAGCCGCATCCACACCTCGGCGTTGATCGCCCGCCAGAAGAACATGGACTCCTCGACGTCGCCGTCGCACGCGCGGCGGAAGGCCTCGGCGACGGCAGGACCGTCCCAGTACTTCCGGCCCGTGAAGCTCGGCGACCGCAGCAGGCCGTTGAGCACGGCACGCTCGCGCCGGTACCAGCGGAACTCGGGTGTGGTGAACCCGATCTTCTTGCGGCGGCGGTAGACGACGCCGGGCAGCACGTCCTTCAACCCCTCACGGAGCACACGCCGGTTCCAGCCGTGCTCGATGATGGCATCGGCGGGCAGGGCGAGGATGTGCTCCACGAGCTCCTGATCGAGGAACGGCAGCCGCGCCTCGAGCGAGTGCGCCATCGACGCCCGGTCTTCGTAGCGCAACAGCGGTGGCAGGGAATAGGTGGTGAAGTCCTGCAGCAGACGGAGCTTCAGGTCGTCCTTCACCCGGTCGTCGACCGGGCGGCGCTTCCCCCGAACGAAATCCGGGCTCACGAGGGCGCCGACGTCGACCGGATGGCGACGCTGACCGAGGCGACGGCGGATCAGCGGCCCGACGACGTCACGGGACCGCCACGCCTCGCGCGCGAACGTGCGGTACCGGCGCTTCCTCAGCAGCTCGCGCAGGTATACGTAGGGGTAGTGGTCGTAGCCGGCGAGCAGCTCGTCGCCGCCCTGGCCGTCGAGCGTGACCGTCACCTTCTCGCGGGCGAGCCGCATCACCATCCACATCGCGAACGGCGCGCTCGACACCATCGGTTCCTCGATGTGCCAGACCCAGGGTTCCATCTCACGGACGAAGTCCTTGGCGGTGGGTTCGCACCGGCTGGTGGCGGCGCCGGTGACGTCGAGCACGCTGTCGATGTAGCGGGTCTCGTCGATCGGGTCGCCGGGAAACACGGCGGAGAAGGTCTGGAGGCGGTCGCCGAGCGAGACCGAGTCGGGAACGCGGGCCTCGAGCTGGCGCGCCATCACCGTGCAGATCGACGACGAGTCGAGGCCACCGCTCAAGCAGATGCCGACGGGGACGTCGGCCACCAAGCGCCGCTCGACCGCACGTTCGAACACCGCACGGAACTCGGCCGGATCACCCGAACCCGTTTCGGACAGCACGGGCTCCCAGTAGCGCTCGACCCGTACGCCGTCGTCGTCGACGATGGCGTACGCCGCGGCAGGGACCGTGCGCACGCCCTCGAAGAACGTGGCCTCGGTGTGGTCGAAGAGGCCGAACGCGAGGTACTCGTACATCTGCTGGTCGTCGACACGGCGCTCGAAGCTCGGATCCTGGAGGATCGCCTTGATCTCCGAGGCGAACAGCACCCGCCGGCCCGATCGCGCGTAGTACATGGGCTTGATGCCGAAGTGATCGCGCGCCAGGACGAGGCGGGGCCGGTCACCACGGAGGTCGAGGAGGGCGACGCCCCACATGCCGTTGAACCTGGCGAAGCAGTCGGTGCCCCACTCGGCGTAGGCGTGGAGCACGACCTCGGTGTCGCACGTGGTGCGGAAGGTGTGCCCGATCGCTTCGAGCTCAGCCCGCAGCTCGCGGAAGTTGTAGACCTCGCCGTTGTACGAGATGTGCACGAGGCCGTCGTCGGTGCTCATCGGCTGGTGCCCGCCGGCGAGGTCGATGATGCTCAGGCGCCGGAAGCCGAGACTGGCGCAGTCAGCTTCCAGGAAGCCCAGGTCGTCGGGCCCCCGGTGGACCTGCGCTGCCGTCATCGCCTCGAGCAACGCGCGGTCCCTCGGACCCCAGAAGCCGCTCACGCCGCACATCGCGGCCTCAGGCTAATGGGGGTGCGCGCCGGTCACGCGCCCTTGCGCGGCGTTTGGCGTCGATCCATGCCTTGACGGTCTCTCCGAAGTTGGCGGGGTTGTACGCGTCTTCCTCGTAGGACCACCGGTTGTCGCCCGCGTAGTGGAGCACCGTGATGTTGTGCTCCTCGTAGACCTCGCCGTCACCGGGATCCTCGAAACGATTCTCGATTCGGCAGATCCACCAGCCACGCTCCTCGTCGCACACGCACCACACGTGCGGGAACGACTTCATCTCGGAGTTCGGCCACTCGGCCATCGTCTTCGAGATCCACTCGTAGATCGCCTCGCGCCCCTCGAACCTGCCGAAGTGGTGCTCGAGGTACTCGGCGTCCTCCGTGAACATGTCGGCCCACGGGCGCCAGTCACCGGTTCGCGCCGCCTCGGCCGCGACCGCGGAGTAGTGATCGTGCGCCTGCTGCAGCTCGTCCCGACTCCACTTCCCCATCACCTTCTCCTTCGCCCTCTATTCGAGAAGACCGAGGTCGCGCGCCCACGCGAGGTTCTTCCGCGCCGAGCCCACGTGCGCGATGTGCACGACGTGACCTTCCCCCCGGTTCGGGTCGCCGTACACGATCGGACCGCTTCCGTTGCGCTCGGCTTCGGTTGCGAGCCGGTCGAGGTCCTGCCAGTACGCGAGCTCGGCCGCGGTCGGCGAGAACACCTCGTGCACCAACGGGATGTAGACGGGATCGCCCAGCATCATCCCGTAGTACCCGAGGTTGCGGAGCTTGACCGCGAACTCGCGCAGACCGTCGAGATCGTCGCGATCGCCGCCCCACATGCCACTGATCGGGTAGCGGATGCCCGCCGCACGCGCGTCGATCAGTACCTTCGAGCGGAGGAACAACGTCTCCTCTCCCTCGGCGGTCCACCGGAAACCGATCGCCTGGTGGATGTCGCCGAAGCGCGAGATCGCGCCACCCATGTAGGCGACCCGAGGCGACGCGGTGCCGATCTCGTACGCGAGCCGGATCGCGGCCGCGGTCTCGAGGATCGGGTAGATCACGACACTGCCGCGCTCGAGGTCGAACTCCACTTCCATGCAGGTGATGCAGCGCGTCGACCGCAGAGACATCGGCGGGGCTCTCGATCTTGGGCACGAGGATCCCGCCGAGGCTCGGGCCCATCACCGCTCGCAGGTCCTTGAGCGTCTGGCCGGTCGACCACGGCTGGACACGTGCGAACAGCAGCGGTCCGCCGCCACGCTGCGAGTTGGCGGGTTGTGAGTCGAAGAACTCGCGCGCGACCGCTCTTCCTCGCTCACGATCGGCTTCCGAGTACGGCGTGCGCGGTTCCTCGAGGTCGGCGACGATCGAGTCGGCACCGGACGACACCGCCTTGCGCAATGAATCAGGGTCGTCGCCGCGCGAGAACAGGACCGAGCGCAGAGGCCGCACCGCGCGGACACTAGACGGCAAGGCTGCTGCCTCGCTCGAGCTCGCCCACGAGCCACTCGACGTCTTCGAGCCCACGCAGGACGTCGTTCAGGTGCGTACAGGTACTCGGGCCGACGAACTGCGCGCGGACGTCGGGACGAAGACCCATCACCTTCATGCCGGCCAGCCGACCGGCGCTGGCCGCGGCCTCGGGACACTCGACCCACGGCAGCACTCGCGGCGTCGCCTCGCACGCGACGACGCGCATGGACTCCGGGTCGACCGTTGCGACGACGGTGTACTCGTGCACCGCGTGCTCGATGCCGTCGTCGGGCATGTGACTGTCGCGGAAGAACACGTCGACGTGCACGAGACCGTCGTCGGCGCGGTGCAGATCGATCCGGCGACGACGTCGCATCGCGTGGGCCGGAAGCGGATCGAACGAGTGCCAGCCGAGTTCATCTTCGGGCGTCTCGACCGACAGCGCGACGGGGCCGGTGAGAATCGGCGGGTGCCCGCGCTCGTCGAGGTTCGCCTCCATGGTGCCGCCTACCTGGAAGCCGGCACAGAGGTCGGGCACCTGCAGCCGGGGTTGGGATCCCGAACTGATCCGCAGCTTGCGCAGCTCGACGTCCCCGCGCTCCGCAGCGGCCGCCACCGCGTATCCCGCGACGAGCGTCGCCGCCGGAACCTCGTCGAGCAGCAGGTAGCCGAGCGATCCTCGTGGCGCGTCGACGGCTTCGTCGATCACGGCACGGAATCCGGTCGACGCGCGCCGCCCTACCAGAGCGTCGAGGCCCGAAGCGCCGGGCGTGAGCTCGATCGATTGCACGATCGGTCCGTCGACGTACGTCGAGCGGAGCTCCATGACCGCCTCGGCGAGCGTGACGGCCGAACCGTCGGGTGCGGTGTACAGGTCGCGCCCACGACTCGACCTGGACGAGCTCACCGCCGAGCCCGCTCGGACGGGTCGAGTCGACCGTGGTGGTGCGCCGGATCGAGCGCGGGCGTCGCGCCGGACTCCCCGACGTCGGCGCAACCGTCCCGAGTCGCGGGTCGATCGCATGCTGCTCGGACCTCGTCACGATGGTTTCGTCTCCAGGAGTCGCGCGGCGTCCGCTTCGCACACGGTGCCCGACGAAGAAATCGGGGTTCCCACTCGCGTGGAGGCGCACCGGGTTCACGAACGTGAGGTCGCGGAAGTCGCGGTCGGTGATCACGCCCCGCTCGACGAGCTCGTGCGCCTCGGCCACCGGTTCGGTCATGTCGGGCACGTCCCAGTGGGAGATGTCGGAGCCGAGGATCGGCCGCAGCCGAGCACCGAGCGGGTTCACGTCGTCGCGGAACGCCCACGCCACCAGCGGATCGTCGGCTTCGCAACCGAAGTAGAAGCTCGGTTCGAACCGCGCGCGCAGGTCGTCGGCCGTGTCGATCTCGCAGGCGGCGAACTCGTCGACGTTCGCCGGCCTCGCCAGCGGGCCGCGCGAAGTAGGAGCGGATGTCATCGAGGCGCGCCGTGACATCGTCGCTGCCGTACCGGCGGAAGTACTCCATCGAGCGCGTCGACATCGAGCCGATCCGGGTCGAGCGCCCAGATCTCGTCGCGGTTGCGCTTCTCCCAGTGCCCGACCAGGCCGGCGAACAACTCGCACGCCCACGCCACGCCACCCTCGAGGAACCCGATCCGCAGGTCGGGGAACCGGCGGGTGACCCCGCCGAGGAACAGCGCCTTGCAGAGCGACTCGTGCGCGGCCGAGAGCCCGTCGATGTGGTTGTAGACGTAGCTCGACACGGAGCGAGTGACACGGTGCGACTGGAGCGAGCCGTGCACGACGGGCGCGACGCCGAGGTCCAGACACTTCGACCAGAACGGGTCGTAGTCGTACTCGCTGTCGATCCCGTAGTTGTCGAGCCGGTAGCCGCCGTGTCCCAACCGGACGCTTGACGTGCTCGGCGACGAGCAGCGACTTCGCGCCGAGCTCGCGCACCGCGTACTCGGCCTCCTCGATCGCCAGGGTGGGCGTGATCATCGGGACCATCGCGCCGACGGTGCAACGGTCGCGATACGGCGCGAACACGCGCGCGTTGGCACGGTTCACCGCGCGGCACAACGAGGACGACAAGCTCCTCGTCGGTCACTTCGAAGTACCCGAGGCTCATCGACGGATAGAGGATCGTGAAGTCGATGCCGAGCTCGTCGAGGCGCTCGTAGAGCAGCGCGGGAAGGTGCGCGGTCGCACGGTCGCGCAGGTTGTGGGTCTGCCATCCCCACCACGACGGCATCGCCCGCCACTGTTCCCGCACGGACACGTCGCCGCGGTGCGCGAGCGCCGACGAGGTGTCGAGGGCGCGCGCCGTGCCCGCCAGGAAGCGGTCGCGGAGCGCCGCGCCGCCGGACTCCTCGAGATACGTGACGATCTCGTCGTCGAGGAGCGGACCGACCTCCACGAAATGACCGTCGGCATCGATGATCGGATGGCCGACCTGCCGCGCGAACTTCCGCGGCACGAGTACCGGTTGCCGTCATCGCCGTCCCCTTCGCTCACCGCAGACTTTAACTTTCCGCGAATGTCAGCCCCGCTGCGAGTGCAGCACCGAGCTCGCGGCATGCGCCGAGGTCATCTCGACTCGGTTCGCCGATCACTTCGACCGGTGCCTGTGCCGCTCGCCACCGCAAGCCGGTGGTGATCACCTCGATGCCCTTCAGCGCGCCGACAGTGTCGTTGTTGCCGTGCACGTACACGCCGAACGGGCGACCGGCGGTCGCGTCGAGGCACGGGTAGTAGATCTGGTCGAAGAAGTGCTTGAGCGCGCCCGACATGTAGCCGAGGTTGGCGGGCGTGCCGAGGAGGTAGCCGTCGGCTTCGAGCACGTCGACCGCGGTCGCCGCAAGCGCCGCCCGCACCACGACTTCGACGCCGGTGATCGACCGATCCGTCGCGCCCTCGTGCGCGGCGTCGAACATCGAGTGGAGTGACGGTGAGGTCGTGTGGTGCACGATGAGCAGCCGCGTCATGCGGTCGACACATTACGGGCACTCCGACCGTCATCAGCTACGCCGAT
Source organism: uncultured Actinomycetes bacterium (assembly GCA_963705625.1). GTDB lineage: Bacteria > Actinomycetota > Acidimicrobiia > IMCC26256 > DASPTH01 > DASPTH01. The sequence continues at coordinate 69,520 of CAVPKG010000002.1, forward strand.
CTGCGGCCGGGGTGCCTCCCGGACACGCGCGAGCACCGAGTCCTGACGGCGCGTTAGCCTCCCGCGAAATTGGAGATGTGCTCAACGGGGGGCTCGATGATCATTCCGTCGATACTGCGCAAGATCGTGCTCTCGATCAGCGCGCTCGTGCTCACCGGTGCCGCTCTGGTCGCAGTGCCGGCGACGCCAGCCGGCGCGGTCGCGAACTCCGCGGCCGGCATCGGCACCGACGCGGCGAAGAACAGTCCGCTGTGCGACCCCACCACGGGGCGGATCAAGATCCCGGCCTACCTTGCGTCGGTGTGTGTCAAGCCGTGGAAGGACGGCGCCGACAATGGCGGCGCGACGTACCAGGGCGTCACCAAGGACTCGGTCAAGGTCGTGGTGTACGTCCCACCGATCGAACTCCAGAAGAATCCCGCCGCCGGGGGCCAGCCGCCGGTCGAACCGGTCGACGGGTAAGCCGGGCACCATCCAGGACGCGGTCCTCGACGCACAGCAGGCGCTCGACGGTCGCTACCAGCTGTGGGGCCGCACGATCGAGTACGACTTCGTCACCTACTCGGGCACCGACGAGGCCGCGCAGCGCGCCGATGCGGTCACCGTCGGCGGCGATGAAGCCGTTCGCGGTGATCGACAGCGCGGGTGGCAGCGTGTTCTCGGACGAGATCGCCAAGCGCAAGATCGTGATGGCATTCGGCTCGACCGGGAGCCAGGCGGCGGACCTCGCGCAGCAGCCGTACCGCTTCACGGGGGCTGATGTCGACCTGCAGGCGAAGAACGTCTCCGCGTGGCTGGGCAGGCAGATCGCGGGCAGGAAGGCGGCGTTCGCCGGTGACCCCAACTTCCAGAAGGAGACTCGGAAGTTCGGTCTCCTCTACACCATCTCGCCCACGAGTGGGAACACCATCGATCTCGACAAGTTCAAGGCCGATCTCGCCAAGCAGGGCGTACCCAAGCTCGCCGCGGAAGTCGCCTGGAGCCCGCCGGCCGACTCCTCGTCGGGCGCCCAGACGTCGGCGGCCCAGGAGCAGGCGCCAACGCTCGTCGCGAAGCTCAAGGACGCCGGCGTCACCTCCGTCATCCTGATGGGGAGCAGCACGATCGTCGCCCCGATGACGAAGGCGGCGACCGCGAACGAGTACCGGCCCGAATGGCTCATGACCGCGTGGGCCTACCAGGAGCTCAGTCTGTTCGCCGCGCAGTACGACCAGGACCAGTGGGGCCACGCCTTCGGCATGTCGTGGTTCGCGCCCTACGCGACCGATCAGGCCGGCGCGGTCACGGCGGAGAACGTCGTGAACTGGTACTGGGGTACCAACAAGGGCACGACGTACTCGGGTGGGATGCCGGCGGTCTACTGGATCAATCAGGGCGTCCAGCTCGCGGGGCCGAAGCTCACCCCCACGAGCTTCCGCGACGGCCAGTTCGCGCAACCGGGGAGCGGGGGCGCGTTCCAGGACGAGGTGACCACCCAGGGCAACAAGGTCGGCGATCTCGGCCTCGGGTATCCCGAGTACGCGTTGCTCGGGCCGAAGGACTTCGCGCTCGGTGTGGTACGACCCGAAAGCCGAGGGGAAGGGCAACATCATCGGCAACCCGCAGACCGGCAACTACTGGTACCTCGACGGTGGCAAGCGGTACACCCTCCAGACGTGGAAGAAGGGGCAACCCAAGTTCTTCACGAAGCAGCCGACCGACGTCGTGAACTACACGACGTCGCCACCGAAGGACATCCCGCCGCAGTACCCGTGTACCGGTTGCCCGAGCCAGGGCGGGACCCAGCAGCCGGCGAGCACGCAGTAGGAGAAGCGGCCGCAGCCGGGTATCCCGGCGAGCAGCGAGCGACCCAGGTGTCGGAGCAAGCGGCCCGAGCCGGGTATCCCGGCGAGCAGCGAGCGACCCAGGTGTCGGAGCAAGCGGCCGCGAGCCGGGTATCCCGGCGAGCAGCGAGCGACCCAGGTGTCGGAGCGAGCGGCCGCGAGCCGGGTATCCCGGCGAGCAGCGAGCGACCCAGGTGTCGGAGCGAGCGGCCGCGAGCCGGGTATCCCGGCGAGCAGCGAGCGACCCAGGTGTCGGAGCGAGCGGCCGCGAGCCGGGTATCCCGGCGAGCAGCGAGCGACCCAGGTGTCGGAGCGAGCGGCCGCGAGCCGGATCCCGGCGACAGCGAGCGACCCGTGTCGGAGCGAGCGGCCGCGAGCCGGGTATCCCGGCGAGCAGCGAGCGACCCATGTGTAGGAGCGAGCGGCGAGCGGAGGTCTCCGTAAGCTGGAGCACGTGACTGCGGCCACGCCCGCTCCGCTCCTGATCCCGGTGCCTGCGGCCCCGGCCGGCCACCGGTACCGGCGGGTCACGGTCGAGCCGGTCTCGGGCGCGTGCGGCGCGGTCGTCGGCGGTGTCGATCTGTCGCGCGCGACCTCGACGACGACGTCGTCGCCGAGATGCGCCGCGCGATTCTCGACCACCACGTGCTGTTCTTCCGCGGTCAGCGCCTCACCCCGGAGCAGCAGGTCGCGTTCAGCCGGCGCTTCGGTACCGTTCAGCCCGGTGCCGTTCATCGAGCCGGTGACGGATCACCCCGAGGTGATCGCGGTGGTGCGAGAGGCGACCGAGGAGCAGCGGTACACGTTCGGCAGCTTGTGGCACTCCGACTTCTCGTTCCTGCCCGAACCACCGTTCGCGTCGATCCTGCACGCCCTCGAAGTACCGCCCTACGGCGGCGACACGATCTGGGCGAACCAGGAGGCCGCCTTCGAGGCTCTGTCGGACGGGATGCAGTCGATGCTGTCGAGCTTGCGGGGCGTACACAGCGCGGTGAATGCGTACTCGACGAGGATGCAGGCGCTGCACGACACGTTCACCGGCATGACCGTCCACACCGAGCGACGACGCGGAGCGCGTCGAGCACCACCCCGTCGTGCGCGTCCATCCGGAGACCGGCCGTCCGTCGCTCTTCGTGAACGCGCAGTACACCGTCGGGCTGGTGGGGTTCGCCCGTCCGGAGTCGAAGCCGATCCTCGACTTCCTCTTCGAGCACTCGGTACAGCCCGCGTTCACGTGCCGGTGGCGCTGGGAGGTCGGCGACGTGGCGATGTGGGACAACCGGTGCCTTCAGCACATGGCGATGGCCGACTTCACCGGCTACCGCCGGTTCCTGCACCGCACCACGGTTGCCGGCGACCGGCCGACCACGACCTGGCCGATCCCTGCCGGCTGAGACCAGCGAACCGAGCTACGGCTGGGGCGCCATGCTCCAGACGCCGATCACCTGCCACGCGTTGCCGCCGGCGAAGTTCACGACCGCGGAGTCCTTGCACTTCGGGGAAGAGTCTCCCGCGGCATATCCGTCCAGTGTGCGCTTGGTCACGCCGGGTGTCTCAATGTCGCCACACCCGGTTCCGTCGGAGTGCAGGTAGAGCACACGGTTGGGATCAGGCGTGATCGTCACGTCGAACTGCGAAGCGAGGTTCGCGGCGTCGTAATAGAGGCGCAGGCCCACCGCGCTGTTGTGGCTGCCGCCCGGCCCTGAGCACTTCCCGTCTCCGTCCACGGTGCCGACACGCGTCGACACCCTGAGCTCGAAGACGTCACCCGAGCCGACCGGGACCGGCTGGAAGTCGTTCCACGGCACGACGACTTCCGTCGCGAAGGTGGGGTTCCTTGTGACGTTCGTGACGCAGCGCGTGAGACCGGACGCGACCGGCGTGCCGTTCTGGAGGAGTTCCGTCTGCACGTCGAACTGCGTGCCCTGATCGTCACTGTTGCGCAGGCCGACCCACACGTGCACGTCGCTCAGCTCGGTGAGTAGCCGCTCTTGGGGAGGAGGCGGAGGCACATCGTCATTCGTGATCGTGCACGTAATGTCGTCACCCGGCGCCAGCGTGATCGTCCCACCCAACACCGACGGGCACTTCGGGCTACCCGTGATCGACACGAACGTGTAACCCGCCAACTGGGTCTCGTTGATCGAGTAGGGCACGTTCGCGTTCAGCGTGCTCGCCACGCCACTCGGCACCGGGTTCCCGCCCACCGTCAACGCGAAGTCGTCCGGTTTGGCGTTCCCACCGTTGTCGTTCGTCGGGTCCTTCACGACCGTCAACTTCGGCGCCACATCATCATTCGTGATCGTGCACGTAATGTCGTCACCCGGCGCCAGCGTGATCGTCCCACCCAACACCGATGGGCACTTCGGGCTACCCGTGATCGACACGAACGTGTAACCCGCCAACTGGGTCTCGTTGATCGAGTACGGCGTGTTCGCGTTCAGCGTGCTCGCCACGCCACTCGGCACCGGGTTCCCGCCCACCGTCAACGCGAAGTCGTCCGGTTTGGCGTTCCCACCGTTGTCGTTCGTCGGGTCCTTCACGACCGTCAACTTCGGCGCCACATCATCATTCGTGATCGTGCACGTAATGTCGTCACCCGGCGCCAGCGTGATCGTCCCACCCAACACCGATGGGCACTTCGGGCTACCCGTGATCGACACGAACGTGTAACCCGCCAACTGGGTCTCGTTGATCGAGTAGGGCGTGTTCGCGTTCAGCGTGCTCGCCACGCCACTCGGCACCGGGTTCCCGCCCACCTTCAACGCGAAGTCGTCCGGTTTGGCGTTCCCACCGTTGTTGTTCGTCGGGTCCTTCACGACCGTCAACTTCGGCGGCGGAGGCGGCTGCACCGCGATGCCGAACTCTCCCACCGCGAAGTCGGATCCCACCGGGGGATTGGGGGAGCTGATGGTGATGCTCTCGACCTTGGCGCCGTTCGTGCCGTAGAAGCCGAAGTAGCGCGCGCCTGCGAACCCGTTGACCGGGAGCGCTCCCGAGGTGCTGCCGTCCTGGGCGGTGGCAGTCACGTTGAAGGTCGCGAACGACACCGGCTCGGCGTAGAAGTAGAACGCGTTCGTGCCGGCCGGCATGGTGAGCGTCAGGCTCACGATGCCGTCGTGAGTCCAGTAGACGTCGCCGACGTAGCCGTGACTCCAGGTACTCCAGCCGCTTCCGATCTTGTCGTGCTCGACGGACGAACCGAAGCCGACCGTGCCCGCGGGGTCGACCACGTTGGTGACGTTGGTCACGGTTGGGCGTGCGTCGTTGCCGAACGGCGTCATCGTGAACCCGCCGAGTGTCGTGGGCGGCGCTCCCGTTCCCGGTGAGCCGTCGAAGACGATGTTCGTGACGAGCGGCAGCAACGACGACTGCGGCTTTGGCCGCTGCGACGACGACGACGAAGACGACGCCGAGGACGACTTCGACGAAGACGACTTCGACGAAGACGGCTTCGACGAAGACGACGAAGACGAATACGAAGACGACGACGACGATGGGGACGACTTCGACAACGACGACGAAGGGGACGACTTCGACGACGACGAAGAAGACGACGACGACTTCAGCGACGACGACAACTTCGGCGCGTACGACGACGACCTCGGCGGCTGTGACGCACCGGCGAGCCCGGCGAGGACAAGCACCAGCACCGGCACGAGCGCCGGCACGGCCACGCGACGCGTCAGCACGGGTTCTTGTTGCTGGGCACGCAGGGGAGCTGCGTGCCGGGCACGTCGACGGACCCCGAAGACGGCGTGGTCACGTTCGGCACCTCGGGGAGGGTCGTCGTGACCGACGACGGCGAGCTCTGCGGGTTCTGGCTCGGTATCTCGATCGTCGTCGACTGCCCCGTCAGCGGCGGGGTGTACCGCGGGAGCGTCGTCGTGGTCGTCGTCGTCGGGAGGTCCTCGCCACCGAGACCCTTCCCGGCGAGAGCGTCGAGATAGAGGTTGCCCGCAACCAACGGGTTGTTGGCGAGATCCTCGTAGGAGAGCGCGTTCACCGTGCCCGCGGCGCCGTTGGTGATATCGACACTCGTGGCCGGCGTGAGCTGCGTGATGCCGCCGCCCGGCAACAACATCTTGACGTTGTCGACCACGTCGATGACGGTGCACACAATTTGCGTGCCCTGCTGTTTGCAGGAATCCGCGAACGCGTGTTCCCTCGACGGCGGCGGTCGCGCCACCCGCTTTCACTTCGAACGATCCGGTCTGCGCGACCTTTGCGGCGCGGTTCCAGGTGTCACCGACGGTGAGCGTGCCCTGCGTCTGACGGCCGCCCTTCTTGTTCGTGAGCTTCGTGATCTTGAATTGGGTGGACGCGCCGAGACGGGTCAGCGAACCGTCGGTGTAATCGATCTCTGCCATTCCCGCGGCGTCGGTGATGAGCGCATCACCTTCTCGCAGTACCTGCCCGTCCTTCGCCTTCACGTACTGCGTCTTTCCGGCGGGCTTCACCGTGACGTTGGCGGCGAGGACCTTCAGGTTGGCGAGCGTGGGCGCGGAGGCCGACGTGGCGGACTTGGGCTTCGACGAACTCTTCTTCGCCGATGCTGCCGCGGCGACCGCGACGACGAGCGCGAACACGGTGAGCACCGTCACGACAACGCGGCAGCGCGCGAGACCTGATCGAACCGGCCCCGGCGTTCAGAATCCCATTCGACCGTCGCATGCGTTCTCGGGCCCCTCCCCTCGAGGTCGGCCACCACGTTACACAGCAACGCGGAACTCGCACCATCACCGATTCAGGCCGGCGTCAGGTTCCGGAAGCCTCACGGCACCGCGGACGCGACTCGGGTGGTGCTCCCGGTTCGACCGGGAGCACCACCCCTTCGCGCGGAGCGCGCGCACCTTCCGCCGCTGATTACGCCTCGTGGTCAGACGGTGATGCCGAACGACTCCTCACAGCTCACGAAGAGTGGCGTCGGGCCTCCACCGCAGGCGCCGACGTCGTCACCGGCCCCATCCGCCGGATCGATCGTGCCCGACTCGACCGCGGCTGCGCACGACGCCAGCACGCTCGCGCCCACCGCCCCTCCCGGGGAGGTGTCGTTCGCGAGCACCTGGGCGTTCGGTCCGACCGTGAGCGTGCCGTTGAACGCGTGGATGGCGTTGGTGCCACCCTTCCCACCGGCTCCCCCGCGGCTGTTCACGACGGGCTTTGCGTTGGTCGCGGCGCCGTCGTCCCTTCGCAGCCGTCACCGTGAGGTTCACGTCCTTCCCGGCACCGACCGTGATCGCGTTCAGCGCGTTGAACCGTTCTCGAAGTCGAGCGCGCGGTCCGACACGTTGACGTTGCCGGGTTCGGACACGTCCTCGATGTCGCCGTCACTTCCCTGGCCGTTCGTGTTGTGCGGCTTGATCGCAACCACGCGGTACTGGAGTTGCCCCGCCGTGTGCTGAGCCAGCACGAAGCCGTTGCTGACGATGTCACCCCCCACCGTTCCGCCGTCTTGGTTCGGAGCTGTCGCGGATTCTTCTTGCGCGTGCGCGGCGCTGTCAACCGCCGCGCGCCGAGCACGACACGGATCACGCGAGGCGCGCGCGTCGCCACCGACGGTTGCGAACCGCGCGCGTGCCACGTGCAGCGCGCAAGCACGCGCGCCGAGTGAGCGATTGCTAAGGTCCGGCCGTGACCGACTACGGATCGATCCTCTACGACGCCGCCGACCACATCGCCCACATCACGCTCAACCGCCCCGAGAAGCGGAACGCCCTCGACTTCACCCTGCGTCGGGAGCTGGTCGATGCGCTCCGAGTCGCCGAGCGCGACGACGACGTCACCCTCGTGCTCATCGACGGCGCGGGCACGTCGTTCTGCAGCGGCTACGACATGGCCATCAACACGCGCGATCCCGAAGATGCACCCGACGGTTGGGTGTCGTCGGCACACTTCGACTCGTGGACCGATCAGTTCGCGCGGAGTTGCTTCCGCGACTGGATGACGATCTGGGATCTCCTGAAACCGGTCGTCGCGAAGGTGCACGGCTACTGCCTCGCGGGTGGTAGTGAGCTCATGTCGATGTGCGATATCGCGTTCGTTGCCGACGACGCGGTCATCGGCTACCCGCCGATGCGCGGCATGACCACACCCGACACCCTCTACTTCCCGTGGAAGCTCTCGATGGCACACGCGAAGTACCTACAGCTCACCGGCAACTCGGTGACGGGAGCGGAGGCGGCGCGGATGGGCTGGGTGGCCAAGAGCTTCCCGGCCGATCGGCTCGACGACGAGGTGATGCGCGAGCTGCGCCCGCTCTCGAAGGTCGCGCCCGATCTGCTCGCCGCGAACAAGGCGGCGCTGAACCAGGCCTACGAGATCATGGGGATCCGCACCGCGCTCAAGACCGGTTCGCAGTGGCACACCCTCAGCGGCCGGCTCCGCCCGGGCGGCAGCGAGTTCGGCCGTGTCATGCGGGAGGAAGGGCTCCGCGCCGCCATCGCCTGGCGCGACGGCCCGTTCCGCGAAGAGGGTTTCGAGCCCTGACCGCGCCGCGCCCGTCGAGAACGGGCAGAATGTGTCGGACGAGCCCGACGTCTCCGACCAAGAGGTGGCGCGATGTTGTCGACCGAGTCCCGCACGACGACGCCTCCCGAGCGGCGGTCCGTCCGATCCCTGCCCGACACCCGCGAGTGGCTCCAGGAGCGGATCAGCGGTCAAGCAGCCCTGACGGTCGGCATCGCGTGGCTGGTGCTCGTCCAGATCGCGTTCGCGCTCGAGCCGGCCGCGCAAGGATCGGTTCCGTTCGTCGGGATCCTGCTCGAGCTCGCGATGTACCTCTTGCTCGCGACGATGATCACCGGCCTCGTCATGCAGCGGCGTTGGGGCTTGCTCGCGTCCCTCGGTGCCGCCGTGCTCGCGACGGCGGCGTCGATCGCGTGCCCGGTCACCGGTCATCACGCGTTCGGATCGTGGTGGTTCGGACAGATGGCGTGCATGCTCGCGCTCGTCGGTATCAGCGTCGTCGCGCTCAGGCGCAGCTACACCTGACTACGGGTCGCTCACTGCGAGCCGGGATACCCGGCTCACCACCGTTCGCTCCTGACACGGGTCGCTCACTGCGAGCCGGGATACCCGGCTCACCGCCGTTCGCTCCTGACTACGGGTCGCAGAGCGCGATCATCACCACCACATAACGCACTGGCTCGTCGCCGACGGGTGTCCACTTGTGATGCGTCCCACGCTGCACCACCGAATCGCCCGGTCCGAGCACGACCGGTTCGACGTCGGGCAGCGCCAGCTCGAGCCGTCCCGAGATCATGATGTCGACGTCGATCGTGTTGGTGGTGTGCCACCCTGCTTCACCGGACTCGAGGCCCGCGGGCATCTCGATCGCGCGGAACGCGAGTCCCCCGTTGCGCGGTTCGAGCTGCCAGTCACCGGGCGGGTCACCGCCAACGCCCGGATCCCGCGGTAACCCGCCGGTCTGCCACAACTCCACGAGCGACACGCCGCCCGGACCGGCGGGCTCGTAGACAACGGCGGCGGGTCCGTCGACGAGAGCCGTGGATCGCCCAGTCGAGTCCGTGCCCGCGACGAGTCGACGCCACGATCCGCGCTCTCCCGCAGTAGCCCTGAGCATCGTCTGCGGATCGTCGGCTGCCGGGTCGGGACGCACCATGACGACGGTGTAGGTGCAGGGCTTGTCGCCGACGACGCGCCAGCGGTGCGCGTTGCCGCGCTGGACGACGCAATCGTCTTGCGTGAGGTGGTGCTCGCCGTCGTCGAGCCCGAGCACGATCTCGCCGTCGAGCACCGTCACGAAGTCGAGCGTGTCGGTCGCGTGCATGCCGGGACGTTCGGGGTCTTCGCGCGCGACGCGGATCCACCGCTGCGCCTCCGGGGCGTCCGCGGGAGGGGGCGGGATCCTGATGATGCGCACCGACAGGCCGCCGGTTGGCGGTTCGAGGTCGAAGGCGCCTTCGGGTTCCTCGCCGTCGTCCGCGTGGCGGGCGGGGCCGTTCAACCAGAGCAGGTCGCTCACGGCGTAGCCCTCGGCGGTGATGACGCTGTGCGGCGGCGTGCCGTCGGACAAGAAGATCGCGGAGCCATCGCGATCGTGACCGGTGACGACACGACGGAAGTTGGGTGAAGGCATGCGTGGTGTGTAGCACCCGGATGTGCAAGCGTGTCGCCCGTGACCGCCACCCGACGTCCTCTGCGCGGGGACGGTTTACTCGTCGCCACCGTGGTCGCCCTCGGAGGAGCACTCTTCCTGCCGTCAGCCGGAGCAACTACAGCGACCGCTACCCGGTTGGCGGGCACCAACTGGATCCTTACCGACAGCCCGTCGCTCGGTAAGGGATTGACCGTGAACGGCGTCTCGGCGCGCTTCTCCGCGAAGAGGGTGGGTGGATCGAGTGGCTGCAACTCGTACGACGCGCCATACAGAGTCAGCGGTTCCAAGATGACGATCGGTCCCGACATCACGTCGACCAAGCGCGCGTGTGAGTCCGGTCCTGCCGCCGTCGAGGACGCCTACGTCGGGCGACTCGTGAAGGTGACCTCGTACAAGATCAAGGGGAGCAAACTGTCGCTCTTCGGCAAGAGCGGCAAGCTGCTGCTCTCCTACCGCGTGTCGACTGCACACGACATCGTCGGCAAGTGGACCGTGACCGGCTATTACACCGGGACGGCGGTGCAGTCGGCGATCATCGGCACGACCCCGACGGCCGACTTCGGTGCGAAGGAAGTCACGGGCGGGGGAGGCTGCAACAGCTTCGGGGGTCCGTACACGACGACGGGCCAGAAGATCTCGATCGGGCCGCTGACGTCGACACAAGTCGCGTGCGCCGATGCGGCGATCCAGACCCAGGAAGACCGGTACTTCGCGGCGCTCGCGCTCGCGACGACGTACCGGGTGACGGGCAATCGCCTCGAACTCTTCCGCGCCGACGGCGGGATCGCCGTCAGCTTCGAGGCCAGCTGATTTCGGGGGGGGGAACCATCGAAGATCTCGACGGCAAGATCGCGGTGATCACCGGAGGCGCGAGCGGCATCGGGTTCGCCCTTGCCGCGGCGTTCCTCTCCGAAGGGAGCCACGTGGTGATCGCCGACATCGAGGCGCACGCGCTCGCCGACGCCCGGGCTCGGCTCGACGACGGTTCGGGTGACCGCGTCCACGCGGTCGTCACCGACGTCGCCGACCTCGACTCGGTCGAGACACTCGCGGCCGCGTCGCTCGACCGATTCGGCCACGTCGACGTCGTGTGCAACAACGCGGGCGTCTCGACCTTCAACGCCATCGACCGGCTGACCATGGCCGACTGGCAGTGGGTGCTCGGCGTCGACCTCTGGGGGGTGATCCACGGCGTCCACACCTTCCTGCCGATCATGTTGCGGCAGGGCACGCCCGCACACATCGTCAACACCGCGTCGATAGCGGGGCTCGTGAGCGGCGTCGCGCACCTCGCGCCCTACGCGGTGGCAAAGGTCGGTGTGGTGTCGCTCTCCGAGACGTTGCGTACCGAACTGGCAGCGTCCGGCGCTCCGATCGGTGTGAGCGTGCTGTGCCCGAGCGCGACAAACACGAACGTGATGGAGTGCGAGCGCAACCGGCCCGCCCACCTCGGCCGCGAGGAGCGCACCGCCGATGCCGAAGTGTGGCGCGAGGCGATTCGCAGTGGCTTCACCGGTCCGAGCGGCAAGGAACCCGACGACGTGGCCGCCATGGTCGTCGACGCGGTCAAGACGAACCGCTTCTGGGTCGTGAGCCACGCCGACCTCCGCCCCGCGCTCGAACACCGTTTCGCCGAGATCCTCGGCGCGACGCCGTACGAGCCGTAGCGCTGCGCACGACCAGCGCCGCGGTGAATGGGAACCTACCGGAATGACCGCGACCCAAGGGATGGCCGACGACTACGACGCTCACTCGCAGTACCAACGCGCGGTCGTGGCGAGCGGCGCCGCCCGCATCGAGCAGTGCGTCGACTCGGTTCCGGTGGAGCACGGCGCGACGTTCGTCGTCGCCGACTACGGCGCGTCGTCCGGCGCGAACTCGATGTCGGCAGTCCGTACCGCGATCGACGCGGTTCGGCGCCGCGATCACGAACAGCCGGTGGTGGCGCTCCACAACGACCTTCCCACCAACGACTGGAACGAGCTGTTCCACAACCTCACGTCCTCCCCCGACAGCTACCTGCGGCTGAGCGGGCCCGCGGTCCTTCCGCTCGCGTCGGCGGTGTCGTTCTTCGAACCTGCGGCACCGGCGGGATCGGTGCGCCTCGGCATGTCGTTCTCGGCCGCGCACTGGTTGCGCACGCAACCCGATGTCGTCGTGCCGGGAGCCTTCTACTTCTGCGAAGCCACCGGCGAGGCCGGGGGGACGATCGCCAGGGAAGCCGACGCCGACTGGACGACCTTCCTCCTCGCACGCGCGGCGGATCTCGCGAGCGGCGGTCGCCTCCTCGTCCAGATGGTCGGGACCGACTCCGGCAGCGACGGCGTCGAGCCGAATGTCACTGCTCGGAGGCTCTTACGGGCGATGCACGATGTCGCGTCGGAGATGGCGAACGAAGGGCTGCTCGACCCGGGCGCGGTGGAGCGCTACATCCTCCCCGTGTACGCGCGCACCGTCGACGAAGCGCGCGCGCCGCTGCTACGCGCCGATTCGCCGGTGCACGAAGCCTTCACCGAAGTTGAATGCCGGACGGATCCGGTGCCCAATCCCTACTTCACGAAGTGGCGCTCCGACCACGACGCTGCCGCGTACGCAACGTCGTATGCCGCGTTCGTGCGCGGTTTCACCGAGTCGAGCCTCCGCGAGCACCTGTTCGGGCCGGGCACGTCGAGCGGCAGCGTCGATGCGGCACTCGACCAGTATTTTGCCCGCCTCACCGCGCGCTTCGAGGCCGACCCGGAACGCGACCGCTTCGAGGATTGGACGTTGACCGTCGTGCTGGCACGAAACTGAAGGCGAGCAGCGCCGAGTTCGTCCTGACGGCGGCCAGATCGCCTGACCGCCGGGCCCCGGTTGCCGCCGGAGGGTTCACCGACCGCTGCGGGCCACGACGCTGGCGCCATAGAAGAGAAGGAACGCACCGGTCACGATGGTCACGATGTTCCACGCGGTCGCGCCGCGATCGGCGACCTCGATCACGTTCAGCCCGAGCACGAGCAGCCCGCACACCACCATGACGAAGCCCCGCGTGCGTTCGGACACGAAGGCGAAGCTAGCCCGACGCGTGGATCCAGGAATTTGTAGCGGGTGACAAGATGGTCGCCGTGACCGATATCCACCTGATCGTCGAGTCCGATGACGAGATCCGTCGCGCGCTCGAGCAGGCCGAGGTCCCCCCGCTGCTGCCGGCGCTCGCCTATCTGACCGGCGATCTGTCGCTGCTGCGGCACGAGCTGCGTCCGGACCCGATGCTCATGGCCTTGCCGCAGGGCGGCCTCGGCCAGGAGCAGCAAGCGACGGCGCGCGCGCTCGCGCTCGCAACGCTCGTACGGTTCCGCGACGCCGGCTGCCGCCCTGCGCCCCCACCCTCCGACCACGACCTCGCGCGGATCATGGAGTTCTGTGTGGGCGGGGCCGACATGGCGGATTACGTACCGCTGCTCTCCGAGGAGCTCGCGTTGCTCGACGAAGATCGCCGCGGGCCGCGGTGGCGCAAGTCCGATGTCGCTCCCGAAACCGGGTTCCGCGTCGTCATCATCGGCGCGGGCATGTCAGGGCTGCTTGCGGCGCATCGGTTGCACACCGCGGGCGTGGACTTCGTCGTGATCGAGAAGAACGAAGACGTCGGCGGCACGTGGTTCGAGAACACCTATCCGGGTTGCCGCGTCGACAATCCCAACCACAACTACAGCTATTCGTTCGCGCAGCGCCACGACTGGCCCTTCCACTTCTCGTCACAAGACGTGCTGCTCGACTACTTCCGTCGTTGTGCGGACACGTTCGGTGTGCGCGATCACATCCGGTTCGACACGGAGGTGGTCTCGGCCGCGTGGTCCGAAGCGGATCGGCACTGGACGATTCGCGTCCGCGCTCCCCACGGCACTGAGGAGGCGCTCGAAGCCGATGCCGTGATCAGTGCGGTGGGGCAGTTGAACCGTCCGTCCTTCCCCCCGATCGTCGGGCGAGGCTCGTTCGCGGGCCCGTCGTTCCACTCCGCGCGCTGGAACCGCGCCGTCGACCTGCAGGGCAAGCGCGTCGCGGTGATCGGAACCGGCGCGAGCGCGGTGCAGTTCGTGCCGGAGATCGCGGAGAGGGTCGGACATCTCGTCGTGTTCCAACGCACCCCGCCCTGGATGGCCCCCACGCCCGAGTACCACGAGCAGGTCCCGGACGGGCTGCGATGGCTCTACGCGCACGTGCCGTCGTACAGCGAGTGGAACCGCTTCTGGATCTTCTGGAAGATGGGCGACGGCGCGCTCCCCGGAGTGCGAGTCGACGCGGCATGGGAGCCCAAGGACCGCTCGGTCAGCGCCGCGAACGACATGATGCGGGCAATGTTGACGGCGTATCTGGAGAGCGAGTTCGGCGATCGGCCGGACCTGCTCGCGAAGGTGGTACCCAAGTATCCGGTCGGCGCGAAGCGTGTCCTCCGCGACAACGGGGTGTGGGCGAGTGCGCTCAAACGCGACAACGTGGAGCTCGTCACCGAGCCGATCCGCGAGATCACGCCGAGCGGCGTGGTCACGGACGACGGGGTCGAGCACACCGTCGATGTGATCATCTACGGCACCGGGTTCCAGGCTTCGAAGTTCCTCATGCCAATGGCGGTGACCGGTCGCAACCGTGTCGACCTGCACGAGCAGTGGGGCGACGACGCGCGCGCGTACCTCGGCATCACGGTGCCCGGTTTCCCGAACCTGTTCTGCCTCTACGGGCCGAACACCAACATCGTGATCAACGGCAGCATCGTGTACTTCTCCGAGTGTGAGGTCCGGTACGTGCTGGGTTGCGTCGAGCTGCTGCTCCGTGGGCACCACCGCGCCCTCGATGTGCGGAAAGACGTGCACGACGCGTTCAACGAGCTCGTCGACGCCGAGAACCGGAAGATGGCCTGGGGATGGTCCGACGTGAACAGCTGGTACAAGAGCGCGAGCGGTCGCGTCTCGCAGAACTGGCCGTTCAGCCTGCTGGACTTCTGGCAGCGCACCCTGCGACCCGACCCCGCCGACTACGAGGTCATTGATTGAGCCGCGCAATCCGCGCTCGAACCCAGCTCAAGCTGTCGGGCCGGGCCATCGCGTCTTCCCAGCCTTCGAGCAGCTGGTCGACGGCTTCGCGACCGGTCACGACGCCGAGCACTTCGACCGTCACGGCCTCGGTCGGGAGCTGCTCCTCGTAGGTGTCGCCCACCGGATCCATGTCGATCGGCGCGTCGGGCTCCCACATCACGTAGAGCTCACCGGTGTCGGCCACCCACGACAGTTCGCTCCGCACGCCCGACCCGTCCGACCAGTCGCGACCGAACTCGATCTCTTCCGACTCTCGGCGGCGCGGGTCCGCGTCGTAGAACTGCTCGATGTCCATACAATCTCCCGAGGCAAGGTGGACGTATACGGGTGGACGGCGCGAGAAGCGAAGGCTACGTTCCCGTGGACCGGCTCTGGGCAGCCGGCCAAGGATTTCGACTGGAAGGAGCACCACGTGTTCCCGTCCAAGTTCGACTACGTCGGCGCGCGCTCCGTGGAGGAGGCGATCGCCGCCAAGGCCTCGGGTGACGACGTCCGCTTCCTCGCCGGAGGCCAGAGCCTCCTCCCGATGATGAAGACACGCCTCGCGACGCCCGGCGAAGCTCGTCGACATCAACGGGATCCCGGGGCTCGACACGCTCGAGCGGAGCAACGGGCACCTGCGCGTCGGGGCGCTCGTCCGCCATGCCGACATCGTGCGGTCGGAGCTCACGTTCGGCGCGGTCGCGTCGGCGGCACCCTGGATCTCCGACCCGCTCGTGCGCAACCGCGGCACCCTCTGCGGCTCGGTGGCCCACTGCGATCCCGAAGGCGACTGGAACTCGGTGCTGCTCGCCACGGGAGCCGACGTGGTCGCCCGCGGGCGCGAGCGGCGAACGCATCGATCCCGATCACCGACTTCGTCGTCGACTTCTTCGCCAACTCCCTTGCCGACGACGAGATGGTGACCGAAGTGCGCATCCCGGTGCCGGCAGGACCGTCGGGCGGCTCGTACCAGAAGCTCGAGCGCAAGGTCGGCGACTACGCGACGGTCGCGGTCGCCGCGCACCTCGAGCTCGCCGGCGACGGCACGATCGCCCGAGCGGGCGTCGCGCTCACGGCGGTCACGCCGATGAACACGAAGGTCACCGCCGCCGAGCAACTGCTCGTCGGGCAAGCAACCGAGTGACGACGCTGTTCGCGGAGGCCGGCGAGGTCGCCGCGCAGGCGTCGTCACCGCACGACGACGTTCGCGGATCCGCCGAGTGGAAGCGCAACGTCGTGCGCGTGTTCACCCGTCGTGCGCTCGCCGCCGCCGCGGCGCAGGCGCAGGCGCCGGGAACCTGAGTCAGGAGGAGCCGTGGAGATCACCGTCACGATCAACGGCACCGACTACACGCACGACGTCGAGCCCCGCATGCTCCTCGTCGACTTCATCCGCACCAGCGGCCGGGCTCACCGGCACCCACATCGGCTGCGACACCACGAGCTGCGGCGCGTGCACCGTGCTCGTCGACGGCACGCCGATGAAGTCGTGCACGATGCTCGCGGTGCAGGCCGACGGCCGGTCGCTCACCACCGTCGAGGGCCTGAGCACGAGCGGCGTGCCGGGCGTGATGCAGGCCGCGTTCAAGGAGGCGCACGGCCTGCAGTGCGGGTTCTGCACGCCGGGGATGATGCTCGTCGGCGTCGCGCTGCTCGAGCAGAACCCCGATCCCTCCGACGACGACGTGCGGTGGGCGATCTCCGGGAACATCTGCCGCTGCACCGGTTACATGAACATCGTCAAGGCCATCCGCGCCGCGGCGGCCGACACCGCTGCCACCGCCACCGCGAGCTGAGTGTCGAGGAGCACGCATGACCACCATCAAGGAGCCCAGTCCAGAAGCCCACCACCACCGCCCGAGATCGGCGGCATCGGCCACTCCGTCCGGCGCCACGAGGACGACCGCTTCATCGCGGGCCAGGGCAACTACCTCGACGACCACTCGCTGCCGGGCATGCTGCACATGGCGATCCTGCGCTCGCCGGTCGCGCACGCGCGCATCAAGAGCATCGACACGTCGGCGGCCACGGCGATGGACGGCGTGGTCGCGGTCGTCACCGGCGAGCTGCTCGCGCAGCTACAACCTCGCGTGGATGCCCACGCTGTCGGGCGACACGCAGGCGGTGCTCGCGACCGACAAGGTCCGGTTCCAGGGCCAGGAGGTCGCGGCGGTCGTCGCCACCGACCCGTACATCGCGGAGGACGCGCTCGAGCTCATCGACGTCGACTACGAGATGCTCCCCGCGATCACGTCGCCGCAGCAGTCGCTGGCCGACGGCGCGGTGCGTGATCCGCGACGACAAGGAAGGCAAGACCGACAACCTCGTCTACGAGTGGGAGAGCGGCGACGCGGCCGCGACCGAGGCCGCGTTCGCCAAGGCCGACCGGATCGTGTCGCTGGAGACGCACTACCCGCGCTCGCACCCGTCGCCGCTGGAGACGTGCGGCATCCTCGCCGACGTCAACTCGGTGAGCGGGCAGGCGACGATCTACATGACGTCGCAGGCGCCGCACGCGCACCGCACGGTGTTCGCGATGGTGTCCGGGCTCCCGGAGCAGAACATCCGCATCATCAGCCCCGACATCGGCGGCGGCTTCGGCAACAAGGTGCCGGTGTACCCGGGCTACGTGGTCGGCGACGGCGGCGTCGCTGGTGATCGGCAACGCCGGTGAAGTGGGTCGAGAGCCGCACCGAGAACCTCATCTCCACCGGGTTCGCCCGCGACTACCACATGAAGGGCGAGCTGGCGCTCACGAACGAGGGCCGCATCCTCGGCCTGCGGGTCGAGATGCTGTCCGACCAGGGCGCGTTCTACGCCGACGCGCAACCGACGCAGTTCCGGGCCGGGCTGTTCCACGTGGTCACCGGCAGCTACGACTACCCGGCCGCGTACGTCAAGACGCGCGGCGCGTACACGAACAAGGCGCCCGGTGGCGTCGCGTACCGCTGCTCGTTCCGCATCACCGAGGCGTCGTTCCTCATCGAGCGACTGGTGCAGACCGCGGCCTACGAGCTCGGGCATCGATCCCGCCGAGATGCGGTTCAAGAACTTCATCCAGCCGGAGCAGTTCCCGTACACGACGCCGACCGGGTTCGTGTACGACTCCGGCGACTACCCCACCGCGCTGCGCAAGGCGCTCGACGAGGTCGGCTACGACGCGCTGCGCGAGGAGCAGGCGCGAGGCGCGCGAGCGAGGGCCGGCTCATCGGCATCGGCATCGCGCACTTCACCGAGGCGGTGGGCGCGGGGCCGTCGAAGAAGTACGACATCCTCGGCCTCAAGATGATCGACTCCGCCGAGCTGCGCGTGCACCCCACCGGCAAGGCGATCCTCAAGCTCGGCGTGAAGTCGCAGGGCCAGGGCCACGCCACCACGTTCGCCCAGATCGTGGCCGACGAGCTCGGGATCCCGTCGAGCGACGTCAAGGTGGTCGAGGGCGACACCGACAACACGCCGTACGGCCTCGGCACCTACGCGTCGCGCTCCACGCCCGTCGGCGGCGCGGCCACCGCGATGGTGTCGCGCAAGATCGCCGACAAGGCCAAGAAGATCGCCGCGCACCTGCTCGAGGCGGCCGACGCCGACATCGAGCTCGAGAACGGCAACTTCTCGGTGGCGGGCACTCCCGACCGGACCGTCACCATCCAGGACGTCGCGCTCGCGGCCTACACCAACCTGCCCGACGGCATGGAGTACGGGCTCGAGGACGTGCACTACTACGACCCGCCCAACCTCACCTATCCGTACG
Source organism: uncultured Actinomycetes bacterium (assembly GCA_963705625.1). Classification (GTDB taxonomy): domain Bacteria; phylum Actinomycetota; class Acidimicrobiia; order IMCC26256; family DASPTH01; genus DASPTH01. The sequence goes on from CAVPKG010000002.1 coordinate 88,267, forward strand.
GCAGCTACGTCGTGGTGGTCGACGTCGATCCCGAGACCGGCGTGTGGAAGGTGCGGCGGATGGTCGCGCTCGACGACTGCGGCGTGCGGATCAACCCGATGATCGTCGAGGGCCAGATCCACGGCGGGCTCACCGAGGGGTTCGCGAAGTCGTCGATGCAGTGGATCACGTTCGACGAGGACGGCAACTGCATCGGGTCGAACTTCATGGACTACCTGATCCCGACCGCGTGGGAGACGCCGAAGCTTCGAGCTGCTCGAGACGTGCGTGCCGTCGCCGCACCACCCGATCGGCGCCAAGGGCGTCGGCGAGTCGGCGACCGTGGGCTCGCCGGCCGCGTACGTGAACGCGGTGATCGACGCGGTCGCGCACCTCGGCGTGCGCAACATCGACATGCCGCTGCTCCCCGACCGCGTGTGGTCGGCGATCCAGTCGGCGCCGGCGACGACGCGCGCCGATGGACGCCGACGTCCTCGCGGAGGCGGTCGAGCTGACGCAGGCGCGCCGCGCGTTCGCGCTCGCGACGGTCGTGTGGCGGCGGGCGCCGACCTCGGGGCACGTCGGGTCGAAGGGAGTCGTCCTCGACGACGGCACCGTGCGGGGTTGGCTCGGCGGCGCGTGCGCGGAGCCGACGGTGGTGCGGGAGGCGCTCGGCGTCGCTCGGTCGACGGCCAGCCGCGGCTGCTGTTCCTCGGGCTCGCCCGACGAGCTGACCGCGCACGATCACGACGAGACCGTCACGATCGCCGATGGCGTGCGAGAGCGAGGGCGCGATGGAGATCTACCTGGAGCCGTTCCTCCCCGCAGCCGCAGCTCGTGGTGTTCGGGCGGTCGCCGGCGGTGCACGCGCTCACGGTGCAGGCGCGGTCACTGCGAGTGGGACGTCGCGGTGATCGACGACGGCGGCCGTGCCGACGAGCACCCGCACCCCGAGCTCGTGCGGACGTCGCTCGACCTCTCCGGTCTCGGCATCGGGCCGTCGACCGCGATCGTCGTCGCGACCCAGGGCCACTACGACGACCTCGCGCTCCGCGCCGCGCTCGCCACCGACGCCGGCTACATCGGTGTCGTCGCGGCGGAGAAGCGCGCGTCGTCGACTGCTCGAGCTCCTGCGCGACGAAGGCGTCGACGACGCTGCAGCTCGCCCGCGTGCACGCGCCCGCCGGGCTCGACCTCGGCGCCGGTCGACAACGCCGAGATCGCGGTGGCGGTGCTCGCCGATCTCGTCGCGCGCCGCGCCGCGGGCCAGCTCCGCGCGGTCGCGCCGGTCACCGCTCGCCGCGAGGCCATCGATCCGGTGTGCGGCATGACCGTCTTCGTCGACGAGGCGAAGTACCACACCGTGCACGACGGCACCGACTACTGGTTCTGCGCCTCGACGTGCCTGCGCGCCTTCCAACGGGAACCCGCGTCGTTCGGCGGCTGAGTCCATCATTTGCATCACGAGGCACGGCTGACGCAAGCTCGCCGGCATGACCTTCACACCTCTCGCTCCGACCGTGCACTTCGCGCCCCTCGAGATCGCCCCCGAGACCTTCCTGATCCAGCAGGTCCAGCCCGCGTGCGGGCAGCCGCTGTTCGTGTACATCAACTCGCTCGTGATCCGCGGGCAGGAGCCGGTGATCGTCGACACCGGCACGCCGGCGAACCGGAAGCAATGGCTCGAGGACGTGTTCTCGCTCGTCGAGCCGGCCGACGTGCGCTGGATCTACCTGTCGCACGACGACGTCGACCACAGCGGCAACCTCGAGCAGGTGATGGAGGCGTGCCCGAACGCGAACCTCGTGTGCACCTGGGCGATGGTCGAGCGCCACACCAACTGCTTCGACTTCCCGCTCGAGCGCTGCCGCTGGATCAACGACGGCGAGTCGTTCGACGTCGGCGACCGCGTGCTCGCCGCCATGCCGGCCGCCGTACTTCGACTCACCGACGACGCGCGGCCTCTGCGACGCGAGCACCGGCGTGTACTGGGCGATCGACACCTTCGCCACCCCGCTCCCGGGCGTACCAATGCAGGAGCTCGACGACATCGACGAGGAGTTCTGGCACTTCGGCATGACGCTGTTCGCGCTCGGCGGCGTGAGCCCGTGGCTCGGGATGGTCGACCCGGCGAAGTACGACCAGCACGTCGACCGCATCCAGAACCTCGACATCACGACGGTCGCGGCCTGCCACACCCCGGTGCTGCGCGGCAACCGCATCGACGAGGCGTTCACCTTCGTGCGCAGCCTTCCCACCGTCGACTGCCCGCCGCTGCCCGACCAGTCCGTGCTCGACCAGATCGTCGCCGCGACCTCGCAACCCGCCGGCTGACCGCCTCGGACGGGCTCAGAGCCCCGCCATCGCCTTCTGCAGCAGCTGAGGGGTCGATACCCCGTTTGTTGACGCCGGTTGGAGGGAAGCGCCGGGTTACTGCATGCCCATCATCATCTTGACCATCGGTGCAGGGAACGAGTCGGTGACGGCGGAGCTCACGTGTCCGCTGTCGACGAGGAGCGTCACCCCGTTCACTCCGCTCGCGGCGTCGCTGCACAGGAACGCGAGCGTGTTGCCCATCTGCTCCGGGAGCAGCGTCTCTGCTCCGGCAGCTTCCCGGTAGTCGGACGCGAACGTGAGCCACGTGTCGGCGTTGGCGCGCGCCAGCGGTGTGTCGGTGGGGCCCGGAAGGATGGCGTTGATGCGAATGCCGCGCTTCAGGAGCGGAAATGCCTCGAGCCCGACGTACGCGTTGATCGACTGCTTCGAGAACATGTAGTTGTCGGTGCCCTCGTGCGCGTCGACCCACTTCTGCGCGGTCTCGAAGTCAGGCGAGTCGAGGAACTCCTTCAGTGTGGGCAGGTTGTTCTCCCAGCCCAGCCCGGCGACCGACGAGATCAGCGCGATCGCGGAGCCCGACGGCATCATCCCGCCGTTGACGAGCCGGTCGATGATGTGACGGTGGGCGATGAAGTTGATCGTCATCGTGCCGGGCCCGTCGGCGATGCCGGCGCATGAGAACAGCGCGTGCACCGGCGCACCGCACTCGTCGATCGCCGCGTCGACCGCCTCCCGGTCGCGCAGGTCGACCTTGATCGCCTTCGCCACCGGGAACGAGACGTCCGCGTAGTCCATCACGATGACCTCGGCACCGAGCTCCCCCACGATCTTCGACGTCGCCGCGCCCATGCCGGTGGCGCCGCCCACGACCAGTGCTCGCTTGCCGTCGTACCGGAACGTTTCGATCCCCACCGTGACTCCTCGTCTCTCGGAATGCCGCGTCGAATGCTTCTTGTATCACGCGGAAATGGTCTGCGCACCCTTCTCGAAGAGCCAGGTCGCGTACGAGTGGAGCATGTTGCCCATCTCCATCGGCGCCTGCCCGGCAAGGGCGCGTGCGTACGTGCCCTCGAGCAGGATCCCGAGCTTGTAGCAAGCGAGCACGAAGAACCACGGCATGTCGTCGATCGAACGCCCACTGACGGCGCCGTAGTGGTCGATCACGTCCTGGCGGCTCGGCATGCGGTCCCAGAGTGGACCGCCGCCCGTGCCGTGGCCGGGGGGATCGTCGGGCTCGTGCCACGCGGTGAGCATCCAGGCGAGGTCGAGCAGCGGGTCGCCGAGGCTGCAGAGCTCCCAGTCGACGATCGCAGCGAGCTTCGGATCGGTGTTGGAGAACATGACGTTGGCGAACTGGTAGTCGCCGTGGACGATCCCGATGCGGCACTCCGCCGGCCGGTTGTGCTCGAGCCACCCGCCCACCCCGTCGACGTGCGGAAGCTCGGAGCCGGTGTAGCCCTCGAGCTCCCGGTACCCGTCGAGCTGGCTCCGCCACCGGCCGACCTGACGCTCGAGCCAGTTCTCGGACCGGCCGAAGTCGCCGAGCCCCACCGCCTCGTGGTCGACGGAGCCGAGCTGCGCGGCGGCGTCGGCCATCTCCTCGGCGAGGTGCCGCGGCCACGAGGGGTCGGCGGCATACGACGGCTCGCCGGGCGGCGTGAAGCCGTCGATCGGGGCCATCAGGTAGAAGCACACCCCGATCACGTCGAGGTCGTCACAGCTGCCGAAGAGCGCCGGGTGCGGCACCGACGAGCCCGCGAGCGCGCCGAGCACGCGGGCTTCGCGCAGCATCGTGTCGTTGCTGTTCTTGCGGAGGTGCAGCGGCGGTCGGCGCAGCACCATCTGCGCGTCGCCGCGCTGCAACAAGAAGATGTTGTTCTGCGATCCACCCTGGAGGCGAAGCGCTCCGGTCACCGGGCCGTCGCCGGGTAGATGCTGTCCGGTCATCCACTCGTCGAGGCGCGCCAGGTCGACGAGGCCGTCGAGGGCGGCGTGATCGATCGTGTCGACCCGGTCCATCGTCACGCACTAACGGCTGAGGTCGACGAGCACGTCGCCGGAGTCGACGGCGCGCGCCACATCGCCGGGTCGCAGGACCAGCGAGCTGAACGCGAGCTCGATCACCGCGGGACCGGTCACGGCAGGGCTCCCGGGGGTGAGCCGGGAGACGTCGACGACGTCGGCGTCCACCCACTCGCCGCCCATGTACGGGAGCATGAACTGCGGGATCCCCACCGACAGGGCGGCGAGGCGCCCGCTGCTGTCGAGGATCGTGGCGTTCCGCTCGCTGCGGATCACCTCGGCAGTGACCGGGTCGCTCACCACGTGACCCTTGGACGCCGGCTGATCCGTGGACTTCGGGCTGATTGTCGTGACTATGGCTCGGAGCGTATGACAGATCGGTGTGCCAGGATGCGGCCATGAGCGTCTTCAACCATGTAGGCCAGTGCGTCACCGACCTCGAGCGGTCTCGCACGTTCTACGTCGATGTGCTCGGTTTCGAGCTGTGGCGGGAGCTGACGTTTCCGGACGCCGGCTCCGATCGCCTCCTCCGCCTGACCCCACCCATGGACATGACCGCGTGCTACCTGCGGAGGGACGGGTTCGTCCTGGAGCTGCTCCATTTCGCCGGGTCGGGCGCGGCGCCCCTCCCGTTCCGGGAGCGCACGATGAACGAGCCCGGCCTCACCCACGTGTCGGTCAGCGTCGACGACATCGACGAGACGTGCCGTCGGGCGGTGGAGTACGGCGGGCGGGTGCTCGACGACACCAACATCGGTGCCGCCGTGTTCATACGCGATCCCGAAGGCCAGCTCGTCGAGCTGCTGCCCATGAGCTACGCCGAACGGATTGCGGCGGAGGGCTGATCGCGGTGGACCTGGGGCTGCACGACCGGGTGGCGATCGTCACCGGCGCGAGCAAGGGCATCGGCCGGCAGGTCGCAGCCGACCTCGGCGGCGAAGGCTGCCATGTCGTGCTGTGCGGACGCGACGACACGGCGTTGCGCGAGGGCGCAGCCGGAGTCGTCCAGGCGGCGCGCGCGCGATCACCGTCGCCGTCGACATCGAGGTACACGACTCCGCCGATCAGATCGTGCAGCGCGCGCTCGACGAGTACGGCCGCATCGACATCCTCGTGAACAACGCGGGCGGGAACCACCCGCGCCGGCTGCTCGCGCTCGAGCAACGACGACTGGCAGCAAGGGTTCGAGCAGAACTTCTTCTCCGCGGTCCGGCTCGCGCTCGCGTGCGTACCGACCATGCAGGAACGAAGGTGGGGACGGATCGTCAACATCGCGTCGACGTTCGCACGCGAACCCGACCCGCTCTTCGGTCCGTACTCGGCGGCCAAAGCCGCGCTCGTCAACTTCTCGCGCAATCTCTCGATGGCGTTCGCCGCCGACGGCGTCCTCACGAACTGCGTGCTTCCCGGCATCACGATCACCGAGGGCGTCGAGGCCAACGCGGCCGTCGCGTCGGAACGCCTCGGCGTGTCGACCGACGAGGTCATGGCGCGGATGATTGCCAAGGACCCGATCGACATCGGGCGCTTCGGAGAACCGTCTGATGTCGCGGCAGCCGTACTGTTCCTCGTGAGTGAACCCGCCAGCTGGATCACCGGCTCGACCGTCACCGTGGACGGCGGCACGATCCGCGCCATATGACTCGTCGCCCAACTGCGGCGCAGGGTACCTGCGCCGCGGGCGTTTCGCTCCTGGCGAGCGACTCGCACGGACTCCGTCGTCTTACGCCGCGGCGCGTTCGCCTGCACTCGCTTCACGGACGGTGGCGGTGCGCGCCCAGGTGGGTGGTCGGCGCCGTCCGAGGACGCGGTCGCGGAGGGACCACCAGGTGACGAGCACGAGCGCCTCGAGGGCGATGCGGGCCGACATCTTCGAAGCCCCGCGGATCCGGTCGTGGAACACGATCGGGACTTCGGAGATCAGTCCCCCAGTTCGCGACGCGCGAGCGGTGAGCTCGATCTGGAAGCCGTAGCCGGTCGCGTGCGTGGCCTCCACGCCGATCGCGTCGAGCGCCGTCGCTCGGTACGCACGGAATCCCGAGGTCGCGTCCGTCGTGCCCAGGCCGAGCATCCACCGTGCGTAGAGGTTCCCCACGCGCGAGAGCAGCCGCCGCCGAACGGGCCAATCCGGGGTCGCTCCGCCCGAGACGTAGCGGGAGCCGACGGCGAGGTCCGCGCCGCGCCGGATCTCGCGCAGCAGGCTCGGGATCACGAGCGCGTCGTGCGACAGATCCGCGTCCATCTCGACCAGCACGTCGTAGCCTCGCTCGAGACCCCACGCGAAGCCGGCGCGGTAGGCCGCGCCGAGACCCTCTTTCGCTTCGCGGCGCAAGAGCGTGATGTGCCCGAGCTCCGCACCGACCGCCTCCGCGACGTCGGCGGTCCCGTCAGGACTGCGGTCGTCGACGACGAGCACGTCGACGTCGGGAGCTGCGCAACGCACGCGCCGCAACAGCTCGTCGATGTTGGCCGATTCCTGGTACGTCGGGACGACGACAAGGGTTCGAAGTGTCATGACCCGACTCTTGCCGTAGCTCGATGAGGGGGTGATGAGAGGCCACCCGAGCGTTCCCTCACGGCACTCTCATAGTCATCCGACGAACGTGGCGGTGTGCGAAGCGCGCCGTGCCGTCGATGACCCAGACGCGGAAGCTCGTCGCCGCTCGCGCTACGCCGCGCCATCCGCTCCCGTGGGCGATGATCGGCGCGACCGTCGCGGTGCTCGCCGCCGGCTTCGCCCTCCAGCTCGCCGTGTACGCCCACGGTGGTCACACGGCGCTCAGCGACCTGCCTCGGGTGGTCCTGCATCGGGGAATCGGTCCCGGGGGGTTGCCGTACATCGATCGTGTGCTCGAGTACCCGGTCGGCTCGGGGATCCTGCTGTACCTCGCCGCGGTCATCGCGCCGGGACCGTTCGGCGTGCTCGCGATCACGGCCGCTGCATCGGCAACGCTCTGCGTGACGATCACCGTCGCGCTCGAGCGTCGCTTCGGCGCGCGCGCCTGGCGATGGGCTGTCGGGGCCCCGGTGTTCCTCTACGCCTTCCAGAACTGGGACGTGTTCGCCATCGCCGCGATGCTCGCGGCGCTCTGGGCGTACGAGCAACGGAGAGATCGGCTGTCGGGGATCATGATCGCGGTCGGCGCCGCGGTGAAGTTGTTCCCGGCGGTGCTGCTCCCACCGCTCGTCGCGCTCCGGTTGGCCCACGGCGATCGTCGAGGGGCTCTGCGCATCGCCACGTGGGCCGCCGGAGGTTTCGCCGCGTTCAACCTGCCGATCCTCCTTGCCCATCCCTCCGGTTGGTGGTGGGCGTACGCGTTCCAGAGCCGCCGGCAAGCGACGTGGGGAACCGCGTGGTTCTACGTCTTCCGCGTGCTCGATCTCCCCGTCAACGGGACGACGGGCGCCCGACTCGCGAACATCGCTGCGTTGGTCGCGTTGGCCGGAGGTGTGACGTGGCTGAGCCTGCGGGCGCGCCGCGGGGGCATCACCCCGCTCGCCGTCGCGGCAGCCGCGGTGGCGATCTTTCTCGTCAGCAACAAGGTGTACTCCCCGACCTACGACCTCTGGCTCGTCCCGTTCTTCGTGCTCCTGCCACTCTCGCGGCGACTGTGGATCTCGTTCTGCGCGGCCGATCTCGGCGTGTTCGTGACCGTGTACGGATACTTCCACGGGTTCGGCTCGGGCTCCGAAGTTCGCGTCGTCCTTCCGCTGCTGGTGCTGGCTCGAACGGTGATCCTGCTGGGTGTCATCGCGCAGCGCGACGCGCCGGCGGGTCGTCGCTCGCGTCGCGCGGGGAACCCGACAACGCCGATGCCCTCCTCACGGCTGCGTGATGGCGGTCCTCGACGCGCTCTCGGCGGAACCCACCCCCTACGATCGCGACGTGCGAGTGCTCGTCGTCGAGGACGAAGCGAAGATGGCTTCTCTCCTGCAGCGCGCGCTCGCGCGGGAGGGCTACGCCGTGGATCTGGCGGAGAACGGCGTCGACGCGATCTGGCTCGGGACCGAGAACGACTACGACGCCATCGTCCTCGACGTCATGATCCCGCCGCCCGACGGCTTCGACGTGTGCCGAACGCTCCGCGAGCGGGAACGATGGGCGCCCGTGCTCCTCCTGACCGCACGCGACGCGGTCGCCGACCGGGTCACGGGACTCGACGCCGGAGCCGACGATTACCTCCCGAAACCGTTCTCGTTCGACGAGCTGTCGGCAAGGTTGCGCGCCCTGACTCGCCGGGCGATCGCCGAACGTCCGACGGTGCTCGAAGTCGCAGGGCTTCGTCTCGATCCCGCCGCGCACACCGTCACCCGGGAGGGAGTGCCGATCGACCTCAGCCCGAAGGAGTTCTCCCTCCTCGAGACCTTCATGCGCAGCCCCGGACAAGTGCTGTCGCGCACCGACCTCCTCGAGCACGTGTGGGACTTCGCCTACGACGGCACGTCGAACGTCATCGATGTCTACGTGCGGTATCTGCGCGGCAAGGTCGATCGCCCCTTCGGTCGAGATTCGATCGAAACCGTGCGCGGCGTCGGTTACCGGCTGCGCGCCGAGTGAAACTCCGTCCGCGCACGCTGCGCGGGAGGCTGGCCCTGGTCTTTGCGCTCGTCACGGTCGTCGTCTCCGCGTCGGTCGCCGCGTTCGTGCTGCTGCGGTACCGCGCCGACCTGAGCCGTCAGATCGACGAGAACCTCGAGATCAGGTACGCCGACGTGCGGGGAGCGCTCCGACACGCCCCCGCGCCGTTCCCGAGCGGCACCGAGCCGTCGGTCATCCCGAGAGCCGAGACGTTCGCTCAGGTGCTCAGCGCCGACGGTGCGGTGCTTGCCGCATCACCCCGAGCGCTCCTCGACCACCCGGTGCTCGGGGCGCACCAGCTCGCGGAGGCGCAACGGAAGCGGGTCACCCTCGAGCGTGCCGTTCCGCCGCGAGCCGACAACGCGCGCCTGCTGGCGGGTCCCGAACGACTGGGGAACGAACGGGTCATCGTGGTGGTCGGCTCGTCTCTGGACGAGCATCTGCGCGCCGAGGATCAGCTCGCACGCACCCTCGCGATCGCGCTCCCCGCGCTCGCGGTGATCGTCATCGGCGCCGCATGGTTCATCGTCGGCGCCGCGCTCCGGCCGATGCGTTCGATGGTCTCGGAAGCGGACGCACTCTCGATTGCCCGCCGGGGCCGCCTCTCGCTGCAGGGACCGGCCGAGCTCGCGGAGCTCGCCGGCCACTTGAACGACATGCTGGCGCGGATCGAGGCGGCCCTCGACCACGAGCGGGCATTCCTCGACGACGCGAGCCATGAGCTCCGCACACCGATCGCCATCGCGCGGGGCGAGTTGGAGCTCGCTCGCCCTCTCGCGGCCGACAATCCCGCGGTCGGTGCAGCCGTCGACTCGGCGCTCGAGGAGGTCGAGCGCCTCCAGACCCTGGCGGTGGACCTCCTCGACCTCGCGCGCACCCGAGCCGCCGGACCTCCGCAGGAGACACAGGTCGACCTCCACGCGCGGTCTGTGAGCAGGCCATCGACAACGTCCGCCGCGCCGGCGAGCGCAGCGATGTCATCGTGTCTCTGCACGGCAGACGCGGCGACGGTCGGCGACGCGACCGCGCTCGCGCGCGCGGTGACGAACCTCGTCGACAATGCAGTGCGCCACGCCGGCCACAACGTGACCGTTACCGTCGACCGGGGAAACGGTGCATCCGTCGTCGAGGTGTGCGACGACGGTCCCGGCTTTCCGTCCGACGTCGTCGAGCGTTCCGGCGAGCGCTTCATGCCCGGCGCCCACGGGGCGGGGCTCGGGTTGGCCATCGTCGAAGCGATCGCCGGCGCCCATGGTGGCCACCTCGAACTCTCCAACAGCGATGACGGCTCCCACGGTGCCGTGGCGCGTCTCGAGCTCGCAGCGCCCTGATCCGGAGCGAACGGCTGAGCGACCCAGCGTCAGGAGCGAACGGCTGCGAGCCGGGTATCCCGGCTCGCTAGTGAGCGACCCATCGTCAGGCCCGAATTCATCGAGCTCTCACCGGTCGACGCGCAGACTGACTCCATGCACGCGATCGCGCCGACTCGCGCTCACGACATCGGCCGCCGGAGTCTGTGGCGGCGCCTCACTCGATGCATGAGCGTCTCGGTGATCACCACCGTGATCAGCCTGTCGACGTTGGGGATCGCCACCGCAGTCCTCGGCGTGGCGGCTTGGGCAGCCAACGTGCTCGCAACCTCAGTGGCGACGGTTCCCTCGTATCACCTCAACCGACGCTGGACGTGGGGTCGCCAGGGCGCCAGCGATCCGTGGCGGGAGATCATGCCCTTCTGGATCCTCGCGTTCGCCGGGCTCGCCCTCTCCACCCTCGCAGTGGGCGTCTCCGACGCCTGGGCCGCGCAGGTACACCTCGCGGCGCCACTCCGCACCGTCACGTTGCTCGCCGCGCACCTGTCGGGTTTCGGGATTCTGTGGGGGGTGCAGTTCGTGTTGCTCGATCGAGTGCTCTTCGGTCGCGACTAATCGAAGAACGCGCCGAGCTCGCGACGCTGGATCTTGTTCATCGAGTTGCGCGGAAAGCCCTCGACGAACACCCAGCGTTCGGGCACCTTGTACTTCGCGAGGTTGGCAAGGCAATGGTTGGTGAGATCGTCGACGGTCAAGGTGGAGCCCGGCGCGAGCTCCACCGCCGCGGCGACACGTTCCCCGAGGCGCTCGTCGGCGAGCCCGACGACCGCGCACGCAACCACACCGTCGAGCTCGTGGAGGACGCGCTCGACTTCGGCCGGGTACACGTTCGCACCGCCCCGGATGATCACGAGGCTCTTGCGGTCGCGGATGTGGAGATAGCCGAGGTCGTCGAGAAAACCGAGATCGCCGGTGTGCAGGTAGCCGTCCCGGAGCGACTCCGCCGTCGCGTCGGGATTCTCCCAGTACCCGAGCATCGGGTGGTACGAACCGGCCCAGGGTCCGGTGGCGGCCGCGCCCACGCAGACCTCGCCGTCGACGATCCGAACGTCGAGCTGCGGCAGCGCGCGACCGCTGGCCTCGGGTACGTGCGTGCCGTCCCGGTCGTCGATGGTCACGACGGTCGGCGCCTCGCTGAGCCCGTAGGTGGCCGACACCGGAAGGCCGAACTTGCGCTCGAACATCGCGCGCACCGCCTCGGGGCAGTCGGCACCTCCGGTCCACGCTTCCGCGAGTGACGCGAGATCCTCGGGCGCGATCTCGTCCATCGTGGCGAGCGAGTGGAACAGCGCGGGCGGCCCGTTCCACATCGTCACGCGCTCCGCGCGGATCCACTCGGCGACTCCGAGCGCGTCGACGCGGTCCATGATCACGGAACACCCGCCCGCCTGCCGCGACCAGCACAGTCGTGAGCACCTGCATGTTCAAGATCGTGAGCGGGAGGGAGTCGCCCTTTCGGAGGTCGGACCCGTAGCCGCGACTCGCGACGAGCGCGGCGCCCGGCATGAGCAGGTTGTACTGGCTGTGGACCGCGCCCTTCGGGTAGCCGGTGGTACCGCTCGTGTACGCGATGCCGGCGGGCGCATACGGGTCGACGTCGACGTCGATCCGCACGTCGTCGGCGGCGATCATCGCGTCGCTCCACACCCCTCCCGCTTCGCCTTCGTCGGCAACCACGACCTGCACACCGGGGACGTCGCCGAGTTGTTCGGCGGTCGGCGCGTCACACAGCAGCAACGACGTCCCGCTGTCGGCGAGGAGATACTCCTTCTCGGGTGGCGCCAGCGCCCGGTTGATGCCGACCCACACCGCTCCGAGGCGCATCGCACCGTGGAACGCCACGACCACCATCGTGTCGTTCGGGAGCGCGCCCGCGACCCGGTCGCCGGGACGCACGCCGAGCGCAGCGAGCGCGTGCGCGGCATGGTTGGCGAGGCGATCGACGTCGGCGTAGCTGAACCGTCCGGAGCGCGTCACCAAGAGCTCACGATCGGGGTCGTCGGCAAGAACCCGGTCGAAGACCTCACCGACGGTACGTGGGATCGGGATGGGGGTCGACATATCGCGAGAACATACCGGGCAGGCGCCCGCCAGCGAACGAACGACCGCGAGCCGGGTATCCCAGCTCGCAGAGAGTGAGCGAATCAGGTGCGGCGCCCGGAGCGCACGCGACGGGCGCTCGCCAGCGAACGAACGACCGCGAGCCGGGTATCCCGGCTCGCAGAGAGTGAGCGAATCGTGTTGGTAGCGTGCACGTCGATGAGCACGCTGGTGGGGCCGCCGCTTTCCGAGGCCGAGGGCATCGGTGCGCTCACCATGGGCCGGTTCACCGAAGACGTGTGCGCCCGGTATGCCACGAACGAGGCGCTGGTGTTCGACGACCCACTCCGAGGTGGTGAGACCGCGCGCTGGAGCTACGCCGATCTCCGTAGCGAGGCGCGGCGGGTCGCCAAGGCGCTCGTCGCCACCGGGATCGGCAAGGGCGCGCGGGTGGGCGTGCTCATGGGCAACCGGCCGGAGGCGGTCGCCGCGCTGTTGGGCGCCCCGATGGCCGGGGCCGTCGCGGTGCCCCTCTCCACCCTCTCTCCAGTCCCGGAGCTCGGGTACCTGCTCCGGCACGCCGACGTCTCGGTGCTGCTCACGCAGACGCATCTGCTCGCACGCAACTTCGCCGCCGACATCGCGTCGCTCGACCGCGCCGACTTTCCGTTTCTCACGCACACCGCGGCGGTCGGCGGAGAAACGTGGGAGGAGTTCCTCGCCACCGGCGACACGGTCGACGACTCGGTCCTCGACGGCCGCATCAGCGAAGTGCACGAGTCGGATCACGGCCTGATCGTCTACAGCTCGGGCACGACCGACCGGCCGAAGGGAATGCTCCACACCAACCGTGGGCCTGCGCTGCAGTTCTGGTTCCAGCGACGGTTCTTCGGCCGCCACGAAGGCACGCGCTTGTGGACTGCGCTCCCGATCTTCTGGTCGGCCGGTTTCATCACCGCGATGGGCGCGTCGCTCGCCGGTGGATCGTGCTGGGTGATGCAGGAGACGTTCGAGCCGGGTGACGCGCTGCGCCTGATGGCGCGGGAGCGCGTCACCGAGCCGTACTCGCTCCCCCACCAGACCGCTGCGCTCACGGAGCATCCGGACTGGCTCACCACCGATCTCTCGTCGTTGAAGTGCGTCTTCGGCAAGTCGGCGTTCGCGCGCCACCCGACGGTCGACGGCGACACGTCGTGGCAGATGACCGTCAGCTACGGGCTGTCGGAGACCAATACCGCGGTCATGGGACACGCGTGGGACGCGGGGCGCGAGATCGTGAAGCACAGCATGGGTCGTCTGTTACCGGGCTACGAGCTCCGGATCGTCGATCCCGACACCGGAGGCATCCTCGGCCCCAACGAGGACGGCGAGTTCGCGATCCGCGGGCCCACCCTGATGGACCACTATGTGAAGGTGAACCGGGAGGACTGCTTCGACGCCGACGGGTTCTTCCACACGGGCGACGCCGGGTACTACGACGACGACGGCTTCGTGCACTTCACCGGGCGGCGCACCGAGATGATCAAGACCGGCGGTGCGAACGTGTCGCCCGCCGAGCTCGAGGTGCAGCTCCGCGCGTGCGAGCCGGTGAAGCTCGCGCGCGTCGTGGGGGTGCCCGACCCGCGCCTCGACCAGATCGTCGTGCTCGCGGTCACGCTGAAAGAAGGGGCTGCCGCGACGGAGGACGAGATCCGGGGGTTCCTGCGCGAACGTGTCGCCTCGTACAAGGTCCCGAAGAAGGTGCTGTTCTTCGCCGACGGCGAGATTCCGATGACCAGGAGCGAGACCAAGGTGCGCGACCCCGAGCTGCTCGCACTCGTCGAAGCGCGCATGAAGGAGCGGACGGCTGCGGATCGGGGTACCCCCGATCCGCAGTGAGAGACCCATGGGAAGGAAACTCCGATGACAACGACTGAGGAACCGACCGAGGAAGTCACGGAGCTCGACGTCTCCGACCTCGACCGCTGGATGGGCGTGCCGATGGAGCCCGGGGAGCTCAAGGAGCCGATCGCGGTCAACGACATCCGCCGGTTCGTGCAAGGGATGCACTACCCGAACCCGCTGCACTACGACGAGAAGTGGGCAGCTGAGAGCCACTTCGGCACGATCGTCGCTCCGCAGTCGTTCACGGTTGCCACCGACACCAGCCACGGATGTTCGCCCGCGCAGGTCGGCAAGATCCCGAACTCGCACCTCATCTTCGGCGGGGACGAGTGGTGGTTCTTCGGGCCGCGCATCTACCCCGGCGACCACCTCGTCTGCCACCGCATGCCGTTCGACTACAAGGTGCGCGAGACGAGCTTCGCCGGCCCCACCTGCTTCCAGCGCGGCGACACCCTCTACATCAACCAGAACGGCGAGCGCGTCGCGCAGCAGCGCTCGACGTCGATCCGCTACGTCGTGCGTCAGGCCAAGGAGAAGAAGTTGTTCGTCGAGCCCACCGACACCGAGTGGGAGGAAGACGAACTGCTCCGGCTCGAGGACATCAAGGGCGGGTTCATCCAGCAGATCCAGGACCTCCGCCACGACAAGCGCCTGTTCGGATCGGTGCAGGTCGGCGACAAGCTGGCGCCCAACGTGCTCGGTCCGCACTCGTTGGCCAGCTTGACCACCGAGTGGCGTGCCTACCCCATGACCACGTGGGGCGCGATGGGCAAGGGCCCCACCACGGTACGGGCCGAGGAGCTCGGCTACACGAAGGAGATGGCCGGCTTCGAGGGCGACCGGCGGATGGAGCGCACGAACCCGGAGCTCACCGACGGCGCCTACTACGGACCGTCACGCGGGCACCTCCAGCCGAAGTGGGCGCGCCACGTGGGTATGGCGCGCGGCTACGGCTACGGCGCATCGATGGGCGCGTGGGTGCTCGACTACGTCGCCGCATGGGCGGGCGAGTGGGGACACATCACGCACTCGAAGGCGAGCTACCGCAACCCCACGTTCACCGGCGACGCGACGTTCATCGAGGGCGAGGTCGTCGACACGCGGGTGGAGCGCAAGCGCAAGCACCGCGTGACGGTCAAGGTCGAGCTGCGCAACCAGGACGACGCCGTGATGGCGACCGGCGAGGTCGACGTGGAGCTACCGGTCGAGTAGGTCGCCGGTCAGCGCAGCCAGCCACGTCGTCCACGCTCGGGATGGAGCACGTCGTCGCTCCACAGGAGCTGACCGGTGGTGGCCGAGGGGTCGGCGAGCGCGACGCGCACGGTCGCCTCGGCGAACTCCTCCGGGCTCGCCCAGTCCGTCTCGCCGGCGGCAGCCACGAGGTTCCCGGGCGTGATGACCGGCTCCGACGGGCTCAGCACGTTCACCGCGATCCCGTAGGGCGCCATCTCGACCGCGACGGACTGCGTGAGATGGTGGAGCGCGGCCTTGTTGCCGCCGTACGCGATCGGGCCCGGTCGACCGGGACGTTCGTAGGGACCCTCGCCGGGCACGAACGCAGCGAGCGAGCTGATGTTGACGATCGCTCCGCCCCCGGCGTCGATCATGTCGGGAAGGACGAGTTGCATCAACCGGTACGACGCGAAGAGTCCCACCTCGAAGTGCAGGCGGTATCCCTTCAACGGGAAGTTGAGGAACGAGCCCGGCGCGAGCTGTGCCTCGGACGGCGCGGGCGACGGGCGCGCGCGCCCGGGTTCCGGCTTGGCGGCGCGGCCCGGCACCGGTGGCCGCCCCGGCACGGTGACCGCCGCGTTGTTGACGAGCAGCGTGATCGGACCGAGCTCCACGCGCGCGACGTCGACGAGTCGCTCGACGTCGTCCGGCTGCGCGAGATCGGCGCGGATCGCGAGCGCGCGGCCGCCTCTGGCTTCGATCTCCGCGACGGTGTCGTGGACCGTTCCCGGCAGCCGCTCGTCCCACACCTGTTCCGTGCGCGCCGCGACCGCGACCAATGCGCCTTCACGCGCGAACGCCAGCGCGATCGCCTTTCCGATGCCGCGGCTCGCGCCCGTGACGATGGCCGCCCGTTCCGCCAAGCGGCCCGTCATGTGCCCCGCTCGCGCTGCTCACGCGATCGCGCGAGCACGGCCTCCCGATACTGGGCAATGTCGGACTGCGACGTGCTCAGCGAACCGCCGCGTGAGTGCTCGAGGTGGATGCGCCGCGCTTCCTCGATCGGCACGCCCATGCTGGCGTCCCAGTCGCGCCGCATCCGGGCGACCATCTCGCGATCCTGCTCGGCGATCGCGTGTGCGAGCTCGAGGGCGAGGGGCACCAGCTCGTCGTGCGGAACCACCTGGTTGGCGATGCCGATTCGGCCCGCGGTCTCGGCGTCGACGAAGTTCCCGGTGAGCGACATCTGGCGCGCCCACGCCATCCCCACTCGGCGAGGGAGGTCGACGAGTACCGGGCCGGGGTACACCCCCACACGAAGGTGCGTGTCGGCGAACGCGGCGCGTTCGGACGCGACAATGAAGTCGCACGCGAGGGCGAGCTCGAATCCGCCGGTGACGGCGGGCCCGTTCACCGCCGCGATGGTGGGCACCGCCGACTCGGAGACCGTCTGGTTGAACGGCGGGAGGTCGACCATGTTCTCGGTACCGAGGCTGCGCAGGTCGAGACCGGCGCAGAACGCGGGATCGGCGCCGGTGATCACGATCGCCGCGGCGTCCTGGGACGCGCGCACGGCATCGCAGGCGGCGGCGGCGAGCGCGACATTCATCGCGTTGCGCGCCTCCGGTCGGTTGAGCACGACGAGCGCGACGTCGCCGTCGCGTTCGACCCGGACGATCTCCTCCGGCTCGGTTTCGTCGGGCATGTCAGGCGCGGGGGTCGCCGGGCACGCTGTGGTCCGTGAAGGCGTACACCGCGTTGGAGCAGTCGGCCGGGTCGAGCGTGAACGCGTCGCCGCTGCGATCGACGATGCCGACCCCCACCTTCTCGACATGGCGCTCGGCGGCATCGAGATCGCGCACCTTGAACGTGACCGCGTGTGGCAGCTCGCCGTTCTGCTCGAGGTCCCGCGCGAGCCGCGAGCCCGATCGTGCGGGTCGGGCGAGCTCGACAACCGTCTCGTTGCCCACGAACATGAACACGCTCTCGGCGTCCGCGGACGTCTCTTCGTGGATCACGCGGCCCTCGAAGCCGTCCTCGTACAGCCCGCGCGCCCGATCGAGATCGCTCACGATCGTCGTGAAGTGAGAGACACGTTCGATCGCCAGTGGGTGCTCGTCGCGCCACCATGCACTCGACCAACCCGGCGCGTATCGCGGATCGTGCCCACGCCAGAGGTCATTCAGGCCGACGAACTCGATCTGGCCGAAGGTGTCCTTGGGGTGCGTGAAGATCGTGTTCCCGGGGTCGAAGTCGTCGCCGTCGGGGAACAGACCACCACCGGGCTTCGCGATCCGCACACCGCGCCGGCGAAGCCGGTTGAACAGCGGTACGAGGTCGGGGACGTCCACGTACCAGGCAAGCGAGTGGAAGTGCTGCCCGAAGCGGCCGTGGAACTTCGGAAGCGGCGCCTGCCGGTCTTCGGGTACCGAGCTGGGCTCGATCACTTCGATCATGAAGTCGCCGATCATCGACAACGAGGCCCAGCGTTTCTCGAGCTCGGCGTACCCCTTGGGCTGGAAGCACCGGGGCGAGAACAGCGCGTCGTACCAGGCGTCGACGTCGTCCATGTCGTCGACCACGTGGATGAGGTGGAAGAACTCCCGGATCGGCATCGCTACATCGCGCGGCGAGGATCGAGCGTTCCCTCCACGCCGCGCACCATGCTGTCCTGGGCAAAGGTCGAAACCAGCTGACCGTTCTCGTCGAACACCGAGCCGCTGCCGTACACCCGGCCCCGTCCTGCGTAGGCGGCCTCCTGCGCGACCAGCAGCCACTGCGCGATGTCGAAGCGCTCGTGGAAGTGGCACGTGTGCGCGATGACGCCGGTGGAGACGCTGCGATGAGCCTCACCGATGTTGACGACGTCCGCGTGCGGCCGCATCGCCAGCCCGATGATCATGCCGGGCTGGCACCACGAGAGGATCGCCTGGTTGGCCGCGACCGAGTCGTAGGACTCCACGTAGCGCATCCAGAAGTACATCGCCGGCGCGCCGTCAGGCGTGGTGGCCTTGGGGTCGTCGACGGTGCGCGTCTCCATCCCCGGGTAGACGAGGGCGCCGGCATCGGGTGAGAGCTCGCCCGGGCCGGGCACGTCGGGCATCGTCGGACCGTGGCGGATGAGGTCGGGCTCGATCGTGTTCAGCAGCACGAGGCTGCGCGACAGCAGCCGCTCCCCCTGCCGCGCCGTGATCGTGTCGCTGCCCCACGCGCGTCCCGAGTGCATGGACTCGAGCTGCAGCTCCATCGGGCCGCCGCTGTACGTGCCGGCTCGGGCGAAGATCGCGTGGATCGACTTCACGTCCTTGCCGTGGTCGACGGCGTGATCCGACGCCATGATCATCTGCGCCAGGATCTGCCCGCTGAACACGACGTCGCGCCCTTCGGGATCGTCCGTGGGATGGGGCGCCGCGTAACGACCGTCGCCCAAGTCTCCGAGTTGCAGCACTGCGGGGAGTTCAGCCATGGCGCCTCCTTCGGCTCGCGGGGGCCGAACGCTACCGCGGTACGGTCCCGCACGTCGCTGACACCACGCCTGACCTGGGTTCGACGTCTCGCGCCCGTGGATCGATCGCGCGTCGTTCGCGCGAGGGGGCCGATCAGTTGTGATCGGGCAGACCCCGGGGCGGGTCCGCCGCCGGAAATTCGGGAGGCCATCCGGGCACGGGCGGTAGGTCCGTGAACCCCGCGACCAGCCACCCTGCCGGCGTCGATCGCATCAGCAACATGATCTGCGCGTGTACCAACGTCTCACGATCGACCATGATCGACTCGCCCTTGGTATCCATGAACAGAACGAGCTCGAGGTCGGGACCGCGCGGCCGCTGCCGGCTCGCGGCCGACAGGTTCACCGGGTCGTACGAACCCCAGCTGTCGAGAAGCTGGTTCAGCTCCGTCACCGTGAACGCCTGCCAGAGCATCTCCTGCTCCGGCGGATCCTGGGCGAAGAGAAGTGCGACTTCCTCGATATGGCGCGCGGCGGATGTTCCGAGCCGCTCGCGGTTGTTCCAGAGCCACGCCTGGGCGCGGCACAGCCGATGGTTGTCGTCCATACGCGCCCACGCGGCGCGGTAGTCGCGGCGAGTGAAGATCGCTTCCAGGAACTCCCGGGCGGCGACGACCGGGCCCTCGGGTCCGAAGTGCGCGGCCAGCTCTTCGGGCGACTGCGGCTCCGACGTCGACGGCTCGTACGGCTGCCAATGCTCCGTCACGCTGGGTGTCCCTGGCTGCTACGACGCGAAATCGACCCGCGGTGACGGAACCGAGGCTCTCTGCTTCGACACCTGCCAGGATCTCTCTCCCCGCTCAGCCAAGAACAGCTCCGGCTGACCCACGTGCTTCGACGACGAGCCGACAGCCTGCTCGGTACCTCCTCCCCTCCGCAACCGCCCCTGCCCCTGCGCCCGCGAATCCCGACCCGACTGGTTGCGCCCACACGAGAAGGCCGAGAGGAACGATGGCGCAATGGACCGGATGCCGATCATGGCGTTCCTCGGGATCCGAATGGATGTGCCACGCCACCGAGTGACCCGTGAAGTTGGCGTTCAGGCCGAATCGATGAGCGCGGCGGGTGAGCTGCGCGACGGGGTTGTCCAGCCCCATCTCCGGGACGCCCATCGACTCCGCGAGGCGAACCATCACCAGGCAGAACTGGAACCCTCCGAGCCGTTCGTAGAAGTCGACGTTCGTCGCGGGTCGCCCGCGTAGCCGTTCCCACTCCGCGACCGTCTCGTCGCGATCCAGCATGCCGTCGGGCAACGGCACGCCCGTGCCGGCCGTGTGATAGCGCTGCAGGAACACCCACCAGCCGAGATCCGATTCGCCGTTGCCGAGCGACACCATCTCCCAGTCGAACACACCGACCACATCGGTGCCTTTGAACATCTCGTTGCCCGGCCACGCGTCGCCCCAGCACAGCTCGATGTGCGCGCCGTCGTCGGGCCAGTTCGCGTCGAGCCACCTCCACGCGTGGTCGATGACGGGATGCGTCTCACCCTTCGTGGTCCAGCGCCGGTAGTGGTCGAGGTAGTTGTGACGCTGCTCCGGCCCGAGCGCACCGTGGTGTGCCTGGTCGAGGTAGTCGAAACCGACGGCGCGCCAGTCGACCGCGTGCACGCGCGTCATCGCTTCGATCGCGTTGCGATGCCACGCATGGCGCGTCTCGGGATCCATCTCCATCACGAACCCGGCGGTGGTGTACGGGGGGCTGTCACCGGGCACGAGTCCGTGGAGCCGGTCCATCACGAAGAACGGTCGGCCGAGCACGCCAGGATCGCTCTCGGCCCACCGCATCCTCGCGACCGGGACGTCGGTGTGCTCGCCGAGCAACTGCATGGTGCGGAACTGCTGGTTCACGAGGTCGGCTTCGGGAAAGAGCACGTTGCTCGGCGCTTGGCCACGTACGACGAGCTCCACTTCCTGGTCGCCGCCTTCATCGGTCCATGCCGCATCGACGAGGAACGTCTCGTTCGAGAACCCGCTCGTCTGCGGGATCACCACGTCGACGATCCGCACGTCGCGTGCCTCGGGCATCTGCCGTGCCATCCACGGCCCGAGCGCCCGCTTCAGCTCATCGGGCTCGAGTTGTCCCGCAACCGGCATCAGCGCCCCTCGTACGTGGCCGGGCGCTTCTCTACGAACGACTGCACACCTTCGCGGAAGTCGGCCGTGCGCATGAGCTGACGCAGCTCCGCCATCACGAAGTGCGCGTTGGCCTCGAACGTGGAGTCCAGCGCGAACCGCATGCCCCGCTTGGCCGCCGCGACGGCAAGGGGTGGGTTGGCCGCGACCTCGTCGGCCCAGCGACGCGCTTCGTCCATCAGCTCGTCGGGCGCGACGACCGTGTTGCACATGCCGAGCCGCTCGATCTCGCGCGCGTCGAGCTTCCTCGACAGCAGCACCACCTCGCATGCCTTCTGCCACCCGATCAAGCGGGGAAGCAGCCACGTTCCGCCGCTCTCGGGAACCAGGCTGCGCTTCACCGGAGAGACGAAGGCGGCCCGCTCGGAGGCGATGATGAAATCGCAGCCCAATGCGAGGTCCATCCCGTAGCCCGACGCAGGACCGTTGAGCGCGCAGACCACAGGTGTGTCGATGCGGCGCAGCACGAACGGCGGGTGCTCGCTGATCGACGCGCCCGTGGTGCTCCCGCTCTCGCCGACGCCCATGGACCCGTCGGCGACGGCCTGGAGGTCGAGGCCGGAGCAGAAGCCGCGGCCCGCACCCGTGAGGATGATCACGCGCACGTTCCGGTTCTGCTCACAGCCGAGCAACCGATCGGAGAGCTGGGCGATCATGTCGGTGTTGATCGCGTTGAGTCGCTCGGGCCGGTTCAGCGTGATGAGCGCGACGTGCCCGTCGTGCTCCAACAGGACGTCGGTATCGCTCATGACTCTCGGCGTGCGATGTTCTGGAGCTCGATCGTGAGCGGCAAGACGAACCCGATGTACGCGCTGGTGAGGGTGTACTCGTGGACGGGACCAGCGCGTGATCCGCGAATGGATGTCGGTGACGTGGACGCGATCGTCGGTCTCCCGGCGCTTCTTCGCCTTGGCGACGATCTCATCGATCTCTTCGCAGGTCGACACCTGGAGACCGAAATGGTCGACGGTCGTCGCGGCCGACGCCTCACCGGGCACCAGGAACACGAACTGCCCGAACTCTCCCGTGTACATGATGAGGGGATTCCCGCGCTCACCGGTGTTGTCACCTTCGGTCCAGCCGAAGACGTCACCGTAGAAATCGAGGATCTCCTTGCGACCGTTGTCGTCGAGCAGGTCGCGATCCATGGTGATTGCCACGTGGTTGAGACGAGGCCGGTACTCGGGTTCTGCACTCATGGCGTCGTCTCCTTCACCATCGCGGGATCGGCAACCTCGGGCCGGATCATCACCTTGCCCGGCATCTCACCCTTCGCACAACGCTGCATCACGTCGAAGAGACCGTCGAGCAACACGTCGACGGGCTCGATGAGCTCGTCGAGCGGCATCTTGCCCGACGCCAGCAACTCGAGCGCCGGGGCAAAACCTTCGGTGTCGTAGTTGTACGCGCCGATGATCGTGCTCTCGAGGATGATGACGCGGTTGTGGTTGACCGCGGGTACGTCATGCTCGTGCCGACGAACACGAGCGTGCCGGCGTAGTCGAGTTGATCGAGCCCGGCCTCGGCAGCCTCGCCGCGACCCGAGCACTCGAACACGACCGAGTACGGCTCGGCGGCGCGAGCTCCCCGACTCGCCGGTGGAAGGTCGTCGGGCGAGATCACGCCGCGCCGCGCCCACCGCGAGCGCGCGCTCACGCCGTGCCGCTGCCGGCTCCGACACCGTGATGTCGTCCACGCCCTTCGCCTTGAGCACCGCGGTGACGAGCATCCCGACCGGCCCTGCGCCGGTGACGAGCACACGGTCGTCGGGGGTGACGCCCGAGAGCGTCACCGCGTGCATCGCGACCGCGGTGGGCTCGGTGAGCGCTGCCGCCCTCGTCGACAGTGAATCGGGGATCCGCAGGAGCCGCTCTGCCGATACGGTCGTGTACTCGGCGAAGGCGCCTCGATGGCCGCCGCCGGAGTCCTGCATCT
This sequence comes from uncultured Actinomycetes bacterium, assembly GCA_963705625.1. Taxonomy (GTDB): domain Bacteria; phylum Actinomycetota; class Acidimicrobiia; order IMCC26256; family DASPTH01; genus DASPTH01. The sequence goes on from CAVPKG010000002.1 coordinate 111,226, forward strand.
GCGGACGGTTGAGGCAGACCGACGGGCGGCCCTTGCGGCACGCCCGGCACTCGCCACAGCCGGGGCCCGGCCCGGCGACGACGCGGTCACCCGGCTTCCAGCCCGACACGTTGGCGCCCACCGCGGCGATGGTGCCCGCCCACTCGTGACCGAGACCCGACCCCGGTCTCCCCATGTTCTCGAGCACGAGGTGGAGGTCGGTCCCGCAGATGCCGCAGTGCGACACCGCGATCCTGACCTGGTCCGGGCCGAGCTCGGGCACTTCCACGCGTCGGACTTCGATCGCACCGTCACCCAGGTACACAACTGCCGGCATCGTCTCCATGGGCCAAGCGTGGCACAACTCGCGCGGCACACGCCTGGGCCGAGACACCTTGCGGGGCGTCGCCGCGGCGCCGCTCGCGGGCGGCGTAGGCTCACCGGCAGGACGCGGCCGAGGAGGAGTTGTCATGAGTGAGCACGGTCTGCAGGTGGGAACGCCCGCCATCGGGTCGGTCGGGCCGATCACGTTCGGTCCCGACGACGTGTTGTTCGTCGCCGACAACGCCTCCGCGAACGTGTTCGCGATCGACGTCGCCGACGAGGGCGACGCGGGCACCGTGGATGCCTTCGACCTCGACGACATCGACACGAAGCTCGCGGCCTTCTTGGGTTGCAACGTCGACGACGTGATCATCCGCGACCTCGCCGTGCACCCGCGCACGCACAACGTGTACCTGTCGGTCATGCGCGGCCGCGGCAACGAGGCGACTCCGTTGATCCTCAGGGTCGATCACCGCACCGGTTCGCCGGCCGACGTCTCACTCGACAACGTGCCGTTCTCGCAAGTAGCCATCGAAAATGCGCCGAGCGAGGACGACGACGCGCACCGATACGCAGTTCGCCGAAGCACCGGAAGGCGAGGAGGTCGAGATCCGCGGCCACACGCTCCGCTTCGCCCGCCCGCCGGCCCGTAGTGCCACGGTCACCGACATGGCCTACGTCGACGGCATGCTCGTCGTCGCCGGGATGTCGAACGAGGAGTTCTCCTCGACGTTGCGGCGCATTCCGTTCCCGTTCACCGGCGAGGTGGCCGACAACAACCTCGAGATCTTCCACGTGTCGCACGGGAAGTGGGAGACGGCCGCACCGATCCGCACATTCGTGCCCTACGACGACGGGCAGAGCATTCTCGCGAGCTACACCTGCACTCCGCTCGTGCACTTCTCGCTCGGCGACATGGCGGCGGGCGGCCAAGCCAAGGGTCGCACGGTCGCGGAGCTCGGCGCGATGAACCAACCGCTCGACATCGTGTCGTACACGGTGGGCGGCAATGAATACCTGCTCATCGCGCACAGCACGCACCCGCTGATGAAGATCGCGTGCAGCGACATCGACACGCAGGAAGCGCTCACCGAGCCGCGCGAGCCGCGCGGCGTACCGCGTGAAGAGCTCGACATTCCCGGCGTGAAGAAGCTGGCCAACTTCAACAGCGACTACGTGCTCGCGTTGCAGCGGGACGATTCGGGAACCCGTCATCTCCGTTCGCTGAAGACCGCGTCGCTCTGACCGCAGCGTCGAACGGGGTCGTTTGCGGCTCGCATGGTCGTACCACGAGGGCGATGACTGCCTGCGGCTGACGGGTTGGTCGCCCGGCGCGCTCGCAGACGTTGCGCGCCATGACACAGATCGACCGGGCGCGCCGCATCCCCGTCTACCCCACCGAGCTCGTCACGTCCTCACCCGTCAGACCGGCGTCTCGAGGAGTGGGTGGGCGCTACGAGGTCGATGGCGAGTACGTGTGCTTCGTGCCCAAGTATCCGTTCCTCGCGGGCACGTCGTACACCGTGCTCGTCCACCACTCGCTCGACCGCGACCACGACCACGACGTGAGGGCGTTCGAGCTCGAGGACTTCGAGCCGCTCACGATCGCCCGGCCGCGCTCGTCGTCGGAGCGGACGACGCGCGTGGTCGAGATCTACCCGACCGCGGCTGAGCTTCCCGCGCAACCACCTCCGCTTCTACGTGCACTTCTCGAATCCGATGAGCGAGGGATTCGTGGAGCACCACGTGCACGTCGTCCGCGCCGACACCGGCGAGTCGCTCACTGGCGCGTTCCTCCCGATGGAGCACGAGCTGTGGGATAGGGAACGCCGACGCGTGACCATCCTGTTCGACCCGGCGCGCATCAAGCGCGGGCTCGCTCCCCACGAGGAAGTTGGGTACGCGCTACGGGAGGGCGTGCCGGTCGAGTTGATCGTCGACGACGGATTCGTCGACGCCGAAGGCCGGCAGCTCGCGTCGGGCGGCTCCCGCCGGTACGACGTCGGCGCCGACGTGCGCGCACGGGTCAGGCCGGAGGCGTGGTACGTGTCGCCCCCGGCCGCGCGATCGCGGGATCCGCTTGTTGTCCGCTTCGACCGCCCGCTCGATCACGCGCTGCTCGCTCGGTGCCTCACAGTGGTCGACGGCGACGGCCACCGCGTAGCCGGGCACGTCGCCGTGGCCGGCGGCGAAGCATCCTGGGAGTTCGCTCCCGCGGCGCCGTGGCCACGCGGACGCTTCCAGCTCGTCGTGGACGCCACGCTCGAGGATCTCGCCGGCAACTCCGTCGCGAGAGTGTTCGATCGTGACCTCTCCGACGCAGACCACGCGCCGATCGCGGACGCGCCACGTCACGCTCGGGTTCCTTCCGTCATGAAGCGGGAGGAACGATCAGTGTTGGGACTGCGTGGTGACGGCGATCGCGATGAGCTTGGCGACGTCGGGAGAGTCACCGCGGAAGTCGTAGGGGAGGTCGGCTCCGAGCAAGCGGGTGAACCGCTCGTCGAACGCGATCAGGCGCTCCATGTCGTGGGGGTCGTACGCCTCGAAAGCCCGGATGTGCGGGCGGGAGAAGCTCGGTATGCAGCGCGACCCGGCGGCCGGGCACGGTGCGCTCGCCGCTGCGGTGCCAGGTGTGCCCGCTCCACAACACGATGGACCCACGTGGCGCCACCACGGGCACCGCGTCCTCCACCCCCTCGCCCGGCCGCGGATGGCGATAGCGGTGGTTGCTGCCCGGCACGAGATGCGTCGATCCGAGCTCGCCGTCGAAGTCGTCGCAGCACCAGATCGCGGTGGCAACGTGGACCTGCGCCGGGAACGGATCGGGGAAGAACTGGTTGTCGGCGTGCAGCGGGCCCGCACGCGCACCCTGTTCGAGGATGCTGCCGGTCGCGACCTGGGCGACGTACCCCTCGCCGAGGAGATAACTCATCAGGGCCGTGAGCTTCGGCGTGAGCACCGCTTCGGCAACCGCATCACTCCGGCACAGGAGCCGGTAGACCATCGAGGTGTTCGGACCGAAGTTGAACGGCTCGACTCCCGTGGCCCGCACCGCGTCGGTCACCTCGATGATCGCCGCCCGCACACGGTCGAAGAGCTCGAGCGGAGCCGCGTCCTCCACCACCGTGTACCCGAGCGCGTCGAGCTCGGCCACGTTCCGTTCGAGGCCGCTCGCCGTGATCCGGTCGAGCAGGCGGGCGCGCAGATCCAGAGCCGTCGACGACTGGGTGTACTGGCCGAACCCGTTCGTGTCTCCGTCCATGACGACCTACGTTAACGGCCGATGAGCAGCACCCTCACCACGGTTCGCCTCGAGCAGTCCGCGCACGTCCTCACGGTCACCCTCAATCGCCCCGACCAGCGCAATGCATTCGACTGGACCATCCGCGGCGAGCTCACCAAGCTCTGGGCCGACGTCCGGGAGGACGACGACGTCCGCTGCGTCGTGGTCACAGGCGAGGGCAAGGCGTTCTGTTCGGGCATCGACGTCGGTGATCTCGACGACGAGCGACGACCCGCGGGCGAGGGCATCGACGACGAGCTCGCGTTCCTTCCTGGGCGCCGCATCCACGTTCCTGTGGTCGCAGCCGTCAACGGCGTGTGCGCCGGTGGCGGTCTGCACTTCGTGGCCGACGCCGACATCGCGATCGCGAGCGACAACGCGTGGTTCACGGATCCCCATGTCACCGTCGGTCAGGTGAGCGGAATCGAACCGGTGTCGCTCGCGATGCGGGTTCCGCTGAACGCGCTGGCCCTGCTCGCGCTCTGCGGGCGCGGCGAGCGCTGGGACGCGCGACGCGCGCTCGAGCTCGGTCTCGTCAGTGAGGTCCTGGAGCCCGACCGCCTCCTCGCGCACGCCAACGAGATCGCGACCGCGATCGCCGCGGCCTCGCCCGCTGCCGTGCACGCCACGCGCGACGTCATCCGCTCGTTCGAAGCTTCTGTCGTCGGTCCGTGGATGGCCGACGGTTGGGACGCCGTGCAACGCCACTGGGCCCACCCCGACGCCGACGAAGGCCCGCGCCGCGTTCGTCGAACGCCGCGACCCGGAGTGGCAGTGATGGACTTCGACTTCGGCGAGAGCGCCGACGCCCTGCGCGCCGAGCTGCGATCGCTCATCGCCGCCGAGATCCCGACCGGCTTCCTGGGCGCGTTCACCGACGACGCCAACGACCTCGCGATCGCGCAACGGTTCTGCGCGCGCCTCGCGGCCGAGCGCCTGCTCACGCTCACGTGGCCGGTCGAGTACGGCGGACGCGGCGGTTCGGTGTGGGACCAGACCGTCGTCCGTGAGGAGATGTGGGCACACCACGAGCCACGCGGCGCGCAGTACATGGGCGTCAACTGGGTGGGTCCGGCGATCATGGCGTTCGGCACCGAGGAGCAGAAGGCGCTGCACCTCTCTGCCATCGCCGCCGGCGAGGTGATCTGGTGCCAGGGGTTCAGCGAGCCCGACGCGGGATCCGACCTCGCGTCGCTGAGCACGAAGGCGGTGGCCGTCGATGGCGGCTGGAAGATCAACGGGCAGAAGATCTGGACGTCGTACGCCGAGATGGCGCAATGGTGCGTGCTCGCCAGCGCGAGTCGGAAGCGGAGAGAAGAAGCACGACGGCATCACGCTGTTCCTGGTTCCGATGGACACCCCGGGGATCACGGTGCGTCCGATCGCGAGCTCGCTCGGGCGGCACCATCTCAACGAGGTCTTCTTCGACGACGTCGTCGTCGACGACAACGCGGTGCTCGGCGGTGTCGGCAACGGGTGGCAGGCGATCCGGCACACGCTGGCATTCGAGCGCGTCGGCATCGCGCGGTACGCGCGCTGCGACCGGTTGCTGTCGGCACTCGAAGCCGAGCTCGGCGACCGGTTCGACGAGCTCCCGCACGCGGTGCGCGCATCCTGGACCCGAGCGCTGGTAGCCGTACGCGTCGCTCGACTGCTCGCGTACCGCGCCGTGCACCTCCAGGCAGAGGGCACGCCGGCCGACACCGCGGCGAGCATCGCACGGATCGCCGTCACGCAGGCAGACCAGTTCGTCGCGGAAGCGCTGTTCCAGGTACTCGGCAGTTCCAGCCTGCGCGACAAGGGCAGCGGCGCGGTGCTCCACGGGGCGGTGGAGGACCACTACCGGTACGCGCAGGCGGCCACCGTCGCGTCCGGCACGATCGAGATCCAGCGCATGATCGTCGGCCGCTCGATCGTGGGCCGCGCCTGATGGACCCCGTACTCCCCGATCACATCGTCGAACTCGCCGCGACCGCACGGCGCGCCTTCGCCGACGTCGGCGGCGTCGACCTCGCGCGCGGCGCGGAGGCCGACCCGCGTGCCCGCGAGCTCGCTCGCGACGCGCTCGACCGCGCTCGGCGCGCTCGACATCGACCCGCTGGCCGACGCCGACCAGGCACTCGCCGCGTTCGCGCTCTGCCGCGAGGCTGGACGCGTGGCGCTGCCGTACCCGCTCGAGCCGATGCTCTGCCGGCACGGCGATGCAGCCGTGGTGCTCGTGGATCCCGTCGATCCACTCGTCGACCACGGCGATCTCCTCGACACGATGCTCGCGGTCGACCTCGGCGGACGTGTGCACGACGCAACCGTCGCCGGCCCGGCGTTGGGGTCCCGGCTCGCCCCGTTCGCGGTCCCCGTCGAGCTGCACGCGCGCGACGTCGACGCCGGCGTGGACGCTCCCGCGACGCTCGCGTGGGCGTTGTCGTCGGCCACGGTGCTGGGCTACGTGGAAGGAGCCGTCGACCTCTGCGTCGAGCACGTGCGCACCCGGCACCAGTTCGATCAACGGCTCGCCGACTTCCAGGCGGTGCAATTCCAGATCGCCGACGCCGTGGTCGCGGCGAGCGGGCTGGCCGAGCTCGCGCTGTTCACGGTCTGGCGGATCAGCGAGCTCGGCGCCGGCGCGCACGTCGACGCGTTGGCCCTGCACCTCCACGCCACCGACGTCGCGCGCACCGCGATGCGCACGGCACAACAGCTGCACGGAGCATCCGGCGTCGCCGAGGAGTACGACGTGTCGGTGTTGAGCCGGCGCGTACAGGCAAGCCTCCGCTCCCCCGGGTCGTCGGATCGCATCCTCGATTCGCTCGGCGCCGCGATCCGACAGAACGGATTCGCCTCGTTGTTCCCGCACGGCACCAACCGCGCTCGGGTGGCCACATGAAACCGATCGAGCTGGGCACGCGGCACGGCCCGTTCCCGGTCACGCTCGATCCCGACGTGATCCGCCAGTACGCGGACGCGACCAACGATCCCAACCCGCGCTACCGCGACGGCTCGGCCGTGCCCGTCGCGTTCCCGGTGAGCCTGGTGTTCGACGCGCAGACGGCGGGGAACTCCGGCATCCCACGGGAAGCGTTCGGCATGGCGCGTGCCGTCGTCCACGGCGAGCACGATCTGATGCTGCACCGCGCGCTCGTGCCGGGTGAGCACCTCGCGATCTTCTCCGAAGCGTCGAGCGTGCGCGTCACCCGTGCGGGCACGGGTGTGGTGCTGCGGATCGAGATGCGTGACACGTCCGACGAGGTCGTCGCGGAGCAGTGGTGGAAGACGTTCTTCGCCGGCGCAACGCTGGGCGAGGACCGGGGACCGGAGCCACCCGACCACACGTTCCCCGAGTCGGCACGCTCGGAACCGGTCGGGCAGTACGTCGTGCACGTCGACGCCGACCAGCCCACCCGCTACGGGGAGGTGTCCGGTGACTGGTCGCCGCACCACTTCGACCGCGCCGTCGCGCAGGCCGAAGGGTTCTCCGACGTGTTCCTCCACGGCCTGTGCACGATGGCGATGTGCGGCCAGGCCGTCGTCGAGACCGTCGCCGGCGGCGACCCGACGCGCGTGCGACGGCTGGCGGTGCGGTTCGCGTCACCGACGATGCTCGGTGACGACCTCGTCGTCGACCTGTTCCGCCGCGAACGCAACCACGTTCGTGTTCGAAGCTGCGTGCGCGGGCGCCACGGTGATCAAGCACGGGTGGGCAGAGCTGCGCTGACGCGCTTTCTTGGAGGTTCGTATGCCGGTTGATCCTGAGTTCGGCGGTGTGATCGGGCGCGACTGGCGCGACTCGACGCCGTGGTGGCCGCCCGAGCGCGAGCCGCCACCCGACGCGCCGAACGTGCTGCTGATCGTGCTCGACGACGTCGGGTTCGCGCAGCTCGGCTGTTACGGCTCCGACATCTCGACGCCGAACATCGACCGCCTCGCGGCCGGCGGCGTGCGCTTCTCGAACTTCCACACGACCGCGCTCTGCTCGCCGACCCGCTCGTGCCTGCTCACCGGTCGCAACCATCACCGCAACGGCATGGGGCGCGTCGCCGACCTCGCGATGGGCTTCCCGGCTACTCGGGCGAGATCCCGCGCGAGAACGGCTTCCTCTCCGAGATCCTCCGGCCCACGGCTACGCGACGTACGCCGTCGGCAAGTGGCACCTCACGCCCGACGACGAGACGCACATGGCGGGCGACCGCGAGCAGCTGGCCGCTCGGGCGCGGCTTCGACCGCTGGTACGGCTTCCACGGCGGCGAGACGCACCAGTTCGTGCCGACGCTCTACCACGACAACCACTCGGTGCAGCCGCCGCGCTCGATCGACGAGGGCTACCACCTGAGCGCCGACCTCGCCGACCGCGCGATCGAGTTCCTCTGCGATCTGCGCACCGTCGACGGCGAGCAGCCGTTCTTCCTCTACTTCGCCACCGGCGCGTGCCACTCGCCGCACCACGCGCCGCCGGAGTGGATCGAGCGGTACCGCGGCCAGTTCGACGACGGGTGGGACCGTGGCGCGAGCGACGTCTCGCGCGCCAGCTCGAGGCCGGGATCATCCCGCCGGGCACGGAGCTGTCGCCGCGTCCGCACTGGGTGCCGGCGTGGGACGACCTGCCACGAGGACCAGGCGGTCGCCGCGCGGTTCATGGAGTGCTTCGCCGCGTTCCTCTCGTACACCGACGCGCAGATCGGCCGGCTCGCTCGCACTTCCTCGAGGAGACCGGCGACCTCGACAACACGCTGGTCGTGCTCGTGTCCGACAACGGCGCGAGCGCCGAGGGCGGCGCGACCGGGTCGATCAACGACGTCCGCCTGGTGAACCGGCGACCCGGCGGGTCGGCAAGGAGCTGCGGGCCCGCATCGACGAGCTCGGCGGGCCGACGCTGCACAACAACTACCCGTGGGGCTGGACGATGGCCGGCAACACGCCGTTCCGGCGCTGGAAGCGCGAGGTGCACGAGGGCGGCGTCGCCGACCCGTGCATCGTGCGCTGGCCGCGCGCTTCGCGCGACGAAGGCGGCGGCATCCGCCACCAGTTCGCGCACGCGATCGACGTGTTCCCGACGGTGCTCGAGCTCGTCGGCATCGAGGCGCCCGAGGAGATCGACGGCGTCGAGCAGCGCCCGATCGACGGCACGAGCTTCGCCTATCTGCTCCCCGACGACGCCGTCGACGCGCCCGAGCAGCACGACACGCAGTACTTCGAGATGCTCGGCTCCCGCGCCATCTACCACGACGGGTGGAAGGCGGTGACGTTCAAGCCGCTCGGCAATGCCCGACGACGGCCTCGACCCGACGCGCCGTTCGACGACGACGTGTGGGAGCTGTACCACGTCGCCGACGATCCGTCCGAGACGCAACGACCTCGCCGGTGCCGAGCCCGAACGACTCGCCGCGATGGTCGAGCTCTGGTGGGAGGAAGCGGCGCGCTACGACGTGCTGCCCCTCGACAACCGCGTCGCTCGACGCGATCCTGAACCCGCGACCGCGGCGGTTGCGATCGCAGGACCGCTACGTGTACCGGCCGTACGGCGCGCCCGTCCCCGAGAGCGTCGCGGTGAACGTGCGCAACCGCTCGCACACGATCACCGCCGACGTCGAAGTGCCCGACGGAGTCGTCCCCGACAGGCGTGCTGCTCGCGCTCGGGTCCGTGCTCGGCGGGTTCTCGTTCCACGTGCTCGACGGCCGGCTGCGCTACGTGCACAACCTGTACGGCAAGGCGCGCTACGTCGTCGCGTCGGACACCGTGATCGGGCCGGGGCCACACAGCTCGGAGTTCCGCTTCACCAAGACGGGGGACAACGAGGGCACGGGCGCGCTGTTCTGCGACGGCGAGGTCGTCGGCGAGGGCGAGATCCCGCGCTTCACGCCGATGAGCTTCAACGACACCGGCGCCGGGCTGACCTGCGGCTACGAGCTCGGGCCCGCGGTCGGCGACGACTACGACGCGCCGTTCCGGTTCAACGCGACGCTGCATCGGGTCGAGGTCAACGTGAGCGACGAGCCCCGCGTCGATCCGCACGCCGAGTTCGAGGCGATCATGGCGGAGCAGTAGCAACGAGGCGCCGCCGGCGTCAGCCGCTCGGGCCGAAGCGCTCGACGCGGATCCGCTCGACGGGCACGCCGAGGTCGACGAGCAGATCGCTCGCGGCGTCGGCGAAGCCGGACGAGCCGCACACGTACGCGGTCGCGTCGGGCAGCAACGCCGGCGCGAGGTCGTCGGCCGTCGAGCCGGCCCGGCGGCCGAGCAGCCGCCGGGCGGCGCTCGCGCGTGTAGACGACCGTCGTCTCGGGGCCGGGCAGCTCGTCGGCGTAGTAGAGGTCGTCGGGCGTGCGCACCGACACGACGAGGCGGACGAGGTCGCGATCGGCCCGTCGCGGCGGGCGAGGCGCAGCATCGCCATCAGCGGCACGACGCCCGAGCCGCCGCCGACGAGCAGCGCCGGGCGTGTCGCCGTCCCACACGAACCAGCCGCCGATCGGCCCGCGCACCTCGAGCTCGTCGCCGAGCTCGACGACGTCGTGCAGGAACGTCGACACCTCGCCGTCGTCGAGCCGCTCGACGGTGAGCTCGATCTCGTTGCGAGTCGTCGGGCGCCGACGCGACCGAGTACGAGCGCGACGCGGTGTAGCCGTCGGGCGCGGTGAGCCGCACGACGTAGTGCTGGCCGGCGCGGTGACGCGATCGGCTCGGCGAGCGCGAGGCGGAACGTCTTGGCGCGCGGCGTCTCGTCGCGGATCGACGACGACGCGTCGCCGTCTCGCCACGGCTGCCGCCACGTCAGTCGCCCTGGTAGCGCTGCTCGAGCCAGGGGTCGCCGCGGTCGTGGTAGCCGTTGCGCTCCCAGAAGCCGGGCTCGTCGTGGTCGAGCACGCGCAGCCCGGCGACCCACTTGGCGCTCTTCCAGAAGTAGAGGTGCGGCACGAGCAGGCGCGCCGGGCCGCCGTGCTCGCGCGGCGAGCGGCTCGCCGTCGACCTCCCACACGACCCACGCCTTGCCGCCGGTGACGTCGGCGAGCGGCAGGTTCGTCGTGTAGCCGGTGTGCGAGAACGCGAGCACGTGCGTCGCCGTCGGCAGCGGGCCGCGCGACGTCGAGCAGCGTGTCGACCGACACGCCCGGCGAACGTGCATCGCCGAGCTTCGACCACGTGGTGACGCAGTGGATGTCGCCCTCGTACGTCGACGGCGGGAGCGCGTGGATCTCGTCCCACGTCCACGTCGTCGGCGTGCTCGACGAGGCCGTCGACCGTGAACGTCCACGTCGGCGGTGTCGAGCTTCGGCGTGACCTCGGCGGTGAGCACCGGCCACCGCTTGCCCGGTGTCGTACTGGCCGGGCGGCAGCCGGGGATCGCGTTCGGCCTCGCCCCGGCCGGTGAACCCTCGGGTGAACTTCATCGACCAATCCTTTCGCGGCTCGCGCACCGAGGTCGAGATCAGGGCCCACGTCTCGCGGTTCCGAGGCAGTACAGGCGAGCGCCGAACCCCGACCAGTCGGGCGCGCAACGCGGCCCGTTCGGAACCGGCAACCGGGGACGAATCCAGTCGAGCAGCCAGATCCGACCCGACGGCGCGTGCGTGCCGAGCGCGAGTCCGCTGGTGTTGTCGAATCCCGCCACGCGGACGATCCGGTACGGCCGCCCCTCCCGCACCGCGAGCGTCCACGTGAGCACGTGCAGCCGGCCGCCGGGATGGAGCGCGACGACGTCTCCGGGACGCACGACGCCTTCGACGTGCCGGAGCACCCGATCGGGGGCGGACGGCGCACGAAGCACGTCGATCGCTCCGGGAACCATGACGACCGTCAGCGCCGCGGATCGCGGCGGCACCGAGCACGAGATGGCGACGAGCGGCTCCGGCGACGAGGTACCCGATTGCCAGCAACGGACCCCACGACACGACCGTGACGGTGCGGTCGAGCATCACCGGCGCCACCGTTCCCGCCACCGCCGCGATCCCAGCCGGTACCAGCACGCAGCACACCCAGACCCGGCCGAGTCGGCGATCGGACTTCCACAGCAGTACCGCTCCGGTGGCGGTTGCGGCGAGCATCACGAGATGGAGACCCGGTTGGTACGTCACGAGGCGACCGAATGTCTGCACCATTCCGTCGATCGTGGTGCGCGGGATCCAGTTGGAATGTCCGCCGCGGGACTGCGCGACAAACGACGGTCCCCACACCACCACCCAACCCAACACGCCGCACACCACCGCGAACCGCCATCGCCACGATTCGCGATCGAGCCGTCGCCCGGCCAGCGCCAACAAGCCCGCCCCGAGCAGGAACATCGACACATGCGTGAGCAGCCCGACGAACACGAGCGCGCCGACGGCGGGTGCGTGCCAGCGACGCGGCCGGCGGAGCCAGGCGTCGGCGAGCACTGCGGTTGCCACGCCGATCAGCTCCAGGTCGGCATACATCCGCGCCTCGCGGCCGTGGACCAGTTGGAATGCACTCACCGCGACCAGTGCGGTTGCGACCAGACCGGCCGGTCCCCGTCGACGCATCCACCAGCACGAAGAGCGCGACCGCGCCGGTCGAGAAGATCGCCGACGGCAAGCGGAACCAGAGCTCGTCCACCCCGGCTCTCGCCAATGGCATGTGCAGCAGGTAGTCGAGCGGCGGATGCGAATCGCGCACGCGGAGGTAGGCGAACAAGCCGCCGGGCGAGAGCCGGCCCGCCATGGCGGTGAACGCCTCGTCGAAACCCAGCCGCCGGGAACCGATCCCCCAGAAGCGCAGGACCGCGCCGACGACGACCACGCACACGAGCACCCAGCGGTCACGGAACACTCGGTGCGGCGCGAGCGCGCTTCCGGACTCCGCCACCTTCGGGGGCGCGTCCGCGGTCGCCATCGCTCCGAGCTTACGGAGCGAGCCCTCCACCACCGCCTTCGGGCCCAGGTCGGCGCGCGGCGAGGGCTCGAGCCGCCAGAATGTCCACATGTCGATCGTCCTGCACGACCCCACGACCTACTCGCATGGATTTCCCTACGAGGCATTCCGGAAATTCCGCGACAACGAACCGATCTCGCACCACGACCATCCGGGGTGGGAGCGCGGCTATTGGGCGGTGGTCCGCCACGCCGACGTGCAACAGGTGTCGCGCGACTGGAACACGTTCCAGAACGCGCCCATCCGTTCCTTCCGGACACCGGGCGGTTCGGTGAAGACGACGACCAGGGTTCGTCGCTCCTCCTGATCAGCCTCGACCCTCCCGAGCACTCCAAGCTCCGCAAGATCATCAGCAGCGGGTTCACGCCTCGTCGCATCAACGACCTGGCGGGTCACGTGAAGACGCGGGTCGACTCCGTCATCGATTCGGTTGCCGACCGCGGTGAGTGCGACCTCGTGACCGACATCGCGCTCTGGCTGCCGCTCCAGGTGATCGCCGATCTCGTCGGCGTTCCCGAGGAGGAGCGCAAGCAGGTGTTCGAGTGGACCGAGCTCACCTTCGGGTTCGACCCCTCGGTGCCGCCCGAGGAGCGCAGAACGCGGCGATGTCCGATGTACGCGTACGCCGACGCCATGTGCGCCGAGCGCCGCGGCGCACCACGCGACGACCTGATGAGCGTGCTGCTCGAAGCCGAGGTCGACGGCGACAGGCTCACGCACATGGAGGTCGCCTGCGTTCTTCATGCTGCTGCAGAACGCGGGCAGCGAGACGACGCGCAACCTCATCACCACGGGCACGCTCACGCTGTTCGAGCACCCCGACCAGCTCGACCGGCTCCGCGCCGACCCGACCTGCTCCCCATCGCGATCGAGGAGCTGCTGCGGCACGGTCACGCCGGTCATGCGTTCACGCGGACGGCGACGCGCCGACACCGAGCTCGGCGGCCAGGCGATCGCGCGAGGGCGACCAGGTCCTCATGGTGTACTCGTCGGCGAACCGCGACGAGCGCGCCTTCGCCGATCCCGACCGCATCGACGTCACGCCGCGAGCCCAACGACCACGTCGCGTTCGGCGCCGGTGGCCCGCACTTCTGCCTCGGCGCGAGCCTCGCCCGGCTCGAGGCACGCTGATGTTCGAGGAGATCCTCACGCGGTTCGAGGGACTCGAGGTCACCGCCGACCCGGACACGCTCCCCCGTGTCCACTCCAACCTCATCGACGGCTTCGCCGAGATGCCGGTGCGCTGGTCGTCCGTGCGCTGACCCGTGCGTAGCGAGTGCTCTGACCGGCAACGTTGACGCACGTCTCGCCGACTGTCTGCGAACAGGAGCCAGACGGTGCTGGCTACGGCACCACTCGGTTGGGCAAAAGCACACGTTCGGGTGCGGTAACCGCTACTAGACGCGTGCGATTGGACGAGAGCGTCAGCAACGAGTGCACGACCGCACGGGCGAGAGATGCGCAGTCGGACTAACGCGGCGAGAGCTCGTTGATGGCGTCGAGCATGGCGAGGTACACGTCGGGGAGCTCGTCGTCGGGAACCCTCTGGATGTCGTTGATGTCGCTGCTCGCGTAGCTGTCTTCGCCGACGAGCGAGCACGACTCGTCGAAGACCCACAGGATGACCGTCCGGTTCGTGACGAGATAGTGGCCGTCGATGTCGTCGACTGCGTACCCACGCGCTCGCGCCAGGTTTCCGGGCACGATCCCGCGCATCGCGTTCTCGGTGACAATGGTGTCGTCGTCGACCACGATACGAATCTTCCGCGACTCGAAGAACCCCGCTCCGGAAGCGACGAACTCGTCGTAGAACGCGCGGATCTCGTCACGCCCCTTCGGACCTACATCGCGGCCGTGGCTCCAGAACCGGTACTCGGGATCCGCGCTCAGCGAGGCGATCAGCGCGTCGACGTCACCGGCAGCTTCGGCCTTCCCGTGGTCGATCACGACCTGGAGCATCTGGCGGTGGCGCGGGTTCGTGGTGACCGCGAGGCGAGCTTCGAGGTCCTGCCATGTCACGCCCTGATCGAACTCGACCATGGTCCCTCCTCGCTCCGGTTCCGGCATCCCGCACTCTAAGCTCAGAGCATCGCCCGACGACCTGGAGGCATGCCATGCAAGTGGAAGACCTCATCCTCGTCAGCGTCGACGACCACGTGGTCGAGCCCCCGTCGCTGAGCGGCTTCTTCGCAGAACATGTCCCCGCGAAGTACAAGGACCGCGTCCCGCGCGTCATCCGCCGCGACAACGGGACCGACGCCTGGTTGATCGAAGGACGAGAGATCGCCAGCTTCGGCCTCAACGCGGTGCAGGGCCGCCCACCGGAGAACTGGGGCCAGGACCCCGCGAGCTTCGACCAGGTCAGGCCGGGTTGCTACGACGTGCACGAGCGCATCCGCGACATGAACGTCAACGGCGTGCTCGCTTCCATCAACTTCCCGTCGTGGCCGGGGCTCGGCGGTCAGTTCTTCGCCGCGAGCGAAGACAAGGACTACGTCGCCGCGATGATCCGCGCCTACAACGACTGGCACATCCACGAGTGGTGCGGCGCGTACCCGGGCCGCTTCATCCCGCTCGGCCTCTCGGGGTTCATCCTCGGTGCGGACTGGATGGCCGAGGAGATCCGCCGCCTCGCCGATCTCGACTGCCACGCAGTGTCGTTCCACGCCGAGCCGTACCGCTTCGGGATGCCCGACCACCACGGCGACGAGTGGGATCCGGCATGGCAGGCGTGCGAGGACACCGGCACCGTCATGGTGTTCCACTTCGGCGCGATGCCGAACTTCATGCCGCGCTCACCGTTCGACGTGATCCCGCACTCGATGCCGTTCCAAACCGCGATCTTCGCCTCCGAGCTCCTGTGGTCGCCGATCCTGCGCAAGTTCCCCAGCGTGAAGCTCGCGCTCGTCGGAGGGCGGGATCGGCTGGGTGCCGTACTTCCTCGAGAAGGCCGACTTCGTCTACGACCACCACCATCGCTGGACGGGAGCCGACTTCGGCGACAAGCTGCCGAGCCAGGTGTTCCGCGAGCACGTGCAGACGTGCTTCATCGACGACGACACCGGCCTCCGCAACCGCGACTTCATCGGCGTGGACACGATCACATGGGAGTGTGACTACCCGCACTCCGACTCGACGTGGCCGCAGTCACCGGAAGTGATGATGAAGATGCTGCACGCTGCGAACCTCTCCGACGCGGAGACCGACAAGGTCACATGGGAGAACGCGTGCCGCTGGTACCAGTTCGATCCCTTCGAACACCGCACGCGTGAGGAGTGCACGGTGGGCGCGCTGCGAGCCCAGGCTCACGACGTCGACACGACTCCGCGCGAGTACGGTCAGCTCGAGCACTCCCACGGACTCGTGCAGAACGCCAAGCAGTTCCTGGGTGGCAGCAACCTGACCGCCGGCGAGGACGCGGGTCAGAGGTCGTAGAGCTCGGCGGCGGAGTCGCCGCGGATGAGACGCTGCTGATCGGCGGTCAGCGTCTCGATCGCCTCGTTGAGCTCGGCGACGACCCCCGGGATCTTGGCGTCGGGGTGCGGGTAGTCGCTGGCCCAGATGATGCGGTCGGCACCGACATGCTTCGAGTTGGCCGTGAACGCGAGCGCTTCCTCGTCGGGATCGAAGCTGATGTAGCACTGACGTTTGAAGATCTCCGACGGCGGTGTGGTCTGGTACCGGCTCCCGAACACCTCGAGGTGATGATCGAGCCGCTCGAGCATCGGAGCGCACCAACCTCCCGAGCCCTCGAGGAACGCGACCTTCAGATCCGGGAAGCGCTCACAGATGCCGCCACCGCAGAACCATCCCACCGCCACCATGATGTCGAGCGTGTTCCCGAGACCCTGGCGGAGCATGAGACCCTTGCTCGGGTTGCCGAAGGTGTCGTCGTCGAGCCCGAGCAGCTGCACGACGTTCGGCATGTCGGGGAACGAGAACGGGTGCACCCCGATCGGGCAACCCGCCGACGCGGCAGCCTCCCAGAACGGGTCGTACACGGGGTCGTGCAGCTTCTTGTTGTCGATGTACGGAGCCGGGCGGATCATCACCGCCTTGAAGCCGCGCTCGATGCTCCGCTCCATCTCCTTCACCGCGGCAAGCGGGTCTTGCAGCGGAACCAGGCCGACGCCGAAGAGCCGAGTAGGCGCCGCCGCGGAGTACTGCTCGAGCCAGTCGTTGTACGCACGGCACACCACACCCCAGCGCTCGGCGTCGGGAACGAACGAGAGACCGGGGGTCGTCGGGTAGAGCACGGCGATGTCGATGCCGTCGGCGTCCATGTCGACCAGGCGAGCCACAGGGTCCCAGCCCCCGGCGATCGTCTGGAGCGTCGGCGGACCCGCGCTCTCCATCGGGAACGGGTCGTCGGAGGCGCTGATCGACATCGCGGCCACATCGGTGCCGATGCGCTCCATGATCTCGGCCATGAGGTCGGGCGGCAGGGTCAACTGCTCCTGCACATGACCATCGGAGTCGATCACCGCGCTCGACACCCGCGCGCCCGATCCCGTTCCACCTGCGTGGGTCTCGACCGCCATCTTGTTCCTCCTCGTGGGATGCTCGTACTCTCGTGTAGACGATGGCACGCGGCAAACGAGTGCCGCCTGTCGTGGTATGCGGCTTCGCGGCTAGCGTTCTCGACTGTCCCGAGGGGCCTCGACATTCCGGGGGGATGGTGTTGGGTAATCCCACGGCCGTGTGGCGGCTTCGGTTCCCCCGCGTCCATCTCAACTGCAGCCCTGAGCTGTACGTGCGGCGCATTCCCGACTCTCAGCCCTCGGCGCTCGGCGACGAGGTGCGCCTGACCGCCGGTGACGTCGTGCAGTTCGACACCTACTTCAACGTGTTCAGCATCGGAAAGTGGCTGCGGCACACCGATCTGCGCGATCTCTCACTCGCGCTGGAGACGCGAGGCCACGTGCGCGTCGAGGTCGTCCACGACCGGATCGACCGACAGCCGGTCGTCGTCGCCGATCGCGACTGCTGCACCGCCACACGGACCACCCACGAGTTGCCGCTTCCGCCCCTCGAGGAGCTCGGCGCCGGATCGGTGTTCGTGCGCGTCACCTGCCTCGAAGGCTCCGCCAGAGTCCACGGTGGCGAGTGGCGCACCAACGACCGACCGGTCCGAGACGCGCGACTCGGCGTGGTGATGACCACGTTCAACCGCCCGCTCCAGGTTCGCGCGAACATCGATCACCTCGTTCGGGCATTGGGAGAGAATCCCGAGCTCTCCGGCCGGATCGACGTCGTGGTCGTCGACAACGGCCGCAACCTCGATCTCGGCAACGCCGGCAGCAACCCGATCACGGTGCTGCCGAATCCCAACACCGGCGGCGCGGGCGGCTTCGCGCGAGGCCTGATGCACCTCCGCGACCTGGGTCAGGTGACCCATGTGCTGTTCATGGACGACGACGTGAGCTTCGACCCGGAGATCGTCCTGCGCACCCTCCAAGTGCTCTCGTTCGCGAAGAGTCCCACGCTGTGTGTTGCCGGCGCGATGCTCGATCGCGACGCGCCGAACGAACTGTTCGAGTCGGGAGCCCGCTACCTCGGCAAGTCGCTCAATCCCAACCGGGCAATCGGCCAGGGCACCGACGTCGAGGATTGGCACAGTCTTCTCGCGGCAGAGTGCGGATGCGACGCCATCGACTACGGCGCCTGGTGGTTCGTCGCGTTCGGCATCCACCTCACGCGAGACAATCCCGTCCCGACCTTCGTACGCGGCGACGACGTGCTC
The DNA here is from genome assembly GCA_963705625.1 of uncultured Actinomycetes bacterium. Taxonomy (GTDB): domain Bacteria; phylum Actinomycetota; class Acidimicrobiia; order IMCC26256; family DASPTH01; genus DASPTH01. The sequence goes on from CAVPKG010000002.1 coordinate 129,439, forward strand.
TGGGGGCTGCTCCACACCGGGACCGAGACCGTCACCTTCAACGGGATCGGGCTCTGGCACGACGGCTTCGAGCGCAAGAACGGGCCGCTCGCCTGGTTCTACGAGACGCGCAACTTCGCGCTCGCCAACGTTCTGGCCGTGCCCGGCTACCACTGGTGGCACCTGCTCCTTCGCTATCTCAACCTGTGTGGGCGCAGCCTCTTCAGCTTGAAGTACGCGAGCGCCGCCAACATCACGTTCGGCATGCAGGAATTCCTCCGCGGACCGGAACACTGGCTTGCCCTCGATCAGTCGGCACTCAACGAGCGCGTGGCCGTGTTCGACGGCGAGAGAGTCGAGCGGCTGAACGAAGAGCTCGTCGAGGTCGGGGAGCTGCCCGTGCGGCGAGGGCTCCGACGATATGCGGCCGCGCTCGGATCCCTCACGCTGCTCGGTGGTCACGCACTGCCGCACACGCTCGACCGCAAGCCGCTGCGCGCCGTGCCGATCCAACAGCCGCGTGCTGGGGGCCTCACCCGGTAACAGCGCGATTCTCTTCCGCGACGGGACCCGCGACTACGGGTTCATCGCGGTCGTGACCGGCGCCGGTTCTTCCGCCTGTTCACCGACATGGTTCGTACCGCAAGCCGGATCCCGGGTTCGTTCGGCAGGCTCCAGCGGTCCTACCGAGCCGCGTATCCCGAGATGGTCAGCGACGGCTACTGGCAACGGCAGTTCGGGCTCGACGTCACCTCGCCGGGATCCACGTCGTCTCCGGCTCGCCCCGAAGCACGTGATCGACCCACTCGACGCCCTGCATGAACGAGTGGTCGATGTTGCCGATCTCGTAGAGCCACGCACCGAAGCGGCCGCGTGACGAGATGTCGTGCCCGCGGAGCCACGGTTGGATCGTGGCGAGCGCCGAGTCGCGACCGAGCGTCGGCACCGGGTAGCTCATGGCCGGCGAGCACGACCACCGCCCGACGACGAGGTGCCGGTCGGCTTCCGTCATGAGTCCGGCCCGCACGAGGCCGTCCACGACGTCGTCCGCGATCGTCTCGCCGTCGGCGAGCTTGTACCGCGACCACGACGTCTCCGCGAGGAACAGCGTCTGGTCGGGCTCCGCCGTCATGTAGGGGGAGTAGTTCGAGAGGTAGGTGACTCGGTAGAACGGAACATCGGGCTCGGGAAAGTAGATCCAGTTCTTGGTGGTCCCCGCGGGACGGTTGATCGCGACACCGACGATGTGCGTCCCGGAGGAAATCAGGTCCTGCGCCGAACGGCGGACCGAGTCGGGTACGTGCTCGAGGTTGTCGACCAGGTGGTTCAGCGGCATCGTCGACAGCAGCACGTCGTACGGCCATCGCCGGCCATCGGCCGTGTGCACGACGCGCTCGTTCGGGTCGACCGCGACAACCCGACAACGGAATTCGGATGTTGCCGAGCAGGGGTGCCGCGATCCCGCGGGCCAGCGCGCCGGTCCCGCCTCGCAACGGGTAGCGGAACCGATCGTTCGGTCCCCACGCCAATGCGGGTTCGTCGTAGATGATGCTGCGGAGCACCGCTTCCACGTCGACGACGGCCACCCGTTCCGCGATCCAGCCGTAGCTCATCAGTTCGGCCGGCGTCGCCCACACCTTGAAGTTGTAGGGACGCATGAAGTGCTTCGTGATTCCCGCGCCGAAGACGTGCTCCATCCATTCGGCGTAACTCGTGGGAACCGACGCCGGCTGGCGCTCGGCCTCGATCAAGCCCATGACACACTCGAGCGCGGTGGACGGCTCGAGATCCTTGATGCTGTTCTGGAACGGATAGCGGACGAAGCGCTGCTCCAACCAGACCCATGCGTCGCGCTCGAGCTCCGTGTATTCGTCGGCGAGCACCGACTCGACGACACGGTCGTAGTACTCGTAGTGGCTGAACAGCACGTGGCCGCCCACGTCGTAGGTGAATCCGGCGTCGTCCCGAAACGACCGCGCGAGCCCGCCGACGTCGGTGTCGCCCTCGAGGACGACGTAGTCGTCGAATCCGAGCTCGTGCAGCCGGTGCGCCGCACCCAGCCCGGTGGGGCCGGCGCCGATGACCACGATGCGAGGCGTCGAGCGGCTGGCCCCCTTCAAGCGTGTTCCCCCCCGTCGTGCCGTTTCGTGGTCGTCCTCACGGCGACCAGTACCGGACTGGGCGGTCAGGATACGGCGGTTCACCGAGCCGGCGCACATGCCGGTCCCTGAAACCGGGTTTCAGCGTTCGAGCTTCGCGAGCTCGACCAAGCGGGCGAAGCCCGGGATCTCTCGGTGGAGCTGCTCGAACGAACCCTGCGCCACGATGCGCCCGGCTTCGAGGTAACAGAGGCGGTCGCAACGCCGGACGGTGCTCAGCCGGTGCGCGATCGTGATCGTGGTGACGCGCCCACGCAGACTGTCGAGGACCTCCGTCAGCTTGAACTCGGTCTCGTTGTCGAGCGCTGACGTCGGCCTCGTCGAATATCAACACCTGCGGATCGTGATCGAGCACGCGCGCAACGCCGAGTCGTTGGCGCTGCCCACCCGAGAGCTGGATGCCCCCCTCTCCGATCACCTGGTCCGCGCCTCCCGGGAGCGACGCGACGACAGTCTCCAGCTGCGCGAGCGCCAACGCGTACGAGAGCTGCTCCTCGTCGACGTCATCTCGCGCGACACCGAGCGCGACGTTCGCTCGCACCGTGTCGTCGAAGAGCACGATCGACTGCGGCACGTACCCGACGAGCTGCTGCCATTGCCGTCGTACCGAGGCGATCGGCCAATCGGCGATCAGGACGTCGCCCGAGTCCGGCTCGAGGACACCGAGGATGACGTCGACGAGCGTGCTCTTGCCCGCGCCGGAACTACCGATGAAGCCGACGGACTCTCCTGGCTCGATCTCGAGCGTGACGTCGTCGAGGACCCGGACGCCGGGAACGAACGAGAACGAGACATTCCGGAGCGTGATCTTCGGACGAAGCTCGCCACGCTCGACGCGCAGCGGCATCTCGGGCTCGGCGACGCGCGCATCCTCCTCGAGGTTCGCGATGTCGTCGCGCACCTGATCGAGCGAGGGAATCGCCGCGCGCCTGCGCGATGCCGAAGATCACCTTGTTCAACGGCGCGAGCATGCGGAAGCCACCGACGATGAAGATGCCCACCGTCGCCGTCGCCGTGTTCACCGGTTCAGTACTGAAGGCGAAGATCGCGATCAGCGCGGCTGCCCCGACCATGGCAAGCTCGAGCACGTAGCGAGGGGTGACACTCGAGAGCGCGAGCGTGCGGTAGGCAGGGACGAGACCGCGCCGCACCGTGTACACCTCGTCGGCGAAGTAGTCCTGCGCGCCGCGGAGCTTCACGTCCTTGACCGCGGCCAGCGCCTGCTGGATCGTCCGGAGATCGAGCGGCTGCTCGTTGTGGATCTGCCGGGTGGCTCGCTCCAACACCCGGCACGCCACGCGGTGATAGCCGATGCTCACCGCGGCGAAGTAGCCGCCCGCCAGGAGAGCCAGCAGCGGGTCGGAGGCGGCCAGGATCGCTCCGACGAAGACCACGGAGAACAGGTCGCCCACTGCGTTGAAACACTGCACGAACGCGGCCCGGAAGATCATCGAGAGCGAGACGGTGAGCGTCCGCACGAACTCGGTGGTGTTCAGCCGCAGGTGCTCCGTATACGGCACGCGCAGGTACACGCCCATCAGACGCCTCGCCATCTGTGCTTCCTGCGCGAGCGCGAACGTGGTGGTCCATCGCATGATCGCGATCGCCGCGACACTCTTCACCAGGTAGAGCGTGAGTGCGAAGACTCCGAGGGTGACGGCGAGACTGCTCGGCGAGGGTTGCCCGAGCAGGTCGCTGACGGTCGACACGACGCCCGAGTTCGAGAGGAGGTTGGGCGCGCTGAGGATCTGGAGGAGCGGCACGAGCGCCAGCAACGCGAGGCCCTCGAGGAACGCCAGGAACACCATCGCGGCGGTCGCGAGCGCCAATCGCTGTTTCGTGCCCCTGTCGAGCAGCGGGTACAGCAGCTTGTAGAACGTGATCATCGCTCATGCCCTCAGAACAGCGGCGACCACTTGCTCGTACGCAAGAGCTTGCTCTCCCACTGGTCGCGGTACTCGAGAGAATCGAACATGTACGTGCCCGGCTGGCGTTGCTCCGGTGCCAGATCCGACGTGAGCAGGTGTAGCACGGTCGACGGGTCCCCGATCTTCTGCCAGAGCATCGCCTCGCGTCGGAGCCCGGTGCCGTGCGCGACCTGGAAGCAGGCCTGGATGTCGATCGTGACTGTACCGGTGTTCTCGGCGTGCCCGATGATCGGTTGGTAGTAGAGCTCGTCCCACATCTTGATGTAGTCGTCGATCGCCGAGTACGGCCAGCCGGTGTCCTCCATGAACAACGACAGCTCGTGCTCGGCGCCGTCGGTTGGCACCCGCGAGAAGTCCACCTCTTGGACCGCGGACCAGTACACCGGCAGCAATGTCTTGCCGGTGACGTCGTGGCGGTACGTGTCGACCTCGCGCACCCAGTCGTGGAGATCACCCGACTGCAGTCGCCGGGCCAGACGCTCCCACGCAGCCCCGTCGCGCACCGCGGTGATCGTCACGACCTGGTACGAGACGCCGCTGCCGTGCGCATGATTCGTGTACCAGAGCAACCGGGCGTCGTCGTCCTTCGCGAGCGCCGGCATCCAGCCCTCGCGGAACGCCGCCTCGAACTCGTCTTCCTTCCTGCCGACGACCTTGTGGACTTCGTGCACGAACAACATGAGCGAGGACCTCCAACTTGCTACGACTTCTGGAGCTGTGCGACGACGAGCTCGACGAGTTGCCGACGCACCACTTTGCCGGTGTCGCTGTAGGGCAGGTCGTCGACGAACACGACGTGTTCGGGAACCTTGTAGATCGCGAGGCGCTCTCGGCAGTATGTCTTCACGTCATCGGCGGTCATCGGAGCGCGTGCCACGATCGCGACCCCGACCCGCTCCCCCATCTCCGAGTCCGGGATGCCGGCCGCCGCGACATCGACGACCGCAGGATGCTCACGCAGGACCGTCTCGATCTCGATGGGTCCGAACTTCTCACCGCCGCGATTGATCGTGTCCGACAGCCGGCCGCTGGGATAGATGTAGCCATCGGCGTCCTGCCGCGCCAGGTCGCCGGTATGGAGCCAGCCGGGGCGCACGTTCTGGTCCGACAGCACCCACAGCTCGCCGACGTCACCGGCGGCCACGTCCTGCTCGGTGATCGGATCGACGATCCGGATCTCGACTCCCGGCATCGCCCGGCCGACGGAGCCGATCCGCTCCGGTGCGAAGTGGTCATCGGGCGTGAGCGTGGTGTAGGCGCCGAGCGTCTCGGTCTGCCCGAAGATGTTGGCGAAGGCGACGTGTGGCATCGCCGCCATGGCCCGCTGCACGAGCTCGACCGGAGCCGCCGCGGCGCCGTAGTAGATGGCCCGCAGGTCACTGAGGTCGGTCGTCTGGAAGTCGGGATGGTCGAGGATGCGCTGGAGCATCGTGGGCACGAGGAACGCGGACGACACCCGATACCGGGCCACGAGCCGCAGCCACTCGCCGGCGTCGAAGCGTTGCTGCACCACCGTTGTCCGGCCGCCCTGCAACGCACCGAGGAGCCCCAACGAGCCGCCGACGTGGAAGATGGGAACGCACATCATGCCGACCGTCGGCGGTGCGTCGGGGTCGAACGGCAACGTCATCGTGGCCAGCCGGCGTCCCAGCGTCCCCTGTGAGATCGGGATGGCCTTCGGGAGCCCGGTCGTGCCGCTCGTGAACAGCACGAGACCGTCGAGGTCGTCGTCTTCCACCGTCTCGGTGCGACCGGGGCCGCCTGGTGCGAGAAGGTCGGAGGGCCCGAGCACCTCGCCGTCGACCGCTTGCTCGAGCGCAGCGCGGAAAGGATCGCCCGCGACGCCGATGGCTGCGCAACCCGCCGTCCGGACCAGCTCGTGGAACTCGGACGGCTTCAGCTGCACGTTCATGAGCGCGGCGGCCGTGCCGACTCGGGCGGCGCCGAGGATGATCGCGGTCGCCAGCAACCCGCCCACGTCGACGACGGCGACGCGATCGCCGGCGCCGACGCCGCGCTGCGTCAGGACTGCTGCGCAACGAGCGACGGCCGCGTCGACGTCGGCATACGTGAACTCGTCGTCGCCGACGATCAGCGCGATCCGCGCGGGGTCAGCGGCGACGACGGCGTCGAGGACCTGCGAGATGTTCAAAACAGTGGCGACCACGACGCGGTACGCAACAACTTGCTCTCCCACTGGTCGCGGAGCTGGAGCGCGTCGAACATCCAGGTGCCCGGTGCCCGCATCGCGGGCGCGATGTCGTGGGTGAGCAGCCCGAGTAACCGCTCCTGATCGAGGATCCGCTGCATGAGCGCAACCTCGCGCCGTCGATGGGAACCGAACGCAGGCTGGAACCCGGCCTCGATCTTGATGAACGGTGGATTCGCCGCGTCGCCTTCGTGCTCGAGCGACTTCGCGTACACCTCACCCGATGCCTTGACGTAGTCCGGGTACTTGCCTTCGATCGGCCACATGGTGTCTTCCATGTACATGGTGAGCTCGTGCTCGGCGCCATCGATGGGGACGCTCGCCAGGTCGACGTCTTGCATGGGCGACCACGGGAGCGGGAGGAGCAGCTTCCCGTTGACGTCGTGGCGCAGCTCGTCGAGGCCGCGCATCCAGGCCTGGAGATCACCGCTCTGGATTCGACGCGCGAGACGCTCCCACGCGGATCCGTCGCGTACGCCGGTGATCGTGATCACGTTGTACGACACGCCGCTCCCCACCGCGTGGTTCGTGTACCAGAGCAGCCGCGCGTCGTCATCCGTCGCGAGCGTGGGCATCCAGCCGTCGCGGAAGGCAGCCTCGAACTCGGCTTCCTTCGCACCGACCACCTGGTGGACTTCGTGGAGAAACAGCATCGGGCCGAGTCTCACACGGTCTGGTCGAGCTCTGCCAGATGCCTCGCCTTGTCGCCGTCGTCGAGGAACGAGGCCTCGAAGCTGTTGCGGGCGAGCTGCACGAGCTCTGCGTCGGAGACGTCCAGAGCGGCCTGGATCGACGAGAAGTTGTCGCCGACATACCCGCCGAAATAGGCAGGGTCATCCGAGTTCACCGTGACGCACAGGCCCCGCGAGCAGCCGGCGCACCGGATGGTCGGCCATCGTGTCGACCACGCGCAGCCGCACGTTCGACAGCGGGCAGACGGTCAACGGAACTCGCTCGTCGACGAGCCGCTCGACGAGCGCCGAGTCCTCGATGCATCGGACACCGTGGTCGATGCGCTCGACCCTCAAGACATCGAGCGCTTGCCAGATGTACTCCGGGGGACCCTCCTCGCCCGCGTGCGCCACGGCGCGCAGCCCTTCGGCGCGCGCCCGGTCGTACACGCGTGCGAACTTCGCCGGCGGGTTTCCGACCTCCGCCGAGTCCAGCCCGACACCCGTGATGAACTCGCGGTACGGGAGCGCATCGTGCAACGCCGTCATGGCATCGGCTTCGGGGAGGTGCCGCAAGAAGCACAGGATGAGGTGCGAGGTGATGTCGAGCTCGCGCTCGGCTTCGCCCAATGCCTGCTGAATTCCCTCGATCACCGCGCCCATCGAGATGCCCCGTGCGGTGTGCGTCTGGGGGTCGAAGAAGATCTCGGCGTGGCGCACGCCCTGTTCGTGGGCGCGGCGCAGGTACGCCATCGTGAGATCGTGGAAGTCGACCTCGTTCACCAGCACCGCGCACGACTGGTAGTAGATGTCGAGGAACGACTGCAGGTCGGAGAACACGTACGCCCGCTTCACTGCGTCCACGTCGGGATACGGGAGTGGAATGCCGTTTCGACGGGCGAGCTCGAACATCAGCTCCGGTTCGAGGGTTCCCTCGATGTGGAGGTGGAGTTCGGCCTTGGGGAGCGCCGCCGCGTCGATCATGCGGGCAAGGTAACGTGCGCCGGGGGTTTGCCGTGGACGTTGACGAACTGCTTGCCGGCGCGGTCGAGCAGGCCGGTGCGAGCGACTGGGGTCCCGAGTCGGAGGCCATGGTCGAGGCGCTGCGCGTGCTCGTGCAGTCGGCGAACGACGACGCCGACCTCAGCCCTGAAGGCGAGGTGGCGTTCGCCGGCACGATCGGATCGCTGCTCCGACGCCGCTTGGAGATCGAGGACTGGTACGGGCGTCACCCCGAGATCGACGACCAGGAGATCGAGTCGGTGTTGTTCGGGCTCGGTTTGCCGCGCACCGGTTCCACCGCGTTGAGCTACCTGCTGGCGCAGGACCGCGCCACCCGCTCGCTGCGCCAGTGGGAGGCCAACCAACCCACGCCACCGCCCGAGCTCGCGACCGAAGACAGCGACCCACGCTTTCTCGCTGCGCAGACGCGCCATGGGGATCAGGAGCAGCGTGCCGTCCGAGCTGCAGTCGATGCTGCCGTCGTCGCCCGATGGCCCCGCCGAGTGTCTCGATCTGCTGAGCATGACGTTCCGGTGCATGGCCCTCGACGTGATCGCGAAGACGCCGTCGTACGCGCGACTGGCTCTACACCGAGTGCGACTTCGACCCTGCCTACCGGTACCACCGCCGCGTCATCAAGCTGCTCCAGTGGCACCGACCGCCGTCGCGGTGGCGGCTCAAGACACCCGCGCACCTGCTCAGCATCGAATCGCTGAATCGCGTGTATCCCGACGCACGCTTCGTGACCACGCATCGCGATGTCACCCGAGTGATTCCGTCGGTCGCGAGCGTCGAGACCGCGGTGGTGCGCATGATGACGGGAAATGCCGACCCGGTGTACATCGGTCACCACTGCGCGGACACCTGGGACCTCTGCCTGCGCCGGTTCATCGCGTTCCGCGACAGGGTCGGCGAGGAGCGGTTCTACGACATCGCGTTCGACGACCTGCAATCGGACCCCATCAGCACGATCCGCGGGCTGTACGAGTGGCTGGGTGAGGACTTCGCTCCCGCGACGGTCGACGCGATGCAGCAGTGGTGGAAGAACAACGAAGAAGAACGCGAGCAGGCCGGCCCGCACCGCTATCGGGCGGAAGACTTCGGGCTCGACACCGCCCAGCTCGCGGAGCGGTTCGCCTACTACGGCGAGCGATTTCCGATCGCGAAGGCCCGAGCATGAGCCGAGCGCCCGCGCCGCAGGTACCCTGCGGCGCGGCGAGGCGGGGCCCGAGCGGCCCGGCAGCGCGGCTGCCGAGAGCGGCGAACACGAGGAGACGGACATGAGCATGGATCTCACCGGCGGGCTCCGACCGGAGCAGGACTACGTGTTCGGCCAGGCGCCCGACAACCCCGACATGCGCCAGGGCATGTCCATCTGGGTCAGCAACGACGACCCCGAGCAGGGCTTCGGGTTCCCGCGCCTCGGCCTCGAGGCAGTCGGCTCGGAATGGGACAAGCCCGGCTTCTCGTTCCAGGCGGGCTGGCCCGACGGACGCATCCTCATCTCGGGTGGCAGCGGCGACCCTCGCACACCCGAAGGTCCGGCCGGCTACTCCACGGTGATGGGCGCGGGGCCCTTCGAGATGCGGTGCATCGAACCGTTCCGGCACTGGACCGCCGACTTCGACGGAACCGTCCTCGACACCTCGGTCGAGGAGCGGGTGAACGGCACCGCCGATCGGGCGCGCACCGTCGACGTCGTGCTCCACATCGAGATGGACATGGCGGTCCCGCCGTGGATCCAGGGAACGATGGGCGAAGCGGCCAAGGCGGCGTTGAGCAGCGACACCGTCGAGGCCTCGTTCATGGGCGGCTGGCGCTTCGAGCAGCTGTTCCGTGGAAACGGCTCGTTCAAGGTCGGCTCGGGGCCGGACCAGAGCTTCTCGTGCACCGGGCTCCGGATCTTCCGGCAGGGCGTGCGCGACACCACGGGCTTCTGGGGGCACTGTTGGCAGTCGGCGCTGTTCCCGAGCGGTCGCGCCTTCGGTTACATCGCGTACCCGCCACGGGAAGGTGGCCCTCCCACCTACGCCGAATGTTACGTGTACGAAGGTGACGGCGAGCTCGTTCCGGCGACGCTGGTGGAGGCGCCGTGGATGACGAAGTTCGTCCCGCACGGCGGCGACGTCCCGTGCGTGCTCGAGTCCGAGCTCGGCACCACCAAGATCGAGGGCGAGACGTTCCTGTCGGTGATCCACCGCAATATCGCGGACTTCCCGCCGCTGCACCAGGGCGGCGTGAAGTACACGTGGGACGGCGAAGCGACCTACGGGATGATCGAACGTTCGTACCCGAGCGACCAGATGGACTGGAGCTGACCCCACCAACGGTTCACGAGGCCACCTGTGGTGCCACCACGCGGCGGGCCGCGAGCTTTTCCGGATCCGGCCACCGGACGTCGTGAGCCCATCCGAGCCGCTCGAACAGCCGGATGAGTCCCGCCGAGCTGTCGAGCTGGTGAGGCTCGACGCCGTGACGCGCCGACCGCGGGAACGCGTGGTGTGCGTTGTGCCACGACTCGCCCATCGAGAAGAGCGCGAGGCCGGCCACGTTCCGGCTCTGGTCGTGCGACCGGAACGGCTGCTCGCCGAAGCGGTGGCACACCGAGTTGATCGCCCAGGTCACGTTGTGACTGAAGCCGATGCGGAGGATGCCCGCCCACACGAGCGCGTTGACCGCACCGCCGAGCGTCCCGTAGAGGACGTATCCGATCGCGAACGGCAACGCGAGGGTCGCGATACAGCACGGGATGAACAGCTTGTCGATGAAGACGAGGTCGGGGTCGGCGAGCAGGTCGGGCGCGAACTCGGTGCGGGACGTCGGCTGATTGGTGAAGCACCAACCGATGTGCGCGTGCCAGAAGCCGCGCCATCCGCCGGTGCGGTGACCATCCTGCACCCACGGGGAGTGCGGATCACCCGGTCGGTCGGAGTACCGGTGATGGCGGCGATGGTCGGCGACCCACCCGATCAAGGAGCCCTGGAACGACATCGTGCCGAGCACGGCCAGCGAGATCTTCAGCGGTCGTTTGGCGACGAAGGCTCGGTGCGTGAACAGACGGTGGAAGCCGATGGTCACGGCGTGCCCGATCACGACGACGAAGGCCACCGCGAGCGCGATGTTCCACCAGCGCACCGGACCCGCAGTTCCCCGGAAGATGACGAACAGCAGCAGCACCGGAGGACCGAGCGCGACGATGGCGCTCAGGACGCGGCTGTAGAGCGGTGGCTCGTAGGGAGCGGACGGCGGTGCGTCAGCGAGCTGATCGGGCGCGTCGGCATCCGACAGCGAAGGGACGTGCAGCGTCTGCATCCAAACCTCGAGTCCGTGGTCCACCGCCGAGGTCTGGAGCAGTGAGTGTTGGGAACGTCGCCACCAGGCTACTGGACGAGGGCCGCGCCTCGCGCGCGACGACCTTCTCCGCGGGGGCGGGTTGAACCGCTTGGACCCCACGAGCTGGGCGGAGCCGTCCGGCAGCGCTTCGACGTTGACCTGGCACTGCCAACCGGGTCGCGGCTGGTCGAGCAGCGTGGCCGTCAGTTCGCCGGGTCCGAAACTCGACGCGGGCCAGGCGACCTCGAGCTCGCCCACCCAGCGGCGGGCGTCGACGTCGGCGATGGTCACGGTCACCTCGACCGCGCCCAGGTGCACCCGGCCGGAGTACGGGGTGCTCATGGCGCGGGGCTGACGAGGTAGTCGTCGGCTGCGTCGTCGAACTCCATCTCGATGACGCCACGCGCTCGCGCCGCCTTGCAGAACTGGAGGAAGCCGCCGTACCCGAAGCGCTTCTCGCTGAAGTCGGCCTGTTGCTTGCGCATCTCGGTCTTGAGGCCCGAGAGGTGCGGAGGCCCCGCCTTCGTGGTGAGCCGTTCGACGGTCGCGCGCAGAGAGCGCGAACGCGGCGTCCTGATCTTGCGCGTGCGCGGGGAAGTGCACCTCCGGATCCCCCTGCGCGGATCCCTCGCGCAGCTCCACGACGCCGTGGTCGGCAACATTGCGGAGGAGCTCGCCGAATCCTCGGAAGCCGTAGTTCGCCTCGTTGAACGTGGGGTCCTTGCGAAGAATCGTGCGTTTCAGGCTCGACGCGAGCACCGGGCCGTTCGTGCTGCGCTCGAGTCCCGCGAGCGTCTGCGTGACGAGCACACCGAGGTCGGGATCTTCTGCGCCGACGACCGTTGCCTTCTCGACGACGGCATCCTCGACCGGACGGGCGGATGGACGGCGCGACCCGCGCGGCGCGCGGCTTGGCCGGTTCGACGCCTTCGAGGCGTTCGTAGAACAGGAACTCGTCGCACGCGGGGGGAGCAAGGCCGACGTGGATGCTTCGATGCCGATACCGATGACGCGTCGATTCAGCTCACGCAGCTTGTGGACGAGCGGGGTGAAATCGCTGTCGCCGGTGCCGAGCACGAACGTGGTGATGTAGTCGCGCTCGAACGACAACTCGACCGCGTCGACGGCCATCTTGATGTCGGCCGCGTTCTTCCGGGTCGCGCCCATTCGCTGCGGGATCTCGATGAGCTCGACCTGATGACGTGTGAGCATCCGCCGGTCGTCGTCGAATGACGACCAATCGGCATAAGCGCGGCGGACAACGACCCGCCCCCGCTCCGCGAGTGCATCGGCGATCGGTCGGAAGTCGAAGGGCTGATTGCCCAACGCCTCCCGTGCTCCGATCGCCAGGTTCTCGTAGTCCAGGAACAGCGCGATGCGTTCCTCGTCTTGGATCACCCGCGGACGTCAGGACGCGCCGAAGTTACGCGCTGACTGGTTCTTCTCGTGCTTCGCGGCACGCTTCTCTTTCAACGACTTCCCGGGCTTCTTGGCGTTCGGTTTCTTCGGAGATTTGTCTCCCATGGTGACGACTCCTTCGACACCACGAGTGTACGGGGATCTGTACACTCCGCACGCGATTGCGTGTCGAGTAGCGTGATCCGCAGGTCGCCATTCGACGACGCTTCGGCTCGTGCCCCTTACGTCAGGCGAACGCCGGTGTGCTTCTCCGCCGAAGCCGACTTCGTCACCGGCTCCGTGATCACCGGCATCGGGCTCGCGACCCTCGCGAAGGTCGAGGAGCCCCGCGAGCTCGCACTCGGCGTGCTGCCGCTCGCATTCGGGTTGCATCAGATCGTCGAAGGCTTCGTCTGGCTCGGCCTGCACGGCAGCATCTCGCAGCAGGCGACCGACCTCGCGGTGCATCTGTACGTCGCCTTCGCGTGGGTCGTGCTCCCGGTGCTCGTTCCCGTGGGCATGCTGTGCATCACACGGAGCCCGCAGCGCCGACGCATGATGGCGACGTTCGTGGGCATCGGGGCGCTCGTGAGCACGTACCTCGGTTGGGCCCTGATCAACAACGACATCTCGGGACGGATCGCCGGCCACACCGTTGAATACGGAGGAGCCGGGGGTTACGCGACCATGGCGACGGTCCTCTACGTCGTCGCGACGTGCGGTCCACCGCTCGCGTCGTCCCAACCGGCCATCGTGTGGTTCGGCATCGTCAACCTCGGAGCGGTGGCCGCGATCGCGCTCGTGCAGGCCGAAGGGCTGACGTCGCTGTGGTGCGGGTGGGCGGCTGTGGTCAGCGTGCTGATCTACATGCAGTTCGCGGCGTGGCGTCGATCCGACGTCGCGATTGTCGAGCGATCAACGGCGCCGTGAGCCTCGGGCCCGTTCCGATTCCGCCGCGACCGTGGCTGCGGGCACGGTCCGTGCCGCGACCGTGTGCGCGACGTCGACGAGGCGCTCGTTGTGGTTGCGCGCGTAGAGCCGAAGCGCGGAGAACGCTGCGTCCATGTCGAGCTGCGCATGCTCGGCGATCACACCCTTGGCCTGCTCGACCGTCACGCGACTGTCGAGCGCGTACTGCAACTGCTCGGCGAGCAGCCGCTGCTCGGTTGCAGCCCGTTGTTGCAGGATGCCGATGGTCGCCACGTCGGCCAGGGCCTGGGCGGCGATCAGATCGCTCGCGCCGAGCTCGCCCGGCATCTCGCGGAAGAGGTTCAACGAGCCGATGACCTGCGCGCGCAACCGCATCGGCACCGCGTACACCGAGCTGTAGCCCTGCGCGGCAGCTTCCGGCGCGAAACGAGGCCAGCGGTCGGCCGCGGTCGCCAGATCGGCGCAACGAACGGGTTCGCCGCTGCGGTAGCAGTCGAGGCAGGGGCCCTCGTCGTGCTGCAGCTCGAACAACTCGAGCAGCTCCATACGATGGCTCGACGACGCGGCGACCTTCACCCCCTGCGTGGGATCGGCGAGGAGCAGACCGGCTTCCGACAGCTCGAAGAGCTCGACGGCGCGCGTGGTCAGCAACGTCAGGAAGTCGACGACGTCGAAGTCGGCGACAAGCGTGTCGGCCACATCGACGAACGTGCGGGCAAGCAGCTCTTCTCGTGGTGCCATCGCGCCTTCTCTCACGTCCTCGTCGGCGTGCTAATTGACCTTCAGCAGCCCGGCGACGACGTCCGCCGCGACGTCGTTGACCGGCCGCCCCTCAGCGTAGGCATGGGCGCGCAGTCGGACGAGCGCGTCGGCGATGTCGATGTCGAGCCGCTCGGAGATCATCCCCGAGGCCTGGTGGACCTGAGCCCGCAGGTTCTCGACGTGGTCGATCTCGCGAGGTACCGCACCCGGCGCCGCCTCTGCCTGGAACGCGAGCAAGGCCTGGGTGATCACCCCCGCGAGCACGGCCGCGTCGGTCACCTGGTCGTCGGTCATCGATCCCGGCCGCTGACGGTACAGGTCGAGTGCACCCAGGCGGATGGCGCCGACACGGAGGGGAAAGCCGAAGGCGGCCAGCATCCCGGACGCCACCGCAGCCGCGGCGAACATCGGCCAATTCGTGGTGTCGGGGTCGTCGAGACGCGGCTCGAACACCGGCCGGCCGGATCCGTGGGCATCGATCCCGGGGCCTTCGCCGAGTGTGAACTGGAGATCCTCGAGCGTGTCGACACCATCACCCGACCGGCCGAAGGAGCTTCCCGGCCCGCCGTCTCGTCGCAGCATGATCGCCGCGCCGTCCATCGCGAGCAGTTCCATGGATGCCCGGCACAGTCCGGGGCCCGGGCTCAATCCGCGTCGCCGGTCCCGCTGGAGGCCGGCGAGCACGCTCACGAGACGCGATGGTTCCATTTCACCGGCGCGGGACGCGCCGGGCGTCGAGCCGCGCCGTATCGGGCCACCGGACGTGCTTCGCCCAACCGAGGCGTTCGAACACGCGGATCGCGATCGCCGAGCTGTCGAACTGGTGCCGGTCGACGCCGTGGCGAGCCAGGTTCGGGAACGCGTGATGCGCGTTGTGCCACGACTCTCCCATCGACAGGACCGCGAGGGGTGCGAGGTTCGTGCTCGCGTCCTTCGTCCGGAACGGACGCGACCCGAATACGTGGCAGAGGGAGTTCGTGGACCAGGTGACGTGATGGAGCAGCGCGATACGGAAGACGCCGGCCCAGAGCAGCGCGCCGAACGCGGCGCCCCAGCTCCCGCCGATCGCGTAGCCGAGCGCGAAGGGCAACAGCAGCGTGGCGACGCAGCACGGGACGAAGAGACGGTCGATGACGACGAGATCGCGATCGGCGAGCAGATCCGACGCGTACTTCTCACGGACCGTGCCCTCGTGCTTGAAGAACCAGCCGAGGTGGGCTTGGAACAGCCCGCGGAGACGGCCGAATCTCTGCGACGCGGGGCGAACCGGCGAGTGCGGATCGCCGTCGCGGTCGGTGAACATGTGGTGGCGCCGATGGTCCGCGACCCAGCCGATCAGCGATCCCTGGAACGACATCGAACCGGCGATCGCCAACGCGATCTTCAACGGGCGGGACGCTTCGAAGCTGCGATGCGTGAAGAGACGATGGAACCCGATCGTGACGCCGTGCGCGACGATCACGTACAGCACGGCCGCAATCGCGATGTTGCGCCATGCCAACGTGGCACCACCGATGACGCTCAAGACCACGAGCGAGAGGCGCGACCAGAGGCCCGAGCACGATGACGGCCGTGGAGATCCGCTGGGGCCACGGCACGCGATCCGACGGTGGCGCCAACTCCGGCGGCGCGGCCGCGCGGGCGAGGAAACGGGCAGGAGGATCGGCGAGCGGTGCGGGCTCGGCTTCGATCTGCATTGCAACCTCGGGGGTGGTGAACGGCACACCACCAAGGTCCGGAGCAGTGCAGCGGGGGATCTACGCCAAATCGGGGTAGGAGCTCACCGTAGCACCGGGCGAGCCGAAGAGCTGCTCGCGCACGCCGTCGAGCCGTCCCAGCGTCCACTCGCCGTCGATCGAGGCGCGAGCGATCGGTCGCCAGCCCTCCCACACGTTGAGCTGCTCGCCCGTGACCTCCACGATCTGGCCGGTGATGCCATCGGCCCGCGGCGACACCAGCCAGGCCACCAGCGCGGCGACATGTTCAGGTGCGAGCGCCTCCCGCGGAGAATTGGTGAAGAGCGGAGTCTCGTGCAACTCCTCCGTCATCCGTGTCATGGCCAACGGCGCGATCGCGTTGCACCGCACCCCGTAGGGAGCGAGCTCCGCTGCCAGCACCGTGGTCATCGCCGCGATCCCGGCCTTGGCGGCCGCGTAGTTCACGTGCCCGGGCGCGCCCCGGAGCCCGTTGACCGACGTCGTGAACACGACCGCAGCGTCGACGGGCGCGTCGCCGCGCTTCGCCTCGTCGCGCCAGTGCTCGACCGCGAAGCGCGTCGTCGTGAACGACCCGGTCAAGTGGATCCTCGTGACCAGGTCCCAATCGTCCTCGGACATGTTGAAGCTCATGCGCGGGCGTGCGATGCCGGCGTTGTTGACGAGGATGTCGAGGCGGCCGAACGCGTCGAGCGCGGTCGCGACGAGGATGCGGCCGGTCTCCCACTTCGTCACGTCGCCCGTGTCGGCGATCGCGCTGCCACCGGCGACGCGGATCTCCTCGACCACGAGTTCGGCCGGCACAGGATCCGCGCCCTCGCCGACGAGCGTCCCTCCGAAGTCGTTGACGACGACGCTCGCGCCCTCGGCCGCGAGCCGACGCGCCTCGGCTCGTCCGATCCCGCGCCCGCCCCCGGTCACGATGGCCACCTTGCCGTCGAGGTCGAGCATCCGGAGATCATGGCGCGAGCGACGGGCGCGCGTCGGGCGCTCCGCCAGTGTTTCGGAACGGCTTCAGCCACCAGACTGTCCTCGTGAACTCGTCGAGCACGCGCACGCCGGAGGAGCCGGGCGACGGCCTGACGAGCGACGCGGCTCGTGCCCTGCTCGTCGAGCACGGCCCAAACGTCCCGGTCTCCGCCCGGGCGCGTCCACGCGCGTGGGAGTGGTTGCTGCGAGCGTTGGCGGACCCGATGACGCTCCTCCTGCTCGTCGCGGGGTTCACCTACCTGGCCCTCGGCGACACGACGAGCGCGCTCGTCGCGTTCGGCGCGATCGTGCCGCTGGCGGCCACTGGGTTCGTGCTGGAGACACGCGCCGAGCATGCGCTCGAGGAACTGGCTCGATTGACCGCGCCGACCGCGCGTGTGCACCGGGACGGCGCGTGGGTGGCGATTCCGGCCGAGAACGTCGTTCCCGGTGACCTCCTGCTGGTGCAGGAGGGCGACATCGTCGCCGCAGACGGACATCTCGTGGCCGACGCCCAGCTCACCGTCGACGAAGCGGCGCTGACGGGCGAGTCCCAACCGGTCGACAAGGCCATGGGTGAGGATCCGCGTGTGTTCGCGGGCACGACCGTGCTCTCGGGCCGGGCTCGCGTCCGCGTGGACAACACGGGCGCCGCGACACAGTACGGCGGAGTCGGCACCTTGGTCGCGCGGGCACAGCCCTCGCGCACACCGCTCGAGCGAGCCGTGCGCAAGCTGGTGATCCGCCTCGCCGCGGTGGCGGTCGGGTTCGTGCTCGCGGTGACCGGCGTCGAGCTCCTGCACGGCAGCGGCTGGGGCGCGGCGTTGCTGGCGGGTGTCAGCCTCGCGATCGCGCTCGCACCCGAAGAGCTCCCGATCGTGTACACGCTGTACCTCGCGCTGGGCGCGCGGCGCCTCGCCCGTGAGCACGCGCTGGTACGGCGCCTCGCAGGGGTCGAGACGCTCGGTTCCACCACCGTGATCTGCACCGACAAGACCGGGACCCTGACGCTCGGCCGAATCGCCCTCGGCGCGCTCGTCGCCGCGGACGGTCGTCGCCGGAACGTCGGGGATCCGCTCGACCGCGCGGCGTGCGAGTTGCTCGACGCGGCGGTGTTGGCGAGCGAGCCGACACCCTTCGACCCTCTCGACCAGGCCATCGCGGCGTCGGCGCGAGATCACGGGGTCGACGTCGACGCGCTGCACGCGCCGACGATGGTCCGCGACTACGCATTCGATCCCTCTGGGAAGTACATGAGCCACGTGTGGGCCGAGGGAGCCGGGCTCCGCATCGCCGCCAAGGGGTCCGTCGAGGGGATCCTCGAACATTCGGCGGTCGACGACGAGACCCGCACGCGCGCCGAGGCGGCAAATCTGCGCCTCGCCGACGAGGGGATGCGGGTCATCGGCGTCGCGAGCGGCTCCCTCGATGCGAGCACGACGCGCGCCGACGACGAACGTGCGCTTCGTTTCGTCGGTCTGATCGGGTTCGAGGACCCGCTGCGGCCTGGCGTGGCGGAAGCCGTGCGGGAATGTGGTGAAGCCGGCATTCGCATCGTGATGATCACCGGTGACCACCCGGTGACCGCGCACGCCGTCGCCGAGGGGCTCGGCCTGCCCCACGAGGACGAGCGGATCGCGGTCGGATCGGATCTCGACGCTGCGGACGCGGCCGAGGTGAGCCGTCTCGCGGGCGACCGGGCGATCTTCGCCCGGATCCGGCCCGACCAGAAGCACCGTCTCGTAGAGGCGCTCCGCACCGCCGGCGAGGTCGTCGCCATGACCGGGGACGGCATCAACGATGCTCCGGCGCTCCGGGAAGCCGACATCGGCGTCGCGATGGGCCAGCGCGGTTCACAGGTCGCGCGGGAATCGGCGACGATGGTGCTCCTCGACGACAACTTCGCAACCATCGTGACGGCCATCCGCGAGGGGCGACGGATCTTCGACAACCTGCGCGTCGCGTTCGAGTATCTCGTCGCGTTCCACGTGCCACTCGTCGCCGCCGCGCTCCTCGTGCCACTCACCGGACAGCCTCTGCTCCTCCTGCCGATCCACCTGATCCTGCTCCAGATCGTGGTGCACCCCACCGCAGCCCTCGCGTTCGAGGGCGATCCGCCCGCCCCGGATGTCATGCGGCGCCCGCCGCGACCGCCCGGCACCTCGCTCGGCGACCGGAGGCTGCTCGTGCGCGCGCTCCTCGTCGGCGCGACGCTCGCCGTCGCCGTGCTCGCGGTCTACTTCCTCGCGATCGATGCCGGGCAGTCCGCCCGTGAAGCGCGGACTTGGGCGTTCGCCGCGCTCCTCTTCGGCGATGTCGTGCTCGTACTCGTCGTGCGGTGCGGAGACCAACCGTTCTGGCGCGTGCCGACACGATCGAACCGAGTGATCGTGCCGGTCCTCGGCGCGACGATCGCCATGGTCGGCGCAGTGCTGCTCGTGCCCGCGCTCCGGGACCTTCTGGGGCTCGCGCCACCCCGACTCGGGCCCCTGCTCATCGCGGCCCTCGCCGCGGTGCTGGCTACCACGTGGCCGAGCCTGTTGGCCGAGGTGCGACGATGAGCAACCCATGTGCAGGAGCCGAACGGACGCGAGCCGGGTACCCCGGCTCGCAGTGAGCGACCCATGTGCAGGAGCGAACGGACGCGAGCCGGGTCCGCCCAATGCGGCACGAGCGAGCGGAGCGAGCCGAGTGCTCGCCAGCGAGTGAGCGCCCGCGGCGCAGGTACCCTGCGCCGCAGCGAACGAGCGCATGGTCAGGGCGCGGTCGCGCCCGTTCGCCAGTCGGGGATGCTCGGCGCCTCGTGCTCGAGTGACCGCAGATAGGTCACGAGTTGGCGGACCTGCTCGTCGGTCATCGTCCCCCCGAAGTCGAGCCCCCACGCCGACATCTCGGTGCCCGAGACCCCTCCCGAGACCAGCGCATGGATCTGCTCGTCCGAGGTGCTCGCCAGGAACTGCTTCGAGTCGAGCGTGGGCGCGTCGCCACCGCCGCTCCCGTTGTCGCCGTGGCACTCGGCGCAGTTGTCGGCGAACAGTTGCTTGCCGAGCTTCGTGTAGGTGGTGCGTTGGGAGCTCGCCGCGTCGGCTCGCAGCGACGGCTCCCGGACGCGGTACGCCACGAATCCGGCGATGAGCACGACCATGAAGACGAGACCCATCACCAGATAACGGTTGAGGCTGCGCTCGAGCGCTTCCGGCTCGAACGGTCCCGGCTGCGGTCGCTCGCGCGGCACGTCACCCGCCCTTCGCGCAGTTCGGGCCCTGGGCGGGCGTGAGGTATTCGTGGGCACCGTGATCGGGCCCGGGTTCCAGGGTGCCGGTATCGACGACGACCACGCCGCCCTTCACCTCGGTCGGGTACCGATCCATTCCGCGGGGCGACGGCCCGGTGATCCACTCGCCACCGAGATCGAAGATCGAGCCGTGACACGGGCACTCGAAGCGCCCCGAGCTCTCGCAGAACGGCACCTGGCAGCCGAGATGGGGGCACTTCTGGGACAGGGCGAACAGATCGCCCTTCGCGTTCGTCAGGTAGAGCCGACCTTCGGGGAAGTAGGTGGCCGAACCCCGCTCGAAGTCCTTCGCGGGACCCAACTTCAGCGTGCCGCCGCCGGCCGCGCTCGCGAGCGGACGCAGCGCCTCGTAGGTGGTGTAGCCGGCCGCGCCGATCAGGAAGATGCCGCCGACCTTCCACATGTCGACGAGGAACTGCCGCCGGCTGCGCGCCATCTCCGCTCCTAGAACTCGACGTACCAGTGTGTCCACGGCGCGACGAAGTGCCAGCCGGGACCTCGGAAGAACGTGCCGATCACCGTGAGCACCACGGCCGTCGCCAGCAGCCCGCCGAACAGGAGCACCGCCACCTTTCGGTTGCGAGCCTCCGTCGCGGCGTTCCGGTCGATGTACGGGAGCAGCACGAGCACGAGCACGATGCCCATGGGAACGAGGACGCCCGCGACCAGGGGATCGAAGTGCGAGAGCAACTCCTGGAGCGCCGAGAAGTACCACGGTGCCTTCGACGGCTCCGGGGTGAGGTTCGGGTTGGCGAGCCCCCTGAGCGGCGCCACGAAGGCCACGCCCATCGCGAGCACGACGGCTGCGACGCCGAGCGCGACGACCACGTGCCGCGCGACGAGGTGGGGCCAGGCGAAGACGGTGTCGTCGACCGGACGATCCTCGGCCGTCACCGACTCGCGGTCGACCACGCCGAGCAGCCGCGTCCGCCCCGGGTAGAGAGCGGCGGGCGCGCCCGCGACCGGTCGCGCGGTTGCTTCCTCCTCGAACGCACCCGCGCTCGAACGCGTCACCGCGAACCCGTCTTTGCGGACACGCCAGATGTGGACCGCGAGCACGACGATGAGCAATCCGGGCAGCACTGCGACGTGGAGCGCGTAGAAGCGCAGCAGCGTGCTCGCACCGATCTGGTCGCCACCGATGAGCAGGTCTTGCAGCGTTCCCCCCATGACGGGCACGTAATGAACCAAGTTCGTGCCTACCGTCACGGCCCAGTAGCTCAACTGGTCCCAGGGCAAGAGGTATCCGGTGAAGGACAAGCCGAGGGTGAGGAGCAGCAGCATGACGCCGATCACCCAGTTGAACTCGCGCGGCCGCTTGTACGCGCCCGCGTAGAAGACGCGCACGAGATGCAACACGATGACCAGCACCATGAGATGCGCCGACCAGCGATGCACGTTGCGCATGAGCTGGCCGAAGCCCACGCCGGTCTTCAGGTGTTGCATGTCGCCGTACGCGGCCGTGGGCGAGGGCGTGTAGAAGAACATCAGGTACACGCCCGTGGCAACCAAGATCCCGAACAGCACCGCAGCGATGAACCCGAGCCGGAACGAGTAGCGCAGCCGCAGCACCCGGGCCGGGATCTTGACCGGGTACACGTGGAGGAAGAAGTTGCTGAACGACTGGAGCGCGCGTCCGCGCGGGGTGTCGAGCTGCGGGTGACGGAACATCGACCGCCACACCTCGCTGCGGTGCAGCCTTCCCATCAGGCCGCGCGCGGGCGTCGCGACCTCCGGCTCGAGCGCGTCGCGCGTCGGGCTCAGGCACGCACGATCTCCCCGCGTACACCATGGACAACGCGCCGGGCGGACAGCGGTTGACGCACAGGGCACAACGGATGCACCGGTCTTCTTCGAGCAGCAGTGCGGACTGCGTCTCGGCACCGGCGCCGATGCGGTCGGCCCGCACGATCGTGATGCAGTCGGTGGGACAGATGTCGACGCAGAGACCACACAGGATGCAGAGCGCGGGGTCGAGCATGATGTTGTCGAAGCAGCGCAGGCAACGAAGCGACTCGAGCGTGGCATCGGCTGCGTCGAAGCCCACCTCCACCTCGGCGAATCCGATGCGACGATCGGTCGGCGTGGTGGGCACCTCCACGCGAGGGATCGCGTCGTAGCCGCTGGCGAGACGGCGAAAGCCCGGACGGACACTGAGCTCGATCGCGCGCGGCGACGCCGGATCGCGCGCCGCCGAGTGCCGCGTGGATCGCGGCCGCGGCGCGCTGTCCGTCGGCGACCGCGTCGATGAGGTTGCGCGGCCCCTTGGCGACGTCGCCGCCGGCCCAGATCTTGGGATGCGACGTTTGGAGCGTGATCGGGTCGACCCGCACGGTGCCCTGGGGGGTCTGCTCCAGGGTCACGGCTCCGAGCAGGCTCAGGTCGGCAGCCTGGCCGACGGCCAGGATGACCGAGTCGGCGGGCAGGACCTCCTCGGTGCCGGGGAGGAACGTCGGCGAGAAGCGGCCGTCGGGATCGAAGACCGATTCGACGACGATCGTCTCGAGCCCTTGTACCCGACCGTCGCCGACGAAACGACGGGGCCCACGCCGGTAGAGGATCGTGATGCCCTCGCGCTCCGCCTCGGCGATCTCTTCGGGATCGGCCGGCATCTCCTCGGCCGACTCGAGCGCGATCACCGTCACTTGGAGCACACCGGAGCGCCTCACGGCACGAGCCACGTCGAGCGTCGTCGTCATGGCCCGGCGTGCGTCCTCGAGCGAGGGACCGGGCCCGGGCGGCGGCTCTGCGGCAGAGCCCCGCCGCAGCGCGCAACGCGGTGCGCGCCGCGTCGAACGCGACGTTGCCGCCGCCCACCACCACGACGCGCTCCCCCAGATCGACCCGGAAGCCTTGGTTCACGTTGAGCAGGTACTCGATCGCACGGAAGACGCCGTCGAGCTCGTGACCCGGCAGATCGAGGCTGCGAGCACGGCCGGTGCCGACGGCGAGGAAGAGCGCGGCGTGCCGATCGAGGAGCTCGGCGAGGCTCGCGTCGGTACCGATGCGAAAGCCGGCACGCGTGTCGACGCCGAGTTCGAGGATCGCGCCGATCTCACGCTCGATCACGCCTCGCGGGAGTCGGTACTCGGGTATCCCGAGGACCATCATCCCGCCGAGGCGCGCGTTGGCCTCGTACACGGTGACCGGATGACCGGCGAGGCGAAGATCGTGCGCGGCCGCCAGACCGGCGGGTCCACCGCCGATCACGCCGATCGACGGGCCGGTCGCGGGTGGCACCGGGCCGTGCCCCTCGTGCCAGACGGCGGTGGCAGCGAAGCTCTCGACCCCGAACCGCTCGGTGACGAAGCGCTTGAGCGCACGGATCGAGATCGGTGCGTCGACCGTGCCACGCCGGCACGCGGTCTCGCAGGGCGCGGCACAGACGCGACCACAGATCGATGCGAACGGATTCGGGGCCCGTGCGATCAGGTAGGCGTCTCGGTAGCGGCCCTCCGCAATCGCGGTGACGTAGCCACCCGCGTCGGTGTGCACCGGGCACGCCGCGCGGCAGGGCTCGTTGTCCCACAACCACTGCGCGTCGGGCACACGTGGTTCGCCGTGCATCAGATCACGCGCCGCGCCTGCAGTCGCCGCAACACCCATGCGAACGCGACGAACACGACGATGAACCCGGTTGTGACGATGGCGACACGCCCGTTTCGCGAAAGCCCCGTCAAGTGCGTGAGCAGCCAGTTGGGGACGAACACCAGGAGCACCGCGCCCGCCACGAGGATGACCACGGCAGACAGAATGGCTCGACCCCAGCCGATCGTCCCCCTCGTTGTCGCGTCGCCCGGAACGCGCGGCCATCAGGTAACGGTAAACGCGGCGCGCATGCCCATGCCGTAATGCTTCGCGATATTGCAGACGAGCGCGTAGTTGCCCTTCTTGAGCTTGAGGGTCACGGACTTCGTCTTGCCCTTGGGGACGTTCCCGACCTCGCCGACGCTCTTCGCCTCGCTGACCCGGTGCGTCTTGGGGTTCACCGGCAGCTGGTCGTACGCCGTGCTGCTCTTCAACTTCAGCACCACCATCTCGTGGAGGATCGTGCCGTTGTTCGTCACCGAGAACTTCACCTTGCCCGCCGCGCGCGGAGGCGGGGGTCACCGTCATCGTCATCGGGCCGTTGACGCCAGAGCTGTCGCCCAGTTCCACGTTCACCGTCGTGACGGTCGCCGCGGCGGGAACCGAGCCGTGGGCCCGCGCGAACGCGCTCGCCGGAGCAACGAGCAACAGTGCCACGATCGTGATCAGCGCGACTCCAACTCCGCGCGTCGCCACCCTTCGGATCCGAGTCACGCAATCCACCTCTCAAGCTCGAGCCGCGATCAAAGAGTCGCCGCGGCCTCATGGGCTGCTGTAGTGCAGCACATACTGAATAGTCGATGAGAGCGCGGGATTGGTGTAGGGCCTTTGGACCCGTTCGGTCCAGCGCTATCCCAGGTTGCTCGAACGCGGGTACGCGTCGGCCGGGTCGGTGAGCACGTTGACGAGGGCCGGGCCGTCGAACGCGAACGCACGGTCGAGCGCAGGACCGAGCTCCGCCGGCTCGGTCACGAGCTCGCCGTGGCAACCCAGGTCCTGCGCGACGAGGTCGTAGCGCGTCGCGGGGGCGAGGTCGCAGACCACGTCGTACCCGAACAGCGCCTGCATCGGGTGCTTCTCGAGTCCCCAGATCCCGTTGTTGCCCACGACGCCCACGACGTTCGCTCGGTGGCGGGCGAGAGAGTCGAGATCGCCGAGGCTGAAGCCGATCGCGCCGTCGCCGTACAGCACGACCGTCTGGCGATCCGGACGGGCCAGCGCCGCCGCGAGCGCGTAGCCGGTTCCGGATCCGAGGCAGCCGTAGGGACCGGGACCGAGGAAGCAGCCGGGTGTGTACGAGTCGATGTACCGACCCGCGTACGACACGAAGTCACCGCCGTCGCCCACGACGACCGCGTCACGCTCGAGCCGTCGGCGCAGCTCGCCGTAGACGCGCACCGGATCGATCGGCGACGCGTCGGAGGTGAGGCGCGCCTCGTCGGAGCGGCGCGCCCTCTGCTCCTCGTCGCGGAGTCGCGCGGCCCAGTCGGCGCGCGAGGTGCGAGCGCCACCGCCGTTGCCGACGCGACCGACCTGCTCCACGAGCGCGCCGAGGGTGGCCCGCAGGTCGCCGACCGTCGACGCCCCCACGTCGGCGTGGGTCGCGAGCGTGCCCGGCGAGTCGACGAGGTGGACGACGGTCGCGTCGGGAAACCGGCCGAACGAGAGCCGAAAGTCGAGCGGCGTGCCCGCGACCACCACCAGGTCGGCTTCCCGGAAGCCGACGGAGCGAGCCCGCGCGAAGGAGAGGCGATGATCGGCCGCGAGCACCCCCCGACCCATGTCGTTGGCGAAGGCCGGCAGCGTGACCGCCTCGACCAGCGCGAGCGCTTCGGCTTCGGCTCCGGCCCAGTAGACGTCGCCGCCGATCAGCAGGACCGGGCGTTCGGACGCGACGAGCAGTTCACCCACCCGCGCGATCGCGTCCGGGTCCGGTGCCGGGCCCGCCACCTCCGCCGCTCCGACCGGCCCGGTCACCGCGGCATCGGTGGGGCCCCAACGATCGAGGGGAACATCGACGAACGTCGGGCCGCGGTGCGGCGTCCGCGACGCGCGGAGCGCGTGGTCGAGGGCGCCCGGCACGTCGTCGGCAGTGGACGCCGTCGCCGCGTACTTGGTGATCGGCGCGACCAGTGGGACGTGATCGAGCTCCTGCAACGAGCCCTGACCCCAACGGCCGGCGGGCGCGCGACCGCCGAGCACGAACACCGGGGTCCCGTTGAGCCATGCGCTCGTGATGGCACTGATGCCGTTCGTGACCCCCGGCCCCGCGGTCAATGCCGCGACGCCGACGCGGCGAGTCACCTTCGCCCAACCCTCGGCCGCGAACGTCGCCGTCTGCTCGTGGCGCGTGTCGACGAGCCGAACGCCCTCTCGGACGCAACCGTCGTAGAGCGGCCAGATGTGACCGCCGTTGAGCGTGAAGACCGTGTCGGCGTCGTGCGCCCGCAGCGTGCGCGCGGCGAGCACTCCGGCATGGGTGGTCGGCAACGCTTCGGTCATACCGGTACCTCGAGGTCGAGCCGCGGTGTGCGAAGGCGCGGCTGGTGGTCCCACACGGGTAGATCATGCCCGGTACCCACCCGTTGCCGCCGGGCTGGCATTCTGGTGGCATGAGCGGACCAGTCCGGGAACACGACCTCTCGCCCCCTGACGCCGGGGAGATCCTGGCCGTGTCGCGAGGGATCGCCACCGCGGTCGCGCCCGACGGCGGGACTCACCGACGTGCAGGTCGTCGGTGCTGCAGGCGATCACGAAGGCGCTCACCGACGTCGACGTCGACTACCGCGATCTCGAACCGCTCGGCCCCGACGAGCTCGCGCACGTGCTCGAGCGCCACGGCCCCGAGTACCGGCAGCGCATCGTGCACCACATGGTGCTCGGCGAGCTCGTGCTGCGGCCGCTTCCCGCCGACGTGGCGCAGATCGTCGCGAGCGTACGCGCATGCGCTCGGCATCGACGACGACTTCGTGCGGGTCGCGCGTCGGTACGCGCAGGGCGCATTCGGGCTCGCCTGGGTCGACCTCCGGCGCAGCGGCTTCACCGAGC
Organism: uncultured Actinomycetes bacterium; assembly: GCA_963705625.1. Lineage (GTDB taxonomy): Bacteria > Actinomycetota > Acidimicrobiia > IMCC26256 > DASPTH01 > DASPTH01. The sequence goes on from CAVPKG010000002.1 coordinate 156,425, forward strand.
GGTGGGACGAGACCACGTCCGATGCCGCTCCACACCTCGGTCGGTTTCGACGACCCGTTCGACCACCCCGTGGCCGATCCCGCGCTCGCAGCGAGTTGGGCGGCGTTCGCCGACCTCGAACCGGGAACACTCGGCCGCGCAGTCTGGGAGATGTACGACGGCCGAGGGTTCGCGCTGCCCGGCAACCCGAAGCGGCGCGTCGGCGTTCCTCGCCCAGCACGACTTCGTGCACGTGCTCGCCGACTACGGCACCAACCTCGAGGGCGAGCTCGAGACGTTCGCGCTCGTGGGCCGCGCCGACCCCGATCCCAAGGGCTTCGCGTGGATCGCCACGATGGTCGGGCCTCTTCGAGACCGGCTACGTGCACGAGCAGGGCTTCTTCCAGATCGACGTGCGCGAGCGGAAGCTGCAAGGCACGGGCATGGGCGAGCGCCTCGCCGACGCGGTGCGCCGCGGCAAGGCGGTCGCCGAGGGCTTCGGCACCGACCTGTTCCGCGGTCGACTTCCACGCGTTCGCGCGCATCGACTCGTCGACGACGTGCGCGAGGTGCTCCATTTCCCGCCGAAGTCGCCCGACGCGATCGCGGCCGGCTCGGTCGGCGTCTCGGATCCGGCCGGCATGTCGGCCTCTCAGCGGGAGGCGTACACGCAACGAGGACGGCGCTGACCCCACCCGGTTACAGTTCGGGACATGACCGAGACCTACCGCGACGAGACGTTCATCTCGACCGACTCGCACGTGACCGAGCCGATCGAACTCTTCGCCGAGCGCGTCGACGTCCAGTTCCGCGACCGGGTGCCGCGCATCGAGACGGTCGGCGAGTGGCGCACGCTCGTCGTCGAGAACATGCGGCCACGGCGGCTGATGCCGGCATCGGAGCGTGAGGTCGCGATCGTCGGTGATTTCGATGCCGACGACCGTCTTCGAGATCAAGCGCGCGACGGCGTCAGCGCCGAGGTGATCTTCCCGACCTTCGCACTGCAGGCGTGCTTCTCGCCCGAGGACGCGCAGTTCCAGCGGTCGCTGTGTCGCGCGCGTACAACAGCTGGGCGGCCGAGGTGTTCGACGATCCGCGCCTGCTCCCGGTCGGCATCGTGCCCATGCTCGACATCGACGGTGCGATCGAGGACGCGACGCGTGGCCGAGCAGGGCTTCCGGGCGCTGTTCCTGCCTGCGCACGTCCCGCAGCGCCTGTACAACGACGGCGCGTACGACCCGTTCTGGGCCGTCGCGCAGGACATCGGGCTGCCGCTCACGTTCCACTCGGGCACCGGCCACGAGCCACGCGTCGTACGCGGCCCGGGCGGCGCGGTGATCAACTACCTGATGGGCGCGCAACTCGACGGACCGATGGTGTTGCTCACCATGGCGGCGGGTGGCGCGCTCGACCGATTCCCCGGCCTGCGGCTCGTCACCGTGGAGACCGGCGCGGCGTGGCTCGGGTGGATCATGACCCAGGCCGACGCGATCTACGAAGATCACAGCATGTGGGCGAACCCCAAGCTGTCGCTCAAGCCCAGCGAGCTCATACGGCGCCAGTGCGCCGCGACCTTCATGTACGACCCCGTTGCTGTGAACAACCGGGACATCACCGGCGTGGAGACGCTGATGTGGGGCAACGACTACCCGCACCCCGAAGGTACGTGGCCGACGTCGCAGGACGTCGCGAGCGAGCAGTTCGCGGAGGTGTCCGACGAAGATCTGCGCGCGATCGTGTCCGGCAATGCGGCGACGGTCTTCGGCTTCGACGTCGCCAGCCTGACCAAGCCGGTTCCCGCGTGAGCATCCCGGTCGAGCTGCAACAGCCGCACGAGGCAATCGACCACGCCGACCGCGCGCCCTACCTGCTCACCGTGTCCGACGACGGACGTCCCCACTCGCTCACGGCGCCGCGACCAAGCGTCACATCGCGTTGGTCGCGTCGAGTCCGAGCGCCGTGGGATCCCTGGCGAAGCCGCGGATCATCGCCTGGACCGAGTACGTCGCGACGAGGCGGCCGTCCTCGGTGAACACGCGGCCTTCGCCCTGCGCCTGACCCCGCCCGGCGTAGAGCGCAGGGTTGGCGTAGAGCAGCCACTCGGTGACGTCGACGTCGTCGTGGAACGCGATGGCGATCGACATGATGCCGGTCGACAGGGTGACGTGCGCGGCAGCTTCCCCGAAACCGGCGTGGGGACGCATGGCCGCGGCGATCGTCCAGTGGGTGGTCGACTGCGTCATCAGCGCGGTGTGCAGGTACGGCTCGAGCGGCGCGTCGCGGAAGCGCACCCACGCGTAGATCTCGGGCGGGCCCACCCGGTCGGGATCGGGCGAGTACGTCGCCGTCGACGACGCGCAGATCGCGGCCGCTCACCCGCATGTCGAGGGGCACGGCTTCGTACGGGCCGGGTACCGCCGGCATCTCGGCCGCACCGCGGATCACATCGGGCGCCCCCGCGTCGAGCAGGAGCAAGCCCGTGCTGCGCAGCTGATCGTGCTGGTTCACGCGCACCTCGACCGTCGAGAAGGTCCTGCCCGGCCTCAGCACCTCCACGTTCAGGTCGAGCGGCGCGTCGAACGACGCCGCCTTCGAGAAGATCATGTACGCCGACGTCACGCGCTGATCGGGAATCGTCTTCGACGCGGCCACGACGGCCTCCGCGAGCATCTGGCCGCCTTCGACCACGTTGCGCGACACGTCGCGGTACGGCAGTCCGACGAAGTGGTTCGGTCCGTCGGGCTGGACGTCGATCAGCCGCAGGAGATCGCCCGCGTCTCCCCAGGCCGGGAAACGGTTCGTGGTGACGGCGCGTGGGTCGTCCCCGGGCCACCGCTCCTCGAGCTCGATGCGGACGCGCTCCTGGTAGAACGCGACATAGCCCTTGATTCCGCCGACCTCGTCGAAGGGCCGGCGGTACGCCCACACCAGGTTCTCCTCGGTGACGTCACCGGCCGTGAGCGTCCAGTAATCGGCCTCGCCCTTGAACGGACAGATGCTGTGGTGCTCGGTGGGCACGAAGAGGTCCCACCGGACGTCGTCCTCGGGGAAGTAGAGCCGGTCGACGTGCTTCGTCTCCTCGACGCGCAGGCACGCGTCGCTCTCGGCGAGGAGCAGGTCGCCGTGCCAGACCCGAGCCGTCGCCGCGCACGGCACGAGATCGATCCGATAGTCGGGGTAGCGACCCCACGCCGACTCGACCTTGGTCACCCGCTTGTCCGTCATTCGGCTCACCCCGTGGTTCGCGCCGCATCGTATCGTTGCGCGATGAGTGTTCGAATCGGCATCGTGTCGGACACGCACATGCCGGGTTCGATGCGCAGGCTCTGGGACGAGATCGCCACCGTCTTCGCCGGCGTCGACCTGATTCTCCACGCCGGCGACATCGTGCTTCCCATGGTCCTCGAACAGCTCGAGGAGCTCGCGCCCGTGCTCGCGGCGCGAGGCAACAACGACGTCGGTTGGGACGATCACCGCCTCGCCGAGATCCAGTGGCTCGAGATCGAGGGGTACCGGATCGTGATGGTGCACGACATGGAACCGGAGGACGAGCCGATCGACGTCCTTCGCCGGAAGTACCTGAATGGTGTGCATGCGGACGTGATGGTCACGGGCCACACGCACTTCGAGCGGATCGCATGGCGAGACGAGGTGCTCCAGGTGAACCCGGGCAGTTCGGTCCATCCCCACCTCTGGTCGACGCGTCCCGGGAGTGTGGCGGTCCTCGACGTGGGTCCGCGCTCGCTCCGCGCGCGCATCGTCCGGCTGGGAGAGCACGACGGCCTGCGCAACCCGGCGGTGGGCTACGAGTTCGACGGGACAACGGTGCGGCGTATCGAATGACCGGGTACCGTCGCGACATGACTCAGACCGACAAGTCCGACGCGACCCGTGCACTGCTCACGTCGGCCGCGGCCGACGATCCGCATCCCGTCTACCGGCGGCTGCGTGAGGAGTGTCCGGTCGCGCGCCGCGACACCGAGCCTGGCGGGGAGGTCTTCCTCAGCCGCTACGAGGACATCTTCTGGGCGATGCGCCACCCGGAGTACTTCTCCTCCGAGAACATGCACCTCTACCTCGGCGAGCAGCCGCAGATCCCGCTCGAGGTGGACCCCCCGCGGCACACCAAGTACCGGCGGTTGCTCAACCCGCAGTTCGTACCCCGCGAGATCGAGAAGCTCGAGCCCGAAGTGCGCGGCACCGTGCGCGACCTCATCGACGCGTTCGCGGGTCGCGGTTCGTGCGACTTCCACGAGGAGCTCGCCACGCCCTTGCCGTCGACGATCTTCCTCCCGCTCATGGGGCTGCCTCGCGAAGACCTGCCCAGGTTCCTGCAGTGGCGCGACGACAACGTCCGCCCCGCGGTCGAGCCGGGCGACTTCGAGGGAGCCGAACGGATCCGCCGAAAGGCGAGCCACGAGATGAACGAGTACTTCCGTGGCGCGATCGCACTCCGGCGGGAGGAGCCCAACGACGGTCTGCTGTCACAGATCGTGCAGTGGACGATCGACGGCGCGCCGTTGAGCGAACGCGAGCTGTTGGGGATGTGTCACCTGCTCCTCATCGGCGGGCTCGACACCGTGACCGCAACGCTCGATTGCATGATCGCATTCCTCGCAACCCATCCCGACCACCGTCGCGAGCTTGTCGACAACCGCCAGCGCATTCCCGCGGCAGTCGAAGAGCTGCTGCGTTGGCTCACCCCGGTGATGCTCGTTCCGCGAGCGGTGGCACAAGACGTCGAGCTGCGCGGCGTGCAGCTCAAAGCGGGAGACAGCGTCAACCTCGTGCTCGGCGCGGCCAACGACGACGAGGAAGAGTTCGGCCCCTCAGAGGTCGACTTCGGGCGTGACCCCAACCGGCACCTCGCGTTCGGGGGCAGCCATCACCTGTGCCTTGGTGCGCACCTCGCTCGGCTGGAGTTGCGCGTCGCCCTCGACGAGTTCCACCGACGGATCCCCGACTACCGCATCGCCGACGGTGCCGAGGTCCACTACTCGCTGGGTATCCGCCAGGCCGAACACCTCCCGCTCGTGTTCGAACCGTCATGAGCAGTCAGTCGGGCATGAGCAGTCGGCCATGACGGTCGAGATCCGCATCGACCGCGAGACGTGCATGGGGTCGGGGAACTGCTCGTTCTGGGCGCCCGGGGTGTTCGATCTCGACGACGAGGGGATCGCCGTCGTCGTCGGCGACCCCACCGGCAAGGAAGACCGCGTCGAGCTGGCGGCCCAACACTGCCCTACCTCGTCCATCACCGTGCGGCGGGGCTGAGTCGCCGATCGCGCGTTCAACCGAGGACGGCGGTGGCGGCGGCGTCCGACGCTGCTCGAACCGGGCGGTAGGCCTCGACGAGGCCGGCGTCGGGCGGTTCCAGCTCGATCACCGGGTTCACCGTCTCGACGTCGGGTGACTCACCGAGCGCGGTTGCGACGACCAACCGCGCGCCGACGGACGCCGCGTCGTCGACGGCCCGCCGCACGACGGGCAGCCCCGTGGCCGCCGCGAGCACGCGCCGCCACAACTTCTGCCCGGCGCCGGCGCCGGCGAGGGCGATCTCGGCGCGCTCGGGTGCGATCAGCTCGAGACAGCGCGCCACGTCGAACGCGACGCCCTCGATCACCGCTCGCGCGAGCTCCGCCGGGCCGTGCGCGTCGGTCAGCCCGACGAACGCGGCGTGCACGTCGGCGCGCCACCACGGACCGCGCGCGCCCGCGAACCACGGCAGCGCGACCACGCCGCCGGCGCCCGGCGCGACCGACGTCGCGGCCGCGAGCAGGTCGTCGTGCGCACGACCGGTGAGCGAGGACAGCCACCCGACCGCGGCACCGGCGGCGGAGAGCCCCGCTTCCACGACGAAGCCGCCGAGTTCCGCCACGCGAGACGGCAGCGATCGCGGGCAGCGCATCGACCGGACCCGCGTGCGGTACCGAGACGTTCGCGGTCGTGCCCCACGACACCATCGGCGCACCGGCTGATGCGCCGCTTCCGAGCACCTCGCACGCCCGGTCGCCTGCGCCCGCGACGACACGCGTCGAGCGCGGGAGCGGGAGCGCGAGCCGTGTGCGGCATCGGCTACGACCTCACCGACAATCGTCGTCGACGCGACGATCGGCGGCAGGCGCTCGCCGTACGTTCGCGAGCGCGTCCGCACGCCAACCGTCGGCGAGCGCGCACAACCCCGTGCGCGAGGCCAGCGTCTCGTCGGTGACGACCACGCCGGTCAGGCGCGCGACGACCACGTCGCGGGGCTGCAGGATCCACCGCGCGCGCCGCAACGCGTCGGGCCAGTTGCGCGCGACCCACACGAGCTTGGCCGCGTGGCTCCCGCCGTTGAGCACGACACCGGTCTCGGCGCGGAACTCCACCGGGTCACCGAGCTCGACGACGTCATGCGCGGCGCGCCCGTCGGACCAGAGGATCCCCGGGCCGAGCGGTCGCAGCGCATCGTCGTAGAGCGCGAAGGTCTCGCGCGCCGCCGAGAAGCCGATCGCGTCGATCGCTCTCGTAGTCGGACGGCGCAGTCGCGCGCAGCTCCGCGCACGACTCGACGACCGACGTCCACCAGTCGTCCGGGTCCTGCTCGGCCCACCCGGGTGCGGGTGCGTGGTCGCGATCGGCGCGCGTGCGAGCGCGCAGAGCTCCGGTCCCCGCCACAGCGCGGCCTTCGTCGCGCTCGTCCCGAGGTCGAGGGTGAGGACCGCCCCGGGCGCGTCGGCACCGATCGCGCTCGCTACGATCCGGCGAGCTGCCGGACGACCTTGGCGAGCGCGGAGAAGTCCTCGCGCCCGTAGCCGGCCTGGCTCGCGGCGCCCAGGATCTGGCGCACGACGCCCGACGTGAACAGCGGCGTGCGCTGCGACGCCGCGTAGCCGATCGCGAGGTCGAGATCCTTGGCCATGAGGTCGGTCATGAAGCCGGGCGCCCACCCGTTCGACGCCGGGCTGTCGGGGACGACACCCTCGGCCGGCAGCCGCGTGCGCACCGCGACGCAGTCGCCGGTCGCGTGCGTCAGCACCTCGTAGAGCTGGGCGAGCTCGACGCCCGACCGCTCGGCCATCACCGTCGCCTCGGCCGTCGCCAGCATCTGCGCCGCGTAGATGAGGTTGTTGCACAGCTTGACGACCTGGCCCATGCCCGGGCCGCCGACGTGCACGATCAGCCCCGCGAACGGGTCGAGCGCGGGCCGCGCCGCGTCGAGCGTGGCCTCGTCGCCGCCGACCATCAGCGTGAGCGTGCCCTTCTGCGCGCCCGCGGTGCCGCCCGACAGCGGCGCCTCGAGGTAGCGCGCGCCGGTGGCCGAGACGCGCTCGTGCTGCGCGCGCTCGACCTCGGGATCGATGGTCGACGTGTCGACGACGATCTTGCCGTCGCCGAGCACCGGCAGCGCGGCGTCGACCACCTCGACGACCTCGGGCGAGTTCGGCACGCACAGGATCGTGACGTCGCTCGCGTCGACGACGCCGCGCGGACCGTCGCCTTCGGTCGCACCGAACGCGACCGCGGCGTCGATCGGGGCCGCGGCTCCGCGACGCGACCGTGACCTCGTGACCGGCCTCGACGAGGTGGCGCGTCATCGGGAGCCCCATCGCACCCAGCCCGACGAATCCGACCTTCACGGGGTCGACGGTACCACGCCCGCTCCCGGCGGTGACCAGGTGCGGACGGTACCATCGCGCCTCGTGAGCCGAACGGGTGCGCAACTTCTCACCGTGGGCCTACTGGATGCTGCACCTCGACGCGCTCGTCGCGCGCGATCCGTGCCCGGTCGACGATCCGGAAGCGATCCCCGCATGGCGCGAGCGCTGCCGGGTCCGGCTCGACACGTTGCTCGGGCCGATGCCCGATCGTGTCCCGCTCGACCTCGACGTGCGCGACGTCGTCGACTGCGGCTCGTACCGGCGCGAGTCGATCGTGTTCGACTCCGAGGCGACGATGTCGGTCCCGGCGTTCCTGCTCGTGCCGCACGACCGCACCGAGCCCGGCGCCGGCGGTGCTGGCGCAGCACGGCCACGGTCCGGGCAAGTCGGAGGTCTGCGGCCTCGGCGACGAGAAGAGCCGCGCCGCGATCACCGCGCACAACGGCGACTACGCGCACCAGCTCGCCGAGCGCGGGCTACGTCGTGCTCGCGCCCGACCTGCGGTGCTTCGGCGAGCGCGCCGACTGGAACCCGCCCGACAAGTACGGCTGTGACCTCGACCTCGTCCACACGGTGGCCGCCGGCGCGAACCCGCTCGCGCAGAACCTCTGGGATCTCGCTCGCGCGCTCGACGTGCTCGAGCAACACTCCGCTCGTCGATGCCGGATCGCATCGGCATGGTCGGCCTCTCGTACGGTGGCACGTCGACGCTGTTCCTGGCCGCGTGGGACGAGCGGGTGCGCGCCGCCGTCGTCAGCGGCTACTTCAGCGAGTGGCGCGAGTCCCATCGAGTGCCGTGGAACCTGTGCGGCTCGCAGGTGCTGCCGGGCATGCTCGGCGAGATCGAGCACGTCGACCTCGGCGCGCTGATCGCGCCGCGAGCGCTCCTGATCGAGACCGGCACCGAGGACCTGATCTTCCCCGAGGCCGGGCGCGCGACGCGAGGTGGCGCGCCTCGCGAGCCGTGTACGACGCGCTCGGCGTGCCCGAACGCCTCGAGCACGACGTGTTCGAAGGTGGACACCGCTGGCACGGCGAGCACGCGTACCCGTTCCTGGAGCGGTGGCTCTCGAGTGCGGCGCAGCGGTGAGACGGGCATCGACAGAGCAGTCCGACAGGCAGGATGCGAATGGCACCGCGTATCACGATCATCGGCGGGGGCAGCTACCAGTGGGCGCCGAAGCTGCTCGATCGACTTCGCGAACACGCCGCTGCTCCACGACGCCGAGATCGCGCTGCAGGACATCGATCCGCGTCCCGATACCGCGCATGGTCGAGTTCGTCGAGCACGTCGCCGACGTCCGCGGCATCGGCATGACCGCGACCGGCACCACCGACCAGCGCCAGGCTCTGGAGGGTGCCGACTACGTCATCGTGAACATCTCCACCGGCGGCTTCGACTCGATGCGCCACGACCTCGCGGTCCCGGCGCGCTACGGCGTGATGCAGTCGGTGGGCGACAGCGTGGGGCCGGGCGGCATCGTCCGCGCGCTGCGCAACATCCCGATCTTCCTCGAGCTCGCCCGCAACATGGAAGACCTGTGTCCGGACGCGTGGTTGTTCAACCTCACCAACCCGATGACCACGATCTGCCGCTCGGTGACACGCGAGTCGTCGGTGAAGACGGTGGGGCTCTGCCACGAGATCACCGGCGCGCAGTTCGCGCTGAGCCAGCTGCTCGACGCCAACTTCCTCGAGATCACGCCCACGGTCGCGGGCGTCAACCACCTCCCGTTCATCACCGAGTTGGACGTCGCCGGCACCGACGGCCTCGAGCGCCTGCGCGAGGTGCTGGAGCGCGACGACCCGAGCAAGGCCGACCTGATCCGCCAGCACCGCGTGAAGCTCGAGCTGTTCTCGCGCTTCGGCGTGCTGCCCGGTGCGGGTGACCGGCACGTGGTGGAGTTCTTCTCGGGTTTCCTCACCGAGGCCTCGGGGTGGGGCGAGCGATGGGGCGTGCACCTCACGACCATCGAAGAGCGCGAGCTCGGCCAGGCGCACCACATCCGCCGGTTCGAGGAGATGCTCGCGGCCGACACGGTGTCGGAGTGGCCGTCGGGCGAGATGGTGGCGCCGGTCATCCGGTGCATCGAGCTCGACGAGGCCGGATGGTTCCCGCTCAACATCCCGAACGAGGGCCAGGTCGCCGACCTGCCGGCCGAGGTCACGGTCGAGAGCATGTGCGTGGCCGACGGCAAGGGCGTGCGCGGCCGCGACGAGGTGCGCCTTCCCGCCGCGATGGCGGAGTCCCTGCACCGGGTATCGGCCTCGCAGGAGCTCACGGTCGAGGCGGCCGTCACGGGTCAGCCGCGACAAGGTGGTGGAGGCGATGCTCCTCGACCCGCTCGCCGGACGCATCGACTACGACCAGATCGCCGCAGATGGCCGACGAGATGCTCGCGGCCACGAAGGCGTGGCTCCCGCAGTTCACGTCGGTGTGATGCCGGACGAGGCCCTCGTCGACGCGCTGCACGTCCGCGTCTTCGCCGATCCGTGCGCGCTCGGTGCGGCGGCCGCGGAGCACGCGTCGACGGTCCTGCGCGAGGCGATCACCGCGCGTGGCGTCGCGCACGCGATGTTCGCGACCGGCAATTCGCAGTTCGACTTCCTCGACGCGCTCGTGCTCGACGACAGCGTCGACTGGACGCGGGTGACGGGCTTCCACATGGACGAGTACGTCGGGATCGCCGCCGATCATCCCGCGAGCTTCCGCCGCTACCTGCGCGAGCGACTCGTCGAGCGCGTCCCGCTGGCGGCGTTCCACTACATCGAAGGCGACGCGGCCGACGCCGACGGCCGAGTGCGCGCGGTACGCGGCGCTGCTCCGCGAGCACCCACTCGACCTGTGCTGCCTCGGCATCGGCGAGAACGGGCACCTCGCGTTCAACGACCCGCCCGTCGCCGACTTCGACGATCCGCTCGACGTGAAGGTCGTGGAGCTCGATGATGCGTGCCGGCGCCAGCAGGTGGGCGAGGGACACTTTCCCGACGTCGCGGCGGTGCCCGACGCACGCGATCACGGTGACCATCCCTGCGCTGCTGCGCGTGTCGACGGTGCTCGCGATCGTGCCCGAGGCCCGCAAGGCCGAGCCCGTGCGCCGGGCACTCCGAGGTCCCATCGAGACGGCCTGCCCTGCGTCGGTCCTCCGCCGTCAAGCTCACGCCACCCTCTACCTCGACCGGGAGTCGGCGGGGGCCCTCGCATGAGGAAACGCGTACCACGGTACTGACGACTCCCGTGCCTCCGGACCGGACCATCGACCTCGTCCGAAGCCCCCGGCCGCGGCACCGCGGTGGACTACGACTTCTTCGACGGTACCGACGGCCGTGCGCCGGTGCGGTAGTCGCCGAAGGGCGCGTCGCGCTCCGTCAAGGCGCCGGTGAGTCCCTTCTCCCGGATGCTCGCCACGAAGTCGCGGAGCGCCTGCGTGTGCGTGCCGAGCGCGCACAGCTCGGTGCCGGCGCGGATGCCGGCCCGCATGCCCATCGCGTCCATCTGTCGGTGCACGAGGCGCTTGTTCATCTGCACGAGCTCGGGCGGCACCGCCGCGATCTGTCGCGCCATCGTCGAGCACACCCTCGTCGAGCTCGTCGACCGGAAACGCGCGGTTGGCCCATCCTTCGTTCACGGCCTCGATCCCCGAGATCGACTCACCGGTGATCATCATCTCCATCGCGCGCCGCATGCCGAGGAACCACGCGTGGAAGTGCATGTCGGGTACGCCGAAACGAACCGCCGGGTAGCCCATCTGCGCGTCTTCGGCGATGTACACGAGGTCGCAACCGGTCGCGAGCTCGCTCCCGCCCGCGAGACAGAAACCGTGGACCTGCGCGATCACGGGCTTGGCGAGATCCCAGATGCTCATCCAACCCTCGGTGACGTGGCGGGGCCACTGCCCTTCACCGCCCGGCGTGTAGAACGGCAACTCGTAGCCGGTGTTGCCGCCGGCGAGGTCGTAGCCCGCCGAGAACGACGGCCCCGCGCCGCGGATGATCGACACGCGAACGTCGGGATTCTGGTCGTTCGCCCGCAGCTGTTCGAGGATCGCCCCCCGCAGCGGGTGGTTGAGCGCGTTGCGCTTCTCCGGGCGGTTCATCGTGATGCGCGAGACCATCGGCGCGGGCTCGTCGACCAGGATGATGTCGATCTCCATCGTGCACTCCCCCTCGTTCTGCGGACCTTCGAGTTGTCCGCCGAACGCTATGCGAGTTCCGGGAGACGCGTTCAGGCGAGCGCAAATCCCTCGTAGTCGGCTGCTGCCACGGCTTCGGCGCGCTCGATGTACCTCGGGAGTCCGCCGATGTACGGCAGGAACACTCGCGGCTTGCCGGGGATGTTCGCGCCCAAGTACCACGAGTTGCAGGTGGGCGCCACGTACATCGTCCCCTGCGCGACCTCGGTCACGTGCTCGACCCACGCGTCCTGGGCCTCGAGCGTGGGCTCGATGGTGTGCAAGCCGTGGTCGCGGAGGTAGGTGAGGCAGTCGCCGACCCACTCCACGTGTTGCTCGATGCCGACGACCATGTTGGCGAGCACCGATGGGCTCCCGGGGCCGGTGATGGTGAAGAGGTTGGGGAACCCGACCGACTGGAGCCCGAGCAGCGTGCGCGCGCCCTCGGCCCACGCGTCGCGGAGGAGTTGGCCGTCGCGACCGCGGATGTCGATCCGGTTCAGCGCGCCCGTCATCGCGTCGAAGCCGGTGGCGAAGATGATGACGTCGAGCTCGAACTCGCCTTGTTCCGTACGAATACCGGTTGGCGTGATCGATTCGATCCCGCCCCTGCGCAGGTCGACGAGGGTCACGTTGTCGCGGTTGAAGGCCTCGTAGTAGTCGACACCGAACACGAGCCGTTTGCATCCGATGGGATAGCCGCGTGGCGACAGCTTCTCGGCGACGTCGGGATCGTGGACCGTGCGCCGGATCATCTCCCGGAAGAGCTCGGCGCCCGCCTCGTTCGCCTCGAGGTCGACGAACACGTCACCCCACGCGCGCGCGGCCCAGAACCCCTGCTCGTCGAGCACCTCGAGCCGTTCCTCCCACGGCGTGTCGAGGATCTTGCGCTCGGGAGGCTGTGCGGGGCCCAGTGCACCGCCAAAGCCTGCGACCCCCGCGAACGCCGCGCGCTGCTGGCGCCGGAAGTCTTCCGGGTTCTCCTTGAACTTCCGCTGGAGCTCCTGGTCGATCATGCCGCGGAACGCAGGGAAGGAGTACGTGGCGCTGCGCTGGAACACGTACAGGTGTGCCGCGTCCTTCGCGATCTCGGGCGTCGCCTGCACGCCGGACGACCCGGTGCCGATGAGCCCGACCCGCAAGCCCGTGAGGTCGACGCCCTCCCGGGGCCACAGGCTGGTCTGCAGAGTGAGGCCCTCGAACGAGTCGCGCCCGGGCACGTCGGGCAGCATCGGCGCCGACAGGCAACCGGTCGCCATCACGACGAACGGCGCCGAGAACTCGTCGCCCGCATCCGTCTCGACCAGCCACCGCGAGCGCTCCTCGTCGAAGGTCGCCGCGGTCACCCGGGTGCCGAGCTGGATGTCGCGGCGCAGGTCGAACCGGTCGACGACGTGATTGAGGTACTCCTCGATCTCCTCGCGCGCGGGCATGATCTCGGTCCACTCCCACTCCTGCTGGAGCTCCTTCGAGAAGCCGTAGGAGTACTCGAGGCTCGGGACGTCGCACCGCGCACCGGGGTAGCGGTTCCAGTACCAGGTGCCGCCGACGCCGTCGCCCGTCTCCAGCACCCGCGCCGAGAACCCGAGCTCCCGCAGGTGGTAGAGGGCGTAGATGCCGGCGAAGCCGCCACCCACGATCACGACGTCGAGATCGGTCGTCATCGTTCCTCCAGCTCGCTCACTGGGACCGGGCGGCCGGCGGCCGCGCTGCGGTATCCGGCCTCGACCAATCGGTGCGCCTCCAGCGCGTCGCCGAGGCCGGGCGACGGCGCGTCCCCACGCGACAGCGCCGCGGCGAACGCCCGGTGCGCGAGGTACTGGTACACCCAGAACTCTCGGTCGGGATCCAACCCTTCGCGCACGAGCATCGTGCGCCGGAGCTCGTCGCAGTCGACGCGCTCGGCCGGGCCGGTGACCGCCTTGCGGAGCAGGCTGTCCTCGGGCGCTCCGACGAGGAAGTCGGTGGTCGCCTCGATGACGCCGTTCTCGAAGAAGAGCTCGATGCGGCGTTCCTCCCGGTCCTGCACGCCGTTGAAGATAGTCACCAGATTGCCCACCACACCGTTCTCGTGCTCGATCGTCAACGCCGCCGTGTCCTCGACCTCGAAGCCGAACATGCGTCGCGTCACAGCATGGACTCGCTGTACCGGGCCGAACAACCAACAGGCGACATCGCACGAGTGGATCGAGTGCTCGAGCAACGCGCCGCCGCCGGCGTCGGCGGCCCGCGAGCGCCAGCTCGTGTGCCCGTCGACGACCTCGCCGGTCGGCCAGAACTGGTCGTCCCGGATGGAGTACGCCATCGCCGCGCCGAACTCACCATTGGCGACCGTCTCGTGCAGATGGCGGATGATCGGGTGGAAGCGCGACTGGAAGCCGACTTGCGCGGGCACTCCGGCGCGCGCCACGACGTCGACGATCTCGCGCACGGTCTCGAACCGTGGCGCGAGCGGCTTCTCGGTGAACAACGGTTTACCCGCTTCGGCAACGTCACAGATGACGTCGCGGTGGAATCGCGTAGGGGTGATCACGACGACGGCGTCGACCTCGGGATCGGAGATCACATCGCGGCCGTTCTCCGACCGGCGCTCGACCGTGTTGGCGATGGCCGCCACGCGGTCCATCCCGGCCGGGTCCGGGTCGGCCACCGCAACGAGGCAAGCGACGCCGTCCTCGGTGAGCATCCGCAACGCCGCCGCGTGTGCCTGCGCGATCTGCCCACACCCCACCATGCCGAGTCGCAGCACGACGTCTCCTAACTCCGGGTCGACTCCATGACGCGCACGACGACGCGTCCCATCGTGCGTCGCTCGGCGAGATCGGTGAGCGCGGCGGGAACGTCTTCGAACGCGACGCGGCGCGTCACGGTGGGCCGGTAGCGACCCGCCGCGAGCAGCTCGAGCAACGCACTCTGCGTCTCCGCGTGGATGCGCTGCATCTCCGGTCGCGGGTAGCTCCCGAGCGTCGCGCCGACGAGCGTGTGGTTGTACATGTAGAAGTGCGGGTCGTGCGGGATGAGCCCACCGGCGTGGCCACACAACACGTGGCGCCCGTCGGGCACGAGCAGGCTGCGCGCCCTCGCACCCATCTCTCCCTGCACGGGGTCGAGGATCACGTCGGCGCCGCGCCCTCCGGTCAACGCGCGTACGTCGTCGACGAAGTCGCCTGCGGTGTGGTCGACGGCCTCCGCGCCGAGCTCCTTGCAGAACGCCACCTTGTCGGCGCCACCCACGACGGCCACCACGCGCGCGCCGTGGGCAGCGGAGAGCTGCACCAACGCCGAGCCGAGACCACCCGCCGCTCCGAGCACCACGACGGTCTCACCTGCCGTCACGCGCCCGCGCCGGATCGCGGCGTGATACGCGGTGTGGGCCGGGATCAGGAAGCCACCGGCCTCTTCGTCGGTCATGCCGTCGGGCACCTCGAAGATCGTCGAGATCCCCACCGACGCCGGAGCCAGGCTGCCGAACGGCTGCATCGTCACCGCGGCGACGCGGCGGCCGACGAGCGCTCGGCGACCGGGTGCAGCTTCCACGACGACGCCGACACCCTCCTGCCCCGAGATGTAGGGCCGCGTCACGGGTACCGGGTAGGTACCGCGGCACATCGTCACGTCGGGAAGCGCGAGCGCGGCGACGGTCATGCGCATGATCACCCAGTCGGTGAACGGTTCGCCGTCTCCGGTCAGTGGTGCCCAGCCGGCGAGACCCATGGTCATCCCCGACAAGTCGGCCGCGGTCGGCTCGGGCACGTCGTCGAGCACGAACGTGTCGGCCGGTTCCCCGAACCCGTGCACACGCCACGCGCGCATCACTCTCCTCGCTCGACGACTTGCTCGGAACGCCGGGCGGCATCGCCGTAGATGCCCTTGGCCATGAGACTGCTCTCGGCCTGCCGACGCTCGCGGTACACGGCGGCCCGGAGCCGGTGCACCTCTGGATCGGTGGGATCGGCGTCGCCGGCGAGCTGCACGAGATGGGTCGCCAACCGCAGGTCGCCCTCCGTGGCAAGCTCCACTCCCCTTCTCGCCAAGGCCTGCGCCCCTCCCGCGAGGGCCGACAACTCAGCGGCGAGCGCGGCATCGGTCGCCGGCTTGAGATGCGAAGGATTGCCGTCGTACCAGCCCCCGTACTGGCGCCAGATGTTGCGGATCACGAACTCCGGTTCGTCGTACACGGCGCGGAGATAGGGGCGTTGCATCAGCTGCTCGTCGACTTCGACCTCGTGGATGATCCGGTCGAGCGGCACCCCCGCGTTCATGGCGCCGAGGGTCGCGGCGACAAGCGTTTCGAGCGCGGTGGCAACGTCGTCGAGCACCCGTGCGATACGCGCGCGTCCCGCGATCGGCAACCCGTGTGCAGGCAACAGGAGCTCGGGTTCGAGCGCGGCCATGCTCCTGAGCGCGTGCGCCCACTCCGCGGGATAGCGCTGCACCTTCTGCGGGTTGCCGGCGTTCGGGAACACCCAACAGAGAAAGTCACCCGTGACGATCGCGTGGTGCTGGGGGATCCACGCCCACGTGTGGTCGTCGGTCTCCCCTCGATCGTGACGCAGTTCGATCTCGAGGCGACCGACGTCGACACGCAGCCGGTCGCTGTAGGTGATCGACGGGTGCACCCAGTTGCGCGGCCACTGCAGGGTGGCGTCACCATCCGAGCGCGGCAGACCACGCCCGAACTGTCGCTGGTTGAT
Source organism: uncultured Actinomycetes bacterium (assembly GCA_963705625.1). Classification (GTDB taxonomy): domain Bacteria; phylum Actinomycetota; class Acidimicrobiia; order IMCC26256; family DASPTH01; genus DASPTH01. The sequence continues at coordinate 172,910 of CAVPKG010000002.1, forward strand.
GATCTCGTTGTAACCCGCGGTGAGGTCGTACCGCGCGAAGCGCGTCGGCACGTTGAGGTGGCCGACGACGACCGGGCGCGGGTGGCCACGCTCCATGGCCGCCGCAAGCAGCGCATGGGCGCCGCCCACATGGTCGACGTGACCATGCGTGTAGACGATGGTGTGCACCGGCGCGTCGGCCCACGACTGCAGCGCGCGCACGACCTGCCCCCCGAACGCCTCGAGGCTCGTGTCGAACACCACCAGCCCGTCGGCGGTGCGCAGGGCCACCACGTGCGAGAACGCCTCGACCATGGCGATGTCGGGCGCGACCTCGCTCAGCTGTCCTGTGATCCGGTTCACCGAGGCGGGACCCTCGTACGTCCCTTCGTCGATGAAGCGGGCCGACAACTCGAGCAGCTCGGACATGGCTCTCCATCGTGACAGAGCTTGCCCACCCGGTCGATTTCGGCGTGGCGCCTATCCCGGCTCGCATCGAGCGACCAATATGTAGGAGCGAACGGCTGCGAGCCGGGTATCCCGGCTCGCAGCGCGGAGGAGGTCTGCCCCGGAAAGGCGGCGAGTCATGACGCAGGCGACGACGAAGCTCAAAGTGACCGGCATCGACCACGTGGTCCTGCACGTCAAGGATCTGGAACGCTCCCGGCGTTTCTACATCGACCTCCTCGGCTTCGAGGTCGCGCACGAGGGAGGTTCGAACAGCTTCCTGCGCTGCGGCAGCCAACTCGTCGCGCTCTTCGAGCGCAAGGACGCCGACATCCATGCGGGTGCGGAGATGAACCACATGGCGCTACGGCTGGAGCAGGGCGAGTACGAGGACGTGAAGGCGATCCTCGAGGCCGAGCAGATCGAGGTGACCGGACGCCCGGGTGACGACCACTGCATCTACTTCGCCGACCCCGACGGGCACCGCCTCCAGCTGCTGACCGTACGGGAGCAGCACTGACGCTCCTCGCGGGAACCTCATCTCAGTATTCCGTGGACGACGCAGTTCCGGAACGAGACGACGAGCGCGCCGTCCTCCTCCGTCGGTTCGAAGCCGGTCGGCTCTCCCCCGCCCAACTCGGCTCGTAGTGTTGCGAGCACGGTGTCACGCTCGGACTGTTCGGTCAGGGCGATGTCGATCGGTAGCCGGGCGGTGCTGGTCTCGCCGTAGCTGAGCGTGAGGGTCTCGGGGAGCACGTTGCCGAGCTCGTCCTCGAGGAAGGCTCGAACGTGCGATGGGTCGATCAACTGGTGGAGATGATCGAACGCGTCGCGCACATCGGCGGACGGCGCGATCAGGTCGGACAGCACGACACGGCCTCCATCTCTGCAGGTTCGCACCATCTCGTCGACGGCCCGTTGCGGGTCCGCGATGTGGTGCAGCGCGGTTCTGCAGAAGGCGAGATCGAAGGAGGCGTCGACGAACGGCAGCGCTTCCGCGTTCGCCTCTTGGAGCAACACGTTGGTGATCCCCGCGTCGCGGAGCCGTGCTGCGCCGAGCTCGAGCAACGTGACGGTCAGGTCGACGCCCACCACTTGACGGACGTGGGGAGCCGCCACCTCCGACACGTGCGCCGCGCCGCACGCCACGTCGAGGACGAGCATGTCCGTGGTGAGTGGCTCCAGCCACGCGAGCGTTCCCTCGGGGCGACGCGGCGAACGGCGAATCGGGACCGGAGAACAGTCCCACTTGGCGGTCGAAGGAGCGTCGAACGACTTCATCGTGCGGGTCAGGACTCATGCGTCACTCTTGCACCGTGACGCGTGGTCGCGCTCCCGGCACCCTCAGGTCGGGGCCGGCCCGGCCTTCAGTCGGCCCTAAGGTTCGAATCCTGCGGGCGCGCGACGTTCTGCGGTGACACCCGACTGGAGAGGGGCGACACGATGCGCGAAGCGATCGCAGGGCGGTTCGTGGGCGCGAAGGTGCGACGGGTCGAGGACCCGCGCCTGCTCACCGGCGCGGGGTGCTACGTCGACGACGTCGTGGTGCCCGACATGCTGCATGCCGCATTCGTGCGCAGCCCGCACCCGCACGCGTTGATCCGGAGCATCGACACCGACAACGCGGTTCGTCTACCCGGCGTGGTGGCGGTGTTCACGGGGGCCGACATCGCGAAGCTCACGAACCCGTTCATCGGCTTGCTCCCCCTCCCCGGCCTCTACAACCCGGTGCACTACGCGCTGGCCGTGGATCGGGTGCGTCTCGTGGGCGACCCGGTCGCGATGGCGATCGCGACCTCGCGCTACGTCGCGGAGGACGCGGTCGAGCTCGTCACGGTCGATTACGAGCTGCTCGAGCCGATCGCCACCATCGACCACGCGCTCGATCCGCGCCGGCCGCCGATCTGGCCGGGTGCGCGCGGCAACGTGATGTTCGAAGCCACCGACGAGTACGGCGATCTCGACCACGCGTTCCGCACCGCCGACCGCGTGATCACCGAACGGTTCGTGCAGCACCGCCACGCGAACCAGCCGATGGAGACGCGGGGCTGCGTCGCCGAGATCGATCCTGTGCGCAACACGCTCGTCTACCACGCCGGGACCCAGAGCCCGCACGTGCTGAAGTGGTCGCTGGGTCTCCTCACGGGGCGGCAGTCCACCTGGCGATCATTCGCCGACCTCGTACGCCAACGCGAACGTCTCCAGGGCTTGGCGAAGTCGGCGATCGCATACGGACGCGAGGCGAGAGCGCAGGCCGCGTCGAAGCCGGCGCCGCCACCCCCGCCGCAGATGCTGCCGCAACCGACGTCGCGCACCGCGATGTTGGAGCCGTTCGTACGCGAGCCGAGCCGCCTCGCGCACATCACGCGGTCGTTCGTCGGGCTCCTCGCCAAGGATCCCGCGACATTGCCGCGCGTGACCGCGCAGGACATCGGCGGCGCGTTCGGCGCCAAGACGCTCGTGAGCCCCGAAGACGTCGCGGTGGTCGCGGCCGCCGTCACCATGGGTCGCTCGATCAAGTGGATCGAAGACCGCAACGAGCACCTCGTCGTCGGAGCGCAGGCCCGCGACGAACGGATGGACGTGGACGCGGCGTTCACAGCCGACGGCACCCTGCTCGGGTTGCGCGCCCACCTCGACGATGGATCAGGGCGCGTACGCGGGGTTCCCGATCGGCGCGGTGATGTTCACGCGCGTCATCAAGACGATGATGCCCGGCCCGTACCGCTTTCCCGCGTTCCGGTTCGACACGACCGTCATCGCGTCGAACAAGGCGACCTACGCCGCGTACCGCGGTCCGTGGGCAGTGGAGACCTGGGTTCGTGAACGGCTGTTCGACGTCGCGGCGCGTGAACTGGGCATCGGGCGCGACGAGATCCGGCTCCGCAACATGGTGACGCCCGAGGAGCTCCCCACCACGATGATCACCGGACCCACGCTCGACGTGCGCATGTCGGCGCGCGCCACGTTCGAGCGAGCGCTCACGTACGCCGAGCTCGACACCTGGCCGGAGCGTCAGGCAGCGGCACGGGAACAGGGGAAGATCCTCGGCCTCGGGTTCTCGACGTTCATCGAGGCGGCGCCCGGGCCTCCCGACTTCGGCGCGTACGTGCTCGGCGGCATCGGCGCGATGACGAGCTCCGAACCGGCACGCCTCGTGCTCGAGGAAGACGGCCGGGTGTCCGTGGTCACCCAGCAGATGCCGCACGGCCAGAGCCACGAGACCACGCTCGCGCAGATCGCCGCCGACGAGATCGGCGTCCCCATCGAACAGGTGCGCGTGCGCTTCGGCGACACCGCGATCACGCCGTTCGGTGTCGCGGGCACGGGCGGGAGCCGGTCGGCCGCGATGGCCGGCGGGGCAGTCACCTTCGGTGCCGCGGGCGTTGCGCGAACGCATCCTCGACGTTGCCGCCGACCTGCTCGAGGCCGCACGCGAGGATCTCGAGATCACCGACGGCGCGGTGCACGTGGTCGGTGTGCCGACGGTGTCGGTCTCGCTGCCCGACGTCGCGGCCAAGGTGGCGAGCTCGAACGCGGCGCGGTTCCCGGGGGAGGCGATCCGAACCGCGGCCGAGTGGGACGGCGGTGAAGGCGGATGGGCGCAGGCGACCCACGTGTGCTGGGTGGAGGTCGACCTTCACACCGGGCGAGTGCACATCCCGCGCTACCTCGTCGTGGAGGACTGCGGCGAGCTCATCAACCCCGAGGTGGTCGACGGGCAGATCGCGGGTGGCGTCGTGCAGGGCATCGGCGCGGTGCTCTACGAGAAGACGGTCTACGACGACAAGGCCCAGATCCAGACGGGCACGTTCATGGACTACCTCATCCCCACCGCGATGGAGGTCCCCGACATCGAGATCCACCACATCCAGACACCGAGCACGATCGAGGCGAACTACCGCGGGGTGGGCGAAGGAGGCATGATCGCGGCTCCCGCCGCCATCACCAACGCGATCGAGGACGCACTCGCGCACCTCGGGGTGAGGATCACCGAGCAGCACCTTCCGCCGGCGCGCATCCTGGAGCTCGCCGGCGTGATCCCCCCGCCGAGCGATCGGCCCTGACATGAGCTCGCTGCACGTCCGTTCGGACGACAGAGCCGGTCGGCACTCGATCTACGAGGGTCGTTGGTTGCAGCTCGATCGCGTGATGGTGCCTTCCGGATCGGGGCTCCCGTTCCGCGCGCCATCAGGCGACGAGTGTGTCGTCGTCCTCGTGCACGGCGAGGTGGCGTGGAACGGCGTGACCGCGCGCCGGTCCTCACCCTTCCACGAACGCGCGCACGCGGCCTACCTTCCCGCCGACGCCGAGCTCGATGTACACGCGACGTCGGATGCCGAGTTGCTCCTCGCCACCAGCCGATTCGGCGACGTCGAACCGAACGGTGACGTCGTCCTCGTCGATCCCTCCCGCGTGACCGTCCAGGTACACGGGCGCGACGCGTGGGAACGCGAGGTGCACGACATCGCCGTCGACCAGGTCCCCGCGCGTCATCTGATGGTCGGCGAGACGTTCAACGTCGCGGGCGGCTGGTCGTCGTTCCCGCCGCACAAGCACGACGGCGCCGACGGCGAACCCGAGCTCGAGGAGGCGTACACGTTCCGGTTCGACCCGCCCGAGGGCTTCGGCTTCCAAGCCGTCGAACGGATCGGCGATCCCCGAGCCTTCGTGGTCCGCGACGGCGACACCGTTGGCATCCCGAGCGGCTACCACCCCGTCTGCGCGGCACCCGGGTATCGCCTCTACTACTGCTGGGTGCTCAGCGGACCCGTCCGGCACCTCGAGATGGTCGAGGACGCCGCGCTACTCGTGGCTGCACCAGAACGCGTGATGATCGTCACACGGCAGCGGACGTCACGAGCCAATTCAAATGACTGACGGTGCGGCTGCGTCTCGATCTAGAGTCGGGGCCGTGCTGAAGAGTTGCTCGCTCACCACGACGCCGGGTTCGCCCGGCGCGAGCGTGTAACAGCACGCGAGATCGCCCCGGGTCGAGACCCCGGGGCGGGCGGTACTCGCTTCCTCTCTCCGGGGTGTCGACCCCGACCGAGAGGAAGACGACCATGGAGTATCCAGACCATCGACGCCTCGGGCGTCAGTTGGGGATCTTCGCCAGCGACGACCGTTGCGGTTCGGGCCTGCCGTTGTGGCTCCCGGCCGGAGCCACCGTTCGGGCCGAGATCGAGCGCTTCGTCATCGAGCTGGAACGCAGGAACGGGTACCAGCACGTCTATACCCCGGAGCTCGCGAAGCGGGAGCTGTACGAGCGCTCGGGGCACTGGGAGCACTTCCACGAGGACATGTACCCGCCGATGCAGATCGGCGCCGAGCAGGTGGTGCTCCGTCCGATGAACTGCCCGCACCACATCCTGGTGTTCGCTGCCGAGCGCCGCTCCGTACGCGACTTGCCATTGCGGATCGCCGAGCTCGGAACCATGTTCCGCTACGAGCGTTCCGGAGTCGTCGGCGGTCTGTCCCGGGTCCGGCAGATGACGCTCAACGACGGACACGTGTTCTGCTTGCCCGTCCACCTCGAAGCCGAGATCGCCGGCATCGTCGCGATGGTGGAGGAGGCGTACCGGACCCTGGACATTCCGGCCCCTCGCTATCGGCTGTCGCTTCGCGACGACGGTCCGAAGTACGTCGCCGACGAGGAGTTGTGGCGCCGGAGCGAAGCGGTGGTCCGCTCGGCGTTCGACAACTTGCGCCTGGCGTACGAGGAAGTACCCGGTGAGGCAGCCTTCTACGGACCCAAGATCGACCTTCAGGTCACGGATCCACGGGGCCGAGAGGAGACCCTCTCCACCGTCCAAGTCGACTTCCACCTGCCCGGTCGGTTCGATCTCGGCGCCTACGACGGCGAGAACCGTGTCCGTCCGGTCATGGTCCACCGCAGCATCGTGTCCACCATGGAACGAATGGTTGCTCACCTCCTCGAGGTGCACGACGGCGCGCTGCCGGTGTGGCTGTCCCCATGCCAGGTGCGGATTATTCCGATCGTCGATGACACCGTCGATCACGCCGCGATTCACCCGAGATCGCTTGCGAGACAGAGGTCTGCGAGCAGAGATCGACGACCGCGACGCCACACTCGGCGCACGGATCCGCGACGCTCAGCACGACAAGGTGCCGTACATCGCGGTGATCGGCCGACGCGAGGCAAACGACGCGAGCGTCGCCATCCGGCTCCGGGATGGCAGACAACTGCCACCGACGCCGGTCGAAGACTTCGTCGCGCTCGTGGCGACGGCGGCAGAGCACCGCGGCCCGCGCGATCACTTCTTGGTAGTGTCCCCCAGATTGACGGCCTCCCCGGCCCGCGTTGCTTCGAGTGCTTGTACGAGTACTTGCTATGAAGATGCTCGAGCCGATCCCCAGCACCGGTGCGTCGCAGCCGTTCGGATCGGCACGCGCGGGCGACGTCGCCACTGCCGCGCGGTTCGACACGGCGGGCTTCGTCGAACAGGAGTACCTGTTCAGCGGAACCGCCGATGCACTCGACGGCGACGGTCGCATCCTGGCGGCCGGCCTCGACTACACGACCGCGCATCCTCGTGCGGCGACCAGCCGAACCGACTCGCTCCAGCGGCTTCGTGTTCATCGAGCCGTTCCACCACATCGTCGAGAACCCGATCATGTACCGGTGGATCAGCGACTGGCTCCTCGACGACGGGCATTCGTGGATCGGTGTCACGGTGCACACCGGGACGTTCACCAAGCACTACGGCGCGCCCGGCGGTGTCCCGCTGCTGCAACAGTCCGACCCCGACCGGTACGCGCGCCTCCGCCTCACGCCGTTCGACGATCCGCCACCGCTGCGCATGCACATCGGCGCGGGAGGTTTCGATCCCCTCGAGATGCGGTGGTCGCAGGCCGTCGGACACGCGCAGGGCCTCGGGATCGTCGGGGCGCTGGCGAAGTTGGTGAAGTCCAACGATCCCGCGGGTCCGCTCCACGACCTGCACGTTCGCTTCGTCTGCGGCATCGGCGCGTCGCAGACGGGGAACTTCTGGCGCGCCTTCATCGACGGGCGAGGCGATGACGCCGCGCGGCTGGCAGGTGGCGACGCGGCGATCGACGCCTATCTGGCCCTGATCGCTCCGGCGCCGGAACGAATCCTCGACGACGCGGTCTTCGTGCACGTCCTCAGTGAGGCCGAGGTCGTCGGAACGTTGAATCCGCGAATGATGACCGCGGTCGAAGACCGCGACTCGCCGGCGACGCGCGGCTACGAGATCGCCGGGGCCGCGCACATGCTGCGCTCGGAGCCGATCCCGGGCATGGACCGCGCCGCTCATTCGGCGCAGCACACCGACGAGCCGTACGACATGCTCCTGCGTGCCATCGCCGAGAACCTCGTCGTCTCGCTGCGCGACGGGACGCCGATGCCGAAGGGCGCGCGGATCACGCGTGACGCACGAACCCTCGACGGCGTCGCACGCGACCAACACGGGAACGCGATCGGCGGACTGCGCGCGCCGTGGATCGACGTCCCGACCGCGCAGTACCTGCCGCGTTGCTCGTGCAGCCCGACAACCGGCGAGAAGATCCCGTTTGGTGACGACGAGATCGCGCGGCTCTATGGCAGCGCTGACGCGCTGCGCGCGGCGCGATCGCGCAGCATCGACGACCTCGTCGAACGCCGGCTCCTCCTCCCCGCCGACGCGGCGACCTTGCACGAGACGAACGGAGCGATGCCCTAGAGGCGAGCGTCTGCGCCGCAGGTATCCTGCGGCGCAGTGAGCCGTGGCCATGCGGCCCGGTGCGCGAAGCGCCCGGGAGCGGAAGCTAGTTCACCCAGAGCTCTTCGAAGACCGCCTTGACCTCGACGAGCTTGTCGATCTCGGTGTCGTCGAATCCGTGCTCGTGCATGATCTCGCGAGTGTGCTGACCGACGACCGGCGGCGGTCCCCAGATCCTTCCCGGTGTGTCCGAGAAGTCGATCGTGGTACCGAAGTGCTCGAACCGTCCGAGCTTCGGGTGCTGCTGCTGGACGACGAGCCCTCGTGCGCGCATCTCGGGGTCGTCGAACACGCCGGCGGCGAAGTCGGGATCCGCGATCTCGCACGGCACGCCGTGCGAGTCGAGACGCTCGAACAGGTCGCGCGAGGCGCGAGTCCCGAACATCGCGGTGAGGTGCTCGGCAAGCGCGTCGGCGTTCGCGGCACGCGCGGCAACGTCAGCGAAGCGATCGTCGGTCGCCCACGGCGGATCGAGCGCGTCGAGCAGGGAACGCCAGTGCTCGTCGGTGACGGCCGCGATGCACAGCCATCCGTCCGTGGTCTCGTAGAGCCGGTACAGCGGATGGAGACCGAGCTGCATCCGATCGAGGTGCGGGCGCGGCAGTGGCGTGCCGTCGGCGCGCACCGAGGCCATCGACGCGACGAGCATCCCGGCGTTGAGGATGGAGGTGTCGACCGCCTGCGGCTCACCCGTGCGTTGCCGGTGATAGAGCGCCTGGATCACGCCGATCGCCGAGAGGAAGCCGTTCCCGGTGTCGCCGAGCGAGGTGAGGCTCCAGAACGGATCGCCGCCGTCGCCGACGCCACCGTCCTCGTAGGTGACACCGGCGAGCGAGCATCCGGTCTGGTCGTTGCCCGGCGACTCGGAGCGCGGGCCACGGTCGAACCCGCGGGTGTGGCAGTAGATGATGTCGGGGTTGACCGCGCGCAGCGATGCTTCGTCGACCTGGAGTCGGGCGAGGGCGGGGCGCCGCATGTTCGAGTGCACGACGTCGGCCTGTTCGACCAGGCGATGGAGCACTGCGCGCCCCTCGGGCGTCTTGAGATCGATGCCGATGCTGCGCTTGCCGCGGTTGGCGCCATAGGCGATGTGATTGGCGTGCCACCACGGGTCGCGCCACGCGTTGACCTTGATGACGTTCGCGCCGAGGTCGGCGAGGAGCTGGGTGCCGAACGGTCCCGCGACCGCGAACCCGAGGTCGAGCACGGTGATGCCTTCGAGTGGTGCTCGGCGCCTCCCGGAGGATGGAGCGGCGGACTGCGCCTCATCGGTTCGCGCCGCAAGGGCCGCGGCTTCGGCTCGTACTGCGTCGGAGTGCTCACCGACCCTCGGCACCGGCCCTTGGACGCGTCCCGGTGTCCGACTCAGTCCGTAGACGATGCCGACCTGACGGAGCGTTCCGTGTTCGGGATGCTCGACGTCGATCGACCGCGTCCTCGGCCCGCAGCGCGGGGTCGGCGAGCGCCTCTTCGGGAGTGCGCACCGGTTGGAGCGGAACGCCGGCCTCGGCGGCGACGCGAACCCACTCGTCGCTCGGGAACCGTGCGACCGCTTCCGCCATCTGCGGGAAGTAGTGCGCGAGGACGATCAAGTTCTCCGGTGTCGGGGGGCACGCGGTCGGGGTCGTCGCGAACCCGGTCGACGTCGCGCCGCAGCGCGAGCGTGTCGCCGTCCGCGCTCGAGAGCACGAACTTCGGGTTCGGGACCCATTGCTCGATCCAGCGATCGTCCGAGCAGCGGAAGAAACCCTTCGGCGCGCGCTGGTCGGTGATCCACGCGCGGTAGCCGGGCTCGTCGTTGCGCTCCGCTCGCTGCCACTTCCCGGCCGTCATCACCAGCGCAGCCTGGAGCATCGACGTCTCGACGTGTTGCCCACGGCCGGTGTGCAGGCGCGCGAACAGCGCGGCGTTGATCCCCATCGTCGCGAGGAACGCCGTGCCCATGCTGAGCCACGGGGTGTAGGTGAAGATCGGTCCCGAGCGCGGCGATCCCGGAGCCATCCCGTCGGGGATCTCGAGGTCGGGCAGGTACGGCTCGTCTCCGTTCATGTGCGGAATCGAGCCACCGAAGTGTCCGCGTTGCTCGTGCATGATGCCGAGACGGGCAGCGACCAGCGCGTCGTAGCCGGGGCGCGTCTGGTGCGCCGGGATGCGTTCCGTACGGCGTGATCGAGCAGTAGACGAGCCGCGGGTTGGCGGCGAGCAGTGCCGACGCGTCGACGCCGAGCCGTTGCGTGGTGCCCGGCGCGTAGCTCTCGAGCACCACGTCGGCGTCGCGGGCGAGCGCGAGGAAGGCAGCGTGGTCGTCCGGCAGCGCGCAGGTCGAGCTCGATGCTGCGACGGCCGCGCAGCCACGCGTCGTATCCGGGGGTGCCGCGGAACGGATCGCCACCCGGCGGCTCGATCTTGACGACGTCGGCCCCGTGGTCGGCGAGCAGCATCCCGGCGACGGGACCGGCGATGCCCCACGACAGGTCGAGCACCCGCACTCCGTCCAACACGCTGGTCATGTGCGTCTCCTCTCGTTCTGTCAGTCGCGGACGAGCACCGCGCCGGTCCGACTCGAGCTGCACGAGCACCGCCCGCGCGTCGGGAACCTGGTTCACCGCGGTCCCGCGCAGCTGACGGGTGGCCTCGAGGACCAGGTTCAGTCCGTGGATGTAGCCCTCGCCGATGAGACCGCCGTGCGTGTTGCACGGCAGCGCTCCGTCGAGAGCGAGGTTGCCGTCGGCCACGAAGTCCTTCGCTTCGCCGATCCCGCAGAACCCGAGCGCTTCGAGCTGCATGAGCAGGATCGGCGAGAACGCGTCGTAGACCATCGCCACGTCGATGTCGTCACGTCGGATGCCCCGGTCGTCGAACAACCGGCGAGCCGAGCGCGACCGAACCGTCCATGACGGAGAGCTGCGGCCGGTAGTGGTCGGACGCGATCTCCTGTTCGAACAAGCCGGCACCGGACAGCGGCCGCGATCAGCACCGGGGGCTTCCCGAGGTCAGCCACGCGCTCGGCGCTCGTGATGACGATCGCGACCGATCCGTCGGTCTCCTGGCAACAGTCGAAGAGGCGGATGCACGGCTCGGCGATCCAGCGCGACTGCCTGATGATCCTCGAGCGTGATCGGGTTCTGATAGCCCCACGCGGCGGGATTCGTGGCCGCGTACGCACGCAGCTGCACGACCGCGCGGCCGAAGTCGGCGCTGGTGACGCCGAAGTCGTGCATGTAACGCGTCGCGTTGAGCGACATCCACGACGCCGGCGTCAAGCACGCCGTAGGGCATGCACCACTGCATCGCGGTGGTGCCGGAGTGCGCGGACGTCGGGCTCGGTGCTGTCTTCGCCGCGCCGAAGCGGCTCGCGCCGGACCGCGCTCGCACGGCTCGGTAGGCGACGACGGTGTTCGCGGCACCGCTCACCACCGCGCTCGCGGCGTGGAGCAGCACGCCCATCGAGCCACCACCGCCGTACGGCACGCGACTCGACCACACGATCTCGCGGAAACCCACCGAACGCACGAGCTCGGTCTCTTCGACCGGGTCGATGGTGTAGCTGACGAGACCGTCGACATCGCTCGGCGGGAATGCCCGCTTCCGCGAGCGCCGCGGTGATGGACTCGCAGGCAAGCTGCAGCTCGCTCCGGCCGGCACGACGCGAGAACTCGGTCTGTCCGATCCCGGCGATCGCCGCACGATCCTTCAACGTGCCGTTCATCACACGCTCTCGCCGGCGGGTACCGGGTGGAACACCGGAAGTGCTCCCCCGTCGGCCGTGCCGACGAAGGTCACCTCGACGCGCATGCCGATGCGGACCTGATGCTCGGCGTCGACGTCGGTGAGATTCGACACGAGCCGGATCCCTTCGTCGAGATCGACCAGCACCGCGAGCACCGGGATAGTCGAACGCCGGGTGCTGCGGGTGGTGCAGCACCGCGTAGCTGTAGACCGTGCCGAGCCCCGACAGCTCGACGACCTCGACCTCGAGCGAGCCGCAGTGTGGGCACATCGGGCGCGGCGGATGCCGCAACGTCGAGCACCCACCGCAGCGCTGCGCGACGAGCCGGCGCTGCGCCGCCGCGTCCCAGAAGACGGCGCTGTCCTCGGTGACGATCGGACCCGGTCGCATGGAACGGGCTGCCGCTTGAGTCACGGAACGATAGTAGCTAGTATGCTTTCCGACGGCAACCCTGCACCGCGCTCGGAGGCTGCGATGACGAGTTCCCGGTTGATCTCGGCCGATTCACACGTGGCGGTGAGCCTCGACGCGATCCGTGAGCGCGTGCCCGCGGCGCTGCACGAGGCGTTCGACGGTGCCATCGCCGAGCAGGCCCGCATCGACGCCGAGCTGCGCAGAGGCAAGCAGCTCTCGCTCGACGACTTCGACATGGAGGCGATGCGCGACCCGGGCTATCGCGATCCGGTCGCGCGACTCGCAGCCATGGATCGCGACGGCGTCGACGCCGAGGTGCTGTACTCGGAGGTCAGCGCGTTTCGCGCGTTCGGTCTCGTCCGCGGCGACTGGCGGCCGATCAGCCGTGCGTTCAGCGACCACTTGAGCGACTTCGCGGCGCACGATCCGGATCGCCTCGCCGTCTCGTACCAGGTACCCATCATCGACATCCCGTACGCGGTGTCGGAGGTCGAGCGGCTCGCAGGCCGAAGGCGCGCGCTCGGTGCACCTGCCCAACTTCCCGAGCGAGCTCGGGCTGCCCGACTACCACGAGGAGACCTACGACCCGCTCTGGGGCGTGCTCCAGGAGACCGGCCTGTCGATCAGCCACCACCTCGGCAACCGCAACTCCCTGTGGGAGGTCTTCCGCCGCGATCCCACACCGCAGGCAGCGATCTTCACCTCACTGCCTGCCTTGGCACTCGCCGAGGTCGTGGCGTGGTGGATCCTCACCGGAACGCTCGAACGGTTCCCGGGTCTCCAGATCGTGTTCGTCGAACCCAGCCTCCACTGGATCCCCGGCTTCCTCAGCCAACTCGACCGCAAGGTCGCCGGGCCGTACAACCTCCCGGATCTGCGCCTGAAGCCGAGTGAGTACTTCCACCGCAACATGGCGGTCACGTTCATGGACGACGAGGTCGGGCTGAACATGCGTCATCTCGTCGGCATCGAGAACATCCTGTGGTCGACCGACTTCCCGCATCCGGCGACGACGTGGCCTCACTCGCGAGAGGTCGTCGCACGTCAGTTCGCGGAGATCCCCGACGCACGAACGCGAGCTGATCTGTTCGGCGAACGCGGCGCGCATCTACCACCTCTGAGGCGGCTCGACATGGTCGCACAAGCACCAGCGCGCGACAGCACCGCGACGGCGACGAGCCGACGGCGAAGCAACGCGCGCTCGCGTCCTGCAGGCGGCGATCGAGAGCATCCTGGAGAAGGGCTACTACCAGACGAGCTCGAACGAGATCGCACGCCGCGCGGGCGTCACGTGGGGTGCGATCCAGCACCAGTTCGGCACGCGCGAGCAGTTGCTGCTCGAGGTCATGAACGACCGCTGGCACACGCTCCAGGCGCAGGTCGCAACCGCGCGGATCGAGGGCGAGACGCTCGAAGACCGACTCGCCGAGGTGGTCAAGGTCCTCTCGACGCACTACGGCGAGCCTGCCGCGCTCGCGCACATGCAGATCATGCTCGATCTGTCCCACGACCCGAACACGTCAAAGGAAACGCGGGCGGCAGTCACCGTCCACGGGACGAGGCTGGTCGAGGCGTGGGAACCACTCTTTGCGCAAGCGCTCGGGCCGGCCGCCAACGACTTCGAGCTCGTCGCGTTCGCGTTCTCGACGCTCCGCGGATTCCTGCAGGGCGACCTCATCGCCACGACCATCGGCGCCCGGCCCAGCAGCCGGACCCAACGGCGGCTTCTCGTCTACGGCGTGGCGTGTGCGCTGCGCGAACGGGCGGCGGAGAAGGGCTTGGAGATCGACGACTGAGCATCCGCTCGGAATTTCCTGCGCTTGGGAACGCGGCGCCGTTGTCCGGCTATTGGTCCGCCCGTTCGTACCACATCACGACATTTCCGTTACCGAAGGTTCGTGTGCCCATGAGTCTCAAGTTCAGGTTCTCGCTGAGGCCGTCGAACAGTGTTCGTCCGCTCCCGAGCACGATGGGGTTCAGGACGAGCTGGTATTCATCGATCAATCGCGCCTCAGTGAGTTGAGACACGATCGTGCCACTTCCCATGATGACCATGTCCGGACCCGACTCTTGCTTCTTGCTCTGAATCGCGTCCGCGATGTTGCCCGTGATCAACTCGGTGTTGGCCCATGACGCCTGCTCGAGGGTCCGCGAGAACACGACCTTCGGGAGACTGTTCATCCTCTCGGCGACTACGGGCATCGCTTCAGTGGCTTCCGGCGTCGGCCAGTAGCTCGCCATGAGGTCGTAGGTGACCCGACCGAAGACGAGTTCACCGCCACCGCTCGCATTCTCTGACGTAAAGGCGTCCCATTCGGCATCCTGTTTGTGGGCCCAGCTCATATCCCCGTGGGCGTCCGAGAAGTAGCCATCCACCGAGATCGAGTTGAAGACACTGAGCTTGCGCATGCTGTTCCTCCTTGGGCGAGGCGGAACTCATCGGCGCGCGCCGGCAACTCACGCCTCCGGGGCCTCGACATCTTCGGATGTCGAGGCCTCGTCGCGCTCCGGCTCGACCATGGGCCAGACTGGATCGACGGTCATGATCTTCGGGTTGGGAGCTCTCTCGACCGGGCGGACATCCCGGGGTTGGGTCTCGGTGTCCATGACCTCCTGCAGCTGCGCGGTGATCACGCGGAGTTCCGCGGCGATGATCCCTGCCTCTACCGGATCGCTGGCGTGGTGGAGCCGATTCGTGAGTTCGGTCACGTGTTCGCGCAGCTTGAGCACCTCGGGGATCTCGTCGCGGTCGAGCGGCCACGTCGGCCGCCCTGGCTTGCGCGTCGACTCTTCTCTGAACCGATCCAGCGACGATCGCGTCCAGACGGATCCTGACGCGAGCTCGGCAATCGGTTCGGGAAAGCCTTGCTGTTTCGTCAGCTTGGTGGCGCGCTGACGAGTGATACCGAGCGCACGCGCGATCTCGGTGACACCGACAAGATCCGGGAGGTTGCGTTCGCCGACCTCGGCGTCGCGCTCGGAGACGATGAACGCTTCCACGTGCACGACCGGCCAGGCTGGAAGTTCAGCCGCGACCGCCTGTTCGGTGAAGAGCCTCACGCCGGCGTCGACCGCGCCGCTTGCATCGAGAGGGCCGTCCAGCGAGAGCGTCGCGCCGTAGCCCGCGCGATCTGCACTCATGGTCACCACGGCGGAGTACAGATCGAGGGCGGTAGCGAGGGAGGCGACCCGGTCCTCGAAGTCGACGGCCACGGACGGCTCATCCCCGGCGGCTTCGATGCGGATGGTCCAGCCACGTTCCTGTGTCATCGACCCCCACCCTCACACAGATTGCTTCGGCATGGAACCACGAACAGGGTGCTTCCTCGGCTCTGCCCTCACGGTCGACGATCGGGCCCTCCCCCGCCGCCGCCGGGTCGACCGGGCGCTGTTCGCGGTCACCGAACCATCACCCAAACCCGTCGCGGCCGTTCCGATCCCCGCACGGGGGCGGTCAGCCCCGGAGGCCGTGCAGGCAGAACTCCCAGATGTCCTCGGACGAGACGCGCAGCCGGGGGTTCTGCGCGATGCGGTTGCCGAACCAGCTGAACATGATCGTCTGCAGGACGAGCGCGGCCGCCCGCCGGGTGTCATCGACCTCGATCGCGCCGGCGGCGACCGCGTCCTCGATCAGCTCGAGGAGCATCGTCGCGACCGAGGCCGTCGCGGCGGTGACCCGATCGGGATGGGCCACCGCGAGCTGGACCGTGAACTCCGCAATCGGCCGGCGGTTGTGGGTTCCTCGCTTGCGGTCGGCGGGATCGCACCACTCGTGGAGCCGGACGACGAAGGCGCGCAGCCGGTCCATGGGCTCGGTCTGCGCAACGACTACCTGCTGAAGGTCCTCGACCGACTCGCGGATGGTCTCCTCGAACAGGGCCAGGACCAGCTCGTCCTTCCCGTCGAAGTACTGGTAGAAGCCGCGCAGCGACTGGCCCGAGCGCTCGATCACCTCCTGGAGGGTGAACTCGGTCGTTCCCTTCTCGTCGATGAGCTCGAACGCGGCGTCGAGGAAGCGCTGGATGCGCTTCTCGGCGCGGGAGCGAGCGGCGGTCAGGCTCCGCGAGACGGCCCGCTGGCGCCATTCCGGTTCGCTCTCGGTGCTGTTCGCGTCGATTGCTGCCATCCGGGAATGTGCCTCCCACCCGAGAGAGCGTTGTCCCAATCGCGGAAACGTCGTTCTCGACCAGAGTAACTCGCGTAATCGCAGCGCACCCGGAGCCTCAGTCGGGAAGGCCCGCGCGGTACGCGATCGGGAGCAGCTCCAGCAACTGCCCATCCGGATCGCGGATCATCACCGCGGCGCCGACGTGAGTCTGCTCGAGCACGCTGCCGCCGTACTCCACCGCCTTCGCCGCCGTGGCATCGATGTCGTCGACCGAAACCGAGATGTGGGTGAGCCCGATCTCGTTCATCACCCGAGGGCGCGCGGGCGCGTGCGCGCCGGCATCGGCGTAGGAGATCAGCTCGAGGACGGACTCGCCCCGGCGCAGGTAGACGGCCTTGGCTCCGAGGGGTTGGGGGAGGTCGATCAGCTTTGCGACCATCTCGTCGGGCGGCTCCAACTCGTACCAGAACTCGAAGCCGAGCACCTCCTCGTAGAACCGCCGTGACCGCGCCGCGTCGGTGACGCAGAGACCCACATGGTTGAACACGGAACCCATTGACGCTCCTTCTCTGCTCTCGGCTTCCCGGTTGGGCGCGGGGATAGTCTCGCCACACTTCGCTCGAGCACGAAACACCGCCTCGACGAGGCACGGGCTCGGGTAGGGAGCGCGCAGTGACGGAAGCGATCGAGAGGTTCCGTATTCGCGTGGACGACTCGACCCTCGAGGACCTCCGACTCCGTCTGGCGCTGACCCGGTTCCCGGACCAGATCGAGGGCACGGGCTGGGAGTACGGCACTCCGATCGATTACCTGCGCGAGCTGGTGGACTACTGGCGCGCCGAGTACGACTGGCGAGCACAGGAGGCACGGCTCAACGAGCTCGAGCACTTTCGCACCCGTATCGATGGCCAGTCGATCCACTTCGTCCACGCGCGCTCCGCTCACGCGGACGCCCTTCCGCTGCTCATCACGCACGGCTGGCCCGGCTCCGTCGTGGAGTTCCTCGGCGTCATCCCCCGCCTGACCGACCCGGAGGCCCACGGCGGCCACGCCGAGGACGCGTTCCACGTGATCGCGCCCTCGCTGCCGGGCTACGGCTTCTCCGAGCCCCCGCGCACCCCGGGCTGGGACGTGCGGCGCGTCGCCGCAGGCGTTCGTCGAGCTGATGGCTCGCTTGGGCTACGCGCGTTACGGCACGCAGGGCGGCGACTGGGGCGCCCAGATCGCGACCAGGATCGCCGCGTTCGACCCGGAGCACTGCGCGGCCCTCCACCTCAACATGCCGATCGCCGCTCCTCCCGAGGACCCGGTCCCGCTCACCGAGGAGGAGCAGGCGGATCTCGCCGCGATGGGACGGTTCCAGCGCGACGAAGCGGGCTACGCGCAGGTGCAGGGGACCAAGCCGCAGACGCTCGGGATGGCGCTCAACGACTCGCCCGCCGGGCTGCTCTCCTGGATCGTGGAGAAGTTCCGCACCTGGAGCGACTGCGACGGCCACCCCGAGAACTGCTTCACCCGCGACCAGCTGATCACCAACGTGATGTTGTACTGGGTGACGCAGACGATCACGTCCTCGGCGCGCTTGTACTGGGAGACCATGCACAGCGGCGTATTGAGGGAAGCACCGGAGTACATCGGCGTTCCCACCGGCGTCGCGCGCTACCCGAAGGAGGAGGTGCTGCGCTTCCCGCGCTCGTGGGTCGAACAGCGCTACAACGTGACGCACTGGGCCGTCATGCCGCGCGGCGGCCACTTCGCTGCGATGGAGCAGCCCGAGCTCTTCGTCGACGATCTGCGCGACTTCTTCCGCACGGTGCGCTGAACCGCGCGTCGGGCTCACGGCTCCCTCGGCAGGCCGAGCAGACGCTCGCCGATGATGTTGCGCTGGATCTCGCTCGTGCCGCCCATGATCGAGTTGGCGCGCGACGCCAGCAGGCCGAGCGCCCACCGTCCGCCGTCGACGGCGTGCGTCGTCGTCGGGCATGAGGAGCGCGTCGGGCCCGAGCACCGCGACTGGCGGTCTCGTAGAGCCGCTGGCTCATGCTCGCCCAGAACAGCTTCACGAGGCTCGACTCGGCACCGATCTCCTCGCCGCGCGCGAGGCGCGCCAGCGTGCGCTGCGTTGTGCAGGCGGAAGATCTCGACCTCGATCCACGACTGCGCGAGCCGCTGGCGCACGATCGGGTCGCCGAGCCGCCCGCGGCGCGCGCACGTCTTCGACAGGAGATCGATGGCCACCTCGTGCAGCACCTGCTCCTTCCACACGAACGATGGCGCCGCGCTCGTTGGCGAGCGTCGTGTTCGCCACGCGCCACCCTTCGTTCTCCGGGCCGATGAGGTTCTCGACCGGGACCTCGACCTCGTCGAGGAAGACCTCGTTGAACTCGCTCTCGCCGGTGATCTGGCGCAGCGGGCGGACCTCGACGCCCTTCGCCGTCATCGGGATCGCCAGCATCGAGATCCCCTTGTGCCGGGGCGCGTCCGGGTCGGTCCGCACGAGCGCGATGCCCCAGTCGGCGAAGCGTCGCGTACGACGACCACACCTTCTGACCGGTCACGACGTAGACGCCGCCGCGCTTCTCGGCGCGCGTCGAGAGGCCGGCGAGGTCGCTCCCGGCGTCGGGCTCGCTGAACAGCTGGCACCAGATGTCGTCGCCGCCGAGGATCCTCGGCATCCACCGCCGGCGCTGCTCCTCGGTGCCGTGCGCCATCAGCGTCGGCCCGACGAGGCTGACGCCGGCGCGCCCGAGGATCTGCGGCGCGTCGGCGCGGGCGAGCTCCTCGTTGTAGATCGCGACCTGCGCGAGCGACGCGCCGCGCCCGCCGTACTCGACCGGCCAGTGGATGCCGACCCAGCGTCCGGCGTGCAGCGTCCGCTGCCACTCGCGCAGCGCCTCGGCCTCCTCGGGCGTCGCCGCGACGTCGACGTCGGGCGGCGGGTGCTCCTGCAGCCAGGAGCGCAGCTCGTCGCGGAACTGGTCGTCAGGTGACATGCCCGGCACAGTCCCGCGACGCCATCAGGTGATCTCCGGCTGCATACCGGGACGCAGCTCGCGCGAGTCGAGCTGCGCGCCGTCGAGGCGGATCGGCGTGCCGTTGACCAGCACGTGCCGAACGCCCGTCGGCTCTTCCGCCGTGAGTCGTTCCGCATTCGCCGGGAAGTCGCGCACGCGCCGGAGGGGGCCGGGACCCACCGTCTGCGGATCGAACACGCACACGTCGGCCCAGTAGCCCTCGCGCACGTAGCCACGGCGCGCGAACCCGAACATGTCGGCCGGTTCGCCACTCAGCTTGCGCACCGCGCTGCTCGAGCGGCATCACCTCTCGCTCCCGGACCCAGTTGCCGAGCAGGTCGGTGGCCAGCGGCGCGTCGCACAGCTGGCTCACGTGCGCGCCCGCGTCCGAGAGCCCCAGTGCCACGTGCTCGTGGGTGAGGAGGTGGCTCACGCTGCCGGGCTCGTCGTTCGCGATGTAGATGCGGAAGCGCGTCTCGAGGTCCTCCGCGAGCGCCACCTCGCACATCACGTCGAGCGGGCCGGAGCCGCGCTCACGCGCGAGCTCGTCCACCCGCCGGCCCTCCAGCTCGGGGAACCGGCCCGACTCGGAGACCTCGCAGGTCTCCCAGCGCGGCCGCATCGGGACCTGCTCGAGGTCGGCGGCCGCCCGGGCTCGCCACGCGGGATCGCGGTACGCGGCGATGCGGGCGTCGCGGTCCTGGTTCATGAGGTCCCCGAAAACGGTGCTCACGTTGAGGCTGAAGGGGCTGGCCAGCGTGAACTGCATGGTGAGCGGCCGCGGGGTGACCTGCGGCCAGACCTGCGCGCCCCGGGCCAGGGCCGCCTCGTGCAGATCGAGCTGCGGCTGGTGCCTCCCGTCGGCGAGGGCGAACAGCGGGTAGGTGAACGGCCGCCCGATGCGCGGTTGCAACTCGTACATGTCGGCGTACGTGCACTGCTCGCCGGCCGTGGCGAGCACCACGCCCTTGCCCGTCCGTCCCGCCGTGAGAAAGAGTGCCTCGACCTCGTCGCGCTCGGCGAAGCGGCTGGGGACCGGCTTCCCGTCCATGCCGCGGTGCGTGTAGGCGAAGCTGGTCGAGAAGCCGGCCGCGCCGGCGTCGATCGCCTCGGTGACGAGACGGCACATCCCGTCGATCTCGTCGGCCGTCGCCGCGCGCTCGTACGCCGCGTCGCCCATCACGTACAGCCGCAGCGCGCTGTGCCCGATGTACGCGGTGAAGTTGAGCACCGTGCCGCGGCGGTGAACCAGCTCCATGTATTCAGGGTGCGTCTGGAACTCCCACACGATGCCCGCGGTCAGTGACGCGCCGTCCATGTCCTCGACGTTCTCGAGCGTGCGCACGATCACGTCGTGGTGCTCGGGCCGAGTGGGCGCGATCGTGAAGCCGCAGTTGCCGGCGACCACGGTGGTGACGCCGTGGCACGAGGTCGGCCGGAGGGCGGGGTCCCAGAACACTTGGGCGTCGTAGTGGGTGTGGATGTCGATGAAGCCCGGCGCGACCGCGCAGCCCGACGCGTCCAGCTCGCGCTCGGCTCGGAGGTTCGCCCCGACCTCGCGGATCACGCCTCCCTCGATCGCCACGTCGGCGACGCGGCCGGGCGAGCCGCTCCCGTCGAAGACCGTTCCCCCGCGGATGACGATGTCAGCCGGCATCCGGACCTCCCGTGCGCATGCTCAGAATCTCCCTCATCTGGTTGGCCGGCGGGCCGGCGGTGGTCCCACCGTCGATCGGCACCACGATCCCGGTGATCTGCGCCGAGCGTTCGCCGGCCAGGAACAGGACCGCGTTCGCCACGTCCTCCGACGACCCGTGGCGCTGTAGTGGCTGCGTGAGCCGGATGACTGCCCCCATGTCGTAGTTCGTGATCCCCGTGGGGATGTGGCCCGGCGCGATGCAGTTCACTCGGATCCCGTAGTCCGCCAGGTCGATCGCGATCGACCGGCTGAACTGGATGACGGCCGCCTTCGAGACGCGGTAGGCGAGCGGCCCGGCGCCGCCGGTGAGCGCCGCGATCGACGACGTGTTGATGATGGAGCCGCCGCCGTGCTCGGCCATGTGCCGCGCCGCGCGCTGGCTGCCGAGCATGACGCCGAACAGGTTCACCGCCATCACGCGCTCGTAGTCCGCCAGATCATTGTCGAGGAAGCGGGCGAAGGCGCTGCCGATCCCGGCGTTGTTGAACATGACGTGGAGCCCGCCGAAGTGCCCGACCGCGAAATCGACGAGCGCCTGGACTTCGTCCGCATCGGCCACGTCGGTACGCTTGAACGCGGCCGCCGCGCCGAGCCCGGACGCCACCTCAACGCCCCGGTCGGCGTTCACATCGGCGATGACGACCTGCGCGCCTTCCTCCACGAACAGCTCGGCGGTTGCACGGCCGATCCCGCTGGCGCCACCGGTGACGATCGCGACCTTCCCTGCGAGCTCCTCGCCCATCGTCAACTCGTCCTCTCCACCCGGATCCGGCTCCGCGACGTGCTCAGAGCGCGTCGATCCACGCGTCCAGGCACGTGTTTACGCCGGTCTCTTCGATGCTCCCGTAGCCGCCGCCGATCTCCCAGCAGCCGAAGCCGATCGCCGAGACCTCGAGGCCCGTGCGTGCGAACGCTCGATACTCCATCGCAAGTCCCCAGGTCCGGTGGCACGACGGCGTTGCGCCGGAAACGTTACTTCCATAGGGTGCGAACGGGGTAATCACCCAGCACCACGGGACCCACCTTTGCGCCGGCGCGCCGCTCGCCCGCCGCGACGACTGACGCGCCGACGTTCATGCTCCGCGGCGTGAACGACCTCCACCTGGAGTTCACGCCCGTCTGAGCCCCTGGCGCGGCCGCGGGCTACGCGAGGCGGCAGCGCAGCGGCAGGTGCTTGATGCCGCCGTTGACCGCGGAGTTGAGGCGCTCCACGGGGCCCGACATCTCGAACCACTCGAGCCGCGTGAGCAGGTGGCGGAAGATCGTCTCGATCTCGAGGCGCGCGAGGTGCGCGCCCATGCAGAAGTGCTCGCCGATGCCGAACGCGAGGTGGGGGTTCGGGTGGCGGTCCACGCGGAACGCGAACGGGTCCTCGAACACCTCTTCGTCCCGGTTCGCCGACGCGAAGAAGATCGCCACCCGCTCGCCCTCGGCGATCTTCACCCCGCGCACCTCGGAGTCCTCGGTGGCCATCCGCGTGAAGTGGATGATGGGGCTGACCCAACGCAGCATCTCCTCCACCGCGTCGGACATCAGCTCGGGGCGGTCGCGCAGCTTCTCCCACTCGCCCCGGTGCTCGGAGAACGCGAGCAGACCACCGCTGATCGCGTTGCGAGTGGTCTCGTTGCCCGCCTCGACGATCAGCTCGCAATACATGAGGAGCTGCTCCTCGGTGAGCGGCTGGCCGTCGATCTCCGCGCTGACCAGATGGCTGACGATGTCATCGCCCGGATCCCGCCGGCGCTCCTCGATGAGGGCCCCCAGATAGGCGTGCATCTCGCCGCGAGCACGCTTGATGGTCTGGCCGGGTGTCTCGCCGGGGCGGCGGAACTCCGGATCGTCCTTGCCGATCACCTCGTTGGTCCAGTGGAACAGCAGCTGCCAGTCGGAACGAGGCACACCCAGGATCCAGGAGATCACCGCGATCGGGAGCGGCGCCGCGATGCGCTCGACGAAGTCGAACTCGCCCGAGTCGTCGGCGGCCGCCACCTCATCGAGGATCTCGACCGCGATGCGCTCGATCTCGGCGTGGCGCGACCGAATGGCGCGTGGCGTGAAGCGCGGCATGGCGACCCGGCGCAGGGGCCCGTGCCGCGGAGGATCGAGCGTGACAACCATCTCCGTCGGCTGCGCCGGCGCGCCGATCGGGCCCAGGATGAGCCCGTGCGCGTTCGAGAAGCGCACCGGCTGCGACGCCACGTCCACGACGTCGGCGTGCTTCGTGATCGCCCAGAACGGCTGGTAGCCCGGCGGCTCGAAGTAGGCCACGGGCGCCTCGGCCCGGAGCCGCGTCCACACCGCGTCCGGATAGCCGTTGCGCGCGAACCGCGCGGGATCGACGAGGTCCAAGGGATCCACCGAACCGACGGCCTCGACACCCGCGCCCACGGACGCGATACTAACTTCACGTCTGGGGGAAACACAGTTTCCGCGTACTTGTAATGCCGTTTCCGCAGCGAGGACTGGGTCGCCGGCCTCGCATGACGAGAGCTGGGCGCGTGCGCACGAAATCGAACACCGAGCGACCGCGGGTGGACTTCGACCTCGCCGGATCGACCACCCGCAGACGCTCCGACGACGCGTGGCAATCAGTGCGCGACGCCAAGTGCCCAGTGGCATGGACGGACCGCAACGGTGGGCACTGGGTCATCAGTGGCTACGACGCCGTGGCCGCGGCGTTCCGCGACTGGGACCGATTCTCGTCCGAGCGGACGGACCCGGATCAATGCGCGATCTCCTTCAGCAACGGCAAGGTTCCGCTGCTCCTCCCGGAGGAGTCCGACCCGCCGGCCTGGCACGGATATCGCCGCGCGGTCGCGCAGCTCCTCTCACCCCAGGCATCGGAGCGCTTGCGCCCACGGGCCCGGTACTGGACCGCGCACTACCTCGACCAGGTCGTCGAGCACGGTGCGTGCGAGTTCGTCGACGACTTCACCTGTCCCGTCCCGGCTGCCGTCGTCCTGGAGTGGATGGGATTCCCTCGCGAGGAGTGGCAGTGGTTCTCGGACGCCTTCCACGGCGTCTCCGCGTACCCCAACGGAACCCCCGAGCACCGACAGGCCACCGAGACGTACGGAGTGGTGATGTCGCGCATCACCGAAGAGCTGCGAGCACGGATCGCGTCGCCACGCGACGACGCACTCACTGCGATCGTGCACCACGAGATCGACGGTGAGCGGATCTCCGAGGAGATCGCGCAGTCGATCGCGTTCCTCACGGTGACCGGCGGCATCGACACCACGACGTCGTTCGTGGGCGCCGCGTTGATCCACCTGTCGCAGCATCGGGACGATCGCGAACGATTGCTCGAGGATCCCGACCGCTTGCCCGTCGCGATGGAGGAGTTCCTCCGCTACTACCCGCCGGCGCGAACGCACGCCCGCACGGTTGCGGTCGACACCGTGTTCGAGGGCGTCGAGATGAAGAAGGGCGAGCGGGTGCTCCTGAGCGAGGTCGCCGCCGGACGGGACGAGTCGGCATTCGAGAACGCCGACGAGTTCGTCATCGACCGCAATCCGAACCGCCACCTCTCGTTCGGAGTCGGCATCCACCGCTGTCCGGGGTCGCACCTCGCCCGGGTCGAGTTCTCCGAGATGATCACGGCCGTCCTCCAACGCATGCCCGACTACGAGATCGCGCCCGAAGACATCGAGGAATACCCCGACTGGGCGATGGTCGGAGGCTGGCGCCGCCTACCGGCAACCTTCGCACCCAGCGCGCCGTAGCTCACCCCAGCACGTTTGGTAGACGCGAGACCGCGCATGGCGTCGCCGCGCTCGACATGCTCGCCGTGTGCTGGCCGACGCTCGAATCCGTCATGCCTGCGACCGCGGGGTGATGGTGACGGAAGGGATCGAGGCGCTCGCACCGCAGCGCAGGACGGTGTCCACGATGCGCACCAGTTCGTCGACCTCGATGAGCGACCCGCTCACGAGATTGCGCGCCAGCCAGGTCGGTGCGAGCTCGGCGGCGAGCTCCTGGTCCCAGCCGGCACTGAACTCGGTCATCGACGGGCCGTCGCCGCCCGCGCAGTCGCCGACCGTCACCCGCGTGAAGCCGACCGCCGGATGCTCCACTCGCCACGCTTCCACGAGCTTGTCGAGCGCGGCCTTGCTCACCACGTAGGCCGCGAGCCCGGGCCATGGTGGTGTCAGCGAAGCGCTCACCGACGACAGGTACGCGGCGACACCGCTCGACGCCGTGAGGTGCGGGAGCGCGGCTGCGGTCACCAGCGCGGCCCCGACCACATTCGTGTCGAACGCCCGGCGCCACGTCTCCGCGCCGAGGTCGGCGATGTGCGCGAGCGGGCCCGTCCCGGTCGCGTAGACCAGGGCGTCGATGGCGCCCAGCGCGCGCGCTGCCTCCTCGATCGCGGCGGAGATCGACGCCTGCTCGGTGACGTCGCATCGGATGGCGACCGCACCGGCACCGGACTCCTTCGCCGCGTCGACGAGCCGTTCGTGTCGCCGCGCGAGCAGCGCGACGTGCGCGCCGCGTCGCGCGAGCCCGACCCCGATGCAGCGACCGAGCCCGCTCGACGCACCCACGACCACGGTTCTCATCGCCCGGTCTCCTTCGGGGCCGTCGACGTCGAGAGGACTCAACGGACCCGCATGGGCACCGACGTGAAGCCCCGCACGGTACTGGTGTGCACCCACGCCACGCGGCTCACGTCGACGTCCCAGGTCGGATAGCGGCGAAGCGTCGCCTGCAGCGCGACCCTGCCCTCGAGACGAGCGAGCGCGGCACCGATGCAAAAGTGTGCGCCGTACCCGAACGCGAGGTGACGATCGATGACGCGCCGGACGTCGAAGGTGTCCGGATCCTCGAAGTGCCGCTCGTCGCGGTCGGCGGAGCCGTTGAGCAACGCCACGCGCGAGCCGCGGGGGATGACGGTGCCGTGGAGCTCGACGTCGCGGGCGACCCAGCGCCCCTGGATCGGTGACGGCGCCTCGTAGCGCAGCAACTCCTCGATCGCGTTCGGGATCAGGCTCGGGTCGTCGACGAGCAGCTGTCGCTGGTCGGGGTATTGGGCGAGCGTCACCGCCGCGAACCCGAGCAGGCGGGCCACGGTCTCGGTGCCGGCGGACGACAACAGCTGCACGAACGCCACGATCTCCTCCAGCGTCAGCGTGCGGGTCTCGCCCTCCTCCTCGATCTCCGCGTGCACCAGCGCCGTGATCAGGTCGTCCTGCGGGTTCGCGCGCCGCTCTGCCATGAGCTCCGGCAGGATCGCGAACGCTTCGTTCACGATGCTGCCGTGCTCGTCGACAAGGGAGCGGCCGAGCTCACGGTCGGCCTGCATCGTGCCCCCCTCCTCGATGTGCAGGCTCTTGTCGGCGAGCTCGCGGAACTCCTGGGCGTGGCCTTCCGGGTACCCGACCAGGGAGAGGATGACCGTCGGCGGGAGGATCCCTGCGAAGCGTCCGACGTAGTCGAACTCGTCGTCGCCCTCGACCGCGTCGAGGAGCTCGTGGCACAGCGCCGCGATCTTGTCCTCGAGGTCCGCGATCCGCCGGGGCGTGAACGCGCGGCTCACGAGCTTGCGGAGCCGCGTGTGCTGCGGCGGGTCCATCATGATCATCATCGGCAGGTTCTCGTACGGCTCGTCGGCAATCATCTCGAGCACGATGCCGTGACTGGACGGGAACGTCTGGTTGTCGAGCAGCCCGTTGAGCACGTCGTCGTAGCGACTCACGGCGTAGAAGCCGTGCTTGTCGTTCCGGTACACCGGCGCCTCGTCGCGCAGCCGCTTCCAGACCGGGTACGGATCGGCGTCGATGGCGTAGTCGTACGGGTCGTAGTACAGGTCGGTCACCGTCATCCCCGTTGCTCCGAGCACGTCGAGCCCGATACGGTCGGGCCAGGACAATATCCAATATGTTCGAGACGCCCGGCCGTGGGAGCACGAGACGATTGCCGCGAACGCCAGGCCTGAACGCTCCTCAGGTCACCGCGTCCGCCGCGATGCCGCGGACCAGGAGGTCCCAGTGCATCTCCGCGGCGTCGCGGCCGTCGGGCAGAGGCGGCGATCCGCTGATCGTCGTCGCAAACGCGTTGAACATGGTCGCTTGGAGCATGACACCGGCGATCCGGCGGTGGTCGAGGCCGCGGCGGATGTCGCCCGCAGCCTCCACGTCACTGAGCACCTCCTCGAGCAGCGAGACGAGCGGGACGAAGGCTTCGGAGGCCTCCTTGGGGTGGGAGGTCAACAGTTGCTGCGCGAACTCCACCATCGTGGGAGCCGGACCCTTCGGCGGTCGCGCCTTCGGTACCGCACGACACATCCCGTAGTACTCGACGACGAAGTGGTGGAGGCGCTCCAGGGGTTCGTCCGCTTCGGCGATCACCTCCTGTAGATGCTTCGCCGCGGAACGGATCGACTCCTCGAAGAGCGCGAGCAGGAGCTCGTGCTTTCCGGCGAAGTAGTGGTAGAAGGTTCGCAACGATTGGCCCGAGCGCTCGACCACCTCTTGCACGGTGAACTCGCCCGAGTTGCTGTTCATGAGCTCGAGCGCTGCGTCGAGGAAGAGTTGTACGCGGTTCTCGGCACGCGACCGCGCCTGGTCGAGCGCGCGCGCCATGGCGAGCTCCCGCCGAGTCACGGTTGCCGTCGGCGCTTCCGCCGCCGATGCTTCTTCTGTGCTCATGTCACGTCCTGGCGGAGGTCGTCGTCGAGCTGGACCCCGAACGACCGGAAGGCCATCGCCAGCAGTTCGTAGGCGCCGACGGTGAAGACCAGATCCATCAGCTGGTGGTCGTCCATCGTCTGGGACAGCACCGCCCATGTCGCGTCGCCGATCATGGCGTCGCCCACCAACTCGTCCACGGCACGAACCATCGCCGCGTCCTCGATCGACCACCCTGATGCGTCCGGGCCGGCCGCGATCCGCGCGATCTCCTCGTCGTCGAGGCCGGCCTCCTCCGCGAGCACCACGTGCTGCTCCCACTCGTACACCGCCTCGCGCAGCGCGGCGACCCGCAGGATGAGCAGCTCACGCTGCCGCGGGCTGAGTGTCGACGTGAAAAGTATGTGTCCGTTGAACGTGTGGTACGCGTGCATGAGCTTGGGATGGCGGGCGAGAGTGCCGAGCGCGTTGTGTCCCTTGGAGCCGCCCTTCCTGCGGCGCAGCGGCTGACGGGCATCCGGCGGCATCAGCGCGGCGATCGCCTGGCCCACCTCCTCCGTCCACTCCTCGCGTGGAGCGGCGCGATGCGCGGCTCGCTCATGCTTTCCGCTCTCGGCGGCTGCGCCGACTGCTCCACCTCGGGCGAGCTCGGGCCCCGCTCGCTGCTCGCCGGGATACCCGGCTCGCGACGCTCGCTCATGCGATCGGCTCGTCGCCGGCAATCGTCGTGCGGTGCATGTCGCGCCCCGACGACGCGTCGTACGGGCACGCTCGGTGCAGCACCCCTCGATTGTCCCAGATGACCATGTCGCCGACGGCCCATTCGTGACGGTAGATCCGATCAGGCGCCGTGGATCGCGCCAGCAACTCGGCCAGCAGCGCGCGCCCAACGCCTTCGTCCATCTCCTCCACGTGCGATGCGGTCGCACCGAGGACGAGGGAGCGTCGCCCGGACCGGTGGCACCACACCAGCGGGTGCGTCTTCGCCGGTCGCTCACGCCAGATCGCCAACTCCTTCGGTGACGGGTCGGGGTTGGCCAACCGCTGCGCGGCTTCGAAGGTGTGCACGACGCGGAGCTTCAGGTACCGCGCCTGCTCCTCGTCGGTGAGGTCGTCGTACGCCGCGTAAGTGCTGGCGAATTCGGTCTCGCCGCCCGACGCTGCGATCGCGTGCGCGCTGAGCACCGTCGCCATGATGGGGATGTCGTCGGTGGCACCGTCGAGGTGCCAGTCGAAGGTCCCACGGAGGTACCGGGCCACAGGGTTCTTGGCCGGGTCGAGCGTGACCCGGAAGATCTCCGGAAGCTCGCCTTTGCCGAACACCTCCACCTTGCCGAGCTTCTTGCTGAACGCGACTTGGGTCGTGTCGTCGACGTGTAGGTCGCGGAACACCAGGGCGCCGTTCTCCTCCAGTGCCTCGAGGCACGATGCGGGAAACGCCTCGTCATGGAGCAGGCGGTGGCAGTCGACACCGACGACCTCCGCCCCGACGCTGCGGCCGAGCTTCTCCGTGGTCAACGCGCTCATGGGCTGTGCTCCTGAACCATCACGACTCCTCGACGAAGGGATAGATGCGCGTGAAGTCGGCACCGGGCTCCGCCGCCGCGAACCGCTCCCACACCGATGCGGTCACGGCACCGATCGACACCGGACCACCGCGTTCCTCGACCGCGCGCACGGTAGAGCTGCACGTCCTTCGCCATCAAGGAGTTTGTGAACCCGGCGGCGTAGCGTCCGGTCAGCACCTCGTCGGGGAACTTGTCGCTCGTGGCCGCGCTCCTGCCGCTCGCGCCGTTCAACACCTCGAGCATCGTGGCCATCTCGAGGCCCTCCGACACGCCGAAGGCGATGGCCTCGCTGGTGGCGGCGAGCGTCGTCGCCGAGAGGAAGTTGTTCGCCAGCTTCATCGCCTGCGCCATGCCGGGCCGGTCGCCGACCCGGTGACGGCGGTCGCTGAGCCCGGCAAGCACCGGCTCGACGTCGGTGCAGGCGTCGTCTGCGCCGGCGTACATCACCGCGAGCGTCCGGGCGCGGGCGCCGGCCACGCCGCCCGACACCGGTGCGTCGACATATGCCACTCGGTGCCCGGCGAGCAGCTCACCGATCGACTGCGCGGCGCGCACGCCGATGGTCGAGGTGTCGATCACGGCGGTGGTGCGACGATCGGCCGCCGCCAGGATCTCACGCACCACCAGTTCGGACGCCGCGCCGTCGGGCAGGCTGAGCACGACGGCATCCGGCGCGATACGCGACGTCGGCGACCGACGGCACGTGGGTGGCACCCGCGGCGCGCGCTCCGGCCCGAGGGGATCGTGGGCGACGACGGCGTGTCCGGCCTCGACGAGGTTCGCCGCCAAGACGCTGCCCATGTTGCCGAGACCCACGAAGCCGACGGTTCCCACCGTCAGTCTCCTTGCCGCGCGGCGCGCGCGGCCTGGACCCCTCGCCGCGCGGCCACGCCCGCCGGCACGCCGCAGTACGCGGCGATCTGGAACAGCAGCTCGTCGAGCTCCGCGTCGGTGACGCCGGTCCGGACCGTGCTGCTCGCGTGGAGCACGAACTCCTCCATCCGGCCGAGCGCCGCCGTCATCGCCATCACGAGCAGGCTGCGATCGCGCGTCGAGAGCGCGCCACCGCGCGTCCACACGCCCCACGCCATTGACGTCACGTAGTCCTGGAACTCGGCGGCGACCGGGTCCGGGTCGGCAGTCACCCGGTCGACGTAGGCGTCGCCGAGCATCGCACGACGCAGGGCACGTGCGGCTCGCAGGTGCTCGGGCTCTTCCTGCTCCGGCTCTTCCATGGCGCGTCGGGTCAGACCGCGGGTTCGACGACGACGTCCATGGCGGCGGCGCCGCTGTCGGGCACGTACGGCTGGCGCCAGACCTCGGCCGGAAACGACACGTTCACGAGCGAGTAGCACAGCCACAGCAGGTGCTTGGCGTCGTCGGGCAACGCGTCGAGCGGGTACTGGTCGAGGTATTCGATTGCCGCTTCGAGGCGCCCGAACGCGGCGTCGTAGAACGCCTGGAGCTCCGGCATCGTGCTCGACAGTCTCTTGGCGTAACGCTCACGCTCGAACTCGAGGCACCACTCGGAGAACGGCTCGAGGTCGGCGAATTCGGCAGGAAGGGTGGGCATCTGCAGTGCTCCTCGTTCAGGACCTGATCGCGACCGGCTGGGGAGCGTTCGCTTGCCGCTGGTAGTCGGCTACGTACTCCCGCGCCGTATGGTGCAGCAGGCGCAGCAGGATCTCCTGGTCGCCCAACGGGAACTCTTTCACCGCGCGCGACTCGAGCATCGACTGCGTCGCTTCGAGGGTGTTGCCGTCCTGGAGCGCGTACTCCTTGAACGTCACCGCCGCGAGCTCCTGCGCCAGGCGCTCACGAGCGTTCTTCGGCGGGACGAAGTAGAGCGTGCCCTCGAAGATGTGGGTGTTGTACGACGTCGGCCAGTAGTGGTAGGTGAGGAACCAGTTCGGCGCCCAGATGAGCACCATGAAGTTGGGGAAGAACAGGAAGGAGTCGATGCCCCACGCCTGCGAGCGCGCCGGGTTCACCGCCGGTGGCAAGTCGATCTCGATGGGGCGTTCCCACGGACCGAAGAGGCCGCTGTGGAGCACCCGCTCGATCGGCTTCACCATGTCGAGGTCCTTCGGCGGCGACATGCCGCCCCACGACGACACCATCCCGTGCGGGCCGTCGATCTGGTACGACAACGCCTCGTAGCCGACGGCCTGGAGCTTCTGCGCCTCGGCGGAAACGGACTGCCTCGCGTGCAGAATGGGCGCGTGGTAGAACTCGGTGAAGGCGTCGATGAACAGCTTCCAGTTCGCGCCGACCTCGGCGCGGTACTTGTGGACCTGCGTCATCTCGCCGAACGGGTAGCCCTCGAGGCCCTTACCGAGCTCGCCGAGGTACTCGCGCAGCGGGGTAGTGTCGGTCGCGTCGAGGTTCACGAAGATGAACCCCTCCCACGTTTCGACCCGTACCGGCGCGAGGCCGTAGTCGGCCTTGTCGAGGTCGAAGAACTCTGACTCCTGCTG
Organism: uncultured Actinomycetes bacterium; assembly: GCA_963705625.1. Lineage (GTDB taxonomy): Bacteria > Actinomycetota > Acidimicrobiia > IMCC26256 > DASPTH01 > DASPTH01. Next base: position 204,720 of record CAVPKG010000002.1, read on the forward strand.
GACGAAGTTCAGGTCACCCTCGAGCGAGTAGCGCCAGCCGTGGTACTTGCAGGTGAACTGCCGGCACGTGCCGTCGGTCTCTTCGCCGGGGTAGTCCTGCCACACGAGCTTGTTCCCACGGTGGCGACACATGTTGTAGAAGGCGCGCACCGTGTCGTCGGCCGAACGCACCACGACGATCGACGTGCGGGCCGCGTCGATCTCCTTGGTGAAGTAACTCCCGACCCTGGGGAGCTGCTCCATGCGACCGACGTTGAGCCACGTCCGGGCAAAGATCGCCCTCCGTTCGAGCTCGTAGTGCTCGGGCGAGATCGAGTCCTCGTAGGACACCGGCCCGGTCCCGAGCTCCGGATAGTGCTCCGTCCAGGATCCCTCGGCGGGCTTCGGGAAATGCGGCATCAGCGGCTCCTCCGTTCGCGGCGACCACCGGACGGTACCATGAATCTACCAAAAAGAGAAGACCCCTCTACCTGACGCCGCGTTTCGGCAAGGTCTGCCAGAAGAGGCACATCTTGACAGCGCGCGATACGGAACCGTACGATTCCGTATCGTTCGTTCTCCACGAGACCGAACACGCAAGGGGGGATTCCCGGTGCGTTCCACTCGGAGTCGCGCGCAGCGACCGGTGCGCGTTGCACTCTTTCTCGCCGTCGCCGCGGCAGCGGCGCTGCCTGCGGCATCGGCGGGAGCCACCACCCAGGCGCCCGGGACGGGGAAGCCGCCGGCCGGGAGCGGGATGAACACCGCGGCCGCCTTCGCCAACCCGCTGTGCCGCAAGGACGAAGGGCCCTACGGGAGGCTCGACTTCGTCGTCGAGGGCGGCGGCCCCGTGTGCGTCGCGGTAGGGAAGCAGGGCGCGGACAACGGCGGCGCGACCTATCAGGGGGTCACGAAGGACTCGATCGACGTCGTCGTGCTCGTCCCCGACGAGCAGCAGCTTGCGGGCGCGCAACCGGGACAGAGCCCGGTCGACCACACGACCGGCAACACGGGCACGGTCACGAACGCCTTCAAGGACACGTTCGCGGCGATGGAGCACCAGGCGTACGAGACCTACGGCCGGAAGATCAACCTCGTATTCGTCACGTCGACCGGTGACGACGAGACGGCCCAGCGCGCCGATGCGGTCACCGTGAAGGCCAAGAAGCCGTTCGCGGTCATCGACGGCACGTACACGTCCGAGCCCGTGTTCGGCACCGAGCTCGCGGCGGCGAAGATCCCGGTCTTCGCGAACACCACGTCGCTCGAAGCGACGCTGAAGCAGGCCCCGTACCGTTGGGCCCAGACGGACGTCAACGCGGGCGCGATGAACGCCGCCGAATTCATGGGTAAGCAGCTTGCCGGCAAGAAGGCGCAGTACGCCGGTGACCAGGCGATGCACAACCAGGCGCGCAAGTTCGGTGTGATGTACGCCGACCCCGTCACCGACACGAGCCTCTTCAACAAGACCGCGGCGAAGTACGGCGTGAAGTTCGCGGCCGGCACCGAGATCTCCTATCCAGCAACCGACGACCCCTTCGGGAACCCCACCGTCGCGCAGGAGCAGGCACCTGTCGCGATCGCGAAGTTCAAGTCAGCCGGCGTCACCACGATCCTGCTCCTCGCGGACTCGGCGATGACCAAAGGGCTGTTGAACCAGGCGACCGCCAACGACTACCACCCCGAGTGGATCATCGGCTCGTTCCAGTACAACGACCTCGGATTCTTCTCGCGGCAATACGACCAGGATCAGTTCGCACACGCGTTCGGGATCTCGAACCTCCCGCCGGGAATCAAGGAGGACGTCGCCCCGACCGCCAACCCCTCCCTCGACGCCGTGCAGTGGTACTGGGGCAAGGACAGGGGCACGTCCAGCGTCTTGCACGCGAACCTCATCGACAAGTTCCTGCGCGGGATCACCTACGCGGGCCCCAAGCTCACGCCGAAGACCCTCCAGCAGGGTCTCTTCGCGGCGCCGGCGTACGGTGGCTCGGCGTCGGACGACACCTACACCATCCGGCAGGGATTCGGCCGCACCGACGGACTGCCCTACGACGAGTACCTCCCCGGCAACAAGGACTACACCGCCGCTTGGTGGGACCCCGACACCGTGGGACCCCCGCTGACCAACTTGGGCCTGCCGGGTGGGAAGGGGACCCTCTGGTACCTGGACGACGCGCAGCGCTACTACGCCGGCCACTGGCCCACCAAGCCGATGAAGTTCTTCGACAAGTCGAACTCGATCTACCAGTTCGACGCGCCCGCGACGCCACCTGTGCCGGTGCCGTGCACCGGCTGCCCGAGCGAGACCGGACAGGGAGAACCAGCGGCGTCGTCGTGAACGACCGTCAACGACCCCAGGAGGAGAACTGATGAGCCGAACCGCGATCATCTCGGTCGACGGCCATGTCAAGGCGTCGCGTGCCGGCTATCGCGAGTACGTGGAGGAGAAGTACCTCGACGAGTACGACGCAGTCGGTCACGGCGGCGGAGGAGGCGGGGCTGCCCGACGCCGGCAACTTGAATCCCGAGTTCGGATACGAGTCCCAGTGGGATTCGGATCGCCGGTTGGAGGCCATCGAGAGCCAGGGTGCGGTGGCGGAGGTGCTGTTCCCGAACGGCCAGCCGTTCCAGGTGAACCGGTTGGAGGACTTCGGGCGTGCCGGCAATCCCGAGTTGGCCGCCGCCGGACGGCAGGCGTACAACCGGTGGCTCGCCGACTTCTGCGCCGAGACCCCCGGGCGCCGCGCCGGGACAGGCGGTCGTGTCCTTCGACGACGTCGACCAGGCGGTCGAGGACGTCTGCTGGGCCAAGGAGCACGGCCTCGGCGGGATCATGATGCCGGCGCTCAACCCCGGCGGGACCTACTTCTTCGATCCCGTGCTCGACCCGATCTGGGCTGCCGTCCAGGACGTCGGCCTGCCCGATCAGCCAGCACGGCGGCGCCGGTCTCCCCGGGTACAGCCCGCCGGGGTTCGCGTCGATCATGACGCTCGCGGTCGAGAACGCCTTCTACTCCAACCGGTCGTTGTGGCAGCTGATCGCGGGCGGCGTGTTCGACCGGTTCCCCGATCTTCGAGATGGCGCTCATCGAGACCCAGTTGATCTTCCTGATCCCGGCGATCGAGCATCTCGACCGGACCTTGAGTTGGAGCGACGACTGGATGAAGTTCGCCCGGTCCATGAAACGAGAGCGCACGCTCAGCCGATCTCGCCAGCGAGTACGTCGCGACGAACTGCTACATCGGGGTCTCGCCGTTCGACCCCCGCCAGATCCCGATGGACCAGCTCGTCGGCAAGGACGCGGACCAGCAGCCCCTGCCGGGGTTCCACATCGGTGCCGACAACGCGATGTTCGGCGTGGACTACCCGCACTTCGAGTCGATCGTCCCCAACACCATGGACCAGGTGGCCGGTTTGGCGGGTGACCCGAGCGTCACCGACGCCGACGTTCACAAGATCCTCTTCGACAACGCGGCCGAGCTCTACGGCTTCGACCGGGCGGTTTTGCAGCCCCACATCGACCGTGTCGGCTTCGAAGTCGCAGACCTGCTCGCCGCGAGCTCCGCGTAGATCACAAATTTGGAGGGGCGATGACAGTCACACCAGCCGCGCTCAACCGTCCGCAATCTGGGGAGGCGTCTACGCCGTACGTCCCGCCCGGCGACTACCGCGGCCGCCTCGATGACTTCGACTACGTCGAGGAGGAGTGGTTCGCCGCCGGCGAAGCAGACGGCCGTCCGTACACCACGACGGTGTTCGTGCGCCGACCGCGCGACCGAGGGCGCTTCAGCGGCACGGTCGTCGTGGAGCCGCTGCACGCGATGGGCGCGCCACCGATCTGGCTGTACACGTCCGACTACATCATGCGGTCGGGCCACGGGTGGGCGGTCATCAGCTCGCAGAAGACCGCGCTCGACGCCCACGTGAAGGCCTCCAACCCGCAGCGCTACGAGTCGCTTGCCATCGAGGCGGATCCGCCCCCGCCCGACGCCCCGGAGGTGGACTCGCTCAACCTGCCGGTCGGCGACCCGGCGAAAATGGCCGCGTTCTTCGCGGAGATGCAACGCCAGAACCAGGCGTCCAACACGATCCTCGCTCAGGTGGGCGCGGCGATCGCGGCGTCGGCGGGCCCCTTCGAGGGCTGGGACGTCGCGCATGTGATCCTGAGCGGGCACTCCCAGACCGGCGGCGTCGTCACCGACTACATCCGCAACGCCCACGACTCGCAGCGACTCGGCGACGGCTCCCCCGTCTACCACGGCTACTTCCCGTCCGGCGCCCCCGGGGAACCGTTCGGCGCATGCGACGTGCCGATCGTGCAGGTGGTCAGCGAGGGTGACATCGCGGACCCGAACCGTCCCGGGCGCGAGGGCCGAAAGTACCGACGGAACGACAGTGACGAGCCCGGGGATCGCTACCGGCTGTACGAGCTTGCGGGTGTCCCCCACATGGGGACGAGATACCCGCCCTACAACAACCCCGAGCAGTGGCAGCAGGTCGCGACGGCCGGCAAGGTGCCGACCGACGTGGTCATGAATAGCCTTCCCCACGGCGAGCTGTTCAACATGGCGCTCCACTACCTGGTGCAGTGGGTCGCCGAGGGCGTCGCGCCTCCGCGGGCGGAACGGATCGAGGTCGGCCCCGATGGGTACTTCGCTCAGGACGAGCATGGCAACAGCCGCGGCGGGCTGCGCTGCGTCGAAATGGACGTCCCTCGCGGCACGGTACTTCGCCAACCCCAAGAACGAGGACGGGACACCCGCGTTCGGTGTGGTGGGCACCGAGGAGCCGTTCGACCACGAGAAGCTCCAACAGCTCTACACGGACCACCTCGACTACGTCGAGCGCTTCAATCGCCGGCTCGACGAACTGATCAGCCAGGGCTGGCTGCTCGGAGAAGATTCCGAAGACCTCCGCAACGAGGCCGAGAAAGCAGAGGTGCCCTGAGTTGGCGACGCAGTCGCTTGCCCTGCAGCTGAGGGAGAAGCGCTCCGAGATGATGATCTCGGAGTTGGAAGCGGTCGCGCTCCGACTCTTCGAGGAGCGCGGGTTCGGCGATGTCACCGTCGAAGAGATCGCCTCGGAGGCGCACATCTCCGCGCGCACCTTCTACCGGTACTTTCCCGGCAAGGAAGATGTGCTGCAGTTGCAGATCGACCGACGGAGTGAAGCCCTCCGGGACGCGCTGGCAGCTCGGCCCGCCGACGAGCCGCCGCTGCACTCGCTCCGCGTCGCCCTGGAGGAAGCCGTGTCCGCGGAGGACACGACGCTGCTTCGACGCTGGATCGCCGTCGTCGCGGCAACGCCCAGCGTGCTGAAGGGCGTGCTCGGCGGTATCCAACTGAAAGGCCACCGTGTGATCGCCGAGTTCTTCGGTGCTCGCCTCGGCTTGCCGAGCGACGCGCTCGTACCCACGATGCTGGCTGCGGCAGCGGGAGGCGTCATCCAGGCGGCCCAAACGCAGTGGTACTTCCGCGGTGGAGACTTGGCGACTGCGATCTCCGAGGGTGTCGACGTCCTGGAGAGTGGTATCGGCACCGATCCGACGACGTGGTCGGCCGGCAAGCGGGAGCCCGAGACGCCGGGGCCAGACATGACGGTGACCGGACCGATCACAGCCCCACGGCACCCTATATATAGGTGTTGCAGCCGTATATAGGTGTTGCAATCGCCCTCGAAAGGCCGAGTCATGGCGACCTACGTCCTGGTGCACGGCGGCGCACACGGCGGCTGGTGCTACCAGCGCGTCGCGCGGATCCTGCGCCGCGGCAGGCCACGACGTGTACACGCCGACGATGACCGGCGTCGGTGAGCGGTCGCACCTGCTGCGTCCCGACGTCGACCTCGATCTCCACATCCGCGACATCGTCGCGGTGCTGCAGTACGAGGACCTGCGCGACGTGATCCTGGTCGGCCACAGCTACGGCGGCATGGTGATCACCGGCGTCGCCGACCGCGCCGCCGATCGCGTCGGGCGCCTCGTGTACCTCGACGCGGCCACACCGGTGAACGGCCAGTCGCTCGTCGACGTGGCCGGGCCGATCATCGAAGCGCCCGCCCCGCCGGGCCAGGTGGTCGACGGCGTCGAGCTCGTGCTCTTCCCGGGCACCGAGCCGAGCCGTCATCTACGGCGTGACCGACCCGGACGACCTCGCGTGGATGGCCGACCGGCTCACGCGGCCATCCCTGGAAGTGCTTCGAGCAGAAGCTCGCAGCTCACCAACGAAGACGGCGCTGTGGGCGATCCCGCAGTACCACATCGTCTGCACCTCGACGCTGCGCGACGCGTGAGCCGAGCGCGATGGCAGCGGGCGCGGCCGCCGGGCGCCTGTGGGACATCGACACCGGCCACGACCTGATGATCACCGAACCGCAGGCCGTGGCCGACGCGCTGATGCAGGTCGCCGCCGCCTGATCGGGGGGCGCGTCACGAACCTTTCGGCGTTAGGCTGACTTCGTTCACCGCGGCCGAAGGAGTTCCCATGCGTATGGACGACATGATCCTGGTCAGCATCGACGACCACTTCATCGAGCCGCCCGACATGTACAAGAACCACGTCCCGGCCAAGTGGCTCGACGAGGTGCCCAAGGTGGTCCGCAACGAGCAGGGCGTCGACGAGTGGGTGTTCCAGGGCCAGAGGACCTCGACGCCGTTCGGGATGGCGGCAACGGTCGGCTGGCCGCGTGAGGAGTGGGGGTTCAACCCGGGCGCCTTCTCGGAGCTGCGGCCCGGCTGCTTCGACGTGCACGAGCGCGTGCGCGACATGAACGCCAACGGCGTGCTGGCGTCGATGAACTTCCCGACCATGGCCGGTTTCAACGCCCGCACCTTCACCGAGTCACGCGACAAGGAGATCGCGCACGTGATGCTCCAGGCCTACAACGACTGGGTCATCGACGAGTGGTGCGCGGCCTACCCCGGCCGATTCATCGCCCAGGGCATCGTCCCGATGTGGGACGTCGACCTCGCGGTGCAGGAGGTCCACCGCATCGGCCAGAAGGGCTGCCGGTCCGTCAGCTTCCTCGAGACACCGCACGTCCAGGGCTTCCCCAGCTTCCTCTCCGGCTACTGGGACCCGATGCTCCAGGCGATCTGCGACGAGAACATGGTCTTGTCGCTCCACATCGGCGCCGGGTTCGACGTCATCCAGAAGCCGCCCGAGGCACCCGTCGACCATCTCATGGTGCTCGCCTGCCAGATCAGCGCGATCACCGCGCAGGACCTGCTGTTCGGGCCGACGCTGCGGCGCTTCCCGGACCTGAAGGTCGCCCTCTCGGAGGGGGGGATCGGTTGGATCCCGTTCTACTTCGACCGGATCGACCGCCACTTCCAGAACCAGGCGTGGCTCCACCACGACGACGACTTCGGCGGCAAGCTCCCCTCCGAGGTGTTCCGCGAGCACATCCTCGCCTGCTACATCACCGACCCGTCCGGCCTGCTGCTGCGCGACCGGATCGGCATCGACATCATCGCGTGGGAGTGCGACTACCCGCACACCGACACCACATGGCCCGAGTCGCCCGAGTTCGCCTGGAAGGAGTTCCAGGACGCCGGCGTGACCGACGAGGAGATCCACAAGATCACGTGGGAAAACGCCTGCCGGTTCTTCGGCTGGGATCCCTTCGCGCACATCCCCAAGGAGCAGGCGACGGTCGGCGCGCTCCGCGCGCTGGCCAAGGACGTGGACACCACCCGGATGCCGCGGGAAGAGTGGCGCAAGCGCAACGAGGCCGCGGGGATCGGCGTCTTCTGACGTTTCCGCGGTGAACGTGCAGGGTCGATGGCGCTCAGCGAGATGTTCCACGTCGGCATCGTCGTACCGAACCTCGACGCCGGACCGCGCGCTTCGCCGAACTGCTCGGGATCGAATGGGGTCCGATCATCGAGGGCGACATCGCCATCCGCGACGGCGAAGGGAACGACCTCGTCGTGCCGAACCGCATCTGCTACTCGACGCAACCGCCGTACCTCGAGCTGATCCAGGAGGTGGCGGGTACGCCGTGGGTGTGCAACGAGCACTCCAACCTGCACCACATCGGCTTCTTCTCCGAGGCGCTCGCCGCCGACTCAGCTGACCTCAGCGCCGCGGCGTGCCCGCTCGAGCTGCTCGACGGTCACGGCGACGCGCCGCCCTCGACGTTCACGTATCACCGCGACCCGCTGGGTGTTCGCGTGGAATTCGTCAACGCAGAGCTGCGGACGACGATGGAGCAATTCATGTTCCGCGCGCCCGACGCGTAGCAGCGCGCGCCGCGGACGCGAACGCTTCGAGCTCGCGGGTCACGTCGGGCCCGGTCGGCGTGTAGACGATCTCCTGGAAACCGACGTCGCCGAGGCGCGCCAGGTGCCGGTGGATGCGGTCGGGCTCGCCGACCATCGTCTTCACGTCGACGTGTTCCAGGAGCCCGCGATCCCGGTCCGGGAGGTGGGTGACGTGGCCCTCGAAGGTCAACAGGTGGCGTTCGCGCGCCGGCGCCAGCTCCTCGGCGAACACGGCCAGGTCAGCGAAGTCCGGCCCGGGAGGGAGGCCACAGGACAGTTCGACCTCACCCATGGTTGCCGTACGATACGCCGCCGTCAGCGACGCGGTCGGCAGCCGAGGAGAAGCAGATGCCGAAGGGCTACGTCATCCTGACCGAGGCAATCAAGGATCCGGACGGGATGGACGCGTACCGGTCGCGCCGCGGGACCCTCGCTGATGCAGAGCGGCGCCTCGGTCCTCGTCGTCGACCGGCGCCCCGAGGTCCTCGAGGGCGAATGGCACGGCGATCAGACCGTCGTCCTGGAGTTCGAGTCGGTGGAAGCGGCACGAGCCTGGTACGAGTCACCCGCGTACCAAGAGGCGGTGCGTCTGCGTCACGCGGCCGCCGACACCCACGCCGTCATCCTCTCGGGCTTCGAGATATAGGTCGCTCGTCGGACGCGGGGTCAGGGCAGCGGCTCGCTGACGCGAAGAGCTGAGCGTCCTCGCTCCGCTTCGTAGAACTCCGGTGAGATGCAGTCCTCGTAGGACACCACTCCGCGGTCGCTGATTCCGTCGCGGCCGAGTGGGCGGATACTCCGAGCGGAGGCTCGCGGAATGCGGCATGATCGGAGTACACAAGCTTCGATCCCGCGGACCCCTGGACGAACAGGTCGAACCCGTACGACACAGGAGCAGAACATGACCGACACCGAATTCATCCAGATCACGCACCGGGAGCTCCCGTACACGACGTTCGACGCCGACAACCACCTGTACGAGAGACAGGAGGCGCTCACGAAGTTCCTTCCGCCCGAGTACGAGGGCGTCATCAAGTACGTCGAGCTGGACGGCCGAACGAAGCTGGCGATCCGGGACAAGATCTCGGACTACATCCCCAACCCGACCTTCGCCAAGGTGGCCGTCCCCGGGGGGGCCGGTTTCGACGTCACCAAGGGCGGACAGGGGTTCGGCCACACCGCGACCGGCTTCGGGAAGATGGTCGCCATGCCGAGCCTCGATGCGTTCTTCGATCCGGAGCCCCGGCTCGAGCTCATGAAGGAGATGGGGATCGACCGCACCCTCCTGTGGCCGACGCTGGCGAGTGCGCTCGAGGAGCGGATGGCCGACGATCCCGACGCGGTGTGCGCGGTGATCCACGCGCTGAACGAGTGGATGCACGAGCACTGGAGCTACGTGTACTCCGACGCCATCTACGCCACTCCGATCATCTCGCTCGCGGTGCTCGACCGCGCCCTCGAGGAGCTCGAGTACGTCCATGAACGCGGCGCCAAGATCTTCCTCATCCGCGTGGCGCCGGTGCCGACGTGGACGGGCCGCAAGTCGTTCGCGCTTCCCGAGTTCGACCCGTTCTGGGAGCGGGTCCAGGAGCTCGGTCTCGCGGTCGGCATGCATTCGGGCGATTCCGGCTACACCCGGTACACGAACGAGTGGGAAGGGCTCGGCGACCGCGAGATGAGCATCTCGCGCCATGCTCGTCGGGCGAACCCGGCGTTCCTGGCGTTGTCGTCGGAGAAGGACAACCTCGTCGACGCCATGGCATCGATCATCGGGCACGGCCTGGCCACTCGGTTCCCGGAACTCAGGTTCCTGCCGGTCGAGTACTCGAGCCGCTGGATCCGGCCCTTCTACGAGAAGCTGCAGCGGAACTACGCCGAGCGCGCGGTGCTCTTCGACGAGGACCCCGTCGAGGTGTTCAACCGGAACGTCTGGGTGCACGCCTTCCACGAGCCCGACCCCAAGGGGCTCATCGACCTCGGCATCCCGGTCGACCACATCATGTTCGGCTCGGACTTCCCACACCCCGAGGGCATGGGCGATCCGCTCGCCTATTCGACGATCGTCGCCGATCTCCCGTTCGAGCAGCAGGCGCTCATCATGGGTGGCTCCCTCGACAAGGCCATGCGAATCGGCCAGCCCGCCTGACCGCGCCCACGCCCTCCGAGCGTCCGAACTACGGCGCGCTCGTCGTCGTGGTGGCGTTCTCCGTGACCGATGCGCCGATCAGCTTCCCGCTCCCAGTAGGGCTTGTTGCCGCCCTTGGGCTTGAGGACGACGAACTTGTCGTTCTTGACGATCACCGCCCACTCGCAGATCGTCGACGGCGACTTGCCGTAGTTCGCCGCGCTGATGTCGAGGTCCTGGCAGTTGAGGCCGGCCGGGTTGACGTGACCGAGCTTGCGCAGGTCGTCGGCGAAGGTGCTCTGGTCGAGGTTCTTGCCCTGCTGCTTCAGCCCGAGGATGGCCAGGTCGCAGTCGATGTAGCCGGTGTAGATCCCGAAGTCGGGCACGCCCGTCGAATTGGCGTACTTCTTGAGGTCGGCCTGGAACTGCTTGGTGGCCGTGGTCTTGGCCTCCACCGGCGCCCAACCCTGGGTGAAGATGACCGAGGGTCCGAGCTGATTCGCGATGGGCTGGTCGAGCAGATCCTGGCCGTAGCCGGTGGCCATGAGCTGCGCCTTCATGTTGACGCCGTTCTGCTTGAGACCCTGCGCGATCGCCAGGTTCGTGTTTCCGTTCATCGCGTAGAACGCCGCGTCCGCACCCGCGTTCTTGATGCCCAGCACCAGCGGGCTGACGTCGGTGCTGCCGAAGTCGACCGTGGTGTTCGTGTAGACCGCGTCGAGGCCTTGCGACGGAACCGTGTACTTGTTGAACGACTTCGCCGCCTCCGACGACGACGGCGAGATGCCGTAGCCCAGCGACGCCACCTTCTTCGCGCCCTGCGCCTTCATGATGTTCGTGGGGACCTCGTAGGTCACGCCCTGCCCGCGTTGCGACGCAGCCCTCGGGCGATGGCGTCGGCGAGCGGCGCAGCCGCTCACCGGAGTGGCGTGAACTCCAAGTGCAACTTCTGCAGGCCGCGGAGGATGTACGTCGGCGCGTACTGGTAACGGCGGGCGTCCGCGGGGCCGTGCCCGGACTCCGAGATCGTGATGTCGGCCATGCGATCGAGGAGGCGTTCGAGGCTGACGCGGGCCTCGGCACGCGCCAGCGGCGCGCCCGGGCACGTGTGCGGGCCGTGCCCGAAGGCCAGGTGCTGCCGAGCATTCGCGCGGTCGACACGGAACTCCCCGGGATCGTCGAACCGGCGCGGATCACGGTTCGCGGCACCGTTGAGCACCATCAGCGTGGTGCCCGCCGGGATGTCGACGCCGCCGACCGTCGTCGGGACGCGTGACAGCCGGAAGTCGCCCTTCACCGGGCTCTCGGACCGGAGCGTCTCCTCGACGAAGTTGGGGATGCGGTCGCGTTCGGCGCGGAGCACGTTGCTGCAGGTCGGGGTGCTCGCCGATCAGCTTGAGCGCGGTGGCGAGGAGGCGCACCGTGGTCTCCTGCCCGGCCGCGAACAGGTTGGCGGCAATCCGCACGACGTCGATGACCTCGGGCAACGAGCCGTCGGGGAACGTCGCGGTGGCGAGACCGGTGAGCACGTCGTCGCGCGGCTCGCGCCGCCGGTCCTCGACGTAGGCGGTGAACCGCTCGTACAGGAACTCCAACGGGCTGTGCGCGAGCGTGTCGTCGCCGGTGCTGCCGAGGGCATTGTCTTCGCGCCGCCGACCCTGCAGCTCCTCGCGGAACACTTCGTGGTCGGCTTCGGGCACACCGAGCAGCTCCGCGACGACCAGCATCGCGAACGGCCCGGCGAACTCGCGGATGAACTCGCACTCCCCCTTGGCCACGAACTCGTCGATCTGGCGATCGGCGAGCCGCCACATGAACTCCTCGTTCTCCTTCAGACGCTTCGGCGTGATCAGCCGCATCAGCAGCGCGCGGTGATCGGTGTGCTTCGGCGGATCGAACGTCGTGAGCTGGTCGTTGAAGGGCAACTCGTCGCGGTGCTGCTCGATGAGCGCGCTGACGTCGTCGCCCTCGAGCGGGACGGGGAACCCGGGGAACGGTCCGGTCGACCGAGTTGCACGACGAGAACGTCGCGGTGTCGTTGTACACCGCGACCGCTTCCTCGTACCCGGTCACCATGACCACATCGTGGTGCGGCTCCCGCCGGACCGGGCACTCGTTGCGGAGGTCGTCGAAGTACGGGTACGGGTCGACCACGAGGGACTCGTCGCGGAAGAAGTCGATCGCGTCGAAGTCGCTCACAGTCGCGAACGTACTCGCAGGCGTCAGCCGTCTGCGGCCCCGGTCGCGCTCTCGTCCAGGGGAACGGTGTCGGGGACGCACAACGTCCCGACGTGGGGAGTCATCAGCTCCTCGCGCCAGCGCACGCACCAGGCGCGGGCCCGGGGTGCCACGCCTCGAAGCGGGGTCGCCTCTCCACTCGCGTCGCGGATCAGGCCGCGAGCCTCGTCGTGGGCCCTCGCAGCCCGCACGTGCGCCTCGGCGGTCGTGGCCCAGATGGTGCACACCTCGTAGTCGTGATCATCACCTCGTAGCGACCGACGAGGTGATGGTCGTAGTTCGCGAGGAGCGGCACGCGCTCCCGGCGCTCGGCTCACTCGTGCGGCCGGGATACCCGGTTGCGGTCGCTTGCTCCGTGCACGCCAGCGGCCCACGATTGGCTGCAACGCGACGCGATGTTCGGGCAGCCCGGAGCGGCGCCGAGCAGGCGGTCGAAGCCACCCGACCGGTATTCGTACGCCTGCTTCGACCACGCGTTGAGCGCGCGCGTTGTGACGCGCTTAGCCCGAGCCGGTCGACCTTGCCGTACCAGCCGTCCCAGCCACCGGGAATCTCCCAGACGTTCACGACTTGAGGCCAACGGGCTGTGATGCCCATCGTGTACCAGGTGCCGAGGAGCTCGAAGTCGACCTTCTCGTCGCCGGACTGCTGCCGGCAGTGCTCCATATAGTCCCACTGGTGCAGCCCGTTGATGTCGATGATCTCGTGGAGGAAGAGGTCACGATCACTCGTCATGGGTTCGTCCGTTCGGATCGGGTCCGGTCGAGGTGGACGTATCCGTTCGCGTCGAGGCGTCCGAGAGCACCGGTCGGGTAGAAGCCGTCCGGGGTGAAGGTCTCCCGACGCGTGCGGCCGCAGATGCCGCGCATCAGGTTCGGCCCGCGCAGCTGGATCTCACCCACGACGCCGGCCCCGACCGGGGCCCCGGCGTCGAGGTCGACGATCCGCACCTCGACACCCGGGAGCGGCCGGGCGAGGCGGTCGTCGCAGTACGGTCCGAAGCACTCGGTCATCCCGAGGACGAACGGCTGCGTGGGCTCGGGTTGCGGCCGGGACTCGGTGCGGAGCGTCGCTCCGGCGATCAGCGTCGAGAGGAAGCCGGTACCGAACCCCTCGACGGAGGAGAACGGCATCGGGACGTCGGGCCGGTCGTCGGGTCCGAGTCGTCGCGCCTCTAGTCCCGCGGCGGTCGCGCCGAGCGCACCGCCGTGGGTGTGGATCACGCCTTCGGGCCCACGGCGGCTTCCCGGGGTGAAGATCACCACGAGGTCGTCGGCGGGGCGGACGGCCGCGTCCAGCGACTCCACGAGCTCGGCGCGGAGCGGTTCGTCCTGCCGACGACGCTCCGCGTCCCACAGGGTGATCGATCGCAGTCGCGGGAGCGCCTCGACGAAGAGATCGGAGGCGGGAACGAGTCGCGGCGAGATCGCCGCAAGGTCGGCGACGTAGTCACGATCGCCGGAACGTCGGGACGAGCACGAGGTGCTCGACCGCCCGCCGTCTGCAGGTGCGCGGCGAGTTCCGGCGGACGGAGCAGCGTGCTCAACGGCACGACGGTCACGCCCGCGCGACTGGCTCCGATCGCGACGATCGGCCACGCGATGCCGTTCGGCATCAGGATGCCGACTCGGGTGCCCTTGCTCACTCCCGCGGTCGCGAACCGGTACGCCAAGGCGGCCGTCTCCCGTTCGAGCTGCGCCGTACGAGAGCGTGTCGTCGTCGGTGACGACGAACGGCCTTGTCGGGCTGCACCTCGGCCCACCGGCGGACGAGCCGCGGGACGGTGAGGCGCTCATCGTGCTCATCGAACGAGCTCCACGATCCGGTGCTGGTCGGGTTTGCCGCTCGAGAGCATCGGCAGGTCGCCGGGAGCGATGCAGACGAAGCGCCTGCGGCACCTTGTACGCGGAGAGCCGGGCGCGCAGATCGTCGCGGATGCGGTCGAGGTCGACCGCGCGCTCCGGTTCCGCGATGACGACGGCACCGACGATCTGACCCCGTTCCGCGTCGGGGATCCCGATCACGAGGGCGTCGAGCCCTCCGGTGACCTCACGCAACGCCGACTCCACTTCGCGCGGCGACACGTTGGCGCCCGCGGTCTTGATCATGTCGCCGCGCCGGCCTTTGAAGAAATAGAAGCCCTCGTCGTCGACCGTGAAGAGGTCGCCGGTCCGGTACCACTCGTCGGCCGTGAAGACGTCGCAGTGCTCCACCCCGTCGTAACCCTCCATGAGCGCCGGCCCCCGGAACCAGAGCTCGCCGAGAACGCCGTTCGGCACGTCCTCGAGGGTGTCCGGATCGACCACGCGCGCGTCGAGTCCGGGGACGGGACACCCGAACGAGCCCCGACGGCGTTCGGGCTGGTCGGAGTCGTCGGGGCTCATCAGGCACACGCTGCCCGTCTCGGTCATCCCGAGCATGTTGTGGCGCAACTCCGGATCGGCCGGACGCACCCCTTCGGGCGACAGCGGGTAGAGGTTGCCGGAACGGATCGACGAGAAGTCCCGGGTCGCGAAGCTCGGGTGCGCGATGAGGGACGCGATGGACGCGACGAAGCCGTTCGTCAACTCGGGCCGTTCGCGTTCGATGAAGTCGAGCGTGTCGGCGGGATCGGGCGCCGCCGAACAGAGCAGAGTCGCGCCGGCGACCAGTGTGCCCACGACGTTGTAGCCGAGGCCTCCGATCCAGAACATCGGCGAGTTGGAGAACAGTCGCACCCCGGCGTCGAGACCGCGCAGACCGTTCAGGGTGGCGAGGTGGTTCAGGAGCGGACCGTGCTGGTGGATCACGCCCTTCGGCGTGCTCGTCGAACCCGAGGTGTGGACGATCACCATCCGGTCGTCGGGTCGCACGTCGTCCTCGACCGCGTCGAGCAACGCAGTCGCGCACGGTGCCGGCGCGCTCCTCCAGGGACTCGAAATTGGTTTCGAGCCAGACGTGCCGCAGGAACGGCGCGGCGGTCGAACGGACCGCTCCGGGCGTGGCGCCGACCGCCTCGCGCAGCGCGGCGACGTAGTCGTTCCCTCGGTACGAGGGCACACCGAGCAGGATGTCGACCGTCGGCGCGTCCGAGCACGTCCCGCAGCTCGATCGGGGTCGAGAAGGTACTGATCGGGACCGCGATCGCGCCGATACGGACGGTCGCGAGCCACGCGGTGACGAATTCGGTGCCGGTCGGGAACAACAGGCCGATCCGGCTCCCGCGTCCGGCACCCGCCGCCAGTAGGCCGCGCGCCAGCACCCGGCTGCGGCGCTCGGCGCCGGCGTACGTCAGCCGGTCGTCGTCGCACACGACGTACTCGACGTCGGGGTACGCGGCCACGCGGTCGCGGAGCACGCGGCTCACCGTGGTCAGCGCGCTCATGCCTCCCCGCTCTCGGCGGCTACGCCGACTGCTCCACCTCGGGCGAGCTCGGGCCCCACTCGCTGCTCGCCGGGGTACCCGGCTCGCGGGCGCTCGCTCATGGACGTCGAGGAGAAACGGCCGGGAGCGATGCGCGATCGCCGACGGCAGCGAGCATGTGCGCTTCGCACAACACCGTGCCGTCGAGCGCGAGCTCGGCGCGCGAGCGGATGCGGTCACCTTCGATCGATCGCACCGCGTGCACGGCGAGTGGCGTGAGCAACGGAGTCGGCCGCCGGAAGCGGAGCGACAGCTCCGCGGTCTTGCCCGCGAGACCGAGGTCGCAGTTGAGTTGCTGGAGCACGCAATCGAAGAACACGGCGAGGAATCCGCCGTGCACGATGCCCGGAGGCCCTTCGTAGCAGAGTGGGAACTCGACCCTTCCGCGGCCCTCGGTTCCCGCGCTCGGAACTCGTAGCGGGGAAAGCACGGGTTGTAGTCGCCGATGTCGCGCGAATGGTCGACGTACACCCGCTGATCGTCGGCCGCCTCGGCGCCGATCCTCGGGGAGAGATCGCGCGGCGTCGCGTCCGCCAGGCGTCGTTGCGCGTCGCGCAACACGCCGATGAGCGACACCAGCTCGGGCGAGGCGTGCTCGAGCGCGAGCACGGTACTGGTCAGTTCCCGAACCACGGTGGCCAGCTCGACGACCTCGGGCAACGGCTGCTCGCCGAACGACCACGGTTCCACGATCACGACCCACGCGCGGTCGCGACGACGCGGTCGAACAACGCTCGGATCGCAGCCAGGTCGACCTTGCCCGACGTGGTCCGGGGAAGTTCGTCGACCACGGAGACGGCGACCGGGAGCTCGTACGGCGCGAGGTGACTGCTCGCGCGTGCCAGCAGCGATGCTTCGTCGATGTCCCGGCCGGGGCGGCGTTCGACGGCCGCGACCGGCACCGCCCCGAGTCGAACGTCGCTGATACCGACGACCGCCGCCTCCCTCACCCGGGGGTCACGTTCGAGCGCGGCGCGGACGACCTCGGGCTGCACCTTGTACCCGCCGCGGAGGATCGTCTGGTCGGCGCGACCGACGATCCAGAGGAAGCCGTCGGCGTCGAGCCGCGCCAGGTCGGTGGTGCGCACCCAGTCGTCGGTGCCCAGCTGCGCGGCGCGGACCTCGAGCAACCCCACTCCACCGGGCGCCGAGCTCGGTACCGCGCTCCGGGTCGACGACGCGCAGCTCGCAGCCGGCGTGCGCGCGGCCCACGCTCCCCCGCTTGGCTCGCCTCCGTACCGCTGGTGATCGGCGAGGTTCCAGCCCGGCGACCCCACCGCCGAACTCGGTGGCGCCGTACGACGTCAGGACCGGGACTCCGTACCGCTCGGTGAAGGCGTCGGCGACGTCGGGATCGAGCGGCGCCGTCCCGGAGACCACCGAACGGATGCCGTCGAACACGTCGGGATCGACGTTCGGCGTCGAGCACCATCTGCAGGGCAGTCGGCACGAGGCTGACGGTCTTCGGCCGATGGCGCCGCACCGCGTCGACCCATCCGTCGACGGTGAAGCGCTCGAGGAGCACGATCCTGCGTCCGTCGAGCACTGCCTGCACGACGCGGAAGACCCCGCTGACGTGAACCAACGGAGCGTTGACGATGACGACGCCCTCACGCAGCCGCAGGTCGTCGTCGCCGGCCTGCTCGTAGTGCTTCGCGCCGCGCATCACCAGTTCGAGCGTCTCGTAGCCGAGGTCGATCCGCTTGGGAGGTCCGGTCGTGCCGCTGGTCAGCATGCGAACGGCGACGCCGGGCGCCGGCTCGAACGCGCGGTCGCGGACCGGTCGGGAGCGTGAGGTGGAACGCACCGTCGAGGTCACCGATCGCGACCAGCGCCGTCGACGGGCGCAGCGCGTCGAGGTCGACAAGCGCCAGGTCGTCCCGCGCGCCGATGAGCAGCGGCAGCTCGAGCGCGGCGACGTCGGCGCGCAGCCGCTCTCGCCCCGAGCAACGGATTCACGGTCACGACGCATGCGCCGGGCGCGCAGCAGACCCGAGCAACACGCCGAGTGCGCCGGGACGGTTGCGCAGCATGACCCCGATCGGCGCTCCCGCTCCCAGCCCCGCGTGGCGGAGCGTCGCGGTCGACGTGGTCGGCCGTGGTCGCCAGGTCGCGCCAGGTCCACCATCTTCCGTTCGAACTCGAGCGGCCGGAGCCGCCGGGTCGAGGGCCATGACCGCGCCGAGGCGCGGCGAGAGCGTGGTCACCGGACCCTCGGTGCGCGGTGATCGATCCCGGTGCGCTCGACCTCCTCGGCGCCGATGGGGTTGCCGAGGCGCGTGTACATCAGGCCCTGCTCGACCGCGGCACGGTAGGGCTTGTCGAGCGATTCCCAGATCGCGCGCACGGTGCCCTGCGTCGCCACCGTCGGGTACGACGCGATGAGGCGCGGCCAGGTCGTGGGCATGCGGCCAGAGGTCGTCGCGGCGCACGACTTCGCTGACCAGCCCGAGCCGCAGCGCGGTCTCGCGCCGAGACCCGTTCGCCGTTGCCGGTCAACGCCATGCGCAGCGTGTCGCCGAGTCCGATGCGTCGCATCAGCCCGATCGGTTCGATGGCCGACACGAACCCGTAGGTCACGTGCGAGTCGAAGAACGTCGCGTCGTCGGAGCAGATCACGACGTCGGCCTCGTTGAGGAAGTAGAAGGCGCCGGCGGTGCACATCCCGTGCACCGCGCACACCACCGGCTTCCAGAGCTTCTGCCACTTCGGGCTCAGGTACTCGCCCGGGTCGAGATGGTTCCAGACGACGTCGGGTTGTCCGAAGTTCTGCTTCGTGTCGAGTCCGGCGGAGAAGGCGCGCTCGCCGGCGGCGCGCAGCACGACCGCATGCACCGTCGTCGTCGGCCTTGACGGCGTGCCACGCGTCGCGGATCTCCTCGCACATCTGGCGGTTGAACGCGTTGAGCGGACTCCGGGCGGTTCAAGGTGATCGTCGCGACCCGGTCGGCAGTGTCCACGTCGTAGCGGATGGTCTCGTACCCGGCTCCGCTCACTCGCACCTCCACTCGGGATCGCGATGCTCGAGGAACGCGCGCGGGCCCTCGTTCGAGTCGTCGGTGTGGAGGACTCGCTCCCGGAACGCCTCCGCGATCAGCTCGGCCTCGTAGAGAGGCAGGCCGAGGCCCTTCCGGATCGCGAGCCGCGTGCCCCGCACCGCGAGCGGAGCGTTGCGGTTGACCATCGCCGCGAGCTCACGCAGGCGATCGACCAACGCGTCGTGCTCGACGACCTCGGTGATCGAGACCGAGCTCGTAGCGCCCGCTGCGCGCTCATGCGCTCCTGCTTCCCGAGGATGCGCCATGCGCATGGCGACGTTCACGGGAATCGCCGCGCGCGACCCGCACCATCTCGCGTCCGGAGGCGAGCCCGATGCTCACGTGCGGATCGAAGAACTCGGCGCGTTCCGACGCGATGGCGATGTCGCCGGTGGTGACGAGGTCCAAGCCCGCGCCGCAGCAGATCCCGTTGACCCCGACGATGATCGGCTTCGCCATCGAACGGAACGGTGGCGTGGCCTCCTGCGGCGCGTCCCACTCCCTGAAGTGCGAGAGGTACCGACCGTGGTGCGGCACGCGCCCGTCCTCCGGGACACCCTCGACGTCGGCACCGGCGCAGAACGCACGACCGTTTCCGGTGACCACGATCGTCCACACGTCGTCGTCGGCCTCCGCACGCGTGTACGCGTCGCGCAGCTCGGTGCTCATCGTCAGGTTCACCGCGTTGAGGCGATCGGGACGGTTGAACGTGATCAGCGCGGTGCGGTCCTCGACCGTCGTACAAGATGGTCTCGTAGGTCATCGGACCACGTATCCACCGTCGACGATCAGCTCCTGGCCGGTGATGTAGCCGGCCTCGGTCGCTCGCGAGGAACAGGATCGCCTCGGCGATGTCGTCCATCGCACCCGTTCGGCGCATCGGGACACGCTGGACCGAATTCCTGCATCGCGGTCGCTCCTGTTCGGTCTCGTCGAGACCGAGCCGCTCGCCGGTGGTCATCGGCGTGCGCATGAACCCGGGCGACACGCAGTTGACCCGCACTCCCCGGCTCGCCAGCTCTCTCGCCACGTGCCGCGTGTAGCTCACGATCGCCGCCCTTTGCCGCCGCATAGGCCGCACCGCCGACGGCGACCGTCGCCGCGATCGATGCCACGTTCACGATGGCACCCGTGTCCCGCCGCCAGCATCACCGGGATGGCCGCCCGCGAGCACACGTACACGCTGCGGAGGTTCGACGCGGAGCACCGGTCCCACGTCTCCTCGGCCGTGTCCCACGTGTCGCGCAGCATCCTCCTGGGCGATGCCCGCGTTGTTCACGAGGATGTCGAGCCGCCCGAACGCTCCGAGCGACGTCGCCACGACGCGCCGCAGCGGCGTCGGCAGTGTGGAGACGTCGCCGACGACGAGCCGCCGCGTCCGAGCCCAGCGCGCCGGACCTCGTCGACGGTCTCGGTCGCCACGGTACCTCGTCGAGGTCGACGACCACGACCTGTGCACCCTCGCGGGCGAAGCGAATCGCGGTCGCGCGACCGAAACCCGGACGCCGCTCCGGTGACGATCACGACCTCCGGCTCCGAACCGCTCGCTCACCGGTCAACCTCGCCTCACGACGAAGTCGTCGAGCTCCGGCTCGCCGCGTCATGCGCCAGTAGTCGACGAGCTTCCACGGCATGTTCGTCGTAACGCGGCCGGCGTCGTTGTTGTAGTAGCTGTGCACGCGAGGGTGTCGCCACACGAGATGCTCGTGCTCGGCGTCGACCGTCTCGTTGTACGCGTCGTGGACGTCGCTGCCGGCACTCCATCGTGGTGTACCCGTGCTCGATCATTCCGGCGATCGCGCTGCACGATGTAGTCGACCTGGCACTCGAGCACGAAGATCACGCTCCCGACGACCGGGTTGGTGTTCGGCCCGTACATGCAGAACAGGTTGGGGAAGCCCGGCACGGTGATGCCGAGGTACGCGCCGAGGGTCCTCGCCCCAGACGTCGTGCAGCACGGCGTTCCGACCGGTGATCTTCATCGGCCACAGGAACTTGTTGGGCGTGGAAACCGGTGGCGAGCACGATCACGTCGGCGGCGTAGGAGTCGCGCCGGAGGCTCGGTCACCACGGACCGCGGCTCGACGTCGGGCGATCCGGTCCTTGACCAGCTCGACGTTGTCCGCGGAGCAGCGTGCGGAACCAACCGTTGTCCTGCAGGATGCGCTTGCCGAGCGCCGGGTAGTCGGGAAGGACCTCGTCGACCAGGTCGGGCCGCGCCGCCAACTCCGCTCGAGATGCGGCGGTCATGACTGCGGCGGAGCTTGTCGTTGGGTCGGCTGATCGACACGCTCCTGGTCGGGCCATTGCGGGTCCACGCGGAACGCCGGATACATGCGGTCGGCGCTGTTCCAGAACATGAGGAAGCGGTACCAGCCGACGTAGTACGGCACATGGTGGAACAGCCACTTCTCGGCGTCGGTGACGGCACGGAGGTAGTTCGGGTTCGGCGTCACCCAGTGCCGTGACCGCTGGAAGATCGTGAGGCGGTCGACCTCGGGCGCGATCGCCGGCACGAACTGCATGGCGCTGGCACCGGTTCCGATCACCGCGACCCGCTGCCCACGCAGTTCGACGTCGTGGTCCCAGCGCGCCGAGTGGAACCACGGACCATCGAACGAGTCGAGACCGTCGATCTCGGGGATCGAGGGTCGGTTCAGCATCCCGACCGCACTGATCAGCGCGTTGACCTCGACGTGCTCCTCGGCGTTGCCGGGACCGCGGAGGCGCAACGACCACGTGCCGCGCGTCTCGTCGAACGTCGGCGTCCAGCACCTCGGTGCCGAACCGAATGTTCGGGAGGACGCCGTACTCCTTCGCGCACCGGGCGATGTAGTCGGCGAGCTCGTCGCGTCGGGCGTAGTAGTGCGACCAGTCGGGATTCGGGAGGAAGGAGTACGAGTAGAAGTGGTTGGGGACGTCGACCCGGAGGTCGGGGTAGGTGTTCTCGAACCACGTGCCGCCGACGTCGGGGTTCTTCTCGAACACCGTGTACGGGATGCCCGCCTGCTCGAGACGAATCGCCGCACACAGACCGCCGAGACCCGCACCGATGATCGCGACGCGGAATCGCTGCAGCGCGGCCGGTCGGCTGGGCGCGTGTCCACGCGAACCGCCGACGGTCGCGACCCGTCGAAGTTCGCTTCCTCCTCGACGAGCGGCACGTAGTCGGGGCGACGTGCTCCCCTGCGCAGAACTCCATGATCCGGTGGAGCGACGCGTCGTCGATCGGCGACGGCTCGAGTGGGCGACAGTCTCGTCGAGGTCGACGAGCACCGCGAACGCCTCGGCGCGGATCGCCTCCGCCTCCTCGGGCGACAGCGTGCCCGGACCGCGACCGTGGTCGAACAACCGGGGATCCCGGTAACGGTCGACGAGCGTGAGGTCACCGGTGAGGTGCGACGACGGCCGACACCAGCACCGCGAGGTTCGCTTCCGACGGCCCAGCGCGCCGCCCGAGCGACCGACGGATCCACCGCGTCACTGGAGACCGTCGACCTCGAAGTGCGCGTCGCGCTGCTTGAAGGCCTCGCTGGTGCCGACCTTCGCGCGGGTCTTCACGAAGTTGAACTCGTCGTCCTCGAACCGGAGGTTGGTCGCGAACGCGTGCACCAGGAAGCCGGCCGCCTCCTCGCCCGCGTACGCGCGGCGGTCTGCTCGACCAGCGAGAAGCTGGTCTTGGCGATGGCGAGGCCGTCGGCCGGCATCCGCGCGACCTTCCGCGCCCAGGCCTCGGTGCGGTCCGCGACCGCCTCCGGCGTCGCAGACGTCGGTGAACAGCCCGAGGTGCTCGAGCTCGCCGGCGTCGACGGTGTCGCCCGTGAGCAGGAGGCGCCGTGCCAGCACCGGGCCGAGCCGGTAGAAGAAGAGGTGCAGATTGCCGAGCGCGGGGCCGAGCAGCCGCGCGCCGGGCATCCCGAGCTTCGCGTCGCGGCCGACCACTGCGAGATCGGACATCAGCGCCAGCTCGAACGCGCCGCCGAGCGCGTAGGTCTCGACCTGGGCGATCGTGATCTTCGGGAACGTGAGGTAGTCGTGGTAGAAGCCGAAGCTCTCACGGTCGACGCCGAGGCGCCGTCGCTGGCTCGGCCGCCGACTCGTGCCGTCGGCGCCGTACCACGCGTACGACGTTCTTCATGTCCGCGCCGGTGCTGAACACGCCGTTCGCACCGCGCAGGATCACCACCTTGATGTCGTCGTCGGTCGCGAGCTCTTCGAGGTGCGCGCCCATCGCCCGACGCATCGCCGGGTCGTAGGCGTTCCGTCGCTCCGGATTGTCGATCGTGACCCGCGCGACGTGAGCCTCCGGGTCTCGCTCGACATGTACACGCGGGTCATGTTCGTTCGGTGTCCATCGCGTTCCTAGCTCTCGAAGAAGAAGTCCTGCGCGTTCTGGTACAGGTAGGCGTCGAGAACGTCCGGTGCGAGCTCGAGCGCCGCCGCTTCGTTGATGCACCGCGTGATCGAGAGCACCGGCGAGTCGGAGGCGAACATCACCCGTCCCTTGCCGCGCGTCGACATGAAGTGCAGCAGCGACTGCGGGAGGTGGCGCGGCGACCACGCCGACGTCATGAGCCGGAGGTTCGCGTACTTGATCATCAGGCGGATCGCGGCGTCCCACCACGGATCGGCGCCGTGGATCATGCACAGCTTGAGCTCCGGGAAGCGCACGCACACGCGGTCGAGATGGATCGGGTTCTGCGCGTCGCCCGGGATCGGCGGTCCGGGCAGCCCGGTGTTGATGCACACCGGCAGGCCGAGCTCGCAGCACTTCGTGTAGAGCGGGAAGTAGACCGCGTCGGTCGGCGGGTACATGCCGTCGCCCCAGAAGCTGGGGCCGACGATCGTGTACGCGACCTGATGGTCGGCGACGAAGCTCTCGAGCGCCCGCAGGTTGGGCATCGGGCGCAGGAGGTCGTGGCCGCCGACGCCGAGGCTGAACCGGTCCGGACCGCGCGTCGACGAACGACAGCGCACGCTTCGACGGTTTCCGGAGGTTGCTCAGCAGCACGCACCGTTCCACGCCCATGCGGTCCATCTCGTCGAGCAACTCGGGGAGCTCCCGGCTCGTGAACATCGACTCGCCGGCCTTGAAGTAGTCCTCCTTGACGCGGACCATCCACTCGGGCTGCTCCGTGTCGCCCATGTCGGTGTTGACGAGCAGGTCGTGGGCTCGTGCCACGACCCCCATGGTGGCCCCTCCCCTCCGAGTCAGTCGAGGTTCTCGTGCATGCGCGCCTGGACCTCGCGGAAGGGGAGACCCTTGTTCGGATCCGGCTCCCTCGGGAGCCCGAGCGCGCGCTCACCGATGACGTTGCGCTGGATCTGGTCGGTGCCGCCGTAGATCGACGACGCCGCGGCGAACACGAGCGCCTCGGCGTAGCGCCCGTCGACGGGGCCGTCGGGGGACCACAGCGTCGCGGCCGGCCCGAGGATGTCGCAGCGCGATCTCGGTGGAGAGCTTCGCGATGCGAGTCTGCGCGAGCTTGCCCGACGTTGGCGAGCCCCGCACCGCGGCCCCGCGCCGTCTCCGGCACCGATCGCTTGGCCGTCCACTCGCCGGTCCTCACGTACTCGACGAGGCGCGCGAGCTTCTGGCGGACCAGCGGGATCCTGCTCGCGTCCGCACGACCGGGCGAGCTCGAAGAGCTCGTCGACGGGCGAGCACCTTGCTCGTCGATGCGGGCGGCCGGCGCCGGGCCGCGTCACCGGCCCGCAGCGCCGAGGAACCCGCCCTTCGGTCCCGCGGGCGGGAAGCCGCTCATGATCCCGCCGGCACCGATCCCGGTGCGCTCGAACATGAGGGTGGTCTGCGTGACCGCCCATCCGTTGTTCCGCCCGCCGATGAGGTCGGCGTCGGCCACGACCGCGTCGTCGAAGAACACCTCGTTGAACAAGCGCGTGCCCGTGATCTCGACGAGCGGCCGGATGGTCACGCCCGGGCTGGTCGAGCGGGAAGGCGAACCACGAGATGCCGGCGTGCTTCGGCACGTCGAAGTCGGTGCGGGCGAGCAGCATCCCGTAGTCGGCCTGCATCGCCATCGAGCTCCAGACCTTCTGACCGGAGATCACCCAGTGGTCGCCGTCGCGGGTCGCCCGCGTCGAGAGACCGGCCAGGTCCGACCCGACGCCCGGTTCGCTGAACAGCTGGCACCACGCGACCGCGCCGTCGTAGATCGGCGGGCACGAACCGCTCGATCTGCTCCTTCGTGCCGTGGCTGAGGATCGTGGGCGCGGCCATCAGCAGCCCGAGACCGCCCGGCGGCTGCACCGCGCCGTGTCGCTGGAAGGCGCGCACGCGCCGCGACGACCGAGCGCCGCGAGTAGCCGAGCCCGCCCCACTCGCGCGGGAAGTGCGGCGCAGACCATCCGGCGGCACCGACGCGTTCCCACCACTCGGCGACGGTCAGGTCCGGGTCCCAGTGCTCGCTCGAGCCACGCGCGACACGTCGACGAGCAGACGCGGCATCGTCGTCGGTCGGCGCCGCCGTGCTCGGTCACGTCGGCGGCTCCGGGCCCGAGCAGGTCCAGGCAGTTGTCTCGCATCACGATGCGCACCTCGTCGTCGGAGAACGCGTGCAGCTCCTTCACGAAGTCGGAGGGCTCGGCGAGCCCCTCGCCGTGCGGCCAGTCGGAGCCGAACAGCACGCGCTCGACGCCGATCAGGTCGGCGAGCTTGCGCATGTCCTCCTCGTAGTACGGCGTCACCCACACGTGCTGGCGGATCGTGTCGAGCGGGTTCTCGGGGAACACCCACGGCGTCTGGTTCGCCTGCTTCTTCAGCCGCTTCACCAGGAGTGCGACCCAGTCGGAGCCGTTCTCGATGCTCGCGACGCGCAGCGTCGGGTGGCGGTCGAACACGCCGTGGACGACCAGGCTGCCGATCGTGTCGTGGATCGGCCGGTCCGAGACCACGAGCTTCGCAGAGCACGTCGACGCTGCGGAACGGCTCGAAGTAGTCGCTGGCGCCCCACGCGCCGGCGAACGCCTCGTAGCCGCTGTCGCCGAGGTGGAACGCGACCGGGACCGACGCCTCGGCGAGGCGCGCCCAGACCGGGTCGTGCGCCGGATCGCCGAGCGACCGGCCCCGACCGTCGGCGGTCGGCACCGGCGCCGGCCGGACGTGCACGATGCGCGCGCCACGCCCGAGCAGCCAGTCGAGCTCGTCGAGCGCGCCGTCGGGATCGGCGAGCGACAGCATCGGGACCGCGATGATCCGGTCCTGGTACGAGAAGCCCCAGTCCTCGTCGAGCCAGCGGTTGAACGCGCGCGAGGTGGCCATCGTCGCCGGGATGTCGTCGCGCAGCGCCTGCTCGATGCCGCACGCCGAGCGTCGGGAACAGCAGCACGGCGTCGAGGCCCTGCTCGTCCATCGACCGCGATCCGCGCGTCGCGGTCGCGGTACTCGGGCCGCGAGCGGTTCGACCTGCATGAGCGAGCGCGGGTCGACGCCCTTCGGGGATCTGGCCGCGGAACATCAGGTCCAGGCAGCCGGCGCACGATGATCGGGTCGAACGTCGGGTTCGGGATGAAGCGGAAACGCTTCCCGCCGGCGAGGAGCAGCGTGTGGCGTGCCCTGCTGTCGACCACCTGCACGCCGCGCTCGCCGGAACTCCGGGTCGAGGTGGCGGGTGCACGCGTCGAGCGTCTCGTAGTAGTGGTTGTCGGCGTCGACTGCCCGGATGCCGACGTCCATGACCACTCCCGTTCGCTCGGCCGGCAGCGATCGCGACGCGGGAAACATCATAAGGTTTCGGCGATGGAGGCGTCGGAGGCATCGTGACGACGACGAGGACGACCACACGATCGCGCGAGAAGCCGGAACAGATCGCCGACGAGCTGCGCGCGCTGATCGTCAGCGGCCAGCTCGCCGAAGGCGAGTCGCTCGGGCGTGAAGGGGATCTCGTCGAGCGCTTCGGCGTGTCGCGTCCGTCGCTGCGCGAGGCGCTGCGCATCCTCGAGGCGGAAGGACTGATCACGGTCGTGCGCGGAGTGCTCGGTGGTGTCATCGTCCATCAGCCCAACGAGCGCATGACGGCGAGAACGGCCGCTCTCGTCCTCCAGGCACGCAACGTGACGCTCGGTGACGTGCACCAGGCGCGCACGGTGATCGAACCGGCAGCGGTGCGCATGCTCGCATCGTCGCCGCGGCGCAGGGCGATCGAGGAGCTCAAGTCCCTGGTCGAGGAGCAACGTGTGGTCCTCGACGATCCCGAGGCGTTCGGGCGGGCGAACGCGCGGTTCCACGAGCGGCTGGTCGCGCTCGCGGGGAACCAGACGTTGGGCATCATCGCCGAGATGCTCAACGAGATCGTCGCCCGTGCGGTGACCGCGGTGAGCCAGACGAAGCCGGCGGCGCGATTCGCTCGCCACGCGGCGCCGTGGGATCCGGTCGCAGGAACGGCTGATCGAGCTCGATCGCGATCGGGTGCGAGCATCGACGCCGAGGCTCATTGGCGGGCCCACATGGAAGCCGTCGGCAAGGTGATGATCGGCCAGCAGGCCAAGTCGGTCATCGACCTCTTCGATCACTACTGAACCGGGGACTTCCACTGAACGCCTCGTCGACGAGTTCGCCGCTGCCCGGTCCGCTCGACGGCGTCCGGGTGCTCGACCTGTCACAGGTCGTGTCCGGCCCGATTTGTGGGCGCGTGCTCTCGGATCTCGGTGCGGACGTCGTGAAGGTCGAGCCACCCGAAGGCGACATCATCCGCACGCTCGAGCCGCGCGTCGGGGACGAGCCCGTGAGCGTCTACTTCACCTGGGCGAACGCCGGAAAGCGCTCGATCTCGATCGACCTGCGCACGCCACGTGGCAACGATCTCGTGCGAGAGCTCGCGGCGACGAGCGACGTACTGCTCGAGAACTTCCGACCCGGCATCCTGGAAAAGTTCGGGCTCGACGCCGACACGTTGCTCGCTCGACAGCCCACGCTCGTGTATTGCTCGATCAACGGGTGGGGCTTCGCGAATTCGTGGTCACAGCGGAGGGCGTACGCCGCGATGGTGCAGGCCGAGGTGGGGCGCGTCGAGCTCGACGCGCGCCTTCGGCAGGCACCGCCTGAGCAGAGCCCCCACGTGGACGGCGACATCACGCCGGGACTCCTCGCCACCAGCGCGGTCCTGGCCGCCCTCTACCAGCGCGAGCGCACCGGACGGGGTCAGCACCTCGACGTCTCGATGGCCGAAGTGCTCGTGTACACGGACGAGTGGACCTCGACCGAGCTCGCAGGCTACGAGGGCCCTCGAATCCCGGACACGTGGAACTATCCGATCTTCAGGTTGGCCGACGGCACCGACGCAGCGTTCATGGGTGATCCCCACCCACGTCTGCACGAGATCGCCGCCGCGCTCACGGACGCATCGGTCGCGTCCACCGCGTCACGCGAGGAAACGCTCGAGGTCCTCGGCCGGCTGTGCGAGAGCGTGCCGGATTTCGCGTCGCTCGAGGCTCGGCTCGACCCGTTCGGGTTCCTGGTAGGCGAAGTCCGCACGGTGCGCCAGCTGGCCGAGACCGCGTGGGCGCACGAGCGCGAGGTGTTCGTCGAAGTGGAGCCGGGAGCGCGGGTCACGTCGACACCGTTCCGTTCCAACACCTCGGCCATCGGCGTTCGCGGCCCGGCCCCCCGCTTCGGCGAGCACACGCGGGCGGTGCTGAGCGAGCGTCTCGACCTCTCCGACGACGCCCTCGACGAGCTCGAGGCGCAGGGCGTCATCAGCTCGCAGTGACGGCGTGCAACCACCGACTGAAGTGTCCGGACGTCTCGACGAGCGGATCGGGGTCGTCGTCGCGCATGTATATCTAATATGCGGATCGCCGTGTCGTCCACCACTGATCGAAGCCCATGACCGAGATCTCCTACGACCCGTACGACTTCGCGATCGATGTCGATCCGTACCCGGTATGGAAGCGGATGCGCGACGAGGCGCCGCTCTACTACAACGAGAACTACGACTTCTACGCGGTCAGCCGGTTCGACGACGTCGAACGCTGCTCCGTCGACTGGCGCACCTATATCTCGGGTAAAGGCTCGGTCCTCGAGATCATCAAGGCGGGCATGGAGATCCCTCCGGGCAGCATCCTGTTCGAGGATCCTCCCGCGCACGACGTGCACCGCTCGTTGCTCTCACGAGTGTTCACTCCGCGGCGCATCGCGGACCTCGAACCGAAGGTGCGGGCATTCTGCGCCGCGCAGCCTCGACCCACTCGTTGGCGCGAGCGGGTTCGACTTCATCGGTGACCTCGGGGCGCAGATGCCGATGCGGACCATCGGCATGCTGCTCGGCATCCCCGAGGAGGATCAGGAGGCCATACGCGCGCAGCTCGACGCAGGGTTGCGCCTCGACCAGGGCGCGCCGCGTGAGCTCGATGCGTCGCTCGACCCAGCAAGCTTCGAGCAGTTCGGCGAGTACATCGACTGGCGGGCCGAGCACCCCTCCGACGACCTCATGACCGAGCTGCTCAACGCGGAGTTCGAGGACCACACGGGCGTGCGGCGCACCCTGACGCGCGAGGAGATCATGGGTTACATCAGTCTGCTGGCCGGCGCGGGCAACGAGACGACGACGCGACTCATCGGCTGGACGGGCAAGGTCCTCGCCGAGCATCCCGACCAGCGGCGAATGCTGGTTGAGGACCGCAGCCTGATCCCGAACGCGATCGAAGAGCTGTTGCGCTACGAGGCGCCGTCACCAGTGCAGGCGCGATACATCGCCGACGACGTCGAGCACCACGGGCAGAAGATCGCCACGGGCAACGTCATGGTGCTGCTCACCGGGTCCGGCAATCGCGACGAGCGCCACTTCCCCGATCCCGACCGCTTCGACATCACGCGGGCGATCGACCATCACCTGTCGTTCGGGTACGGCATCCATTTCTGCCTCGGCGCCGCGCTCGCCCGCCTCGAGGGCCGCGTCGCGCTCGACGAGGTGCTGGCGCGCTTCCCCGAGTGGGAAGTCGACTGGCCGCGCGCCGAACAGGCCCACACGAGCACGGTACGAGGGTGGGAGAAGCTCCCGGTGCTGGTTCGGTGACGCCGTCGATCGAGGCCACGGGAGGGCCCGCGGTTGTCGTCGCGGTGGACGGGCCGGTGCGGATCGTCACACTGAACCGGCCGGACACGCTCAATGCCGTCGATGCCGAGTTGCACCGCGCGATCGCCGCGGTGTGGGACGAGCTCGCACGCGACGCGGATGCCCGTGCCGTCGTGCTCACCGGTGCCGGCAAGGCCTTCAGCGCCGGAGGTGACTTCGGTCTGTTGCAGCGCATGGTCGACGACGTCGCGGTGCGGGAGGCAACGATCGACGAGGGAAAGACGCTCGTGCGCTCGATGCTCGCGCTCGGCATCCCCATCATCGGTGCCGTCAATGGTCCCGCCGTGGGGCTCGGCTGCAGCTTGGTGTCGCTCTGCGACATCGTGCTCATCGCCGAGGACGCTCACCTCGCCGACCCCCACGTCGCGCTCGGCCTCGTGGCGGCCGACGGGGGCGCGATCGCCTGGCCGTTTCTGACCTCGCTGCTGCGCGCCAAGGAGCATCTGCTCCTCGGCACGCGCATTCGCGCGAAGGAGGCAGTGGAGGCTGGATTGGCCACGCGCATCTCGTCGGAACCGTTGAGCGAGGCGGTCGAGCTGGCACACCGCATCGCGCAGCTCCCCCCTCAGTCGGTGGCGGAAACGAAGCGCGTTCTCAACTCGGGTCTGCGGGCCGCGGTGGAGAGCCTCCTCGACGACGCGTTCGCCGCCGAGTCGCGCTCGTTCGACACCGCCGAGCTCCGAGCGAACCTGGCGAGGCTCATAGCCCGACACGATGGGTTTGTCGATGACCGAGCCTGAGGTGCGAACCGTCCGCAGCTTCTGCCGGATCTGCACCGCGGTGTGCGGGATCCTCGTGGACGTGTCGGGCGACGAGGTGGTGCGCGTCCGCGGCGATCCGGAGCATCCGTTCTCGCAGGGGTACACGTGCGCGAAGGGGCGAGCACTCCCGCAGATGCACCACCACGCCGGGCGTCTGGAACGTCCACTGATGCGGATGGGCGACAGCTTGCAACCGACGACGTGGGACGTCTGCCTGGACGACCTCGCGACGCGACTCCGCGCGGTCGTCGACACTCACGGACCGGAAGCAATCGGCGTCTTCTTCGGGAGCGGCGTGGGCATGGACGCCGCCGGCTACCGGACGGCCGAGGCGCTGTACGCCGCGCTCCGCACGCCGGCGCGGTTCAGCCCCCTCACCATCGACGGGACCGCCAAGGTACTGGTTTCCCATCTCATGGGTGGCTTCCCCGGGCTCAATCCCCATGTCGACGCCGAACACGTCGAGATGGTCGTCTACGTCGGCGTCAACCCGATCGTGTCCCACGGCCATACCTCCGCGCTTCCCGACCCGGTGACCAAGCTCCGGGCGTTGCGGGCGCGAGCGGACGTCTGGGTCGTCGATCCCCGCCGTACCGAGACCGCGCGCCTCGCCACGCACCACCTCGCGCCGCGACCCGGCACGGACTATGCGGTCCTCGCGATGTTGGTGCGTGAGCTCTTGCGCGACGGTGCCGACCGCGAGGTGCTCGAGCACCGCACCGTGGGCAGCGACGCGCTCGCCGCGGCGGTCGCGCCCTTCACCCTCGAGCACACGGCCCGAGTCGCCGACGTCACCGAGGCCGAGCTGACCCGGCTGTTGGAAGCCGTGCGCCGTGCCGGGCGCGTGGCGGTCGTCACCGGAACGGGTGTCACGATGTCGCCCAGCGCCAACGTCACCCAGTGGCTCGCCTGGGTCCTGATGATCGTGACCGGCGCGATGAACCGCCCCGGTGGCGTCTGGTTCCACCCGGGCTTCTCCCACCAACTCGAGGCGTTCGAACTCCCGATCTCACCGCCCGAGGGCCTGTTCGGGCCCGGGCCGCGCAGTCGCCCGGAGTCACAGTCCTTCTTCCGCGAGTGGCCCTGCGCCGTCCTCGGCGACGAGATCCGCGCCGGCAACATCCGTGCCGTGCTGAATCTCGGCGGCCATCTCGTCACCGCGTTCCCCGACGCCAACGACTTGGTGCCCGCGCTCCGATCGCTCGACGTGCTCGCCACGATCGAGATCATCGACAACGACACCACCGCGCTCTCCACCCATGTGCTGCCCACGAAGGATCAACTCGAGCGCGCCGACGTGACCCTCTGGGACTCCCTCATCCCGCGTGTCGCCGCCCAGCACACACCGCCGGTGGTCCACCCGGTAGGAGATCGACGTTCGACGTGGTGGGTCCTCGCCGAGCTCGGACGACGGCTCGGCCACGACGTGGCCGACACCGCCGGCGAGGACGCCACCGATGACGCGATGCTCGCGCGCATCGCATCCCGAGGTCGATGCACGTTCGACGAGCTCGTGGCGGCGGGGTGGGTCGAGACGACCTACGACCTGCCGGCGCAATGGGTGGAAGAGCATCTCGACCGGCTCGGCGGCTGGCGGCTCGCACCGCAGATCCTG
The DNA here is from genome assembly GCA_963705625.1 of uncultured Actinomycetes bacterium. Classification (GTDB taxonomy): domain Bacteria; phylum Actinomycetota; class Acidimicrobiia; order IMCC26256; family DASPTH01; genus DASPTH01. The sequence goes on from CAVPKG010000002.1 coordinate 237,239, forward strand.
GTCGACCAGCTCGTGGCGCTCGAGCCTCCAGCGTCGCTCGTGCTCGTGCCGCGTCGGCAGGCGCGCCACCTGAACTCGCAGTTGGATTTCCTCGGTGAGGTGGTCGAGGTCATCGTCCACCCGGACGACGCGGCGTCCGCGGGCGTCGCCGACGGTGAGGCAGTGATCGTCCGCAGCGCGCAGGGCGAGCTGGCCGGCATTGCGAAGGTGGATCCGTCCGTGCGCGCGGGCGTGGTGTCGGTACCGCACGGCCACCAAGGGGCGAACGTCAACCTGCTCACCAGCAAGGATGACATCGATCGACCGACCGGCATGACGCGGTACTCGGGCGTTCCCGTGAGTCTCCACCCGGCGTCGAGCATTTCGAAGTGACGAGGGTTCCCAAGCGGTCGCCGAGCTCGTCGAAGCCGTCGACGAATTGGACGCACAGAAGATCCTGTATCGCAACGCCGCGACCGTGTACGGCTTCGATCTCGAGGCCCTCCAGCCCGACATCGATCGCATCGGCTTCACGTTCGACGACGTGACCGCGACCGTGTCTGCGGTCCACAACTCGGCCGCCCCCGGCTTCGCGAGATCACGATGACGGGCTCAGGCCTTCGCCCCATCGCTCTGCCGGAGCCCGTTCCGACGCCTCGGGTCGGACCCCGAACGCGTTGAACGCCATCGCCAGCAACGCGTACGCGCCCACGGTGAAGACGAGATCCATGAGCTGACGCTCGTCGAGCGATGCAGCAAGCTGCGACCAGGTTGACGCGCTCACGGTCCAATTCGACAGCAGCTCATCTGTCGCGCGGAGTAGAGCTGCGTCGTCCGCCGACCAGCCGGGGGCGTCGGGTCCCTCGGCCGTTCGGGCGATGGCCTCGTCGTCGACCCCTTCCCGACGGGCAATCACCTCGTGCTGCTCGCGCTCGAACGCGCACCGACAGACCGCCGCGGTGCGCAGCACGAGGAGCTCGCGGGTGCGCGGCGTCAGGGTGGACTCGAACAGCAGGTGACGATTGAAGGCGAGGTACGACCGTGCGAGATCGGGATGACGGGCCAGGGTGTCGAGCGGCGACGGCACCTCGGTCGCGTCGGGCCGCAGCCAGCCCTGCAGCGCGACGCGCACGTCGTCCGGCAACGTGCCGCGTGGCAACGGCGGGATGCGCGGTTCGGTGTGGGTCATCGACTGCCTCCGGGGAACATGTGCCTATCAGGAAAAGTTCGGCGCGATCACCGGCAGTTCGGCGAAGGTGACCAAACCGGGCGGAGCCTCACAGACGGTGGCCACGGCGTTGACGGCCGGATGGGCGGTGTACCCCGGCGTGACGTCAGCGAGCTGGTCGACCTCGATCGGAAACGCCAGGTCGACGGTCATGGGCGCGTCACCGTCGACCGTGACCCGCCATCCGGTCGCGCCCAGGGGCCACGCGGGGTCGAGCGCGTCGGTGCAGTACCAGGTGGCACGAAGGAGATGCGAGTGTCCTCGCCCGACCGCGCGGCCACGGTGGTCCGTTGCGCGGCAACGCAGCCCTCGTCGATGCCGCCCGCCGCGATCGTCACCGGTCGCGTCGCCACCGCCACCTCGGTCTGCGCGTCGATGCGATCGATCGGCAGTCCGATCCGGTCGGCCAACGCCTGGAGCGACGGGCCGAAGCTCGAGCGAGCGTGCCCGGCCCGTCGCGCGTCGACCGGCCCCGGGCGCCGCCCCATACCCATGACGTCGAACAGCAGCTGAGGCGATGGTCGCCGGGACAGGTCGGCGAATTCCTCGATGGCGAGCGTGCGGAGTGAGCGCTCGACCAAGAGCAGCGCGATCGGCAGCACATCGCTGATGAAGCCCGGGCTGCTGCCCGTGCCGTGCAAGGACGAGCCGCCCGCACGGCACGCGGCCTCGAGCTGCTGCACCGCGTCCGCCGACAGGCTGCGTCGCGGGTGGAGCAGTTCGGAACAGGTGCTGACCACGTTCTTCCCCGAGGCGAGCAGCCGGCAGAGCTCATGTCCTCACCAACTTTGGCGCGGTCGTAGACGCGCACACCGACGACCTCGAGCTCCGGGTGCGCGAGCGTGGCCGCGAGGGCGCGACGTCCGATGGTTCCGGTCGCCCATTGGATCACTCGATACGGCACGGGAGCCCTCCGCAGTTCTTGATATCGTATATTTTTCCGGCTTTCGGATGTCGTGAGGCGCGTCGAGGTGGATACTGCTGCCTACCGGACGGGGTTGGACCGGTGGCTCGACGAGCACGCCACCGACCTCGCCCCACCCTTCGCGGGTTCGGGCTTGCTCGACGAGCAGATGGCCCAGCTCGCGAAGGTCAAGCGCGCCCTGTTCGACGCGGGCTGGATGCGGTGGGGCTGGCCGGAGTCGGTGGGCGGGCTCGGCGGGCCCGTCGATCCTGCGGGCGCGTGCTCGGCGAGGAGGTCACGGCCCGCGGGCTCGTGGAGCCGGGCTTCTACTCGATGACCGAGGTCCTCGCCCCGACGGTCGCCGAGTTCGCGCCCGCCGACGCTCGGCCAGCGATGGAGATCCCCAAGCTGCTCCGCGGCGACGACCATGTGGTGCCAGGGTTTCTCCGAGCCCGGCACCGGGAGCGACCTCGTCGTCGTCTGTCGTGCCGGGCCACCCGGCGTCGACGACCACTGGGTGGTCAACGGGCAGAAGCTGTGGACGAGCCTGGCGCAGTACGCGACGCGTGCGTGCTCCTCACCCGCACCGGTCCGCCGGGATCCGCGCACCGCGGCATCACCGCCTTCTTCGTCGACATGGACACGCCCGGGATCACCGTGCGCCCGTTCGAGCTCATCAACGGTGCCCCCGAGTTCGCCGAGGTGTTCTTCGACGACGTCGTCGTGCCCGCCGACCGCATCCTCGGCGAGGTGAACGGCGGCTGGGCGGTGGCGATGAACATCCTCCCGTTCGAGCGGTCGACGTCGCTTCTGGCACCGCACCGCGTTCCTCGCCAACCGGATGCAACAGCTGGTCGAGCGCGCCGCCCGACGACGTGCACAGCGCGACGGTGCTCGGCGAGGCGTTCCAACAGCTGTACGCGATGCGCGCGCGCTCACGGCTCACGCAGTACCGGCTCGCCGAGCAGGGCACCTCGGGTCCGGAGACGTCGGTCGACAAGATCCTGGTCGCCACGGCCGAGCAGCAGCTCTTCGACGCGATCGCGCGAGCTCGCTGCCCGGCGTCGTGGAGCTCGACGACAGCCCCGACGGCGAGCAGTGGCGCTCCGAGTACCTGTACTCGCGCGCGGCGACCATCTACGGCGGTATCGGCCGAGATCCAGCGCAACATCGTGGCCCGACGGCTGCTCGATCTCGGACCGGAGGTGTAGACTGGACGCCGACGAGCTCGAGCTGCTCGACAAGAGCGTGCGCCACGCGCTCACGTCGGACGCCGACGCCGACGATGCGCCTCGAGGCGCATCGGGTGGTCCGACGTGCTCGCTGCCGAACCGCGCGACGCGGTGTCGGTGGTGTTCGGCGCCCTCGGCGACCTCAATGCCGTCGCGTCGTCGCTCGACGACGTGATGCTCGACGGCTTCGGCGCCGAACCACCGCGCTCGGGGAATCGGTCGCGCTTGCCCGCGTTCGGCATGGGATCCTCCGGGCACCTCTGACGGTGGACACTCGCCCTCGACGGCCTCACGCTCGCGCGCGTCGCGCGACGCGACACGGTCGTCGTGCCGGCACGCGACGGCGACCGGGTTGGTGCGTCGCGATCGGTGCACACCGACGCGGTCGAGCACGCGCCGCAGTCGACGGCCTCGATCCCGAGCTCGGGATGCTCACGCCTCCGGGCAACCGGTGTCCGCCCGCTCACCACGCGAGACCCTCGATCCCGCGGCGTGGGACGACGCGCTGATCTGCCGGACGCGGAGCGCTCGCCACCGAACTCGTCGCCGCGGGCCGCGCGATGCTGCACCTCGCATGCGAGCACGCGCTCGAGCGCGAGCAGTTCGGTCGACCCGATCGCCCAGTTCCAGGCCGTCCGCCACCGGCTGGCCGAGACCTACGTCGCGCTCGAAGCCGCCGACGCCGCGGTCGTCTCGGCGTGGGACGCGCCCGGTCCGCTCACCGCGCATCCTCGCCAAGTCGCTCGCCGGCCGCGGCGCCATCGTCGCGACGACGCACTGCCAGCAGGTGCTCGCCGGCATCGGGTTCACCACCGATCACTCCGCTGCACCGCTACGTCAAGCGGACGGCGGTGCTCGACGGCTTGCTCGGGTCGTCGAGCCAGCCTGCCGCGAGACGTCGGTGCCACGTTGCTGGCCACGCGGCACGTTCCCCGGCTGCTCGACCTGTAGCGGTGGAGCGACCGTGCATGGGCGCACGCTGACCGACGTACTGCGGAACCGGGCGACCGAGCGATCGGGATCGCGTCGCGCTCGACTTCGAGGATCGAAGCTTCACGTTCGGCGAGCTGCAATCCCGCGCCGACGAGTGGGCGGCGGCACTCGCTGCGGCAGGCGCCGCGCGTGGTGCTCGCATCGCCCTGATGTCGGCGAACCGGCCGGAGTTCGTGTTCGCGGTGTACGGCGCGCTGCAACTCGGCGCGTCGGTGGTGATGTTCAGCCCGGCGTGGAAGGCCGCGGAGATCCAGCACGCCGGCGGGGTCGTCGCGCCGTATCTTGCGCTCGGCGACGAAGCCGGCTGCGCGGCGCTGGCCGACGCGCTGCCCTCGGTTCCTGTCCTCCAGCTCGACCGCACGCTGCGGGAGTCCCGAGAGCCCGGTCCCGTCGTCGACGACGTCGACGCCGACGCGGTGTTGGTGTTCAGCTCCGGCACGACCGGCTTGCCGAAGGCGGTACGCCACACGCACCGCTCGCTCGGCCACGCGGTCGAGCACTGGATCACCGCGCTCGGGCTCACCGACCGCGATCGCTTCCAGGTGGCGACGCCACCGGTGCACATCCTCGGGTTGCTCAACATCGTGACCGCGGTGGCTGCGGAGCACGCGTTCGCCTGCATCCGCGCTTCGACCTCGACACGTCGTTGCGCGCGATCGCGGACGAGCGCATGACACTCGAGATGGCGGTCGCGCCGATCGCACTCGGCATGGCGAACCATCCGCGGCTCGAGGACTTCGACTTGACCTCCCTGCGCTACATCATGTGGGGCGCGACGCCCGTGGCCGAGGAGGTCGCGCGCACCGTCACCCGTCGATCGGGCGTGCGCTGGCTCCCCGCCTACGGCACGAGCGAGGTGCCCGTGATCGCGGCAAACCCGGTCGCGGCTCCCGACCAGTGGCGCCTCGACAGCGTCGGCTTGGCCGTGCCCGGAGTAGAGGTGCGGATCACCGATCCGGAGAGCGGCGCGGTGCTCGACGACGGCGCGACCGGAGAGATCGAGGTGCGGAGCCCGTCGGCGATGGCGGGATACCTCCCGGACTCCGAGACCGCAGCGTCGTTCCACGACGGCTGGTACCGCACCGGCGACATCGGCTGGCTCGAGCCCGCAGGGATGGCTGCACATCACCGACCGGCTCAAGGAGATGATGAAGGTTCGCGGGTTCCAGGTGGCACCCGCCGAGATCGAGGCAGTCCTCCACGCCGACGACAGAGTGCGCGACTGCGCGGTGTTCGGAGTGGACGACCCGCAACTCGGTGAGGCAATCGTGGCCGCAGTCGTGCCGGTGCCGGGTGCCGTCGTCGCGCCACAGGAATTGGAGGCTGCAGTGGCCGAGCAGCTTGCGAGCTACAAGCGCATCCGCCACCTCGTCTTCGTCGACGAGATCCCGCGGCTGCCGTCGGGGAAGGCGCTCCGGCGCCAGCTCAAAGAACGCTGGCACGAGCAGTCGCTCACCTGAACTCGCGCCGGCCCGCCACTCGGGCGCGCAGGACCTCCTTCTCGACCTTGCCCGCGGCGTTCACCGGAAGACTCGTCGACGATCTCGACCGCGCGGGGCACCTTGTAGTTGGCCATCGCCGCACGCGCCCAGTCGATGAGCTCCTCCGGGCGCAGCGCCGCGCCGGGGGCCACGCACGACGAAGGCCATGCCGACCTCGCCGAGCCGCTCGTCCGGCATCCCCACCACCGCGACCCGGCTGACCGCAGGGTGGGCGAGCAGCAGGTTCTCGATCTCGGCGGGGTAGGCGTTGAAGCCGCCGACGATGAACATGTCCTTCTTCCGTCCGACGATGCGGAGGCATCCCCGCTCGTCGAGCGCCCCGAGGTCACCCGTGTGCAGCCAGCCCTGCGGCGTCGACGGCGCGCGCGGTCTCCTCCGGGTCGTCGAGGTAGCCGCGCATCACGCTGTAACCGCGGACGAGCACCTCGCCCGGCTCCCCGACCGGTTGCGCCGCCCCGTCGTCGTCGGCGATGCGGATCTCGAGTCCGGGCCGGGCGCGCCCGACGGTCGTCGCGATGGTCGTCGAAGTCGTCGTCGGGTCCGGTGCCCGTCACCGTGCCCGCTTCGGTCAGCCCGTAGCCGGTGATGATGGTTCGGAACGGCAGCTCCTCGTGCAGCCGGCGGATCAGTTCGACGGGGATGTCGGCCGCACCGGTGACCGCGACCCGCAGCGACGACAGGTCGAAGCGATCACGGTCGGGATGATCGAGGATCGACTGGTAGAGCGTCGGCGGACCGGGCAGCACGGTCACCGACTCGGCGTCGACCGTGCGCAGCAGGTCGTCGACGTCGAACACGGCCTTCGGGATGATCGTCGCGCCCTGCATGAGCGAAGCGAGGCACCCGGCCTTGTACCCGAACATGTGGAAGAACGGGTTGACGATGAGATAGCGGTCACCGGCGACGAGGCCCGCCATGTCGCACCAGTCGGAGAACTGCCGGAGCGTCTGTGCGTGCGTCATCAGCACGCCCTTGGGCGCGCCGGTCGTTCCCGACGTGAACAACACGTCGCAGACGTCGTCCGCTTGCACCGCGCCGATGCGCGCATCGAGGGCGGCGTCGTCGCCGGACTCCCCGAGCCGCAGGAACGTGTCGAGCGAGTGGTCGACGTTCGATACGTCGTCGAAGCCGACGACGAGGTCGAGGTTCGGGAGGCGAGGTCGGAGATCGCGCCAGCGTCGCGGCGTAGTCCATGCCGAGGAACTCGCCCACGGTGAAGACCACTCGTGCGCCGCTGCGCTCGAGGATGTACTGCACCTCGTTGCCCTTGAAGCGCGTGTTCACCGGCACCAGTGCTGCACCGGCGCCGAGCGTGCCGAGCGCGGCCACCAACCACTCGTAGCGATTCGGCGCCCAGATCGCGATCGCGCTCCCCCGGTTCGATCCCCGACGGCAACCAGCGCAGCCGGTCACCCGACGGAAGTCGGCGACGAGCTCGGCGAAGCGTCACCCGTCGGTCGCCGTCGACCACCGCCTCGGCGTCACCGAAGCGGGTGGCGGTGGAGGCGGCCATCTCCGGGATGGACGCCCAGAGCAGGTCGCCTCTCATGCTCCTCCGCTCTCGGTGCTGCGCACCGGGCCGCACTGCTCCCCGGTCGGCGACCGCTCCGTTGCGGGCCGGGGTACCCGGCCCGCGGCCACTCCGCTCATGTCATGTGAGCTCGGGCGCGAGGGTCGCGAGGAACTCCCGCGTCCGGCGACTCGACGCAAGCAACTCATCGCGTCCCTTGCCGACGGGCAGGATCCGCACCGAGAGGTCGGTCGCACCCGCGTCGGCGAAGGAACGCAACCGCCGCTCCACGTCGGCTTCTGTCCCGAGCGCCGCGATGTCACCGACGTCGGTGGCGTCGCCCTGGTCGAGCAGCCGCTGGTAGTTGGGGGAGTACTCGGCGTGACCGAGGATGCGATTCGCCCGTTCGCGCGCCGCGTCCACTTCGTCGGGAGCGCACACAGCCCACCGGCACGCCGGCCACGACCCGAGGCGAGGGTCGACCCGCGGCCGCCGCCGCCTTGGTGATCCGCGGCACGACATGTTCCGCGATGGCGCGCTCGTCGGCCATCCACAGGACGGTGCCGTCCGTCCGCTCCCCTGCGATCCTGAGCATCACCGGACCGAGCGCGGCGAGGAGCACCGGCGTGGGCACGATGTCGGTGATGTCGAGCGGGTTGTGAATGCGAAAGCGGTCGTTCTCGACGTCGACCGGGCCCGGTCCCGCGAACATCGCGTCGAACACGTCGAGGTAGTCCTCGACCACGTGTGCGGGATGCTCGTACGACAACCCGAGCATGGTGTCGATGACCCAGTGGTGTGACGGCCCGACGCCGAGACTGAAGCGCCCGCCGCACACCGCCTGGACCGACAGCGCCTGCTGGCCGAGCGCGACCGGGTGGCGTGACTGCAGCGGGACGACCGCGGTGCCGAGCTCGATGCGACTCGTCTCCCGCCCCATCAACGCGACCGCGGTCATGGCGTCGAAGTCCTGCGGGAGTTGCGGGATCCACGCGGTTGCGAAACCCGGCGAGGTCGGCCTCGCGCGGCATCTTCGCAGAGCCGGTCGACCTTGCCGGCGTAGTTGCGGGTCTCGGGCCCGATCATGATCCCGATGCGCATGACCGCGCCTACTCGATCTCGCGGCCCGCGACGAAGCGCGCCGGATCGTGCGCGATTGCCGGAGTCGAACCCGCCGCTGCGACGCATGAACGTGGTGGAGCGCCGGTGGATGCGCCATCCGTCGACAGTCCTGCGGTACTCGTCGTTGTACCAGGCCAGGCGCATCTCGTGCGTCCCCTGTTCGATGAAGACGTAGTGCTGAATGCCGGTCGCGGTGTCGCCGTCGAACTCCACGATCGGGGACGTTCCCGATGTACTGCCCGGGTGGCGCGCTCTTCAACAGCGCCGGGAAGGCGTCGAGCCCGTACGGCGTCCCGAACGCGTTGTACTCACCGTCGGGCGTGAAGACCTCCGACCAGCGGTCCTCCTCCTTCCGTGCAGTGAACGACATGTAGCGCGCCGCGAGCTGTTGGATCTCGAGCAGGTCGGCCATCTCTTGCTGGTTCATTCGCTTCTCCTCGATGTGACGGTCACGTGACCCGGCCGCCGTTCACCCCGATGATCTGTCCCGTGACGTAGCCGGCTTCGTCGGACACGAGGTACGCGCACGCGGCGGCGATGTCCTCCGGAAGCCCGATGCGGCGAACGGGCAGGTGGCGACCGACGTCTTCCAGGGTGCCGCCGCCGAATCGCCCGGCCTCGGCCGCGCGCCGGCTCATCGGCGTGTCGATGGCCCCGGGCGGGATCGTGTTGACCGTGATGCCGCGCGGTCCGAGCTCGAGCGCCAGCGTCTTGGTGAGGGCGATCACACCGCCCTTCGACGCCGCGTAGTGCGCCATCAACCGTGCGCCCGTCTGCGCACTCGACGACGAGATGTTGACGATGCGGCCCCATTTGGCCTCGAGCATGTCGGGCAGCACCGCCTGCGTGCAGTGGAACGTACCGGTGAGGTTCACCGCGATGATGCGTTCCCACAGTTCGGTGCTGATGTCCATGAACCGGTCGAAGCCGTCCTTGCCCGCCCCGTTCACCAGCACGAGCACCGGGCCCAGGCTGCGCCGCGTCCGCTCGACCGCCTCGTCGACCTGTGCGCGGTCGGAGACGTCGACCTGGCACGCGATCGCTTCGCCACCGGCGTCGCGAATGCTCTCCGCGGCGCGCTCGGCCTGCTCCAGGTCGAGGTCGAACACCGACACCTTGGCGCCGTCGCGGGCGAGCCGTTCGCTGATCGCCAATCCGATGCCCGACGCGCCACCGGTCACGATGGCGGTGGACCCTGCAAACGACATCGCGACTCCTGTTGCGGATACGAACGTCAGGCTGACGGCGCCCGTGAGCTTACGGACCTCCGCGACCAACGTCTCGATCGGTGTGCCGGTCGGGAACACCGCGGCGACACCCATGTCGAGCAGTGACTGGACGTCGGCCTCCGGCACGGTCCCGCCGACGACGACCTTGATGTCACCGACGCCGTAGTCGCGCAACGCCTCGACCGTCTTGCGAGTGAGGCCCATGTGCGCGCCCGAGAGGATCGAGAGGCCGACGAGGTCGACGTCCTCCTGCAACGCGACGGAGGCGATCGCGGCGGGCTTCTGGCGGATGCCGGTGTAGATGACTTCGAAGCCGGCGTCGCGCAGCGCCCGGGCCACGAGCTTCGCGCCACGGTCGTGTCCGTCGAGCCCGGGCTTCGCCACGAGGACTCTGACAGGGGCGCGCATCAGAAGACCGCCGGCTGCTGGTACTCGCCCCACACGTCCTTGAGCTCGTTGGTGATCTCACCGACGGTGCAGTACTCCTCGACACACTCGACGAGGTGCGGCATGAGATTCGCTTCACCTTGGGCGGCGTTGCGCAACTCGGCCAGCGCCGCGAGCGCGGCCCTGGTGTTGCGGGTCCGGCGAACCTCGGCCAAGCGGTCGAGTTGCAGCTTGCGTGCCGCGTCGTCCATCGCGGGAGGTGCCAGCACGGGAGCGGGCTGGTCGCTCTCGTACCGGTTCACGCCCACGATCACTCGCTCACCGCTGTCGATCTTGCGCTGCACCGCGGCCGACTCGTCGGCAATCAGCCGTTGCACGTAGCCGTCTTCGATGCAGCGGACCATGCCACCGCGACCTTCGAGGTCGGCCATGATCCCGATGATCTTCTCCTCCATCGCGTCGGTCAGCGACTCGACGAAGTACGACCCTCCCAGAGGATCGACGGTACGCACGATGCCCGTCTCGTGGGCGAGGATCTGCTGCGTGCGGAGCGCGAGCGTGGTGCTCTCCTCGGTGGGCAGCGCGAACGGTTCGTCCCACGCCGCAGTGAACATCGACTGGACGCCGCCGAGCGCCGCGGCCATCGCCTGGTACGCGACCCGCACGATGTTGTTCTGCGGCTGCTGAGCCTGGAGCGTCCAGCCGCCGCACACAACGCCGGTGCGGAACATGGCGGAGCTCGCTTTCTCCGCGCCGTAACGCTCCCGCGCGATGTGCGCCCAGCGGCGCCGCCCGGCGCGGTACTTGGCGATCTCCTCGAAGAAGTCGTTGTGCGTGTAGAAGAAGAACGACACCTGGGGCGCGAATTGGTCGATCGTCATCCGGCCTCGCGCCACGATCTCGTCGCAGTACGTCACCGCGTCCTGCAGGGTGAACGCCATCTCCTGCGCGGCGTTGGCGCCCGCGTCACGGAAGTGCGCGCCGGCGACGGAGACCGCGTTGAAGCGCGGCACTTCTGCGGCGCAGAATTCGATCGAGTCCGCGATCAGGCGGATCGACGGCGTGGGCGGCCAGATCCAGGTGCCGCGCGCGACGTACTCCTTGAGGATGTCGTTCTGCACCGTGCCCCGCAACTGCGCCACGCGGCACGCCCTGCTTGTCGCCGACCGCGACGTAGAAGGCGAGCATGATGGCGGCGGTCCCGTTGACCGTCCACGAGGTCGAGATGCGATCGAGCGGGATGTCGCGGAAGAGGATCTCGGCGTCGGCGAGCGAGTCGAGGGCGACGCCGACCCGGCCGACCTCCTCTTCGACGTCGGGGTCGTCGGAGTCGTAGCCGATCTGGGTCGGCAGGTCGGCCGCCACCGAGAGCCCGGTGCCACCTTCCTTGAGCAGGAGCTTGTACCGCTCGTTGGACCATTCGGCGGTCCCGAAGCCCGAGTACTGCCGGAACGTCCAGAGCTTGTCGCGGTACCCACCCGGGTGGTTGCCCCGCGTGAAGGGGAATTCGCCCGGCGCCCCGATCCGTTCGAGGTGCCGCGGATCGAGATCCTCGGGTCCGTAGGACTGTTTGACGACGAGTCCGGCCTCGGTGGCGAACTCCGCTGCGTCCACCGAGATATCGTATATTCCGTGCGCGAGCGACGGCTAATTGCCCACGGAAACAGTGCGTCCCCGACGGGCGCTTCCGGCACCCAGATATATTTGCCCCGATGACCGCGGCGGGCGACGTACGGCTCGAACGCGACGGGCTCGTCACCGTGCTCACGATCGACCGTCCCGAGGCTCGCAATGCCATCGCGCGGGCGACCATGCACGAGCTCGCCGGCGCGCTCGACGAAGTCGAGGCGTCGCCGGCCCGGGTCTTGGTGGTGACCGGTGCCGGCACGCGTGTGTTCGTCGCCGGCGGCGACCTGAAGGAGCTCGCCGCGATCCGCACCCACGAGGACGCGACGGTCATGGCCGAGACCATGCGCGGTGTCCTCGACCGGCTGGCGACGCTGCCCGTCCCCGTGGTCGCGGCAGTCAACGGCGATGCCTACGGCGGAGGAGCCGAGGTTGCGGTGGCGTGCGACATCCGCATCGCCGCCGACGACGTGCGGTGCGCGTTCAACCAGGTGTCGCTCGGCATCATGCCGGCATGGGGTGGCATCGAGCGGCTCACCGCGCTGGTGGGTCGCGGACGGGCATTGGCGCTCATGACGACGGGCAGAGTGCTCGACGCCGAGGCTGCACGCGAGCTGGGACTGTTCGACGAAGTGGTTCCACGCACGCAGTTCGACGACCGCTGGCGTGATGTCGCCGGGCAGATCGCGTGCGCTCCACGCGATGCCCTCGTCGGCATCAAGGCAGCCCAGCGGGCCGCCTTCCCGACCGCGCGGCCCGACCTCGCCGCGCCCGCGATCGCGTCCTTCGCGAGAACGTGGGTCGCGGAGGACCACTGGCGGATGGTCGAGGAGGCGGACGAGCGCCGGCGCGCCGCCCGCGAGCGCGCCTGACGTCAGCCGAGGATGCCGGCGTCCCGCAGCGCGCGGAGTCGCGCGCGCGAGTAGCCGAGGGCTTCCAGTACCTCCGTCGTGTGCTCGCCGAGGAGCGGCGCCGGACGCAGTGAGTCCCGGCCCTGAGTCGGCAACGGTCCTCGAACGTGCTCGTACCGGCCGTACGCAGGGTGTTCGTTCTGCACGACGAGCCCCCGAGCGCGGGTCTGCGGCTCCACGAGCGCGCCCGCGACGTCGTTCACGGTGCCACATGCGACGCCGACCTCGCCGAGGCGAGCTTCCCACTCGCGACTCGATGCGGTGAGGAGCACACGCTGGACGCGCACGATCACCTCCTCGCGGTGTTCGAGACGTCCCTCGCGCGTTGCGAAGCGCTCTGCCGCCAACACCGGATCCCCGACCGCGTCGACGAACCGTCGCCACATGCCGTCGTTCCCGACGAACAGCGCGAGATGGCCGTCGGCGGTGCGGAAGTTCTGCGCCGGCACGAGCGTCGGGTGCGCAGAGTTCGCGGTGCGCGCGAAATCGGCGTCGCGGTTGCGCTGCCACGAGGCGAGGTACGTGAGCATCGAGATCTGCACGTCGAAGAGGCCGACGTCGACATGCGTGCCGATCCCGGTGCGCGACCGCTCCACGAGCGCCGCGCAGACGCCCAGCGCAGCGCTGATGCCGCCGCTGTGGTCGACGTAGGAGATTCCGGCCTTGGTCGGCGGTCCGTCGGGCTCGCCGGCGAGACTCATCACGCCCGCCAGGGCCTGGATGGTGTAGTCGTACCCGGCACGTTGCGCGTCCGGGCCGGTCTCGCCGTACCCGGTGAGGGAACACGTGACCACCGCAGGGTTCACCGCGTGCAGCGCGTCGTGGCCGAGCCCGAACTTCGCCAGCACGCCCGGGCGGTAGTTGTCGATCACGACGTCGGCGCCGCGCACGAGGTCCTCGACCACCGCGCGGCCCTCGTCGGTCGCGAGCTTCACACCGATCGAGCGCTTGCCGCTGTTGAGCGCGATGAAGTAGAGGGATTGGTCGGCCTGGAAGTGCGGACCCATCGAGCGGGCGTCGTCGGGGTGCGAAGGATCCTCGACCTTGACCACGTCGGCTCCGAGGTCGGCAAGTACCAGACCCGTGTAGGGCCCGGCCAGGAAGTGGCAGAGCTCGAGGACGCGAATGCCGTCGAGTGGCGCCATATCACTCGCTCGCTCGCTGCGAGCCGGAATACCCGGCTCGCGGGCCCTCGCTCGCTGGCGAGTTCGCTCGCTCCCTCCGGTCGCTCCGCTCACCGCGCGCGCGTCGGCCACGCCTCCGCTGCATCTCCAACCACACCTGGTCGAT
>CAVPKG010000003.1:0-285000 GCA_963705625.1 uncultured Actinomycetes bacterium
CAGGGTCGCAGTCTGTGGTCGATTCTGAAGGATGGTCCGCTCAGTGCCGCCGTCGCTGTGGGATACGCGATTCAAATTACCGACGCCTGCATCAAAGCTCACGCGGCGGGCATCGTTCATCGCGATTTGAAACCGGCTAATTTGATGGTGACGGATGACGATCTCTTGAAGGTCCTGGATTTTGGTCTGGCGCGGCTACAGCCCGGCGCGCGGGAGGAGGGCCCCGGATGCCGCCACGCAAGCTTCGAACGTCACGATTCAGGAACCGTCATGGGGACTGTGGCGTACATGTCGCCCGAGCAGGCTCGGGGCGAAGAAGTGGATTCGCGATCCGACATTTTTTCTCTAGGCATTGTGCTTTTCGAAATGTTTTCGGGCCAATTGCCGTTCGCGGCTTCAACAGAATTTGGTCTTCTGCATAATCTGCACTTCAACGAGCCGAAGAAATTGTCTGCAGTACGCGCCGGCGTTCCCGGCGGGCTGGAACGAGTCGTCAACCGCATGCTGGAAAAGCCCGTGGAGCGGAGATACCAGACGATGACCGAGGTTCGCCAGGACTTGCGCGCCTTCATGGCCAGCCCGACGGCTTCCAATCCTGAGTGGCGCAAGTGGATGGATGCGAAGACCACTCAGACAACGCCTGCCCTTACGTCAATTGGCGGCGGTTCAAGCCGAAAGCGGGCCGTCGTTGCCGGCTCACTCGGCATTCTTTTGCTGGCTCTCATGGCTGTTGCCTGGTATCGGCTTGCGCCAGAAGCGGGCAGGGCGGTTCAAACTTCGTCTGAGGCGGGCGCCTTCAACCTCGAAACAGCTACACCTTACGAAGCCTATGTTCAGGCCAGGAAAAACCTCGACCGTTTCGACCGGGAAGGGAATGTCGAGCGCGCGATCAAACAGCTTTTGAAGGAGCTCTGGAAAAAGACAAGAACAATGCGCTCGCTTACGCCACGCTGGCAAAAGCATACCGTCGCCGTTACAGCCTGTCTCCCGACCCGCAGTGGCTGACGCTCATGGATCAAAACGCGACCCGGGCCCTTCAGATCAATCCCGACCTTGCCGCGGCCCACATCGCGATGGGGCTCGCGCATATGTGCAAGACTCGAGCCGCGCGAAAGACGCTGAATCGTACTTGCGGCGAGCCATTGAGTTGGACCCGAAGCATTCGGCAGCCCATAAATGGCTGGGCGTATTCCTGGCCTCGCGGCGGGATTTCGTCAAAGCCGAAGAGAGTTTGAACAGAGCTGCTGAACTCGATTCGCAGGACTGGACCACGTTTCTAGAGTTGGGGTTGCTGAAGTACCGAACCGGAAACTATGCCGAAGCCGCCAAGGCCTGGGAACAAGCGCGCAGCCTTACGCCCGATAACCTCCGAGTTCTGCCCAATCTGGCTGCGGCGTACCACATGCTCAATCGCGATGAAGACGCCGCGTCAACCCTGCAACGCGCGATCGAGATCCATCCGGACGGTCAACATTACGCGAACCTCGGCACCATACGTTTCTTTCAAGGACGATACGCGGACGCGGTCTCCCCGTTTGAGAAAGCCGTCGATCTCATCCCTAATCGCTATCAATACTGGGGCAACCTCGGCGACGCTTATCGCTGGTCTCCGGCAATAAAGGTAAGGCGAAAGATGCCTACGTCCGCGGCGTGCAGTTGATCAATGAGCAGCTCAAAACCAAGCCCGAGGACGTGGACCTTCGCTCAACCCTGGCGCTGTACCTGGTAAAGTCCGGCGACAAGTCTTCAGCCATCGCCGAACTTGCGAAACTGAATCTCAAAAGCATCACCAGCGGCGGCGTGCTCTATAAGGTGGCCGTGGGATACGAGATCTGCGGGATGCGGGACAATGCTCTTAGCGCGCTGGAAGCCGCCATCCGTGCCGGCTATTCCGAACAAGAGATCAAGAATGAGCCTGAACTGCTATCGCTGCGCGAAGACAAGCGGTATCACTTGATGGTGATCAATCCACAGAAACGCTGACTGCAGTTCTCTGTAGAGCGAGGCCTTTCAATGGTGTCGGCGGTCTAGTGCGCTCGTGACTTACGCTTCGGATGGAGCTGACTCAGGGGGACGTCGTCGAGCGTAGATAATCATCATCACGGTTCCGAGAATGAGCATCGGGAACCGTTAGTTCCTGTCCCTCGTGAATGGTCCAGAGCGCAAGACCGATCTGCGCATCGGGTTCGCGGACGAATTCCACAGAAACCGAAACAGTCCGTAAAACGCCAGGAACGCCCAAAATACGGTGCCGCGATAGAAATTCTTCTTGTAGAGCCACAAGAACGACGAAGAGCACCAACCCTTCTAGGAACGCTTCGTAAAGCTGCGATGGATGTCGCGGCATCGGTTCCGCCTTCTGGAAATACCATCGCCCACGCGACGTTTGTCGGCCGGCCGTACAATTCACCGTTGATGAAATTACCAATCCGGCCGAGACCGAGACCGATGGGAGCAGCGACGGCGACGAGATCGGCAATCTTCCAAAAACTTCCAACCCCTTCCTGCGACTGATGTACCAGGCAGCGAGGATCATTCCGACGAAGCCGCCATGGAACGACATGCCGCCTTGCCAAATCGCGAAGATGGACAACGGTGTCGCGCAAATAGCTGGCAAGGTCATAGAACAAGACGTAGCCGAGGCGACCGCCTACCATGACTCCGAGAATCAAGTAGAAGAGCAGATCGTAGAGGTCGTCGGTGGATAGATTGAGCTTGCGAGTATTTCGCCATGCGGCGCAGGACGAAGAAACCGATGATGAACGACAGCATGTACATCAGTCCGTACCATCGCAATTGGACCGGACCAATCCGCAGGAACACGGGATCGATGTTGGGATAAGGAATGGTCAGAAGCATTTAGCGATCTGTAAAGATGTGAGATGGAGTTGCTTTTCGCTGAAGACGACAGCACTGAAAGATTGAATCGTGCGCGTCCTGCTTCCAGTCGTCCGGCTTGAGACCGGCCTTTCTGCAAGTTTCCTGAGGAATCGCTCTCGATCTCCAACCGTATGCGGAGGCCACCTGAGGCAAAAGCAGTCCACGCGTGTTTTTCTTGCTGATCAACAAGCCGTGTTTGCCGATTTCGATGTTCGTGAATGTCGATGTACACGTTCAAGCGGCGAAAGCACGGAAATCTCGAATTCGACTGCAGCAAGTTCTGCGGCTGCAAGCGGCATGAAACGTGGATCGCCCACTGCCGCAGCAATGGCGCATTCGGCAACGCTGCGATACAGCGGACTGACGGCATGAACATTTCCAATGCAGCCGCGAAGATCGATTCCTGTGATGAAGCGAAACGAAAATTCCGTGCGACTTCCGTCAGCGGACCTGAGGACACATCGGTGAAACGGGGAGTGTGTGCCGGCGAGATACGAACGGACGGCGTTGCGTGCGATTTGAAGAAGAAGTTGTTGATCGGTTTCAGTGAGTTGCAATGTCACTGGTTGCGACATGACGACGCTGCCTCTTTTCCAACAAAATCATGCGCCGGCGCTCGCGTGCTTTGAATCGGTCGTCGATCTTCGTCCAGAATTTGCGGAAGTAATCCGCTGCCGAAAGCAACGCAAAGAGAACCACCAGGCCCAGCGAGATACGGCCAAGAAAATGAATGATCGGATGCGGAATACCGCCAGGCATCGGCATTCCCAGAATGAGCAAGGTAATCGTGGCTACTTGTGTCGCCATTTTCAGCTTGCCCAGGTCGGAAGCGTCGATTGTGAAGCCTTGCGCCGACGCGATGCTGCGCAGGCCGGTGACCGCAAATTCGCGGCCCACAATAATCACGACAATCCAAGCCGCAACGACCTGCAATTGAACCAGAGAGATGAACGCCGATGATATGAGAAGCTTGTCGGCGACGGGATCCAGCAATGTACCGAGTGTTGTGACCTGCCCGCGCTTTCGCGCGAGGTAGCCGTCCAAGAGATCGGTCATCGACGCGGCTAGAAAGATGGCGGCGGCGATCCGGACGTCATACTTCGTCAGCAGAACGGTGACCAGGAGCGGAACCAGAAAAATCCGGCTCAAAGTCAGACCGTTGGGCAGATTCATGCGCCTTATTCTAGTATAGAAACGACATATGAAGGGACTCATTCTAGCCGGAGGAAAGGGCACACGCCTTCGGCCGCTCACAATCAACACGCCAAAGCCAATCGTACCCGTGGCTAACTCCCCTTTCTTGCTGTATCAGATCGATCTGATGCGAAGTGCGGGGATCACCGAGATCATTCTCAGCTTGTCCTACCAGCCGAGGAAGATCGAAGACCTCCTGAAGGATGGCTCCGATTATGGCGTCTGGATTCGGTACGCCGTCGAAGGCACACCGCTTGGCACCGGTGGCGCATTCAAGAACGCCGAGGAACACATCGATTCCAGCACGGTTGTGTTCAATGGCGACGTGCTGACCGATATCGATCTTGGCCGCCGTTGTCGCGCACCATCAGCGAAAACGCGCCGTTGCCACGATTGTCTTGACGCCGGTTGAGAATCCTTCGGCTTACGGACTCGTTGAGACCAGCCCCGATGGCTGGATTCAGCGGTTCATCGAAAAGCCCGGCCCGGACGAGATTACCTGCAATACGATCAATGCCGGCATCTACGTTCTCGAGCCGAAGCGTATTGAAATACATGCCGAAGGGCGAACCGTATTCGTTCGAACGCGGTTTGTTCCCGACGCTGCTCGAACATAAAGAACCAGTCATGTCGTTTCGTGTTCGACAAGTACTGGATCGATATCGGCACGCCGCAGAAATATCTGGAAGTGCACCACGACATCCTCTCGCACAAATTCGTTTCACCTCGAGTCGGAAAGAGCGCCATTGGACCGTGCGGCATTGCCGCCGGGCGCTGTAGTCGATGAGAAGTCGATCATCGACGAGAACGTGACGATTCGTGAAGGTGTGCGGATCGAGAATTCTGTTATCGGCAAGAATTGCAAAATCGATTCCGGGGCTCACATTGTGGATTCCGTTCTTTGGGCCGGCAACACCGTTGATGCGGATGCGCGAATCGACGGCAGCCTTATCGGCAAGGGCTGTTACATTGGCCGTTCCGCAAAACTTCGCCCGGGAGTGGTGCTCGGTGATAAAACCGTGGTCACGGACTTCTCGACATTATGAAGAGTCCAATCAAGTTTGGAACCGACGGCTGGCGCGCCATCATCGCAGATACATTCACATTCGAAAACGTCCGTCATCGAGCTGGAGGACGCGTAGTGGCGCATCGAGGTTCCGTTCGCCGGTACCCGCGCATGGCCCGCGTCAACGAGGTCGTGCGCGAGATCATCGCCGACGAGCTCGAGCGGCTGTCGGATCCGCGCCTCGGTCTCGTGACCGTGACCGGCGTCGAGGTCAGCGCCGACCTCCGGCACGCCACCGTCTACTATTCCGCGCTCGATTCGCGGCCGCGAACAGCCGAAGCGCCGGCGTCGCGAGCGCGCCACGCGCCAGAGAGGTCGTCGGAGAGGTGGACGTGACGCCGACAGCCGAGGAGCAGGCTCGACTTCAGGGAGCAGAGCCGACGCGGCCCTGCGTTCGGCGGCCCCCCACCTTCGCACCGCGCTCGGTCGCCAGGTCCGGATGAAGTACGTCCCGGAGCTCACTTCCTCGAAGACCCGGCGATCGAGCAGGGACAACGCGTCGAGGCGATCATTCGCGAGCTGCACGCGCACGAAGACCAGAGGCAGGAACCAGAGTCGGGCGAGCGAATGACCGAAGTCGACCCGTCTCTCGCACGCGCGGCGAAGGCGATCGACGGAGCGGGCGTGGTCGCGCTCGCGTGCCACGTCAACCCCGACGGTGACGCGCTCGGCTCGATGCTCGGGCTGTTCCACGTGCTGCGCGCGGCCGGCCGCGACGTCGTCGCGTCGTTCCCGCCTCCGTTCGTCGTCGCACCGCACTACCGCGAGCTCCCCGGGCTCGACCTGCTCACCAAGCCCGAGGACTTCCCGGCCGAGCCCGACGTGATGGTCACCTTCGACTGCGGCTCGCTCGGTCGTCTCGGTGACCTCCAAGCCTCCGCGGAGGCCGCGCACGAGCTCATCGTCCTCGACCACCACGTGTCGAACACCCGCTACGGCACCATCAACGTCATCGACCCCGATGCGGCGGCGAGCGGGGTGCTCGTCCGGCGGCTCGTCCACGAGCTCGGGCTCGCGCTCGACGATCCCGGCCGCGGTGTCGCTCTACGCCGCGCTCGTGTGCGACACCGGGCGCTTCCAGTACGACACCACCACGCCGGCGTGTGTTCGACCTCGCTCGCGAGCTCGTCGAGTTCGACGTGCCCGTCTCGCGCCTGTCGCGCCAGCTCTTCGAGGAGCACCGATTCGCGTATCTCAAGCTGCTCGCCGAGGCGCTCGACGACCGCCGTGCTCGACGTCGAGCGACACTTCGTCTGGACCGATCGTCACCCAGGACATGCTCGAGCGTCACGACGTCACCCTCGAGGAGGTCGAAGGGCTCATCGACATCCTCCGCCGCACCACCGAGGCCGAGGTCACGTGCGTGGTCAAGGAAGAGCCGAACGGCACGTCCGGGTGAGCCTGCGCTCGCTCGGTGCGGTCGACGTGCGTGCGATCGCGGCCAACCACGGCGGCGGCGGCCATCGGTTCGCAGCGGGTTTCGAGTCGACGCTCGATATCGACGAGCTCATCGCCCGATCTCGCGACGCGCTCTGACCGGCGCGGTTGCGAGCCAGTCGATGAGAGACGGACTCGTCGTCGTCGACAAGCCGGCCGGCTGCACGTCCCACGACGTCGTCGCCAAGCTCCGCAAGGTGTACGGGCAGCGCCGCGTCGGGCACGCGGGCACGCTCGATCCCGACGCCACCGGCGTGCTGCTCGTCGGTCTCGGGCGCGCCACGCGCCTGCTGCGGTTCCTCCAGGAGGCCGGGAAGTCCTACCGCGGGCGCATCGTGTTCGGGATCGCGACCAGCACCCTCGACGCGTCGGGCGAGATCGTCGAGCAGCAGCCGATGCCGTTCGCCCGCGACGACGTCGAAGCCGCGATCACGCGCTTCGTCGGCGAGCTCGAGCAGCTCCCGCCGATGGTGTCGGCGGTGAAGGTCGGCGGACGCCGGCTCCACCAACTCGCGCGTGCCGGGCGTCGACGTCGAGCGCGCGCCGCGCCGGGTGCGCGTCGATCGCTTCGAAGTCGAGGACTTCGAGCCGGGGCCGTACCCGGAGGCGACCGTGCTGGTCGAGTGCGGGAGCGGCACGTACGTGCGCTCGCTCGCCGCCGATCTCGGCGTCGCGCTCGGCGGCTGCGCGCATCTCGCGCCGCTCTGCGTCGGCTGTCGATCGGTTCGTTCACCCTCGACGAGGCGCACCCGCTCGACGACGTCGTCGCGCACCCCGACACCGCGGTGCTCTCGCTCGCGACTGCGATGCGCGATCTCGAACGGATCGACGTCGACGACGAACAGGTACGCGCGCGTGCGCCACGGCATCGCGTTCCCGAGCGGTGCGCTCGGCGAGCACGGCGGCCGGGGCCGTTCGCGCTGGTGGCGCACCGGAGACGAGCTGGTCGCGGTTTACGAACGGCGGGGCGCCGCGTGCAAACCTGCGTCGTGATCGCGATCGGCGACCGCTGATGAGACAGCTGATGCAGATCGTCGAGCGCCTCGCCGACCTGCGCTCCGATCGGGGCGCGGTGGTGACGATCGGCGTGTACGACGGTGTCCACCTCGGCCATCACGCGGTGCTCCGGCTCGTCCGCGAGCTGGCCGACGCGCGTGACCTCGACGCGGTGTGCGTCACGTTCGACCGCCACCCGGCCGAGGTGGTGCGGCCGGAGTCGGCCCCGAAGCTGCTCACCACCACCGAGCAGAAGCTCGAGCTGCTCGACGCAGACCGGCTACCTCGACCGCTGCTTCGTCCTGCACTTCGACGAGGCGCGCAGCCGCGAGCCGGCCGAGGACTTCGTGCGGGAGGTGCTCGTCGACGGCGCCGCGCGCGCGGATCGTCGTCGTCGGCGCCGACTTCCACTTCGGGCGCGGACGCGGCGGCAACGTCGCGTTGCTCGAGCAGATGGGCGCCGAGCTCGGCTTCGAGGTGGTGGGCCTCGGGCTCGAGGCCGCGCCCGGCGGCTCGATCTACTCCTCGACGAGGATCCGCGAGCTGCTGCACGAGGGCGACGTCACCGGCGCCGCCGAGCTGCTCGGTCGCCCGCACGAGGTGCGCGGACAGGTCGAGCTGGGGGACCGCCGGGGCCGCGAGCTCGGGTTTCCCGACCGCCAACCTCATGGTCCCGGCCCGGATCTGTCTTCCGGCCGACGGCATCTACGCGGGCACGTTCGTCGGTCGCGACGGCGTCGAACGGGCCGCCGCGATCTCGCTCGGGCGGCGCCCGACGTTCTACGAGCACGCGGAGATGTCGCTGCTCGAGGCGTACGTGCTCGACTTCGACGGCGACCTCTACGGCGACGAGGTGAAGGTCCGCTTCGTCGAGCGCCTGCGGGGCGAGGAGCGCTTCGACACCGTCGAAGCCCTCGTGGAGCAGATGCGCGCGCGACGTGGAGGAGACCCGCCGGCTCCTGGCGTGACGGCACTCGTGGCTGTCCCAGCGACCGTGAGGCCGTCTCGGGTGGTACCATCCGACGCTTGATGTTCCGGCACGCGGCCGGCGCACGTCCGTTACTTCCGAAGCACGTTCCGAGAAAATCAGGGTTCTGCCGGCTCATGCCCGACACTGCCACCACGATCACCGAGCACCGTCTCCACGAGTCCGACACGGGTTCCACGGAGGTGCAGGTTGCCCTGCTCACCGGGCGGATCAACCATCTCACGGAGCACTTGAGGGTCCACGACAAGGACCATCACTCGCGCCGCGGTCTGCTCATGCTCGTCGGCAGACGGCGCCGGCTGCTCGACTATCTCCGACGCAACGACGTCGAGCGATACCGGGCGCTGATCGCCAAGCTCGGACTTCGGCGATAACGGACCGGACGCGGTGCGGCTCGATGCCGCTCCGTTCCGCGCTCACAACTCGAACCCGCGAGCGCGACGTCGGTTGTCAGTCGCCACCGCCCGGGGTCCCATCGCCGAATGTGGCCACTCCGGACGGCGACAACTGGGAACCGCCGCCGCTCGCTCCAGAGGAAAGGAGTGCGTTCCATGGCAGTTCCAGGAATCGGCGCCCCCATCCGTGTCACCGGCCCGATCAACGCGGCCGGCAAGACCATGACCCTCGAGACCGGTCGGCTCGCCCCGCAGGCCGAACGGCGCGGTGCTCGTCCAGGTGGGCAACACCACGTTGCTCTCCACCGTCGTCACCACCAAGCCCCGTGAGGGCATCGACTTCTTCCCGCTCACCGTCGACGTCGAGGAGCGGATGTACGCCGCCGGCAAGATCCCCGGCGCGGTGTTCCGCCGTGAAGGTCGCCCGAGCGAGCCCGCGGTCCTCACCTGCCGGCTCACCGACCGACCGCTGCGGCCGTCGTTCCCCGAAGGCTTCCGCAACGAGGTCCAGGTCATCGCCACGATCATCGGCGCCGACCTCGAGAACCCGCACGACATCGCGTCGATCAACGGCGCGTCGGCCGCGCTGATGGTGTCGGGCATCCCCTTCGACGGCCCGATCGGCGCGGTGCGCCTGTCGCGCCACGGCTCGGAGTGGATCACGCACCCCACGTTCGAGGAGAGCACGGAGTCGACGTTCGAGCTCGTCGTCGCCGGCCGGCGCGTCGAGTCGGGCGACATCGCGATCATGATGGTCGAGGCCGGTGGCACCGAGGCCACCTGGCGCCTCTACGAAGAGGGCGCGCCGAAGGTCACCGAAGAGGTGATCGCCGAGGGGATCGAAGAGGCGAAAGTCGGGATCGGCCTCGCCATCGACCTCCAGAAGGAGCTCGTGGCGGCGGTCGTGCGCGAGCACGGTCCGATCGAGCCGATCCCCTACGAGGTCCACACCGACTACGACGACGACGTCTTCGAAGCGGTCGCCGGCGAGGCCACCGCCGAACACCGCCGAGGCGATGGCGATCGCCGACAAGACCGAGCGCAACGAACCGCCTCGACCAGATCGAGGAAGGGCTGCTGCTCGCGCTGTGCGGCACGCCAGGAGCTGCCCGGCCCGTTCCTCCACGAGCGGGGCCAGGTGCAAGCGCGCGTTCCGTGCGCTGCAGAAGAAGGTCGTGCGCAGCCGCATCGTCAACGAGGGCCTGCGCATCGACGGCCGCGGCACCACCGACCTCCGGCCGCTTTCGGCCGACGTCGGGCTCATCCCCACCTCGCACGGCTCGGGCCTGTTCCAGCGGGGCGAGACCCAGGTGCTCAGCGTCCTCACGCTCGGCATGCCCCGCATGGAGCAGTCGATCGGCCTCGACGAGTTCCGCGGCACGACCAAGCGCTACATCCACCACTACAACTTCCCGCCGTTCTCCACGGGTGAGACCGGCCGCGTGGGTGCGCCCCGCCGCCGCGAGATCGGCCACGGCGCGCTCGCCGAGCGGGCGCTGCTCCCCGTGGTTCCGTCGAAGGAGGAGTGGCCCTACACGCTGCGCGTCGTGTCGGAGGTGCTCAGCTCGAACGGCTCCACCTCGATGGCGTCGGTGTGCGGGTCCACGCTCTCGCTGATGGACGCCGGCGTGCCGATCAAGGCACCGGTGGCCGGCATCGCGATGGGCCTCGTGTACGCCGAGGGCAAGTACACGACGCTCACCGACATCCTCGGTACCGAGGACGCGTTCGGCGACATGGACTTCAAGGTCGCCGGCACGCGCGACTTCGTCACCGCGCTCCAGCTCGACACGAAGATCGACGGTCTGCCCGCCGACGTGCTCGCGCAGGCGCTCACGCCAGGCCCGCGACGCGAGGATGAAGATCCTCGACGTGATGGCCGACGCGATCGCCGAGCCGCGGTCGGAGCTGCGCGAGACCGCACCGAAGATCGTGAGCTTCGAGATCCCGATGGACAAGATCGGCGAGGTGATCGGGCCCAAGGGCAAGGTCATCAACACGATCACCCAGGAGACCGGCGCCGACGTGTCGGTGTCCGACGACGGCGTGGTCGGGCTCGTCACCATCGGGTCCACGAACGGCGAGCACGTCGAGGAGGCGCGGCGCCGGATCGAGCTGATCCTCGACCCGCCCACCGCCGAGCTCGGCGCCGAGTACACCGGCCGGGTCGTGAACGTCACCAAGTTCGGTGCGTTCGTCAACATCCTCCCCGGCCGCGACGGTCTGCTCCACATCTCGAAGCTCGGCCGCGGCAAGCGCGTCGAGCGCGTCGAGGACGTGCTCAACCTCGGCGACGAGGTCACGGTGCGCGTCGACGACATCGACAACCAGGGCAAGCTCTCGCTGTCGTTCGCCGACGACACGAGCGCCGTGACGAGCGGCGGTGACGGCGGCGACGCCGCGGCGAGTCGCGCGAGCCGCGGGAGTCGCGCGCGAGCGCGGCGATCGCGGCGGTGACGGCGAGCGGGGCGACCGTCCGAACGGCGAGCGTCACGCGGGCAGCGGCCGACGCCGACGTCGCCTCGTTCGACGAGTTCTGGGACTCGCAGGCCAAGGACGAGTTCGGCGACCTCGGCCCGGCCGAGGTCAGCCGTCCGAGCGGCGCTCGCCCCGGTGGCGCGGCGGCCCGGCGGCGACCGCGGCGGCCAACGCCGCCGGCGCCGGTCCTGATCATGCGCCGCGCTCGCCGCGGAGTGCTGAACCTCGCTCGCTCAACTGCGAAGGCTCCGGCGTCGATGACCGGCGCAATGGTCGACGACGCATCCGGCATCCGCCGCACGCGCCTCGAGTCCGGACTGCGGGTCGTCACCGAGCGACTGCCGGCCTCGCGCTCGGTCGCGGTCGGTTTCTGGGTCGGCACGGGCTCGCGCGACGAGACCCGACGAACTGGCCGGGGCGAGCCACTTCCTCGAGCACCTGTTGTTCAAGGGCACCGACACGCGCCGACGCGCGTCGAGATCGCCGAGGCGGTCGAATCGGTCGGCGGTGACATGAACGCGGCCACCGGCCAGGAGCTCACGCAGTTCTACGTGCGCGTGCCCGATCGTCACTTGCCGCTCGCGCTCGAGATCCTGTCCGACATCGTGTGGTCGCCGGCGCTTGCGCGCCGACGAGGTCGAGTCGGAACGTCAGGTGATCCTCGAAGAGATCCGGATGCGCGACGACACGCCCGACGATCTCGTCCACGATCTGTTCGCCGACGCGCTGTTCCCGAGCCACCCGCTCGGGCGCGAGATCGCGGGCACGCAGGAGACGATCCGCGCGATGCCCGCGCGACGCGATCGCCGAGTACCACCGCGTGCACTACCACCCCGACGAACGTGGTGGTCGCGGTCGCGGGGAACCTCGAGCACGACGACGTCGTGAAGCTGGTCGAGGCCGCACTCCCGGCAGCCGACGGCGTCACTTCCGCGCGCCGCGCGTCGACGCGGCCGACGCCGGCGAGTCGCCGAGCCGGTCGCGCGTGCTCGAGCGCCCGCTCGAGCAGGCGCACCTCGTGCTCGGCATGCGCGCGCTTCGCACGCGACGACCCCGACCGTTACGCGCTCGCGGTCGTCGACCAGGTGCTCGGCGGCGGCATGAGCTCGCGCCTCTTCCAGGAGGTCCGCGAGCAGCGCGGCCTGGCGTACTCGGTGTTCTCGTACCGCAGCGCGTTCGAAGAGACCGGCTCGCTCGCGGTGTACTGCGGCACCGTCGCCCGAGCGGGTCGACGAGGTGCTCGACGTCGTCAACGGCGAGCTCGACCGGCTGGTCGCCGACGGTGGGTCACGCGAGCGGCGAGCTCGAGCGTGCGAAGGGCCACCTGACCGGGTCGCTCGCGCTGTCGCTCGAGAGCTCGTCGAGCCGGATGCACCGCATCGGCCGCGCCGAGCTCACGCTCGGTGAGGTTCCCGACGATCGACGAGGTGGTCGCGCGGGTCGAGGCGATCAACGACGACGACATCGCGCGGGTGATCGACCGCGTGCTCGCGTCCGGGAGGCGAACGCTCGCCGTGGTCGGCCCGTGACCGAGGATCTCGCGCCCCGGTAGGTGGCCCAGCGGAGCGGAGTCGACCGGTCATCTAGCGTGAGCCGATGACGCGAACGCAGCGAGCCATGAAGCTGGCGCCGCGAGCGGAAAGCATGATCAAGGTCGGCGTGTTCGGCGCCGGCGGGCGCATGGGGTCGACGGTCTGCCAGCGCGGTCGTCGACGACCCCGAGCTCGAGCTCGTGGCCGCGGTCGACCCGTACCACGCCGGCATCGACCTCCGCCAGCTCGGTGTGCACGGTGCCGGGCTCAACGTCGCGCCGAACGGCCGACGCGTTCGCTCGCACGCGGGCGCCGAGGTCGCGGTCGACTTCACCGTGATCGACGGAGCGCGCGAGAACCTCGCCTGGTGCGCCGACAACGGCGTGCACGCGGTCGTCGGCACGAGCGGATTCGAGGCGGCCGAGGTCGAGCAGCTCCGCGCAGCGCTTCGAGACGTCCGACGGCGAACGCGGTCATCGTGCCGAACTTCGCGATCAGCGCGGTGCTCATGATGCGCTTCGCCGAGCTCGCCGCGCCCTACTTCGACACCGCCGAGATCATCGAGCTGCACCACGACGAGAAGATCGACGCGCCGTCGGGCACCGCGATCGCCACCGCGGAGCGCATGGCGGCGGCGTCGAGCGAGTGGGCGCCCGATCCCACGACGAAGATCGTGCTCGAGGGCGCGCGTGGCGGCGTGGGCGCCGGCGGCATCCCGATCCACTCGGTGCGGCTGCGCGGGCTGGTGGCCCACCAGGAAGTGCTGCTCGGCACCACCGGCCAGTCGCTGACCATCCGCCAGGACTCCTACGACCGCACTTCGTACATGCCGGGCGTGCTGCTCGCGATCAAGAGCGATCGCCACGAAGCCCGGCCTCACCTTCGGGCTCGACGCGCTCCTCGGCATCTGAGGTGACCGAAGGCTCGGCGACCGTCGAGGCCCGCGAGCGGGTGCTCGCGGGCACGTTCGAGTGCATCGCACGCGTGGGGATCGGCAAGACCACGGTGGAGGACGCCGCGCGCGCGTCGGGCGTCTCGCGTGCAACCGTCTATCGGCTGTTCCCGGGCGGGCGCGACGAGCTCCTCCGCGACACGGTCGCGTGGGAGATGGCGCGGTTCTTCGCCCACCTCGGGACCGAGCTCGGCCCGATGCCCGACTTCGAGACCTTCCTCGAGCACGCGCTGCCGCTCGCGCGCGAGCAGGTCCTCGCGACACGCGGTGCTCCAGAAGGTGCTCGAGACCGAGCCCGACCGGCTCATGCCGCTCATCACCGTCGAGCAGCACCACGTGATCTCCTACATCGCGGCGTACTTCCTGCCGCTCGCTCGAGCGTGACCGGGACGCAGGCCTCGTTCGTGGACGGCGTCGACCTGCCGACGCTGCGCGGAGTACGTCGCCCGGATGGCGCTGTCGCTCATCGCCTCGCCCGGCCGCCACGACCTCGAGGACCCCGACGAGGTGCAGCCGCCTCGTCCGCGGGGAGCTCCTCGGAGGCGTCCTGGCCGGGCCGTAGGTGGACGCATCCGCTCAACAATGAGACAGGATCTGGTGTATTGTCTCAGCGCGATGACCGTCGTCGAGGCCTCGACATCCGTCGAGAAATCCGGTGTCGAGCAGCGCGCGACCGACGGCGCTCCTCGTCTGCATCGCCCGCTTCGGCCTGTCGAAGACCACCCTCGACGACGTCGCCCGCGAAGCGGGATGCTCGCGGGCCACGCTCTACCGCTACTTCGACGGCAAGGGCGCGCTCGTGCGGCGCACCGTCGACGTCGAGCTCGAGCGCCTCACCGCGCCGGCGGTCGCGGCGGCGACGAGCGAGTCGACGTTCGCCGACGCGGTCGTCGCGCTCGTCACCACCGCCGCGCGCGAGTCTCGTCGACCACCGCGCGCTGCAGTTCCTCCTCGCGCACGAGCCGGAGTCAGATCCTCGGCCAGCTCGCGTTCGGTCCCGGCGACCGCGTCCTCGTCCGCGTCGGCGACGCGTTCGCGCCGGCGTTCGCGCGGTGGCTGTCGGCCGACGACGCGCTGCGCGCCGGCGACTGGCTCGCACGCATCCTCCGTTCCTACGTGCTCATGCCCGAAACCGTCGATCGATCTCACCGACCCCGTCGCGGCCCGCGGCTTCCTCCTGGAGCTCGTGATCCCCGGCCTCGAATCGAACGTAAGGAGCCCACGATGGCAGACCACTCGGAGCATCATCGGCCGCGCCGACATGAACGACCTCGAGGCGATCCTCGCGATCACCAACACCGACGTCGACGAGATCGCGCACGCGGTGCGCGCCGATGCCGACGCCATCTTCACGTGGGACTACGAGCGCAGCCGCCCCGCGCTCGCCAAGCTCTACGAGAAGGCCAAGACGTCGCAGTGGAACGCCAACGACCTGCCGTGGGACATCGAGGTCGACCAGGAGAAGGTCGCCGCCGAGAACCAGAACCAGAACGGCTTCAACCGCGAAGGCAGACTTCACCGACACGCCCGTTCGAGAAGTGGGGCGACAAGGAGTGGATCCGTTTCGGCGTCGAGTCGCAGAACTGGACGCTGTCGCAGTTCATGCACGGCGAGCAGGGCGCGCTGATCTGCACCGCGCAGATCGTCGAGACCGTGCCGTGGGTCGACGCCAAGTACTACGCCGCGACGCAGGTGATGGACGAGGCCCGCCACGTGGAGGTCTTCGCCCGCTACCTCGACACGAAGCTCTCGGGCCACTACCCGATCAACGCCCACCTCGAGATGCTGCTCGACGACATCATCGCCGACTCCCGGTGGGACATGACCTACCTCGGCATGCAGATCATGGTCGAGGGTCTCGCGCTCGCCGCGTTCGGGTTCCTCCACCAGATGACCACCGAGCCGCTGCTGAAGAAGCTGCTCCGCTACGTGATGAGCGACGAAGCCCGCCACGTCGCGTTCGGTGTGCTGTCGCTCAAGGAGTACTACCAGGAGCTCTCGAACGCCGAGATCCGCGAGCGCCAGGAGTTCGCGTTCGAGGCCGCCGTCCGCATGCGTGACCGCTTCCTCCAGCAGGAGACGTGGGAGCGCCTCGGCGTCGACGTGAAGGAAGCGGTCAAGGTGATGATGCGCGCGCCCGACCGCCCGATCTTCCAGTCGATGCTGTTCTCGAAGATCGTGCCGAACTGCAAGAAGCTCGGTCTGCTCGACGCCGGCGACGGCTGGCTGCGCGAGCGCTTCACCGAGCTCGGCGTGATCCAGTTCGAGGACTGGGTCGACACCGGCGAGGAGTACGCCCTGCTCGACGAGGTGGCCAAGGATCGCGCCGCGGCGTCCGCGTGAGGCGGGTGTTGCTGAGCAATCCGAGGAGCAGCGAGCGTCTTCGAGCCCGGTATCCCGGCTCGCAGCGAGCGCGACGATCAACGAGCCCAAGGCGGCAACCTCTGCCCGACGCGCTCGACCACGGTGCGCGCGAGGTAGGGGGCGGGGGCAGTACCCTCGGGCGCTGATGAGCCGCCCGCCGGTCACGATCGTCTTCCTCGGCGGGCTCGGCGAGATCGGGCGCAACTGCTTCTGTCTCGAGGTCGACGGCCGCATCCTCGTCGTCGACTGCGGGATCATGTTCCCCGACGTCGACATGCCGGGCGTCGACCTCGTCCTGCCCGACTTCACCTACCTCCGCGAGAACGCCGATCGGGTGGAGGGCGTGTTCCTCACGCACGCCCACGAGGACCACGCCGGCGGCCTCGCGTTCCTGCTGCGCGATGTCGCCGTGCCGATCTACGGATCACCGCTGTCGCTCGGTCTCGCCCGCAACCGCATCGAGGAGGCGGGCATGCTCGAGCGCACCGAGCTGATCCCGGTGCACGACGGCGAGCGCCGCTGGATCGGCCCGTTCGACTGCGAGTTCATCCCGGTGACGCACTCGGTGCCGCACGCCTTCGCGACCGCGTACCACACGCCGGCCGGCACGATCCTCCACAGCGGCGACTTCAAGCTCGACCTCACGCCGGTCGACGGCCGCAAGACCGACCTCGCGCTCATCGGTGAGATCGCGAAGCGGACCGGCGGCGTCAAGCTGCTGCTCTCCGACTCCACGAACGCCGAGCGGCCCGGGTTCACGCCGTCGGAAACCACCGTCGGCACCACCATGCGCGCGATGTTCCGCGACTATCCCGATCGGCGCTTCATCGTCGCGTCGTTCGCCTCGCACCTCCACCGCGTCCAGCAGGTGTGCGAAGCGGCCGTCAACGCCGATCGTCGGGTCGCGTTCCTCGGCCGGTCGATGACGCAGAACGTCGCGCTCGCACGGGAGATGGGCCTGCTCGATGTCCCGACCGAGCGCGTCATCGACATCGAAGAGGTGCCCCGCTACGCGCCGGGCGAGGTGTGCGTGGTGTGCACCGGATCGCAGGGCGAGCCGTTGAGCGCGCTCGTCGCTCATGGCCGCGCACGAGCACAAGTACATCAAGGTGAGCGAGGACGACGTCGTCGTGATCTCCGCGCACACGATCCCGGGGAACGAGTCGAACGTCTCGCGCGTGATCGACTCGCTGTACCGCGCGGGCGCCGAAGTGATCCACGGCGGGAACGCGGGCGTCCACGTCTCGGGCCATGCATCGCAGGAAGAGCTGAAGTTCCTGCTCGACATCGTGCAGCCCGACTGGTTCGTGCCCGTGCACGGCGAGTAC
Source organism: uncultured Actinomycetes bacterium (assembly GCA_963705625.1). Taxonomy (GTDB): domain Bacteria; phylum Actinomycetota; class Acidimicrobiia; order IMCC26256; family DASPTH01; genus DASPTH01. Next base: position 17,611 of record CAVPKG010000003.1, read on the forward strand.
CGCCACCTCGTCCACCACGCGCGGCTCGCTCGGGAAGTCGGCGTCGCAGCCGACCACGTGCTCGTGTGCGAGGACGGCGACGTGCTCACGATCTACGCCCGCGACGACGGCAGGGCAACGACGGCACTGGCGACGTCGACGTGGAGCGCCGCGCCGTGCCCGCGGGCTACCAGTACGTCGACGGCATCGTCGGCGACGTCGGTCTCGGCGTGCTGCGCGACCGGCGCAACCTCGCCGAGGAGGGACTCGTCGTCGTGATCGTCACCGTCGACGCGGCGACCGGCGAGCTCGTCACCGGCCCCGAGATCGTCACCCGCGGCTGGGTCTACGCGCCGGAGGCCGAGGAGCTGCTCGAGGAGGCGAAGGCCGCGGTGCGGGCGTCGCTCGCGGAGGCCGCCGACGAGGGCGCGACCGACTTCGAGACCATCCGGCGCCACGCGCGCCGGTCGCTCGGCAAGTTCATCAACGAGCGCACCCGCCGTCGCCCGGCCATCATCCCGGTGGTGATCGAGGTCTGAGAAGGGCGTCGGGCCGGCTGTCAGAGCCGCTCGACGAGCCGACCGGCCAGTTCCGGGCAGAACGAAGTCTTCGAGTACGCCGCTTCTCGTTCGTCACGCCGACGCCCTCCCGCACCGAGCACCGCCCGCTCGAGGGTGGTGATCGACTCGAAGATGCTGGTGTGGCTGGTGTGGACGGTGTTAGCTTCGCGGGATGCCTGCCACGAAGACGCGGCGTAGGGGTCCTCGCGCTCCAGAGGCCGCAAGCCTGCCCGGAAGCTCGGGCGCCGCCGCTCCGCATCCCGATCGCGCCCGGTCGCGCAGCAGCCCTCGGCGCGCTCGCCAGGGGCACGCGGCCGCGTCTCGGCAACTCGCCGGCCACCGGTCGGACGCGGCGGCCGTGGGTCTCGTCGTGGTCGGCGCGCTCTGCGCCCTCGGCCTGTGGACCGACCTGGCGGGCCCGGTCGGGGAGGCGCTCGCCGACGGCACCGGCGCGCTGCTCGGGCGGGCCCGGGTCGCGATTCCCGTCGCTGTGCCTCGTGTTCGCCGTCGTGTTGATGTGGCCGCACCACGCGACGCCGAGACCGACGACTCGACGACCTCGGCGAGCCGGAAGAGGCCGGCGAGCCGCCGACGCTGCGGATCGCGATCGGAGCGCTGCTCCTGCTCGTCGCCGACGTCGGCATCCTCCACCTCGCGTACGGACGGCCGCCGCTCGACGGTTCGCTCGACGCGCTGCGCGACGCCGGTGGTGTGCTCGGCGCCGTCGTGGCCGCGCCCCTCGCCGCGGCCACCGGCGTCGTCGGCGCGAGCGTGATCTTCGGAGGCCTTGCGTTGCTCGGCGTGCTCCTCGCCCTCGGTCTGTCGATCCGAGCGGTTGGTGCCGCGCTCGGCAGCGGGGCACGCCACGCGATCCGGTACACGCGCGCCGGGCTCGGTGCGGCCGACATCGCCGGCCCCGATACCGACGACGACGGTTCGGGACCGTTCGCCGACGACGAGTCGGAGTCGGCACACGAACCGATCCATGAACCGGTGCCCGAGCCGGAGCCCGTCCGGGTCGTCGCGCGTGATGAACACGTCGAGATCGCGCTGCCCACTTCCACCGAGCCCGACGGTCAGATGGTCATCGAGCTCGGCGACGACGCGCACGCGAGTCGGTGACTGGAGGCTCCCGCCACTCACGCTGCTGAAGCGGGGAAGCGGCGCGCACGCCGACCGCCGGATCGCGGAGGAAGGCGGGCGCGTGCTCGAGGCCACGCTCGCGCAGCACGGCGTCGACGCGCGGTTGATCGGCATGACGATCGGTCCCACGGTCACGCAGTACGCGCTCGACCTCGGCCCCGGCGTGAAGGTGAACCGCGTCACCGGGCTCAGCCACGACATCCAGTACGCGATGGCATCACCCGACGTGCGCATCCTCGCGCCCATCCCGGGCCGCAGCGCGATCGGCGTGGAGGTGCCGAACCGCCAGCGGGAGCTCGTCACGCTCGGCGACGTGCTCGCCGCGCCCGAAGCGCAACGGGCAACGCCGCCGCTCGCCGCGGGCCTCGGGCGCGACATCTCCGGGAAGTCCGTGATGCTCGACCTCACGACGCTCCCGCACGTGCTCATCGCGGGCGCGACCGGGGCGGGAAAGTCGAGCTGCATCAACTCGTTCGTCACGTCGTTGCTCATGCGCTGCACGCCGGACCAGGTGCGGCTCATCCTGGTCGACCCGAAGCGCGTCGAGCTCGGCGCGTACAACGACCTTCCACATCTGCTCACGCAGGTCGTGACCAACCCGAAGAAGGCGGCGAACGCGCTCGACTGGGCGGTCCGCGAGATGGACGTGCGATACGAGCTGCTCGCAGAAGTGGGCGTGCGCGACATCACCGGTTACAACGCGGCGTTCGACCGCGGTGAGCTGCCGACGAAGGACGACCCCGATCCCGCCACCGGCCACGGGTACGAGCGGCTGCCGTTCATCGTGATCGTCGTCGACGAGCTCAACGACCTGATGATGGTCGCCGCGCGCGATGTGGAAGCGAGCATCTGCCGGATCGCGCAGATGGCGCGAGCGGTCGGCATCCATCTCGTGATCGCCACGCAGCGCCCGTCCGTCGACGTGATCACCGGGGTGATCAAGGCCAACGTCCCGAGCCGGCTCGCGTTCTCCGTGAGCAGCCTCGCCGACTCCCGCGTCATCCTCGACCAGGCCGGCGCCGAGAAGCTCATCGGCCAAGGTGACATGCTGCTGCTCAGCGCCAGCTCGAGTCGCGCGCAACGCATTCAGGGCGCGTGGGTCGACGAGGAGTGCGTGCGCAAGGTCGTCGCCCACTGGCGACGGCAGATGGCCGCGCCCACCTACGTGGACGGCATCGCCGGCGACGAGCCGGGCGGTGGCAGATCGGTCGACGACGGCTCGCCCGACACCGACGAGCTCCTCGACGAGGCCATGGACCTGGTGGTCCGGAGCGGCTTCGGGTCCACGAGCATGCTCCAGCGCAAGCTGCGGGTGGGTTTCGCCCGGGCCGGGCGCCTGATGGACCTGCTGGAGCGCCGCGGGGTGGTCGGCCCCACCGAGGGCTCGAAGGCCCGGGCCGTGCTCATGACCGTCCAGGAGCTCGACGAGCTGCGCGACAGGGTCTGACGGCTCACGGAGTCCCCGCGTCGCGGTCAGCGCTCGCCGGCGGTACATTCCCGCCGTTCAGGAAACCGTGTCTTCCGACAACCTGGGGGGCGAGCGAGATGGCCACGGCGTGGAGACGGTCAGGAACGCTCGCGGCGGCGGCCGCGGTGATCGCGGCGCTCTCGGTACCGGTGCTCAGCACGAGCACGAGCGCGGGCGCGGCCACTGGGACGCCGGGGCCCCAGGTCGCGGGGGTCGGGATCGGGTCGAAGGCGGCGCTTGCCCAGGACACGTGTGATCCGGCCACGAAGCGCACGAACTTTGCATCGATGGGCACGGGCGCGCTCTGCGTGAATCCGTGGCCCGTGGGCAAGGGCAACGGCGGCGCGACCGCGCCGGGCGTCACCAAGGACACCGTGAACGTCGTCGTCTACTACGGGAACGACGCCATGGCGGCAGCGGAGCGCGCTGCGGGCGGGCGTCTCCCGGTGAACCAGGTGAACGGGCAACCGGGTACCTGGGCCGACAGCTTCAAGGACTTCGACGAGGTGTTCCAGTACGCGATCGAGAAGTTCGGCACCTACCAGACCTGGGGACGCAAGCCCGCCTACGAGTTCGTCGAAGCGTCGGGCCCCGACGAGGCGGCCCAGCGCGCCGACGCGGTGAAGATCAAGGCGATGAAACCGTTCATCGTCATCGACGCGTCGAACCAGAACTCGGGCGCGCCCGTCTTCGAGGCCGAGATGGCGAACGCCGAGATCATCGTGAACGGCGCCGCGGCGAGCACGCTCACCACCGCGCAGCTCGAGAAGCAGGCTCCCTACCGGTGGGCGACGCAGAGCGACAGCACCGCCGGCATCTATCTCGTCGCGAACTTCCTCTCGAATTCGCTCTCCGGCCGCAAGGCGAAGTGGGCCGGCGACTCCACGCTCGCAGCGAAGAAGCGTGCCTTCGGGCTCGTCACACCCCAAGGCAGGATCGACGTGCCGCTCTTCAACTCGCTCATGAAGAAGTTCGGGGGAACCCAGGCGGTCGAGGCGGTCACCTACGACCCGAACGCGACCCCCGCCGAGGTCGACGAAGTCGCGAAGACGCTCGTCGCGAAGCTGCAGTCGAAGGGTGTCACGAGTGTCGTCCTCTTCGCGAGCAACACCGCCGCGAAGTCGTTCACGACCGCGGCAACGTCGAACAGCTTCGATCCCGAATGGATCGTCACCGGTTACCAGTTCCAGGACTTCGACGGGTTCGGGCGTACCTACGATCAGCAGCAGTTCGCGCACGCGTTCGGCGTCGGCGTGTTGAACCCGGCGGCGGAGCTCGACCCGAACACGCCACCGCCGCTCGGGCAGTTCGAGTGGTACTGGGGCACGACGCAGGGCACGACCGCTGCCACCACCATCGGGTGGATGTCGTTCATCTACGGGGCGATCCAGTACGCGGGACCGAAGCTCACCGCACAGAACGTGCAGAAGGGACTCTTCTCGGTGCCGGCCGTGGGCGGAGCGTCCAACGGGACCGTCTCGTACCAGTCCGGCTACGGGCGCACGGTGGGTCTGCCCTACGACGAGTATCTCGGCCTCGGCACCGACGTCGAGATGATCTGGTGGAACCCGGACCTCCAGACCGACGGCACCAACGCGGTGGCGAACTTCCCCGGCAAGGGGCGGTTCATGTACCTCAATGGGGGAAAGCGCCTCTCGTTCGGGCAGTTCCCGAAGTCGGAGCCGGGCTTCTTCGACGAGGCCGCGTCGATCTACCAGTTCCCGCCGGCAAAGGCCTACGCGACCGGCAAGGTGCCCGCGCCCAATCCGTGCACGGGTTGCCCGAGTCAAGGCGGCACCGGGGCCTGACGCCACGCGCCGGGCCCCGTCCCGGCCTCCGAGCGGTGCCGCGCGACGGGTCCCTTTGATTCAAGCGGGTGCCCGGACCTGCCGACATCTGAGCATGCTCACGAGGCTCAGCTTCCGAGCCAAGCTGCTGCTCGTCCTCTTCGTGCCGTTCCTCGCGCTCGTCGTGATCGCCGGCGCGGGGCTGCGTGACCGATTCACGGCGCTGCCGCGCGCAGGAGCAGTACGGCGAGCTCTCGGGCCCGATGCAGTCGCTCGACAATCTCAGCCAGCGCGCTCGAGAACGAGAGCGTCGTGACGTCGTGGTACGTGGCGAGCGCCAATGACGCACAGAGTGCCGATCCGCAATCGGAGCTCGAAGCCGCGCGCACCCGAACCGATGCGGCCGCGCGGGTGTTCCGCGCCAGTGAGCAACGTTTCGTCGAGGCCGGCGTGAGTGGCACCGCGATCGCGGCACTGAACGCCACGAACGATGGTCTCGACCAGGTGGCTCGCGAACGGCGCAGCGTCGATTCACTGGATGCTCCCGCGAGCGACGCGCGCTCGTTCTTCCTCGGTGTCGGCGACGACCTGCTTCGCTTCGGTGAGCGGGTGTCCGGCGACCTCGAAGATCCCGAAGCCTCCGCGAGCCTGTCGCGCGTGTTCTCGCTCCAGCGCGAGCAGCACGAGCTGGCACGGGAAGCGGGGATCTTCGTCACCGTGGCCACGACGGGGTCGCGCGACGAGTTCGGGCCGTGGCTGAGCGCGATCTCGGCGCAGGCGAGCGAGCGGCAGCGATTCACCGTCGGCGCGACCAGCGCCGAGCAGCGTGCGTTCTCGGGTATCGAGCTCGACGATCTCACCGCGACTGGTGATCTACCCGCGGCGTTCCCGACGACGCTTCCCGAACCTGCGACGATCGTCGACGACTACCAGCAGCAAGCGCGCGCGCTCGACCGCGCGATCGACAAGGTCGACGGGGTCATCGCGGCGGCATCGAGCGAGCGGGCGAACTCCGCCCAGCGGGACGTGTGGATCTACGGCGGTGGCGCGGTCCTCGCGATGCTCCTCACGCTGGCACTGATCTGGTTCGTCGCCCGCGCGGTCGTGCGTCCCGTACGCCGGCTCACCGAAGCGGCACGCGAGATGTCGCAGACCCAGCTCCCGCAACTCGTCGAGCTGCTCCGCGAAGGCGGCGACATCAGCGGCATCGAGCCCACGCAGATCAAAGTCACGTCGGAGGACGAGATCGGGGAGCTCGCGCAGGCGTTCAACGACGTCGAGTCGGTGACCCTCGATGTCGCCCAGCAGCAATCGCGCCTGCTCCGCAAGGGCATGGGCGACCTGTTCGTGAACCTCGCGCGCCGGAACCAGAGCCTGCTCGAGCGCCAGCTGGAGCTGCTCGACGAGCTCGAGCGCAACGAGCACGATCCTGCCGCGCTCGACGCGCTCTTCAAGCTCGACCACATGGCCACCCGCATGCGCCGGAACGCGGAGAGCCTCCTCGTGCTGTCGGGCGCGGAGCAGCCCCGGCAGTGGCAGCAGCCCATCGCCCTGCTCGACGTGGTGCGGTCCGCCTCCGCCGAGATCGCCGACTTCCCGCGCGTGGATCTGGTCGGTGTCGATGACGAACTTGCCGTCTCGGGCCGCGCGGTGGCGGACCTCGCGCACCTCGTCGCCGAGCTGCTCGAGAACGCGACGTCGTTCTCGCCGCCCGACGCCGCGGTGGTCGTCTCGGGCGCGACGACCGCGTCGGGGTTCGTGCTCGCGATCTCCGACCAGGGCATCGGGATGCCGGCGGAGAAGATCGCGGAGGCGAACGACCTGCTCGCGAAGCCTCCCGTGGTCGGCCTCGCCCTGTCGCGAGCCCTCGGCCTGCACGTGGTCGGTTCGCTGGCGGCCCGCCACGACATCACCGTCGAGCTGCGCCCCGGTGCGCCGGTCGGTCTCGTGGCGCTGGTGACCCTGCCGTCGACGATCCTCGAGCACGAGGCCGCACCGTCCGACCGCCGAGCCGATCTTCGCTCCCGACATCGGCCCCGACGGCGAGCCCACGCCACTCGGCGCGCGTCGGGTCGCGTGGCGACCCGCCGACGAGCCGCCGGTGGAGGAGTGGCGCGCCGAGGGCTCTCGCCGAACCCGAGCTCGGGCACGCGCACACCGTCACGCTCCCGCTCGTCGACATCCCACCGCTCGGCACCCATTCGGCGCCGGCACCCGACCCTGCCGAGGAAGCCGAAGCGGCTCCGCGAAGAGCCGGTTGCCGACGCGCCGCTCCCGACCCGCGTGCCGGGCCACCACCTGAGCCACCAGCCCGACGGTCGAAGCCGACGAACAGTTCGCGGAGGCCGATCCGACCCGTGCGGCCGTACCGCGTGCACGAGCTGCTCACACGCCACGACCTGGGCAAGCGCCGGCGCGGAGCACGAGGCGAGCCGTGGACGGCCACCGTCCGCGCCGCCATCCGCCAGATCCGTACCGACCGGATCCGCCGACCGGATCGGGATGCCGGAGGGATCCGGATCGGATCGCCTCGGATCGACGATCGAGGAGGACGAGCGATGACCCAGCTCAGCGCCGAGGCGCGCAACCTCAACTGGCTCGTGTCCAACTTCGTCGAGCGTGTGCCCGGCGTCAAGGAGGCGACGGTCGTGTCGTCCGACGGCCTGCTCATCGCGCTGTCCGACGGACTCGACCGCAGCTCGGGCGATCGTCTGGCCGCGGTGTCGGCCGGGCTTCTCAGCATCGCCAAGGGCGGCGCGACGCCGATCGGCGGCGGTCGGGTCCACGAGGTGATCGTCGAGATGGACCAGGCGATGCTCTTCGTGATGCGCGTGAGCGACACGTCGGTGCTCGCGGTCACGACCGAACGACCGTGCGACGTCGGGCTCGTCGGCTACGAGATGGCGGTCCTCGTCGAGAAGTGTGCGAGCGCGCTGACGCCGGGTCTCGTCTCGGAGCTGCAGATGGCGCTGCCGAGGTCGGCGATCCGGTGAACGAGCCCGGCGATGCCCGGCGAGCCGCGCGACCACCGCAGGACCACGGATCATTCGCTGGTCCGTCCGTACGTGCTCACGCGCGGGCGCACGAGCTCGTCGCTCGGCGTCGTTCGAGCTGCACGCGCCCGGTCCTCGCGCTGATCGCGGACCGAGCAGCTCGGCCGGCACGCGACGCCCGGAGGACCGCAAGATCATCGAGCTGTGCCAGACCCCGACGTCGGTCGCCGAGCTCGTCGGCACGGCTCGGCGCGCCGGTCGGCGTCGTCCGCGTGCTCGTCGGCGACCTCGTCGACGCGCAGATGGTGCAGGTCCGCCAGACGACGGAGGAACGCGCCGAGCACCGCGACGTGCGGCTGCTCGAACGGCTGCTGGAGGGTATCCGTGCACTCTGACCTGCCGGTCTCGATGAAGATCGTCGTCGCCGGCGGCTACGCCGTCGGCAAGACGACGCTCGTCGGCACGATCTCCGAGATCGAGCCGCTCACGACCGAGGCCGACATCACGGTCGAGAGCCTCGGGCATCGACTTCGCCGGGCCCGGTGACCACGAAGACCGGCACGACCGTCGCCATGGACTTCGGACGGATCACGCTCGGACCCGACATGGTGCTCTACCTGTTCGGCACGCCGGGCCAGGACCGCTTCCTGTTCCTGTGGGACGAGCTCGTGCGCGGCGCGGTCGGCGGGATCGTGCTCGTCGACACCCGTCGCATCGAGGACTGCTTCCCGGCCGTCGACTACTTCGAGCACCTCGGCATCCCGTTCGTCGTCGCGGTCAACCTCTTCAACGGTGTGTACCGCCACCACCCGCGCGAGGTGCGCGAGGCGCTGTCGGTGCCGGCCAACGTGCCGGTCGTGCTCTGCGACGCGCGCAACCGCCTCCACGTGAAGGAGACGCTGGTGCTGCTCGTGGAGGGCGCGCTCCGCCGGGCCCAGATGGCCGACGCCGTCGGAGACCGTCGCCACGGGTGAGCCGCCGCGCGGCGCACCGGTAACCTGTGCCGCGGTGCAGTGTATCCTGCGCCGCAGTGCGAGCCAGTGTTCTACGTCGAGACGCTCGGCTGCCCGAAGAACGCCGTCGACTCCGACAAGGTCGTCGCGTCCCTCCTCGCCGACGGCCTCGCCGCCGCGTCGGGCCGCCGACGACGCCGACCTCGTCGTGGTCAACACGTGCGCGTTCATCGAGGCGGCCCGCCAGGAGTCGATCGACACGATCCTGGCGCTGGCCGACAGCGCGCAAGCCGGGGCGCCAGCTCGTGGTCACCGGCTGCATGGCCGAGCGCTACGGCGACGAGCTCGCCGCCGCGCTGCCCGAGGTCGACGCGGTCGTCGGCTTCGCCGGCGAGGGCTGCGCTCGCCGCAGGCGGTCGTCGCTGCGGCGCAGCCGCGCCGGAAGCCGACGGGCGTGCGCGACCTGCTCGAGCTGCCCCGCGCCGCGCCGTCGGTCGCCGTGGGCCTACGTGAAGGTCGCCGAGGGCTGCGACCGCGCGTGCGCGTTCTGCGCCATCCCGTCGTTCCGCGGCAAGCAGCGCTCGCGCACACCGGAGTCGATCGAGGCCGAGGTCGCGCGCGCTCGTCGACGGCGGCGTCGCCGAGATCGTGCTCGTCGCGCAGGACCTCGCGTGGTACGGGCGCGACGTCGGCGAGCCCGGCTCGCTCGCGCCGCTGCTGCGCCGGCTCGACCGCTCGCGCCCGACGGGCTCGCGCGCGTCCGCCTCCTCTACCTCTACCCGAGCGAGGTGCGCGACCCGCTCGTCGCGACGATGCTCGAGCTGCCGACGGTCGTGCCGTACTTCGACCTGTCGCTGCAGCACGCCGATCCGCGCGCTGCTGCGCGCGATGAAGCGGTGGGGGAGCGGCGAGCGCTTCCTCGCGATGATCGACGGCATCCGCGCCGAGGAGCCCGACGCCGCGTTCCGCTCGTCGTTCATCGTCGGCTTCCCCGGCGAGACCGAAGCCGACCACGACGCGCTGCTCGCGTTCCTCGACGCCGCGGCAGCTCGACTGGGCCGGGTTCTTCCCGTTCTCGCGCGAGGACGGCACGCCGGCGGCGACGCTGCCCGGCGCGGTCGCCGGCGAGCTCGTGGGCGAGCGGCTGCGCGAGTGCGACGACGTGCAGGAGCCGATCACGCCGCGGCGCCGCGACGCGCTCGGTCGGCGCCGAGGTCGAGGTGCTCGTCGACGGGCGCGACGACGACGGCGCCGCTCGTCGGCCGCACCCACCGCGAGGCACCCGAGATCGACGGCGTCGTGCGCCTCGACGCCGACGTGGGCCCGGCCCGGCGCGCATCGTGCGCGGCGCACGTCACCGAGCGCGATCGGCCCCGACCTCGTGGCCAAGGGCACGTGAGCGCTGCGCGGGTCGGGCGCAAGCGGCGCGCGGAGCGAGCGGGCCGGCGTGAGCCCGCGCGCGGTATCGCCGCGAGCGCGCGTTCAGAGTTCCGGAGTCGCGATCGCCACGCCGGCGAACTTCGTCACGATCGCGCGGCTCATCCTCGCGGTGCCGACGCTCCTGCTGATCGAGCGACGAGGGCTCGACGTGGCTCACGGTCTCGCTGTGGTTCGTGCTCACGTGCACCGACGGCTCGACGGCTGGCTCGCCCGCCGCGACGGCACGACGCGCTCGGGCGCGTTCCTCGACCCGCTCGCCGACAAGTTCCTCGTGATCGGCGGCTTCTTCGCGCTCGGCATCCGCGGCGACTTCTCGTGGGCCGCCGGTCACCATCGTCACCGTGCGCGAGGTCGGCATCTCGATCTACCGCTCGTTCGCCGGCGCGCCGCGGCATCTCGCTGCCGGCGCGCCGGCTCGGCAAGTGGAAGGCGTTCTTCCAGTTCCTCGCGGTCGGCATCGTGCTCTTCCCGCCGACCTACGAGTGGGCGACGTTCCACGACATCGTCCTGTGGATCGCGGTCGCGCTCACGGTCGTCTCGGGGCTCGACATCGTGCGCCGCGGGCTGGAAGCAGCGAGAGCGCAACGGGCCGACGCGATGCGGTGTGACGTCCTCGCGATCGGCACCGAGCTGCTGCTCGGCCAGATCGTCGACACGAACAGCTCGTGGATCGGCGAGCAGCTCGCCGCGGTCGGGCATCGACACGTGCGAGCACCGCAAGGTGGGCGACAACCTCGGCCGCATGGTCGCAGTGCCTGCGCGAGCTGCTCGACCGCGCCGACGCCGTCATCGTCTGCGGCGGGCTCGGCCCCACCCCCGACGACGTCACCCGCGAGGCGATCGCCGAGGTGATGGGCGTCGAGCTCGAGCGGCGCGAGGAGCTCATCGAGCACATCCGCGCGCATCTTCGGCGGTCGCGGTCGCGCCGATGCCCGAGAACAACCTGCGCCAGGCCGACGTGCCCGAAGGGCGGCGACGTGATCCCGAACCCGATCGGCACCGCGCCGGGGCTGCGGTGCGAGGTGCGATGCCGGACGGCGAGAAGGTCGTCTACGCGGTGCCCGGCGTGCCGTACGAGATGACCGAGATGGTCACGCAGCACGTGCTGCCCGACCTGCTCGAGCGCTCGGGCGAGCGGGCGGTGATCGTGTCGCGGTCGCTGAAGACGTGGGGCACGTCGGAGTCGGGGCTCGCCGAGATGATCGCGCGACCGGGTCGACCAGCAGACGAACCCGACGATCGCGTTCCTCGCCCGCGGGATCGAGGGCATCTACGTGCGCATGACCGCCAAGGCGCCGACCGAGGCCGAGGCGCGCGCGCTGCTCGACGCCGAAGACGCGCGAGCTGCGCTCGGTGCTCGGCGAGCTCGTGTTCGCGGTCGACGACGACACGATGGAGTCCGAGGTGCTGCGGCTGTGCGAGGCGCGCGGGTGGTCGCTCGGCGTCGCCGAGTCGCTCACCGGCGGGTTCATCGGCGCGCGGATCGCCAACGTGCCCGGCGCGAGCCGCACGTTCCGGGGCTCGATCGCGTCGTACGCCACCGAGGTGAAGCGCGACGTGCTCGGGGTGACCGCGGAGCAGGTCGTCAGCGAGGAGGCGGCGAAGCAGATGGCCGAGGGCGCGCAGCGCGTGCTCGGCGCCGACGTCGGCATCTCGGTCACCGGCGTCGCGGGCCCCGACGAGATGGACGGCCAGCCCGTCGGCACGGTCTGGTACGGCATCGCGGTCCCCGGCCACGAGACCGAGGCGGTCACCGCCCGGCTGCCGTTCGACCGCGAGCGGATCCGGCAGTTCTCGACGATCTCGGTGCTCAACCTGCTGCGGATGCGGCTCCTCGCGCTGCCTTGACCCGATCGACGTGACCGGCTTGCGGCGCGCGTTCGTCGCGGTCGTGCCGCCGCCCGACGTGCTCGACGCGGTGGAGCGGGTCGTCGCACCCATCCGCCCGGTCGCGCCGCCTCGGTCTCAACTGGACGCACGCGGGGCAGTGGCACCTCACGCTGCAGTTCCTCGGCGCGGTCGACGACGCCGACGAGCTCATCGATGCGCTGCGCCGGGGACTCCACGGCATGCAGCCCGTGACGCTCGCGCTCGGTGGCTCGGGAGCGTTCCCGTCGAGCTCGCGCGCGTCGGTGGTGTGGATCGGCCTCGACGAGGGTGAGCCGGAGCTCGCTGCGGCTGGCCGACGCGGTGCAGCGCGCGACCGAGCCGCTCGGCTACGAGCCGGAGCAGCGCGACCTTCAGCGCGCACCTCACGATCGCACGGTCGCAGCGGGCACGTGCCGTTGGCGAACCTCGCTGCGACTCGCTCGGCGACGGTCCGGTCGGGCCGCTCGTGGCACGTCACCGAGGTGCTCCTGATGGAGAGCGACACTCGCCGGGACGGCGCCGTCTACCACGAGGTGGCGAGCTTCCCGCTCGGCGGCTGAAGCGGCGGTCACCCGAAGCGGTAGCGCACGACTTCGGCCACGGGCTCGTAGCCGAGCGCACCGTAGATCGCGTTCGACGTCGGGTTCGCGAGCTGTGTGGAGAGGATGCAGGTCTCGGAGTCGGTGGCGAGCACGTGCGCAGAGACCGCGGCGACACACGCCGACGCGTACCCGCGGCCACGGCGCTCGGGCGGGGTGTAGACGAACCCGACACGAGCGACGCCCGCGACCGGAGCGCGCGTCAGCGCCATGGACACCGGGCCGTCGTCGTCCCAGAGGAAGAGTCGGCCGGTCCGAAGGTTGTGGTCGACCGAGCGTTCCGCGTCGGTACCGGGCTGAGCGAGACCCGTGTCGGCATCGAAGCCGATCGCCCAGCGCACCAGCGTTTCGCGTTCGGCGGACGTGGCGAGGCGCAGCGAACCCGGAGTGCCGCGCGGTGGCAGGAGCGTTCCGAGGCGGTAGATGCGCTGGCCCTCCTCGGGGCACGCGGGCGTGTGCAGGAGGCCTGCCCACGTGCCGGCGAACGCGGCTGCGGTCGCGGCATCCCCGATGATGCCCGGGAGATCGGGCGACGTCCGACGCCATCGCGCCGACGATCGCGTCCGTCGCCACGCGTGGCATCGGCGTGATACCGCCGAAGAAGTCGAGTGGGGACTGGAAGGAGCCGCCGACGACGGTGCCGTCCTCCACGACCCACCAGTAGCGGCCAGGCAGTGGCTCGGCGACGCGCGCCTCGAGGATCGTGAGGAACACGTTGTGCTCGACGGGCCGATCGCGGAGAAAGTCGCCCGCGGCGGCGAGCATGACGGCTGGATCGGTGGTGTGCTCGACGACGATCGCCATCAGGTGATGATGACGCGACCGGTGCCGTGGCCGCCGCCAGTTTCGCGTGATTGACAAGGCAGCTCGACACACTGAGGTTACGGCGCGTCGGTTTCGACCAACTCGTCGCGCAGGCGCGTCACCAGGCTCTCGTCGATGCCCACCGCATCGGCGTACCCGTTCCAGCTTCCCCATCGTTCGTGCACGATGTCCACGAGCTCTTCCATCACGTGCGCGTGAGCCCCGCGCAGGTCTTGCGGGATGTGCTTCCACCGTTCGGCATCGAGCTCGGGACCGTCACGGTCGAGGCGGCGCGCGGTGAGGGTCGGCACGATCTCCTGTGTGCAGCGCGTAGTCCAACACGATGTCGTCGTTCGACACGCCGAGCAGGCCGAGCACGAGCGCGGCGAAGCAGCCGGTGCGGTCCTTGCCGGCGAGGCAGAAGAACACCGCGGGGAGTGTGTCCGGTTCGGTCAGCGATTCGAGTGCCGCGACGTACGCAGGGGAGCCACGGTCCGTCATGAGCGCGTAGAACTCGGCAGCCGTCTTTCCCTCGAACAGCGGAGGCTCCTCGGTTCGAGCGCCGTCGAAGGTCGGGCAGTGCACGTGACGCACGGAGACCTCACCGAGCGGCCCGATGCCGAGGCGGTCGATCTCGTCGCCGGATCGGAAGTCGATCGCAGTGCGGACGCCGAGCTCGCGCAGCCTGGGGACGTCGTCGGGTGTGATCGTGTGGAGCGAGTCGCTGCGGTAGAGGCGGCCCCAGCGCACCTGCCCCCTACCCTCCACGGCGTAGCCGCCGAGGTCGCGGAAGTTGATCGGCCCTTCGAAGGAGACCCGACGGAGCGTCATGCGTCCGTGATCGTAGGTTCCGGTCGCACTAGGGACCGGCGAGCGTCTTCGGTTGCTCTGGTCCGTAGGGCCAGAACTCGAAGTGCGCAGCCAAGGTGAGGAAGAAGGCCACGCCGCGCGAACAGAGCGGAGCAAGCAGCAGCACCCGCACAGATCCACGCGACGTCGCCGTCGACGGTGAGCGCCGCGGCAGGAGGGTGGCCGCAGCGAGGAACAGCAGGCCGCTCGCGATGCCCCACACGACTGTCCGGTCGGTCCGGCTCTGGGCCACGGCGGAGACTCTAAACCCCGGGTGCTTGCCCCCGAACGGGTGTTCGGCTAAGTTCCACGGGTGTAGTTCCGCCCGTAAGTGTCATACCCCCGTCGTACCTTCCTCCTCGACGGCTTCCCCGCAATCCGCTCAGAAACCAGGCTCAGATACCAGCTTCAGACACCAGGAGGGTTCCACCGTGGAACGAGACCAGGCACTCGAGATGGCGCTCGGCCAGATCGAGAAGAACTACGGCAAGGGCGCCATCATGCGGCTCGGGGAGCAGGGCCACGTGGGCGTGGCGGCCATCCCCACCGGCGCGCTCGCGCTCGACATCGCCCTCGGCATCGGCGGCCTGCCCCGCGGCCGCGTGGTCGAGGTGTTCGGCCCCGAGTCGTCGGGCAAGTCCACGCTCGCCATGCACGTGGTCGCCGAGGCGCAGCGCAACGGCGGCATCTGCGCCTACATCGACGCCGAGCACGCGATGGACCCGGTGTACGCCGCGGCCATCGGCGTCAACGTCGACGAGCTGCTGATCTCGCAGCCCGACACCGGTGAGCAGGCGCTCGAGATCGCCGACATGCTGATCCGCTCGGGCGCGCTCGACGTCATCGTCATCGACTCGGTGGCCGCGCTCGTGCCCCGCGCCGAGATCGAGGGCGAGATGGGCGACACCCACGTCGGCCTGCAGGCCCGGCTGATGAGCCAGGCCCTGCGCAAGCTCACCGGCAACCTCAACCGCTCCCGCACGATCTGCATCTTCATCAACCAGCTGCGGGAAAAGATCGGTGTGATGTTCGGATGCTTTCCTATGGCACGCGCGTCACGCTCGCCGACGGCACGCAGGAGAAGATCGGCAAGATCGTCAACCAGCGCATGCCGGTCGAGGTGCTCTCGTACGACCCCGAGCTCGAACGCGGTCGTCCCGAAGAAGATCGTGAACTGGTTCGACAACGGCGTCACCGACGAGTTCCTCGCAGTTCACCGTGGCCAAGCCCGGCGGCAACGGACGCGGCGCAGTTCGGCTGCACGCCGAACCACCAGATTCGTACGCCCGGACGGCTGGCGCGAAGCGCAGGAGCTGAAGGTCGGGGATCGCGTGCTGCAGTCGATTCCCGCACCGTCTCTCGGACTTCCAGTGGCAGGTCGTGCTCGGTGGCCTGATGGGCGACGGCGCGCTCTCGCCGACTCCAGCTCGGGCTACGGCGGACGGTTCCGCTTCGGCCACGGTGCCGAAGCAGACCGGAGTACTGCGACTGGAAGGCGTCGCTCTTCGAGAACGTCGGCGTGAGTCGCTCGACGAACGCACGGGCGCGGTCTTCTGCGACGTCACGCCCGCTGCCGGAGCTCGCCGAGCTTCGCCGCGCGGTCTACGTCGACGGGAAGAAGGTTTTCGGGCACGACTACCTGAAGCAGCTCACGCCGCTGTCGCTCGCCGTCTGGTACATGGACGACGGCGGCTTCACGCTGCGGGCGAAGGGCGTCCAGGAGCGCACCCGAGACGGCAGTGGGCGGTCGGAGATCTGCGTCGAGGCGATGGAGCCGACGCACGCGTACGCGCTGGTGACCTACCTGCGCGACACCTGGGGCATCACGCCGAGACTCGTCGAGCGTGGCCGGACAAGGCGGTTCTCTCGTTCCCGAAGGACGAGACCGGCGAAGCTTCCACGCGCTCGATCGCGCCGTTCGTGCATCCGTCGATGGAGTACAAGCTGCTGCCCGCGGTACCGCGGGCGGTTCGCGGTCGAGCCGGTCTTCACGCCGATGCGGTACGAGCTGATGCCGCTGCCGATCACCAATGTCGCGGCGAAGCCTCGGACGCGGTCGATGCACCGCTTCGACATCGAGGTGGAAGGCACACACAACTACTTCGCCGACGGCGTGATGGTGCACAACTCACCGGAGACGACCCCCGGTGGGCGGGCGCTGAAGTTCTACTCGTCGGTGCGGCTCGACATCCGCCGGATCGAGTCGATCAAGGACGGCGCCGAGATCACCGGCAACCGCACGCGTGTCAAGGTCGTGAAGAACAAGTGTGTCGCCGCGGGCACGAAGGTGTTCGACCCGACGACCGGGCTGCACGCACCTCATCGAAGACATCGTCCACGACGATTTGGGTAGCTCGGTGGTTGCCGCCGACAAGGCCGGCAAGCTGCACGTCCGCCCGATCATCGATCGGTTCGCGCAGGGCGAGCAGGAAGTGATCGGCCTGCAACTCCGCGACGGCACCATGTTGCGGGTCACGCCCGATCACAAGGTCCTCACCGAACGCGGATGGCGCGAGGCCGGTGAGCTCGACGGTCGGCGATCGTGTCGCGCGGCCCCGGCGTATCGGCACCTTCGGCGACGTCGAGCCGGTACCGCCGGCACACGCGCGTATGCTCGGGTACCTGATCGGCGACGGTTACGTCGCGGGCAAGACGCCGATCGCGTTCATCAACATCCAGGAAGATCTACACGCCGATGCCGTGGCCATCGCGCAGCGAGCTCGGATGCGACGCGCACGTACGCGGGATTCAAGCGAGCATTCGCATCGTCCTGGCGAGCGGAACGACTGCTCGCTCTTGCTCGGTGGGCGGGTATCTAGGGCCACAGGGCTCCGGCGAAGAAGTTGCCATCGCCGTTCTTTGCGGCGGACATCTCTGCCGAGGTGATCGGCAACTTGCTGTTTGGCTTGTGGGAGACCGACGGCTATGTCAGTCGTGAGCAGACCGGAGCAATCCGTTGCGGATTCACCACGACGTCCGAGCAACTTGCCCATCAGATCCATTGGCTCCTGCTTCGCTTCGGGATCTGGAGCGCGGCGAAGGTCTACGACCCCAGTGCGCAGCGGCCGAGCATCATCAAGGGTCGTCGCGTGCAAGGCAAGCTCCTGTGCTGGGAAGTCCGGGTGAGCGGGATCGACAACGTGGCTCGCTTCTCGGAGGCGCTACCGATGTGGGGCCCGCGTGGGCAGAAGCTCGTCGAAGCGTTCGCCGACCCCGAGTTGGCCAAGCATCGTGGCTCGCAGACGAATTACCTTCCTGCGGGTCAGACGGAGCCAGTACTCGCGTACCTCCATGGGATCGGCCTGACGCCGCAGTTCGCTGCGCAGTTGGTCGGGGCGACAGCCGGTGATTCGCGGGTGGGTTTCGCCAGGTACTCGGCCTCCACCGACTGCGTCGCGATCGACTCGAGAAGCTCGCCGATGCGCTCGAGAGCGACTTCCTCCACGAGGTGCTCGACGAGGATCTGCACTACACGCGTATCGCGGCGATCACGGAGCCGGAGCGTTGCGAGGTGTACGACATCGAGGTCGACGAGGATCACACGTTCGTCGCCGACGGTGTTGTCGTTGCGAATTGCGCTTCGCCTTTCAAACAGGCGGAGTTCGACATCATGTACGGCAAGGGCATCAGCCGTGAGGGCTCGCTGCTCGACGTCGGCGTCGACCTCGGCATCGTGAAGAAGTCGGGCGCGTGGTTCACCTACGAAGGTGAGCAGCTCGGCCAGGGCCGCGAGAACGCGAAGCAGTTCCTCGCCGAGAACCTCGACATGATGGTGGAGATCAGCGAGAAGGTGCGCAAGGAAGTCGGCATCGAGCCCGACGCCGAGGACGACGGCGAGATCGACGTCACCGGCGACGAAGCGTCGCTCGAGATCGAAGGCTGACGCGGACAAGACCCCAGTGGCGCGGCGGGAGCAACGCTCCCGTCGCCACAGGGGCTGCTAGAGCGCGCCGCGCAGGATCGCCGCGGTTCCTGCGATGGCGCACATCGTCAACACGGCGGGCCGCAGCCAGCGCCGGTCGACGAGGCCGTGGAAGTGCCTGCTCGCCCAGATGCCGGCGAACATCGCGGGGAGCAGGGCGAGCGCGAGGAGCGCGCGGTCCTCGGTGATCTCACCGGTCAGCGCGTAGCCCGCGATCGAGAGGGTGGCGCTGGTCACGAAGAACACGCCGAGGGTCGAGCGCACGGTCGGGCCGCGGTGATGCTGGTACAGCAGTGCAACCGGCGGCCCGCCGACCGCGGCGGCGGTTCCGGTCACGTTGGACACGAACCCGGCGAGCCCGGCCGACACGGGGCCGACGTGGATCGGTGGCGTCGCCACGCTGAACGTGACCCCGAGCAGCGTCACCGCACCCACGATGATCGCGAGCTCGTCGGTGCTCGCCTGGGTCACGATCGCGAGTCCCGCCAGGGTGCCCGGTACCGCGCCGACGAGGAGCCACGGAATCGCCCGGCGGTCGAGCGCGTGGTGCTCGCGGAGCGCCGCCATACCTCCCACCGGCCAGGCCACCAGCACGAGGGTCACGGGCAGGGCCTCGGGCAGGACGAGTGCGATGAAGGGCGCGGCAAGAAGGTTCAGCCCGAAGCCGATGGTGCCCTGCACGAGGGAGCCGCACAGCACCACCAGTGCCGCGACGACGAACTCGCCCGCGCCCACGTGCACTGGCCGCAGGCTAGATGGCTCGTCGGGCGTGGACCCGACGGTGCCGCCCGTACACTGAACGGCCGTGGCCCCGCCCGACTCGGCCGACACCCCGCGCCGGTTCTACGTGCGCACCTATGGGTGCCAGATGAACGAGCACGATTCGGAACGCATCGCCGGCCTGCTCGCGGCCGACGGCATGGAGCCCACCGACGACCTCGACGCCGCCGACGTCGTCGTCCTCAACACCTGCTGTATCCGGGAGAACGCCGACAACAAGCTCTACGGGCACCTCGGCCGCCTCAAGACGCTCAAGGCGGAGAAGCCCGATCTCGAGATCGCCGTCGGCGGGTGCCTGGCCCAGAAGGACCGCGAGCTGATCGTGGCGCGGGCCGCGCACGTCGACGTGGTATTCGGCACGCACAACCTCGCGCACGCCGCGGAATTGCTCGAACGGGCGCGACATCGAGAAGAGCCGATCGTCGAGATCCTCGAGGAGCACGAGACATACCCGTCGGCGCTGCCGGCGCGGCGCGACAACCCGTACTCGGCTTGGGTCACCATCCAGCTGGGCTGCGACAACTCGTGCACGTTCTGCATCGTGCCGATCGTCCGAGGCGCAGAGGTGAGCCGCCGCATGGGCGACATCGTGCGTGAGGTCGAGGAGCTCGTGGCCGATGGCGTGCGCGAGATCACGCTGCTCGGACAGAACGTCAATTCGTACGGCCGTGATCTCGGTGCCGGCCAGTACCGGCCGCAGTTCGCCGATCTGCTGCGCGCGCGCTCGACGTCCTCGACGGCCTCGAGCGAATCCGCTTCACGTCACCGCACCCGAAGGACCTGCGCCCCGAGACGATTGCGGCGATGGCCGAGTGCGCGGCGGTGTGCGAGCACTTGCATCTGCCGCTCCAGGCCGGGAGCGACCGGACGTTGGCGCGGATGCGCCGGGGTTACACCGCGGAGCGCTACCTGAGGCGCCTCGCGGCCGCGCGCGACGCGATCCCCGACCTCGCCGTCACCACCGACCTCATCGTCGGCTTCCCGGGCGAGACGGACGCCGACTTCGAGCGCACGCTCGAGGTGGTCGACGCCGCTTCGTACGACGCCGCGTACACGTTCGTGTTCTCGCCGCGCCCGGGTACGCGGGCAGCCCACATGACCGACGCCTTCGTGCCGACGGAAGTCGCGCAGGAGCGTATGCAGAGGTTGGTCGACGTGGTCGAGCGGCACGCGCTGGCGAAGCACCAAGCGCGCGTCGGCCGCTGCGAACGAGTGCTCGTCGAGGGGCCGTCGAAGAAGAACTCGACGGTATGGTCGGGTCGCACTCGGCAGAACAAGCTCGTCCACTTCGAGCCGGCTGCCGGTCAACGCGCCGGTGTGACGAGCGAAGTCCGGATCACCTCCGCCGCACCGCACTGGCTCCGCGGCGACCTGGTCGACCGACGCGTCCGAATTCCCGTCACCGCGGCACCTGCGTGACCCACCTCGCACTCGTCGGCCCCACCGCCTCCGGCAAGTCCGTCCTCGCGCTCGCCGCTGCGCATGCGCTCGACGACGTGGAGATCGTCTCGGTCGATTCGATGCAGGTCTACCGCGAGCTCGACATCGGGACGGCCAAGCCGACCGCGCGCGAGCGGGCCGCGATACCCCACCACCTGATCGACATCGCCGATCCGTCCGAAGACTGGTCGGTGGCGCGATTCCAGGCCGCGGCGCGTGGCGCGGTCGCCGACATCGAGTCGCGCGGCAAGCGCGCGATGCTCGTCGGGGGCACCGGCCTGTATCTGCAGGCCGTGATCGATCCACTGAGCTTCCCGCCCGAGGATCTCACGGTGCGCTCCGAACTCGAAGCGGAGGTCGCGACGCCCGAAGGCCTCGCTGTCGGCGTACACCGAGTTGGAGCGAGTCGATCCCGTGGCGGCGGCGCGGATCGAGCAGCGCAACGCGCGCCGGATCGTGCGCGCGCTCGAAGTCGTCAGGCTGACGGGCAAGCCCTTCTCGTCGTTCGGGCCGGGTATCCAGTCGTACGGCGAGACCGTGTTCCCGGTGTCGATCGCCGGCTTGTCGATGCCGAGTGACGTGCTGGCGCGCCGCATCGAGCAGCGGTTCGCGGCGATGCGCGTCGCGGGGCTCGTCGACGAGGTGCGCGCGCTTGCAGGAGGTGGCGCGCTCTCTCGCACAGCCCGGCAGGCGATCGGCTACAAGGAGGTGCTTGCCTACCTGGAGGGGAGCGAGCCGTCGCTCGATGCCGCGCTCGACGCGGCGGTCCGCCGCACGGTGCGCTTCGCCCGCCGCCAGGTGCGGTGGTTCCGGCAGGGACCCGCGTATCACGTGGGTGGAGGTCGGCGAGAATCCCTGCGACGCGTTGCCGGCCCTGCTGGCATTGTGGAGCCGATGAGCACGACCCGCTTCGCGAAGCTGCACGCCACTGGGAACGACTTCCTGGTCCACGCCGGAGATCTGTCCAGTGACGTCGCCGCGCGCGCTGTGCGACCGCCACCTGGGCATCGGCGCCGACGGCCTGCTGCTCCTCCTGCCCGGCAAGGGCGGCGCCGATTGCACGATGGTGCTCTACAACGCCGACGGTGGGCGCGCCGAGATGAGCGGGAACGGCATGCGGTGTCTCGCGTGGGCCGCGGTTCGCGCCGGCTTCGGCGACGGCAAGCGGCTCGTCGTCGATACCGACGGCGGACGCCGCGTCGTCGACGTCGAGTCCGACTCGAACGGTGACGTCGTCGCGGCGACGGTCGACATGGGTCCGGTTACCTTCGACCCGGCGTCGATTCCGCTCGACGCGGCCAGCGCGTTCGACCTCGAAGCCACCTACCACGGCGTGACCTACCGGGGTGACGCTGCGGGCATGGGGAATCCGCATCTCGTGGTGTTCGTCGACGATCCGGCCAACACGCGCGTCACCACTCACGGGCCGAACCTCGAGCGACGACGACCGCTTCCCGAACCACACGAACGTGGAGTTCGTGAAGGTGAGTGCGCCCGACGAGCTCACGATGCGCGTGTGGGAGCGGGGAGTCGGCGAGACCTTGTCGTGCGGAACCGGCGCGTGCGCGGCCGCGGCCGTCGCTCACCGACGCGGCCTCGTGGGCGAGGCGGTGACGGTGAGGGTGTTCGGCGGCGAGCTCTCGGTGGAGCTGGGCGACACGGTCCGCCTCGGTGGCCCGGTCGTGCACGTGTTCGACGTCGACGTGGACATCGCATGAGCCGCCGTCACGGGAATCGCGACGAGCTCCGGGTCGAGGCGCGGAGCCGGAGACGGCTCACCGCGACCGAGGTCGATCTCGGTGTCGTCCAGCAGCAGGCACTCCTCGTGGGCACCGGGATCGGTATGCGGGACGCGGAGGCGGCCGAGGCGTCGCTCGAGGAGCTCGCGCTCCTCGTCGACACCGCGGGCGCCGAACCCGTCGAGCTCGTCGTGCAGCGCCGCGACCGGCCCGACCCGGCCACCTACATCGGTTCGGGAAAGGCGCAGGAGCTGCGCGAGCTCTCCGAGGCGCTCGACATCGACCTCGTCGTGTTCGACGACGAGCTCACCCCCGCGCAGCAGCGCAATCTCGAGAGGCTGTTCTCGTGCGACGTCGTCGACCGCGTCGCGCTGATCCTCGACATCTTCGCCCAGCACGCACACAGCCAGGAGGGCATGGTGCAGGTGGAGCTCGCGCAGCTCCGGTACCGCCTGCCCCGCCTGCGCGGCCGCGGAACCCAGCTCAGCCAGCAAGGCGCGGGGTGGCGCGCGGCGGCGGTCGGCAACCGCGGTCCCGGTGAGACGCAGCTCGAAGTCGACCGTCGCCGCATCCTGCGACGAGAGTGCGCGAAGCTCGAGAAGGACCTCGACCGGCTCGGCCGCACCCGCGCGACACAGCGCAAGGCGCGGCTGCGGCGCGAGCTCAGCACACTGGCGCTCGTCGGCTACACGAACGCGGGCAAGTCCACGCTGCTGAACCGCCTCACCCGCGCCGACGTGCTCGTCGAAGACCGGCTCTTCTCCACACTCGACCCGACGACTCGGCGTCTGCGACTACCCGGCGGCGAGATCGTGCTGCTCTCCGACACGGTCGGTTTCGTCCGCCGGCTCCCGCACCAGCTCGTCGAGGCGTTCCGTTCCACGCTCGAGGAGGTCGTCGACGCCGACATGCTCGTGCACGTGGTCGATGGCTCGTCGTACGACGCCGAGGATCAGATCGACGCCGTGCACGAGGTGCTGCGCGAGATCGGCGCCGGCGCAGTGCCCGAGCTGCTCGTGGTCAACAAGACCGATGTCGCCGACCCGCCGCGAATCGTGGAGCTGCTCGACGCGCACCGCGACGCGGTCGCGGTGTCGGCGGTCACCGGCGACGGCGTCGAACAAGCTCCTCGACACGATCGGGGAGCGGCTCCGCGCGCTCGCGCCCGATCGTGGAGCTCGAAGTGCCGTACGAGCGCGGCGACGTGCTCGCGGCGCTCCACCGCGACGGCGAGGTGCTCGTGGAAGTGCACGGCGAGGGCGGCACCCGGGTACGCGCTCGCCTGCCCCATCTCGACCTTGCGCGGTTCCGGCGAGTTCGTCGTGGACAACGGTGCCAAGACATGAGCCCGCCCGCCGGGTTCGTCCCGCCGCCGTACCCGCACGACCGTCTCGCCGAGCTGAGCGACGTCGCCGACGCCGTGCCCGGCGGGATCGTCGACTGCTCGGTCGGCACCCCTGTCGACCCGATGCCCGAGGTGGCCGTGCGGGCGCTGGTCGACGCCGCGCGGGGCGCCACGGGCTACCCGGCCATCGATCGGCAGCGTCGGTACCGCGAGGCCGCGGCGGCGTGGATCGAGCGCCGCTTCGGGTGCACGGTCGACCGCCGACGACGTCGTCGCGTGCATCGGCACCAAGGAGCTCGTCGCGTCGCTGCCGCGCCTGCTGTCGCTGCGCGATCCGTCGCGCGACATCGTGCTCTACCCGGCTGCGTCGTATCCGACCTACGAGATGGGCGCGACGCTCGCCGGGCTGCGCGCGGTGCCGGTGCCGGTCGACGACCACTGGCACCTCGATCTCGTCGCGTGTACCGAACCAGCGACGCCGAGCGCGCGCTCGTGCTCTGGCTCAACGACCCGGCGAACCCCACCGGCGTCGCCGCCACCGCCACGCGAGATGGCGGCATCGGTCGAGTGGGCCCGCGAGCGCGGGATCATCGTCGCGAGCGACGAGTGCTACGCCGAGTTCACCTACGACGCAGACGGCGCGCCCACCGCTCCGATCACCGCGCTCGCCGCGGGCCTCGACGGCGTGCTCGCCGTGCACTCGCTGTCGAAGCGCTCGAACATGGCCGGCCTGC
Source organism: uncultured Actinomycetes bacterium (assembly GCA_963705625.1). Taxonomy (GTDB): domain Bacteria; phylum Actinomycetota; class Acidimicrobiia; order IMCC26256; family DASPTH01; genus DASPTH01. The sequence goes on from CAVPKG010000003.1 coordinate 42,015, forward strand.
GCGCCGGCTTCGTCGCCGGCGACGCCGAGCTCGTCACGTATCTCGGCGAGATCCGCAAGCACGGCGGGCTGATGACGCCCGCGCCGGTGCAGGCCGCGGCCGCCGCCGCGCTCGGCGACGACGAGCACGTTCGCGAGCAGCAGGCGCGCTACGCACGCGCCGGCGCGCGGTCGCGTTGCCGGCGCTCGGCGACGCGCGGCCTCGTGCACGACGGCGGGCCGTCCACCTTCTACCTGTGGCTGCGCGCGGGTTCGGGCCCGAGCGACGGCTGGGCGATCACCGCCGACCTCGCGAAGACGGGGCTGCTCGTCGCTCCCGGCGACTTCTACGGCGACGCGGGCGCGGACCACGCGCGGCTCGCGCTCACCGTCACCGACGACCAGCTCGCGCTCGTCGTGCGAGCGCCTCACCGCATGAGGAGACCGGCAACCGTGGACGACCTCGCCACGACCATCACGGCGCTCTGGGAGGGGCGCGACGACCTCGGCGTCGGTGATGCCGGCCGACGAAGCGCTGCGCGCCGTCCACGACGCGATCGACCTCCTCGACCGGGCGAGGCGCGGGTCGCCGAGGTGGTCGACGACGAGGTCGTCGTGCACGAGTGGCTGAAGTACGCGATCTTGTTGCTGTTCCGGCTCGCGCAGATGGAGACCGATCGAGCTCGGTCCGTTCGAGTACGTCGACAAGATCCCGCTGAAGCGCGACTACGAGCAGGCGCAGCGTGCGCGTCGTCCCGGGCGCGTCGGCGCGCTGGGGCTCGTACCTCGCGCCGGGTGTGATCCTGATGCCGAGCTACGTGAACATCGGCGCGCGCGTCGGAGCCGACACGATGGTCGACACCTGGGCGACGGTCGGGTCGTGCGCGCAGATCGGCGAGCGCGTGCACCTGTCGGGTGGCGTCGGCATCGGCGGCGTGCTCGAGCCGCCGCAGGCCGCGCCGGTCATCGTCGGGGACGACTGCCACGATCGGGACCCGCTGCATGGTCACCCAGGGTGCTCGGGTCGGCGCCGGCGCGTGCTCGGCGCGGGCGTGATCCTCAACCGGGTATCCCGGTGATCGACGCCGAGACCGGCGAGGAGGTGTCTCGCGGCGTGGTGCCACCGTGGTGCGATCGTCGTGCAGGCGGGCCGGCCGCGGAAGTTCCCCGGCGGCGAGTTCGGGCTGCCGTGCGTGCTGGTCATCCGCCGCCTCGACCGAGGGCGAGCGGCACGACAAGCCGAAGCTCAACGACATCCTGCGCGACCACGGGGTCGCCACGTGAGCTCGCAGACGGTCGTGAACCGCGACGCGACCGACCTGCTCGGCCTCACCGCGGCGCTCGTCGCGATCCCGTCGGAGAGCCACGACGAAGCCGAGCTGGCGACGGTCGTCGAGCAGCGACTGCGCGTGCGAGCGCCGTCGCTCTCGATCCACACCGTCGGCGACAACGTGGTCGCCCGCACCCAGCTCGGACGCGACCGTCGGGTCGTGCTCGGCGGCCACCTCGACACCGTGCCCGCCAACGGCAACGAGGTGCCGCGTGTCGACGGCGACATGCTGCACGGTCTCGGCGCCGCCGACATGAAGGGCGGCCTCGCGGTGCTGCTTCGCCTCGCCGAGGAGCTGCACGCCGATCCCGAGCGCGCCCGCCACGACGTGACGCTTGTCTTCTACGAGGGCGAGGAGGTCGCCGACGAGTTCAACGGCCTGCGCCGGATCTTCGCCGAGCAACCCGATCTGCTCGCGGGTGACTTCGCGGTGCTGCTCGAGCCGACCGACGGCTGGGTCGAGGCGGGCTGCCAGGGCGTGATCGTCTTGGAGGCGCGCTTCGAGGGCGAACGTGCCCACACCGCGCGGCCGTGGATGGGTCGCAACGCGATCCACCGCGCCACCGAGGTGCTCGGCCGGCTCGCGGCGCACGAGTCCGACACGGTGGTCGTCGACGGGCTCGAGTACCGCGAGTCGCTCCAGGTCGTGCGGGTCGAGGGCGGCATCGCGGGAAGCACAACGTCGTGCCCGACGCGTGCACGTTCGTCGTCAGCCGACGATTCGCGCCGTGCTACACCCCCGCCGACGCCGAGGAGCAGGTGCGCGTGCTGCTCGACGGCGCCGACTCGGTCGAGGTGCTCCAGTCGCAGGCGGGCGCGCCGCCGAACCTCGGGAATCCGCTGGTCGCGGAGTTCGTCGACGGCCTGGGCCTCCTCGTGCGGCCGAAGCTCGGCTGGACCGACGTCGCGCGCTTCGCGTCGCGGGGTATCCCGGCGGTCAACTTCGGTCCCGGCGATCCCGAGATCGCACACACCGCCGGCGAGCTCGTCACGCGCGAGTCGATCGAGCGCGCCTACACGACCCTCGCGCGGTTCGTCGGCGTCGGGTAAGCCCGCTACGGGAAGTTCGACGAGCCCACGCTCGTCGAGCGGCCAGCCGGGGTTGTACGCGACTTCCCACGTGTGCCCGTCGGGGTCGGCGAAGTAGCCCGAGTAGCCGCCCCAGTCCGCGCGCGTACCGATCTTCAAGATGGTGCCGCCGGCCTCGACCGCGGCCGCGAGCCCCGCGTCGACGTCCGCGGGTGATGCGAGGTTGATCGCGAGCGCGACCCCGTCGAACGCGCCCTTCTCGGCCGGGAGATCGGCATCGCGGGCGAGCTTCTCCGTGCCCCACAGCGCGAGGACGGGCCCTTCCGTGTGGAAGAACGCGACCTCGCCGTCGACGGACGCGTCGGACTTCCGCCATCCGAGCGCGGTGTAGAACGCCACCGCGTGTTCGAGGTCGGTGACACCGAGCGTGACCAGGTTGACGCGAGCGGGCAGCGTCAGAGCCGTCGGAGGACCGTGACGACCTTGCCGTAGATGGTGACCTCGTCGGGCTCGAAGACCATCTCGTCCAGGTCGGCGTTCTCGGGCCGGAGCACGATCTTGTTGCGGCGCCGCAGGAACGTCTTCACCGTGGCCTCCTCGCCGGGGATGCCCGCGACGACGGTGTCGCCGGCGTCGGCGGTGGGCTGCTGGCGCACGACGACGTAGTCGCCGTCGAGGATGCCGGCCTCGATCATCGAGTCGCCGCGCACCCGCAGCATGAAGAGCTGGCCGTCGCCGGTGAAGTCTTCCGGGACGGGGAGCGTCTCCTCGACGTTCTCCGCCGCGAGCACGCCGGTGCCGGCGGCGACGTCGCCGACGAGCGGCACGTGGCGCACCGGACGGCGCTCGACCTGCGCACCGGACTCGACGTCGAAGCGCACCTCGATGGCGCGGGGCTTGGTGGGGTCGCGGCGTGAGGTAGCCCTTGTCCTGCAGGGCCGCCAGGTGCGCGTGCACGGTGGAGCTCGACGAGAGGCCGACCGCCTCGCCGATCTCGCGGACGCTCGGCGGGTAGCCGCGGTGCGCGGACCTCGGCGTCGATGAACTCGAGCACCTGGCGCTGGCGGGGGGTCAAATCGGTCATGTCGGCACGGTACCACGATCATGCGTTCGGGGCAAACACCTGTTCGGAAATTCCCTTGACTCGAACAGGCGTTCGTGCGACGCATCCGAACGTCCGTTCGTTCGATGCGCCCGTCGGAGGATGACTGTCACACCCCCGTGGTTCGCTCCCGATGCGCCAACCGAGCGGACACGCGACACAGGAGAGCAGCACATGGCCGCCGTCACGATCACCGCAGCTCCCGGGCACCGGGCGGCGACCCACGACCCGCCCGCCACCGTCCGGCGAGCACGCGCCGTCTACCTGCGCCGGCGGCGTCACCGCCGCGTTGCTGGGGGTGGCGCTCGTGCTCGTGATGGCGCAGGCGGGTGCCGCGCTCGGGGGCTCCTCCCTCGCCGCTCCCGAGCGCCGCCCGGCCGTGCTCGTCCACACGATCGTCCGCCCGGGCGACTCGCTGTGGTCGGTCGCGCAGCGCCTCGCGCCGGGCGAACGACCCGCGCCCGGTCGTCGACGCCCTCGCTCAGGCACGGCACGGCGCGCCGCTCCGCCCGGCGAGCCCGTCGAATGGGGCGGGTGACAGCAGCGAGCGGGCAGAGATCGCCCACGGCGGCCCGGCGTTGCGGGCCGGGCCGCCGTGGCTGCGGCCGATGGGTCGGTCTACCGTGGGCGCGTGCGCTGCCCGTTCTGCGAGGCCGACGACGACAAGGTCGTCGACTCGCGCCCGGCCGACGACGGCGCGGCGGTCCGGCGCCGGCGGGAGTGCCTCGGCTGCGGCCGCCGCTTCACCACCTACGAGCGGGTCGAGGAGCTCCCGCTCGTGGTGCTGAAGCGCTCGGGCGCACGCGAGCCGTTCGACCGCGAGAAGCTGCGCGCCGGGATCGAGCGGGCGGTCGCCGGGAGCCCGATCGACGCGGCCGCGGTCGACGCGCTCGCAGCCGAGATCGAGGAGCCGCTCGCGGGCGCGGGCCACGAGGTCACGAGCGAATGGGTCGGGCCGCGCGGTGCTCGAGCGGCTGCGCCAGCTCGACCCGGTCTCGTACGTGCGCTTCGCGTCGGTCTACAAGGGCTTCGACGACCTCGGCGACTTCGAGCGCGAGGTCGTCGAGCTCCAGAAGAGGACCGCGCCGAAGCGCACGTCGACCGGTAGCCGGGCCTGCATCGCGGGCTCGCGAAACAACCCTTGCAATCACATCGGTGTAGTTCTACTGTTGTCCTTCGCACCCCATCTCGCGGCATCCGGCCGCCGTACCACAACATCTTGTGGTTCTGCCACGCGACCGGCAGCGGGATCCCGCACGGGATCGAACCGGGAGAGGAGCAGCTCGGGATGGCAATGGCGCCGGAGCAGATCGGGATCGGGATCCGCCGGCTACTTCACCGAGCCGGGCGTCGCACCCCTACGACACGGTCGAGTGGGAGCGGCGCGAGGCGCGGATCCCGAACTACAAGGACGGCACCGACGCCTTCTTCCAGCCCGACGTCGAGTTCCCCGTCACGTGGTCGCAGAACGCCACCAACATCGTCGCCCAGAAGTACTTCCGCGGCACGCTCGGCACGCCCGAGCGGGAGACGTCGCTGCGCCAGGTGATCGACCGCGTCGCCGACACGATCACCGCGTGGGGCGTGCGCGACGGCTACTTCGTCGACGAGCACGAGGCCGCCGCGTTCCGCAACGAGCTGAAGTACATCCTCGTCACCCAGCGCGCCGCGTTCAACTCGCCGGTGTGGTTCAACATCGGCGTGAAGGGCGTGCCCGCAGCAGGCGAGCGCGTGCTTCATCCTCGCGGTCGACGACACGATGGACGGGATCCTCAACTGGTACCGCGAAGAAGGGACGATCTTCAAGGGCGGTTCCGGCTCCGGCATCAACCTCTCGAGCATCCGCTCGTCGCACGAGCACCTGCAAGGGCGGCGGCACCGCGAGCGGCCCGGTGAGCTTCATGCGCGGCGCCGACGCGTCGGCCGGCACGATCAAGTCGGGCGGCAAGACCCGCCGCGCCGCCAAGATGGTCATCCTCAACGCCGACCACCCCGACGTCGAAGAGTTCATCTGGTGCAAGGCCATCGAGGAGCGCAAGGCGCGCGCGCTGCGCGACGCCGGCTTCGACATGGACCTCGACGGCAAGGACAGCCACTCGATCCAGTACCAGAACGCCAACAACTCGGTGCGCGTCACCGACGAGTTCATGCAGGCCGTGCGTCGACGACCACGACTGGGACCTCAAGGCGGTCACGACCGGCGAGACGATCAAGACGGTCAAGGCGCGCGACCTGATGCGCCAGATCTCGCGAGGCGACGTGGGAGTGCGCCGACCCCGGCATGCAGTTCGACACCACGATCAACCGCTGGCACACCGCGTCCAACACCGGCCGCATCAACGCGAGCAACCCGTGCTTCCCGGCGACGCGCTCGTGCACACCGACAAGGGCCTGATCCGGTTCGCGGAGCTCGTCGACCGCGCGCGCGACGGCGAGACGTTCGGCGTCTACACGCACGACGCGACGAACCCCGACGCGCCGGCCGAGCGGCTCGAGATCACGCGGCCCGAGGCGATCATGGTCACCGGCTTCAACGAGATCGTGAAGCTGCGGTTCTCGAACGGCATGGAGCTGCGCTGCACGCCGAACCACCGGATCTTCACGACGAACCGCGGCTACGTCGAGGCCGAGGATCTCACCGGCGACGACGAGGTCAAGGTGCTGACGCTGCCTGCGCCGGCGGTTGCGGCCGACTGGCGGCATCGCCGCGTCGAGTCGCCTCGTTCGCGCTCAGCGGGCCGGGGCGACAAGAGGTCGCGCGACGTTCACACCTCCCCGAGAAGTGGACGCCCGAGCTCGCGCACTACCTCGGCTGGCTCGTCGGCGACGGCTGCATCTCCGGCGACGTGGTCATCGACGGTGTACGGCAGCGACGGAGGAGCAGGAGCGACATCCTGCCCGCGCATCGCGCGCTCGCGGCGTGAGATGAACGACGGCGTCGGGTCCGACGCCGTCGGTGCAGGCGAACGGCACGGTGCAGCTCCGCCAGAGCCGGCGCGTCGATCGCGCGGTTCTTCGAGGCGCTCGGCGTGTCGCGCAAGAAGGCGGCCGACGAAGGTCGTGCCCGAGGCCGATGTACCAGGCCCCGCCGCGAGGTCGTCGCCGCGTTCCTCCGAGGGCCTGTTCGACGCCGACGGCTGTGTGTACGACGGCGAGAACGAGTCGCTACGTCGGGCTCGGCTCGGCGTCGCGCGAGCTGCTCGTCGGCGTGCAGCGGCTGCTGTCGACGTTCGGCATCTTCAGCCGGATCTACGCAGCACGTAAGGAGTGAGCGGAGCGCACGTTCGCGTACACCCGCAAGGACGGCACGACGCGTCGACGTACGTGAGCCGCCCCATGTTCGACCTGCGCATCGCGAACCGGTCGATCGCAGCGATTCGCCGAGCACGTCGGCTTCGACGTCTCCGTCGAAAGCGGCGAAGCTCGACCGACTTGCTCGCGACGCCACCGCTTCAACGAGACAGACGAGACGGTGCGGCTCGTCGAGCGCGTCGACGACGGCGTCGAACTCACGTTCAACCTGAGCGAGCCGCGCAACCACTCGCTACATCGTGAATGGGACAGTCGTCGCAACTGCTCGCGAGTACATGCACCTCGACAACTCGGCGTGCAACCTCGCGAGCATCAACTTGCTGAAGTACCTCGAGCGACGACGACACGTTCGACGTCGAGGCGTTCAAGCACACGGTCGAGGTCATGTTCACCGCGCAGGAGATCCTCGTCGGCAACGCCGACTACCCGACCGAGAAGATCGCCGAGAACAGCCGCAAGTTCCGCCAGCTCGGCCTCGGCTACGCCAACCTCGGCGCGCTGCTGATGGCGCAGGGCATGCCCTACGACTCCGACGAGGGTCGGGCGTGGGCCGGTGCGATCACCGCGCTGATGACCGGGCACGCGTACGCCACCAGCGCGCGCACCGCGCGCTCGCATGGGTCCGTTCGCCGGCTACGCCGAGAACGCCGAGCCGATGCTCAACGTGCTGCGCATGCACCGCGCCGAGGTCGCGAAGATCGACGAGGAGCTCGTGCCGCCGGAGCTGCTCGGCGCCGCGCAGCGGGCGTGGGACGAGGCGGTCGAGCTCGGCGAGCGATTACGGCGTGCGCAACTCGCAGGCCACCGTCCTCGCACCGACTGGAACAATCGGCTTGATGATGGATTGTGACACCACCGGCATCGAGCCCGACCTCGCGCTGACCAAGGCGAAGAAGCTCGTCGGCGGCGGCACGATGTTCATCGTCAACCAGACGATCCCTCGTGCGCTGCGCACGCATCGGTTACTCCGACGATCAGGTCGACGCGATCGTCGCCTACATCGACGAGCACAAGACTCTGATCGGAGCGCCGGCGTTCAACCCCGAGCATCTCCCGGTGTTCGCGTGCTCCATGGGCGACAACACGATCCACTACATGGGCCACGTCACGATGATGGCGGCGGTGCAACCGTTCATCTCGGGTGCGATCTCGAAGACGGTGAACACTGCCCGAGGAGGCCACGGTCGACGAGCGTCGAGGAGCTGCACATCGAGGCGTGGAAGCTCGGGCTCAAGGCCGTCGCGATCTACCGCGACAACTGCAAGGTCGGGCAGCCGCTGTCCACGCAGAAGAAGAGCTGGCGCGGAGACGGGCGAGCTCACCGGCACCGTCGAGCGGATCGTCGAGCACGTGATCGTGCAGGAGCCGGTGCGTCAGAAGCTGCCGCGCACGCGCAACTCGAAGACGTTCTCGTTCCGGGTGGCCGACTGCCACGGCTACGCCACGGTCGGCGAGTACGAGGACGGCCGCCCGGGTGAGCTGTTCCTCCAGGTGGCGAAGCAGGGCTCGACGCTCGCCGGGATCATGGACTCGTTCGCGATCTCGGTGAGCCACGGCCTGCAGTACGGCGTGCCGCTGCGGGCGTTCGTCGACATGTTCACGAACTGCGCTTCGAGCCCGCGGGCATGACCGACGACCCCGACCTGCGGATCGCCACGAGCCTCGTCGACTACATCTTCCGCAAGCTCGCGGTCGAGTACCTCCCCTACGACGAGCGCGCCGAGATCGGCGTGCTCACGATGGGGGAGCGGATGCAGCCCACGCTGCCGGGGGTCGAGGAGTCGGTCGTGGTCGACGAACCCGGCCTCGAGATGCTGCCGATCGAGGATCGCGCGCCTTCGGCCGCGCTCCCGGTGCCGCCTGCGCCCATCGGGGTGCAGCCCGCGCGTTCGAGCGAGGTGGTGCTCTGCCACGTGTGCGGCGACATCATGCAGCGGGCCGGGAGCTGTCACGCCTGCCCGAGCTGCGGGGCGACGAGCGGCTGTTCGTAGCCGGCACGCGGGGTCCACGCCCCGGGCAGCATGCGATGATGGAGCCCGTGCGACGACTGAGGATCCCGGGTCTCTGCGTGATCGTCGCCGCGCTCAGCCTCGTCGCGACGCAACCCGCCGGTCCCGCCGCGGGCGCGGCGAGTGCCAAGAACGTCTACACGCCGGTGCTGGCGGTGCTGCTCGCGCCGAACGACCCGGCGCCGGTGCTCGGCACCGACCACGAGTTGCACGTGGTGTACGAGCTGCGCCTCTCGAACCGCGGCCCCATTCCGGCGACCCTGCAGAAGCTCGAGGTGCTCGACGCCGACTCGGGCGCGGTCGTGCACACGTTCGACGGCGCTGACCTGCAGACCCGCGTCCGTGACATCGGTGGCGTGACGGCCTCGAACACCGTGATCGAGCCGGGCGGTGAGCGATTGTTCATGGCGGATCTCGCCTTCGGCGTGAGCGTGAGCGTTCCGCTCGTGTTGGACCACCGGTTGGCGCTCCTCGGCCCGAAATCGCCGCGCGCCACCGACGCAACGGCCATCACCTACCGAGTGGGGACGGTGCCGCTCGACGGTCCGCCGCCAACTCTGCTCGTGCCGCCGCTCCGCGGCAGTGGCTGGGTCGTCACCAGTGGGTGCTGCGACATCTCGAACACCGATCGGACGTCGATCCTGCCGGTCAACGGCGGCTTGTGGAGTCCTCTCCGGTTCTCGATGGACCTGATGCAGCTCGACGATGCCGGGCTCTTCGTGCACGACGACCCGACGCAGCTCCCCAACTTCACCGGCTACGGCGCCGACGTGCTGGCGGTCGCGCCCGGCAGGGTGGTCGGAGTGTCGAACACGCTTCCTGACCAGGCGGCCGGTGCGTCAGCCGATCCGACATCGTCGAGCTTCGAGAGCGCCGACGGGAACTCGGTGGTCATCGATCTCGGCAACGGAACGTTCGCGTTCTACGGAAACCTGCAGCCCGGCTCGCTGCTCGTGAAGGTCGGCGATCATGTCCAGCGGCGGCAGGTGCTCGCCACGCTCGGCAACAGCGGCGACAGCTCCTACCCGCACCTGAGTTTCCGGCTGATGAGTGGCCCGTCACCGTTCGGCTCCGACGGGTTGCCGTTCGTCTTCAACGCCTTCTCGTACGAGGGCCAACTCGATCCGGTGAAGTACGTCACCGAGGGTGTGACGGCGAACTACCTCGAGAACCGAGTCCCGAACCCGGTTCCGGTGCGGCGCGAGCTCCCGCTCGGTTTCGCGATCATCGACTTCGGCACTCCCGGTGGTGCAGGCGCCGTCGGCCGCACCTGACCATGGCTCGCTCACGGCGAGCCGGGGTACCCGGCTCGCCGTCGTTCGCTGCTCGCGTCGGCGCCTGACGCGGACGATGTCGTCGACCGCGCGACGCCTGCTCGTCGCCACCCCGGTGCTGCTCGATCCGAACTTCTTCCGCACGGTCGTGTTCATGATCGAGCACACCGACGAGGCGGCGCTCGGGGTGGTGATCAACCGGCCGTCCGACGCGACGCTCGAGCAAGCCGTACCCGAGTGGAGCGCATTCGCGGCGGAGCCCCGAGTCGCGTTCGTGGGTGGCCCAGTCCAACCGCACGAGGCGGTGATCGGGCTCGGGCGGCGCCGACCCGGTGCCCAGGGGCCCGATACCGAGGGGCCCGATACCGAAGTCGAGGACGGCTGGTATCCGCTGCTCGGGTCGGTCGGCACGGTGGATCTCGGACGGTCACCTGCGGACGTTCGCCCGGATATCGAAGTGGTCCGGGTGTTCGCGGGCTACGCCGTCTGGGGTGCCGGACAGCTCGACCACGAGCTCACCCAGCACGGGTGGTATGTCGTCGATGCCGAGGTCGACGACCTCCTCACTTCCGAGCCGGACTCCTTGTGGCGTCGTGTGCTGCGCCGCCAGGGTGGTGACCTCGCGATCGCCGCGAACTTCCCGGTCGACCCAACCAGCAACTGATACGAGTCACGACGATCAGCCGAGCATGACCCCGAGGAACAGCGCGGCGAGCGCGGCGATCCCACTCAGCGCGCCGAAGACGGCGAGCCCCCGACGCGACCGCGCACGTGTATGCACGAACGCGGCGATCCCGGAGACCACGACCACCATGATCTTCACGATCAGTGTGGTTCCGTAGCTCGAGTTCCAGTTCGGGTCGATCGCGGCGATGTTCCAGATCCCGGTGGCGACCAGCACGGCGAACGCGGGCCACGCGATCAGGTTGAAGCGCCGGGCGACGGCACCCGGTGCATCCGGTGACAGGGCGCGCAGACCCGGCACGAGCCCGGCAAGGGTGAGCTGGCCGCCGACCCATACTGTGGCTGCGAGCACGTGGAGGAACAGGCGGATCGTGCTCGTCGTCACCGGCAGCATCGCATACAGAGCGTACTGAGGTAGCGTCGCACGAACATGCACGACGACGACATCGAACGCATCCTCGTAGTCACCGCGCACCCCGACGACGTCGACTTCGGCGCCGCGGGAAGTGTCGCCCGCTGGACCGACGCCGGCATCGAGGTCGCGTACTGCGTCGCCACCGACGGCGAAGCCGGTGGACGTCACAGTGGTATCGGGCCGTCCGAGCTCGCCGATCTCCGGCGCGTCGAGCAGACGACCGCGGCGAAGATCGTCGGCGTCACCGACCTCACGTTCCTCGGCTATCCCGACGGGCGGTTGTTGGCGTCGGTCGAGCTCCGGCGCGACATCACGCGGGTGATCCGGCGAGCTCGCCCGCAGCGCGTGCTGTGCCCGTCGCCCGAGCGGAATTACCAGCGCCTCCACGCGAGCCATCCCGACCATCTCGCGTGCGGCGACGCCACGCTCTCGGCCGTGTACCCGGACGCGCGGAACCCGTTCGCGCACCCCGAGCTCCTCGAGGAGGGCTACGAGCCGTGGGTCGTGGCTGAGATCTACGTGATGGCCGCGCCGGAGCCCGACACGTTCGTCGACATCACCGACACCGCCGACCGCAAGATCGAGGCGCTGCACAGCCACGTGAGCCAGATGGCCGATCCCGAAGGCATCGAGCACCTCGTTCGCGGGTGGGGTGCGACGATGGCCGAGCGAGCCGGGCTTCCGGCCGGTCACCTTGCCGAGGGCTACCTGCGCGTCAGCTCGCAATGACCTCATCGCAACCCGGGCCCGGGGCCGGCACCCGCCTGCTGCTTGGTGCGTCACGGCGAGTCCACGTGGAACGCCGACGGACGCTGGCAAGGGCAAGCCGATCCTCCGCTCTCGTCGCTCGGTGAGCAACAAGCGCTCGACGCCGCCGGCCACGTCGACGCTGTCGATGCGCTCTGGTCGTCGGACCTCGCGCGGGCGCGCCAACACCGCTGAGATCATGGCGGAGCACCTCGGTCTCGACGTGCGCGTCGAGACCCGGCTCCGTGAGCGCGATGCGGGCGAGTGGCAAGGCCGCACCCGGGCCGAGATCGAAGAGCGGTGGCCCGGCTACCTCGCGTCAGGACGACGCCCGCCCGGCTTCGAGGGCCACGACCTGCTCCTCGCCCGAGCGCTCGCGGCGATCGCCGACATCCGCGCCGTGCACGCCGGTCAGTCGGTGCTCGTCGTCACGCACGGCGGCATCGTCCGGACGCTGGAGCGGCACCTCGACGGGATCGACACGCTCCTTCCGAACCTCGGCGGGCGCTGGCTCGAATCACCGGCCGACGACGGGGTGGGGTGGGGGTTGGGGGATCGCGTGCTGTTGCTCGAGCACGTGACCGTGACGCGACCCCAGCAGATCTGAGTCTGAAGTCGCGCGCGGACGGCTCCGCCGGGCGTAAACTGTTCAGTTCCCTGACGCCGGAGCGCAGCCTTTGACCCAGCCGGAACTCGAGGCGGAACAGCGCCACCTCGACGCCGCCTACGCACGGCTCGACGCCATGCGGCGGGCAGCGCAGCGCGTCGCGGAGGGGTACTCGGTCCAGGAGGGGGGCACGCTGCAGGCCCGCCTCGAGCGGGAGGCCGCCGAGGCCAACACCCGCCGGCGGCTTGCCGCGCTCGACATCGGCGAGGCTCCCCTGTGCTTCGGCCGTCTCGATCTGGCGCCTCGCGACGTCCGCGGCAACGGCGACCCCGGGGCGGCGGGTCCGTTCTACATCGGTCGCATCTCGGTCGCCGACGACGACTTCCAGCCGCTCGTCGTCGACTGGCGCGCCCCGTGGCCGAACCCTTCTACCGCGCGACCGCGGTCGAGCCGATGGGCGTCGCCCGCCGGCGCCACTTCCAGACGAGCGGTCGGCGGCTGATCGGCCTCGACGACGAGGTGTTCGACGCCGACACCGCGGAGACCGTCGGGCCTCACCGTGGTGGGGGAGGGCGCGTTGCTCGCCGCGCTCGACCTCGAGCGCACCGGGCGGATGCGAGACATCGTCGCCACGATCCAGGCCGAGCAGGACGAAGCGATCCGCGCGCCGCTCACCGGCATCCTGATCGTGGCGGGTGGTCCCGGAACGGGCAAGACGGCGGTTGCGCTGCACCGCGCGGCGTACCTCCTCTACTCGTACCGGAAGCGGCTGGGATCGCAGGGTGTCTTGCTCGTGGGGCCGAGCTCGATCTTCTTGCGCTACATCGACGAAGTGCTCCCGTCGCTCGGCGAGGACGAAGTGGTGCTCGCCACGCCCGCGTCGTTGAAGCCGAGCGTGCACGCCCGCGCGGCGGCACCCCCTGCAGTGGCCGCGATCAAGGGTGATCGGCGGATGACGCGCGGTGATCGCCGCCGCCGTCGCCGACCGCGAGCGACCGATGCCGCGCGAGGTCGTCGTCCCGATCGACAGCTACCGGCTCCGGCTCCGCAGGCGTGAATCCACCCGGATCGTCGAGCGCACCCACGCGCGGCGCGGCTCGCACAACGAGCGCCGCCCGTACATCGCGGGGCTGGTCGTCGACCATTTCCGGCGCGAGTATCGGCGCGCGCTCGTGGCCGCGTACCGCGATCGCCTCACGGTCGACGATGTGACCGTTGCGGCGTTGCTCGCGCGTGGCGAACCGGCTCCGGAGGATTGGGAGCAGGACCTCACCGAGCGGCTGCGCCGGACCCCTGAGCTTCGTGCGGCACTCGAGCGCATGTGGCCGGTCCTGAGTGGTGCCGAGTTGGTGAACGACCTGCTCGGCTTCGATGCGCTGATCCGGTCTGCGTCCAACAGCATCCTCACCCCCGACGAACAGCGCCTGCTCTTCCGCGAGCGTGTCCCGGTCCGCGACGTCGAGTGGACCGACGCCGACCTGCCGCTGATCGACGAAGCCGACTCGATCCTCGGGCCACGGAGCGCGGCGCGTCCGCGCCGACGCCGACGCCCACGACGCGACGACGCGATGGACTTCGCGCGTCGCACGGTCGACGAGCTCGGGGTCGGTGGATCGGTGAGCGCGGAGCAGGTACTCGAACGCTACGGCTACGACGCCGGCGTGGCCGACACCGAGGACGACGGCGAGCCGCGCACCTACGGACACGTGCTCGTCGACGAGGCGCAGGATCTCACCGCGATGCAGTGGCGGATGCTCGCCCGCCGCTGTCCTTCGGGCTCCATGACGCTGGTGGGCGACTTCGGCCAGGCGAGTCGCACCGGGGCTCTCGCCAACTGGGACGACGTGCTCGCGAACGTCACGGTCCGCGTGCCGCCACGGCGGGTCACGCTCACCGTGAATTACCGCACCCCGGCGGAGATCATGGAGATCGCCAACCGGCTCCTCCCGGCCGCGGCGCCCGGTGTCGAGCCGGCGCGATCCGTGCGTAGCACCGGAGCGGTCCCGGAGGTGAGGACGACACCGGCGGCCGGCCTCGTCGACGCCGCCGCCGCCGCGGCGCGCGCCGGGCTGGCCGGCGGCGGCACGGTCGCGGTCATCGCACCGATGGAACAACACGAGCCACTCGCCGACGCGTTGCGCGACCGCGGCGCAGTCGCAGATTCGGACGAGGCGATCGACGCCCCGATCGCGATCCTGTCGCCGCTCGCCGCGAAAGGTCTCGAATTCGATCACGTCGTCGTGGTCGAACCGGCGCGCCTGGTCACACCTGACGCCGCCGGTCTCCGGTTGCTCTACGTCGTGCTCACACGCGCGACGCGGGAATTGGTGGTCGTGCACGCAGAGCCACTGCCCGAAGCGCTCGAACTTCACCGTCCCATGCCTGACGATCCGAGGAGCCGTCCATGACCACTACGGAAGCCGACCGGACCGCGGCCGACGTCGCGTGGGACATCGAGCCGCTCGTCGACGGCACGGCCGGAGCCGGTGTCGACGCGCTCCTCGACGAGGCCGAGACCAGGGCCCGCGAGCTGGCCAAGTACCGCGGCCGGGTCGGGGAGCTCGACGCCGCCGGTCTCGCCGAGCTCATGCAGGAGCTTGCGGCGATCGGCGATCTCGTCGGGCGCGCCGACTCGTACGCAGGCTTGCGCTTCTCCGTCGACACGCAGGATCCGGCGAACGGTGCGCTCATCGCGCGGGCCGAGGAGAAGTCCACTGCGATCAACAACGAGCTCATCTTCGTGGAGCTCGAGTGGGCGGCCGTCGACGACGACCGCGCCACGTCGCTTCTCGCCGACGATCAGCTCGCGTTCTGCCGGCATCACCTCGAGTCCGCCCGGCGCTACCGGCCGCACCTGTTGAGCGAACCGGAGGAGGTGATCCTCTCCGACAAGTCGCTCACCGCCAGCAGCGCGTGGGTGCGGCTGTTCTCCGAGCTCACGTCCGCGATCACCGTCGAACTCGACGGCAACGAGGTGAGCCTCGAAGAGGGGTTGTCACGCCTGATGTCACCCGACCGTGATGTGCGGCGACGCGCGGCCCAGGCGGTGACCGTCGCGCTCGAGCCGGGGTTGCGCACCCGCGGGTTCGTGTTCAACACGCTGCTCGTCGACAAGTCGATCGACGACCGGCTCCGTCACTACGAGAGCTGGATCGCGAGCCGGAACCTGAGCAACGAGGCGAGCGACGAGTCGGTCGACGCGCTCGTCACCGCGGTGCAGGCGCGTTACGACATCCCCCAGCGGTGGTACTCGCTGAAGGCGAAGCTGCTCGGCCTCGACAAGCTCGCCGACTACGACCGCATGGCCACGGTTGCCTCGGTCGATCAGGAGTTCGGTTGGAGCGAAGCTCGCGAGCTCGTGCTCGACGCCTATGCGTCGTTTTCGCCCGACCTCGCGGCGATCGCCAATCGGTTCTTCGACGAGGCGTGGATCGACGCGCCGGTCCGCCCGGGCAAGCGGCCGGGCGCGTTCTGCGCGTACACCGTCCCGAGCCGGCACCCGTACCTGCTGCTCAACTGGACGTCGCGCCGCCGCGACGTGCTCACGCTCGCCCACGAGATGGGGCACGGTCTCCACGCGTACCTCGCCCGCGACCAGGGGATCTTCCACCAGAGCACGCCGCTCACGTTGGCCGAGACCGCGTCGGTGTTCGGCGAGACGGTCACCTTCGGGAGGCTCCTCGATGAGACCTCCGACCCCGAGGCGCGGCTGGCGCTCCTCGCCGAGAGCCTCGAGGGTCAGATCGCCACCGTGTTCCGCCAGGTCGCGATGAACCGATTCGAAGACCGGGTGCACAACCAGCGGCGCGACGAGGGCGAGCTCTCGATCGAGCAGTTCAACGAGGCGTGGGCCGACACCCAGCACTCGATGTTGGGGGAGTCGGTGGAGATCACGGAGGGTTACCGGACCTGGTGGTCCTACATCCCGCACTTCATGGGCACGCCCGGTTACGTGTACGCGTACTCGTACGGACAGCTCCTGGCGCTGTCGGTGTACCGCGCGTACGAGCGCCAAGGCACCGACTTCGTGCCGAGGTACCTCGAGATGCTCGCGGCCGGAGGATCGCGCTCGCCCGAGGAGCTCGGTGCGATCGTGGGCCTCGATCTTGCCGATCCTTCGTTCTGGGACGGTGGACTCGAGATCGTCGCCGAACAGCTCGCGGCGGCCGAAGCCGCGGCCGCGGAGGCGGGTCGGCAATAGGCCGAGGGCGCCCACTGAGAGTCCTCGGATTGATCATCAGGCGTAGCCCTTCGCACGGAGCCAGCGCAGGGTGAAGAAGCCGAAGAACGGCGGGATCGCGAACGTGATCGCGCGGAACACGAGCACGGTGGCGAGCGCCGGCGCCGCCGGGATGCCGAAGCTGGTGAGGCCGGCGGTGAGCGCTGCCTCCTGCACGCCGATGCCGCCGGGCACCGGCGCGACGTTGCCGAGCATCCCCGCGCCGACCTGGACGACGACCAACTCGGCGTAGTCGAGTCGTTGATGGAACGCGAGCAGGCAGATGCCGAGGATCGCGGGGTAGATCAGGTTGCCGGCGAGGTCACCGCCGATGAGCTGCACGGCCTTCCTCGGGTTGCGGATCACGGTCCAGATGTCGCTCACCGCGCGCGTGACCGCGGGGACGACCTTGCCCCGGATCTTCGGGATGAAGAGGATGATCCCGACCGCGGCGGCGACCAGGGCGATCGCCCAGAGGCTGGCGTTGCCCGAGGAGCTGCTGCTGCTGTCGACCGCGGTCGCGGTGATCGCCGCCGCGAGGAGAAAGAGGCCCATCTGGATGGCGCCGCCGACCCCGGTGCTCAGCACCATGGCACTCCCCCCGGACGCGAGGGGGACACCCTCCTTGTGGAGGTAGTCGAGCTGGAGCGCCGTGCCGCCGATGCCGTTCGGCGTGATCAGATTCAAGAAGGTGCACGCGAGCTGGGTGAGCGCCGTCGGGACGAACGGAAGATCGATCACCACGCACCCCATCAGTGCGGTTGCCCACGCCATCGGGATGAGCGGGTACATCGCGGCGGCGAGGACGACCCACCCCCAGTCCGCGTTCTCGAACTCGCCCTTCACCGAGGCCCAGTCGATGCCTTCGATGCTGTTGAAGGCGATCACGAGCGCGAGCAGCACGCCGGCCAGCATCCCGATGTTCACCAGCGAGAGCCGCTTGATCTTCAGGGGTGGCGCATCCTCGACGCCGGTCGCGGTCACGAGGTCGGCGCGCAGGTCCTTGAGGACCTTGCCGAGGTGCTTGGTGCCGTTCACGGTGCCCGCGGGCAGCGCGGCCGGTTGCACGAAGGGGATCACCTCGCCCACGCGGTCCTTGCCGAGGGCCTTGACCGCGGCCGCGATCGCCCGGTCGTTGCCCACGAGCTGCGTCGTGTCGACGAGGACGGCGGCGACGTCTCGGTTGAGCCAGTGCTCCTGGCCGGTGGCATCGGCCGACGTGAAGTCGTCGAGGGCGACGGTCGCAGTGCCGTCGACGAGGATGTGCGACGCGTCGAGGTTGCCGTGGCTGATCCCAGCCGCGTGGAGCTGCTCGATCTCGCTCCAGACCGCGGCGAGCGTCTCGTCGGTGATCGCGTCGGGAGCGATCGCTCCGAGGGGTCCTCCCGCCGGTGGGGTGGTCACGAGCATGGCGGCGCCGGCCCCGCCGACGCCGGTCTTCTCGACCCGCGCCGCGTGCACGCCGGCCCGATCGGCGAGCATCAGCGTGTAGCCGATGTGCTCGACCTGCTGGAGCCGGCTGCCGAACACGGGTTGGCCGGGCTCGTGGTACATCGCTCGATGCCACGCCTTGGCGATGAATCTGCGCGTCGCGCTGGTCACGGCCGAAGGCGTCGACGCGCAGCTTCTCACCGGAGGCGAGCACCACGTCCATGGCCGCGGCGCGTGGGCTGCCGCCCTGCGCTCGCTGCAGATCGGCGACGTCGTACCCGAGATCGGTCGAGCGCGGCGCGTACTTCGTCGATCGTGAGGCGGCCGGCGGGAGATCCGAATGCCACCAGGACCGCGGCTCCGGCGGTGATGCCGAGGAGCAGCCCGCCGAACGTGTCGGACGGATACCCCGCACCGAGGTACATCGCGGCGAGCGCGACGAACACGATGAGGACGAAGAACATTCTTCGCAAGGGTCGGACTGCATACGGCGCGAAGACGACAGCGAGCGCGGTGATCACCGCGACGTTCGTCGTGGGGTACATGGGGCCGTCGCCGACGCGCACGTTGACCTGCGTGTGGGCGATCGCGTGCGCGGGAAGGATCTCGTGGAGGAGCTCGGAGATTCCCCACGCGATCGCGCCCGCGAGCGCCACGCGCCACGCGACGTTGACCTGCCGGAACACGAACAGCGCGAGGGCGACGGCGGCGAGGGCCCAGATCGATCCGAGTGCGTAGAAGGCCTTGACGAGGCCGTCGAGGCTGCTGAGCGAGTTGAGCGGCACGAAGAAGTTGGCGTCGATCTCCGACTGGCTCTGGGCCCACACGCCGACCACCGCCACACCGATCGCCGCGACGACGAGCCACCCGATGTCGGTCGGGCGGCGTTCGGGTTGCTCAGTGGTGTTGCGGATCCAAGCCACTACGGCTGCCCCGTCTGATCCTCGGGCCGATCGTCGGGCCGGCGCCCGTCCGGGGGACTCTAACTTGTGGCGCTGCTGACGTTATCGATGTCCTCCGGCGGTGCAATCACCCCATCGGGATGAAATTGTCCGCGGGGATCGGCGAGGGAGTAGCGACCGTGGTGACCGACAACGACGACACGACCCATCCGCGCGCGATCGAGCGCTGGGTCGAAGGGAACCTGCCCGGGTACCGCTTCGGGGTGGTACTCGTGCTCCTGCTGATCACGTTCGTGTTCATGGCGAGCGCTCCGTCGGGCGCGTGGGTACGGGTTGTCACGGTCGGCCTCCAGGGGCTGACGCTGCTCGCCGCGCTCCGGGCGTCGCAGGTGAACCGCCGGCTGTTCCGGATTGCCGCGCTCGTCGTCGCCATCGCGTTCGTGTCGTCGCTCGGGTCGCTGGCGATCACCACGGGGTCGGGGTCCACCGGCGCGTTCGACGTGGTGGCCTTGCTGATGGTGGGCGCGGCGCCGATCGCGATCGCGCGCGCGTTGTGGCGCCGCCCCGTCATCGACACGCACACCGTGCTCGGCGCGATCTGCATCTACGTGCTCATCGGCATGATGTTCGCGTTCGTGTATTCGGCCATCGGCAGCCTGGCCTCCGAGCCGTTCTTCGTACAGACGAACCAAGCGAGCACTGCCGACTATCTCTACTTCAGCTTCGTCACGCTCACCACGGTCGGCTACGGCGATTTCACCGCGGCGGGTGGGCTGGGACGCGCGCTCGCGTCGCTCGAAGCGCTGCTCGGCCAGGTGTACCTCGTGACCGTCGTCGCGACGATCGTCTCGGGCATGAACCGAACGAGGTTTGCGCGCGGTGAGGCGCTGACGCAGGCGGGTGACGAGCCGATGCCGCCCGCGAGTTAGCGTTCCGACCGCATCGCGGGAAACGGTGTGGGCTGCACGGTCGCGCGCACGGCATCGGGCGCGCTCAAGTCACCACCCGTGTGCGCGACGCTGAACACCCGTTCGGTGCGGGTGCGTCCGATGATCGACGTCACCCAGCGGCGCATGGTCGAGAATCGGCTCCCGAAGCCATTGAGGAACGCGAGGTGCACGAACATCCACACGAGCCACGCGGGAAGGCCGCTCAGGCGAATGCGCCAGAAGCTGCACACGGCGCGGAAGCGCCCGATCGTCGCCACGCTCCCGAGGTCGCGGTAGTGGTACCGAACCGAGCGGGTGTCGCCGCGGAGTCGGCGTGCGATGGTGTTCGCCGCGTGCAGGCCGCCTTGCATCGCGACCTCGGCGACCCCGGGGAGATCGTCGAAGGTCACCATGTCGCCGACCGCGAACACCTCGGGGTGATCGGGCAGGGTGAGGTCGGGGAGCACCGCGATGTGGCCGGTGTGGTCGACCTCGGTGCCCGTAGAGGTCGCGAGCTGCGCCGCGAGCGGTGACGCCTGGACGCCGGCGGCCCAGACCACGGTGTGCGCCGCGATGCGCTCGGTGCCGGCGCTCGTCTCGACGTCGACGCCGAACGCGTCGACGTTCGTGACCCTCGTTCCCATCTCGAGCTCGACCCCGAGGTTCTGGAGCTCACGCGCCGCGGCAGCGGACAGGTGGTCGCCGAACGCCGCGAGCGGTTCCTTGCCGCCGTCGACGAGCAGCACTCGGACCGATGCCGGGTCGAAGGACCGAAATTCGCCGCGCAGACTCCGTGTCGCCAGCTCGCGGATCTGTCCGGCGATCTCGACACCTGTGGGCCCGGCACCGACGACCACGATCGTGAGCCAGTTCCGCTTCTCGACGGGATCGGTCTCCATTTCGGCCATCTCGAAGGCCCCGAAGATCCGCCGCCGCAATTCGAGCGCGTCGTCGATCGTCTTCATGCCGGGAGCGAACACGGCGAACTCGTCGTGCCCGAAGTACGACTGCCCGGCGCCGGCCGCCACGATCAGGCTGTCGTAGGGAACCTCCATCGCCACGTCCGGGACCCGGACCGCGTGGACCACGCGGTGCTCCAGGTCGAACCCGGTGACCTCGGCGAGCTCCACGGTGACGCTCGGGACCTTGCGGAGCACGTGGCGGAGCGGCGGGGCAATCTGCCCGGGCGGCAGGATGCCGGTGGCCACCTGGTAGAGCAGCGGTTGGAAGAGATGATGGTTCCGCCGGTCGAGCAACGTGACGTCGACCCCGTCGACGTGTCCGAGGAACCGGGCCGCGGGCAGACCGCCGAACCCGCCGCCCACGACGACGACGCGATGCGTCACGCTTCGCCGGCTTCCGCCGCGATCAGCCGCTGCGCGGCGTCGATGAGTGCGAGGTGGGTGAACGCCTGGGGGAAGTTGCCGAGGTGCTGCCCGGTGGTGGTATCGATCTCCTCGGCGTAGAGGAGGAGGGGCCCGGCAAACGACAGCAGCTTCTCGAACAATGCCCGCGCGCGGTCGACCTCGCCGATCAAGGCGAGCGCCGAGACCAGCCAGAACGAGCAGATGGTGAACGTTCCCTCCTCGCCGGACAGGCCGTCGTCGGTCGTCTCCACGCGATACCGCAGGACGAGGTCGTCCTTCGTGAGGTCGTCGGCGATCGCGAGGACCGTGGCGCGCACGCGCTTGTCATCGGGAGGCAAGAACCCCATGATCGGGATCAGGAGCAGCGACGCGTCGAGATCGTCGGTGTCGTAATGTTGTTTGAACACGCCGTGCTCGCCGACACCCTTCTTCAGGATCTCGGCATGGAGTTTGTCGGCAGCCTCCTGCCAACGCTTGGCGCTGTCGTCGTCATCGCGATCCTTGGCGAGTTGCACGCCGCGATCGGCCGCGACCCAGCACATCACCTTCGACGCGACAAAGTGCTTCGGCTCACCGCGCATCTCCCAGATTCCCTGGTCGGGTTCGGGTGCCTTGGCGATCGCGGTGTCGACGAGGTATGCGAGTCCCGCCCACGTCGCCGGCGCGATCTGTCCGCCGTACCGGGTATGTGTCGCCACCGAGTCGAGGAGCATTCCCCACACGTCGTGCTGTTGCTGGTCGTATGCACCGTTGCCGATCCGTACCGGGCGGGAGTGGAGGTATCCGCTGAGATGGTCGAGCGTGTGCTCGGTGAGATCGCGTTCGCCTCCGATCCCGTACATGATCTGGATGTCGAAGTCTTCGGGCTTTGCCGAGGTGGGCGCGCCGTCACCGGCCACCGCATCGAGGATGAACGCGAAGTACTCGAACGCCTCCCAGTCGAAGCCGAGACCGTGCAGCGCGCGCAGCATGAACGCCGTGTCGCGGATCCACGTGTACCGGTAGTCCCAATTGCGTTCGCCGCCCGGTGTCTCGGGGAGCGACGTGGTGCTCGCCGCCATGACCGCCCCCGTGGGTGCATAGCTCAGACCCTTGAGCGCGAGGGTGCTGCGCTCGATGAACGGGCGAAAGCGATGGTCGGGAATGTCGCCAACGCTCAACCAGTCGCGCCAGAAGCTCTCCGTGTCGTGGAGCTGAGCGAAGGCCTCGTCCTGCGTGGTGGGGGCGTTCCCGCCCCACGACAGCGACACGAACGCGGAGTCGCCTTCGTCGAGCATCGTGCGTCCGTAACCGCGGGCACCCACCGTTCCGAGCCGCACGCTGCTGCTCAACTCCAGGGCGAGGTCGCCGCTCCGCACGACGAGACGGTCGTAGCCCTCACCGTCGTAACTCCACTCACCCGCGTTCCTGCCGTAGTCGAACAACGGGAGGCAGTTGAGGAGAACCTCCACCCGCCCGCTGTCGCAGGTCGCGATGCGCAGCAGGGTTCCCTGCGCCGACGAATCGCCCGGCACTCTGCGGTACCGCTCGGGGCGCTTGTCGGTGTGCGACGGCCCGATCACCAGGAGGTCGGTCACCGTCAGCCACCCCGTGGGCGTGTGCCAACTGGTCTCGAGGACCGAGGTGCCCGGCAGGTAGCGGCGCTGATGAGGTACGTCCACCGTGGAGGGCGAGAAGCGGAAGGAGCCGGCCGACCGGTCGAGCAGCGAACCGAAGAGGCTCGGCGAGTCGGGGCGGGGGAGACACAACCACTCGACGGAGCCGTCGGGCGCCACGAGCGCGCTCACCTCGCAGTCGGACAGGAATGCGTACTCGGCGATCGGTGGAAACGTGCTCATCAGACTCCTCGCCACCGGATCGGGCACATGCCCGGATCGTGTGCCCGGCGCTCCGGTCGGGCATCATCTCGTTCGGGTGATTCTTCACCTTGTCCGGACGACGCTTCCAACGAATCCATGGGGAAGGCTGGGGCCATGGCCGAACACTACGACGTCGTCATCATCGGAACCGGCGCCGGCGGCGGAACGCTCGCGCACACGCTCGCCCCGTCGGGCAAGAAGATCCTGCTGCTGGAACGCGGGAACTACCTCCCGCGTGAGATGGTCAATTGGGATCCCGAGTCGGTGTTCGTCGACGGCCGTTACATCTCGAAGGACACGTGGTACGACGCCGACGGCAGCGAGTTCCAGCCCCAGGTCCACTACTACGTGGGGGGCGCCACGAAGTTGTACGGAGCGGCGCTCTACCGGTTGCGTCCGCAAGACTTCGGCGATCTCGAGCACGTCGACGGCCCGTCGCCCGTCTGGCCGCTCTCCTACGACGACTTCGAGCCGTACTACACGAAGGCGGAATGGCTGTACCAGGTACGGGGCAACCACGGCGAAGATCCCACCGAGGGTCACTGGAGCAAGCAGTACCCGTGGCCGGCCGTCTCGCACGAGCCGAGAATTCAGGAGTTGTTCGACACCTTGCAAGCTGGCGGCTACCACCCGTTTCACGCGCCGTGCGGGATCCTGCTCGACGAGGCGGAGCAACCCAAGAGCCACTGCATCCGGTGCACCTGGTGTGACGGGTACCCGTGCCTCGTGCACGCCAAGTCCGACGCCGAGACGATCGCAGTGCGCCCGATCCTCGACCTCCCCAACGTGACGCTGCTCGTCGACGCGGAGGTCACTCGACTCCGCACCGACGACCGTGGTGGCTCCGTCACCGGAGTCGAAGTGGTACGGGGCGGCAATCAGGAGGTCTACGAGGGCGATGTCGTCGTGGTCTCGGCCGGTGCCGCGAACACCGCCAAGGTCCTCCTGCGCTCGGCGAACGACCGGCATCCCAATGGGCTCGCGAACGGCTCCGACCAGGTGGGACGCAACTACATGTTCCACAACTGCAAGGCCGTCGTCGCGCTGTCCAAGGAACTCAACGAGACCGTCTTCCAGAAGACGCTGGGACTGAACGACTTCTATTTCGCGACCGGCGACTACCAGTGGCCCGCGGGCAACATCCAGATGGTCGGTAAGTCCAACGCGTACGCCATGAAGGGCGAGGAACCCAAGCTCACCATGCTCGCGCCGCATTGGAGTCTCGCCGACACCGCAGAGCACGCCGTCGACTTCTGGCTCACCACCGAGGACCTTCCGAAGCCCGAGAACCGCGTCACCGTCGACGGCGACGGCAACGTGCACCTCGCCTACCACTCGACGAACGACGACGAAGCCGACCGGCTCTACGAGGAGCTCAAGCGACGTCGGTACTCGACGAGCACTGCAAGGCCCACGAGGTCGACAATCTCTACGTGGTCGACACCAGCTTCTTCCCGAGCATCGGCGCCGTGAACCCCGCGCTCACTGCGATGGCGAATGCCGTCCGCGTCGGGGAGCACCTGCTCGAACGAATGGAGTAGTCGTCCCGCTTCCACCAAGGAGTTACAGATCATGAGCCTCGAAGGCAAAGTCGCGATCGTGACCGGCGGGAACAGCGGTATCGGCAAGGCGATCGCGCTCGCGCTCGCGGCCGAGGGCGCCAATATCGTCATCGACTACGTGGCCGACCCGAACTCGACGCTCGACGTCGAGCGCCAGATCGCCGCGCTCGGCGACCGGGCGCTCGGTGTCGAGGCCGACGTGAGCAAGGTCGCCGACCTCCAGAAGCTCGTCGACGGCGCGGTGAGCAGGATGGGCCGGCTCGACATCATGGTGAACAACGCCGGCATCGAGACGCGCACGTCGATCCTCGACACCACCGAGGAGCAGTACGAGAAGGTCATGGAGATCAACTTGAAGAGCGCGTTCTTCGGTACGCAGCTCGCGGCGAAGCAGATGATCGCCCAGGGCGGCGGCGGCCGCATCATCAACATCACATCGGTCCACGAAGACTGGCCGATGCCGGGCAACATCCCCGTATTGCCTTTCCAAGGGTGGGATGCGCATGCTCACGCGCACCGCGGGCGTGGAACTCGGTCCGCACGGCGTGACCGTCGTCGGCGTCGGGCCCGGCGCGGTGGAGACCCCCATCAATCTTTCCACCATGCAAGACCCGGAGAAGATGAAGACACTCGATACCGCCATCCCGCTCGCGCGCATGGCGAAGCCCGAGGAGATCGCGAGCGTCGTCGTGTTCCTCGCGGGCGACGGCGCGAGCTACCTCACCGCCACCACGGTGTTTGCCGACGGCGGCATCATGCACTCGAGCCCGGGGCTGTAACCACAAGGGTGAACCGCGCCGTGAACGCGTCGCCAGGCGACACGAGCGGCGAGGCGTCGTGCTCGAGCGCGTTGGTAGGTGCGGTCATCGGTTCGAGCGCGCCGAAGGTTCGGCCCTTCGGTACCCACACCTGCGCGTAGGGGTAGCCGGTTCTGCAGCGCAGCTCGATCGCGGCGCCGTCGTCGCCCTCGAACGCGAGCTCGCGCCCGCGCCCGAGCGCGTAGAGGTCGTCGAACGTTCGCGTCGCGATTGGAGCGCGTTCGCGCGGCGCCGCTTCGATCACGCCGCTGGGTATACCGCGATTGTCGAGCAACATGTGGGTGCGTGCCGGGAGCCGCAGCCGCCACCTGCTCCGGGCGGTACCGGGTACCCGCAGGTACGGATGCCAACCGAAGGCGACCGGCACGCGTCGACGACCCGTGGGAACGATGGTGGTGTCGACGCCGAGGGATCCGTCGCGCGCCGTGATCGAGAGTTCGATGCGATGCGGGAACGGGAACGCGCGCGCGTCGAGATCGACCGACGCGCGCAGCCGCGCGGTGGCGCCGCGCACGGTCTGCCGATCGACGCGCCAACCCGACTTGCCGACGAGCAGCCCGTGGATCGGGAGACCGTTGTCGTCGGTGCCGAGGCGTAGCCCGCGGAGATCGACTGCGACGCCCGCGGCGCGGTAACGCCGCGACGCGAGCCGGTTCGCCCACGGCGCGAGCAACGGCAGTCCCGCCGTCCGTCCGGCGCGGAGCGCGTCGAGGCCGCCGGGAAGCGCGAGGTGCTCGCGTCCGCGGTACCGGAGCGACACGCCGGTCATCCCGAGATCGGGCACGAACGTGGCCGCGAGCTCGCCGGAGCGCAGTGTGATCCCGGCCTCCCCACGGAACCGGTGTTCCTCGACGGTGGCTCCCGGTCGGCTCATGCGCGGCGTACCTCTCCCGGTACCGACCAGGCCATGTTACGAAGGGCGCCGGGACGATCCGCGAGCCGGTCTGCGAAGGTGCGCGCCTCTTCCAGGTGGTGGTCCTGGAGGTTGGTCGGTGGGATCTTCACGCCGAGGTACCGATCGCGGTACTCCCCCGACCCGAGGTAGCTGATCAGCGGTATCCCCGACGTCGTCAGCACCAGAGCCGGCTGCACGAGACCGGCCACGGCGCCGATCAGCTAGGGCTAGGGCGGCGCGGCCGTCGTGTCGGCGTCTGCGCCTGCCCGAGCCGAGGGGGAGCCGCCGATCGCGGCGGCATGTGCCGCGGTGTCCTCCTCGTGGTACTCGGCGAGCAACTCCTCCTCACCGTCCTTCTTGGGGAACATGAAGAACACGAGGACGCCGCCGAGCAGGACGGCGACGATCCCCGCGGTGTACGCCCAGTCGGCGCCGTCGATGAACGACGACTCCGCGGCCGCGGTGATCTGTTTCGAGTACTGCGGGTATTGCTGGGCGGCGTCGGCCGCGCTCGAGAACGACTTCGTGAGCTGGTTGGTGAGCTGGTTCTGTTGGCTCGACGTGAGCGGAGGCAGGTTCGCGTCCGCGATCGCGCTCCCGATCGCGGCGGCGAAGCCCGCGGCGAGGAGCGCGCCGAGAATCGACTGCATGATCGCACCGCCGAGGTCGCGTTGAAGGTCCGCGGTGCCCGAGGCCATGCCGGCGCGGGTGACGGGTACCGATCCCGTGAGGGAGTGTGACGCCGGCGTGCCGGCGAATCCGACCCCGATGCCGATGAACGCATAACCGAGCCCGATCTCCCAGTACGAACTTCCCTCTTGCCACAAGAGGAGCATCGTGAGGAAGCCGAGTAGGCAGAAGACGTAGCCGGTGAGCAGGGTGAACCGCGAACCACGGGACTCGATCAGCTTCGCCGAGCGCGGCGCGATCAACACCATCATCACCGCCGCCGGCAGGATCGCGGCGCCGGCGTCGAGTGGTGAATAGGCGAGCACGTTCTGCAAGAACTGCTGGCCGACGAACATCGCGCCCATCAGTGAACCGAACACGATGAGACCCGCGCAGGCGGCGACCCAGAAGGTGCGTCGCGAGGCCACCGCGAGGTCGTACAGCGGGAACTTCGCGCGCCGCTGGCGGATGTAGAAGGCGATCAGTGCCGCCACCGCGATCCCTGCCAGGCCGAGCGCCACCGTCCCCTCGTCGGGAACCGGCGCGAAGTTGATGGCCAGCACGATCGCTGCCACCAACACGATCGACAGGATGCCGCCGAGGTTGTCGACCGGGTCCGTGGCCTCGTTCACGTGGCTCGGAACGAACAGGATCGCCATCACGAGCGCCACCACCGCGAGCGGCAACGTGAGCAGGAACACCGAGCCCCACCAGAAGTGCCCGAGCAGCCAACCGGCCGAGAGCGGGCCGAGCGCGGAGATCGCCCCTCCGAGCGCGGACCACAGCGCGATCGACCGCGTGCGCGCCTGGCCCGGCCCACAGGGCGGTGATCAGCGCGAGCGTGGTCGGGTACGCCATCCCTGCCGAGACGCCGCCGAGCAGACGGGCGACGAC
The DNA here is from genome assembly GCA_963705625.1 of uncultured Actinomycetes bacterium. Taxonomy (GTDB): domain Bacteria; phylum Actinomycetota; class Acidimicrobiia; order IMCC26256; family DASPTH01; genus DASPTH01. The sequence goes on from CAVPKG010000003.1 coordinate 70,047, forward strand.
GAGCACCCCGTCCGTCGGCGCGTACGCGGCGAGGAGACAGGCCGGAACCGAGAGCAGCGGTTCCGAGGACGAGCATCATCTTGCGGCCGTAGCGGTCGCCCAACGCGCCGAGGTAGAGCACCGACGCCGCGAGGCCGAGCGAGTAGCCCACCGCGATGAGGTCGAGCGTGGTCTGCGACGAGTCGAACGCCTTCCCGATCTCGGGCAGCGCCACGTTGGCCACCGCGAGGTTCAGGTTCGCGACCGCCGCCACGAGGATGAGCGAGATCAGGACGAGCTTGGACCGCTCGGGCGCGGTCGACGCTTCGCCAGCGCGCGCCACGCCGACTCCCGGCCCCGGCTCCTTGGTCATCGTCGTGAAAACCTACGACACGAGAACGATGTGGTGCATCTGCTCCGGTGTTGATGCCGGCTCTCGCCTGGACTCGAAGCAGTGCGTGGAGTGGGAGTTCTCTGTCGCCATCGCGATGCCGCGGGTGGCGTGTTGATCGCGTTCGGCTTGCGGGCAAGTCGGTGCCGTTGGACGCCACGGCCACGCCCATGAGGCCGGCCGAGATGCGCGTGCTCCGCTACCTTCCCACGTACCTCACCTTCGCCGCGACCGTGGACGAGTTGTTCGTGCCGCGGAACACCGTCAAGACCCAGGCGATCTCGATCTACCGCAAGTTGGGGGTGAGCTCCCGCGGACCGGCCGTGGCCGCCGCGCAGGAGCTCGGCCTCTTTGATGAGTCGTCGGCGTGATGAGTCGTTGGGTCGACGATCGAGCCGCTCAGGCCGAAGCGAGGGCCTTCGCCTTGAGCTGCTCGAACTCGGCGTCGTCGATCACGCCCTTCGCCTTGAGGTCGGCGAGCCGCGCGAGCTCGTCCGCGACGCTGCCGCCGCTGCCCGCGGCCTGTTGTACGTACTGCTTGAACGCCGCGTCCTGTGCCTGAGCCGCCTGCACCGCATGCTCGTGCATCTTGCCGCCCCGCGCGATCAGGTAGATGAACACGCCGAGGTACGGCAGGATGATGATGCCGATCACCCACGCCGCCTTGGCCCAGCCTGACAGGTCGTGGCTGCGGAACAAGTCGCCGAACACCACGATCAGCAGCCAGATCCAGATGAAGAACATGAAGAACCAGAGCATCGACAGGAACACCTGACCGGTGCCGAAGTCGGACGCCACCACCATGAATTTCCTCCTCGTTCGCGCGGTCTCACCCCGCTCAGAGTCGGGTACGCCGCAGCCCGGGAATCTAGATCCTCCGGCGGGTCCGCGTCTCATCCGCCGGTTCCGCCAGTACTGGGACGAGGACGCGTCTGCGACCCATCGTCAGGCGACCACGCCGACGAAGAGGTCGCGTGGCGTCCAGGCGACCGACGCGGGCTCGGTTGCGCGGCGGGCTTCGTCGAAGCCGGCGTCGCGGAGCACGGCGAGCCAGGTCGCACGGTCGAAGCACCCCGAAACGTGCCGGTCGGTGACCGCGGCGTACGCCACCGTCGTGCTCGTGTAGCAAGATGGCGAAGTCGACGAGGTACGAGTGGTCGGCCGGGTCCGGATCCCACACCCATTCGAGGTAGCGCAAGGCCCGACCACTCTCGCGCGCGTCGTGCCCGCCGGTTCCGGTGCGCGAGACGAAGGACTCACGGGTGCAGTCGGGAACGAACAGCGCGACGCCGCCCGGGCGGCAGTGCACGCGGGCGGTGGTGGCCGCGGCAAGCAGGTCGTCGACCGTGAGCATGTACATGACCGCGTCGTGGGCGAACACCGCATCGAAATCGCGACCCAAGCGTACGGTCCGCATGTCGCCCTGCACGTGTTCGCAATCGGGATTCAGCGCACCGCTGACCGCGAGCATCTCGTCGCTCAGGTCGACGAGCGTCATCGTGAACGCACGTCTCAGGTGCGACGCGTTGTTGCCACCGCCGCTGCCCAGCTCGAGGACGTCGTGGACCCCACGCCTCGCGTGCTCGCGAAGCACTTGTTCGGCGATCGCGGCTTCGTCGGCGTAGTCCCCCGGAGCCGAAAAGAGCGGCCACCACTCGGCGAGCTCGTGGTAGAGCGTGGGCTCGGCTGCGCTCACAGACGTGCGAGCTCACGCTCGAGCTGGGCGAGACCCATCGGCCCCAGATCCAGCGCCCGGCGGTGGAACTCCTTGAGGTCGAATGTGCCGCCGGCGCGCCGGCGGGCGTCGTCACGTGCGCGGAGCCACACCCGCTCGCCGATCTTGTAGCTGATGGCCTGTCCGGGGAGTCCCAGGTACCGGTCGACCTCGCTTGCCATGAAGTCGGGTGGAAACTTGCTGCGCTCGATGACGAACGGGAGCGCGAGGTCGGGAGTCCACGTCTCACCCGGGCGGTAGCGCTCGTCCGCCGGGATCGCCAGCTCGAGGTGCATGCCGATGTCGACGACGACACGAACTGCTCGCATTGCCTGCGCGCGGCAGCATGCCCAGCTCGTACGCGGGGTCGTCGAGGTAGCCGAGCTCGCCCATGAGCCGCTCCGCGTACAGCGCCCAGCCCTCGGCATGACCGGACGTGCCGGCGAGCGTGCGCTGGTAGCGGCTCAACGTGTCGGCGAGGTACCGCACCTGCGCGATCTGCAGATGATGACCCGGGACGCCCTCGTGGTAGCAGATCGACACCTCCCCCCAGAGTGGGAAGCGCGTCTTGCCGAGCGTCGGGTACCACGTGCGTCCGGGCCGGCTGAAGTCTTCCGACGGTCCCGTGTAGTACATCGCGGCGGCGCCGCCCGGGGGCGCGATCATGGCCTCGACACGCTTCACCGGGTCGGGGATGTCGAAATGAGTGCCGTCGAGCTCGGCCACCGTTGTGTCGAGCAGGTTCTGGTTCCACCGCTGGAATTCGTCCACGCCCTCGATCGCCCGATTCGGGTCGGTCTCGAGGTGCTCGATCACCGCGTCGATGTCGACGTCGGGGATGATGCGCTCGGCAACGGAACGCATGGCGTGCTCGATGCGGTGGAGCTCCGACCAGCCCCACGCGTACGTCTCGTCGAGGTCGAGGGCGATGCCGTTGAAGCGCCGCGCGTAGAGGGAGTAGCGGTCGCGCCCGACCGGGTCGTGCTCGGCCGCGTGCGGCGCGTACTCCTCGACGAGGTAACGGCCGAGCGCGGCATAGGCAGCGGTGGCGCGAGTTGCCAGTTCCTCGAGCCGGTGACGAAACGCCGAATCGGAGAACCCGCGCGCGTCGTAGTCGTCGACCAGCGTGAGGAAGAAGGGTCGCGTCGATCCGTCGACACCACCCCAGATGTCCGCCTGTTGCGCGCATGCCACCGCCTGACGGCGCGCGGCGACGATGCCTTGTTGCACACCCTCGCTGAACCCGGCTTCCACACCGGCCAGTCCTTGTGGGACGAGCGCGATCCGCTCCGCGATCGTCTGCCAGTGCTCCTCGGATTCGCGCGGCATCAGGTCGAAGACCATGCGAACCTCCTGCACCGGGCTGCCGAGGATGCGGAGATCGCGGAGACGTTCACCGGCGTCGTACTCTTCGATCGCGAGCTCGAGCCGCTCGCGCAGCGCGCCCGCCGCGACGCGGTCGGCATCGGTTTCCGCGGTCGTGGCCGCGAGCGCGCGCAAGGTGGCGCGGTCGTGCTCGGCGCGCTCGTCGACGCCGTCGGGCGAGAAGTCGGTCATTTCGTGGTCGTGGCCGGTGATGCCCTCACCGGTCGCGGCAAGCGGATCGAGCGCCGCGAACCGTTCGACGTACGCGTCCGCGAGCTCGTAGACGTCGGATCGAGTGGTCATGGGGGTCCTTTGCTCGCGTTCGCGGTGGGCACGTACTCGCGGCACGGTTGGCCCCGAAGGCTGCCACAAGCCGGGAGCGGAGTCGGCACCGCGATCCCCGAGACCACGGGGAGGAACGCGCGTGAGGGGTAGGCGGGCGCGATCGCGATTTCGTTCGTGACCTTCTTGGAGTACGTGAGCGACTCGAACGCCCACGATGGCCGGTTGCCTCCGGGCGGTTGTACCGCGATGCGGACGCGCGAGCCGGCGCGGAACACGTGGCCGAACGGGAACAGCGGGACCCGGACGAGCGACGAACTTGTGTTTCGGCAACGCCGCGGCGTCCTGTCGCCGGAACGTCGGAACCGGGTGCAGCGCGGTGGACGCGGCCGGATCGAGCGCGCGGAAGCTTGCCCGCAGCCAACCACTCTGCACGTACGTCTCCTTGCCGTCAGGGCGTACCTCGCTGACCGTCACCTCGACGTCGACGTCGGGCGCGGTGGAACGGAGCCAGAGGTAGACGCTGCCGGGGCCGAGCATCACGGTGTCGGTGGCGAGCGGCTGGCTGACGTACGCGGTGGCCTTGCGGTTGGGCAGCGGCTGCCAGCCATGCTCGCTGGTGCGTGGGAACGCGGCGGGGTCGTAGGTGAATCGATCGCTCGTGTCCGCGGTCGGGGGCGCGTCACCGAGGCCGCCACCGGGCTGGAAGTACCAGGTGCTCGCCGCTGTCGCCGGCGGGGGCCAGGACGGAAGCGTGGTCTCGAAGCCGGCCAGTGCGCCGGCAGGACCGCCGGCGCCGCTGTCGAACAGCACGCGCACCGGCGGTTCCGCTTCGTACGACGCGAGCGCGGCGGCGAAGTCGGTCTGACCGACGAACCGATCGGGCGGCAACGTGACGCCGTTGCCGAACACCCGCCCGAGCACGACCGCGGCGATCGCGCGTACGGCCGGCGAGATGCTCGGGATCCGACGAGCGACGTAGAAGTCGAGGAACTCTGCCCAACGTGTGATCACCTCGGGCCCGAGCGCGTCGGCGTGCTTGCCGTTCATCAGCGTTGCTTTCACCACGATGCCGGGCGCGAACTTGTCGAGCATCTCGGGGAAGTGGCCGCCCGTCTCCTCGTCCTGCCACGCACCCGCGATGAACACGGGCACGTTGATCTTGTCGACGAACGTGGCGGGCGCGATCGCGTCGTCGGCGGGCACGCGGTCCGGTCCCAGCGCGGCGATCTCGTGCCGGATGTTCGGGGCCTGGAGACGGAGCGTCTGGTCGGCCTTGCACGTGGCGTCGCCGTCGGCGATCCGCTTGCGGACCCAGTCCGACGCGGCCGGCCGGGCGTCGTGTTGACGATCGTCTCCCCATGGCACCGCGAACCCGTTGTTCAGGATCCCTCCCGGGTACAGCGTCCAGTAGGTGTCGTCGATCACCGACAGCGGCGTGATCGCGGCGAGGTGCGGCGGGCGCAACGCGGCCACGAAGAGCTGCGTGATGCCCGCATACGAGATGCCCACCATCCCGACCTTGCCGTTCGCGACCCACGGCTGCGCGGCCACGGTCTCGACCGCGTCGTAGCCGTCGAGCGACTGGAGCGTCTCGAAGTAGTCGAAGGCGCCGCCCGAGCAGCCGGTGCCGCGCACGTTCACGCCGACGGTCGCGTACCCGAGGAGGGACGCGATCCCCGAGGCCGGCTGCCGGCCACCCGGGTTCGAGGGGTCGTACCCGGAGTACTCGACCACGGTCGGGTAGGGGCCGTCGTCGACCGGCCCGGGAAGCGTGACGTTCGCCGACAGCAGGGTGCCGTCACGCGTCCTGATGTAGCCGAACCCCGGTCCGAGGTGTTGCGACGAGTACAGCGACGGGTCGGGCACGGCGTCAGGCTTCGTGACCTCGACCGGCTTGCTGCGCGTACCGCCGGCCTGTACGACGTAATCGGGGCCCGGTTCGACGTGGCGGAACAGCGTGGCGCCCTGGCGGTCGACGGCCTTCGTCGCGACCGTGTGGCGGGCTGCGTTCACGAGCCGAACGGAGGTGCCCGGCTTCGCGCCGGTGACCGCCACCTGTTCGACGCTTCCCTGCACGTGGAACGTTGTGGCAGCGGCGCTCGGGGTGCCCGGGGCGACTCCGCTGAGCGTGAGCGCGCCCACGACAACCGAGACGACGACTGCCAGGACCGCTCGCCGCGCCACGTCGGGACGGTACCGCGCGGTTCGATCGTGGCACGATCAGGCCATGACGACGCTCGCCGGCAGCCATGCCATCGTCACCGGCGGATCGAGCGGGATCGGCCTCGCCACCGCGCGGTTGCTCGCCGCCGGCAGGGCACGAGTGTCGCTGTTGGCCCGTGACGAGACGCGCCTCGACGACGCGGCCCGTGAGGTATCCGGCGGGGTTGCGTCGGAGCTGGTGGGCGTCGCCAGCGCGGACGTGCGCGATGGCGCCGCGCTCCGCGCCGCGATCGCACGCCTCACCGAGGGGCTCGGGCCGTGCGACGTCCTCGTGACCGCGGCCGGCACCGCGCACCCCGGATACTTCGAGCAGCTCGACGAGTCGGTCTTCCGCGACCAGATGGAGGTCGACTACTTCGGCACGTTGCATGCCGTCCGCGCCGTCGTACCGTCGATGATCGAGCGGAGGCGCGGCCACCTCGTGCTGGTCGGCTCGACCGCCGCGCTGATCGGGGTGTTCGGCTACTCCGCGTACGCGCCCGCGAAGTACGCCGTGCGTGGTCTGGCGGAGACGCTCCGCGTCGAGCTCGCGCCGCACGGGATCGTGGTGTCGTGTGTGTACCCACCCGATACGAAGACGCCCGGGTTCGACCGCGAGAACGCGTTGAAGCCGCCCGAGACGGAGCGAATCTCGGCGTCGATCAAGCCGCGCGACGCGACCACCGTGGCGCAGGCGATCGTGCGCGGCATCGAGCGCGACCGGCTCGTGATCACCGCCGACTTCCAGACCGCGGTGCTTGCCCGCGCCGCCGGACTGCTCGGGCCGTATGTACGCCGCACGATGGACCGCACGGTGCGCAAGGTGCGCAGGCAAGGAGGTACGTTCGAAACATGAGCACGCGCACCGAGACCGACAGCATGGGGCCATCGAGGTCCCCGCAGATCGTTACTGGGGTGCCCAGACGCAGCGCTCGATCCACCACTTCGCGATCGGCGACGACCGCATGCCCGACGCGGTGATCCGGGGCATGGCGATCCTCAAGAAGGCCGCGGCGATCGTGAATCGTGAGCTCGGCAAGTTGCCCGTCCGACAAGGCCGATCTCATCGTCCGGGCGGCCGACGAGGTCATCGCCGGGCAAGCTCGACGACGAGTTCCCGCTCTCGGTGTGGCAGACCGGCAGCGGCACGCAGACGAACATGAACGTCAACGAGGTGATCTCGAACCGCGCCATCGAGCTGGCCGGCGGCGAGCATGGGCACCAAGAAGCCGGTGCATCCCAACGACGACGTGAACATGTCGCAGTCGTCGAACGACACGTTCCCGACCGCGATGCACATCGCCGCGGCCGAGGAAGTTGTCCGCGAGCTCGTGCCGTCGCGTGCGACGGCTGCGCGACGCGCTCGCGGCGAAGGCCGACGAGTTCGGCGACATCGTCAAGATCGGCCGCACCCACCTGCAGGACGCGGTGCCGCTCACGCTCGGCCAGGAGTTCGGCGGCTACGTCGCGCAGCTCGACGCCGATCTCGAGCGGATCGAAGCCGTCCTGCCCGGCCTGTACGAGCTCGCCATCGGCGGCACCGCGGTCGGCACCGGCCTCAACACGTCATCCCGAGTTCGCGGAGCGGTGCGCGGCGGAGATCGCCAAGCTCACCGGGCTGCCGTTCGTCTCCGCGCCGAACAAGTTCGCGGCGCTGGCCGCGCACGACGCGCTCGTGTTCGCGCAGCGGCGCGCTCGAAGACCCTGGCGGTGTCGCTGATGAAGATCGCCAACGACATCCGCTGGCTCGCGTCGGGTCCACGCGCGGGCCTCGGCGAGCTGATCCTCCCCGAGAACGAGCCCGGCTCGTCGATCATGCCGGGCAAGGTCAACCCGACGCAGAGCGAAGCCATGACGATGGTCTGCGTGCAGGTGATCGGCAACGACACCACGATCGGCATCGCCGGCTCGCAGGGCAACTTCGAGCTCAACGTGTTCAAGCCGGTGATGATCTTCAACTTCCTGCACTCGGTCGACCTGCTCACCGACGCGTGCGACGCGTTCCGCGAGTTCGCGATCGAAGGCGTAGAGGCGAACGAGGAGCGGATCGCCGAGTACGTCGGACAACTCGCTGATGCTCGTGCACCGCGCTCAACGAGCACATCGGCTACGACAAGGCCGCCGCGATCGCCAAGCACGCGCACAAGCACAAGGTCACGCTGCGGGAGTCGGCCGTCGCGCTCGGCCACCTCACCGGCGAGGAGTTCGACCGCCTCGTCCGGCCCGAGGAGATGACCCGCCCGGGGGAATAGACCGGGGAATTGATCGAGGGAATAGGCTGCGCCTCTGTCACACGAGGCCCAGCAATCATGTAGGAGCGAACGACCGCGAGCCGGGTATCCCGGCTCGCAGAGAGTGAGCGATGGACATGTCCATCTACGACGCGAAGATCAAGACGCTCGAGGGCGAGCCCGCCGACCTGTCGGAGTACAAGGGCAAGGCGCTGCTCGTGGTGAACGTGGCCTCGAAGTGCGGCCTCACGCCGCAGTACGAGGGTCTCGCAGAAGCTGCACGAGCAGTACGCCGCGCGCGGCTTCGAGGTGCTCGGCTTCCCATGCAACCAGTTCATGGGTCAGGAGCCCGGGTCGCCCGAGGAGATCCGGGAGTTCTGCGACACCACGTATCACGTCACGTTCCCGCTGTTCGAGAAGATCGACGTGAACGGCGCCAATCAGCACGCGGTCTACGACCAGCTCACCGCGACCGCCGACGCCGACGGTGAGGCCGGCGACGTGAAGTGGAACTTCGAGAAGTTCCTCGTGGCCCCCGACGGCAATGTCGTGGCGCGCTTCCGTCCGCAGGTCACGCCCGAGGACGAGGGCTGGTGTCGGCGATCGAGGCGCAGCTTCCGAGTTGAGCCGCGCCGCACTCCGGGTCGCTCGCTTCGAATCGGGGTTACCCCGATTCGTTGGCGCTCATTCCGCCCTCGAGCAGGTCGAAGCCCTTCTGGCGGCCCATCGTCATCGCGCCGAGAAAGCCGCCGTCGGTGAAGAACGCCTCGCCACTCGACGTGAGCTGAGGCGCGGGCTGTTGAGGCACACGATCGGCCACGCCTGTTCGACCGGCTCCGAGTAGCGACCGATGGGGCCGATCGCCGCGTCGATCGCTCCTTCCCTGCGAACGCCTGGAACTGCGGCATCATCGTGGAGTCGGTAGGGCCGGTGGTTGATGCAGTTCGAGCCGGATGCCGCGTTCGGTCATGTAGTCGAAGCTGCGCGCGACCGCGACCCGCTGGTTGAGGACGACTTTGGAGCACACGTAGCCGCCGCCACGGCATGACCTCGGGATGTGCTTCGATCCACGCGACCGCATCCTCGAAGGTAGGGGGTCGCGAGCCAGCGGGGCGAAGGTCTCGATCTGTTGCTGCCACCCGATCCCCTGCCGCCGATGCGATGCATGCCACGCGCCGAGCCCTGCGGCATCTGGTCGACGAGGCCCTCGATCGAGGTGACGGGCGCCGATGAAATTCACCGTGACCACCTGGATGTCGGTGAAGGGCGGGCCGGGGAGCCCGGCGCAGCTGAAGACCGCGTCGACGGTCCCGTCGATGGCCGCGAGCGTGGCATCGATCGAGGCGCGGTTGCCGAGGTCGATCTGGATTGCGGTCTTCACGTCCGCAGTCACGGGCTTGATGTCGAGCGCGATGACCTCCGCGCCCAGATCGGCGAGGATCGTTGCCGCCTGCTCGGCCATGCCGCTGGCGGCGCCCGTGACCACCACCCGCTTGCCGTCGTATCCCAGGACGTCGTCCATCAGATCCTCCTCGGCCGGAGCTCGGCAGGAACCTATCCCGGGCGTGGACACGAGGCGCGTGGAGATCGGGCCCGAAATCCAGGGCATTCCGGTCGGGAATGGAGGGGGCGGCGGAAGGGTTGTCCACCGGGTAATCGTGTAATCACGACGATCCATCGGGACCATCTCAGGCGAAGGACCGACGATGCCCGACACCGAGACCTCGACCCTGCCGTTGCTGCCGTTGACCTCCGGGGTCGTGCTGCCCCAGATGGTCGTGACGCTCGCGCTCGAGTCGACCGAGGCACGCGACGCCGCCGAGGGCGCCCTCGCGGCCGACCGGCGCTCCTCCTCGTGCCCCGGGTCGGCACCGGCTACGCCCGGTCGGCACCGTCGCCCGGATCGAGAACGAGGGCGACCTGCCCGGCGGAGGGCGCGCCCTGGTGCTGCGCGGCCTGTCCGCGCGCTCGTCGGCGCGCCCGTGCCGACCGAGTCACGCCGGCGTCTGGCTCAGCGTCGAGCCCGTCGCCGAGCCGCCGGCCGAGTCCGGCCGGGCCCGTGAGCTGGCGCGGGAGTACCGGGCCGTCGTGCGCGGGATCGCCGAGCAGCTCGGCGCGCCGCGCTTCGCCGACGCGCTGCAGGGCGTCGACGACCCCGGCGCGCTCGCCGACACCGCCGGCTGGTCGCCCGACCTGTCGGTCGAGCGCAAGGTCGAGCTGCTCGAGACGCTCGACCCCGAGGCGCGCCTCGAGAAGGCGCTCGGCTGGGCGCGCGAGACGCTGGCCGAGCTCGAGCTGTCGGATCAGATCCGCAGACGCGTCAGCGACGACATGGACAAGACGCAGCGCGAGTTCCTGCTGCGCCAGCAGCTCGCCGCGATCCGCAAGGAGCTCGGGGAGACCGGCGACGACGACGCCGTCGACGACTACCGGAGTCGCCTCGAAGCCGCGGCAGCTTCCCGACGCGGCGCGCGACGCGATCACGCGGAGGTCGACCGGCTCGAGCGCACGAGCGAGCAGAGCCCCGAGCACGGCTGGATCCGCACCTGGCTCGACACCGTGCTCGAGGTGCCGTGGGGCATCCGATCCGACGACGCAGCTCGACGTGGGCGACGCGCGCGAGATCCTCGACGCCGACCACACCGGGCTCGACGACGTGAAGGACCGGATCGTCGAGTACCTCGCGGTGCGCAAGCTGCGCGCCGAGCGCGGCATGACCGACACGGGCGGTCGCGGCGCCGGCGCGATCCTCGCGCTCGTCGGCCCTCCGGGCGTCGGCAAGACGTCGCTCGGTGAGTCGGTTGCGCGCGCGCTGGGGCAGGAAGTTCGTGCGCGTCGCGCTCGGCGGCGTGCACGACGAGGCGGAGATCCGCGGGCACCGGCGCACGTACGTCGGCGCGCGTCCCGGCCGCATCGTGCGCGGCGCTCACCGAGGCGGGAACGATGAACCCGGTGATCGTGCTCGACGAGGTCGACAAGCTGGGCGCCGACTGGCGCGGCGACCCGTCGTCAGCGTTGCTCGAGGTGCTCGACCCGGCGCAGAACCACACGTTCCGCGACCACTACCTCGAGGTCGACCTCGACCTGTCGGACGTGCTGTTCCTCGCGACCGCGAACGTGCTCGAGACGATTCCCGGCCCGCTGCTCGACCGGCTGGAGGTGATCCGCCTCGACGGCTACACGGAGGACGAGAAGGTCGCGATCGCGCGCGACCACCTGCTCGCGCGCCAGCTCGAGCGCAACGGGCTCACGACCGACGACGTGTCGGTGACCGACGACGCGCTCCGCGCCGTCGTCGTCGACTACACGCGCGAGGCCGGCGTGCGGAACCTCGAGCGTGAGCTCGGCAAGCTGCTGCGCAAGACCGCGGCGCGGCATCGCCTCGGGTGAGTCGACGCCGCCGGTCGCGATCGACGACGACGTCCGTCGCGCCGGCGCTCGGTCGGCCGAAGTTCTTCGCCGAGGTGGCGGACCGGACGTCGACGCCCGGTGTCGCGACCGGTCTCGCGGTCACCGGCACCGGTGGTGACGTGCTCTTCATCGAGGCGACCGCCATGGACGGCGAAGGGCTCGCGCTCACCGGACAGCTCGGCGACGTGATGAAGGAGTCGGCGCAGATCGCGCTGTCGTTCGTGCAGGCGCACGCCGACGAGCTCGGCATCGCACCCGAACGCACCGCAGCGTCGCTTCCACCTGCACGTGCCCGCGGGCGCGATCCCGAAGGACGGGCCGTCGGCCGGCATCACGATGACCACCGCGCTGGTGAGCTTGCTCACCGGGCGCCCGGTGAAGTCGGGCGTCGGCATGACCGGTGAGGTCACGCTGCAGGGTCGGGTGCTGCCGATCGGCGGCGTGAAGCAGAAGGTGCTGGCCGCGCAGCGCGCCGGGCTCGACGACCGTGATCCTGCCGCATCGCAACGGGCCCGACCTCGACGACGTGCCCGAGGCGGTGCGCGACGTGATGACGTTCCACCTCGTCGACAACGTCCGCGACGTGTTCGCGGCTCGCGCTCGAAGGCGACGATGCCGAGGAGTCGCGAGCAGCATCGACGTGGCGAGTAATCGCGGTCGATGTCGAGCTCAGGCTGCAGTCGTGCGGAATTCCGCGTGTGCTCGCCGGCGTCGAGCGGGAAGTGGCAGGCCACGAACTGGCCGGGCTCTCGGTTCGCGGATCTGCGGCTCCTCCTCCGCGCACCGTTCCGCGCGCTCGCGGGCAGCGGGTGCGGAACCGGCAACCCGTCGGCGGCTCGGTCGGCGAGGGGATCTCGCCGCTGAGCACGCCGGCAGCGTCGCGCCGCGCCTCGGGATCGGGCACCGGGATCGCCGCGAGCAGCGCGGCGGTGTACGGGTGCGCCGGCTGCGCGTAGAGGTCGTCGGGCGGACCGACCTCGCAGAGCTTGCCGAGGTACATCACCGCGACCCGGTCGCTCACGTTCTTCACCACCGCGAGGTCGTGCGCGATGAACATCAGCGTGAGGCCGTAGCGCGCCTTCATGTCCTCGAGCAGGTTGAGGATCTGCGCCTGCACCGACACGTCGAGCGCGGAGACCGGCTCGTCGCAGATGATGAGCTTCGGGTCGGTGATCGACGCGCGCGCGCGATCGAGATGCGCTGGCACTGACCGCCGGAGAACTCGTGCGGCCGACGGTCGCGCGCGGTGTCGGGGTCGAGCCCGACGGCGTCGAGCACCTCGTCGACCTTCGTCCCGGCGCGACGCCTTGTCGCCCGATCTCCCAGATGTCGAGCCCCTCGGCGACGATGTCGCCGACCTTGCGCCGCGGGTTCAGCGACGAGATCGGGTCCTGGAAGATCATCTGCATCCGCGGGCGCACGCCGGCGCAGCTCGTCGCCGTGCAGCTCGGTGAGCTCCATCGCCGTCGAAGCGGACCCGGCCCGACGTGGGGCGGGGGAGCTGCATGACCGCCCGGCCGGTCGTCGACTTGCCGCAGCCCGACTCGCCGACGAGCCCGAGGGTCTCGCCCGTCGAGGACGTCGAGGCTGATGCCCGAGACCGCGTGCACCGCTTGCCGCCGGTCGGCGTGGAACTCGACGACGAGGTCCTCGACCCGCAGGAGCGCTCGTCGGTCGGGGCGCAGGTGCGCGGTGCCGGTGCCCGCCATCACCGGGCTCCGTCGGCGGATGCATCGAGATTCACCGCGGCGGCCACACCCGCGGCCCGGTTGGCTTCGAGCGCGGCGCGGCCCTCGGGGGTGCCCACCGGGAACCAGCAGCGGTACTCGTGCCCGGGCGTGGGGCCGTCGAGCAGCGGCGGCTCCTCGTCCCGGCAGCGGTCCTGCACGTACGGGCACCGGTCGGCGAACCGGCAGCCCACCGGCGGCTGCACGAGGTCGGGCGGACGGCCGGGGATCGCGGCGAGGCGGGTGTGGCTCGGCTCGGCGAGCTTCGGGATCGAGCGCAGCAGCGCCTCGGTGTAGGGCATCCGCATGTGCGCGAACAGCGTGCGCGGTCGGCGCCTTCTCGACGACCTGGCCCGCGTACATCACGATCACGTCGTCGGCGCGCCCGGCGACGACGCCGAGGTCGTGGGTGACGAGCACCATCGCCATGAAGCGCTCGCGCTGTTGCGCCTCGAGCAGGTCGAGCACCTGGGCCTGCACGGTGACGTCGAGCGCGGTGGTGGGTTCGTCGGCGAAGAGCAGCTGCGGCCCGCAGGCGAGCGCGACCGCGATGCACACCCGCTGGCGCAGGCCGCCCGAGAGCTGGTGCGGGTACTCGTCCATGCGGCGCTCGGGATCGGGGATGCGCGACCGAGGTCGAGCAGCGAGACCGCGAGCTCGTTGGCGAACTCGCGGGTGACGTCGAGGTGCGTGTGGATCGACTCGGTGATCTGCTTGCCGATCTTCATCACCGGGTTCAGCGACGTCATCGGGTCCTGGAACACCATCGCCATCTGCGCGCCCCAGTACTTGCGCATCTCCTTGGGGCCGAGGTTCCCGATCTCGGTGCCCTCGAACCGGATCGAGCCGTGGCGCACGACGTCGCTGCTTCGGGAGCAGCCCCATGATCGAGCGCGACAGCACGGTCTTGCCCGAGCCCGACTCGCCGACGATGCCGAGCGTCGTACCCCGGTCGAGCGTGAACGACACGCCGTCGACCGCGTGCACGAGCCCTCGCTCGGTGTCGAAGTGCGTCGCGACGTCGTCGACCTCGAGCAGCGGTGCCTCTGCCCGCGCCGGGAGTGTCTCGGGCGCCGCGTCGGTCGCCGCGTCGGTCACAAGCCCCCCTCCCGCACGTCGAAGCGGGCGCGCACGACGTCGCCGAGCATGTTGAGCGCGAGCACGGTGAAGAAGATCATGAGCGCGGGCTCGAACACGATGTGCGGCGCGAGCTGGAGGTCTGGCGCCCGATGGCGATCATGTTGCCCCACGTGGGCGTGTCGGTCTCGACGCTCGCGCCGAGGATCGCCAGCGTGCCCTCGGCGACGATCGCCACCGCGATGCCGAGCAGCGCGATCGAGAACATCGCGGGCAGCACGTTCGGCAGCACCTCGCGGAAGATGATGCGCCGGTGCTTCGCGCCCTGCGCCTTCGCCGCGAGCACGAACTCGCGCTCCGACCACGACAGCGTGCTCGCGCGCGTGATGCGCCCGAGCACCGGGATCGACACGATCCCGAGCGCGAGGATCAGCGCGACCTCCGGGTCGAGCCCGGCCGACCTCCGGCGCCGGGTTGGGTGCGCAGGATCGTGACGAGCGCGAGGGCGAGGATCACCGCGGGGATGGCGAGGAACACGTCGAGCAGCAAGCTGACGACGATGTCGACCTTCCCGCGGAAGTAGCCGCCGAGGAGCCCGAGCGCGCCGCCGAGCACGAAGCCGATCACCACCGCCGCGGTCGCGACCACCAGTGTGACGCGTCCACCCCAGAGCAGCCGCGACAGCATGTCGCGGCCGTTGAAGTCGCCGCCGAGCAGGTGGCCGGGCGCGGTGCCCGCCTCGGCGAACGGGCCGCGCCGGGCGATCTCGGTGATGCTCTCCTTCGGGTCGTCGAGGCGGAGATACGGCGCGAGGATCGCCCCGCCCACGACGAACGCGAGCCAGCCGATCGACAGCCACGCCGCGAACCCGAGGCCCTTGCGCCGGCGCCGGACCTGCGGGCCCGTCTCGACCGCGGCCATCTCGATGGTGCCGGCGTCGACGGGCATGCCGCGTGTCGTCGCGTCGCCGACGAGCTCCTGCAGCCCGTCCGGGCCGTCAGGCGCGGGCACGGCGGATCCTCGGGTCGAGCACCACGTAGAGCGAGTCGATGACGAAGTTGAGCAGCACGTAGCCGATGGCGATGATCGCGATGTAGCTCTGCAGCTCCACGAACTGCCGCGCGTTGATCGCCTGGTAGATGAGCGTGCCCATGCCCGGGTACCGAAGATCACCTCCACCGCGACCGCGCCGCCGATGAGCGTGCCGAAGTTGAGGCCGGCGACCGTGAGCAGCGTGAGGCTCGACGGGCGGAGCGCGTGGCGCCACAGGATGCGCCGGTCGGAGAGCCCCTTGGCGCGTGCCATGGTGATGTAGTTCTCCTGGAGCGTCGCGATCATGTCGCTGCGCAGCAGGCGCATGTACACCGCGATCAGGCCGGCGGCGAGGGCGATCGCGGGCAGCAGCATCGTGCCGAAGTGCTTGCCGAGGTCGCCGGTCGGTTGGCCGAACACCGCCTCGAGCCAGCCCGGCTCGTAGCCGGTGACCGGGATCTGGCCGAGCCACGGTAGGTCGGGTTGCCACTTCACCCCGACGCAGTAGGCGAGCGCGAGGGCGAGCACGAAGCTCGGCAGCGCGAGCAGCGCGAACGCGCCGGTGTTGACGCCTCGGTCGGTCTTCGTGTTGGCGCGGTACGCGGTGAACACGCCGAGGGGGATCGCCACGACCAGCGCGAGGATCTGCGCGTAGAGCATGAGCTGGAGCGACACCGGCAGCGCGGCCTCCAGCTTGTCGCTCACCGGCGTGTTCGACTGGTAGTCCTTGCCGAGGTCACCCTGCACGAGGTTGCCGAGCCAGGTCGCGTACTGCTCGAAGAACGGCTTGTCGAGGCCGTTGTCCTCGCGGAACTGCTGCTTCTGCTGCTTCGTGCCGAGCGGGAGCACCGCGTCGGCGACGTCGCCCGGGAACAGCCGCAGCAGGCTGAACGCGAACAGCGTCGAGAGGATGACGACCACGACGAGCTGGAGCAGCCGGCGCGCGATCGTCCGCATGTTCGAGCCCCCAACGACGGATGCCGGATCCGGCCCTGAGGGTCTACTGCGTCACGTAGATGCCGAGCAACGGGTGACGGCCGTAGAGGAACACGGGCTTGCCGCCGCCGTCGGGCAGCGGCGGACCCGCGAGGCCCTGCACGTTCTTCTGCGCGGCGACGATCCAGTCGGCGTAGTAGGCCCACACGTTGTAGACCTGCTTCGCGAACCGCTTGTTGACCTGCTGGTAGATCGGCTTGCGCTTGGCCGGATCGGTCTCGCTGCGACCCTGGTCGAGCAGCGCTCTGCAGCGTCGGGTCGTTGAACTTGCCGAAGTTGAGCGAGCGAGCCCGTGTTCCACCACTCGTACTGCCCGTCGGGGTCGTCGCCGGGGTGCTGGCGCCACAGCATGATGCTGAAGTTGCCCGTGACCGCCGCGATGATGAACGCGGTCTGGTCGTCCTGCTTCAGCGTGGCGTCGATCCCGGCCTTCGCGAGCTGCTCCTTGATGATCTCGGCCTCCGCGACGTTGGCGGGGTCGTTGGTGTGCTCGAGCACGACGCTGAACTCGCCGCCGTGCGCCGCCTTGTACTCCTCGGCGAGCTTCTTCGCCTTCTTCAGGTTGTACTTCGGGAACCCGGGTTCTTCACGTACCCGATCACCTTGGTGTCGAACGGCCCGTTGGCGATGTCGTAGACGCCGTTGTTGCGGATCTGGTTGATCTGGTTGCGGTCGATCGCCATCGCGACGGCCTTACGGGCGTTGAGGTCGTCGAGCGGCGGCTTCGCCACGTTCATCAGGTAGTAGCGCACCTCGCGGCGACCCGGCTTCTCCTTCATGAGGTTGAACTGGCCGCCATCTGGTGGAGCGCGTCGACCTGCTGGCCGTCGGACGTGTGGATCACGTCGAGTTGCTTGCCATCGAGCGAATTGACGCGCTGGCTCGCCTCCGCGACCGGCTTGAACGTGATCTTGTCGAGGTAGGGGAGCTGGTTGCCCTTCGCGTCCTTCTGCCAGTAGTCGGGGTTCTTGGTGACCACGAGCTCCTGGTTGACCGTCCAGTGGTCGAGCTTGAACGGGCCGGTCCCGATGAGGTTGCTGTTGCACGTGTCGGGGTTGGCGAGCTGGGCCGGGGCCACGATGCCCAGGCGACCGTCGAGGTAGAGGAACCCCGGGAACTCCAGCCACGGACGGGACACGGTGATGGTCAGCGTGAGCGGGTCGTTCACCGTGACGTCGGTGATGTCCTTGTAGATCGCGCCGTAGAGCTGCCTTTGCGCCACGCGTCGATGTTCGCCTTCACCGCGTCGGCGTCGAGCGGGGTGCCGTCGTGGAACTTGATGCCGTCGCGGAGCGTGATCGTCCACTGCGTGTAGTCGGCGTTGGGGTCGACCGACTTGGCCAGGTAGGGCACGATCTCGTTCTTGTCGTTCGGCACGATGAGCGTGTCGTAGATGGCCGCGCCCACCTCGATGCCGGAGGCGGCGAGGCGCTCGGAGGTTGGGCACCAGCCGCCCCCGGTCTCGGCCTCGAGCCCGTAGGTGATCGAGCCGCCCTCCTTCGGCCCCGCGGCTGCCTTCGCGGTGCGAGGCGTGGCGGCGGCACTGCCCACGAGGAGCATCGTGCCGAGCGCGACGACGACGGTGATCGCGAGGGCGCGGAACCCTGCGCGTCGCGGGACGGTTGCGGCTCGAACCTGCATCGTGTTCGCCCCCCGGGCTCGTCCACGCGCGTGCGCTCGGCACACGGTTACTGGTCGGTAAGCGTACCCAGCATCCGTCGATCGGTACGGTCAGGGCCCGTAACGTCAGCTGTGGACGGGCGCCTCCGCGTCACACCCAGCTGTGCGATCGGCCTCGACGAGCTCGAGTGGCGCACGAGTCGATCGGGCGGCCCCGGCGGCCAGCACGCCAACACCTCCGACACTCGCGTGGAGGTGCGTTCGCGGTGGCCGAGTCACCGTCGCTCGGGCCTCGCCAGCGGGCCCGGCTCCTCGAGCGACTCGGGCCGGTGGTGCGCGCGACCGCGTCCGACACCCGTTCGCAGGCTCGGAACCGCGAGTTGGCGCTGGAACGGCTTCGGGCTCGCGTCGCCGAGGGGCTGCGCGTCGAGCGCCCCCGCCGCCCGACGACGCCGACCAGGGCGGCGCGGGCCGCCCGCCTCGACGCGAAGCGACGGCAGTCGGCCCGCAAGCGCGACCGTCGCCCGACCTGCCCGCGAGGAGTGAGTCTGCGAAGCTGACCCGCCGTGGACGTCGTGCTGGAGGTGCTGTGGTTCGCGGGCGGGGTGCTGCTCGTCGTGCTCGTCATCGACTCGGCGGTCCGCACGTTCGTGCTGCCGCGCGGCGAGGCTGCGATCACGACCCGCGCCGTCTTCGTCGGCTTGCGCGGTGTGTTCAACCGGCTGGCCCGGCTGACCCGCACGTACGAGGGCCGCGACCGGTCATGGCGCTGTACGCGCCGGTCGGGCTGCTCGTGCTGCCACTCGTGTGGTTGCTGCTCGTCCTCGCCGCGTTCACCGCGATGTTCCACGGCCTCGGCGTGCGCGGCTTCGAGCGCTCGTTCGAGATGAGCGGCTCGTCGATGTTCACGCTCGGGTTCGTGCGGCCACCCGATCTCGCGACGACGACCCTGGCGTTCTTCGAGGCGGCGAGCGGTCTGGCACTGCTGGCCTTGCTGATCGCGTACCTCCCGACGATCTACGGCGCGTTCTCGCGGCGCGAGGTCCTGGTGGCGCAGCTCGCGGTACGCGCCGGAGAGCCGCCGTCGGGTGTGGACGTGCTCGCGCGCGCGCAGCTCATGGAGCGCTTCCAGTTGCTCGACGACTTGTGGGTGCAGTGGCAGCAGTGGTTCGCCGAGGTCGAGGAGACGCACACGTCACTCGCGGTGTTGAGCTTCTTCCGGTCGCCGCTCGCGCACCGATCGTGGGTCACCGCCGCGGAGCGGTGCTCGATGCCGCCTCGTTACGTCTCGCTGCGGTCGACCTGCCGTTCGACCCGCAGGCCGGGTTCTGCGTGCGTGGCGGCGTGTTCGCGCTGCGCGCCGTCGCCGAGTACTTCGACCTCCCCTTCGACGCCGACCCTGCGCAAGCCGATCCCACGAGCATCAGCGAGGACGAGTTCCTCGAAGCGTGCGACAAGCTCGTCGCGGCAGGCATCCCGGTCCGCGCCGATCGCGAGCAGGCGTGGCGCGACTTCACCGGATGGCGTGTGAACTACGACCAGGCGCTGCTCGGCCTCGCCGGGCTGGTGATGGCGCCCTACGCGCCGTGGTCGTCGGACCGGTCGTTGCGCTACCGCCGTCCGACCTTCCGCCACCACGGCAACTAGTCGAAGAGCCAGCGCTCGGGCCGCGCCGGTGTCCGGTCGAGGCGGATGAACCACTCGGTCCCGAACACGCGGAGGAACGCGTCGTCGGGCATCGCCAGGAAGAACGACTCTTCGCCGATCTGGCTGGCGTGCGCGGCCATCGCCGCCCGCTTCCGGTCGAGCACGCTCGACACGTCGACGGTCGTCGTGATGCGCGCCTCGTCGACACCGAGGTCGAAGTCGTCGGGGTCGGCGAGGTGGCGTCTTCGGGCATCTCGGCGAACTGGTCGCGTGCGACGCTCGAGGAAGTGTTCACGGCTCACCGTCGCCGCGTAGAGGCGTGGGGTGCGCGAGCTCGGCGGCCCGGACGCCGACGCGGTGCACCTGGATGTGGTCGGGGTGCCCGTAGCCGCCGCGCTCGTCGTAGGTGGTGAGCACCTCGGCGCCTTCCTCGTGGAGGATGCCGCGAGCCTGCGCGCGGCGTCGTCGACGTCGGCCGACCAGAACGATCCGGGGCGAAGTTCGTCTCGGTGCTCGGCCATCCCCGAGTCGCGGTAGCCGAGGAACTCGACGCGCGCCGGCACCGAGGATCGTCCGCCGCGTGGCGTGCTTCGCTCGTGCCGCCGGTCGCCGAGCGCCTCGTCGGGTGCGAGCACGCCGTCGGCGACCTCCCCGAGATCGCCGCGGGTCGCGAACACCAGCACGACACGGTGACCGTCGTCGGCCGCGGCGCGCGATCGTGCCGCCGGTCAGGATCGCCTCGTCGTCGGGATGCGCGTGGAAGGAGACGAGCGTGCCGGCCATGCCGCCATCGTGGCACAACGCCCGCGGACCACCGAGGATCGCAGCGGTCCCGAGTCGGCTGCTACCGTTCTCCGTACTGCACACATGCGGGTGCGCGTCACTGCGCGTCCCGTACAGAGAGATGCAAGGGAGCAAGGCGTTGGCAACAGGCACTGTGAAATGGTTCAACGCGGAGAAGGGCTACGGCTTCATCTCTCGTGAGGACGGGCCCGACGTGTTCGTCCACTTCTCGGCCATCCAGGGCAGCGGGTACCGCACCCTGGAGGAGGGGCAGGCGTCGAGTTCGACGTCGGCCCCGGCCGGAAGGGTGAAGAGGCGCAGAACGTCCGCCTCGTCTGATCTCGGCTCGTCGACGTCGCGTCGTTTCCGGCGCCCCGCTCGGCGCACGCGGTAGCCGTTTCGTCAGAGCAATTCCAGGAGGCCCGTGAGGTCGCGGATCCGCGCGACGTCGCGGCACGGGCGGACTCGGCACGGTCGTGTCGGGCCAGTGTCCGTCGCGCTCGAGGTAGACCGCGCACATCCCCACCGCTCGCGGGCCCTCCACGTCGGGTCCCCACGTGTCGCCGACGAACACCACGTCGCGGGGAGCGAGCTCGAGCTGCTCGAGCGTGTGCCGGAAGATCCGCGGGTGCGGCTTGCGCGCGCCGGCCCACGCCGACGACACGATCAGGTCGATCGAGTCGCGCCAGCCCGGCCTCGGCCACGGCCGGCTCGAGGTCCCAGTCCCAGTTCGAGCAGATCGCGAGCGCGAAGCCCCTGGCGCCGGAGCGTCGGAGCACGGCCGGAACCTCGTCGTACGCCTCGCAGCACCCGGCTCGCCGCGCCCGGCGTGGAGCTCGGCGACGATGACGTCGTGCTCGCCCGGGTGGACGTCGGCTTCGGGGAGGAGGGCGAGGAGCCGTTCCCGCTGCCAGGCGTGTAGTGGTCGCGGCTCCGCGACTGGTCGACGTGCTCGATGCCGTCGAGGTCGCCGTTCCACCACTGGTCGCGCAGGCGATCGGGCAGCCGGTATCCACGCTTGGCCAGCACCTCGTCGATCTCGAAGGTCGGCTCGGCGTTGCGCGCCAGCGTGCCGTAGAAGTCGAGCAGCACGGCACGGGCGCAATCGGGCACGGAGCGGAAGTCTACGGAGACGTCCCGCTCGTCACTCGGGGGCCGGCCCCGCTCAAGGTGGGAGCGCAGGCCTCCGACAACTGGTTGTGGACAACACGCTGCTGGTCGTCGTGTGGTCGATCGCCGCCGCGGTGACGATCGGTGCGACCATCGCCGCCCTTCGGGCGGGCCGACGCGCGCGACGCGCCGCCGACCTCGTTGCCCAGCTGCTCGAGCCGGCGGTCGTGGTCGCCGACGTGACCGGAGCGGTTCCTCGGGGAGGTATCGCGCCGGTCGCGCCGGCGGAACCCTTGCCGATCCCGGTGATCGGACCGGTCGACGAATCGGTCGACGAGCTGGGCGACGCAACCGTCGCCGTTGCAATCCCGCTCGTCGACGAGGGAGCCGGCCGACCGCCGGTCGAACGTCGCGCCGGAGAGATCTCCGACACGGCACCGGCGCCCGACTCGCGTGATCCCGGCCAGGCGCGGATTCCGGTCTTCGATCTCGACCGGCTCCGCTGGTGGCTGACCGACGGAGAAGTCGTCCTCGGGCGCATTGCGGTCGTGTCGGTCGAGCTGGACAACCTCGCGCACGTGAACGAACGGCTCGGCTACAAGGCCGGCGCGCACCTCATCGAAGCGATCACGACGCGCCTTCGCGCCCTGACACGTCCACGCGATGTCGTCGCGCACGTGAACCCCGAACGGTTCGTGCTCGTATGCCGCGACGTGCCCGACCGCGCCGCGGCCGAGGCCCTCGCCGAGCGCATCGCGATGGGTGTCGCACATCCTTCAGTGGTGGTCGCGGGTGTCGCCGAGGTCACTGCGAGCATCGGGGTCGCGCTCGCGTTCGCAGCCCACGAGCGTCCCGAGAATGTCCTGCGGAGAGCGATCAAGGCCGGGAACCGTGCTCGGGAGTTGGGCGGGGCGCGCATCGAGATCTCCGCCGACATGCCGTCGCCGACGATCGCCGACGACGAGTTCACGTCGGCGCTGGCGCGTGACGAGCTGCTCCTCCACTACCTGCCGATCGTGAGTTGCACCACCGGGCGCGTCGCGGGACTGGAAGCGCTCGTCCGGTGGGACCATCCGGAGCGGGGGCTGCTGTTGCCGTCGGAGTTCCTGCCCGACGCCGAACGCACCGGCGCGATCGTGGCCATCGGGACCTGGGGGATCGAACAGGCGTGCCGCCAGATGGCGGAATGGCACCACGGCTCGGGCGAGAGCCTGAAGCTCGACGTGAACGTCTCCGCGCGGCGAGTTCGCCGAGCCGACGTTCCCTGCCCAGGTGAAGCGCGTGATCGGAGGGACAGGCCTCGCGCCCGGTGCGGTATGGCTCGAGATCACCGAGGACACGCTTGCTCAGGATCGCGAGGCTGCCGACCAGGCGCTCCGTCAGCTCCACGAGGTCGGTGTGCGGCTCGTCATCGACGACTTCGGGACCGGCGCATCGTCGCTCGTGTCCCTCAAGCAGTTCCCGTTCGACGCGATCAAGATCGATCGTGCCTTTGTCGCCGACCTCGGACGCAACCGCGAGAGCGACGCGATCTGCAGCGCGATCATCGAGCTCGCACACTCGCTCGGGCTCTGCGCGATCGCGGAAGGTGTCGAGACGATGGAGCAGTTCGTCGCGCTGCGTGCGCTCGGATGTGAGCTCGGCCAGGGTCACCTCTTCGGCCCGGCCCGGCCCGCGGAGGAATACGGCGCGACACCGGCGGCGACGCTCGGTGTCGAGCAGCCCGAATAATTCGTCGCTCCTGATGATGGGTCGCTCACTGCGAGCGGGGTACCGGCTCGCGGGCGTTCGCTCCTGATGATGGGTCGCTCTCTGCGAGCCGGGGTACCCGGCTCGTGGGCGTTCGCTCCTGATGATGGGTCGCTCTCTGCGAGCCGGGGTACCCGGCTCGCGGCGTTCGCTCCTGATGATGGGTCGCTCTCTGCGAGCCGGGGTACCCGGCTCGCGGGCGTTCGCTTGCTGGCGAGCTCGCTTCGCTCCCTCCGATCGCTCCGCTCGCCGCGTGCGGCCAGGCGGGGGGATACCCGGGTCGCGTCCTGTCAGGGGTGCTGGTGGCGGCGGACTGCGTCGACGAGATCGGCAAGTGACGGCGGCTCGGGCGCGTCCTTGAAGCGGTCGAGACGGCGGTAGAGCTCCGCCGCACCCCGGTGGAAGCCGTCGGGCACGCCGGCTGCGGCGAGGGCATCGGCGATCTCGTCCATCTCGCCCGCGAAGCGCCAGGCTTTCCGCGCGCTCCCTCGCGGCCCGTTCTCCGATCGAGCCACGAGCTCCGGCTGCGACCGCGCCCACTCCTCGAGCAGCGCCTCGTCGACGCCTTCGGCCCGGGCGAGCGCCCGGATCGCGAGCAACAGCGCAGTGGTCCCCTTCGTGTTCGCGGCGTAGCAGGCCTTCAGCGCCGACGCGGCACCCGCCGCGCCGTCGAGGACCACGGTCTCGAGCGCGGTTCCGTCGAACAGCTCGGCCACCATCGGGGCGTCGCTGCCCGCGAGGAAGAGCCGCGTCGTGCCGTGCCGCGTGGGCGGTCCGCCCACGATCCCGCCGTCGACGAAGCGCGCTCCGGAACGGGTCACGATGTCGCCGACGGCGCGCGCAGTGGCGGGCGACACCGCGTTGGCGTCCACGAAGACACCGCTGAGACCCGCCTCCACAGCCTGCTGCGCGACGGCCTGCGCCGCTGTCCGGCGGGCAGACCGACAGCACGAGATCGCGGCCCTCCACCGTCGCGGGCACCGTGACCAGATCGGTGAACGCACGCGCACGGTCGCGTGTCGCGGCGCTCCGCCCGTCGGATGCCCACGCGACGTCGTGGCCACGGGCAACGAGGAGTGCCCCGATCGCGGCGCCCATCTCCCCCGGATGCAGCAGCCCGACGCGCACGCCGTGGAAGCGTAGGCCGTTACGCTGCTGCCGGTGCGATCGCGTGCCGTGCGGATCATCGCCTCGTGCGCGGTCGCGGTGGCCGTCGCTTCGGTCGCGTCCTCGTCGGTGGCGGCGATCGCGCCCGGATCCGGGACGTCGTCCATCGACTGGCACGCGTGTGGCGTCTCGTTCCAGTGCGGAACGCTCGCGGTACCCCTCGACTACGGCGACCCCACCGGCGCGACGATCCGCCTCGCTGTCGTGCGAACGAAGGCACGCGATCGCCAACGCCGGATCGGCTCCCTCGTGCTCAATCCAGGCGGTCCGGGAGCGCCGGGGGTGCAATACCTGAAGTCGGTCGCCGACTCGCTGCCCGGCGAGTTGCGCGACCGGTTCGACCTCGTGGGCTTCGACCCGCGGGGAGTGGGTGGAAGCAGTCCGGTCGAGTGCGACACGAACATCGACCCGCTCCTCGACGAGAACTTCTCGCCGGACACCACTGACGAGCGTGCCGGATTGGTGGCGGCGTTCCGCGCCGTCGTCGACGCGTGCGAGCGCGACAACGTGGTGCTGTTGCCGCACGTCTCGACGGTCGACACGGCGCGCGACCTCGACCGGCTGCGCGTGGCGCTCGGCGATCCCAAGCTCAGCTACGTCGGTGAGTCGTACGGAACGTATCTGGGAACGCTGTACGCGACGCTCTTCCCCGACCGTGTGCGCGCGCTCGTCTTCGACGGCGCCATCGACCCCGCCGACGACGGCGCGGCAGTCGCGCTCGGACAAGCACGCGGGTTCGAGCGCGCGCTCGACGAGTTCCTCACCGACTGCGCTCAGGAGCGAGGCTGCGTGTTCCACCACGACGGGCGGACCGGTCCGGCCTTCGACGCGCTGCGGGCGCGCGGCAGCTCGTTCTCCACTCGCTGCGCTTCGGTCCGGAGGGCGTACCGTGAACGAAACTCGCTTCGACGCGGCAGTGCTCGAAGCGCTCTATGCCGGGCGGTCGGGCTGGAAGGGGCTCGCACAGGGCCTCAGCGATGCCGAGCAGGGGAACGCGGCGGCGCTCCTCGGCTACGCCGACAGCTTCACGGGGCGGGAAGCGGGTGGTGCGGGCCACCAGGCACTGGACGCGTTCTGGGCGATCACGTGTCTCGACGGTCCCGTCGTCGGCGACCTCGACGCGGCCGCGCGCCTCGAGGCGCAGGCCCGAGACCTGGCTCCGCGGGTCGGGGGCTTCCTCGTGAACTTCAGCCTGGCGTGCTCGATGTGGCCGGTGCCGCCCACGACGATTCCCGGGCCCCTCGACGCGGCCGGCGCTCCACCACTTCTTGTGATCGGCACCACGGACGATCCCGTCACGCCGTTCGCCGCCGCGCAATCGTTGGCGCGCGAACTCGATCGAGGCACCCTGCTCGCGGCAAAGGGTGAACAGCACACGTCGTTCGCGATCGGGAACGCATGCGTCGATAACGCCGTCACCCGTTATCTCGTCGACCGGACCGTCCCGCGTCGCAGCGCACGTTGTTAGGAGCGACGCTGGTGGAGGCGCTACTCCTTGTGGAGCTTCCAGATCTGTTCGGCGGGCCAGCGCCGTGACCACCGGGGATCCCAGCCGTACGTGGTCGTGGCACCCTTGGGCGCCCGGAGCTCGATGAGGTCGTCGACGACGAGCCCGTTCGCTCGGAAGAGACGGATCCAGTCTCCATACGGCAGCTGGAAGTCGACGGTTCCTTCGCCGCTGTCGAACACGCGCATCCCGAAGTACGACTCGCGCAGCCGACGCGTGAGGCGATCGCGCTTGGAGCTGTAGGTGAGGTAGCCCCATGGCGTGGAATGAGCGAACGCGAACCGTCCACCGGGGCGCAGCAGGCGCGCGACCTCCGGCGACGGAGCGGTAGGGATCGCAGAACGACATCACGCCGTGATCGCAGAACACGAGATCGAACGACTCGTCGACGAAGGGCACGTTCTCGCCACTCGCGCACACGAGCGGTAGCGATGTGTCGTGGGCGCGACTCGAGGTCCGCGCTGTGACGGAGCTGCCCGCGAGTGGTCGAGGCCGACGACGCGCGCGCCGTCGCAGCGCGAGCGCGATCGACCATTGCGCGGCGCCGCACCCGTACTCGAGGACGTCGAGGTCGGCGGTGTCGCCCAGGACGCGGAGCTCGTGTTCGGGGATTCGCCAGACGCCCCACGCCTCGGGATGCGCCGCGAGCAGGTCGCCGTGGACACGCTGGTACGCGTCGGCGTCGGCGTCCCAGAACGCGCGGTTCTTGAGTTCGTGGTCGCTCATGAAGTGGCGAGGCCGGCGAGCAGATCGCCATGGACGAGGACGACAGTTGCGGGCATCCGGCGAGACTACGACCCGAGCGGAAGGACGTAGAACGCAATCGCCCAGTAGTGCAGGGCCGCGGCGCAGATGACGAGCACGTGAAACAGCTCGTGGTAGCCGAACACGGAGGGCCACGGATCGGGTCGGCGTGTGGCATGAACGATCGCGCCGGCGGTGTAGAGCACGCCGCCGCCGGCTACGAGCGCGACGCCCGCGATCCCCGTGTCGTCCCAGAGCCCGCCCAACGCGAGCATCCCGATCCATCCGAGGACGAGGTACACCGTGGTGACGTAACCGCGGGGTGGTCGCACCGGCAGCCACTCGAAGACGACGCCGCCGATCGCGATCGCCCATACGAGGCCGAGCACGAGCGCACGCATCGCTCCGTCGCTGGTGAGCAGCAGGATCGGGGTGGCGGTGCCCGCGATGAAGAGGAAGATCGCGGTGTGGTCGATCTGGAGGAAGCGCGGCTCCCGGTGCGCCGGCCAGTCCGGACCGTGGTAGAGCGCGCTCGGCGCCGAACATGCCGATCAACGTGATGCCGTACACGACGGCACCGAAGGTGGCGAGGCCTGCGGGCGCGGTTGCAACGAGCGCGATCGCGAGGCCGATCGACACGAAGAAGGCGTAGCGATGCGAGACGCCGCGCAGCCGCGGCTTCACCATTTCTGCGGAGCGTGCCGGCTTCACTCGTTCGGCTTCCTGCTCTGCTCTCGAGCGGCGAGCGCGCGCATCTCGGCGCTGCGTGTGTACGGCGCGGCGATAGTGCCGAGGATGACCGCGATCACCGCGATCACGATGATGGACACGCCGAAGATCAGGAGGAGCACGAGCAGCGCGAGAAAGGCGACCGCGCTGTCGACCGCCCAGTGGACGAAGAGCGAGCGCGGCGGCCGGCGGGGAGCGGGGACGGAGAGGAGGGTTCGCTCGTCAAGTCGCGGTGATCGTACCTTGCATGCCTGCGGCACGGTGCCCGGTGATCGAGCAATAGAAGGTGTACGTGCCCGGTTTCGTGACGCGGAAGCCACCCTCCGCGGTCTTGCCGCCGTCGACCGCCACGACGAGTCCCTTGTGCTCGATCGTGAAGTCGTGGGCCTGGTCTTCGGAGTGGAGCGCGATTGCGACGTCCTCGCCCGCCTTTACGCGGATGTGCTTCGGAGCGAACGCGTAGCTCCGCGCGTTCACCTCGATCCGACGCGCTCCCGGCTCGACCGCGGCGTTCCCGCTTCGCTCCGCTTCCGCTTCCGCTTCCGCTTCCGCCACCGCCGCCGCATGCGACGAGGAGGAGCACCAGGACGGTCGAAACGGCAGCGAGGCGACTCATCGCTCGAGGGTAGCTATCCGAGGATCACGAGCCGGGTCTCGGTCATCTCGTGCACCGCGTAGCGCGGGCCCTCACGCGTGTTCCCGCTGTCGCGCACACCCCCGTACGGCATCTGATCGGCTCGGAACGTGGGGACTTCGTTGACGAGGACGCCGCCGAAGTCGAGCTCGCGCGCGGCGCGGAGCGCGACCGCGAGGTCGTTCGTGAAGATCGCGGCCTGCAGTCCGTAGCGGGAGTCGTTGGCGAGCTGCAGCGCGTCGTCGACCGAGGTGTACGTCTGCACGGCGACCACGGGCCCGAACACCTCTTGAGCGCACACCTTCATCTCCGGGGTCACATCGGTGAGCACGGTGGGTGCGAGCATTCCGTCGTGCACGTCGCCACCACAAGCGATCTTCGCTCCGCCTGCAATTGCTTCGGCGATCCACGACGTGACCCGCTCGGTATCACCGGCGGAGATCAGCGACGACACGTCCGTCGCATCGTCGAGCGGGTCGCCCACCACGAGCGCGTCCACGAGCGGCACGAGCTCACCGAGGAATCCGGCTGCCCTCGACTCGTGCACGTAGACGCGCTGCGTAGAGATGCACGACTGCCCTGCGTGACTGAAGCCGGCCACCGAGATCTTCTTGGCTGCCGTGGTGACGTCGGCGTCGGGCTCGAGGATCACCGGCGCGTTGTTTCCGAGCTCGAGCCCGACCTTCTTGCGCGCCGCCCGGCCCCGAATCGCCCAGCCCACCTCGGGCGAGCCGGTGAAGGTGATCAAAGCGACGTCGTCGTTGTCGACGAGCGGGTCGCCGACCTTCGCTCCGCTCCCGGTGACGATGTTGAGGTGGCCGGGCGGGAGTCCGCACTCGTTCAGGAGCACCTCGGCGAGCGCGATGGCCGAGAGCGGGGTTTGGGACGCGGGCTTCAGCACGACCGGGCAACCGGCGGCGATCGCGGGCGCGACCTTGTGGGCCACGAGGTTCAACGGGAAGTTGAACGGGCTGATCGCAGCGACGACGCCGACAGGTACGCGCAACGTGAACGCGAGCTTCCCCTCCCCGACGTCGGACGTGTCCATCGGCACCATGTCGCCGGCGAGCGCTCTCGCCTCGGCAGCCGCAAACGTGAACGTGGACACCGCGCGTCTCGCCTCGACACGCGGCGGTCTTGATCGGCTTCGCCGCCTCCTCGGCAATGGTGCGCGCGAACTGCTCCTGGCGCTCGGAGAGGAGCCGGGCGGCGCGGTCGAGGATCTCGGCCCGCTTCCACGCCGGCAGCGTGCCCTCGCGGTGTGCCGCGGCTGCCACCGCCACCGCGCGATCGACATGGCTCGAGTCGCACGCCGGCACGCGGTCGATCTCGTGCCCGTCGAACGGCGAGCGCACGACCAGCGCTTCCGGTTCCTGGACCCACTCTTTGCCGATCGGAATTGCTCGCATCGTGGCTCCAACTCTACGGGTCGCTCACTACGAGCCGGGATACCCGGCTCGTAGCCGTTCGCTCCTCAGCCCAGCGCGGATGAGTCGTGAACTCCATCTCGCGATCGAACACCTTCTCGAACAGCGCGCGCTTGCGGCGCGCACCCCAGATCTCGAGCTCGGCGTCGTCGCGCGTGCGCAGGCGCACGAGCACGAGCGACGGCGTGATCATCGTGTCGAGCCCGTACACCGGCTGCTCTCGTCCGCGGTCGAGGCCGTCGCCGACGCGGAGGAGCGCGGTGAGCACCCGGACCCGCCCGATGGCGTCGGCGTCGAGCGACGGGAACTCGTCCGAAACCCGCGGGTCGCCGCTGCGGTGCCAGCGCACCAGCGCCGCGAGCATCTCGATCTCGTCGGGCGCGAAGCCCCGGAGCTGCCCGTTGCGCACGAGGTACGCGGAGTGACGGTGGTGGCCCGAGCTCGACACGTGCTCGCCGATGTCGTGGAGGAACGCGGCGTGCTCGAGCAGCTCGCGTTCGTCGGCTCCGAGCCCGTGCAGCTCCTGCGTCGCGTCGAAGAGCTCGAGCGCGAGCACCGCGACCTGTCGCGAGTGCGCCTCGGGCCAGTTGCAGCGCCGGCCGAGGCTCTGCACCGACTTCGCGGCGGATCGCTCGCGGATCGCCCGATGCGAATCGGCGGGTCGTGGCGGCCGACGGCGTCGAGCACGATGCCCTCGCGCAGCGCCCACTCCGAGATCGTGAGGGACTCGATCTCGAAGCGCTTCCATCGCGGTCGCGAGGAACATCGAGCCGGCGACGATGAGATCGACTCGCCGCGCGTCGAGGCCGTCCATGCGCAGTCGCTCGCGATGCCGTCGATGCCGAGGATCTCCTTGTGCACCGGCTCGAGCTCGTCGCGGGTGATGGTGAGCTGGTTGAGCGAGGAGGGAGGCTCCTCGTCGCGCCGCGCCGCCACCATCTGGGCGAGGCACTCGAGGGTGCCGCTGCTCCCGACCGCGAGCTTGGGGTGGAAGCCGAGGACTTCGTCGCGCGATCGTCGCGAGCTCCTCCACGATCCGGGACTGCAGCGCGCGCCGATCGCGCTTGGAGAGCGGGTCGGAGTGCACCAGCTCGGTCGTGAGGCGGGCTACCCCGAGCGGGAGGCTCGTTGCCCACTGCATGCCGCGCGTGTCGCCGACCATCACTTCGAGACTTCCCCCGCCGAGGTCGAAGCACACCGCGGGCGCGGGATCGAGCACCACCGAGGCTCGGATCGCACCGAAGATCAGCCGCGCCTCCTCGTGTCCGCTGATGACGTCGACCGCGATGCCGGTCTCCTCTTCGATGCGATCGACGAGCTCGGCCCCGTTCTCGGCGCGACGGATCGCGCTCGTCGCCTTCGCGTGCAGCTCGGTGGCGCCGGCGGCTTCGGCGAGCAGGCGGAACCGGCGAACCGTGGCGACGGCCTGATCCGCGGCGGTGGGCGGGATCGAGCCCTGGCGACTCACGACGTCGCCGAGGCGGAGCATCTCCTTCTCGCGTACGAGCGGGTCGAGGTGGCCGTCGGGGTGGACGTCGGCGACGAGCAGGTGGAACGAGTTCGTTCCGAGATCCATCGCTGCCACGCGCGACGATGACGCAGGCTAACGGTCGGTACCGTTGCACTCGTGACAGCGCCGGAGCCGGTTGCAACGAACTTTCGGGCGATGGGCACCGACGTCACCGTCCTCGTGCTCGACGGTCCGGCCGATGCGGCGGTGCGCGCCGCGGACACGATCGAGCGACTCGAGCAGCTCTGGAGCCGGTTCCGCCCGACGAGCGAGCTCTGTGCGCTCAACGCGGGCGCCCCTGCTCCGATCGTCGTGTCGGCCGAGACGTTCGCCCTCGTCGAGCGCGCGGTACGGGCCTGGCACACGACCGGCGGGCGCTACGACCCCACCGTCCTGCCTGCGGTGATCGCCGCGGGTTACGACCGTGACTTCGACGCGGTGGCGTCGGAAGGTGCGGGCCCGCCGGGGGATCCCGTGCCCGCACCCGGATGCGCGGGCATCGTGCTCGACGCGCGTCTGCCTGCGATCACGCTGCCGCGCGGCGTCGCACTCGATCTCGGTGGAATCGGCAAGGGCTACGCCGCCGACCTCGTCTCGCACGAGCTCGTCGACCACGGCGCGAGCGGCGTACTCGTGAACCTCGGCGGCGACCTGCGCGCGCGATCGGCGCCGCACCCCAACCACACGGCTGGGTCGTCGCGGTCGACGACCCGCTCGAGACCGGTGCGACCGGCATGCTCGCGCTGAGCGAGGGCGCCATCGCAACGAGCACTCGTCTTCGCCGCGCGTGGAACGCGACGGACGCCCGTTGCACCACCTCATCGATCCGCGCACCGGCCTGCCGGCGGTGAGTGGTCTCGCGTCGGTCACCGTCGTCGACGGTGAGGCGTGGCGAGCGGAGGTGCTCGCCAAGGCTGCGTTCATCGCCGGGTCGGCAGACGGTCGGAGCCTGATCACCGATGGAGGTGCGACCGGCCTCTTCGTGTACGACGACGGGCGCGTGGAGGAGCTCGACGGACTCGCCAGATTCCGGGTGTGAGCGCAGGTATCCTTCTCCGCAGCGAACGAGCGCATGAACAGGGGGTTCGTGACGATGCCGAACGACGACCGCTGGTACCTGCCGCAGTTCGATTCCGTCGAGGAGGAGCGGCTGCACCGCAAGCAGCGGCTCGCAGCCGGCTTCCGTATCTTCGGCAAGTTCGGGTTCGAAGAGGGGGTCGCCGGCCACATCACGGCGCGCGATCCCGAGCACCTCGATCACTTCTGGGTGAACCCGTTCGGCATGAGCTTCAAGCACATCCGTACCTCCGATCTCATCCGCGTCGACGACAAGGGTGAGGTCGTCGAGGGGGAGGGCAGCGTGAACACCGCGGCCTTCGCCATCCACTCCGCAGTGCACGCGGCGCGGCCCGACGTCATCGCGGCCGCGCACTCGCACTCGATCTACGGCAAGTCGTGGTCGTCACTCGGCCGTCTCCTCGACCCGCTCACCCAGGATGCGTGCGCGTTCTTCGAGGACCACGCCCTGTTCGACGACTACACGGGCGTCGTCCTCGATCCCGACGAGGGCAAGCGCATCGCGCACACGCTGGGCGAGCGGAAGGCCGTCATCCTGCGCAATCACGGGCTCCTCACGGCCGGACACTCCGTCGACGAAGCCGTGTGGTGGTTCGTCACCATGGAGCGCACCTGCCAGGCGCAGCTCCTCGCGGAGGCCGCCGGTACGCCCGTCCTCATCGATTCGGAGATGGCGCGCGTCACGTGCAGCCAGGTGGGGCAGCACGTGAGCGGCTACGTGTCGTTCGGTCCGCTCTACGACACCATCGTGCGCGAGCAACCCGACTTGCTCGAGTAGCTCCTGATCATCCCGGGGGCGGGCCCACGTACGCCGCGCGTGGCCGGTACCGGAGCCGGTGTTCGTACTCCTCGATGCCGTGGGCGATCAGACCGGCGCAGCGCGCGATCTCGAAGATCGCCTCACCCGCCTCCTGCGCCATCCCGCAGGCCTCGGTGAACACCGCGAGGCCGAAGTCGACGTTCACCTTCGGACCGTCGCGGGCCGCCATCACCTCGAGGATGTCGTTCGCGGCGCGCCACAAGCCCGTCGATGGCTTCATGTGCTCGACGGCAGCGAGGAGCGCGCCGGCGCGCGGGTCGGGAACCTCGTAGACGGTGTGCCCGAAACCGGGCACGAGCTCACCGTTCCGCAGGATGTCACCGATCGCGGCAGTCGCGGCAACTCCGCTCTGCACCCTCGTGAGCAGCGACCGCACCGCGCGTGACGCACCGCCGTGCAACGGTCCTCCTGCCGCGGCCAATCCCGCGCCGACCACGAGGTACGGATCCGCCCAGGTGGACGCCGCCACTCGCGCCGCCAGCGCCGACGCCGCGAGCTCGTGGTCGGCGAGCAGGATGAGCGCGGCGTCGAGCGCGCGGACGCGAGCGGACGTCGCGCGCATGCGGCTGAGTCGGGGCCAGAGCCGCGCCGCGATCGAACGAGCGCGCGGCTCCGTCGCGCCATCGACCATCGGGAGCGCCGCGACGAGTGAGGCGATCATCCCACGCGCCGTCACCACGACCGCCTCGGGCCGGCGGTCGTAGCGCAGGGGGTCGGTGGTCGCGAGTGCGCTCACGATCACGCGCAGTCGGTCGGGGAGCGTCGTCGTCGACGGCAACACGCGCTGCACGGCCTTGCCGACACGCACCGCGGCGTCGGGGGCAGACCACTCGGGCGCGCGCACACGCTCGCCGGTCCAGAGCCATTCGGCAACGTCCTCGTAGGTCGACGTCGCCGCGGCCTGGACGACGTCCCAACCCCGGTAGGCGAGGAAGCCGTCAGGATCGAGAAAGGTGAGCTGGGTGTCGATGACGACGTCGAGGCGGCCAGGGGGTGTGGTGCCCCGCGCTCGCTGCGCGAGACGCTCGACGTCGTCGCGGCGGAAGCGACTGATGCGGGTGCCGGGCACGCGCTCGCTCCTGATGAGCCCGCGGCTCACGTACGCGTAGAGCGTCTGGGGTTTCACCGAGAGGCGAGCGGTTGCCTCCGAGGTGAGGAGCCAGTCCGGGCCACCGATTGTCACCCCCTCATGGTTGCACAGTTGCATTGACGGAATCAACGTTGACAACATGACCAGGGCCGACGGATCATGGAGAGGAAGCATCGAGAACAGGAGGCGGGTATGGCAGAGGTAGCGAGGGGACTGAAGGGCGTGGTGGTGGCCGACACGGAGCTCGGCGATGTCCGCGGCGAGGAAGGCTTCTACCACTACCGCCAGTACGCGGCGCCCGAACTGGCGGAGAAGCGGACCTTCGAGGACGTCGCCCACCTGCTCATCGAGGGGACGCTGCCCGATCGCCGGCAGCGTGAACGCTTCGCCGCCGAATTCCGCCCGCTGCGACGCGTGCCCGTGCCGGTCATGGACCTGGTCGGACCGGTCGCCGCGGCCTGCCCGGCTCCCCTGACGTGCCTGCGGACGCTGCTCTCGCACGTCGCGGGGATCGAGGAGATGCCGGCGATCGTCGACGCCGACGCTTCGCAGTTGCGCGCCAACCTCCTCCGGCTGAGCGCGGTGGCGCCCACGCTGGTGGCGGCGACCCACCGGTCCGGTCGAGGTCTCGAGCCCGTGGTGCCACGCGACGACCTCGGGGACGCGGCGAACTACCTGTGGATGATCACGGGCGAGGAACCCGAGCCGGCTGGGCGCGCGCGCTCGACCAATATCTCGTGCTCGCGCTCGACCACGGATTCAACGCGTCGACGTTCACGGCGCGTGTCGTCGCGTCGACGGGTGCCGATGTGGGCGCGGCGATCGTCGCCGCGCTCGGCGCTCTCTCCGGGCCGCGCCACGGCGGCTCACCGAGCCGGGTGCTCGACATGTTCGACGCCATCGGCGAGCCCGAACGGGCCGAGGCGTGGATCACCGACGCGGTGACCCGCGGCCGGCGCATCATGGGCTTCGGGCATCCCGTCTACAAGACCGCCGATCCGCGGTCGAAGATGCTGCGCGCGGTTGCCGAGCAATTCGGCGGGCCCCTGGTGGACTTCGCGGTCGAGGTCGAGGGTACGGTCGAACGTGTCCTTGCCGACTTGAAGCCGGGCGACGAGCTCCACACGAACGTGGAGTACTACGCGGCGGTCGTGATGCATCTCTGCGGTCTCCCGCGTGAGCTGTTCACACCGACCTTCGCCGTGAGCCGGATCGTCGGCTGGAGCGCGCAGGTGCTCGAACAGGCGAAGGACTCCGCGATCATCCGGCCGAGCGCTCGATACGTGGGCCCGCCGCCACCCCAACCCGTCGAATCCTGAGTACGGGGCGGCGAGCTGCTCGGCGTGGTGGGGAGTGGTGAAGAACTTGTCGCGCTCGGACGCGATGAGCGCTTCCTTCTCGGCGACGTCGGCGCACCACACCGCCCTCGGACCGGATGCGCGCGAACAAGCTCGTCCTTCACCCGGAACCCTGGGGTGCCGTATACGACGGCTTCTCGGTGGTCGCCGGCAGTGACAGGGCAACGCGGCGCACGTCGTCCTCGGAAATCACGCCGCGCCATCATCCCGTCGACGGGCGTCCGGTCGCACGATGGGATACGACGCCGACCTGTTGATGCGCAGTTCGCTACATTCCTCACGCATCGACACCGATCTCGCGCTGGCCCTCGAGCTCGCCGACGCCGCCGACGAGATCACGCTGGCACGATTCCGCGCGTCGGACCTCGTCGTCGACACCAAGCCCGATCTCACGCCGGTCACCGAGGCCGACCACGCCGTCGAGGAGCACGTCCGCGACTCCTCGCCCGCGCCCGCCCGTCGGACACGGTGCTCGGGGAGGAGTTCGGCGCCAGCGGCGCCTCCGGCGACGCCGCTGGATCGTCGACCCCATCGACGGCACGAAGGGCTACGCCGCGGCGTACCGGTGTGGGCGACGCTCATCGCGCTCGAGGGCGAGGGCGAGCTGTCGGTCGGCGTCGTGTCGGCCCCGGCGCTCGGCATCGCGCTGGTGGGCGCACGCGCGGCGGCGGCGCGTTCCGCGACGGCGAGCCGATCAGCGTGTCCAAGGTCGCGAGCATCGAGGACGCCCACCTCTGCTACGACGCGCCGCGCGACTTCGAAGTGGTCGGCCGGGGCGACGCGTTCCTCGCGCTCGGCCCGGCGGTGCTGGCGGTCACGCGGCTTCGGCGACTTCTGGCAGTACATCCTCGTCGCCGAGGGCTCGATCGACATCGCGGTCGAGCCGACGGCCTCGCGCTCTGGGATCTCGCCGCGCCGCTCGTGATCGTCGAGGAGGCGGGCGGGCGCTTCACCGATCTCGACGGAGTCGCGCGCGCCGACGGCGGGAACGCGGTCACCACGAACGGGCTGCTGCACGACGAGGTGCTCGAGGCACTGGCGCCATGACGGAGCTCACCGTCGGGATCGACATCGGTACGTCGTCGGTGAAGGCGATCGCGGCCGACGGCGACGGCAACGTCGTCGACGTCGCACGCGATCCCGCACGAGTTCCGCGTGCCCGCGCCGGAGCGCTTCGAGCACGACGCGGCGGTCGCGTGGCGCGACGGCCCGCGTCGCCGCGCTCGCCGCGCTCGGACGTCGACGGCGTGCGCGGCGTGAGCGTGTCGGCGATGGTGCCGTCGCTCACCGCGGTCGACGCGAGCGGCGCGCCGCTCCTGCCCGGCGCTGCTCTACGGCGACGAGCGTGGGCGTGCCGGTGCCGAGCCGGGCGCGCCCGCGACCGGGATGGAGTTCGGCGGCTTCGTCGCGCTGGGCGACCGACGCGGCGCCGGACGCGGCCGGCCTCTGGCCCGCGCAGGCCGTCGCCAACCACGCGCTCTCGGGCGAGGCCGTGCTCGACACGACGACCGCCTCGACCGCGTACCCCTTCTTCGACTTGACCGAGTGGGACGCCGAGCTCGCGGCCGAGCTCGGCGCCCACGTCGAGCAGCTCCCGCGCCTCGTGCCCACCGGCGGAGCGGCGGGCGGAGTCGACCGGCGACGGCGCCGGTGCTCGCGTCGGGGTGCATCGACGCGTTCGCCGAGCAGATCGTCGCCGGGGCCGACAACCCCGGTGACGTGCTCGTGCTGCTCGGCACGACGCTCATCGTCTGGGTGATCACCGCGGGGGACGGCGACGTGCCCGGGTACTGGTGATCCCGCACACCGCGCGGCCGGGAACACCATGGTGGGCGGTCCGAGCAACGCGGGCGGCATGTTCTGCGACTGGGTCGGCCGCGCTGGTCGGCGCGGCGCCGGCGGGGCGACGGCGCAGCCGCAATCGGTCCCGGTGTGGGCGCCGTACCCGCGGGGCGAGCGCGTCGCCGCTGCAACGACCCGACCGGCGCGCGGTGCTCGACCGGCTCGACCTCACGCACGACGCCGCCGCGGTGCGCCGTGCCGCGTACGAGGCGTCGGGCTTCGTCGTGCGACGCGCGATCGACGCGACGCGCGCAGGGATCGGCGCGCAGCCGGCGCGGATCGTCGCGTCCGGGCGGCGGCATCCGCGTCGACGAGTGGGTCCAGGCGCTCGCCGACGTCACCGGGCTGCCGGTCGACTGCGTCGCGGTGCCCGAGGGCGCGGCGCTCGGCTCGGCGTGGCTCGCACGCATGGCGGCCGGCCTCGAGGAGCCGACCGCGATGCCGGACGCGCGCCGCTGGGCGCGCGTCGGGCGGACGGTCGAGCCGCGAGCCGAGCTGGTTGGAGCCGGTGGCCGAGCGCTACGAGCGGTTCCGCTGGCTGTCGGACACGATCACGTGCAGCCGGCGGAGCGCCGACGACCTCACCCGGGTAGATGAGGTTCACGTCGCCCGAGCGGAGCGTGTCGCGGTTGGCGTCGCACACCATGCGCCAGTACGCCGCGATGGCCCGTCGTCGAGCGCGGCTGCGCTCGCGTCCCGCTGCCGCTGCGAGGGCGGCGGCCGACAGTTCCCACAGGTTGTCGCCCGGCGCGACGACGACCACGTCGACGCGTCGCGGTCCGTGCCGGCACTCACCGGTGGTTCCGCCGCGACCTCGGCGAGTGACCCCTCGACGGGTGGTGCCGCCTCGGCGGGGTGGCGGTGCCTCGGCGGGCAGCGACTCGAGGCTTCTCCCGCTCCGCACGTCGACGCTCACCTGGGGGCGCGGCACGGCGTCGCGCGCCGGCGAACACTGCGCCCGACGGCGAGGTGACCGCGCCGGCGACGATCGACGCGGCGAGCGCGCGGTCGACCGTACGACGGATCGAGCGCGGCGTGGCCCACGCACAGACGCGTACTGCGCCGGGATCGCGACCGCGCTCGCGGCACGCGTAGGCGAGGGTCGCCACGAGCAGCCACCACGCGAACACCAGCGCGACCACGCGCAACGCCGCCGCCACCGCGTCGGCGGGCGACGGCGCGAGCCAGGGTTCGAGGTCGTCGACGGGGAGGTCGAAGGGCGCGCGGGTGCCGAGGCGATGCGAGCGCGACGACCGCGACCGCCTCGACGGCGATCACCGACGAGGAGCGACACCGACCGGCGGAGGAACTGCATGGTCGGGCAGAATAGGACGAAAAGGATCGAAATGCAAGAACCGGGCGTATCGAGCGCGCAGGCGAGGTCCGTGCCCCCGTGCGACGGCCGGTGCTAGCTTGCGCCCGCTGTTCGTCGGAGAGGGGTGATGCCGGGGGGTGATCATGGTCGTCGCCGATGCTCTGAACATCATCAGCCGCAACGGCGGGGCGTTCGTCTCCCGGTGGGCCCACGTGGTCGTGGGCATCACCTGGATCGGCCTGCTCTACTACTTCAACTTCGTGCAGGTGCCGTCGTTCGCGCGAGATGGAAGCCGCCGCGCGCAACAACGCGATCGACAAGCTCGCCTCGCGGGCGCTCTGGTGGTTCCGGTGGGCGGCGGTGGCGACGGTCGCGACCGGCATCATGATCCTGCTGTTCCAGGAGCAGTCGACGAGCGGGGCAAGGCCCAACTCTTCAGACGGCGACTACTTGAAGACCACCGCCGGGCATGAGCATCGCCACCGGCATCCTGCTCGCGCTCACGATGTTCGTCAACGTGTGGCTCGTGATCTGGCCGAACCAGAAGAAGGTCATCGCCAACGCGCGCAACGTGCAGGCCGGCGGCGAGGCCGACCCGGCCGCCGCCGCGGCCGGTCGCAAGGCGGTGCTCGCGTCGCGCCAGAACACGATCTTCTCGTTCACGATGCTCATGTTCATGGTCGGCACCGCGCACTTCTTCTCGGTCGGCGGCTTCAAGACGCTCCCGAGCGGCGGCGACCGCGCGCACCTACTGGGCCATCGCGGTCGTGATCTGGCTCGCTGCTCGAGCTCAACGCGCTCGGCGTGATCGGCGGCACCGGTCCGAACGGGACGAACTGGATGTACGAGAGCCACAAGAACGCGCTCATCACGGGCGGCGTCCTCGTCGTCGTCTACTACCTGCTCTTCTACCTGGTGCTGAAGTCGTAGCGCCGCGTACACGCGTGTCAGTGTCCGGCGGGCGCGTCGCGTGGCTGTCCGAGCTCGTGCAGCACGATCCGCTGGATGCTGCGGTGCTGCACGTAGTCGGCGATCGCGCGCATGTCGTCGCACGATGCGTCCCGATTCGTCCGCGGTCTCGGCCGTGAACCACTCGAGCACGCCCGGACCCCAGCCGGGTCCTTGCTCACCGTGGAAGACCGCCGCGGCTTGCTGCTGGACCGACTCGATTCCTTCGGTGAGGATCCGGGCGAGCTCGACGAGCACGTCGTCGGGCACACCGAGGCTGCGGAGGTCGGCGAAGGACCGGAGCACGTCGACGTCGTCGGCGTCGTAGGCGGCGTGGCCGCTCTCGTCGGGGTTGCGGAGCAGGCCGACCTTCTCGAGCCCACGCACGAGGTCGACGGCCACCCCGGCCGCGTCGATCAGCTCGTCGTGGTCGTACGCCGCGCCCTCGCGTCCGACGAGCAGCGACTCGAGCGACGCCGGCCCACCGTCGTGGTCGAGCAAGGCCTGGATCGCGGCGAGCGAGAACCGGCGCGCCTGGAGCGCGCGGATGCGTTCGAGGCGCTCGAGATGTCGCGGTCCGTACCGCACGGCGCGCCCGCTGCGCTCGCCGGTAGGCAGGAGCCCCTCGCGCTGGTAGTAGCGAATCGTGTCGACCGCGACGCCGGCCCGTTGCGCCAGCTCGTCGATGCGCCACTCGCCCACGCCGCGCTCCGTTCCCAGGGCGCCCGAGGAGTATCCGAGCCCTTTGATTTGACATCGAATACTACGGAGTAGATACTCTACGTCTCACGGCAACCGAGGGTCGGCGCGAGCCGTCGGCACCGGTTGTCGCCGGAACGAGCGCCCGTGGTTTCGGCCCGGTAAGCGCCGTAGCATCGACCCTTGTCCGCCCCCCCTGGACAGGGGTCGATGCGCGTCCGAGCTGGAGTCGGGGAGCGCCAGATCGGTGAAGGCCGACCCGGGGAGAGCCCGGGGAGAGAGAGAGTGCGTGGCGTCGAAGACCGGGGCGTTGGAGACCGTGGCCGTGGTGGGGGCCTCGCTGGCCGGGCTCCGGGCCATCGAGACGCTCCGCCGCGAGGGGTTCGACGGGCGCCTCGTGCTCGTCGGGGCGGAACCGCACCTCCCGTACGACCGTCCGCCACTGTCGAAGCAGCTGCTCGCCGGTGAGGTGGAGCCCGACGAGGTGGCGCTGCGACGCGCGTCGTACGACGAGCTCGAGGTCGAGCTACGGCTCGGTACCCGCGCCGTGCACCTCGATCTCGCGACCCGTACCGTCGAGCTCGACGACGGCGGGAAGCGTCGCGTTCGACGGTCTCGTGCTCGCGACCGGCAGCGCACCACGCATCCTCCCCGGCACGCCCGGACCTCGACGGCTTGTTCGTGCTCCGCACGCTCGACGACGCGCTCGCCATCCGCGCACGGCTCGATGTCGTCACCGCGTGTCGTGGTGGTCGGCGCAGGCTTCATCGGTTCGGAGGTCGCCGCCACGTGCCGGCTGCGCGGGCTCGACGTCACCGTGCTCGAAGCGCTCCCGGCGCCGCTCGTGCGCGGGCTCGGCCCGGTGCTCGGGATGGTCTGCGGCGAGCTGCACCGCGACCACGGCGTCGACCTGCGGCTCGGTGTCGGTGTCGCAGGCTTCGACGGCACGGCCCGCGTCGAGCGCGTCCGGCTCGACGACGGCAGCGCGATCGACGCCGACGTCGTGGTCGTCGGCGTCGGGGTCGGGCCGGTCACCGACTGGCTCGAGGGCTCCGGACTGCAGATCGACAACGGCGTCGTCTGCGACGAGACGTTGCTCGCCGCGCCGGGCGTCGTCGCGGCCGGTGACGTCACCCGGTGGCCGAACCCGCTCTTCGACGGTGAGCTGATGCGCCTCGAGCACTGGACCAACGCGGCGGAACAGGGGGTCGCCGCGGCGCGCCGCCTGCTCTACGGCGACGGCGCCGCGCCGGAACCGTTCGCGCCCGTGCCGTTCGTCTGGTCCGACCAGTACGACCGCAAGATCCAGACCGTCGGGCCACTTCCGCGGCGACGACGAGATGGAGGTCGTCCACGGCTCGCTCGACGAGCGGCGGTTCGTGGCGGTGTTCGGACGCGACGGCCGGCTCGTCGGCGCGCTCGGGTTCTCGATGCCGGCGAAGCTCATGCAGTACCGGAAGATGATCGGGGAGCAGGCGTCGTTCACCGACGCGCTCGAGCACGCCCGCGCCGCCGCGTGACGATGGCGTGACCTCGCTGCTCGCACGAACGACTTTCCGCCGAAGATCGGCGGGATCCAGTCGTACTTGTACGAGCTCTGGCGGCGGCTCCCGCCCGACGAGACGACCGTGCTCACCACGAACTACGCGAACGACAAGCAATGGGATGCGGTGCGCCGGTTCCGGGTGGTGCGGGCGAAGGAGTCGCAGTTCTTCCCGACTCGTTCGCTTCGCGACGCGCATCGACTCGCTCGCCCGCGAGGTCGGCGCTGACGTGATCTTCCTCGACCCGTGGCTGCCGCTGGGGCAGCTCGGCCACCGACTCCGGGCCGCGCCGTACGTCGTCCTCGTGCACGGCGCGGAGGTGACCGTGCCCGGCCGACTGCCGATCTCGCGTTCGCTCGGTGCGCGGGTCCTGCAGCGCGCGTCCGGGATCGTCGCCGCGAGCGAGTACTCGGCGCACGAAGCCGCGCGCGCCGCGCGGCGTCCGTTGCCCGGCGTCGTCGTGCCGCCGGGCGTCGATGCGGACCGATTCCGCCCGATCGACCGGGGTGAGAGCGCGGCCGTCCGCCGGGCGTTCCGGCTCGACGAGGAGCGCCCGCTCGTGCTCGGGGTCAGCCGCCTGGTCCCTCGCAAGGGTTTCGACGTCCTCATCGACGCGGTCGCGGGGCTGCCCGACGTGCAGCTCGCGATCGCGGGCGACGGCCGCGATCGCCGGCGGCTCGAGGCGCGCGCGGCGAAGAACGAGTTGGGCCCGCGGGTCCGCTTCCTCGGCCGCGTTCCCGACGGTGTGCTCGCGCCCCTCGTTGCGAGCGCCGACGTGTTCGCGATGCCGTGCCGTGATCGGTGGCTCGGGCTGGAGGCGGAGGGGTTCGGCATCGTGTTCATGGAGGCGGCGGCGGCGGGCGTGCCTGCGGTTGCCGGGCACAGCGGTGGCTCGCACGAAGCGGTGGTCGACGGCACCACCGGCTTCGTCGTCGACGGCGGCAGCGCGCGCGAAGTGCGGCGCGCCATCGTCCAGCTGGTGGCCGATCCGGAGCTGCGCGAACGAATGGGGAACGCAGCCCGCGTCCGCGCGGTCAACGAGTTCTCCTACGACCGGCTCGTCAGGCGACTCGCGCCCATCGCCGCCGGCGACCTGTCACAGCTGGGCCGGCTGACGTGATCGGGCTGACGTGATCGGGCTGACGTGAGGGAGGGCGCGGAGAGCGAGGGCAGGGCGATCGTCGTGTCCGGGTGGATCGCGAACGGACTCTTCGCGGCTGACCGTCGTGCCCGCCGCGATCACGAGCGAGGATGCACTCGTCGCGGTCGCGATCGGCACTGCGCTGCTCTTGTTCTTCGTCGCAATCGGAGCCTTCGTCTATGCCTTCGCGGCGGGGGTCGCGCGGAGCACCCGTGGCGACAACGTGGTCGTCGCCAACCTCTTCTTTCTCCAGGGCTCGGCGCCGCGTTCGGTGCAACGCAGCTTTCTGAAGCTGTTCGCCGTGTGCCTGTTGATCGCGGTCGGCAGCGCCGCGTGGGAGCCCTTCGGCGTGCTCGTGCCGATGTTGCCGATCGGGCTCGCCGGTGTGTGGGCCGCGCGCCACGGCACCTTCCCGCCACGCCCGCCCGCCACACCGCGCCGGCGCGTGTGATTGCATATCGGCGATGGCGGACGAGGCGCACGAGCAGATCCACGTGGAAGCCGATCCGCTGGACTGCTTCGACCTCGCGACCGACTTCGAGGCGTATCCCACCTGGGTCAACGACGTGAAGGAGGCGAAGATCCTGGCGCACGACGACGCCGGACGTCCCGCACGGGTCGAGTACCGCGCCGCGGCGCTCGGCCGCACTATCCGCTACGTCCTGGACTACGACTACGACGCCGCGCCCGCAGCCTTCTCGTGGAAGCTGGTGGAAGGCGACATGCTGCGGGCGATCGACGGGAC
The DNA here is from genome assembly GCA_963705625.1 of uncultured Actinomycetes bacterium. Lineage (GTDB taxonomy): Bacteria > Actinomycetota > Acidimicrobiia > IMCC26256 > DASPTH01 > DASPTH01. The sequence continues at coordinate 113,663 of CAVPKG010000003.1, forward strand.
CTACGCGTTCGCGGCCGACGGCGACGGCACGCGCGTCACCTATGACCTCCGCGTCGACCTGTCGATCCCGATGCCGCGGATGATCAAGCGTCGGGCGGCAGGGATGATCACCGGAGCCGCGCTGAAGGATCTCAAGCGCGTCGTGGAGGCCCGGTGACCGAATCCGGCGACACCCCGCACCCGGAGTCGGTCGACTACGAGTCGGTTGGCAAGGAAGATCGCGGGCTGCCGTCGCCGTCGGCGCTCGAGGTTCTCGTCACCGAGGTTCTCGGCGCGGTGCCCGAGGTACGCGACTCGTTGCTGGCTGCAGCCGACGCGCTGCTCGACGCGGCACGCGCGCTGCATCGACGCCGCCGACCGCGTGCTGCACAAGACGGGCGACGAGTCCGAGTCGTGACGCGCGCGACCTTTGGTGTCGATATCGGCGGCACGAACCTGCGTGTCGCGATCGTGGACTCCGACGGCACGGTCGTCGACCACGCGCGCACGCCGACGCCGAAGACGCTCGACGAGATCGTCGCGGCAATGGCGCGCTCGATCGGCGAGCTCGCGGCCGTCCTGCCCGAGGCGCGCGCCGTCGGTGTGGGCGCGGCGGGCATGATCGACTACGACGGTGTGATCCACTACGCCCCGAACGTTCCCGCGTTCGTGCGCGCACCGTTGCGCGCGCTGGTCGCCGTCGCAACGGGTCGACCCGACGATCGTCGACAACGACGCGAACGTGGCCGCGCTCGGCGAGCTCACGCACGGGGCGGGTCGGGGCAACGACTCCTTCCTCTTGGTCACACTCGGTACCGGAGTGGGAGGCGGCGTGGTGAGCGGCGGCAAGGTGCTGCGCGGCGCCCACGGATTCGGCGCCGAGATCGGACACTTCCAAGTCGATCCGGATGGCCCGATGTGCGCGTGTGGGCAGCGCGGCCATTGGGAAGCGGTCGCGTCCGGCCACGCGCTCGGCGTGCTGGGACGCGAGCGAGCCGCGGCCGGGAAGGCACCGTCGGTCCTTGCGAGGGCGGGCGGCGACGTCGACGCGGTCACCGGCCTGCATGTCGGCGATGCCGCGCAGGCGGGGGAGCCGGACGCGGTCGCGCTCGTGCGTGAGTACGCGCACGACGTCGCGGTCGGGCTCGTCGGACTCGCCAACATCCTCGATCCGGCGGTCATCCTGATCTCAGGGGGCCTCGTCGAGTTCGGTGGGGTGCTGCTCGATCCGCTCCGGGAGTGGTTCAAGGGGCACATCGAAGGCGCCACGTACCGCGCACCGGTCGAGATCGTCCCGGCCGCGCTCGGTGAGGAAGCCGGGCTCGTCGGGGCGGCGGTGCTCGCGCGCACCATCGATTCCTGATCCGGGTGATTCGACCCGAATGACTCGGCCCGAGTGATTCATCTGGGGTTGACGCTTCCGTCGTTCCGCGATGACGCCGCGCCCGCGCTCGCGGTGGCTGCGGCCGCGGAGGCAGCCGGGCTCGACGGTGTGTTCGCGTACGACCACCTGTTCCGTCGCGCACCGGACGGCACTCGGCGCCCGGCGCTCGAGCTGCTCACGGTGATGGGGGCGGTGGCCGCCGAGACGGACCGGATCGCGATCGGCTCGCTCGTCGCCGCGCGCATCGCTCCGCCCCTCCGCCGTGCTCGCGAACGGATTCGACACCGTCGCGCGCATCGCCGGCCCGGAACGGGTGATCGCGGCGATCGGCGCCGGCGACGAAGAGAGCCGGGAGGAGAACGAGAGCTTCGGGCTGGATTTCGGCACCGTGCGAAGCGCGCGTCGAGACGTTCCGCGACGTGGTCGATGCCACGCGCGGCCATGGGTACCCCGTGTGGGTCGGTGGCCGCGACCCGGCTGTCCGCGAGGTCGCGGCCGCGCACGCCGACGGCTGGAACCGCTGGGGCACTGAATCGGAAGCGGGGAGAGCGCGGTTTCGTGCGCAAGCTGCCGACCTGCGCGCGGCGGCGGCGCGCACGCCGTTCACGATCTCGTGGGGCGGGCTCGTGGTGCTCGGCGCCGACGAGCGCGACGCGGACGCGAAGTCCGAGCGGCTCACTCCCGGACCGCACGTCATCGTCGGAGGTCCGGAGCGCGTCGCGGGCGCGCTGCGTGACTACGCGGACGCAGGCGCCGACTGGGTGATCATCGGACCCGTCGACTCGGCGAATCCCGAGAACGCGCACATGCTCGGCGAGTTGGTGCTACCCCTCCTGCGCGGGTGATCCGCGTCGTCCCTCGAAGTGCACGAAGAGCCCGTCGGCCTCCGCCGTGACCGAGCCGTCGACCGACAGCGTGCCGTGCACGTGCACGCGCTTGCCTTCAACGCGTGGCCGCGGCACTCTGAACTCCACGGCAACACCAACGGGTGTCGGCTTGCGGTAGCGGATCGTGAGCTTGCCGGTCATGCCCGGGAAGCCGGCCTGCACGTTGGCCCACCCGAGGATCTCGTCGAATGCGAACGCGACCCAACCTCCGTGCACGGTGCCCGGCGGGCCGGTGTGTCCGTTCGAGAACCGACCGCGCGCCACCAGGCTGCCGTCGTCCAGTTCGAACTGCCACGACGGCATCGGCGCGCGCTGTCCGTCGAACGGGATCAGCCGCTGCTCCGGCGGCAGCACGTCACCGCGCGGCTTCGACCGTTGCTGACGCCCGGTCGATCGCGTGCGCGGCCCGCACGAGCGTGGGTGCGTCGAGTGCTCGTACGTCGACCGCGACGTCGAGGAGCCGTCGCAGGGCGCCGGCGAGGAGCGAGTACGCCTCGGCGTCCCTTGGCACGCCCGAAAGCTACCCGGGGCCGCCAGACCCCCCTGGTACCGTGCTGGGGATGGAGTTCCGCCGGATCAACGCGCTCCCGCCGTATGTCCTCGGCGTCATGGACGCGCTGAAGATCGAGGCCCGGCGCGCTGGCGAGGACGTGATCGACTTGGGGTTCGGCAACCCCGACATCCCGTCACCAGAGGTCGCGGTGAAGAAGCTCGCGGAGGCGGTCCAGAATCCGCGTAACCACCGCTACTCGTCGAGCCGCGGCATTCCCAAGCTGCGCCTCGCGATCACCGATCTCTATCGTCGCCGCTTCGGCGTCGACCTCGATCCCGACACCCAGGCGTGCACCACGATCGGCGCGAAGGAAGGCTTCTCGCACCTCATGTGGGTGTTGCTCGGGCCGGGCGACGCGGCACTCGTGCCGAGCCCGTCGTACCCGATCCACATCTGGGGTCCGTTGTTCGCCGGTGCCGAGGTTCGCCACGTACGGCTCGGCCCGGAACAGGACTTCTTCGCCAACCTGCTCGAAGCATGGGAAGACTCCTGGCCGCGGCCGCGGGTGATCGTGCTGTCGTTCCCGCACAATCCCACGACTGCGTGCGTCGATATGGAGTTCATGACGCGCATGGTCGAGTTCGGGCGTGAGCACGACGTTCTCCTCGTGCACGACTTCGCCTACGCCGACCTCGGTTTCGACGGCTACCGTCCGCCGTCGATTCTCCAGGTTCCCGGCGCGACCGACGTTTCCGTCGAGCTCTACACGCTGACGAAGTCGTTCTCGATGGCGGGTTGGCGAATGGGATTCCTGCTCGGCAACGCCGAAGTTGTCGCCGCGCTCGCGAAGTTGAAGAGCTATCTCGATTACGGAACGTTCCAGCCCATCCAGATCGCGTCGATCGTCGCGATGAACGAAGCGCCCGACTACCCGATCGAAGTGAACCAGGTGTACCTCGGACGGCGCGACGCGCTCGTCGACGGACTCGCGCGGATCGGATGGGACATCGAGAAGCCGAAGGGCACGATGTTCGTGTGGGCTCCGGTGCCCGGTCCGTACGAGGAGCTCGGCAGCCTCGAGTTCGCGAAGCTGCTGATCCGCGAGGCGAAGGTGGCGGTGTCGCCCGGCGTCGGCTTCGGCCCCGGCGGTGAGGGCTTCGTGCGCTTCGCGCTCGTCGAGAACGAACACCGCATCGGCCAGGCCGTCCGCGGCATCCGTCGAGCGCTGACCAAGCTCGGTTAGCGCTTGTCGGTGTGCGTCGGCGTCGCTCGCAAGGTGTCGGGCAGGCACGCACCGAGCTAGTGAGCGACGCGAGCGTTGGTAAACGCGTGCGTCGGGGTGCGGAAACCGCTCCCGCACGCATACTTTTGACGTCGAAATCGTCACGAGCCGACGCGTGGAGAATCTCGACGTAGCGTCAGTCCAGCGCCCACCCGCGCGTGGTCGACACCGCGGTGCCAGTCGGCGCGGCGTCGTTCGAGATCGCGCACGGCGTGTGGTGTGAACGCGGCTTCCTCCTGCCACGCGCTCGCAGCCTCCTCGGGAGACGCCCACACACCCTCGGCAATACCTGCGAGGAGCGCGGCGCCGAGCGCCGTGGTCTCGCGCGACGACGGGTCGTCGCACCGTGACGCCGAGCAGATCGGCCTGGAACTGGCAGAGCACGTCCATCGCGCTCGCGCCGCCGTCGACCCGTAGCTCGCTGATCGACGCGCCGCTGGCCGCGGTGATCGCGGCGATGACGTCGGCCGTCTGCCAGGCCATCGACTCCACCGCGGCACGCACGACATGGGCACGCGACGTGCCCCGTGTGAGCCCGAAGAGCGCGCCGCGGGCGTGTGGATCCCAGTAGGGCGACCCCAGCCCCGTGAACGTGGGCACGAACACGACGCCTCCGGTGTCGGCGACGCTCTCGGCGAGCGGACCCGCCTCGGCGGCATCGGTGACGATGCCGAGCCCGTCGCGCAGCCACTGGATCGCGGCGCCGGTCACGAAGATCGAGCCTTCGAGCGCGTACGTGGCGGTGGAATCGAGTGTCCAGGCGACCGTGGTGAGCAGGCCCTCGACCGGCGGTGGATGTGACCCGCCGAGGTTCACGAGCACGAACGAACCGGTTCCGTACGTGTTCTTGCTCATCCCCGGGGTGAAGCAGGCCTGGCCGAAGAGCGCAGCCTGCTGGTCGCCCGCGATGCCGCTGACGGGCACGCGCAGACCTGCCGCGCAATCGGGTGCCGTCACCCCGAAGCGCCCGCTCGTCGCGCGGACGCTTGGCAGACACGAGGCCGGGACGTCGAACAGCGCGAGCAGTTCGTCGGACCATGCGAGGGAGTCGATGTCGAACAACAGGGTTCGGCTCGCGTTCGACGCCTCCGTCGTGTGCACGCCGCCCACCGCGGCTCCGGTGAGGTTCCAGAGGATCCACGAGTCGACCGTGCCGAACGCCAGCGTTGGTGTGCGCTCGACGCCGCCCTCGGTGAGCAGCCACGCGAGCTTCGTCGCGGAGAAGTAGGGATCGAGCACCAGCCCGGTGTGTGCGCGCACCAGCGGCTCGCACCCGTCGACGCGCAGCGCGTCGCACCGGTCGGCGGTGCGGCGGTCCTGCCAGACGAGCGCGCGGTGGAGCGGCGCGCCCGTGTCGCGGTCCCACACCACGGTCGTCTCACGCTGGTTCGTGATGCCGATCGCGGCGACCGGTTCGCCGCCGATCGCGGCGACGACGTCGCGCAGGGTCTCGGACACGGCGAGCCAGATCTCGGTCGCGTCGTGCTCGACCCATCCGGGTCGCGGGAAGTGTTGGGTGAACTCGCGGTACGCGAACGCACCGGGCCGGCCGTGCCCGTCGACCGCGACCGTACGCACGCCGGTTGTCCCCGCGTCGATGGCGAGCACGACCGCCATGTTCAGTGCCGACTGCTCGCGCTCAGCATTCGCGCGCAGCGCGCGGCCGGTGGCATGGTCGCGGAGACGGAACTCGAACACGACGCGACGCCCGTCGCTTGCCACGACGCGTACCTGATACATCGTGAGGAGGGAGCGCGCCCCTTCGAGGGAGAGGTCGTCGATGAGCTCGGCGAGCACCGGCTCGTCCTCGCGGCTCCCGCGGGGTCGCCGCTCGAACACGAAGAGCCGGCGGTCGGTGAGCGCGAGCACGTGGAGGTGGCGCCCGGTGAACAGGAGGGGAGTGCGCCTGACGCGTGCCGCCCACGTGGTCGACGTGCCGAGCAGCTCCTCGTCGACGTCGAGCCGGGGTAGGACGAGCGCGGCGATCTGCTTGCGCCGGGCCTCCCGAGCCATCGCCGCACGTTACCGAGGGACAACAGGCCGAGGGGCGACATACGGTGATACCGGAGGAAGGGAGGCGGCGATGCGGATCGGCGTGCTCAACGGCGGGGGTGACTGCCCGGGCCTCAATGCGGTCATCCGCGCCGTCGTCCGCAAGGGCGAAGGTGTGTACGGCCATCAGATCGTGGGCTTCCGACACGGGTGGCGCGGCGTGCTCGACAACGAGGTGGTCGATCTCACGGTCGAGAACACCCGTGGTCTCGTGCACCGGGGCGGGACGATCCTCGGGACCTCGCGCACGAATCCGACCAAGTCGGAGGACGGGATGGCGCGGGTGCGGGCCACGCTCACGCGGGAGCGAATCGACGCGTTGATCGTGATCGGTGGCGAGGACACGCTCGGGGTCGCGGCCACGCTCGCGACCGACGGTGTCGCCGTTGTCGGCGTACCGAAGACGATCGACAACGACCTCTCCGCCACCGATTTCACCTTCGGGTTCCAGACCGCGGTGCAGATCGCGACGGACGCCATCGATCGCCTGCAAACCACCGCGGCGAGCCACGACCGCGTGATGGTCGTCGAGGTGATGGGTCGTCACGCGGGATGGATCGCAACCTACGCGGGGATAGCGGGCGGCGCCGACCTCGTGCTCGTGCCCGAACAGCCCTTCGACATCGGCGAGGTGTGTGCGCGGATCGAGCACCGGCACGCGCGGGGTTCGAGTTTCTCGATCGTCGTCGTCGCCGAGGGCGCGGTGCCCCAGGAAGGAACGATGGCCGTGCAGAGCGGCGACGTCGACGCGTTCGGGCACGTTCGCCTCGGAGGGATCGCCAACGTGGTGGCGGAGGAGATCGGGAGCCGCACCGGCTACGAGACGCGCGTCACCATCCTCGGCCACGTGTTGCGCGGCGGTACGCCCACCGCGTTCGACCGAGTGCTCGCCACGCGGTTCGGCATCGCCGCGATCGACGCGGTCGAACAGGGGGCCTTCGGCACGATGGTTGCCCTGCACGGATCGAGCATCGAACGCGTCCCGATCGCGGATGCAGTGAGTGAGTTGAAGACTGTCGACCCTGGCCTCGTCGAGGTCGCGAAGGTGTTCTTCGGGTAGCCACAACGTTGCCGTTCGGGCACGGAGTCTGCCGTTCGGACACGGAACCGGACGCTAAGGTCGGCCGCGCGATGGGAACCGCTCTCGACGATCTCGTCGACATGCTCGACCTCGAACGCCTCGAAGTGAACCTCTTCCGCGGCGTGAGCCTCGAAGAGGGGCGCACACGCGTCTTCGGCGGGCAAGTGCTCGCTCAGGCGCTCGTCGCCGCGGGCCGCACGGTCGACGCGGAGATCCCGGTGCACTCGCTCCACGCGTACTTCCTGCGGCCGGGCGATCCCGAGACACCCATCGTCTTCGACGTCGACCGCATTCGCGACGGGCGCAGCTTTACCACGCGGCGCGTCGTCGCCATCCAGCACGGGCGGGCGATCTTCAACATGGCGACCTCGTTCCACGTGCGCGAGGACGGCCCCGAGCACTCCGATCCCATGCCCGACGTTCCCGAACCCGAGGATCTCCCTCCCTCTCCGCGCCCGCGTGGCGGCGCCAGGAGCAACTCGATCGCAGCGCGGCGGAGTGGCAGAAGGAGCAGCCGATCGAGATGCGTTTCGTGGGAACGCCCACGTGGGCACGCACGGAACCGTGTGCCGCCGACCAAGACCTCTGGCTCCGAGCCGTCGGCACATTGCCCGACGACCCGATGCTGCACGCCGCGATCGTCGCGTACGCGTCCGACTTCATGTTGCTCAGCACCGCAACACTTCCGCACGCGCCGGGTTGGGGGAGGGAACGTTCATGACCGCGAGCCTCGACCACGTGATGTGGTTCCACCGTCCGTGCCGCGCCGACGAATGGCTGCTGTACCACTGCCACAGCCCGGCTGCGGCGCGTGCACGAGGGTTGTCGACGGGCGGCATCTTTCGCCGTGACGGCCAGCAGTGCATCACGATCGCGCAGGAAGGCCTCCTCCGGCCGGTGGGCTGACCGGCGGAAGACGAACGCGCGATGCCGTCACCTTCGGGAACCGTCGATCTGCGCTCCGACACGGTCACCACGCCCACCCCCGAGATGCGGCGCGCGATCGCCGACGCCGAGGTCGGCGACGACGCCTACGGCGAGGATCCCACCGTGCGGCGACTCGAGTCGCTCGCGGCCGCGCTCCTCGGCAAGGAGGCGGCGCTGTACGTGCCGTCGGGCACGATGGCGAACCAGCTCGCGCTCCGTCTGATCGGCCGGCCCGGCACCGACGTGCTCTGCGGCGAGCGCTCGCACGTGTACCGCTACGAGCACGCCGCCGCCGCGGGCAACGCGCGTGTGCAGCTTCGGCCGTTGCCCGACGGCGACGGTGCGTTGTCGGTCGACGACCTCGAACGCAGCATCGCGTCACAGGCTCACCATCTTCCCGAGATCTCGGCGCTCGCGGTGGAGAACACCCACATGCCCGCGAGCGGCAGACCCTGGCGCATCGCGGAGCTCGACGCCGTCATCGGGAGCGCACGTGGGCACGGGCTCGCTGTGCACTGCGACGGCGCCCGCATCTGGAACGCGTCGATCGCACTCGGCGTGTCGGCGGCAGTGCTCGCCTCGGGAACCGACACCGTGATGTTCTGTTTGTCGAAGGGGCTGTCGGCACCGGTCGGATCGCTCCTCTGTGGCGCCGCGGATGCGATCGCCGTCGCGCGCGAGGATCGCTCCCGGCTCGGTGGAGGAATGCGCCAGGCCGGCGTGATCGCCGCCGCGGGGGTGATCGCGCTCGAAACCATGGTCGACCGGCTCGCCGACGACCACGTTCGTGCGCGGCGGCTCGCCGGCGTGCTCGCAGACCGATTCCCGGGAAGCGTCGATCCGGCAGACGTCGAAACCAACATCGTGTGCGCGTGCGCGAGCGCGTTGCCGGCCGATCTGTTGACGTCCCTCGCAGAACGCGGAGTGCTCGCGGGCACCATCGACGTCGACACGGTGCGCTTCGTCACGCACAAGGATGTCGACGACGCCGATCTCGAGCGCGCGATCGCCGCACTCGACGAGCTCGTCGTGGGCAGCTGACCGCTACCCTCGGGGGAGTGGTGACCGACGCCGGCGACAATCCGGCCAGTGCGCTCGCGGTGTATGCGCATCCCGACGATGCCGAGATCGCCGCGGGCGGAACGCTCGCGAAATGGGCCGCTGCCGGCGCCGCCGTCTGGGTGCTCGTCACGGCGCGCGGCGAGAAGGGCGCGGACGACCCCGATGCCGACCTCGACGCGCTCGCCGAACTCCGAGTGGAGGAAACGGCGAAGGCGGCGGCGCTGCTCGGGCTCGCGGGCCATTTCCACCTCGGCTACGACGACGGTGAGCTCCCGGACGACCGCGAGCTGAGGGGTGCGATCGTGCGCTTCGTGCGCGAGCTGAAGCCCGAGGTCGTGCTGTGCCCGGACCCGACCGCCGTGTTCTTCGGCGACGGCTACTTCAACCATCACGACCACCGCGTCACCGGCTGGGCCACGCTCGACGCCGTCGCGCCCGCGGCCGGAAACCCGCACTACTTCCCGGAGCACCTCCGCGACGGCCTCGAGGTCCACCAGGTACGCGCGGTGTACCTGTCGGGAACGCTCGAGCCGAATTGCTGGGTCGACATCGCCGACACGCTGGAGCGCAAGATCGAGGGCCTGTTCTGCCACGCCAGCCGCTTGGTCGATGCCGACGACTGGTTCCGGCAGTTCCTGCGTGACCGTGCCGAGCAGGGCGGCGCGGACGCAGCGATGCGCTATGCCGAGCCGTTCCGGCGTATCACGCTGTCGAGCTGAGCGAAGTCGACCCGATCGCGTTCGACCTGGTGGCGCTCAGCGGCTGTGGCGGTTCCACTCCGACATCGCGCGGAGAACGAGTACCGCCACGATGCCCACGCCCGTGGCGCCGATGATCGCGCCGAGGAACGTCCCCAACAGTCTGGCGGCGTCGGAGTCGGAGCCCACGTCGGCCACGCCGAAGCCGATGATGCCGCCGAGGATGCCGGCGATCACCACCGACGAGAAAGCCAGGAGGAACGCGGTGCGGGACGGAAGCATCGGCGGCGCGGCGTCGGATCCCGTTGGAGCGTCGTCAGGAGCGTGGGGTGTTTCAGACGCGTCGGTCACCGGCCGATGGTATTGCCATGCAGAACCCAGCAACGACCCGGCCGATAGGCTCGCCCGCGATGCGCGTCCTCGTTCTGTTGCCCACGTACAACGAGATCGAGAACGTCGAGGACGTGCTCCGTCGCACGCGCGTCGCCCTTCCCGACGCCGACGTGCTCGTCATCGACGACGGCAGTCCTGACGGCACCGCCGACCGGGCGGAGAAGCTCGACGTCGACCTCGGTGGCATCGACGTGCTCCGTCGCGGCACGAAGTCGGGCCTCGGCTCCGCGTACCGGGCCGGGTTCCACGTGGGCCTCGCGGCGGATACGACGTGATGATCGAAATGGACGCCGACCTCTCCCACGACCCCGCGATGCTGACCGAGCTCGTGGCGGCGGTCGAGCGCGGGGCCGACCTCGCGATCGGCTCGCGGTACGTGCGTGGCGGTTCGATTCCCGACTGGAAGTGGGCACGCCGGGCGATCTCGCGTGGTGGCTGCCTCTACGCCCGCGCGATGCTCGGGTTGTCGGTCCACGACGCCACCGCCGGGTTCCGTGCATACCACCGCCGCTTGCTCCAGGCGATCCCGCTCGACGACGTGCGCGCCGACGGGTACGGCTTCCAGGTGGAGATGACCTACCTCACCGAGCGCAGCGGCGGGAAGGTCGTCGAGATCCCCATCGAGTTCCGCGATCGCACGCTCGGGCGATCGAAGATGTCGATGCGCATCGTGCTCGAAGCGCTGGTGCTCGTCACCTGGTGGGGGATCCGCGACCACGTGCGCCACTTGTCGCGCCATTCCACGCACGCGCGAGACTGAGCTACATGCCGCTCCACGAGTTCACCGTTGCCGGTGCGCTCGTGGAGTCCGATGCCGGGCTCCTGCTCGTGCAGAACCGGCGACGCAGCGGCGCGACGGAATGGAGCACGCCCGGAGGTGTGATCGACGAGACCGACGCGACACTGCTCGCGGGTCTCGCGCGCGAGGTCGAGGAGGAGACCGGCTTCCGCGTCACCGGATGGGAGGGACCGCTCTACGAGGTGCGCGCGATTGCCGTCGGTCTCGGCTGGTCGTTGCGCTGTGAGGTGCATCGCGCGCTCGGCTTCGAAGGCGAACTGCGCGTCGACGACCCTGACGGCATCGTGGTCGACGCGGTGTTCGCCGGTCCGAACGAGTGGGCCGACCTGCTCGGCCCGTGCGCGCAGTGGGTCCGCGAGCCGTTGCTCGCGTGGCTCGACGAACGGTGGGGTCCGCACCAGCACCGCGAATTCGTCTACGACGTGCTCGGCACGCAGCGTGACGAGATCCGCGTCGAGCGAGCGTCGTCGTGACCGGCTCCGTGCCCGAACGGAGGGGAGGCTCCGTGCCTGAACGGAGGAGCCGGCTCCGTGCCTGAACGGAGGGGAGGCTCCGTGCATGGGCGGAATGTCGGCGATCCGAGCATCCTCCACGTGGACCTCGACGCGTTCTACGCGTCGGTCGAGCAGCTCGAGGACCCGTCCCTCGTGGGAAAGCCGGTGATCGTCGGTGGCCTGGGCCCGCGCGGCGTGGTGGCCGCAGCCAGCTACGAGGCGCGCCGCTTCGGCGTCTACTCCGGCGACGCCGATGGCGCGAGCGCGCCGTGCCTGTCCCGACGGCGTGTTCCTCGCGCCGCGGTTCGACGTCTACATCGACAAGAGTCGAGAGGTCCTGCGGATCCTCCGTTCGTTCACGCCGCTCGTCGAACCGATCGCGTCCGACGAGGCGTTCCTCGACGTCGGCGGTGCCGGGCGCGTCCACGGCACGGGAACCGAGTCGCGCGGTTGCGATCCGCACCCGTGTGCGCGACGAGACCGGGCTCACGGCGTCGGTCGGGGTTGCGGGCACGAAGCTCCTCGCGAAACTCGCCAGCGACCTCGCCAAGCCCGACGGGCTGCTCGTCGTCGCACCCGGGACCGAGCTCGAGTTCCTCCATCCACTTCCCGTCGAGCGACTCTGGGGCGTGGGCCCCGCGACCCGCAAACGTCTTGCCGCGTACGGAGTCACGACGGTCGGCGAGCTCGCCGCGCTGCCCGAAGCCGCGCTCGTCTCGGCCCTCGGCGCCGCGCACGGGCGGCACCTGCACGCGCTCGCCTGGAACCACGACGACCGACCCGTGGAGCCGACACGAGTCGCGAAGTCGATCGGTCACGAGCAGACGTTCGCGACCGACGTCACCGACGTCGTGACGCTCGACCGGGAGGTTGCTCGACTCGCCGACGGTGTCGGGTCTCGGCTCCGTGCCGCCGGGCGGGTCGGACGCACAGTCCAGCTCAAGGTTCGGTATGCGAGTTTTCGCACGATCACCCGTTCGCGCACGCTTTCGGAGCCCACGGATCTCGCGGCCGATATCGCCACCGTGGCCCGTACGCTCCTCCACGAGGCGCCCGATCTCGTGGACGGCGTTCGGCTGCTCGGCGTGTCGATGCAGCAGCTCTCGGTCCCGACGCTCACGCAGCCCGACCTGTTCGGCCCGGGTCTGTCCGGAGGACCGACGGACGGATCCCCCGCTCCACCCGACTCGGCCGGTTCGGCGGTGACCGGGGCGACGGCGTCGGGCCGAGAGGAACGGCAGGCCCTGGAGCGGGCGATCGATGCCGTACGGGCCCGCTTCGGCCGCGAGGCGGTGGGTCCCCTCTCCTCTCGCGTTGAGCACGCACCGGCCGTGCGCGAGAATGGGGATGCGTAGTGGGTCCGCTCGGTAGTCCGGGACAGGGATTGATGCCGCTCTCCGAAGACGAACAACGAATCCTCAACGAGATCGAGGAGAACCTGTCCGCGACCGATCCCAAGTTGGTCCAGCAGGTCTCCGACACCACGCTGTACCGGCACGCGGCACGGGTCATCAAGTGGTCGGTGGTGGGCTTCATCGCCGGGCTCCTGCTCATGATCTTCACGTTCACCACCACCCTGATCCTCGGCATCGTCGGCTTCGTCGTGATGCTGGGCTGCGCCCTCGCTATCGAGCACAACGTGCGCAAGCTCGGCCGCGCTGGCTTCGAGAGCCTCACCAGCTCGATGCGCAGTGGCACCCTGAAGAACATGCTCGGGAACGCGGGCAACCGCTGGCGCGAGCGCTGGGGTCGCGACGAGCCGCCGTCCTGACCGGCTCCGTGGCCGGCTCCGTGCCCGAACGGAAGGCCGGCTCCGTGCCTGAGACGCCGGGTGGCTACACCGCGATCCAGGCCGCACGCCTCACCGGTTGTGCTCCCGCGCAGCTCGAGACCTGGCGACGCATCGGCCTCGTCGTTCCGGCGGCGGGTGAGGCCGCGCCGTACTCGTTCCGAGACCTCGTCGCGCTGCGCATGGTGGCGTCATTGCTCGACGAAGGCGTCGCGATGCGGCGTATTCGTCGGGCCGTGAGCGAGCTCGTCTGCGCGGGGGAAGACATCGCCGCGCTCTCGTTGGTCAGCGAGGGCGACACCGTGCTGGCGTGTCGCGACGACGGGCAGGTGCTCGACGCGCTCCGCCGCGGGCAGCTCGTGCTGTTCGTATCGGTGGATCGCTTGGCGCATGCGGTCGAAGCGGAAGTTCGGGCATTCGACGCCGAGCGCAACGAGTTCGTCGCCGGCCTGCAGGGACGGAACGCGCACCCGGCGGGCAACCGACCCGAGAGGTGAGCTAACGGCGTCCCGCCGGGGTTCGCAGCGTCGACGGATCGAGACGGCGGCGCAGCCGTTGCCACCGTGTCAGCCCCTCGTCGAGCACGCGATCGAGCTCGTCGACCGAGGCCCACGCGCGGTCGACGTCGTCGGTTGACGGATCACTCGTGCCGTAGCGCGCGACGGTGTAGGAACGCGCCAGGCTGCGCAGCGGCCGCGTTGCGGCGGTCGCACCGTGGCGAGGCGCGCTGCGTGCGAGCTCGAGCGGCGTGAGCGCCGGATCGCGCGGTACGCGAGCCTCGTGGAGGCTGTCGAGCGCCTCCTCCCACGCGCCTCGCACCGCGGCCGCCGGTTCCCCCGCTCCCCGACGTCGTGCGCGTCGGCGTGACTTCGCCGCTGACCACCACCACGATGTAGAGCGCGACCCCGGCCAGGACCAGCACGAGGAGCGCGAGGACGACCAGCCATGGGCTCGATCCGCGGTCGGGTCCCGTGGTCGACACGCGTGGGGGAATCGGGGCGGCCGTCGTCGCGGTCGGTGGGTTGGGGTTGCTCCCGCCGCCCGTCGGCGAGGTGGTGCCGGATGGGGCGAGCGTGGTCACGGTTGCCCCCGGGGGTGGGACGGGGGTCACTCCCGCTTCGCCCGGCAGCTTGCTCCCGCCGGCCGTGGTGTCGCCGGCGGGCGGCGTGGGATCGAACAGGTGCGTCCATCCGAGGCCCGCGAGCCAGATCTCGGGCCACGCGTGTGCGTCGTGAGCACGGACGTGGTACACGCCGTTGACGAAGTCGCCCGGCGTGAAGCCGACCGCGACGCGCGCCGGTATCCCGAGCGAGCGGGCCATCACCGCGTAGCTGCTCGCGAACTGCACGCAGAAGCCGCGGCGGTCGCGAAGGAAGGTCGAGATCGCGCTCGTGTCGTCGCCCAGGTCGACGGTGGCGTCGTAGATGAACCGGGCCCGGAAGAAGTCGCGGAGCGCGGCTGCTTGCGCGTAGGGCGTGGTAGCGCCGGCGTCGTCGACGATCTGGCGCGCGAGTCCGCTGATGGTGATGGGAATGCCGGCGGGAAGCTGGGTGTACTTCCGGAGGCCGGAGGGAACGGGCTGCGCGGTCTTGGCCTGTTGCTGTGGGGTCACGTCGGACCCTCGCGGCGCGAGCTCGGAGTCGACGCCGTATTGCAGACCCCGCACGCTGTCCTGCTCGGAAACGAGCGTGCCCGACGAGGTGACGACGAGCGCGGGGGTGTCGGCGGCGACCGGCCGGTACGCGGCGGGAAGCCAGCGCTCGCCCAGCTTCGACAGGTCGTACTCCTGGTGCAGGGTGCCTTTGGGGCCGTGCTGCGGGATGTCGTCGCTGACCTCGTCGCTTCCTTCCGCGCTCAGCGTCCACTGCCCGCCGCCGTTCGCCGTGAAGTCGTCGAGCGCGGCGATCCGCCAGTAGTCGGGCTGCGCGGCTCGCACGGTGAACACCTCGACGTTGTCGGTGGCTCTGAGCTTGTCGCCGACGTCGATGAGCGGGGGCACGCGCGTGCTGTAGCTGCGACCGCCGTTGTGATGCGGGCCCGGGTTGGCGAAGTCGAGGATCGGGTCGCTCTCGGCACCGGGCACCGCGGGCGCGAGGACCAGTCCCACCACGAGCGCGATCAGCCCCAGCAGCACCGCCGGCGCGAGCCAATGTGCCCGCGAGGGCTGGGGCGACGCCAGCCAGTTGCGGCGACGGTCGAGCACGGCGATGTTCTGCACCACGAGGAAGACGCCCGCCGCGACCGCGAAGCCGGCGACCGTCAGTACCTGGTGACTGGACGTGCCGAGCGTCGACGACCACACGAAGAGCACGAGTGCGGGCGCGACCGCCGCGAGCGTGCCGTGTCGACGGAACGCCAGCCAGTCGGCGACCGTCGCAACGGTCCACGTCACGAGCACTGCGAGCACGATCGTTCCGTCGGTGACGGGCGCGGGCGCCGGAGCGGTGCGCAGCAGGTGCCAGCCGTCGCGCAGTTGCTGTCCGAGAACATCGACCGTGTCACCCGTCGGGATCCCCAACGACGTCGTCGACGGTACGAGCACCCAGAGGATGTACGCGGCGAGCGCGACGACGACGAGGACGAGCCAGATCGGGGTGGACCATCGGAGACGTCGGGCGAGCGCGCCGACCGCGTGCGGGATGAGCGCCGCTCCGAGCACGGGCAGGACGAACCGGCCGGAGTCGAACACCCGGCTGAGCGACAGCGCGGCCGCGGCGGTCAGCGCGGCGAGGGCGAACGGAGCGACGACGCGCGCGCGCGTTGCCATGCCGGGTTCCTTGGCTGCAGCGGGGAGGAGCGGGTGAACGCCTGGTTCCACGCCGACGCGAACGGCGCCTGCGAAGCGTCGACGACCACGAGGGAGTTCGTCGGCGCGATCGCGACGGGTTGCGTGAGCACGGCAACGACGCTGATGCCCGCGAGCGCGCCGAGGATGCCGACGACGTCAGGACCTACGCGTCCGAGCACCGCGATCACGAGATCGGCTCGGCGGTGCGTGGCCAGGTTCTCGAGCACGATCGCCAGCCGGTCGGTGGCGTTCGGCTCGACCGTGGCGAGACGGTCGATCACGTCGTGGCGCGGATCGCCGCCGGTGCCGAGAAACTCGCCCGCGCTCGTGGCGACCTCGACGCGGCGCTGGAGCCGGACGAGGCGCGTCACGACCGAGGCGACCGCCTCCACCGCATGCTCGAACGACTCGGGATCGTGTGCGTCGGGATGCACGTCGAGCACGACCGCGGCACGGGAACGCCACCGCGCTTCGTTCTGGCGGATCATCAGCTCACCGGTACGCGCGGTGGAGCGCCAGTGCACGCGGCGCAGGTCGTCGCCGAGCTCGTACTCGCGCAGCGTGAGGAACTCGTCGCCGAGGTCGCTGGCCATCGCGCGAGGCGCGGGCAGGTCGCTGTCCCCGGCGATGCGGCTGCCGACCGCGACCGGGGCCACGATGTCGTAGACGCGCGGCCGCACGAGGACCTCGCTGTCGGCCACGCTCGGGACGTCACGCCGGGCGAGGCCGAACGGATCGCTCGCCGAGATCGCCAGCGGGCCGACTCGGTAGCGACCGCGACGGCGAGTGGGGACCCGGTAGGCCGGCACGCGCCACGCCGCCCGGTTGCAGCGGCGGGACGAGGAAGCGGGCGGCCCGCCGGCCCTCGTCGAACCAGTCCGTGGCGATCAGGAGCGGGCTCGAGCGCCTGCCGCGGTTCTCGACCCGCAGGTCGATGCGGCCGTCGGACCCCACGTGGAGGCGGTCGGGCTTCACCCGGCGCCCGACCGTGAGCTCCGGCACGCGCGCAGCGGCGAGCCACCAGCGTGACGGCGAGCGAGCAGCGTGAGCGCGGCGACACCGAGGACCAGCATCTCGATCGTTCCGAGCAGGAAGCTCCCGACGACGAGCCCGAGCGCAGCGCCGACGAGCGACCACCCGCGACGGGTGAGGGTGACCGACCCGAACGACGCGCCACGCATGCAGGTGTTGGGCCGGTCAGGCGCCGCCGGCGCCCGGTACGGGCACCGACGCGAGGATGGCGTCGACCACGTCGCCACTCGTGATGCCCGCGCAGCTGCGCGTCGGGAGCGACGAGCACCCGATGCTCGATCACGGCGGGGAACACGCGCTTGACGTCGTCGGGGATGACGAACGTGCGGCCGAGGCTCGCCGCGAGCGCCCGCGCGGCGCGCTGGATCGCGAGCGACCCCGCGGGCTCACACCGAGCAGCAGGTCGGGGTGACGGCGCGACATGTCGACGAGATCGACCACGTACGCGCGGAGCTCGGGCGCGATGTGCACGGCGCCGACGAGCGCGCTGGCGTCGGCCACGTCGGCCGCGCTCACGACCGGCTCGAGCTCGTCGGCCGTATGCGTGCGCTCGCCCTGGGCCTCGAGGATCGCGAGCTCGGCGTCGCGGTCCGGGTAGCCCATCGGGATTCGCATGAGGAACCGGTCGAGCTGCGCTTCGGGCAGCGGGTAGGTGCCCTCGAGCTCGATCGGGTTCTGGGTGGCGATCACCATGAACGGGCGCGGGAGCCGGTACGTGTGCGCGTCGACCGTGACCTGGCGCTCCTCCATCGCCTCGAGCAGCGCCGACTGCGTCTTCGGGGATGCGCGGTTGATCTCGTCGGCGAGCACGACGTTCGCGAAGACGCCGCCCGGCCGGAACTCGAAGTCGTCGTTGCCGCGGTTCCACACCGACACGCCGGTGACGTCGGACGGGAGGAGGTCGGGGGTGAACTGGATCCGGTGCCAGGAGCCGCCGATCGAGCGCGCGATCGCCTTCGCGAGCGACGTCTTGCCGACGCCGGGGACGTCCTCGATGAGCAGGTGGCCCTCCGCCATCAGGCACACGAGGGCGAGGTGGATCTGTTCCCGCTTTCCCTGGATGACGCGCTCGATGTTGGCGACGAGCGCGGCGAACAAGCGGCCGAACGACGTATCGCGGCTCGGCGCGGTCGCGGGCTGAACCACGAACACCTCCAAACGTGCGCCCCGACGGTACCAGAGGGGTCCCCCGGGGCCCGGCGCAGCGGTAGCGTCGCCGGATCGAACCGCACCTTCGCCGTGTGCACGTCGCGTCCGTGTCGTTCTGGCTGCGCGCGGCGGCGCTCGTCGCCGTCCGCCCGCCGTTGTGGCCGACGGCGGCGCGCCAGGCTGTGCGGCTCGCGCGGCCACGGTGGTGGCGGCGCCCGCCGTTCCTGCCGGTGCCCGATCGCGACTACCTGCGGTTCCGCTTCGAGACCCAGTACGGCACCCGCCAGGACGGTCCCGGCCAGGACGGCGTCCGGTGGGCAACCCGGCCCGACCCCCGGGACCTCGTGACCTACCTCGAGTGGTGTCGCGAGATGCCCGAACCACGGCGGCTGCCGCACGCACGCCGGTAGAATCACGACCCACCAGGGCCACCGCCCTTTGAACCTGGCCCGTGAACCGGTGGAGGAACGCCCGCTTGGGGAGAGCGCTGCTGCTCAACGCGAGCTTCGAGCCGTTGTGCGTGGTGCCGATGCGCCGGGCCGTCGTGCTCGTGCTCAAGGAAAAGGCCGAGATCGTCGCGCGGAACGGCGCCGAGCTCCGGAGTGAGCGCATGGCCTTCCCGGTGCCGTCGGTGATCCGGCTCCACCACTTCGTTCGGGTGCCGTACCGCAGCCGCGTGCCGCTCTCCCGCCGCGCGGTCTTCGCGCGCGACGGCCACCGCTGCCAGTACTGCAACCGCGCGGCCGAGAACATCGACCACGTCGTGCCGCGATCGCGAGGCGGTCCCCACTCGTGGGACAACGTGGTGGCGTCGTGCCGAGCGTGCAACGCCCGCAAGGAAGACCGGATGCTCGCCGAGAGCGGGCTCCGCCTCCGGCGTCAGCCCCGCGAGCCACATGCGAACCTCTGGGTCGTCGCGACCGCGGGCACCCTCGACCCCGCCTGGGAGCCGTACCTCCCGCCGGCCCCGCTCCAGATCTAGCACGCGCCGCGATCCCCCCGAGCGTCACCCCACGAGTCATCCCCGAGGCGGCCGCTGCGCGCCCGAACCCACGTGAGGGCGGAAAAGGGGCGCGCAAGGGTTGAATGGTGGGGGAGAAGGGTGTAGGGTGCCACGAAATGGAGTGAAGTGGTGCCCAAGGGTGGACCGTCAGGGGTGGCCCGGGGCCCAGAGGTGGCGCGTACGTCGCAAAGCGAGGGTTTCGGATGTTCCTGGGGGAGTTCCAGCACTCCCTGGATACGAAGGGCCGGGTGATCCTGCCGGCCCGGTACCGGGATCAGCTCGCCGAGGGGGCGTATGTCACCAAGGGCCGAGGGGGTTGTCTCTCGGTGTTCACGCCGGAGGATTTCGAAGACGTGGCGAGCCAGGTGCGAGAGCAGTCGAAGCGAGGGGCGAAGGAGCTCAACGCCGCCCGCGTGTTCTTCAGCGGCGCGCTCGAGGTCAGACCCGACAAGCAGGGTCGGGTCGCCCTCCCGCAGAACCTCCGTGATTACGCCGGTCTCGAGCCGCGAGGTGGTCGTCGCGGGTGTGTTCTCCCGGATCGAGATCTGGGACCGAGACCGGTGGCTCGAGCTCGACCGAGTGGGTGCTCAGGCACTGACCGATTCCGACGACCTGCCGGAATTCGGGATCTAACCCAGCCCCTTGACAGGCGAGTCCTTTCGGGCCCGCCACCAGCCCTCCGGGCGATGCGGCGCAAGCGCCCCTTCCGCCCGCTTCGCTTTCGTCGATGCACCCGGGGGGCTGGTGGCGGTCCGGGGAGGTGGGACACCGGAACGGGACGGAGCGAGCGGATGTGAGCGACGGGGGACAGCAGCCGTTCGAGCACCGGCCATTCGAACATCGGCCGGTCATGTCGGCAGAGGTCGTGGAGCTCCTCGCGCTCGGTACCCACCGGGTTGGTCGTCGACGGAACCGTCGGTGGAGGCGGGCACGCGGCAGCGATCCTGCGGGCCCGGCCCGACCTCCGTCTCCTCGGCATCGACCGGGATCCTGTCGCCGTCGCGGCAGCGGGTGCGGCGCTCGAACCCTTCGGGGAGCGGGCACGGGTCGTGCAGGGCGGCTTCGAGGAAGTCGCCGACATCGTGGGGAACGAGAGAAGCGAGGGAATCGTGGGGATCCTGTTCGACCTGGGTGTGAGCAGCGCGCAGCTCGATTCGCGCGCGTGCGTGGTTTCTCGTACTGGGCCGACGACGCGCCGCTCGACATGCGGATGGACAGCTCGCAGACGCTCACCGCCGCCGACGTCGTGAACGAGTACTCGGAGGCCGACCTCGCTGCCCTCATCGCTGCGCAACGGCGAAGAGCGGTACGCGCGCAGGATCGCATCGAAGATCGTCGCGGCAAGGCCGTTGCGTACGACCGGCGATCTCGTCGAGGCGGTGAAGGCCGGGATTCCCGCGCCCGCCCGCCGTCGCGGTGGTCATCCGGCGCGCCGCACCTTCCAGGCCATCCGCATCGAAGTGAACCACGAGCTGCCCAACCTCGCCAGCGGGCTCGACGAGTCGGTCCATCTGCTCGCGCCCGAAGGCCGGATGCTCGTGCTCGCGTACCACTCGCTCGAGGACCGCATGGTGAAGGAGCGGTTCGTCGACTGGTCGCGTACGGAGGAGCCCGGCGACGTCCCGCGGGACCTGCCGCGCCGGCCTCGCAACCCGCTCGTTCGGCTCCTCACGCGCCGTCCACTGCGTCCGTCGGAGGCCGAGGTCGAGGAGAACCCGCGGGCGGCGAGCGCGCGCCTCCGCGCGATCGAGCGACTCAGATGACCCAAGCGGCCCCTGCCATCCCGCGCGTCAGGACCGCGGCTGCGATCGCGGCTCGTCCGCACCCGCGCCTGCACGTCGCGCGCCGTGAGCACACGGCGCGCGTCGGCGTGTTCGTCGTGCTTGCGACGGTCTTCACGCTCGTCAGCGCAGTCGTGTTCCACGTCGTGCTTGCCCAGGGTCAACTCGAGCTCGACCACCTCAGTCGCGAGATGAGCGTCGCACGTCGCGAGTACGAGCAGCGGCGTCTGCAGACGTCCACGCTCGCGTCGCCGCAGCGAATCATCCAGGAGGCGCAGCGACTCGGTCTCGTGATGCCTGCCGATCCGCCCACGTACCTCGAGGTCGCGGGCGCGCCCGCACTGCCCTCCCAAGGGGACGAGACCGCGACGACGCTCGGTGACTGGAAGAAGGTGAAGCCGCACCTCGGTGACGAGCCGTGACCCGTTCCCGGCGGGGCGCGCCGCTCCCGCCGATCAGGCTTCGCCTCACGATTCTCCTGGCAGTGATGACCCTCGCCTTCGTGGGCATCGGCGCGCGGCTCGTCCAGCTCCAGACGCGCGACCAGACGCATCTCCGTTCGCTCGGCGTCGGACAACGAGTGCGAACGCTCACGCTCGCAGCAGAGCGCGGCAGCATCTTCGATCGCAATGGAGTGGACCTCGCCCTCTCGGTGCCCCAGACGACGATCGTCGCCGACCCGTCGGTCATACGTCACCCCGGGGCCTACGCCTCGAAGCTCGCGCCGGTCGTCGTCGTCGACGCGCAGGCGCTCCGGACACGGCTCTCCAACCGGAAGAGCCAGTTCGCGTACGTCGCGCGCAAAGTGGACGACGCAACGGTCGCGCGCGTCAAGGCGCTGCACCTCGCGGGTCTTTCCTACGTCCCGGAATCGAAGCGCTTCTACCCGTCGGGCCTCCTCGCCGCACCCGTGCTCGGCTTCGTCGGCACCGACAACTACGGGCTCGGAGGCCTCGAGGCGCAGTACGAGAAGACGATGCGCGGCCACGCGGGCGAGGAGCGCGTCGAGCGTGATCCGCAGGGCAACGACATCCCGGGAGGCGACAGCATCTTGAAGCCGGCGGAGCGCGGGAAGGACATCGTCCTCACGATCGACCAGTCCGTGCAGGCGGACAGCGAGCACGTGCTCACGCAGCAGGTCGAGGACGCGGCAGGCGAAGGGCGGCATGGCGATCGTGGCCGACGTGCTCACGGGCGACATCCTCGCGATGGCCACGGTCGACGGCGCCACCCCGGACCATCCCGCCGGCCCGGCGCCGGCCAACGAGCAGAACCGGCCGGCGACGATCGTGTACGAGCCAGGGTCGACGAACAAGGTCATCACCATGGCCGGCGCGATCGAGGAAGGCATCGTGACGCCGGACACCGTGCTCGACGGCATCGGCGGCGAAGTCGTGGTCGGCGGCACGACCTATTCCGATGTCGACACCCACCCGTCGTCGATGACGGTCGCGGAGATCTTGGAACACTCGTCGAACGTCGGCACGATCAAGATCGCGAGCATGCTCGGCCCCGAGCGCTTCGACCACTACCTGCACGCATTCGGGTTCGGTCAGGCGACCGCGCTGGGCTTTCCCGGCGAGGCCGACTACCAACTACTCCCGCTCGATCAATACAACGACACGAGCATGGGTTCGATGCCGATCGGCAATGGCATCGCCGTCAGCGCGATCCAGATGCTCGACGTGTACATGACGATCGCGAACGGTGGCATCGCGCGCCCACCGCGGCTGGTCGACGCAACCGTCGACGCCAACGGCGAACGCCACGATCTCCCGCTGTTGGCGCCGCACCGTGTGATCTCGCCGACGACCGCGTCCGCCCTGACCGGGATGCTCGAGCTCGTGGTGCAGGGCGGCACCGGTGTCAACGCCCAGGTCACGGGTTACCAGGTCGCGGGCAAGACCGGAACCGCCCGCAAGCCTCCGTACGAGCACCCGCCGTACCGCTACGTCGCGTCGTTCGTCGGCTTCGCGCCCGCGAACTCGCCCCGTCTCGCGGCGATCGTGGTCCTCGACGAGCCCACCGGCAACTACTTCGGCGGGGGTGTCGCCGCGCCGGCATTCGCCCAGATCATGCAGCAGGCGCTGGGCGCGGAGCGCGTCCCGCCGACACCATGAGGGCCGCCGCGCCGGTGATGGAGCTGGTGGCGGACCACCCGCAGCGATCGGCCGCGGGACCGGCCGTCGGACCTCACGTCCTCTCGGGTGCCGCACCGCGTGGTCGAGAGGGCGACCGGTACCCTGACGGGCGTCCGATGGATGAAGAGCCGAGGGGACGCGCACGCGTGCTGTGGCACGAGCTGCTCGCCGGTCTCGACGTCGCGGAGCGTGTGAACGATGCCGACGTCGAGATCAGCTTCATTACCGAGGACAGCCGGCGTGCCACTCCCGGCACGTGCTTCGCGTGCCGTCCTGGAGCGCGATTCGACGGCCACGACCACGCGGCGCAGGCCGTGGCCAACGGCGCGGTTGCGCTCCTTGTCGAGCGTGTGCTCCCACTGGCCGTCCCGCAGGCGCGCGTGCCGAGCGTGCCCAAGGTGCTCGGGCCCGCCGCGGCGCGCCTCTACGGCGAGCCGTCTCGCACCGTGCGCTGCCTGGGCATCACGGGTACGGCGGGCAAGAGCACGACCGCGTCGCTGCTCGAGTCGATCGCGCGCGCCGCCGGTGAGCGCGCCGGTCTCATCGGCAACGACGGTGTGTTCGTCGATGGCGTCTTGCTCGAGATCGAGAAGTGGGGCGGTACGAACATGCCCCAAGCCGACCAGCTGCAACATCTGCTCGCGCTGATGCGCGACGGCGGTGTGCAGACGGTGGCGATGGAGGTCACGTCGCGCGCTCTCGACTTCGGACGCGTCGACGCAACCTGGTTTGCCGCCGCGTGCTTCACCAATCTCAGCCATGAGCACCTCGACGACCACGGATCGATGGACGCATACTTCGACACGAAACTCGAGCTCTTCGATCCCACGCGCGTCGGTGCGGTCGCAACCAACATCGACGATCCGTACGGGACGCGGGTACGCGATCGTGCCGAGAGCCTCGGGCTCGATGTGTGGACGTATGCACTCGACGACGCGAAGGCCGACGTCGGCGCGGTCGACGTCGGGATCGGTGATCGGGGTGCCACGTTCACAATCGTCGATCGCCGAACGGGTAGCGCGACGCGTGCCGACTCGCCGCTCATCGGTCGCTTCAACGTTGCCAACGCACTCGCGGCAGCTGCCACGGCTCGCGCGGTGGGTTTCGGTCTCGAAGCGGTCCGAGTCGGCGTCGGTTCGGCCGTGGTCAAGGGCAGGGCGGAGCGGGTCGATGCCGGTCAGCCCTTCGCGGTGCTCGTCGACTATGCGCACGCGCCCGGCGAGCTCGACGCGGTCCTCGACGCGGCCCGCGGACTCGCCCACACACCAGTGTCGGCGGGGCGCGTCATCGTCGTCTTCGGCTGCGGTGGGGACCGCGACGCGTCGAAGCGGCCGCTCATGGGTGCGGCGGCGGCCGGCGGTGCCGACATCGCGGTGCTCACGTCTGACAACCCGCGGTCGGAGCATCCGCAGGCGATCGTCGACGCAGTGCTCCCCGGGCTACGTGGAGGAGAGGCAAGGATCGTCGTCGAGCTCGATCGGCGCGCCGCGATCCGTGACGCGCTCGGCGCCGCGCGCCCCGGCGACGTCGTGGTGATCGCGGGAAAGGGTCCGGAGACGGGCCAGACGATCGGCGATCGCACGCTCCCGTTCGACGATCGGGTCGTCGCGCGCGAGGAGCTCGGAGCACTCGGATGGAGCTGACCGCCGACTCGATCGCGACCATCACCGGGGGCGCGGTGATCGCCGGCGATCCCGGCACGCGCGCGTCGTCACTCGCGAACGACTCGCGCACCCTCGAACCCGGGGCGTGCTTCGTCGCCCTCACCTCCGAACGCGACGGTCACGACTTCGTTGCCGACGCGTTCGCGCACGGCGCGACGGTGGCCGTCGTGACCCGGCCGGTCTCGACCGACCCGGCTCGGGCTGCAGCGCTCGTGCAGGTGTCCGATGCACTCGCCGCCCTGGCTCAGCTGGGCAGCTGGGCGCGCGCGCAGCTTCCCGACGCGATCGTCGTCGGCATCACGGGCTCGACGGGAAAGACCAGCACCAAGGAGCTCGTGGCTGCCGCGCTGCGCCGTCGCTTTCGCGTGCACGCGTCGCCGGGGAACTTCAACGCGGAGATCGGGCTGCCGATCGCGCTGGTGGCGGCACCGCCCGATGCCGAGGTGCTCGTGCTCGAGATGGGCGCGCGCATGCCGGGCGACATCGCCGCGCTGTGTGCGATCGCGCGGCCGACGATCGGGGTGGTGACCAATGTCGGCCTTGCGCACGCCGGCCTCCTCGGTGGTCGCGACGGTGTCGCACGCGAGAAGGGTGCGTTGCTCGAAGCGCTGCCTGCGGACGGTCTCGCGGTGCTCGACGCCGGGGACGACGCCACTCCGGCGCTCGCGGCGCGGACATCGGCGCCGGTGCTGCTCGTCGCGGTGAACACCGGCGCGAATACAAGGACCGACACCGATGCCGGCGTCCGGGCTCACTCGGTTGTGCTCGATCGCGAGCTCCGCCCGTCGTTCACGCTCGAGTCGCCGTGGGGTTCGGGTCGTGTGTGCTTGTCGCTCCGGGGCGCTCATCAGGTGGTGAACGCGACGCTCGCGGCCGCGGTGGCACTCGCGAACCATGTTCCCTTCGACCTGGTCACCGCCGGTCTCGGCGGAGTGGAGCCGGGCGGTGGCCGTCTGGAGCTCCTGCGGACCGAATCGGGTGCCGTCGTCCTCGACGACGCGTACAACGCCAACCCCGCCTCGATGGCAGCCGCGATCGCGGCGCTCGCTCGCGTCCACGCGGACGGTCGCCGTGTCGCGGTGCTCGGCGAGATGCGCGAGCTCGGCGCGCAGAGCGACGAGGAGCACGCGCAGCTGGGTCGGCTCGCAGCCGAGGCGTCGGTCGACCTCCTCGTCGTCGTGGGGGCGGATGCGACTCCACTCGCGGCCGCGGCGCGCGAACGGGGGATCGTCGACGTGCTCGAGGCGCCCGACGCCGCGACCGCACTCCACCTGTTGCAGGGACGCGTCGGCGCCACCGACGCGGTGCTCGTGAAGGGCAGCCGCGCGGTCGGGCTCGAGCTCGTCGTGCGCGGCCTCACGGAGCCGGCTCTCCGTTCGGGCACGGAGCCGGTTCTCCGTTCGGGCACGGAGCCGGTTCTCCGTTCGGGCACGGAGCCGGTTCTCCGTTCGGGCACCGAGCCGGGGGCGACGACGTGATCGCGCTGCTGGTCGGCATGGCGGTCGCGTTCATGCTGAGCATCCTCGGCACACCGCTGCTGATCCGAATCCTGGAGCGCAACAACATCGGTCAGCAGATCCGCGATGACGGCCCGTTCGCGCACCCACACGCCGAGAAGGCAGGCACGCCGACGATGGGCGGCATCGCGATCGTCGGCGCCGCGCTCGTCGCCTATCTCGTCGCGCACATCCGCACCGAGCAGATCCGCTTCGCACGCGCCGGCATCACCCTGATGGCGCTGATCGTCGGCATGGCGATCGTCGGGTTCGTCGACGACTACCTGGGTGTCCGAAGGGCCCGCAACCTGGGACTCCGCAAGCGCGGCAAGACGGCGGGCGAACTGATCGTCGCGGGCGGCTTCGCGCTGCTCGCACTCCAGTACCTCAACGTGTCGACCGACCTGTCGTTCACCCGATCGCTCGACCTCAACATGGGCTCGGGTGTGTGGTTCGCGCTCGCGGTCGCGGTGATCTACGGCAGCACGAACGGGGTGAACTTCGCCGACGGCCTCGACGGACTCGCGGCCGGATCCGCGGCCATGGTGTTCGCAGCGTTCGTGATCATCACGTTCTGGCAGTTCCGTCATCCCGGGATCTACCACGTGCTCCCGGCCGCGTCGCTCGACCTCGCGGTGATCTCGGCTGCGCTGTTCGGCGCGTGCGCGGGGTTCCTCTGGTGGAACGCGGCGCCGGCACAGGTGTTCATGGGCGACGTCGGCGCGCTCGCGCTCGGCGCCGCCATGGGCGGCCTCGCGTTGCTCACGCACACGATCCTCCTGCTCCCCATCCTCGGCGGCCTCTACGTGGTCGAGACCCTGAGCGTGATCGCGCAGGTGATCTCGTTCCGGATCTTCCACCGACGCGTGTTGCGCATGGCGCCGATCCACCACCACTTCGAGGTGGGAGGGTGGCCCGAGTTCACGGTGATCGTCCGCTTCTGGCTGTTGGCTGCCCTGCTCGTCGCCGTCGCGCTCGGCATCTTCTACGCCGATTTCATCAACATCCCGGGGGCGATCGACTGATGCGAGTGTTGGTGATCGGCCTCGGGACCACGGGCGACGCGGCGCTGCGGTGGGCCGTCCGCGCCGGCCACCAGGTCGTGGTCGTGGAAGACCAGCCGGCCGGCGCGCGAGTACTGCGAGCGCGCGGAACGCGCCGTTGCCGCCGGCGCGGACTTGCTCGAGCAGCCTCCGCTCGACGTGCTCGCGGCGCGTGCGGCCCACGTCGACCTCGTGATTCCGAGTCCGGGCGTGCGCCCCGACCATCCCGCAATCGTGGCGGCAGTCGCAGCGGGTGTGCCCGTGCGATCCGAGGTCGACGTGGCCGTCGAGCGGTTGCGCGCGGCACGCCGCCACCCTGTCTTGTCGCGGTCACCGGGACCAACGGCAAGACGACCGTGACCACGATGATCGCGGCGATGTGCGCGGCGTCGGGGCTCGAGAGCGCAGCGGTCGGCAACATCGGTCGTCCGATCCTCGATGCCACCGACGACGATGCCGACGTCGTGGTCGCCGAGGTGTCCACATTCCAGCTCGAGTTCACGACCGAGGCGTTCGCGCCACACATCGCGGTGTTGCTCAACGTCGCGCAGGATCACCTGGACTGGCACGACAACGTCGACGCGTACGCAGCGGCGAAAGCGCGCGTCTTCGCGCACCAAGGTCCCGACGATGTCTTGATCGTGAACGCCGACGATCCCGTCGTGGCGCTCCTCGCCCGGTCGGCCGCCGCGCGCGTCGTCCCGTTCACTCGGGGCGAACCCGATCTCGGCGGGTACGGCGTGCGCGACGGCGCGCTCGTCGGGCCTGAGGGTGTGCTGGCGCCGGTACCTCGTTCGCGCGCCGCGCACGAAGTCGACAACTCGCTCGCCGCCGCCGCGGCCTCACTCCATGCGGGTGCCAACGTCGGCGCGGTGGCGCGGACGCTCGCAACGTGGACGGGTCTTCCGCATCGTGTGCAACTCGTCGCCGACGTGGGCGGTGTGCAGTACGTCGACGACTCGAAGGCGACGAACGGGCACGCGGCGGCGAGCGCGCTCGAGGGGTTCGAGCACGTCGTGCTGATCGCCGGCGGACGCGACCGGTCGCGCGATCTCGGCGCGCTCCGGCGGTTCGCGCCCAGGCTCCGAGCGGTGGTGGCGATCGGCGAGGCAGCAGACACCGTCGAAGCGGTGTTCGACGGGCTCGTCCCGGTCGAGCACGCGGCTCGATGCAC
Organism: uncultured Actinomycetes bacterium; assembly: GCA_963705625.1. Taxonomy (GTDB): domain Bacteria; phylum Actinomycetota; class Acidimicrobiia; order IMCC26256; family DASPTH01; genus DASPTH01. Next base: position 142,254 of record CAVPKG010000003.1, read on the forward strand.
GATGCCGTTCGCACGGCGGCGTCGCACGCGCAGGCCGGCGACACCGTGCTGCTCTCTCCCGGGTGCGCGTCGTTCGACTGGTACGAGAGCTACGCGGCTCGCGGTGACGACTTCGCGCACGAAGTCGGGCTCCTGGCCCAAGAGGTGGGCGCATGAGCACCGTTGCCGCGCTCGCTCTCGCGCTCGCGTCAAGACTCGCGGCCGCGCCCGGCTCGCCGGGCGTGCGACCGCACCGCCAGCCGCTCGTGCCGCGGCCAAGACGACGACCCGAACCGACGCGCATTCCTCGACCGCGACGCTCGTCGCGACGACGGTGGCAGTGCTGAACCTGGTCGGTGTCGTGATGGTGCTGTCGGCATCCTCGGTCGCGTCGCTCACCGACTACGGGTCGCCGTGGTACTTCTTCCTCCGCCAGCTCCTGTGGACGTTCGTCGGAGTGTTGTCGTTCGTGGTCGCGATCCGCTTCGACTACCACGCGCTGCTTCGCTTCGTGCGCCCGCTGTTGATCATCAGCGGCGTGCTGCTGATCGCGGTGCTGATGCCCGGCGTCGGTGTGTACGTCGCCGGGTCGCGTCGGTGGCTCGGGGCCGGCATCTTCCGGTTCCAGCCGACCGAGCTCGCCAAACTCGCGTTGCTCCTGTTCGTCGCCGACCTCGCGAGCCGGCGCGCCCGGGAGATCGGCGACTGGCGACGCGTCGTCGGGCCCGTGCTCGTGGTGCTCGCCGCGTTCGGCTTCCTCGTGATGCGCGAGCCCGATCTCGGCTCGGCGGTCGTACTCGCGTTGATCGTCGGCACGATCCTCGTAGCCGCGGGAACGTGTCCCAAACACCTGGCCACGATTGCGCTCATCGGTGTGTCGACGATCACGCTCCTCGTCATGGCCGAGCCCTATCGGCGGGCGCGGCTGCTCACGTTCCTGCACCCGTTCGCCGACCAGTCCAACGCCGGGTACCAGATCTCGCAGTCGCTGATCGCGATCGGCAGCGGAGGACTCACAGGGGTCGGCCTCGGTGCCGGCCGCGCCAAGTGGAACTTCCTACCGAACGCCCACACCGACTTCATCTTCGCGATCATCGGCGAGGAGCTCGGATTGATCGGCTGTGTGCTCGTGATCGCGTTGTTCATCGCGTTCGCGATCCTCGGCGTCCGGGTCGCGCTGCGGGCGCCCGACCGGTTCGGCGCGCTGCTCGCGGTCGGCATCACGATGGCGATCGTCGGGCAGGCGGTCATCAACATCGGCGCAGTCGTGGGGCTGCTCCCGATCACGGGTATCCCGTTGCCGTTCGTGTCGTTCGGTGGCACCGCGCTGGTCACCACCATGTTCTCGGCGGGGATACTCGCGAACATCGCACGGCAGATCCGACCCACTGTCCGTCCGCGGTGAGCGCGACCTTCGCGCTCGTCACCGGAGGGGGCACCGGCGGTCACGTGTACCCGGCGCTCGCGCTCGCCGACGAGCTCGTCGCGCGCGGGCATTCCCGGGAGTCCATCCGCTTCGTCGGCGCGCAGCGCGGCCTCGAGGTCACCGCGGTACCCGAGGCGGGATACGCGATCGACGTGCTCCCCGGGAGAGGGCTCGATCGTGCGCGGAGTTTCGGCGCGCTGCGGCGCAACTTCCGCACCACGTGGGACACGCTCGTCGCCTTCACCCGCGCCGTGGGAATCGTGCGACGGATCCGCCCGGCAGTCGTGGTGGGGGTGGGCGGCTACGCGTCGCTCCCGGCCGTGCTGGCCGGGCGGTTGCACCGCATCCCGGCGGTCGTCCACGAGGCCGACGCGTACCCGGGGCTGGCCAACCGCGTCGCGGTTCGCTTCGGGGCGCGACCCGCGGTCTCGCTCCCGGGAACGCCGTTGCGTGGCGCGGTCGTCACCGGCAACCCGATCCGGCCCGAGATCATGCGTGTGCAGCGGGCTCCAGTGGCGCCCCCGGTCGTCGCCGTCGTCGGGGGAAGCCTGGGCGCGGAACGGATCAACCAGGCCACGCTCGAGCTGTACGACCTCTGGCGTGCACGGAACGACGTCGCGATCCACCACGTCACGGGTGCCCGCGGCTACGAAGAGTGCCGCGAACGGCTCACACGGCTGCGCGCGCCCGGCGACACGCTCGACTACCGGCTCATCCGTTACGAGGATCACATGGACATGCGTGTACGCGACTGCCACGGTCATGCTCTGCCGCTCCGGTGGTATGACCGCCGAGCTGGCGGTCGTCGGCATGCCGTCGATCCTGGTGCCGCTGCCCGGCGCACCCGGGGACCACCAGACGCGCAACGCCGAGGTGTTCGCGCGCGCGGGGGCCGGGGTGATGGTCCGCGACGACGAACTCGACGGCGCGCGCCTGCGATCCGAGCTCGAGGCCGTGCTCGCCGACCCCGGGCGATTGCTCTCGATGAGCGAGGCCGCGCGAACGCTCGGCCGCCGCGACGCCACCGAGCGGTTCGCCGACCTGGTCGAGGAGGTGGCTCGTGGCCGGGGCTGAGCACGACCTCGATCTCGGCGCCCCGCGGACGATCCACATCGTGGGTCTCGGCGGCAGCATCATGAGCGCGTTCGCCGCTGTGCTCGTGCGCATGGGACACCGCGTCAGCGGCTCCGACCTGCGCGACTCCCGAACGCTCGAGCGCTTGCGTGCGCTCGGCGTCGACGCGCGCGTCGGTCATGATGCCGGCAACGTTCCTCCCGACGCCGACGCCGTCATCGTGTCCACCGCCATCGCGCCGTCGAATCCCGAGGTGCGGCGCGCCCACGAGCTCGGCGTTCCCCTGTTCAGCCGCGCCGACACGCAACGGGCGATGGTGGCCATGCGACGCACCGTGGCCGTCGCGGGGAGCCACGGCAAGACCACGACGTCCTCGATGCTCGCGCTGATCCTGCGGGAGGCCGACTGGCACCCGAGCTTCCTGATCGGTGGCGACCTCAACGAGGTTGGCACGAACGCGTCATGGGACGATGGCGAGTGGCTCGTCGTCGAGGCCGACGAGAGCGACGGGACGTTCCTCGAGTTCGCGCCCGAGGCCGCGATCGTGACCAACGTGGAACCCGATCACCTGACCCACTGGGGCTCCTTTCCCGCCCTCGTCGCCGGGTTCGAGCGCTTCCTCGCCAACGTGTCGGGCACCCGGGTCGTGTCCGCCGACGACGTCGTCGCCGTCGACCTCGCGAGCAGACGGCGAAGTGAGGTCGTCACCTTCGGGTTCGCCGCCGACGCCGACTACCAGATCCGTGACTACGCGGGGAGGCGCAGCGGCTCGGAGTTCGTGCTCGCGCGGCGCGGCGAACCGCTCGGTGTCGTCGAGCTCCCCGTCCCGGGCCGCCACAACGCGAAGAACGCCGCGGCGGCGGCCGCGATGGCCTCGGAGATCGGCGTGCCCTTCGAGGCCGTGCGGGGCGCGTTGGGCGGATTCGCAGGGGTGGCGCGACGGTTCCAGTTCCGTGGGGAGCGCGACGGCGTCACGTTCGTCGACGACTACGCGCACCTGCCCGGCGAGGTCGCGCACATGATCGAAGCGGCGCGTGAGGGCGAGTGGGAGCACGTGATCGTCGTGTTCCAACCGCACCGTTACACGCGGACCGCGGCATTGTGGCGCGACTTCGCGCACGCGTTCGACGGTGCCGACACGGTCGTGCTCACCGACGTCTACGGGTTCAACGAGACCCCGCAGCCCGGCGTCTCGGGCCGGCTCATCCTGCACGCGGTGCTGGACGCGCATCCTGACCAGCCGGTGGTCTATCTCCCCACGCGTGCCGACCTCGTGGAGCACGTGCCGAGGCTCGCGGGACCGGGCGACGTCGTGCTGACGCTCGGTGCCGGCGACCTGACGACCGTGCCCGACGAGTGGTTGGCACGCAAGGGATGAGTCGCGTGGGCACGAGCGGGGCCGATCGCGGATGTGCTCGAGCGGGCGCTTCCGCGACGGCGCGGTCGAGCGTGACGCCCCACTCGCGGCGCTCACCACGTATCACCTCGGTGGGCCGGTCGCGGTCCTCGTTCGTGCCGGGTCGCTCCACGCGCTGGAGACGGTCGCGCAGGTCGTGCGCGAGCACGCACCACCGCTGCTCCTCGTGGGGCGAGGATCGAATCTGCTCGTGGCCGACCGCGGGTTCGACGGCCTCGCGGTGGTGCTGGTCGGCACGTTCGAGCACGTCGACCTCGACGCCGGCCCCGGCACCGTGCGCGCCGGTGGAGCGGTGCCGCTCCCGGTGCTCGCCCGGCGCACCGCGGCCGCCGGACGGGGTGGGCTCGAGTTCTTCGTCGGCATCCCCGGCAGCGTCGGAGGCGCGGTGCGCATGAACGCCGGCGGTCATGGTCGCGAGACCGCCGACGTGCTCGGATGCGCCCGTGTGGTCGACCTGGCCGGCACGGGCGATGGTGCAGGCCGAGAGATCATCCGGTCCGCGCCCGAGCTCGGCCTCGGGTACCGCCGTTCGGTCCTCGGCCCGGCCGAGATCGTCACCGGCGCCGACTTCCACGTCACGGCCGCGCTCCCCGAAACCTGCGAGAGGATCATCGCCGAGATCGTGCGCTGGAGGCGTGAACACCAGCCTGGTGGGGCCAACGCGGGGTCGGTGTTCCGGAACCCTCCCGGCGACTCCGCCGGTCGCATCATCGACGACGCGGGACTGAAGGGGCTGCGGGTCGGTGGCGCGATGGTTTCGCCGAAGCACGCCAACTTCTTCCAGGCCGGGCCCGGCGCCACCGCCGACGACGTCTACCGCCTGGTGAGCGAGGTGCGGCGACGTGTCCTCGAATCGACGGGGGTCATGCTGGAGACCGAGTTGCGGCTGGTCGGCTTCGAGGACGCGACGTGAGCACCCGGACCCCCCCGCGTCCGACGCAAGCGGCGGCCCGTCCGAGGGCTCTCCGGGCGGAGGGCCCGCCCGTCGATCCGCGAGTGCGAGCGCGGTGGATCGCCGCGCGGCGCGCCGAGGGCCGCCGCCGCCTTCGGATCGTGCTCAGCCTCGTCGGTGTCCTGGTCGTCCTGGGCGCCGCGTACGCAGTCGTCGCCTCCCCGTTGCTCGACGTCGACCGTGTCGTCGTGAAGGGCACCGTCCGCACCACGCTCGCGCAGGTGGAGACCGCCGGCGGTGTCCGCCGCGGCGACGCGATGGTGTGGCTCGACGCGGGCGCAGCGGCGCGCCGGATCGCGGCGCTCCCGTGGGTCCGCGACGCGCGGTGTCGAGCGCGACTGGCCGGGGACGGTGACGATCGTGGTCACCGAGCGCAGCCCGGTCGGGTGGGTCGACACCGGGAGCGGTCCCGCGCTCGTGGACGCCACCGGCCGCGTGTTGGAGCGTGTCACCGAATCACCGACGGACGTCCCGCAGATCGTCGCCCCGAAGCGCGTCCCCCGGGTCGGCGCGACGATCACGCCGACCGTCGGCGCGGAAGTCGCGGGCAGACTCGAGGGACTCGCGCGGCAGCGGTACGCGCACGGTCAGCCTCACGCCGCGCGGTGTGGTCCTCGGCCTCGTGTCGGGTCCCGACATCCGGCTGGGGGAGCCGACGCAGGTGAACCTCAAGATCCGCGCCGCGATCGCGGTGCTCGCCGTGCTCGACGGCCAGAGCGTGCAGTACATCGACGTCGCGGTTCCGTCGAACCCGGTCGCGGGTCCGCCGGCCTGATCGTCGCGTGCAGCGAAATGAAACGCGTGAGGTGGTTGACCCCCGAATGTGGCGAGAGTAAAGTCTGAACCATCACCACAGCTTGACATAACTCTCAACCTCGACCTGAGGGTGAGAGTTGCTGGGTTGTGGTGCCGGTTTCCGTTGTGGTGCCGGGTATCGAGCGCTCGGGGAGAGAACGCACATGTTGGGCGAGCCGCAGAACTATCTCGCGCTGATCAAGGTGGTGGGTGTCGGCGGAGGCGGTTGCAATGCCGTCAACCGGATGATCGACGCCGGGTTGAAGGGTGTCGAGTTCATCGCCGTGAACACCGACGCGCAGTCGCTCCTCGGGAGTGACGCCGACGTGAAGCTCGACATCGGCCGGGAGATCACTCGCGGGCTCGGCGCAGGGTCCGATCCGGAGATCGGCCGCCAGGCGGCCGAGGACCACCGCGACGAGGTCGAAGAAGTGTTGAAGGGTTCCGACATGGTGTTCATCACCCTCGGCGAGGGCGGTGGCACGGGCACCGGCGGCGGCCCCGTCGTGGCCGAGATGGCGAAGGCCGCCGGCGCGCTCACCATTGGCATCTGCACGCGGCCCTTCACGTTCGAGGGACGCCGGCGGGCGGTCCAGGCGGAGAACGGTATCCAGAAGATGCGGGAGAAGGTCGACACGCTCATCGTCATTCCGAACGACCGGCTCCTCACGGTGTCCGACGAGAAGACCTCGATGCTCAACGCGTTCAAGACGTGCGACGAGGTGCTCCTCCAGGGCGTACAGGGCATCACCGACCTGATCAACACGCCGGGCCTCATCAACGTCGACTTCGCCGACGTCCGCATGATCATGAGCAACGCGGGCAGCGCGCTCATGGGCATCGGCTACGCGTCGGGTGAGGGTCGTGCGGTCAACGCGGCCCGGGCCGCGATCTCGAGCCCCATGCTCGAGGCGAGCGTCGAGGGTGCGCGAGGGATGCTCCTCAACGTCTCGGGTCCCTCCGACCTCGGCCTGTTCGAAGTGAACGAGGCCGCCGAGATCGTCGCCAAGGCCGCGCACGCCGACGCGAACATCATCTTCGGCGCAGTCATCGACGACGGACTCGGCGACGAGGTGCGGATCACCGTGATCGCAGCGGGCTTCGACCGCTACGAGGGCGAACGCCGGCCCACGCGGCTCGCGTCGCTCGGCCTCGACGACGATCTCGATCTCGACGACGACGGGATCGACTTCTCGGTCGGGGTGAGCACGAGCACCGAGCAAGCCGACGACGACTTCGACGTGCCCGAGTTCCTCCGCTGACACCGAGCGAGCGGTGGCGTGCCGGGTATCCCGGGCTGGGCAGCGAGCGACCCGGGTGTAGGAGCGCCGATTGATCGTGCGGACCCCGGGCACCGCCAGGGTGGTCTTCACCGACCGCCATGGTGGGGTGTCCCGCGGTCGCTATGCGTCGGCGAACCTCGCCCACCACGTGGGCGACGATCCCGACGCGGTGGTCGAGAACCGCGCCCTCGTCGCCGCTCGTGCCGGGATGGGCCGTCCCGACCAGTGGGCATGCGTCCGGCAGGTCCATGGGAACGACGTGGTGCGCTTCGACGCCCCCCCTGCTGACCCGCCGCGCCGTTCGGGCACGGAGCCGGTTCTCCGTTCGGGCACGGAGCCGGTTCTCCGTTGGGCACGGAGCCGGTTTTCCGTTCGGGCACGGAGCCGGTTTTCCGTTCGGGCACGGAGCCGGACGCCGACGCTTCGGTCACGACCGCCGTCGGGCTGCCCCTCGTGATCCTCACGGCCGATTGCGCCCCACTTGCGATCGTCGCCGACGGCGCGGTCGCCGCCGTGCACGCGGGGTGGGCGGGGTTGGAGGCCGGCGTGGTGGAGCGGGCCGCCGACGCTCTGCGCGCCGTTGCGCCGGGAACGCTTCGCGCCGTGCTCGGCCCCTGCATTCATCCGGGGCGCTACGAGTTCGGCCCCGGACTGCTCGAGCGTCTCGTCACGCGCTTCGGTGTCGAAGTCGCCGCGGTCACGGAAGCGGGAACGCCCGCGCTCGACATTCCGGCCGCGGTGCGCGTCGCTCTGCGCAGCGCGGGTGTCGACACGCTCGACGACGTCGGCATCTGCACGGCGAGCTCGCCCGACTACTTCTCGTACCGTCGTGACGGCGCCACCGGTCGGCAGGCGATGCTCGTGGTGCGTGACCGATGAACGTCGGCGACGCCGTGGCAGCCGTGCGGGCGCGGATCGACGCCGCTGCGGCGCGCGCAGGTCGCGATCCGGCGGAGGTCACGCTCGTCGCCGCGACCAAGACCGTCGATCCCGAGCGCGTGCGCGCGGTGGTAGCCGCAGGAGTCGCCGACCTCGGTGAGAACCGCGCCCAGGAGTTGCTCGAGAAGGCGCCGGTCGTCGACGGTGCGCGCTGGCACTTCGTCGGTGCGCTCCAGCGCAACAAGGTGCGTGCGCTCGCACCGTGGGTCGTCTGCTGGCACTCGGTCGACCGCGAGGCGCTCGGCGAGGAGATCGCGCGCCGCGCGCCCGGAGCACGGGTGCTCGTGGAGGTGAACCTGGCCGAGGAGAGCCAGAAGCCCGGGTGCGTGCCCGAGCAGGCGCCCGCGCTCGTGGACGCGCTCCGCCGGCAGGGTCTTGCCGTCGGGGGCCTCATGGCGGTGCCGCCCGTCGGAGACGACCCCCGCCGATGGTTCGCGGCGTTGCGCGAGCTCGCGACCCGGCTCGACCTGCGTGAACTGTCGATGGGAATGACCGACGATTTCGAGGTCGCGGTGGAGGAAGGTGCAACGATGGTGCGGGTCGGACGGGCGCTCTTCGGCGACCGTCCCGTCCATGGGTCCGTCCCTGCACCCCCGGAACGGCGACGGTAGGCTCCCCGGGCGAGGAGGCAGACAGCGCATGGCTTCGATGTGGCGTCGGGCGATGGTCTACCTGGGGCTCCAGGACGACGACGAGCTCGACTACGGCGGGGACTACGAGCCGTACGGCGACTATGCCGACCCGGCGCGCGAACCGCGCGGCGGCCATGCCGGGGCCGACGAGTACGACAACGGCGACGATGCCGGCCGCCAACCGGCCGGCTCGGATCGTCCTGCCCGCAGCGACTCGGGCACGGTCCGGGCAACCCGCGACTACGGCCCCGAGCCCCCGCCGGTCACACCCCGCCCGTCGGTGGTCCGCACGATCGGTCCCACCACCGCGGCGCGCGTCCACGTCATCGAGCCTTCGGGCTTCGGCGACGCGCCCGAGGTGGGAGACCGCCTCAAGGCCAATCAGCCGGTGATCCTCAACCTCCAGGGGTTGCCGAAGGAGCTCCAGCGCCGGCTGATCGATTTCTCCAGCGGGCTCGCCTACGCGGTCGGCGGCAAGATGGCCCGGGTGAACGATCAGGTCTTCCTGCTCACCCCCACCGACGTCGAGGTGTCTCAGGAGGAGAAGGAGCGGCTGCAGGCGCGCGGTCTGTACCAGGCCTGACCGTGCGCGACGTCATCGTCTGGGTCCTCACCGTCTACCTGATCATCCTTGCAGGCCGCGGCGGTGCTCTCGTGGTTCCCCGTCCAGCCCGACACGTTCCTCGCCTCGCTCAATTCGCTGCTGCTGGACCTCACCGAGCCCGTCTTACGGCCCGTCCGACAGGTCATCCCTCCCGCCGGGATGCTCGACACGTCGTTCATCGTCGTGTTCTTCGTGATCCTGCTCCTTCGAGGCATCATCGGGAGCGGATGACATTCGCGCGCCGGCCCCGCCGACCGTAGCTACCATGGCCCACATGGACGTCACCCCCCAAGAGCTCCGCGGGAGCGAGATCAAGGAAGCGTGGCGCGGCTTCAATCGTGACGAGGTCGACGATCTCCTCGAGCGCGCGGCTGCGACGATCGAGAACCTCACGCGCCAGGTGCAGGAACTCGAGAGCCGTGGCCCGAGCGACTCCGACGCGCTGCCGACGAACCGAGACGACGCGGAGATGCTGCAGCGCACCTTGATGCTCGCGCAGCGCGCAGCCGACGACGCCGTCAACGAGGCCCAGGCGCACGCCCGACAGTTGATCGAGGAGTCGGAGGCGCGTGCCCAGGCAGTCGTCGGCGAAGCCGAAGCCACCGCGCGCCGCATCGCAGAGAGTGAGCGGCGTCGACTCGAGGAAGAGATCCAGGACCTCGCGCGGCGCCGCGACCACCTCGAGATCCGACGCCGGATGCGCTCGAGCTGTACGTGTCGGGTTACCGAGACCGCGTGCGCGCTGCGATCGAGGTCGACCTCGAGCGGCTCGGACGCGAACGTGATCGAAGCACCGTTGACGCGCCCCGAACTGCACGACGTCGAGCCGCTGACCGAACGCATCGAACGCGCGCCCGAACCTGCGCGCGACCCGGCGGAGCGGGAGGTCGAACGCGCGCCGGCGCCCGAACGTGCGCACGCGCCGGAACCCGCGCCCGGGCCACGCGTGGCGTCGCGCGCCGACGACGAGACTCGATGATCGAGACTCGACCGAGCGAGACTCGACCGAGCGAGACTCGACCGAGCGAGACCGAGTGGCCTCCGCCCGCCGAGGGTGCGACGTCGAGCGCCGCGGTGATGGCGCCGGCGCGCGAGATGCCGGCGCCGGTTGCACAGGCATCGTCCGCGTGGCTCGCCGACGTGGAGCCCGTGTCCGAGGCCCCGCTCGACGCGCCGGCCTCCTGGGAGCACGCCACCGCGGAGCATCAGCCGTTCGCGGCGGACACTCCGATCGAGGCCACTGCCCTCGAGACCGACGACGACCTCGACGACGACGCCTTCTTCGCGTCCCTGCGTGAGGCGGTGCGTGACGACGCGCCGCTGGGTCCCCGCGAGGGGCAGAGCCCCTTCTTCGACGACGAGCCGGTCGAAGAGCGACGCAGCCACTTCCGCCGGCGTCGCTGACCGCTCGCCGGCTCCGTGCCGGAACGATGGGAGGTCAGGCCAAGCTGATCTCGAGGGAGACGGCCTCTCCGTCGACGAGCGTGTGCACGGGCCGTGCGATCGCCGTGCCCTCCACCTCGAACTCCACCGCCAGCATCTCGCGGGCGATCCAGTCGCGGTGACGGTGGGCGGCAGCCTCGACCCGGCCACCGACCGCGATCCGCACCCGGATGCGGTCGGCGATCTCGAAGCCGAGCTCCCTCCGCCGATCGTTGATCAGGCGGACGAGGTCGCGGGCGATCCCCTCCGCCCGCAGTTCGTCGTCGACGGTGGTGTCGAGGGCCACCGCGTATCCGGCGTCCTGGGCGAGCACGAACTCCTCGTGTGACCGGGCTCGTACCTCGACGTCGTCGCGTGTGAGCGTGACGCTCGAGCCGTCGCCGAGCGCGAGCTCGTACCCACCTTGCTCGTCGAGCGCGCGGTGCACCGCGGCGCCGTCGGCGGCGGCGAGAGCGTCTTTCACGAGCGGCATGCGCTTGCCGACTTTCGGCCCGAGCGCGCGGAAGTTGGGGAGCACCACGTAGTCGAGCAGGCCTTCGAGGCTCGTGACGCGTTCCAACGCCTTCACGTTGAGCGCGTCGGCGATCTCGTGGGCGACCCCCTCGCAGAAGGCCCTGCCGCCGGGCACGAGCACGAGCGCACGACGGAGCGGTTGGCGCACCTTCAGCTTCGATTCGTTGCGCGCCGACAGGCCGAGCGACACGACGGCGCGGGCGCGTGCCATCTCGTCTTCGAGGTCGACGTCGCGTGCGAGGACATCGGCAACGGGCCAGTCGGCGAGATGCACGGACTCCTCGCCGCGCGCCAGGTTCTCGTACAGGTCGTCGGCGAGGAACGGGCAGTACGGCGCGAGGAGCAGACTCGACGGTGAGCAGGCACTCGTGCAGCGTGGAGTGCGCAGCCGAATCGGCGTCGCCACCGGCGTTCCAGAAGCGCGGCCGCGACCGGCGCACGTACCAGTTCGAGAGATCGTCGACGAAGCCCTCGAGCGCCTGCGCGGCGCGCGAGCGCGTCGAACCCCTCGAGCGAATCGGTGACGGCTTCGACGGTCGCGTGCAGCCGCGAACGGATCCACCGGTCGAGCACGTGCGTGCTCGGCGCCCCGTCCGCGGGCATCGGCGCGGTCGGGGTCCCAGCCGTCGAGGTTCGCGTACGTGACGAAGAACGGTACGTCTCCCAGAGGGTCACGAGGAAGCGCCGGGTCGACTCGTCGATGCCGTCGAGCGACACGCGCTTCGGCGTCCAGGGCGAGGACGACGAGACGAAGTTCCAGCGGAGCGCGTCGGCGCCCCGTGTCTCGAGGATCGTCCACGGGTCGATCGCGTTGCCGCGCGACTTCGACATGTTCTGCCCGTCTTCGTCGAGCAGGAGCGCGAGGCACACGACGTTGCGGTACGGCGCGCGCCCGAACACGAGCGTGTTCACCGCGAGCAGCGAGTAGAACCAGCCGCGGGTCTGGTCGATCGCCTCGCAGATGAAGTCGGCCGGGAAGCGGCGCTCGAAGTCGTCGTCGTTCTCGAACGGGTAGTGGAACTGCGCGGCGGGCATCGCACCCGAGTCGAACCAGACGTCGAGCACCGGCTCGACACGCTCGCGCGCGCCCGATCTGCACTTCGGGCAGTTGATGACGACGTCGTCGACATCGGGCCGGTGCAGGTCGAGATCGCCGAGATCCTTCCCGGCGAGGGCGGCGAGCTCCTCGACCGAGCCGACGCAGGTGTCGGGGCCGCACGCGTCGCAGCGCCAGATCGGAATCGGTGTGCCCCAGAAGCGGTCGCGCGAGAGCGCCCAGTCGACGTTGTTCTCGAGCCAGTCGCCGAAGCGCCCGTGCTTGATGTGGTCGGGGTGCCAGCCGATCGTCTCGTTCTCGCGGAGCAGCTCGTGCTTGTGCGCCGACGTGCGAGCGAACCACTCGGGTTTCGCCCAGTAGATGAGCGGCGTGCCGCAGCGCCAGCAGTGCGGGTAGGAGTGCGTGGAGTCGACACCTTGAACAAGCGGCCAGAATCGCGCGAGCGCGTCGATGAGCGCGGGGTCGGCGTCCTTGACGAACTGGCCGCGGTAGGGCGTGTCCACGAAGCGAAGCCGCGGGGCCCACCGGGTTGAGCATCGGGAGCCCTTCGCGTTCGGCGACCTCTCGGTCGATCTCGCCGAACGCCGGCGCGAGGTGGACGATCCCGGAGCCGTCGTCGATCGTCACGAACTCGTCGGCGACGACGACCGCGGCTTCGGTGGTGTCGAGCGGCAGGATGTCGAACGGGCGCTCGTAGTGGAGCCCGACCAGCTCGTCGACACCGACCCGGTCCACGATCTCGGCATCGTCGCCGAGCACCTCGGCGACACGCGCCGCCGCGAGCACGACGTCGCGGCCGTCGCCGGCGCGTACCCGCACGTACTCGATGCCGGGGCCGACCGCCGCCGCGACGTTCGAGATCAGCGTCCACGGCGTCGTCGTCCAGACGAGGAGGTCGAAGTCGTGATCGACCACCGGGAAGCGCACGTACACCGACGGCTCGGTGACGTCGCGGTACGCGTCGGGCTGGCCGAGCTCGTGACTCGACAGCGCGGTGCCGCAGCGGCCGCAGTAGGGCACGACCTTGTGGCCCTCGTAGATGTCGCCGGCGTCCCACATCTGCTTCAGCAGCCACCAGACGCTCTCGATGTAGGCGTTGCGCGAGCGTCCAGTAGGCGTCCTTCGTGTCGAGCCACATGCCGATCCGCGTGGTGAGCGCCGACCAGTCCTCGACGTAGCGCTGCACCGACTCGCGGCAGCGCTGGTTGAACGCCGCGATGCCGTACTCCTCGATCTGGTGCTTGCCGGTGAAGCCGAGCTCCTTCTCGACCTCGATCTCGACCGGCAGCCCGTGGCAGTCCCAGCCGGCCTTGCGGGCGACGTAGTTGCCGCGCATCGTGTGGAAGCGCGGGTAGAGGTCCTTGAAGGTCCGTGCCCACACGTGATGGATGCCGGGACGGCCGTTCGCGGTCGGCGGGCCTTCGTAGAACACCCACTCCGGTGCGCCCTCGCGCCGGCGGAGGCTCTCGGCGAAGACGTCGTCGCTCGCGCCATCGTGCGAGCACCGCTTCCTCGAGCGCGACGAGATCGAAAGCGGGCACGGGATCGAACGGCACCCGTGTACTTTACGGGCACCCCCTGAGCCCGAAGGCAGCAAATGGCCCGCTGGAACGGTTGCTACGACATCGAGCGAGATGCCGTCGTGCTGCACGTGCACGTGCAGCCGGGCGCGGGGCGGACCACCGTGGTGGGGCGCCACGGCGACGCCGTGAAGCTGCGGGTCGCCGCACCGCCGATCGAGAACCGTGCCAACACCGCGGTCGCCGAGCTGCTCGCCGATCTCTTCGGGATCAAGGCTTCCGCCGTCGAGCTGATCGGCGGTGGCAAGTCACGCGTGAAGCGGTTTCGGCTCCGCGGCGTCGATGTCGAGACCCTCGATGCCCGCCTCGACGCTGCCGTCGACGATACGGGCGGCCCGCGCGCGGCGCGCCACTCGTAGGCCTTCTCGGGAGCCCCGACCGGTTCCCGACGCGGTCTGCCGCGGTGCCCAGCGGCGCGCGCGCCCGGCACTACAATCCGGCGCTCGCTCCCCAAGGAATGTCATGGCAAAGGCCGAACCGAAGCCCGCGAAGGCGTCGGCGAAGAAGGCGCCCGCGAAGCAGGCGGCCAAGCAGCTCGCGTCCAGGTCGGCGAAGCGCGCGCCCGCGAAGGCGCCGTCCGCCAAGAAGACGGCCAAGCCCGAAGCAGTGAAGCCCCGGGCAGTCAAGCCCGGGCGGCGAAGAAGGTCGCCAAGCCCGCAAAGAAGCTGCAGCCGCCCAAGAAGGTCGCCAAGCCCGCAGACGTGAAGAAGGTCGCGTCCGCACGAAGGCGGGGCCGGCGCCGAAGAAGGCCGCGAAGCCCGCAGTCGTGAAGAAGGCCGAGCCGCCGAAGAAGGCGCCGCCGCGCAAGAGCACGGTGATCTGCCCGCTGTCGGGGTTCGAGGTGAAGCCCGACAAGCCCAACCTCTCGCCGAGCACGGTCGAGCGCCTCCGGGTCAAGCTCCTCGACGAGCGGGAGCGCCATCTCGCGCAGGCCGACGAGCTCGCGGCGGAGGCGGAGCAACTCGCGCTGGATCGCGACGAGGGCGACACGCAGTTCGACGAGGAGTCGGGCGAGGGCGACACGATCAACGTCGAGCGCGAGCGCGACCTGCTGCTGTCGGCCTCGGCGCGCCAGATCGTCGAGGAGATCGACCGCGCGCTCGAGCGGATCAAGAACCGCACGTACGGCCTGTGCGTTCCCGCCGGGCGCCGCATCTCGCTCGAGCGACTCGAGGCCCTTCCGTACGCGGAGACCTGCGTCGACTGCAAGGCGCGTGCCGAACGACGGCGATAGCTCGCGCGACCCGCCCAGTGCTCGCGGCGGGGATCGTGTTCGCGAGTCGTCGCGCTCGACCTGCTCACCAAGATCTGGGCGGTGCACGGCCTCGCCGACGGTCCGGTCGAGATCGCTCGGCGACACCGTCGAGTTGCGGCTCGCCCGCAACACCGGCGGCGCGTTCAGCCTGTTCCAGGCGTTCACGCCGGTGCTCGCGATCGTCGCCGGAATCGTCACGTACTTCCTCGTCCGCGCGGTTCGCCGGACACACGACACGTTGCTCGTCGTCGCGCTCTCGCTGGTGCTCGGTGGCGCGATCGGCAACCTGATCGACCGCGTGTTCCGCTCGCCGGGGTTCCTCCGCGGCGCGGTCGTCGACTTCGTGCACGTCGGCGCTTGGCCCACGTTCAACGTCGCCGACTCCGCGATCACGATCGGCGCGATCCTCGTCGTGCTGTGGTCGGTGCGCACCGAGCGCGACGCGAGCGTCACGCCGAGGAACCACGAAATGGATGAAGAGCTCGCGGTGCCGGCGTCGCTGGCGGGCGAGCGCGTCGACCGCGCGGTCGCGCTGCTCACCGGCTGGACGCGCAGCGAGGTCCAGGAGCTGGTCGCGCACGGCGCGGTCCTCGTCGACGGGGAGCACGTCGCGAAGAGCCGCCGTCTCGAGGCCGGCGAGGTGATCGAGCTCCTCGACGAGCCGCGCGCTCCGGGCCTGCCGCAACCCGACCCCGACGATCGTCCCCGAGGTGCGCTACGAGGACGACGACGTGCTCGTGATCGCCAAGCCCGCCGGGCTCGTCGTGCACCCGGGAGCAGGCCATGCCGACGGCACG
The DNA here is from genome assembly GCA_963705625.1 of uncultured Actinomycetes bacterium. Classification (GTDB taxonomy): domain Bacteria; phylum Actinomycetota; class Acidimicrobiia; order IMCC26256; family DASPTH01; genus DASPTH01. The sequence continues at coordinate 158,000 of CAVPKG010000003.1, forward strand.
CTCGTGAACGGCCTGCTCGCGCGCTACCCGGAGATCGCAGGAGTGGGCGACGAGGCGCGGCCGGGAATCGTGCACCGACTCGACCGCGACACGAGCGGTCTGCTCGTCGTGGCGCGGTCGCCGCGTGCGTACGAAGCGCTCGTCGGATGCTGACCGCGCACGACGTCGAGCGTCGGTACCTCGCGCTCGTGTGGGGTCACCTCGACGCGCCGCGTGGCGTGATCGACGCGCCGATCGGGCGATCGGTCCGGCGCCCGACGCGCATGGCGGTGCGTGAGGGTGGCCGGAGCGCACGGACGACCTACGACGTGCGCGCGCAATGCGAGGACCCGGCGGTGACGCTGCTCGAGTGCACGCTCGAGACCGGACGCACGCATCAGATCCGCGTCCATCTCCAGGCGATCGGTCACCCGGTCGTCGGCGACGCGAGCTACGGCGGCGCGCGTCCTCCGCTCGACCTCGGCCGGCCGTTCCTGCACGCGACGGCGGTCTCGTTCGCGCACCCGGTCACCGGGGAGCCGATCACCGTCGACGAGCCGCTCCCCGCCGAACTGGCCGCGGTGCTCGAGCGGCTCGGCGGGGGCACGAGCTGATCGTCGTCGAGGCGGCCGTCGTCGACCCGGACAGGAACCGCGGCCGTGGTCGTGACCGGAGGCCGGTGGCCGCTCAGGCGACCGGCCGGTGAGTCGGGTTGCGTGAGGCCGAACAGCCCGAAGCTCGCGCCCAGGGCGACGGTCGCCGCGAACGTTCCCGCCGCGAGCGCCCCCGCAATTGCCAGGTTCTTGCGCCGTCGCATGCGCCCGGCACCCTCCGAGACCACGAATGCTCCGGTGGCGATATCGGCATCCGACGGTTGCGAAATGAAGGCCGTGTCGCGAAGTGCCTCGCCAAAGCCTTCAAGCGACCCGGGCTACGTGCCGACGCTCTGGACAGGAGCCGCCGCATGCGAGTGTTGATCGTCGAGGACGACGACGCCATCGCGACACCGCTCGCGAAGGGTCTCGAGCGCGAGGGTCTCGACGTCGACCGGGTCGAGACGGGCGAAGCCGCGCTCGGACGCGCCGCCGAGCGCCCGTTCGATGTCGTGCTCCTCGACCTCGGGCTGCCCGACCGCGACGGCTTCGACGTGTGTCGCGAGCTGCGGGCGACGCTCCGACGTCCCGATCATCGTGGTCACCGCGCGGTCCGACGAGGTCGACCGTGTCGTCGGGCTCGAGCTCGGTGCCGACGACTACATCGTGAAGCCCTTCGGCTTCCGCGAGCTCGTCGCGCGCATCCGTGCCGTCGCACGCCGTCGACCCGCGCCCGCTGCGCGCACGACCGGTTCCACCGCGAGCTGGCGGGACTCGCGATCGACCGCCGCACGCGGCGCGTCATCGTCGAGGGCGACGAGGTCGCGCTCACTCCGAAGGAGTTCGACCTGCTCGCGCTTCCTCGCCGAGGACCCCGGCGCGGTGTGCAGCCGTCAGGAGATCCTCGAGGAAGTCTGGGATCCGCACTGGTACGGACCCACCAAGACGCTCGACGTGCACGTTGCGTCGCTGCGCAAGAAGCTCGGTGATCCGCACTGGATCGAGACGGTGCGCGGCGTCGGCTTCCGGCTGCGGCTCGCCGAGCGACGTCGGTACGGTGAAGCGGCGCCTGCTCTTCAGCTACCTGTCGATCACGTCGTTCGTGCTGCTCGTCCTCGAGATCCCGCTCGGCGTGTCGTACGCCAACTCGGTCGAGCGTCGGCTCACGAGCGACCTCCAGCACGACGCGTTCGCGCTCGCGATCCGCGTCGCAAGAACCGATCGACACGGCAGCGGCGAGTGCGACATCGCGTGCCGAGCTGCAGGCGCTCGCCGACGACTACCGCGCCGATGCCGGCGGGCGCGTGGTGATCGTCGGTCGCGAACGGCAGGCGATCGCGGACTCCGACCGCACGCGTGCGGCCGACCCGCTCCGCGACTTCTCGACGCGGCCCGAGATCATGGACGCGCTCAATGGCGCGGAGGCGAGCGGCATCCGGGCGTCGCGCACGCTCGGTACGAGACCTGCTGTACGTCGCGCTGCCCGTGGGCTCCGCGCAGGGCATCCAGGGCGCGATCCGCATCACGTACCCCGCGTCCGTTGTCGACGACCGCATCCGCCACATCTGGCTGCTGCTCGCCGCGACCGGTGGAGTCGTGCTCGGGATCGTCTTCCTCGTGAGCCTGCTGCTCGCGCGCTCGGTCACGCGAGCCGCTCGCGGAGCTCGAGCGCGCGGCCGCGGCGCTCGGTGGCGGCGACCTCGCGGTGCGCGCCGAGGTGCCGAATGGGCCGGCCGAGGTGACGGTGCTCGCGGAGTCGTTCAACGCGACCGCGGCACGGCTCGAACAGCTCGTCGGGCGCGCAGCGGGCGTTCGTGGCCGACGCGTCGCACCAGTTGCGCACGCCGCTCGCCGCGCTCCGACTCCGGCTCGAGAACCTCGAAGCCGATGTCACCGGAGCACGCGGCCGAAGACCTCGACGGCGCGCTCGCCGAGGTTCGACGGCTCTCTCGACTCGTCGACGGGCTGCTGGCGCTCACGAATGCGGAGCAGTCGACGGCGACGCCGGCCTCGATCTCCGTCGACGAGCTCCTCGACGGCCGATGCGACGCGTGGGAGGCGTTCGCCGCCGAGCGGCACGTGGAGATCGAGTCGTCGGTGCGACGGCGCCCATTCGTGCGCGCGACTCCGGGTCGGCTCGAGCAGGTCGTCGACAATCTGCTCAACAACGCGCTCGAGGTCGCGCCCGAAGGCAGCGCGGTGCGGCTCGCGGCGCTCGATCGCGGCAGACTGGGTGGAGCTCCGCGTCAGCGACGAAGGGCCGGGCATGACCGACGACGAGCGAGCCCGTGCCTTCGACCGGTTCTGGCAGTCGGCGGCGGCGCGGCGCGACGGACGTCCGAACGGCCACTTCGGGCTCGGCCTCGCGATCGTGCGCGAGCTCGTCGTGGCCGACGGCGGCGACGTGCAGCTGGAGCCGTCGTCCTCCGGTGGGCTCGAGGTGATCGTGCGGATGCGGCGGGTCGAGCGCGCCGACGAGCCGCCGCGAGCGGGCCCCGGCGTGCGTCAGTTCTCGACGACGTCGGGGTGACCGACCCGTGTCCGCTCGACGAGGTCCGGCGAGGGTGAAGCGCTCGAGGATCTGACGGGTCTCGTCGGACACTCCGACCCACACCTCCTGGAGCACGCAGTGCCCCTCGCAGTGGTCGTGCTCGCCCATCAGCGTGGTGAGCGGGACCGTCGACCGCGGCGAGGATGTCGGCCAGCGTGATCTCCGTCGGGCGCGCGGGCGAGCACGTACCCGCCGCCCACGCCGCGCTTCGAGCGCACGAGCCCGGCGCCCTTGACCGCGAGCAGGATCTGCTCGAGGTAGGGCTGCGGGAGCCCGGTCCGCTCGGCGATCTCCTTCACCGACGTCGGCCGGTCGGAGCCGTGCAGCGCGAGCGACAGCAGCGCCCGCGCCGCGTAGTCGCCCCGCGTCGAGACCTTCACGCTGGCACATGGTCGCGCGTCGGCGGGCCGCCGCGACCGGGCGTTGTCGCGCCTAGCCTCGAATGGTGGTGCAGGGCGTGGAGCCGGTGAAGCCCGATTACTCGGGACCGAACGTGACGAACGTGGTGCCCGCGTTGCTCGGGGTCCGCCCGGTCGACTGGCTCCCGGACGCCGTGGCCGGGGCACGGGCCGTCGTCCTGCTCGTCCTCGACGGTCTCGGCTGGGACGCGCGTACCCGTCACGCCGGACTGCTCCCGGAGCTCGCGGCGCTCGAGGGCCGCGTCGTCACCACGGTCGTGCCGTCGACCACCCCGGCGGCGCTCACGTCGATCACCACCGGCCTCCCGCCCGTCGCGCCACGGGATCACCGGGTTCCGGATGCTGCTCGACCGGCGCGGTGCTCAACGCGATCCGCTGGCAGCAGGACGAACGGCAAGCGGGCGCCCGATCCGAGCATCGGTGCAGCGGCAGGCGGTCTTCGGCGGGCGGCCGGTACCCGTGGTCACGAAGAGCCGAGTTCCGCACCAGCGGGTTCACCGAACGTGCACCTGCGCGGCGCCGAGTTCCACGGCTGGCAGACCACGGCGGTCCTCGTCGAGCACGTGCGCGCGCTCGTCGACGGCGGCGCAGCCGTTCGTGTACGCCTACTACCCCGGGGTCGACGAGGTCGCGCACGCTCACGGCCTCGAGGGACCCTTCTACACGGCCGAGCTCGCGGCCGCCGATCGACTCGTGGCGCTCGCTCCGTGACGCGCTGCCCGACGACGCGGTCGCTCCTGGTCACCGCCGACCACGGGCAGGTGAACCTCGGTCCCGAGTCGTGGATCGGGCTGGGCGCCGCTCGACGGAATGGTCGGCGGCGTACGCGGGCGACGCCCGGTTCCGGTACCTCCACGCGCGCGACGGCGCGGCGGGGGAGCTCTTCGCGGCTGCCGAGCAGGTCGCGGGCGCGCGACGCGTGGGTCTTCTCGCGCGACCGGCTGTTCGACGAAGGCTGGCTGGGCCCGGATCCGGCGCCGGCCGGCGCGCCGGCGCGTCGGCGACGTCGTGCTCGCGGCACGCGACGCGGTCGGGTTCGTCGACCCGACCTTCGCCCGCGAGACCAGCCTCCGCTCGGCCCACGGGTCGCTCACCGCCGCCGAGATGGAGGTGCCGCTCCTCGCCGGTCGCGGCCGCGCCTGAGTCACGGCGGGTCGGGATCGCCCGCCTGGGTGGAGCCGTTCCCGATCTCTGCCGGTGAGGAGGTCGCGCTCCGACCGTGAGGGCGCTGGCGTCCGGTGCGCGACATTGCTAGGGTCGAATCACACCGATGTGATTCTCCACAGGGCTGTCCCCAGCTGTGGATTCGGCCCTGTGGAAGGGGGCGGCGTTGGCCAAGTCGTTCGTGCACCTCCATCTGCACACCGAGTACTCGATGCTCGACGGCGCGGCCCGCGTGCAAGACGTGGTCGCCACCGCGGCCGCCGACGGCCAACCGGCGATCGGCATCACCGACCACGGGAACATGTACGGCGTCATCGACTTCTACCGCGCCGCGCGCGAAGCAGGACTCACGCCGGTGATCGGCACCGAGGCGTACATGGTCACGACGAGTCGGTTCGACCGGCCGCGCCGCGACGATCACGACATCTACCACCTCACGGTGCTCGCCGAGTCGAACGAGGGCTACCGCAACCTCATCAAGGTCGCGTCGCACGCGTACCTCGACGGCTACTACTACAAGCCGCGCGTCGACTTCGAGCTGCTCGAGCAACACGGCGACGGGTTGGTCGCCACCACCGGCTGTCTCGGTGGCGCGGTGTCGCAGGCGCTGCTCGCCGACGACTACTCCGGGGCGCGCGAGCTCGTCGAGCGGTTCCAGTCGATCTTCGGGCGCGACTCGTTCTTCGTCGAGCTGCAGGACCACGGGCTCCCCGAACAAGCACCGCGTCAACCCGCAGCTGATCCGGCTCGCGCGCGACCTGCGCGCGCCGCTGCTCGCCACGAACGACAGCCACTACACGCACCGTCACGACGCCGAGGCGCACGCGGCGCTGCTCTGCGTGCAGACCGGCTCCACGCTCGACGACCCGAAGCGCTTCAAGTTCGACGCCGACGAGTTCTACCTGAAGACGCGCGGCGGAGATGCGCGAGCTCTTCGCCGACTACGAGGAGGCGTGCGACAACACGCTGCTCATCGCCGAGCGCGCCAACGTCGAGATCGAGTTCGGCAACTCGTGGCTTCCCGACGTTCCCGACACCGGCCGGTCACGACGACAACTCGTATCTGCGCGAGCTCACCTCGAAGGGCGCGACGGAGCGCTACGGCGTGCCACGCCGATCCCGACGTGCTCGAACGCATCGACTACGAGCTCGGCGTCATCAAGACGATGGGATTCTCCGCGTACTTCCTCGTCGTGTGGGATCTCTACCGGCTACGCGCGCGCGCGGCATCCGAGTCGGGCCCGGGCGAGGGAGCACGGCCGGCTCGTGTGTCGCCTACTGCCTGCGCATCACCGAACGTCGATCCCATCAAGTACGACCTGCTGTTCGAGCGCATGCTCAACCCGGGCCGCAAGCAGATGCCCGACATCGACATGGACTTCGACTCCCGCTACCGCGGCGAGATGATCCGGTACGCGGCCGAGCGGTACGGCTGGGACCACGTCGCGCAGGTCATCACGTTCTCCACGATCAAGGCGCGGGCCGCGGTGCGCGACTCCGCACGCGTGCTCGGCTACCCGTACGCGGTCGGCGACAAGATCGCCAAGCTGATGCCGCCGCTCGTGATGGGCCGCGACACGCCGTTGCGGGCGTGTCTCGAGGAGGTCGACGGTTACGCCGACGGCTACAAGATGGCGTCCGAGCTGCGCGTGCTCTACGAGGCCGATCCCGACGCCAAGCGCGTGATCGACGTCGCGCGCGGGCTCGAAGGGCTGCGCCGCCAAGACGGCATCCACGCCGCCGCGGTCGTGATCACGCGCGAGCCGCTCACCGAGTACCTGCCGATCCAGCGCAAGCCGGAGGCCGGCGGCAACGTCGACGACGCGCCCGATCGTCACGCAGTACGAGATGCACGGCGTCGAAGACGCTCGGGCTCCTCAAGATGGACTTCCTCGGCCTGCGCAACCTCGACGTGCTCGAGATCACGCTCGACCTCGATCGAGCGCTCCACGGGCGAGCGGTTCGACATCGACAACGTGGCGCTCGACGACGCGAAGACCTTCGAGATGCTGCGCCGCGGCGACACCGTCGGCGTGTTCCAGCTCGAAGGCGGGCCGGTGCGCTCGCTGCTGCGCTCGCTCGGCCCGACGCGGTTCGAAGACATCGCCGCGCTCGTCGCGCTGTACCGGCCGGGTCCGATGGGCACGAACATGCACACCGACTACGCCGACCGCAAGAACGGCCGCAAGCCGGTCACCTACTACCACGCCGACGTCGAGGAGGTGCTCGCCCCCACGTACGGCCTCATGATCTACCAGGAGCAGCTCATGCAGGTCGCGCAGCGGCTCGCGGGCTACTCGCTGGAGCGAGGCCGACAACCTCCGCAAGGCCGCGGCGAAGAAGCAGCGCGACCTCATGGCGCAGGAGCGCTCGAAGTTCGTCGAGGGCTGCGTCGCGCAGGGCCACACCGACGAGTTCGCGACGCGCATCTTCGACACCATCGAGCCGTTCGCCGACTACTCGTTCCCCAAGGCCCACGCCACCGGCTACGGCCTCATCGCGTACCAGACCGCGTACCTCAAGGCGAACTACCCGGTCGAGTACCTCGCCGCGTTGCTCACGAGCGTCAAGACCAACAAGGACCAGACCGCGGTCTTCCTCAACGAGTGCCGGCAGCTCGGCATCGCGGTGCTCGTGCCCGACGTCAACGAGTCGGAATCCGACTTCTCCGTGCACCGACGCGCCGAAGGCCGGAGGGCACGGCGATCCGCTTCGGCATGTCGGCGGTCCGCAACGTCGGCGAGGGGGTGGTCGCGCAGATCGTCGCCGCGCGCACGAAGGGCGGCCCGTTCGTCGACTTCTACGACTTCTGCGATCGCGTCGACCCGTCCGTGCTCAACAAGCGCACGATCGAGTCGCTGGTGAAGGCCGGCGGCTTCGACTCGCTCGGCCACCCGCGCCAGGGGCTCGTCCACGTGTTCGAGACGATCGTCGACACCGTGATCGACCGGCGCCGGAACGAGGCCGAAGGGCAGTTCGACCTGTTCTCCGCGGTCGGCGAGGTCGACGATCGAAGCGGTGGTGGGGCACCGTGTCGAGATCCCCGACACCGAGTTCCCGAAGTCGCAGCGCCTCGCGTTCGAGAAGGAGATGCTCGGGCTCTACGTGAGCGAGCACCCGTTGATGGGCGCCGAGCGCGTCGCTGCGCCGGCACGTCGACTCCACGCTCGTCGGAGTTGCGCGAAGCGCGCGAGGGCGAGTTGCGCACGGTCGGCGGCATCGTCACCTCGCTGGCCCGGAAGTACACAAGGCGAGGCGACCTCATGGGCACGTTCGTGCTCGAGGACCTCGCCGGCGTGCTCGAGGTGATGGTGTTCCCGAAGACGATGGCCGACTTCGGACACGTCCTCGAAGACGACGCCATCGTCGTGGTGAAGGGACGCGTCGACCTGCGCGACGACACGCCGAAGCTCGTGGCGATGGAGATCATCCGGCCCGAGATCGTGATCGACGGCGGCCCGCCCGGTGCGGATCAAGGTGAAGCTGCACACGCTCACCGACGACAAGGTCGGCGCGCCTCAAGGAGATCCTCGCCGAGCACCCCGGTGACAGCCCGGTGTTCGTGCACCTCGAGAGCGCCCGAGAAGACCACGGTGCTCCGCCTCGGCGACGACCTCCTCGTCGACGCCGGCAACGGCCTCTTCGCCGAGCTCCGCGTCCTCCTCGGCGCCGACTGCATCGCCTGACTCGCTCGCTCTCTGCGAGCCGGGATACCCGGCTCGCGGGCGTTCGCTCGCTGGCGAGTGACTCGCTCGCTCCGCTCGCTCGTCACCGCGTCGTGCGTCGGGCGCCGTGTGCGAAGCTGGTGGATGCGGATCGGAGTGTTGGGAGGGACGGGGCCGGCGGGGCAGGGGGTCGCGGTCCGTCTCGCGGCCCTGGGCCACGACGTGATCCTGGGCTCACGCGACCGCGACCGCGCCGAGAGCATCGTCCGCGAGCTCAAGCGCCGCTGGGGTGACCGCGTCGAGACCCTCGAGCCCGGCACCAATCCGCAGGCGGCCGACGCCGACGTCGTCGTGATCGCCACGGTGGCGGAAGCAGCCGTTTCCACCGCCAGCTATCTCGCCGACAAGCTCGACGGCAAGGTCGTCATCTCGATGGCGAACGGTCTCGTGAAGCGTGGGCCGCGAGTTCCGAGCGTCGTGCTGCCCGACGAGGGGTCGATCGCCGAGGCGATCCAGGCGGCCGCCCCCGACGCGAAGGTCGTCGCCGCGCTCCAGCACGTCCCGGCCGCCGCCCTCGGCGACCTCGACCGCGACCTCGAGAGCGACGTGCTCGTGGCGGGTGACGACGACGACGCCCGCACCACCGTGCTCGACCTGATCGACAGCGTTCCCGGGCTCCGGGCCTTCGACGCGGGATCGCTCGCGAACGCGCACGGCATCGAGGCGGTCGCGGCACTGCTGCTCACCGTCAACGTCCGCCACAAGGGTGAGGCGACCCTCCACATCGCCGGCGCGGGGGAGCGGCGGCGATGACGGTCCAGATCTACGACACCGCGCAGCGCGAGGTCGTGCCGTTCGAGGTCGGGCCGATCGTTCGCATGTACGTGTGCGGCATCACTCCGTACGACGCCACGCACGTCGGCCACGCGGCCACGATGCTCACCTACGACCTCCTGATCCGGCGCCTCGAGGAGCTCGGCCACGACGTGCGCATGGTGCGCAACGTCACGGATGTCGACGACTCGATCCTCCCGAAGGCGCGCGAGCTCGGTGTGCCGTTCCTCGAGCTCGCGGAGGCCGAGCTCGCTCGCTTCCGCGCCGACATGGACGCCCTGGCCATGCGCCCGGCAATCGCGGAGCCGCGCGCCACGGAGGCGATCGACGGCATGATCGAGATGGTGGCCAAGCTCATCGAGACCGGCCACGCCTACGAAGCGCACGGAACGACGTACTTCGACGTCGCGAGCTTCCCTCGCTACGGCGCGCTGTCCCGGTACTCGCGCGACGACATGATTCGGATCGCACACGAGCGCGGGGGCGACCCCGACGACCCGCACCGGCGCGATCCGCTCGACTTCGTGCTCTGGCAGCCGTCGCTTCCCGACGAACCCTCGTGGGTGGCGCCGTTCGGTACCGGTCGGCCAGGGTGGCACGTCGAGTGCTCGGTGATGTCGATGCACGAGCTGCATACGAGCACGCTCGATCTGCACGGCGGCGGCACCGACCTCATCTTCCCGCACCACGAGTGCGAGATCGCGCAGAGCGAGAGCTGCACCCACGAGCCGTTCTCGAGGTACTGGGTCCATTCCGCGATGGTTCGCTACGAGGGCGAGAAGATGTCGAAGTCGCTCGGCAACCTCGTGTTCGTGAGCGACCTGCTCAAGACCGCCGACCCGCGCGATCCGGCTCGCGCTCATGCGTCACCACTACCGAACCGGCTTCGAGTGGCACGACACCGACCTCGAAGAGGGCACCGCACTGCTCCACCGTCTGCTCGCCGCGGCCGAGTGTGCCGGCGGCGCCGATCCCCGCCCCTTCGCCGAACGAGTACGGGCTGCAATCGACGCCGACCTCGACGCGCCGAAGGCGCTCGAAGCACTCGATGACCTCGCGAGCGCAGTGCTGTCCGGCGGTACCGACGAGACTGCACCGGTCGCGCTGCGCGGGCTCGGCTCGCTGCTCGGCATCGATCTGAGCCGCCCGCTCGAGTCCGGCACGGGAGCGTGAGCGGCCGCGAGTACTTTCTCCGAATGGCCGCTCAGATCACGATCACGCTTCCCGATGGCAGCACGCGCGAGTATCCGAGCGGCGTCACCGGAGGGGAGGTCGCCGCGTCGATCGGCAAGGGCCTGGCGAAGGCGGCACTCGCCGCGAAGGTCGACGGTGCAGAGGTCGACCTGAGCCGGCCGATCGACCGCGACGCCAGTGTCGGGATCGTCACGCCCGACACCCCTGACGGCCGCGAGGTCCTGCGCCACTCCACCGCGCACGTGATGGCGCAGGCAGTGACCGATCTGTACCCGGGAGCCGAGTACGCGATCGGCCCGGCGATCGAAGACGGCTTCTATTACGACTTCTCGCTCCCTGGCGGCGCGCACTTCTCCGAGGACGACCTCGACGCGCATCGAGGCGCGGATGCGTGAGATCGTCAAGGCCGACGAGCCGTTCGAGCGCGAGGAGGTCGACCGCGACACCGCCCTCGCGGTGTTCGCAGAGCAGCCCTACAAGCGCGAGATCATCGAGCGCGTCGACCCCGACGACACGGGCGAGGTCGGGGAGGGTTCCGTCATCTCGCTCTACAGGAATCCGCGCCCCGACGGGACGGAGTTCGTCGACCTCTGCCGCGGTCCGCACGTGCCCAGCACCAAGCGGCTCGGCGCGTTCAAGCTGACGAAGGTCGCGGGCGCGTACTGGCGCGGCGACGAGAAGCGCCCGATGCTGCAGCGCATCTACGGCACGGCCTGGGAGTCCAAGGCCGCGCTCGACGAGCACCTCCACCGTCTCGAGGAAGCGGAGAAGCGCGACCACCGCAAGCTCGGGCGTCGAGCTCGACCTCTACTCGTTCCCGGAGGAGATCGGCTCGGGGCTCGCGGTGTGGCACCCGAAGGGCGGGCTCGTCCGCAAGGTCATGGAGGACTACTCGCGCACGCGTCACGAGGCCGCCGGCTACGAGTTCGTGAACACGCCCGCACATCACGAAGGAAGGGCTCTTCCAGACGTCGGGCCACCTCGAGTGGTTCGCGGACGGAATGTTCCCTCCGATGGAGCTCGACGGTGGCGACTACTACCTGAAGCCGATGAACTGCCCGTTCCACATCCTGATCTTCAAGAGCCGGATGCGGTCGTACCGCGAGCTGCCGTTGCGGCTCTTCGAGTTCGGCACCGTCTACCGCAACGAGAAGTCGGGCGTGGTGCACGGACTCACGCGGGTCCGGGGCATGACCCAGGACGACGCGCACATCTTCTGCACGAAGGAGCAGATGGGCGAGGAACTGCGGTCGCTGCTCGTGTTCGTCCTCGACGTGCTCCGCGAGTACGGCCTCGACGACTTCTACCTGGAGCTCTCCACGAAACCGGAGGGCAAGGCCGTCGGCACCGACGCGGAGTGGGAAGAGGCCAGCGAGGCGCTGCGATCGGCCGCGCTCGAGATGGGTCTGGATCTGGTGATGGACGAGGGCGGCGGCGCGTTCTACGGGCCGAAGATCTCCGTGCAGGCACAGGACGCGATCGGCCGCACGTGGCAGCTCTCCACCATCCAGCTCGACTTCCAGCTGCCGCAGCGTTTCGAGCATGGAGTACGTCGGCGCCGACAACGAACGCCACCAGCCGATCATGATCCACCGCGCGCTGTTTGGCTCGATCGAGCGCTTCTTCGCGATCCTCGTGGAGCACTACGCCGGTGCGTTCCCGGCGTGGCTGGCGCCCGTGCAGGTCACCGTGCTGCCGGTGGCCGACCGCCACGACGAGTACGGCGAGACGCTCGTCGAGCGGCTCCGCGACGAGCGGCTTCCGCGCCGAGTTGATCGACGCCCATGCCGATTCCCTGGGCGCGCGCGTCCGCCGGGCGAAGCTCGAGAAGGTGCCCTACGTGCTCGTGGTCGGTGACGAGGATGTCGAGCACCGCACGGTGGGCGTGAACCAGCGCGGCGCCGATCACGACGAGCGCGGCGTGCCCGTCGACGCGTTCCTCGAGCGGCTCGGCGCCGAGGTCGCAGAGCGCGTGCACGCGTGACCCTCGACCGGCTCTGGGCGGGCTGGCGCTCGTCGTACATCGAAGAGGTCGCCACGCAGCGTCCGGTCGACGGCGAGTGCCTCTTCTGCAGGTTGCTCGCTGCCGATCCCGACGAAGCGCTCGTACTCGCGCGGAACGAGCACGTGTTCGCGGTGATGAACGCGTACCCGTACACCTCGGGTCACCTCATGGTCGCGCCCGTGCGGCACGAGGCAACGCTGTCGGGGCTGTCCCGAGAAGAAGCGAGCGCGCTCATGGCGATGACCCAAGACGCCACGGCCGCGCTCGACCACGCGTACTCGCCCGACGGCGTGAACGTCGGTGCGAACCTCGGTCGCGCGGCGGGCGCCGGCATTCCGGGTCACGTGCACATGCACGCGCTCCCACGATGGGTCGGTGACACCAATTTCATGACCGCCGTGGCCGAGGCGCGCGTGCTGCCCGAACCGTTGATCGCGAGCTGGGAGAAGGTCCGGGCCGGGTGGCCACGGTGACCCGTGTGTAGCGTCTCCGGCGTGGAAGAGCCGCCCGTCGCCGGCAGCGAGTTCCTCGTGGCGAAGCATTCGGCCGTCGACCGAGGCGGCGAGCTCCGCCAGCAGATGATCGAAGGGCTCCGGTTCCGGCCCACTCGCCCGGTTCCCCACGAGGACGGGGTCGTCAGCGAAGTCGCCCGGTCGAGCTGGCCCGAGATCGACCTTCCGATCGTGCAGGTCCACGTGACGACGACCTTGCCCGGCCGGGTGCGCGCCTGGGGGCTGCACCGACGTTCCACGGATCGCCTCTTCGTCGTGTCCGGGCTGGTGTCGATCGTCGTCTACGACGGACGCGAGGAGTCGTCGACCTTCGGCACGGTCAACGAGTTCAGAGTGAGCGAGCGCAACCCCGCGCTCGTCGTGATTCCGACGAACCTCTATCACGGTTGGAAGAACATCGGCATCGACGAGGCATTCATCGTGAACATGCCCTCGTCGCTCTACGAGTACGACGGTCCCGACGTGCTCGACTTGCCGTACGAGTCGCCGCGCGCTCCCGAGGTCGTTCCGTTCCGCTGGTGGTGAGCGCGCGGCTCCGCGCGGCCCAGGGTCACCGTGATCATCGCCACGTACAACTGGGCGACGGTGCTCCCGTACTCGATTGGCAGTGTGCTCAGTCAGACGTTCACCGACTTCGAGCTGTTGGTGATCGGCGACGGGTGCACCGACGAGTCGGAGCAGGTCGTTGCCGCGATCGCCGACCCGCGTGTGCAGTGGATCAATCTCCCCACGAACTCGGGCCACCAGGCGGTCCCGAACAACGAAGGACTGAGCCGGGCGCGCGGCCCGATCGTGGCCCATCTGGGACACGACGATCTGTGGCTGCCGCGGCACCTCGAGCGCCTCGTGGCCGCGATCGACGCGGGAGCGACGGTCACGCACGGTCGCGTCCTCATGGTCGGGCCGCGCGCAGTGCGAGCCCGGCCTCGGCCTGGTTGGCAGTACCGACCGGGACGGTGGATCGCGCCGACGTCGGTCGCGTACCGGCGCGATGCCATCCTCGACGTAGGAGGCTGGCGCGGACCACTCGATGTCGGCGTCGTTCCGGAGGAACCCACCGTCGACTGGAGCCCCGAGGGCGACCTGTGGCAGCGGGTGGCCGCGCGAGCACGCGCCTCCGGTGTTGGTCGATCGCCTCACGAGCGTGAAGCTCCCGGCGCTGGTGCGCCGGGACGTGTACCGCACGCGACCGAGTCACGAGCAGGCGCTGTGGCAGTCCCGCATTCGGGCCGCCGAAGATGCGGAGCGCGACCTGCTGGCGTTCGAGCGCGACGACGAGATCGCCTCGCTCCGCGGTCGCGCGCGACGCTCGCTCCGCTACCGAACCCAGGGACTCCGTCGGCGGCTCGACCTGCGCACCCACGAACAGCGCGTCCGGAGCGTCCGCCGCCGCAAGGGCCTCGACCCCTGACGCGCGGCATCACGGCGGTACCGTGCAGGCGTGAGCGACGACGCGCCGCCGACCGAGGGCGACGTCCTGCCCGAAGACCTCGATGTCACGGCGTACGTCGGTCCCTACCTGTTCCCGAGCACCCGGCGCCGACGCATCGCCGGCACCATTTACTCCGCGCTTGCGCTGTTCTGTCTCCTCGGCTGGATCGCGAGTGACAACGGCGGGCTGCTCGCCGCCGCGATCTTCCTCGCGCTCGTCGCGATCTACCACTTCGTGACTTCGTGGCGGCTCTCCATCGACCAGACCGAGGCGCTCCTGATCGCGACGCGTACGGTCGGATTTCCCGTCGGGCACTCCAGCGCGCAGCTCGCGTGGCGCGGTCTTCTCTCGCGTCCCGCCTGGCGGATCCTGCTCTACAGCGCCGACGAGCCACCGTCGATGCGCGGCCTCGTCGAGCTCGACGGCGTCGACGGCCATGTGCTCGGCGAGTACACCGAACCGAACCCCGAAGACTGGTCCGCCTACGGACTCGGTGAAACCGCAGGTCAGAGTTAGTTCCACGCCGCGTGATCATTCGGCGGCGAGGGCGACGCTGGTGCGTGTTCGCGCTGCCGCCCGCGCCGGGAAGTACGCGACCGCGTTGACGAGCAGGAGCGTGCGCGGGAACCACGAGCGCGAGCGCAAACGCAGGAAGCGCGACGGTCGTTGCCACGCCGATGTTGTGCGCGACCAACGACCACGCAAGCCGCCCGACGACCACGCCGGCCGGTATCCCCAACACGATGCCGACGATCGCCAGTGTCGACGCTTCCCACGACAGCGTTGCGCGGACCTGACCGCGTTTGAAGCCGATCGCCTTCAGCACGGCGAGTTCGTGCCGGCGCCGGCGTGCGGTGGTGACCAGGGCGTGCCCGACCGCGATCAGTGCCAGCACGCACATCAAGACGGCGAGGGTCGGAAGGAACCACGATACGTGGCGCATCCGTTCGATCTCCGGCGGACGTGTCGGGCCGCCGACGGCCTCGGCGGCCAAGCTGGCGTCCCCACCTTGACGGATCAAGAGCGCGCGAACGCTCCGTACGACGTTCATCCGGTCGCCGGGCGCGACGCGCGCGACCACGTAACGAGTCGTCTCGTCGTCGTCTGCGGTGAGCACGCGGGCGAACCCGGCCCCAGTAACCGTCGCGCCGTCGGCCAGATGTTGCACGTCGCCGTACGTCATCGGCGGGAACACGGCGCGGCCGATGATGCGGAATTCGTGTGCGGCCTTCCCACTGCCGACTCGGACGGTGTCCCCGATGTGCTTGTGCAACGCGTTCATCGTGTCGAGTCCGAGCGCGATCTCGTCGTCGCCGATCGGCGCGCGGCCCGCCACGATCGTCGGTTCGATCGAACCGCGCACCTGTGTGAATCCCCAAACGACGGTGTTGCGCCCGTCGACGTCGAAGTCGTGGTAGCAGATCGCTGCGATGTCCGAGACGCCCGGTTGTCGCTCGAGGTCGAAGGTCTTGCGGTCGCAGTGCGCCGGGGTACTCGGGTCCCGGGCCTTCACGTCCCATGTCCATCCGTAGAGACGGGGCGTGTCGCCGAGGTTGCTCAACGACGCGGCGAACACGAGGACCGCCGTCACGCCGAGCACGCCGAGCACCGCGCCCGCGAACGCCGAGCGTAGGGGCACCGCGCGCTCGTCTCGGCCGGGATCGAGCGCCATGCGTACGCCATTCGAAATTGTCGGCCGCAATCGGGACACCGCGAACGTCTCGGCGATCGAACGCGCCCGAGGATGCAGGCGGGCGCGGTCGCCATCGACGCGGGTGGCACGGACGCCCGCTGCCACTGCGACACCGAGCACGAAGATCAGGATGGCACCGGCACCGAGGGCGAGTGCGAACCAGTCGGCGTGAAGGCCGGGGTCGGGGTCCGCGCGCCTCGCGATGCCGAACGGGAACAGCGGTGACAACGCAATCGCACCGATGACCGCGATGCATGCACCGGCGGTGGCCGCCAACAGCGCGCGCGGCATGCCCGCGGCGACGCGATCCGACCGGGTCAGTCCCAGCGATCGCAGGGTCGGCTGCTGCGCACGCCCTTGCGCAATCTCTCGAAACACGACGACGCCGATCGCGAAGAGCCCAGCGCCCGCCGCGACGACCGCGAAGATCCACAGCACCGCGGTGAGCACGTCGATCGCGCGCTGGGCGCCGTTGTTCTCCGAGCTCGGATTGTCCACCCGGAAGGACTCGCTCGATCCGAACATCTGTCGCGCGACATCTGTGACGTGCGCGACGCCGGCCGCACCCCCCTGCACTCGAAGGCGCAGATCGAGCGTGAAGAGCGCGATCTTTCCGTTGTACGCACGATCGAACGCAGGTGTCAGGGTGATGATGCCACCTGACGCGGCGAGGTCACTCAGGTCGGCCGGACGCCGAACGATACCCGACGACGCGAAGGCTCGGCTTCGGTCCCTTCGGTGTGAAGTCGCGCGGGCGACCTGCTCAGGTGTCAACGAGACGGTCTCGAGCACGCTGCCGACCTTGATGCCCGTCTGCTGGGCGAGCGACTCGCTGATCGTCGCCTCGTCGACCGCGTCCGGATCGGCGAGGCGACCCGCAATGACACGGGGTCGATCGACTGCGGTGCCGAAGCTGTCATCGACGCTCGTCGCCACGGCGACGCTCGGACGGTCGCTCGGACTCATTCCGTACGCGTGAATGAGACCGACAGGTGCAGACCCGACGGCGGCTTCGAACGCGTGGAGTTGCTGCGCGGTCGGGGTACCGACCTCGACCTCGACGTTGGCCGAACGGCTCTCGTCGTTGAACCGACGGAGCGCGGTGTCGCTGCGACGCGCGCCGGCGACGGCCGCGATCACGATTGCCCCGACGATGCCGATCAGTAGCGTGATCGCGAGCGTCGACGCCAACCGGCGCCGCAGATCGTTCGCGGACAGCATCCAGATCGCGCCCACGTCATCTACTCCCCAACCCGGCCACCCACACCGCCATGCTTGTCCGCGGCGACAGGCCCGACAATGTTGCCGACACTGTCAGCGTGGGGGTAGTAGCCCCCCTCCCAGAGAGCAGCAACCCGTGAGCCCGCCCGGCGTCGCCACTCGTCAGCTCCGTCTCCCTCATCGCCACCCTCATCGCGTGACGCGACCGCGTCATGCGAGACGATTACTGTGCCGCCGTGAACCGGCCGGAACGAACGAGCAGAGGCCGCTTCCTGCTCCTCGACGCGGTGCTCGTGGCCGTCGTTGCGCTCGCGATCCTCGTTCCGGTGCTCGAGCTGTGGAACGCCGACGTCGACGTGCCTCTTGCCTACGTGCGCGGCGATCCCGGGGTGTACTCCTTCGAGCCCGACGCGCCCTTCTACCAGATGCTGGCGAAGGGCGGCATCGACCACACGTGGTTCTCGACGAACGCGAGTCTCGGCGCGCCGTTCCACCAAGAGCTGTTCGACTTCCCCGTCGCGCTCGACAACCTGAACCTGGTCGGGCTCAAGGTGCTCGGCACGATCACGGGCAGTGTCGGCGCAACGGTCAACATCTTCTTCGTCCTCACCTTCGTCGCAGTCGCGGTGTCGATGCTGCTCGTGCTCCGGGCGCTGGGAGTGTCGCGCGCGGTGGCGGCGGTCGTCGCCCTCCTCTACGCGTACCTGCCGTACCACTTCGCCCGGGGGGTGCCGCACCTCTTCCTCTCGGCCTACTGGGTGGTGCCGCTCGCGGGCTATCTCGTGCTCCGGACGGCGTCGACGCGCCCACCGTTCACCACCGATCGCGACGGTGGCTCGGGCTGGCGCGTGCGGCTCTGGAACAAGTCGGGTGTGCTCTGGTTGCTGGGATGCGCCGCCATCGCGTCGTCGGGTGCCTACTACGCCGCCTTCACGGTCCTGTTCCTGGCAATCCTCGCGATCGTCGACTTCATCGCGCGGCGGCGCCGGCGCGTGCTCGCGTCGGCTGCGATCGCGCTCGCAGCGATCGCGGGGATCGCGGCAGTGAACCTGGCGCCGAATCTCGTCTACATGGCGACCCATGGTCGGGACACCGCAGTCGTGCGTCGGAATCCGTCGGAGACCGAGTTCGAGGGCCTCAAGGTCTCGCAGCTCGTACTTCCCCGTCGAGCAGCATCGCGTGAAGGCGCTCGCCGACATCCAGGCGAAGAGCACGCGCTTCACCCCCACGCTCAGCGAGCACGGTCAACAGCTCGGGATCATCGGCGCGCTCGGCTTCGTCGGCCTGCTCGTCGTGCTGCTCGTCGCGCTCCGCGGCCGACGCGGCCGAGAGGCGCCGGCCGGCGAGCACCCGGCCGGCGAGCACCCGGATGAGGGGCCGGCAGATGACGAGCCGGCCGACGAGGCGGGCCCCGTGCCGCCGCCTGCCGACGCACTGCTCAGCATGGGTGTGCTCACCGTTGCCGGGATCCTCCTCGGAACGATCAGCGGTTTCTCGATCCTCGTCTTCGGCTTGGGCATCCGTGAGCTGCGTTCGTGGAACCGGATCAGCGTCTTCCTGGCCTTCTTCGCCTTCACCGCGGTCGCGTACGCCCTCGACTGGCTGCGCCGCCGGCTACCGGACCGCCGGTGGACCAGGCCCACGGTCGCGATCGTGCTCGCGCTCGTCTTGGTGCTCGGGATCCTCGACCAGGTGTCGCCAGCCGTCGTTCCCGACTACGCGGCGACACAGGCGCGATGGCACAGCGACGGAGACTTCGTCGCGCGTCTCCAGCGAACGCTCCCGAAGGGTGCGTCGGTCTTCGAGCTCCCGTACCGCTATTTCCCGGAAGCTCCGAAGATGGGCACGCTCGGACCCTACGACCTCGTGCGCCCGTATCTGCACAGCGACTCCTTGAAGTGGAGTTGGGGCGGGATGGCCGGCCGCGAGGCCGACTGGCAGCCGAGCACGGCTCGTCTGCCCGCTCCCCAGATGCTGGACCGGCTGGTGGCGGTCGGTTTCGATGGTCTCGTCTACGACCTCGGCAGCACGTATCGCCTGGCCGAGCCACTCGCCAGCGAGATCTCGGCCGCGCTGGGCCGACAGCCGTTCCTCAGCCGCGACGGTGAGCTCGCGTTCTGGGACCTGCGTGCCCACGCACGGGAGGTGCGTCAACGCCTCGGTCCCGGCGGCGTGCGCCGTCTCCGCGCGGAGGCGCTTGCCGACCGGAGCCAGCTGGCCCACTAGCGCCGATCCTTCACGAGATGACCGGTGCCGTCGGGTCACGTCGAGGTGGCGGCGTTGACGCCGGCCCAGAAGTCCACGATCACGGGGGGTGGGGCGGGCGAGGTGGCCTCGCGCTGGGTGAACGGGATCCCGCTTCGGTCGGGACGGTGAACCCGGTGTCGATCGTCCCGAGCGGCTCGACGATGCGCTCACGGAGCACCGACTCCAGATCCCGGCGCCGCCGCGGGCCACGAGGGTGACAAGCCCGGGTACGCGACCGGCTGCGACATGGGCTGCCATCGAGTCGTGCAGGCGGGCCAGGCCCTCCCTCGAGCGCTGGTTGGTGGAGGGCTCGTTGGCGGTCAGGGTTCGACTCCCGGTTCGTGCCATGTGGTGCAGACGCCGAGCCAGGCTCGAAGTCATCGATGAGACTTGTCGATGGAACTGCGGCTGGAGCGGAGCGCGCGGTCAGAGGTCGTGCAAGCCCACGCGTCATCAGGTACGCGCCGAACGCGAATGCGACGATCACCACGATGGCGCGCTGGTGGCGGGTGACGAACCGGTTCACATCGCCGAGGATCGTCGTCGCGGGGCCCGGTGCCACCACGCGCAGTGCCAACGGCAACGTCGCCGCGAGCGATGTGACGAAGATGGCAACCGCGGTCACGACGATCTTGTCCGACGACGGGTCAGGGAAGCGGGCGATGTCCTTCATCGCGGGTAGGTAGAGCATGAGCGACGTGAAGTTCGTGAGCATCATCACGACGCCGACGCGAACACCGCAGCCAGACCGTCGGCGCCTGAGCGCTCGTGTGTCGACGGCCGTGGAGGAAGCAGCAGCTGCCGTACTCCGAAGACCACGAGCACGAGCCCGATCGTGGCGTCGACCGCGCCCGACACCGCCCGTTGAGTCGGCGAGATGTGGTCGTGCACTCCGGCGAGCACGGTGAGACCGACCGCGGTCCAGGCCACCAACACCACGAGCGTGCCGAGCGTGTAGAGCGCGCCGCGCAGGACTGCCCTGTGTGGTGACGCCAGCACGAGCACCGCAGTCGCGAGAATCGTGGGGCTGATCGCCGCACCGAACACGAGTGGAAGAACCGCGAGTACACAGACCCGCGGTATCGGACGTCGCGCCCTCAGACCTTTGCGGTTTCCGGCTTGGGCTTGAGCTTGTCGACGAGGTGCGACGGGCACCGGGTCGTAGTGCGAGTGCTGCATGCGTGAAGCGTCCGCGGCCGCCGGTCATCGAGCGCAGGTCGATCGCGTAGCGCAGCACCTCCGACGTCGGGCACGATCGCGACGATCTCGACCTCGCCGTCGCCGATCGCGGCCGATCCCTGGATGCGGCCGCGCTTGCGAGTTGAGGTCGCCCATGATGTCGCCCTGGTTCGCCTCGGGCACGGTGACGACGAGCTCGCTCACCGGCTCGAGCAGGATCGGGTGCGCCTTCGCCATCGCCTCCTTGAACCCGATCGACGCCGCCGTCTTGAAGCCATCTCCGAGGTGTCGACCGGGTGGTGCTTGCCGTCGAAGCACGTGACCTTCACGTCGACGACGGGGAAGCCGAACACGCCGCCCTGCTCCATCGTCTCGTGCGACGCCCTTCTCGACCGCGGGGATGAACTGGCGGGGGATCACGCCGCCGACGATCGCGTCGACGAACTCGAAGCCCGCGCCGCGCTCGAGCGGCTCGACCCGCAGGAACGCGACGCCGAACTGGCCGTGGCCGCCGGTCTGCTTCTTGAACTTGCCCTCGGCCTCGGCGTTGCCCGTGATCGTCTCGCGGTACGCGACCCTCACGTCTTCGGTCTCGACCTCGACGCCGAACTTGCGCGTGGAGCTGCTCGAGCGCGATGACAGGTGCGTCTCGCCCATGCCCCACAGCACGGTCTGGTGGGTCTCGGGGTTGCGCTCGAGGCGGAGCACCGGGTCCTCGTCCTGGAGGCGGTGCAGCGCGTTGGCGAGCTTGTCCTCGTCGCCCTTCGACTTCGCGCGGATCGCGACCGCGAGCACCGGCTCGGGTGCGTCGAACGGCGTCGACGTCGAGCTCGGCGCCGCGCGCGCCGAGCACGTCGCCGGTGGTGGTGTCGCGAGCTTGGCGACCGCGGCGATGTCGCCGGCCGGGACCTCGGTGACCGTGTCCTGCTCCTTGCCGCGCATCAGCGTGAGCTGGTGGAGCCGCTCGTCGGTCATCGTGCGGCCGTTCACGAGCGTCGCGTCGGGCTTCACCGTGCCCTGCAGCACCTTGAACAGGTTCACGTGCCCGACGTAGGGGTCGACGATCGTCTTGAACACGAACGCGACCGGCTGGCCGTCGCCGCGCCTGCGGGCGCGGGCCCCTCCTCGACGAGGAAGTGCGCGAGCCGGTCGATGCCGATCGAGCTTCGTCGCGCTGCCGCACAGCACCGGGAACACCGTCGCCGTCGTCGACGCCCTGCGCGAGCGCGGCGGCGAGCTCGTCGATCTCGATCGTCTCGTCGCCGAGGTAGCGCTCCATGAGGTCGTCGTCGCCGACGACGATGCCCTCGACGAGCGCGTCGTGCACCGAGTGCTCCTCGGCCTCCATCTCGGCGGGCACCGGCCCGCTCGTGCCCTTGCCGCTGCCGTCGGCGTAGGCACGGCGTCGTCGTTGAGCAGCTCGACGACGCCGCGGAAGTCGGCTTCCTCGCCGATCGGGAGCTGGAGCGGCGCGACGCCGGCGCCGAACTTCTCCTTCAGCTGGTCGAGCGTGCGCGCGAACGACGCGCGCTCGCGGTCGAGCTTGTTGACGAAGATCGCGCGGGGGAGGCCGCGCTCGCTCGGCCATGCGCCACACGATCTCGGTCTGCACCTCGACGCCCTCGACCGCCGACACGACGAACACCGCGAGGTCGGCGGCGCGCAGCGCGGCGGCGACGTCGCCGACGAAGTCGGCGTAGCCCGGGCGTGTCGATCAGGTTGACCTTGTGGCCCTCGAGCTCGAACGGCGCGAGCGCCGAGCGACACCGAGATCCGGCGGCGCGCTTCCTCGGGGTCGAAGTCGGAGACGGTGGTGCCGTCCTCGACCCGCCCCAGGCGGGGGATCGCGCCGGCGGCGAACAGCAGCGCCTCGGCGAGCGAGGTCTTGCCCGGCGCCGCCGTGGCCCACCAGGGCGACGTTGCGGATCTTGTCCGTCGGGAACGTCTTGCCGGCACCGCCACCCCCCAGGTCGCAGCACCCAGGCCGATGGTGAATGGCTGCGGAGTCTACGCGGGCACTTTCCGGCGGCGCCCGGGGCCGGGCCGCGGTGCGTGACCGCTCGGCGCGCCGAACGGACGCGGTGGTACCCTACGAGCGATGCTCGACGGACGCTGGCGCGCCAAGGTCGAGCGAGGGCTCGGACCGGTCGGCCGCGGCCTGCACCGCGTCGGGATCACCGCCGACGCGCTCACGGTCTTCGGGCTCGTCTTCGCGGTCGCCACCGCGCTCGCTGATCGCCGCCGGCCACCTCGTGCTCGGCGTGATCGGCGTGATCCTCACCGGCCTCCCCGACATCCTCGACGGCTCGGTCGCCGCGCAGCAGCGGCCAGGCCGGGCCCCGCGGCGCGTTCTTCGACTCGGTCACCGACCGCGTCTCCGACGCCGCGCTCTTCCTCGGCGTCGCCTGGTACCTCGCCGACGAGGGCCCGCACCTGCCGGTGCTCGTGTTCGCGGTGCTGGCGCTGTCGATGCTCATCACCTACGAGCGGGCCCGGCGCCGAGTCGCTCGGCTTCGACGCCCGCGGCGGGCTCATGGAGCGCGCCGAGCGGTTCGTGCTCCTCGGCGTCGGGCCTCGCGTTCGACATCCTCGTGCCGGTGCTGTGGATCATGCTCGTGCTCACCGCGTTCACCGCGGTGCAGCGGTTCGTGAAGGTGTGGCGCCAGGCGTCGCCCGATCCGCAGCTCGGCGCGCCCGCCATCCGCGCGGCGTCGAGCGGCGACGAACCGCGGGCCGGGACGCTCGCCCAGTGGTGGGCGCGCGCGCCGGCCACGCGCTCGAAGCGCGCGGCGACCGGCGCCGCGCGCTCCGGCTCACTGCGTCGACACCTGACCGGTGGCGCCCGCGCGCGGCGCCATACCTCGCGTACCGCGCCGGCGCCGAGGTCGCACGACTGGTCCCCGAGCCGGTCGGCGCACCCCTGGCGCGCGGTCTCGCGCAGCTCGTCGGCGCTGCGGTTCATGGGCGCACGCGACGACGCAGGTCGAGCGCAACCTCCGGCGCGTGTACGGGCCCGCAGTTCGGCGGTGACCGCGCTCGCGCCGCGCGGTCGCGGCGACCTTCGACTCGTACGGGCGCTACTGCTACGAGCTGTTCCGGCTCCCGCGGCACGCCCGAAGGCGTGGATCGACGCGCACTTCGCGCGTCACCGGCGCGGAGCACATCACGGACGCGCTCGCCGCGGGCAACGGCGCTCGTCCTCGCGCTGCCGCACCTCGGCAGCTGGGACTTCGCCGGCGCGTGGCTCGCGGGCCAGGGCTACACGGTCACCGTGGTCGCCGAGCCGCTCGAGCCGCCCGAGCTGTTCGACTGGTTCGTCGAGACGCGCCGCCGGCTCGGCATGCGGGTCGTCCCGCTGTCGCCGACCGCCGGCGCCGAGGTGCTGCGCGCGCTGCGCGCCAACGAGGCGGTGTGCCTGCTGTGCGACCGCGACCTCACCGGCGACGGCGTCGAGGTCGAGTTCTTCGGCGAGCGCACGACGCTGCCCGGCGGGCCCGGCGATGCTCGCGCTGCGCACCGGCGCGCCGCTGCTGTCCCGTCGGCTGCTACTTCCGCCCGCACGGGAACCAGCGAGATCCGGATCCTCGATCCGATCGACACGCCGAGCGACCGGCCGCATCCGCGACGACATCGCGCGGATCACCCAGGAGCTCGCGCACCGGTTCGAGGAGCTCATCCGCGCCGCGCCCGAGCACTGGCACCTGATGCAGCCGAACTGGCCCAGCGACCGGACAACCGGCGATCGATGATCAGCGTCGCCGACAGCCCTACCGAGGCACGGTGATGCGCGAGGCGACTTGAATGATGATCTGCCGATGGGAGGGACGCGCGCGTGCGCGTGATGCTGTCGTGCCCGTACTCGCTGTCGCTGTCCGGCGGCGTGCAGGGCCAGGTGCTCGGGCTCGCGCGCGCGCTGCGCGCGCTCGGCGTCGACGCCCGGATCATCGCGCCGTGCGACGGCCCGCCGCCCGAGCCGGGCATCACGACCGTCGGGCCGAGCACGCGGTTCCCGAGCAACGGCTCGGTCGCGCCGATCGCCGCCGGACGCGCCGTCGCGCGGCGCACCCTCGAGGCGCTGCGCAGCTTCGAGCCCGACGTCGTGCACCTGCACGAGCCCTTCTCGCCCGGTGCGAACCACGCCGCGCTCGATGGGCACCACGATCCCGGCGGTCGGCACGTTCCACTCGGCGCGGGCGGGACGCAATCCGCTGGTACCAGACGCTGCGCTCGCCGCTGCGGCCGCTCCTGCGCCGGCTCGACGCTCGCGACCGCGGTGTCCGACGAGGCCGCGCGACCAGGTCGCGCTCACCTTCGGCACCGACTGCGAGATCGTGCCGAACGGCGTCGAGGTCGACCGCTTCGCCAAGGGCGACACGCTCGTCCTCGCCCCGACCCGCGATCCTCTTCGTCGGCCGGCACGAGCCGCGGAAGGGCCTGGCGGTGCTGCTCGACGCGTTCGCGGAGCTCGACCGCGACGCGGTGCTCTGGGTCGTCGGCGACGGCCCGCAGCCCGAGGAGCTCGGCGCGCGCGGCGTTCCGCCGTCGAGTGGCTCGGCCGCATCACCGACGACGAGAAGGCGACCCGGCTCCGCAGCGCGACGGTCGCGTGCTTCCCCGCGCTCGACGGCGAGTCGTTCGGCGTCGTGCTGCTCGAGGCGATGGCGGCCGGCACGACCGTGGTCGCCTCCGACATCGACGGCTACCGCAACGTCGCCCGCGCACGAGCGCGAGGCGCTGCTCGTGCCGCCCGGCGACGTCGGCGACCTCGCCGCGCGCGCTGCGTACCGTGCTCGACGACCGGCCGCGCCGCGACCTGCTCGTGTCGGCGGGCGCGCACACGTGCCGACGAGTTCTCGATGGCCCGGCTCGCGGAGCGCTTCATCGAGCTCTACGAGCGGGCGCTCGCGATCGCGACGGCGCTCGACCGGTGCCGTGAGCCCGGATCGCCAGCTCGCGCGACCTCGACGGGCTCGCAACGTCGGTGGCGGCGTCGGTGCGCGACGCGGTGCACGGGCTCCTCGGGACCGCGGCGGCGCGGGCGCGGGTCGGCGCGCGCCCGGCGGCGACGCCACGCTGCACATCGACGAGATCGCCGAGCGCGTCGTCGAGCAACAGCTCGCGGCCGCGGGCGACATCGGGTTCTACTCGGAGGACCGCGGGCTCGTCACGTTCGGCCCGCCGCGCGCCATCCTCGTCGTCGACCCGGTCGACGGCACCCGCCCGGCGGCGGCCGGCCTCGAGTCGTGCTGCGTGTCGGTCGCGGTCGTGCCGCCGTCGGAGGACGCGCGCCTCGGCGACGTCTCGTTCGGCGTCGTGCACGAGCTCAAGACGGGCGACGCGGTTCGTCGCGCGCGCGGGGCGCCGGCGCGCGCGGCGAGACCGCCGACGGGCGCGGCGGTGCCGCTCGTGCCGTCGGCGAACACCGACCTCGGCGCGCTGTTCTGGACCGCGGGGCTGCGCGGCCGGCCGCTGCTTCCCGACGAGCGTCGTGCTCGAGGAGCTCGTCGACGGCTCGAGCATGGGCGGCGGCTACTTCGACCTCGGCTCGGCGACGTTCAACATGACCCGGATCGTGACCGGCCAGCTCGACGCGTACGTCGACGTCGGCCGCCGCATCGTCGACGAGGTCCCGGAGACCGAGGCGCGCGTTCCTGCGCGGTGGGGGAGGGCTCGATCTGCACGAACTTCCCGTACGACGTCGCGGCGGCCGCGCTGATCGTGCAGGAGGCGGGCGGCGTGATCACCCACGCCGACGGCCGGCCGCTCGCCGACCACCCGGCGATCGGCTCGTCGCGGGCCGACGGCCTCGCCGTGCTCGGCGCCGCGCAGCCGGCGAGCTGCACGGCGTCGCTGCTCGAGGCCGTCGACCGGGGATCGACCCGGCTCGTGCCCGAGCCGACCGGTCTCCGTGACCCGGTCGAGAGGCTCCGGGCCACGGTGGCGGAGTCGTCATCATCGACCCATGACCGTCGTGCGTCATCGTCATCGTCGTGCTCGTCGTCGTGGTCCTGCTGTTCTTCTGGCTCGGCTACAACGGGCTGGTCACAGCGGCGCAACCGGGTCGACAACGCCTGGTCGCAGATCGACGTGCAGCTCAAGCGCCGCCACGACCTCATCCCGAACCTCGTCGAGACGGTCAAGGGCTACGCCGCCCACGAGCGGGGCACGTTCGAGGCCGTCACCAACGCCCGCGCCAACGCGATCAACGCCGCAGGGCCCCGCGCAGCAGGCCGCAGGCCGAGAACGTGCTGACGCGGCGCGCTGAAGAGCCTGTTCGCGGTGGCCGAGGCCTACCCCGACCTCAAGGCCAACCAGAACTTCCTGAACCTGCAGGAGGAGCTGACGTCGACCGAGGACCGCATCGCGTACGCGCGGCAGTTCTACAACGACAGCGTCCTGAGCTACAACACCAGGATCCAGCAGTTCCCCGACGGTGCTCATCGCCGGCATGTTCAACTTCACCCGGCGCGACTTCTTCGACGCCGAACCCGAGGACACCGAGCCGGTCCAGGTGCAGTTCTAGCCGGCCCGCCGCCGGTCCGGGTCCCCGCCATCCGTGTACGAGCAGATCGCGCGCAACAAGCGCCGCACCTTCGTGATCCTGTTCGGGTTCGTCGGGCTCGTCATCGCGGTCGCCGTCGCGTTCGACCTCCTCTTCGGCGGCGGGATCGTCGGGCCTCGTGATCGTCGTGATCATCGCCGCCGCGATGGCGCTGTTCTCGTACTTCAACTCCGACAAGGTCGCGCTCGCCGCGAGCCACGCGAAGCCGGCCGACGAGACCGAGTACCGCCGCTACCACAACCTCGTCGAGGGCCTGTGCATCGCCGCCGGGCTGCCGAAGCCGCGTCTGTACGTCGTCGACGACCCGGCGCCGAACGCGTTCGCGACCGGCCGCAACCCGAAGCACGCGGCGCTCGCGGTCACCACCGGCCTGCTCGAGAAGATGAACCGCGTCGAGCTCGAGGGCGTGCTCGCGCACGAGCTGTCGCACGTCAAGAACTACGACATCCTCGTCACGACGGTCGCGGTCATCGCGGTCGGCGCGATCGCGCTGCTCGCCGACATCGGGCTGCGCTTCGCGTTCTGGGGCGGGCTGCAGCGAACCGGCGCGACAACAACGACTCCGGCGGCCTCGGCGTGCATCCTCGCGCTCCTCGCGTTCGCGCTGCTCGATGCTCGCGCCGTTCGCCGGCTACCTGATGCAGTTCGCGATGAGCCGCAACCGCGAGTACCTCGCCGACGCGAGCGGCGTGCAGCTCACGCGCTACCCGCCCGGGCTGATCTCCGCGCTCGAGAAGCTGCGCGACGACCAGGCGGTCGTGCACCACGCGACGAAGGCCACCGCGCAGATGTGGATCGAGCAGCCGCTCGACACGGTGACGGCAAGAAGACGCACGCTCGTCGGTTCAACCACCTGTTCGACACCCACCCGCCGCTCGAGGACCGCATCCAGCGGCTCCAGGAGATGTAGGTGAGCGCGACGAGGCAAGGTGATCGATCGTCGTCGTCGTGGCGGTGCTCGTGACTCGGCGCGCGGCCGTCGGCGTCGTGGCCGCGACCGGCGGGGTCCTCGCAGTCGGCGGGCACGACACGAAGCACCGGACGACCGTCCCGACCCGCTCCGACCACCACCACCGCCGCTCCGCCGATCGCGCCGCTCACCGGGCTGCCCGACCCGTCGGGCGCGAGCCAGACCCGGCCCGCGCTCACCGTGAAGGTCGAGAACACACCGGACGCGCGCCCCCAGGCCGGCATCGACCAGGCCGACGTCGTCTACGAGGAGGTCGTCGAGGGCAGCATCACGCGCTTCGCTCGCGATCTTCAACTCGACCGCGCCCGAGACGATCGGCCCGGTGCGCTCGGTGCGGCTGCACCGACCCCGACATCGTCTGGCCGATCGGCGGGATCTTCGCCTACTCCGGCGGCGCGCCGGATCAACGTCGACCGCGATCAACGCCGCGCCGGTCGACGCCGTCGACGAGACACCGCCGCGGGCGAACGGCGTGACGATGGTCCGCGACGCGCCCGGGCAGCCGCCGCGCGACGCGCCGCACAACCTCTACGGCCTCGGCCCGACGCTGCTTCGCGCTCGGCGGCGACCCGAAGCCGCCGCCCGCCGCTGTTCCAGTACGCCCAGGCCGGCGTGCCGCCGCCGCCCGGCGCCGACCTCGGTGAACCGGTCGCGAGCATGCACGTCGGGTTGCTCGCCGGGTACGACCCGACCTACACGTGGGACGCCGCCTCGGGCACGTGGAAGCGCTTCCAGCACGGCGAGCCGCACCGTCGTCGTGGGCGGCGGCCAGATCGCGCCCACGAACGTCGTGGTGCAGTTCACGCAGCTACGACGGGCGTCGTCGAACGGGCAGACCCTCGGCGAGGGCGACGTGCTGGGTCTTCACCGACGGCGCGCGTCCGCAAGGGCCGGTGGGTGCGGCCCGACAACGAGCAGCCGGCGCAGCTACGTCGACGCGAACGGCCAGCCCGATCCTGCTGCGCCCGGGCCGCACCTGGGTCGAGCTCCTGCCCGCCGACGTACGCGGTCGACGTCGAGTCGCCGCCACCGCCAGCGACCACGCAGCCTCCCGCGACCACGGCGCCTCCGGCCGACCACGAAGCCCAAGAAGACGAACCGGCTCGCGCCGGTAGTCGTGGGCATGGCTGAGCCGACGACGACCGGGTCCGAGCCCAGGACGGACCGGCTCCGTGCCCGAACGGAGAACCGGCACCGCCCGCGTCAAGCGCGGGCTCGCCGAGATGCTCCGCGGCGGCGTGATCATGGACGTCGTCACCCCCGAGCAGGCCAAGATCGCCGAGGACGCCGGCGCGGTCGCGGTGATGGCGCTCGAGCGGGTGCCCGCCGACATCCGGCGCGACGGCGGCGTCGCCCGCATGAGCGACCCCGCGATGATCGAGGGGATCCAGGCCGCGGTCACCGATCCCGGTGATGGCCAAGTGCCGGATCGGCCACTTCGCCGAGGCGCAGGTGCTCGAGGCGCTCGGCGTCGACTACATCGACGAGAGCGAGGTGCTCACGCCGGCCGACGAGGCGCACCACGTCGACAAGTGGGCGTTCACGGTGCCGTTCGTGTGCGGCGCGACCAACCTCGGCGAGGCGCTGCGGCGCATCACCGAGGGCGCGTGCCTGATCCGCTCGAAGGGTGAGGCCGGCACCGGCAACATCGTCGAGGCGGTCCGCCACCTGCGCTCGATCCTCGGCGACATCAAGAAGCTCACCGTCGCCGATCGGCGGAGCTGTACGGCTGGGCCAAGGAGCTCGCGCGCGCCGGTCGACCTGGTGCAGGAGGTCGCCGAGCGCGGCGAGCTCCCGGTGCCGCTGTTCTGCGCGGGCGGGATCGCCACGCCGGCCGACGCCGCGCTCGTGATGCAGCTCGGCGCGCAGGCCGTGTTCGTCGGCAGCGGGATCTTCAAGAGCGTCGACCCGCGCCGCGAGCGAAGGCGATCGTCGAGGCCACCACGCACTACGCCGACGCCGCGATCGTCGCCAAGGTGTCGCGCGGTCTCGGCGAGGCGATGCGCGGCGAGGAGATCGACACCCTCGACGTGAAGCTCGCCGACCGCGGTTGGTAGATGCCTGCGAGGCCTCCAGGTGAAAGTCGGCGTCCTCGCGCTGCAGGGAGCGTTCCGCGAGCATCGTGAGGTGCTCGACGCGCTCGGCGTCGAGGCGCTCGAGGTGCGGACGCCCGAAGACCTCGGCGCGCTCGACGCGCTGATCCTGCCCGGCGGCGAGTCGACCACGATGAGCAAGCTGCTCGACACGTCGCGGCTCCGCGCGCCGCTCGCCGAGCGACTCGCCGACGGCTTGCCGGTGCTCGGCACGTGCGCGGGGATGATCCTGCTCGCCACCGAGGTGGTCGACGGCCGCCCCGACCAGCAGTCGTTCGGCGCGATCGACGTCACGGTGCGGCGCAACGGCTACGGCCGCCAGCGCGACTCGTTCGAGGCGCCGCTCGACGTGATCGGCCTCGCCGGGGGACCGTTCCCGGGCGTGTTCATCCGGGCGCCGCTCATCGAATCAGTCGGACCGGGCACTGACGTGCTGTCGTCGCACGACGGTCGTCCCGGTGCTCGTCGCGCCCGGGCCCGGTCTGGGTCGCGACCTTCCATCCCGAGCTGTCGGGCGATCTGCGGCTCCACCAGCGGTTCCTCGAGGAGGTGAGCGTCGTGAGCGGTCACTCGCAAGTGGCATTCGATCAAGCACGCGAAGGGCGCGGCCGACGCCGCACGCGGGCAAGGTGTTCGCCCGCCTCGCCCGCCAGATCGAGGTCGCGGCGCGCGACGGCGGCGGCGACGTCGAGGCGAACCCCACGCTGCGCACGATGGTGCAGAAGGCGCGCGACGCCTCGATGCCGAAGGACAACATCGAGCGGGCGATCAAGCGCGGCACCGGCGAGCTCGAAGGCGTCACCTACGAGAAGATCACCTACGAGGGCTACGCCACGAACGGCGTCGCGGTGTACGTGGAGGTGCTCACCGACAACCGCAACCGCACCGGCGCCGAGATCAAGAACATCTTCACGCGCAACGGCGGCTCGCTCGCCGAGCCGGGCGCGGTCGCGTGGCAGTTCGAGCGCAAGGGCGTGATCATCCTCGAGAAGTCGGCCGCGACCGAGGACGACCTGATGCTCGCCGCGCTCGACGCCGGCGCCGAGGACATCGAGGACCAGGGCGACACCTGGCAGGTCACGACCGGCGCCCACCGACCTGCACGCGGTGCGCACCGCGCTCGAGGAAGCCGGGATCGCGGTCACGAGCGCCGACCTCACGATGCTGCCGTCCAGCACGGTCGCGCTCGGCGGACGCGCCGCAGGCGAAGTCGGTGCTCCGGGTCATCGACGCGCTCGAGGAGCACGACGACGTGCAGAACGTCTACGCCAACTTCGACATCCCCGACGACGTGCTGCAGGCGGTGTACGCGTGATGGACCTCGACACGGCACGCGTCGTTCATCCGGGAGCATCACCGCGCGGTCATGGCCACCCGCCGCGCCGACGGCGCGCCGCAGATGTCCATCGTTGCCTGCAACGTCGACGGCGACGGGCGTGCGATCGTGAGCACGCGCGAGACGGCCGTCAAGACCAAGAACGTGCGGCGTGACCCGCGCGTGTCGCTGTGCGTCCTGCCCGACGACGGCTGGGGCGGTCAGTGGATCCAGGTCGACGGCACCGCCGAGGTGTTGTCGCTCCCGGACGCGATGGAGCCGCTCGTCGACTACTACCGCAGCACGGCCGGCGAGCATCCCGACTGGGACGACTACCGAGCGGCGATGGAACGCGAGCGACGTGTGCTGATCCGCGTCACGATCGAGCGCGCCGGCCCCGACACCCACGGGTGACCAGCCCCGGCGTCGCGATCGCGATCCTCGCCGCCGGCCGCGGCTCGCGGCTCGGTGACGACGCGAAGCCACTGGCGCTGCTCCACGATCGCCCGTTGGTGTGGTGGGCGCTCGAGGCGGCAGTGCAGTCGGGGCTCCATCCGGTGTGGCTCGTGACCGGCTACCGCGGGCACGCACGTCGCGGCGGCAGCGCCGCAAGGAGTGGACGTCGTGCACAACCGCCACTGGCGCCGCGGGATCGCGTCGAGCCTGCGGGCCGCGCTCGAAGCGATTGCTCCGTACGCCGAGGTCGACGCCGTCTGCGTCGGGCTGGCCGATCAGCCCCGTGTGGGCGCGGAGGCCTACCGCCGTCTCGCCGCCGCCCACGCCGAACGGCGCGCAGCTCGCGGTCGCGACCTATGCGGGCGTCCGGGGCAATCCCGGTGCTCCTGGCGCGTAGCCTCTGGGCCGAAGCCAACGAGCTCGAAGGCGACGTCGGAGCTCGCCAGCTGATGCAACGGCACAAGGTGGTCGAGGTGCCGTGCGATGGCACCGGGAGTGCCGTCGACGTCGACACGTCCCGCAGGATCTCGAACAACTCAACGAGGAGCCCCAGTGAAGATCGAGGACGAGTTCCGCGTCGACGTACCGGTCGACGAGGCATGGAAGGTGCTGCTCGACGTCGAGCGCATCGCGCCGTGCATGCCGGGCGCGCAGTTGCAGGAGATCGAGGGCGACGAGTACCGCGGCATCGTGAAGGTGAAGGTCGGGACCCGATCACCGCGCAGTACAAGGGTGCGGCGCGCATCGAGGAAGCCGACGAGGCGACCCACACGGTGGTGCTGAAGGCCGAAGGTCGCGACACGCGCGGCCAGGGCAACGCGTCGGCCACTGTCACCGCCACGCTCACTCAGGATGGTGGCGGCACCGTCGTGCACATCGACACCGACCTCAACATCACCGGCAAGGTCGCGCAGTTCGGTCGGGGAGTGATGGCCGACGTGTCGAGCAAACTGCTCGGCCAGTTCGCGTCCGAACCTCGAGCGCGACGTGCTGAGCGGAAATGGTGCGGCTGCTCCTGCGCCCTCCTCGGCCCCGACGGCAAGCTCCGCGCCCGGTCCCACCACGGAAGCCGCATCGACTGCCCCCGCCGCGAGCTCCTCGCAGGGCCCACGCCAGATCAACTCGCCCGAGGCGGAGCCGGTCGACCTGCTCGACACCGCGGGCAACGCGGTCGCGAAGCGCGTCGTGCCCATCCTGATCGTGCTCGTCGCGCTGTTTACCCTCCGATCGCTCCGAAAGCGCCGCAAGCGCAGGAACCAGCAGCGAGACGCGTAGCGCAGCGCGACGCATGAAGGTCAAGCTCGGAGTGTTCTCGCTGTCGGCGAGCTCACCCGACGGCGACGACTCGCGCTACCTGCGGTGGCATCACCTCGACCACCTACCGCAGCAGTACGAGATCCCAGGAATGCTGTTCGGCCAACGTTGGGTGTCGACGCCCGAGTGCCGCGCCGCGCGCGCGGTGCAGTCCGAACGGTTCGAGCCGGTCAACCACGTGGTGCACTACCTGTTCGGCGAGCCCGTTGCCCAGGTCGTCGACGACTTCTTCGCGCTCCGTGACCACCTCATCGAGATCGGCCGGTTCCCCGAGCGCCTCCCCAATCGGCTGGTGTCGGGCGGTGAGCCGGTGGAAGCGCACGCCGCCGCGAGCGCGCTGGTCACGGCCGACGTCGTGCCGTACCGGCCCAACCGCGGGGCCTACTTGATCATCGAGCAGGCGGACCCACCGAGCGCGGGCGCGCGTTGGTCGCGCGCACACGTCGAAGCGTTGCTCGCGATCGACGGTGTCGCGGGACTCTGGTCGTTCGCGCCCACGACCTTGCGGCCCGACGAGTTCAGCAAGAGCGGATACAGCGTTTCGGTGTGCTATCTCGACGAGGACCCGGTAGGAGTCGCGCCGTCGATCGGTGCGGTGCTGTCCGCCCGATGGGGCGGTGCGGCGATCCGTCCCGCGTTCGCGGCACCGTTCGTGTCGCTCCGGCCGTTCGACTACGAGCGACACCGCCGGCCGGGCTGAATCGTCCGCGGTCTGCTCTACGCGGTGGCGCGCTTCGACAACACGGCCAGAGCCTCGTCGGCGTGCTTGTCCATGTTCGTCTCGCTGCTGATGACGGCGAGGATGCGGCGGTCGGTGTCGATCACGAAGGTGATCCGCTTGTTCATGATCGGCCCCGGCCGCTTCGCCCCCAACTGCTTGGCGACGGCGCGGTCGGGATCCGACAGGAGCGGGAAGTCGAACGAGTGCTTGTCGCTGAACTTCTTCTGGCGCTCGACCGGGTCGGCGCTGATCCCGATGCGCTGCGCGCCAACGGCCTCGAACTCGCCCGCGAGGTCGCGGAAATGGCAGCTCTCCTTGGTGCAGCCCCCGGTCAACGCCTTCGGATAGAAGAAGAGGACGACGGGGCCGTTCGTGAGCTCGCTCGACAGCTTGCGCATCGTGCCGTCCTCGTCGGACAGCTCGAAGTCGGGGACAACGTCACCTACCTGCATTGGTCGCTCCTACTCCTTTGGTCGCTCCACTCTCGGTTGGTCGGCCTCCGGCGAGCGAACCTTCGTTGCGCTCCTGCTCCCATTGGTCGCTCCACTCCTCGGCATGGTCGCACCGTAGCGGGATCCACGCTGCCGAGGCCTTGCCCACGTAGCATCGAACCCGTGTTCGATCCGAGCGGGATCGTGCTGGGCATCGACCCCGGCGTGTCGCGGTGCGGCTACGGCGCGGTGCGTCGCGACGGTTCGCGCCTCACCGCCACTGCCTGCGGCGTGATCCGCACCGCACCGGCCGACCCGCTCCCGGACCGCCTCGCCTCGCTCGCCGCCGAGCTCGACGCGCTCGTCGCCGACATGCAGCCGGTCGCGATCGCGGTGGAGCGCGTCCTCTTCCAGGTGAACGCCCGCACGGCGATGTCCGTGGGGCAGGCGAGTGGGCTCGCGCTCGCCATCGCGGGGCGCGAGCGCATCCCGGTGGTGCAGTACAGCCCCAACGAGGTGAAGCTCGCGGTCGCGGGCGACGGCGGCGCCGGCAAGGAAGAGGTGCAGGAGATGGTGGCGCGCCTCCTCAACCTGAGCGAGGTGCCGAAGCCCGCCGACGCCGCCGATGCGCTCGCACTCGCGATCTGCCACTGGTGGCGCGCGCCGCTGCAGGCGGCCATCGCCGATGACGAATGGCAAGGAGCACGCCTCGAAGCCGCAATCGCGGCCGCGGTGGCCAGGGAGCGGAGCGACCCGTGAATGAGGGAGCGGAGCGACGCATGAAGAAGGAGGGGCGGGGAACGTGATCGGTTCGTTGCGGGGCACGGTGCTGGAGCGGCACGCGTCGGGTGAGGCGGTCATCGAGGTCGGCGGGGTCGGTTACCGCGTGCTCGTGCCCCTCGGCGCGCTCACGCAGCTCGACCCGGGCACCCCGGCCTTCCTCTTCACGCATCTCCACGTGCGCGAGGACGCGATGATCCTCTACGGGTTCGCCACGCCGCGACGAACGCGACACCTTCGAGGCGCTCATCAGCGCGACGGGCGTCGGCCCGAAGCTCGCGCTCGCGATGCTCTCGGTGCACTCGCCCAGCTCGCTGCGTCGCGCGCTCGTCGACGACGACCTTGCCTCGCTCACGCTCGTCCCCGGTGTGGGCAAGCGTACGGCGCAGCGCCTCCTCGTGGAGCTGAAATCGCGGCTCGAGGTTCCGGATCTCGACCTCACCGACGGCGTGCCGGCACCCACCGCCCGCGCCGAGGTGCGGGAGGCGCTCGCGGGACTCGGCTACTCACTCGACGAAGTGCGCGATGTCGTCGCCCAACTCACCGACGACGGCCGGATCGAAGACCTGCTCCGCGACGCACTCAAGCTGCTGGCGGTGTCACGAACGTGAGGAGGAACGCAGCCGAGGCTCGCCGGCCGAAGGGCTGGGCGACGGATAGCGGAGTGACCCATTGAGCAGAGAAGAGCTGTTGAAGCCCGCTGCCGATCCGGTCGAGGTGGCGGAGGAGACGAGCCTCCGGCCCCGGCGGCTCGACGAGTTCGTCGGCCAGCCGCGCCTGAAGGAGCACCTCGAGATCATGCTCGGCGCCGCACGCGCGTGGGCAGTCGGTCGACCACCTCCTGTTCGCGGGCGCGCCCGGTCTCGGCAAGACCACGTTGTCGGGCATCGTCGCGGCGGAGCTCGATGTCGGGCTGCGCATCACGAGCGGTCCGGCGCTCGAGCGTGCGGGCGATCTCGCCGCGATTCTCACCAACCTCGACGACGGCGACGTGCTCTTCATCGACGAGATCCATCGCCTGCCGCGCCCGGTCGAGGAGGTGCTCTATCCCGCGATGGAGGACTTCCAGCTCGACATCGTCATCGGCAAGGGCCCCTCGGCGCGCTCGATCCGCCTCGAGCTCCCGCGCTTCACACTGGTCGGTGCCACCACGCGCACCGGGCTCATCACCGGTCCGCTGCGCGACCGTTTCGGATTCGTCGCCCGTCTCGACTACTACGACACCGACGACCTGGTCGCGATCCTGGAACGCACTGCTCGCATCCTCCGGGTGCCACTCGAGGTCGACGGCGCGCACGAGATCGCCCGGCGCGCCCGCGGAACACCGCGCATCGCCAACCGCCTGCTCAAGCGCGTGCGCGACTTCGCCGAGGTTC
Organism: uncultured Actinomycetes bacterium; assembly: GCA_963705625.1. Classification (GTDB taxonomy): domain Bacteria; phylum Actinomycetota; class Acidimicrobiia; order IMCC26256; family DASPTH01; genus DASPTH01. Next base: position 194,706 of record CAVPKG010000003.1, read on the forward strand.
GCGCGGACGGCACGGTCACGACCGGTGTTGCTCGTGACGCCCTCGCGCTGTTCGAAGTCGACGAGCTCGGCCTCGACAAGGTCGATCGTGCCATCCTCCACGCGCTCTGCGTCACGTTCGCAGGCCGCCCCGTCGGCCTCCACACGCTCGCGGTGGCGGTCGCCGAGGAGCCCGACACCGTCGAGGAGGTCTACGAGCCGTTCCTGCTCACGGGCGGTCTCCTCGATCGCACGCCACGCGGCCGCGTCGCCACTCCCGAGGCCTTCGTGCACCTGGCGCTGCCCGCCGGCCCGGCACCCCGCCCGAACCTCTTCGAGGCCCCTCCCGACACGGCGGTCGAGTGACCCGGCGCTACCATCCTCCTCTGCCGCAGCCCGGCTCACCGTCGAGTCCAGTGTTGGGACGTCATGGAGATCGCGCTCATCTATTTCGCCATTCTGGCGCTCGCGTTCTTCCTGCTCATGGTGCGCCCGCAACGGCGACGGGCAGCGGCTCACCGGCAGTTCGTGGCCGCGCTCGCGGTCGGTGACGAGGTGATCACGTCGGGCGGGATCTTCGGCACGGTCCGCGGGCTCGCCGACGACGCGGTCGACCTCGAGATCGCCCCCGGGACGGTGCTGCGAATCGCCCGGGTCGCGATCGTCCAGCCCGCCGCCGCCTACTCGGCCGGGGCCGCTGACGCTGCTGACCATGCTGCCGACGGCATCGCTGCCACCGGCGGCGCCGCTGCCACCGATGTCGCCGCTGCCACCGATGTCGCCGACGCCGCCGACGCCGCCGACCCCGACTCCCCGTCGGACGACTCCGGGCGCTGATCCGTGCGGAGAAACGTCATCTTCCTCGTGTCGACGATCGTGGTGGCGTTCGGCGCGCTGATCGCGACGCTGGCGTCGGGGAACACCCCGGTGCTCGGCCTCGACCTCCGCGGCGGCGTGTCCGTGGTCCTGTCGCCCGTCGGGAAGTACAAGCCCGACGCGCTCGACGTCGCCGTCGACGTGATCCGCAACCGGGTCGACAGCCTCGGGGTTGCCGAGCCCGAGATCTCGAGGCAGGGCAGCGACATCGTCGTCGACCTCCCCGGGGTCAAGGACCGGTGCAAGGCCGAGCGGATCGTCGGCCAGACCGCCGAGCTGCGCTTCCGCCCGGTGCTGATCGCGGGGGTCCCCCCGGAGAAGACACCGACCACCACGACCACCACCGCGGCGCCCGGCGCCTCCACCACCGTGCCACCCAGTACGACGACCACCACGACCACCACGACCACGCCGCCCACCACAACGACCACACCGGCGCAGAACACGGCAGCCAACAGCGAGTGTGGAACGACCGCGGCCGGGAACACCGCGAAGGCGTCCAAGGACGCGGCGGCGAACGCTGCAGTCGCCTCGTGTGACCCGAACGCCATCGCGGCGCTCCCGAAGATCCCCACCACCTCCCGCGAGAACGACAAGCGCAAGGCGTGCGTCGTGCTCCCCGACAAACCGGGCGGCCCACGAGCCCCGCGCTTCTACCTCGGGCCGGCCGGACTCACCGGAAAGGCGGTCGACAGCGCGAAGGCCGAGTTCGTGTCGAGTCAGGGTTGGACGGTGAAGATGAACCTCAGCGGCACCGGAAGCACCAAATGGGACCAGCTCGCCCAGCAGCAGTTCCACAAGCAGGTTGCGATCATGCTCGACAGCATCGTGCAATCGGCCCCGACCATCCAGCCGAATGACACCGCGTTCAGCTCCTTCAACGGCACCGCCGTGATCTCGGGCAGCTTCACCGAGAGCGAGGCAAAGGATCTCGCGAAGCTGATCAACTACGGCGCGCTGCCCGTGCAGTTCAAGAAGATCAGCGTCGAGAACGTGTCGCCCTCGCTCGGGAAGGACCAGCTCGACGCCGGCATCGCGGCCGGACTCCTCGGGCTCGCGCTCGTCGCGCTCTACATGCTCGTCTACTACCGGCTGCTCGGGCTCGTGGTGATCGTCGGACTCGGTGCTGAGCGGGATGCCTGCTCTACACGCTTGATCACGTACCTCGGCTCGTCGGTCGGGCTTACCCTCACGCTCGCCGGCGTCACCGGCCTCATCGTGTCGGTCGGTGTCACCGTCGACTCGTACGTCGTGTACTTCGAACGATTGAAGGACGAGGTGCGCACCGGTCGCAGCGTGCGCTCGTCGGTCGACCGGGCGTTCACACGCGTCGTTCCGCACGATCGTGGCCGCCGACCTCGTCTCGCTCATCGGTGCCGGTGTGCTCTACTGGCTCGCGATCGGGTCGGTGCGCGGCTTCGCGCTTCTTCCTCGGACTGTCGACCATCCTCGACCTGCTCGTCGCCTACTTCTTCATGCACCCGCTCGTGTCGCTCATGGCGCGCAGCCCGAGCTGGTGCGGATGCGCGGCGTCGGCATCGCGGCCGGTCTCGACGCGCCGGGGGTCACGGCATGACGGCGCCGCCACCGCCGTCGCGCCGAAGCGCAAGCGCCACACGCTCGCCGACTTCTACCACGAGCGCACGCACTTCGACTTCATCCATCGCTCGTGGCGGTGGGCGATCCTCTCGGGCATCGCTGATCCTCATCTCGGTCGCTCGCGTTCGCGGTCAACGGCCTCAACCTCGGGATCGACTTCGAGGGCGGCACGCAGTGGCAGTTCACGCGGGGCAACGGATCGGCGTCGGTCAACGACGTCCGCGATGTGCTCAACCCGCTCGGCCTCGGCGACGCCAAGGTGCTCATCCTCGGGCAACGATCCGTGCGCGTCCAGTCGAAGAATCTGTCGCCGCGCGAAGCAGGATCAGATCACGCGTGGCGCTCGCCAAGTACGCCGGCGTCCAGACGCAGAGGTCCGTCGTCAACGAACGTCGGGCCGACCTGGGGCGACCAGGTGAGCAGCAAGGCGCTCCAGGCGCTCGTCGTCTTCTTCGTCGTCATCGCGCTCTACCTCACGTTCCGCTTCGAGTGGCGGATGGCGCTCGCGGCGATCATCGCGGTGATCCACGACATCATCATCACGGTCGGGGTGTACGCGATCACCGGGTTCGAGGTGACGCCCGCGACCGTCGTCGCGTTCCTGACCATTCTCGGGTTCTCCCTCTACGACACCGTCGTCGTGTTCGACAAGGTCAAGGACAACGAGGCGCGTCGTCGGCACCGAACGCGGCGACACCTACTCGGCACATGGTGAACCGCTCGCTGAACCAGGTGCTGATGCGGTCGATCAACACGTCGTTCGTGGCCCTCCTCCCGGTGGCCTCGCTGCTCGTCGTCGGCATCTACGTGTTCGGCGGGCTCGCGCTGCGCGACTTCGCGCTCGCGCTGTTCGTCGGTCTGCTCACCGGTGCGTACTCGTCGATCTTCGTCGCGACCCCGATCCTCGCGTGGCTCAAGGAGCGCGAGCCCGCTACCGCGCGCTCCGCGAGCGGGCCGCGGCCGATCTCGCGCGGCGCCCGGTGCAGCGGGAGGAACCACTCCCGGTGTCCGCGGAGCCGGCACCGCGTCGCTCGGGGCCGAGATCGACGCGGGCGTCGACGTCGACACCGAAGACGTGACGGCCGGTGCGACCATCGCGTCCGTGCCGCCGGCCCCGGCGTCGAGCCGCGGTCCGATCGCCGTCCTCCTCCGCGCGTCCACGGCGCCGAGCCGCGGTGCGTCGAACCCGCGGCCGCGCCAGCAGCGCGGCAAGAAGCGCCGATAGCACTCGCTCGCTCCCTGCGAGCCGGGATACCCGGCTCGCGGCCGTTCGCTCGCTGGCGAGCTCCTGCACTCGCTGCGCTCGCTGCGTCGCCACGTGCGCCGGACAGCGTCCTCAAGGTCTTGTGCGACCTACCGGTACAATGACGGGACCGATGAGCACGACCGAGCCACGCGTCGAGGTCCGCACCGACCGCCGCTCCGTCCTGCCCTGGCGACGCCACCACGTCGACGTCGAGGTCGCGCCGCTCGTCGACGCCTACCGGGAGCGCCACCGCCGGACCGACACCGCGCTCATCGAGCAGGCCTTCGAGCTGGCCCGCGCGCCCACGCCGAGCAGGTCCGCCGCTCGGGCGAGCCGTACATCACCCACCCGCTCGGGGTCGCGATGATCCTCGCCGACCTCGGCCTCGACGACGTCACGATCGCCGCCGCACTGCTCCACGACGCGGTCGAGGACACGAGCGTCACCGTCGAGCAGATCGAGCGCGAGTTCGGCCCCGACGTCGCGGCGATCGTCGACGGCGTCACCAAGCTCGATCGGCTCCAGTTCGACTCCAAGGAGGCGCAGCAGGCCGCCACCCTGCGCAAGATGCTCGTGGCGATGGCCAAGGACATCCGGGTCCTGCTCATCAAGCTCGCCGACCGTCTGCACAACATGCGCACGATCGCGTCGCTGCCCGAGTTCAAGCAGCGGCGGATCGCGCAGGAGACCCTCGACATCTACGCGCCGCTCGCGCACCGCCTCGGCATCGCCGACGTGAAGTGGCAGCTCGAAGACCTCGCGTTCGCGGCGCTCTACCCGAAGCGCTACGCCGAGATCGAGCAGATGGTCGCGATCCAGGCGCCGGAGCGCGACGACTTCCTCGAGATCGTGCTCACCGAGTTGCGCGCGCGGCTCGCCGAGCTGCACATCGAAGCCGACGTGCGCGGCCGCCCGAAGCACTACTGGTCCATCTACGAGAAGATGATCGCGCGGGGCAAGCAGTTCGACGAGGTGCAGGATCTCGTCGGCGTGCGCGTCGTCGTCGAGTCGGTGAAGGACTGCTACGCCGCGCTCGGCTCGATCCACGCGATGTGGCGTCCGGTGCAGGGCCGGTTCAAGGACTACATCGCGATGCCCAAGTTCAACCTCTACCAGTCGCTGCACACGACGGTCGTCGGGCCGCAGGGCAAGGCAGTCGAGGTGCAGATCCGCACGCAGGAGATGCACCGGCGCGCCGAGTACGGCATCGCCGCGCACTGGGGCTACAAGGAGCGCGAGCCGGCCGACGACCTCGTCTGGCTCCAGCGCATGGTCGACTGGCAGCAGGAGACATCCGATCCCGGCGAGTTCATGGAGTCGCTGAAGATCGACCTCGAGTACGACGAGGTCTTCGTCTTCACGCCGAAGGGCAAGGTCATCACGCTCGCCACCGGTGCGCACCCCGGTCGACTTCGCCTACGCGATCCACACCGACGTCGGGCACCGTTGCATCGGCGCGCGCGTCAACGGCCGGCTGGTGCCGCTCGACTCCACGCTCGTGTCGGGCGACACGGTCGAGATCTTCACGAGCAAGGTCGAGGGTGCGGGCCCGAGCCGCGACTGGCTCCAGTTCGTGCGCACGCCGAGAGCGCGGACGAAGATCCGGCAGTGGTTCTCCCGCGAGCGACGGGTCGACGCCATCGACACCGGCCGCGAGGAGCTGGTCAAGGCGCTGCGCACGGAGGGCCTGCCCGTGCAGCGGCTCGCGCAGTCCGACGCGCTCGAAGGCGGTCGCCGACGCGCTGCACTACGCCGACCTCGACGCCCTCTACGCCGCGATCGGCGAGGGCCACGTGTCGGCGAAGGCCGTCGTGCAGCGTCTCCAGAGGGAGCTGCGCGGCGGCGAGGAGCAGCTGCCCGTCACCACTGCCCGCCCGCCGCCGCGCACGCGCGCGACTCACGGCGTGCCGACCGGCGTGCACGTCGAGGGACTCGACGACGTGATGGTGCGCCTGTCGCGGTGCTGCACGCCGGTGCCGGGCGACGAGATCATGGGCTTCGTCACCCGGGGCCGCGGCGTGTCGGTGCACCGCACCGACTGCGCGAACGCCGCCGGCCTGGTCGACCACGCCGAGCGGCTCATCGAGGTCGAGTGGGACCACGACCAGCCCGCCACGCTACGTGGTCTCGGTCGAGGTCGAGGCGCTCGACCGCTCCCGGCTGCTGCGCGACGTCGCCGACACGTGCTCGCCGAGCACCACGTGAACATCCTCGCGTGCACGTCGCAGACGTCGACCGACCGGGTCGCCAGGTTCCGCTTCGACTTCGAGCTGGCCGACCCGGGCCATCTCGAGTCGATCATCTCGGCGATCAAGCGCGGTCGACTCGGTCTACGCGGCCTACCGCGTGCTCCCCGGTCACGCTCGCTCCGGCGTCTGAGCTCACTCACGCGGGAGGCGCGCGATGACCGAAGCGCGAGTCCTGCCGCCCGAGCCGATCCGCTCGCTCGACGACTACGTCGCCGAGGGCGGCGGCATCGGAGTCGAGAACGCCCACAAGTGGGGCCCGGACGCGGTGATCGCCGAGATCACCCGGTCCGGCCTCGGGGGCCGGGGCGGTGCGGGATTCCCCGCCGGGCGCAAGTGGGCGGCGGTGGCCGCGAACCGCTCCGAGCTCGCCGCGTCGGCGGTCGTGGTGAACGCCGCCGAAGGCGAACCGGGCTCGTTCAAGGATCGTGCCATCGTCCGGGCCAATCCCTTCGCGGTCGTCGAAGGTGCGCTCATCGCGGCCTTGACGCTGGGGGCCCACGAGGTGGTCGTGGGCACCAAGCACAGCTTCACGACGGAGATCGCCCGGCTCCGAGCCGCGATCACCGAGATCGAGGGTGCCGGATGGGCCGACGGCGTGGAGCTCCGGGTCTTCGAAGGGCCGAGCGAGTACCTCTACGGGGAGGAGACCGCGCTGCTCGAGGTGATCGACGGACGGTATCCGTTCCCACGCATCGCGCCGCCGTATCGGCGCGGCGTCGACGAGATCGTGGACCACCAAGGTGACATCACCTCCGAGAGCAGCTCGGCGGCCCACGTCGAGCTTGCCGGTCCCGGGGGCGAGACGGTGGCCCCGCCGGCACTCGCGAGCAACGCGGAGACCTTCGTGAACGCGGCCCTGATCATCGCCCGGGGCGCGGATTGGTTCCGGGGAGTGGGAACCCCCGGCTCGCCCGGCACGATCGTGTGCACCGTGAGTGGGTACACGCAGCGCGCCGGCGTCGGCGAGTTCGAGATGGGGACACCGCTGCACGAGGTGATCGAGGTCCTCGGCGGTGGCCCGCGCGACGGACACGCTCTGGTCGCCGCGATGTCGGGCGTCTCGAACCCACTCGTACCGGCCGCGTTGTTCGGCACTCCCGTGAGCCACGAGGCGATGCGGGAGATCGGCAGCGGGCTGGGAGCAGGGGGCTTCATCCTGTTCGACGACACGGTCAATCTCGCGGGGGTCGCTGCGGGTGTCGCGCGCTTCCTGGCCGTGGAGTCGTGCGGTCAGTGCGCGGCGTGCAAGGGAGACGGCCTCGTGATCGCCGAGGTGCTGGCCCGGCTGGCGCACTCGGCGTCGCACTCCGACGACCTCGACACGCTGCACGACCGGCTCGCCTCCGTCGCCGACGGCGCACGTTGCAACCTCGCGACGCAGCAGCAAGCGGTGATCGGCAGCATCCTCGACATGTTCCCCGACACGATCGAGGCCCAGGCGCGCCACGTGGCGCCGAGCGTCGAACCCGAGCTCATCGCCCCGATCGTCGATCTCCACGACGGCATCGCGTCGCTCGACGTGCGCCAACGCGAGAAGCAGCCCGACTGGACCTACGACGCCGTCGACTCGGGACAATGGCCCGCGGACCGCCTCGACGACCACCGCGAGCACCTCGAGCTCTGAGCGACACCGACCGCCCGACGACGAATCAGTCACGGCTGGCTGAATGCCTCCCCGGTACGATTCGCCGGTGCCCGGGGAGAACGCGCGCCGACGACGACAAGTCGCGCTTTCGGGCGCCGATCGGCACGCGCGACGTGCTCCCGCCCGAGTCCGACCGTTGGCAGGCGTTGGTCGCGACGTTCGCCGAGCGCGCCTCGCGTTTCGGGTTCGACCTCGTCATCACGCCGATCTTCGAGCACGTCGAGGTGTTCCAGCGCGTCGGGGAGTCCACCGACGTCGTCCGCAAGGAGATGTACGAGTTCGACGACAAGGGCGGTCGCCGGCTCGCGCTGCGCCCGGAGGGCACCGCGTCGGTCGTCCGGGCGTTCGTGCAGCACCGTCCGCCCGTGCCGTGGAAGGTCTGGTACGTCGCGCCCCACTTCCGCTACGAGCGCCCGCAGAAGGGTCGCTACCGCCAGCACTGGCAGGTGGGCGTGGAGGTGCTCGGCGTCGACGATCCCGACGTCGACGTCGAGGTGATCGCGCTCGCCGACGGCTTCTACCGCGACCTCGGGCTGTCGCGGTTCACGCCTGCTGCTCAACTCGATGGGCGACGCCGCGAGCCGATCCGTCTACGTCGAGATGCTGCGCGAGTACCTGCTCGCGCACGCGGCGACGCTCGGTGACGACTTCCGCGAGCGCGTCGAGCAGAACCCGCTGCGGGTGCTCGACAGCAAGCGCGCCGACTGGCAGGACGTCATCGAGCACGCGCCGCAGATCACCGAGTACCTCGAGCGACGAGTCGCGCGACCACTTCGAGCGCGTGCAGGCAGGCCTCGACCGGCTCGGCATCGCGTACGAGCTCGATCCGCGGCTCGTCGCGCGGCTTCGACTACTACACGAGCACGACGTTCGAGTTCCTGCCGCGACTCGCTCGACGCCGCGCAGAACGTCGATCGGCGGTGGGGGCCGATACGACCAGCTCGCCGAGGAGCTGGGCGGGCCGCCGACCGCCGGGATCGGATTCGGCATGGGCATCGAGCGCGTGCTTCATCGCGTGCGACGCCGAAGGCGTGTTCACCGAGTCAGCGTCCGCGCGTCGACGTGTTCGTCGTCGACGGGCTCGGTCCCGGCGGCGGCATCGACGTCGCGGCGGCTGGTCGCGGAGCTGCGCGAGGACGGCCTGCGCGTCGAGCGCGCGTACGGCGATCGCTCGGTCAAGGCGCAGTGGAGGGCGGCCGACCAGTCCGGCGCGGCGTTCGGCGTGATGCTCGGACGCGACGAAGCCGAGCGCGGTGCGGTCGTCGTGAAGGACCTCCGGTCGGGCGAGCAGGTCGAGGTGCCGCGCGACGCAGCTCGCCGCGTGGCTGCAGACCCGTCGAGAAGAAGAGGCCACGAGCTGATGATGCGCACCGATCGAGCCGGCGACCTTCGCGCGGCCGACATCGGCCGCGAGGTCGTCGTGTGCGGGTGGGTCGACAGTCGTCGCGACCACGGCGGCGTCGTGTTCTTCGACGTCCGCGACGCAGCGGGATCGTGCAGGTCGTCGTCGACCCGGAGCGGCCCGGCGGTGCCGACGCGCACCGTGTCCGCGGCGAGTACGTCGTCCGCGTGGAAGGGCCCGTGCGGGCACGGCCCGAGGGCACCGTCAACGACGACGCTGCCCACCGGCGAGGTCGAAGTGGCCGCGAGCGTGCTCGAGGTGCTGAGCGAGGCCGAGCACGCCGCCGTTCCCGCTCGACGACCGCATCGACGTCGACGAGGTGCTGCGGCTTCGGCACCGCTATCTCGATCTGCGCCGGCCGCGACTGCAGCGCAACCTTCGCATCCGCGCCGCGGTGAACGCGGCGCTGCGCGACGCGCTCGACGCGCAGGGCTTCGTCGAGGTCGAGACGCCGATGCTCATCGCGTCGACGCCCGAGGGCGCGCGCGACTTCGTCGTGCCGTCGCGCCTCTCGCCGGGCTCGTTCTACGCGCTGCCGCAGAGCCCGCAGCTGTTCAAGCAGCTCCTGATGGTCGGCGGACTCGACCGCTACTACCAGATCGCCCGCTGCCTGCGCGACGAAGACCTCCGCGCCGACCGGCAGTTCGAGTTCATGCAGCTCGACGCCGAGATGAGCTTCGCCGACGCCGACGACGTGATGGCCGTGATCGGAGAGGCGGTGCTCGACGCGGCGGAGGAGGTCACCGGCACGCGCCCCGGCCCGGTCGAGCACATGACCTGGCATCACGCGATGGAGCGCTACGGATCCGACAAGCCCGACGTGCGCTTCGGCCTCGAGCTCGTCGATCTCGAGTGAAGTGTTCGCCGCCACCGAGTTCCGGGCCTTCCAGGCGCGGGCGGTGAAGGGGATGCGGCTCCCGGGTGAAGGAACCGTCTCGCGGGCGCAGATCGACAAGCTCGTCGACCGCGCGAAGCAACTCGGCGCGCCCGGCCTCGTGTGGATGCGGGTGATGGAGCACGGCACGATCGACTCGCCGATCGCGAAGTTCCTCGGCGAAGCCGAGCAGCTCGGGCTGTGCGACGCGCTGGGCGCGCAGCCGGGCGATCTGCTGCTGGTCGAGGCGGGCGCGCGCCGACTCGTCGACCACGTGCTCGGCACGCTGCGGGTCGAGCTCGGTCGACCGCCCGTGCACGAGGGCGGCCTGCACTTCTTGTGGGTCGTCGACTTCCCGTTGTTCGAGGGCATCGACGACGACGGCAACCCGATCCCGGCTCACCACCCGTTCACGATGCCGCACCCCGACGACATGGAGATCCTCGAGCACGGAACGAGCGAAGACCTGCTCGGCGTGCGCTCGCAGGCGTACGACCTCGTGCTGAACGGATGGGAGCTCGGTTCGGGCAGCGTGCGGATTCACCGCCGCGACATCCAGCAGCGGATCTTCTCGCTGCTCGGCATCACCGCGGAGCAAGCGCAGTCGCGCTTCGGCTTCCTGCTCGACGCGTTCCGTTACGGCGCGCCTCCGCACGCGGGCTTCGCGTTCGGCATCGACCGACTGGTCGCCGTGCTCGCGGGCGAGGACAACATCCGCGAGGTGATCGCGTTCCCGAAGACGCAGTCGGGTGCCGACCCGCTCACGGGCGCACCGGCACCGCTCGAGCCTGCACAGCTCGAGGAGCTCGGCCTCAACGTCACGCCCCGCCCTAAGCCGTAGCGCAGGGCGGGGGCGGCTACGGCCCGGGCGGGGCGGACGGACGGCGATCCGATCAGAGACCGGCCCGCCGGATCAGTTCACCTGGGGAGTCAAGGTGTCGAGGTCGAGCGTGTTCACTCCTGGGTCGAGCGTCATCGTGATGGACCTGTATGTGGTTCGGGCGGTACCGATGTCGACGCCGTCGTTCGTGGCGGCGGCCGGAGGACTGTCAACAGTGACGAAGACGCTATACGTACCGGGTGCGATGTCCTCGCCGAAGTGGACCGTACCGCTCGCGTCGGCCTCACCGGAAACCGTGACATCTCGGTTCTTCAGTTCGACCCGCACTGTGGAACGTGGTTCCAGCGTCGAGGACTTGATCGTCAAGATGGCCGTCGTCGCCGTTCCCGATCCTCCCGCCGTCAGCGCGACGACGCCGAGGACGACGATCGCCACCGCGGCGATCGCGCCCGCGCCTTGCACCATGCGCCGCCGCCGCCGGATCTGCGTCGCGCGGGCCCGGACCGTGGCCCGCGCGCGATCGCCCGGCACGGGCGGAGAGGGATCTGACAGGTCGAACGTGGTCAGCATACCGGTCGGCATCTACCCCACCTCCGGGGAAGCGCCCATCGTCGTGCGCAACATGGTGAGCCCCCGGCTCGCATGGGCTTTCACTGATCCCACTGAGCATCCGAGCGCCTGTGCCACATCCGCCTCGGGCAAGTCGGCGAGGAACCGCAGCACGAGCACCTCGCGTTGCCGTCGCGACAGCGTGCGGAGTGCCCGGTGGAGGTCCACCCGGGCTGCGTCGGGCTCGGGAGTGGGCGAGTCGGGAGCGGCCTCGTGCCGGAGGCGGCGGGTCCGACGCCACGAATCGATCGCGAGGTTGCCGGCCACCCGAACCACCCACGCCTCGGGGTAGTCGCGGATCTTCCGCCAGTGCACGAACGCACGCGCCAGGGTCTCCTGGGCGACGTCTTCGGCTTCGCTGCGGCGGCCGAGCAGTTGGAACGCCGTACCGTACGCGCGTGCGTACAGGGCCTCGAAGGATTCTTCGAAGGCGAGATCGATCGTGACCGGGACGCGTGTCGCGCCCTGCTCCTCGCCCCGGCCGACCACCGTTGATGCAGCCTCCGTAGCCACGCCCACAGGGAGAGTACGCCCCAGCACCCTCGAAGGTTGACATGCGCATCACAAAATCACGCAAGAGAACTTGGAACACGCGGTGGTCGTACCATATGTCCCTTGTCCGACGACCTCTTCTCAGCCGCGGTCGCCGAGCGATTACACGGGCGCGCACCACTCGCGGCTCGGCTTCGCCCGCGTTCGCTCGACGACGTCGTCGGCCAGCAGCACCTCCTCGGCCAGGGCAAGCCGCTGCGGGTGCTCATCGAGGGCGACCGGCTGTCGTCGGTGATCCTCTGGGGACCGCCGGGCACCGGCAAGACCACGATCGCCCGTCTCGTCGCCGGCGCGACCGAAAAGGCGTTCGAGCCGTTGTCTGCCGTCACCGCCGGCGTGAAGGACGTCCGCGAGGTCGCCGAACGCGCCCGGGCGCGCCTGGGTGAGCACGGCCGTGGCACCATCCTCTTCCTCGACGAGGTCCACCGCTTCAACCGCACGCAGCAGGACGCGCTGCTTCCCCACGTCGAAGAAGGACTCTTGGTGCTCATCGGCGCGACCACCGAGAACCCGTTCTTCTCGCTCACGAGTCCATTGCTGTCCCGCTCGACGCTGTTCCGGCTCGACCCGCTCTCGCCCGACGATCTCCGTCTGCTGTTGCAGCGCGCGCTCGACGACGCCGACCGCGGGCTCGGGAGCGAGCACCTCACCGTCGACGCCGACGCGCTCGACCATCTCGTCGATCGCTCCGAGGGCGACGCCCGGCACGCGCTCACCTCCCTCGAGGTCGCCGGCGCGCTCGTTGCGGAAGAGGGACGCGACACGATCCATCTCGGCGACGCGGAGTCCGCGCTCGCGTTGCGTGCCCTCCGCTACGGCGACGACGAGCACTACGACGTGTTGTCGGCGTTCATCAAGAGCATCCGCGGCTCCGATGTCGACGCCGGCCTCTACTGGCTCGCGCGGATGGTGGAGGCGGGAGAAGATCCGCGGTTGATCGCGCGGCGGATGGTGATTCTCGCGTCGGAAGACGTCGGCATGGCCGATCCCCAAGCGCTGGTGGTCGCCGACGCGGCGGCGCGCGCGGTGGAGTTCGTCGGCATGCCGGAGGCGCAGCTCAACCTCGCTCATGCGGTCGTCTATCTCGCGACCGCGCCGAAGTCGAACTCCGCAGCCACCGCGCTGTGGGCCGCGCAGGCCGAAGTGCGCGACGAGCCGGCGGGCGCGGTCCCACGCCACCTCCGCGACTCCAGTTACCCTGGCGCGGCGAAGTTGGGGCACGGCAAGGGGTACGTGTACCCCCATGACGAGCCGGGAGGCTGGGTGGATCAGCAGTACCGACCGGACGAGCGAGACGACGTGTACTGGCGGCCCACGGGCCGTGGTGCCGACGTCGACCGCCGCCCCGGGCGAGCGAACACAGATGGCGGCGATCGATGAGCGGTAGCGAGTGGGCGGCGGTCGTCGGCGCGCAGGTCTGCCTCGTGCTGCTCGTCGTGCTCGTGGCGATGATCGTGCGTCTCGACCGCACCACGCGCGACCTGCGGACCGCCGCGTCGGAGTTCCGCCGTGAGTCGGGCGCGGCGCTCCGCGAGCTGCGGGAGGCGGTTCGGGAGGCGGAGTACGAGCTCGATCGCGTCGACGCGCTCGTCAGCGGTGCGGAGCGGGTCACCGGCCGGGTGGACGCCGCATCCGCCCTCGCCGATCGTGTGATCACCAGCCCGGTCGTGAAGGCCATGGCCGCCGGTACGGGCACGCGCCGCGCGGTCCAGAAGCTGCGCGGGAACGGGAGCCCGAGGAACGGGCGGCGCTGATGTTCAAGCGGGCAACGTGGCTCACCGTTGGCTTCGGCCTCGGCGTCGGCACCACCGTCGCAGCCGCGCGGCAGGTGCGCAAGCGGGTCGGTCGTTACCAGCCGCGCGCGGTCGCCAACCGCATGACCGACTCCCTGTCGTCGTTGCGCGATCAGTTCGCGTCGGCGGTCGACGAGGGGCGGGTCGCGGCTCGCCAGCGCGAGTCGGAGCTGCGCGCTCGACCACCGGGTCGCTGATGCGTACCCGACGGTAGCGTCGCGAGCCGTGGCGCAACCGCCGTCCGGGACGGTGACGTTCTCTTCACCGCCACGCCGAGACGGGCGCGGTCGTGCTCGGTCACCTCGAACACGTGCAGCGGGGCACCGCCGACTTCACCGTGGAGCGAGCCGAGGGGGTCGCCACCCTCGAGGGCGAGCCCCCGGCGCTCGCGTGGATGCAGCGCGGCGCGGCGATGGACCGACACGAGCTGGTCGACGACGCCCTGCGCCAACTCGGCTGAGCCCTCGAAGTCTGGCGGGGCGGTTCGCGCGCGGACGGTACGATTTGTCCCGTGGCGGCGCCCCGAACGGCTGACGAGCTCCGTGCCGCGTTCACCGACTTCTTCGCCGCGCGCGGGCACACGGTGGTGCCGTCGTCGAGCCTGATTCCGCACGACCCGTCCGTGATGCTCACGATCGCGGGGATGGTCCAGTTCAAGCCCTACTTCGTGGGCGACGAGGTACCGCCCTATACGCGCGCCACGTCGGTGCAGAAGGTGGCCCGAGCCGGAGGCAAAGACAGCGATCTCGACAACGTCGGACGCACCAACCGTCACTTCAGCTTCTTCGAGATGCTGGGCAACTTCAGCTTCGGCGACTACTTCAAAGCCGAGGTCATCCCTTGGGCGTGGGAGCTCATCACGCAGGTGTACGAGCTCGATCCGAAGCGGATCTGGGTCACGGTGCACGCCACCGACGACGAAGCCGAGCAGATCTGGACCGACGTCGTCGGCCTGCCCGCGGAGCGCGTCCAGCGGTTGAGCGACGACAACTTCTGGCGCATGGGCGACACCGGCCCGTGCGGCCCGTCGTCCGAGATCTTCTTCGACCTGGGCCCGGAGTTCGGACCCGACGGCGGGCCGGCCAAGACGGAGGACCGCTACCTCGAGATCTGGAACCTCGTGTTCATGCAGTTCGACGCCCAGCCCGACGGTGAGCTCGTGCCGCTCCCGAAGCCGAGCATCGACACGGGTGCGGGGCTCGAGCGGAATCTCACCGTCCTCCAAGGCGTCGCGTCGGCGTGGGAGACGGACCTGCTCCTGCCGTTGGTCGAGGCGGCCGCGCGAGCAACCGGCACGCAGTACGGCGGGTTTCCGGGCGACGAGCGCGATCTCTGGCTGCGCATCCTGGCAGACCACGGGCGCACGATGACGTTCCTGATCGCCGACGGCGTGGTGCCGTCCAACGAGGCGCGCGGCTATGTGCTGCGGGCCATCATCCGGCGCGCGGTCCGCCATGCGTATCTTCTCGGCTCCGAGCAGCCCGTCACCCCATCCCTCGTCGACGCGACGGTCGAGGCGATGGGGAACGCGTACCCGGAGCTCGTGAAGCAGCACGACCTGGTGCGCTCCGTCGTGCAGCGAGAGGAGGAACGGTTCCGCCAGACACTCGCGCGCGGCCTCGATCTCCTCGACGGCATCCTCGCGGAAGGCGACGTCACCGGTTCCGACGCGTTCTTCCTGCACGACACGCTCGGCTTCCCGATCGACCTGACGCGCGAGATCGCCGCGGAGCGTAACCGCGTCGTCGACGTCGAGGCGTTCGTCGGTTTGATGGACGAGCAACGCGCGCGTGCGCGCGAGGCGCACGCGGCTGCCGGAGGGAAGGGCGAGGGCGCACCGCTCGAGCTCTACCGGGAGCTGCTCGACGAGCTCGGCCCCACCGAGTTCACCGGTCGGCAGGAGTACCAGACCACCGGCGCGAAGGTGCGCGCGCTGATTGCCGGCGGTGAGCGAGTCGCGCAAGCGGGTGAGGGCACGCGCGTCGACGTCGTCGTCGATCGCACGCCGTTCTACGCGGAGTCCGGCGGTCAGGTGGGAGACACCGGGGTTCTCGAAGCGCCGGCCGGCGCGAGAGTGCGCGTCGACGACACGCAATACGGGCTTCCCGGGCTCGTCCTGCACCGCGCCATCGTGGAGGGGGCCACGCTGTCGGAGGGCGACGAGGTCGCCGCGCGCATCGACGGCGAACGGCGCGACCGGATCCGCCGCAACCACACCGCGACGCACGTGCTGCACTGGGCGCTGCGCGAAGTACTCGGCCCGCACGTGAAACAGGCCGGTTCACTCGTCTCGCCCGAGTATCTCCGTTTCGACTTCAGCCATCACGAGGCGCTCACCCGCGAGCAGCTCGACAGGGTCGAGGCGCTCGCGAACGCCGAAGTCATCGGGGACGCGCCCGTCCGCCACTACGAGACCACCAAGGACCACGCCGAGAGCCTCGGGGCCATCGCGTTCTTCGGGGAGAAGTACGGCGACCTCGTGCGCGTGCTCGAGGCGGGGGAGCATTCGATCGAGCTGTGCGGCGGCACGCACGTGCACGCCCTCGGTTTCATCGGACCGATCAAGATCACGAGCGAGGGCTCCATCGGCGCCAACCTCCGGCGCATCTTCGCCGTGACCGGCGACGTCGCGCTCGCCCGTATCCACGACGACGAGGTGCACCTCCGCCAGCTGGCCGATTCGCTGAAGGTCAACCCCGCGGAGCTCCCCGAGCGCGTGGCCCGGCTCATCGGGCAGGTCAAGGAGCTCGAGGACGAGCTCGGAGCCCTTCGGTCGAAGCACGCGGGCGCCGAAGCCGCCACCCTGGCGGCCAACGCGGTCGACGGCGTCGTCGCGGCGCGACGCGACGGCATGACCGTCGACGATCTCCGTCAGCTCGCGGATCGCGACTCGGGACGTGCTCGGCCATGGGATCGTCGCGCTCGTGGGTCTCGCGCCCGACGGCACGAAAGCAGGGCTCGCGGTGGCCGTCACCAAGGACCTGGTCGACCGCGGTGTGTCGGCTGCCGACCTCGCGCGTGAACCGGCGAGGGCGCTCGGCGGAGGGACCGCCAAGAGTCCCGAGCTCGTACAGGGCGGGGGCCCGAAGGTCGAGGCGATCGACGACGCGCTCGCGCTCCTCGGCGAGGCCGCGGGCGGCGCCGCGCGCCTGAGCAGCGGTCCGTGAGCCGGGTCCTCGGCGTCGACCTCGGCAGCCGGCGCATCGGGCTCGCCGCCACCGATCCCTCCAACACGCTGGCCAGCCCGCTCGCCGTCCTCGAGCGCAGCGAAGACGTGAGCGACGATCACCGGGCGATCCTCGCTGCGGCGCGCGAGATCGGCGCCAAGCGCATCGTCGTCGGCCTCCCGCTGAGCCTCGACGGCAGGCAGGGACCTGCCGCCCGCGCGGTGCTGGAGGAGGTGGGCAAGCTGAAGTGGCTCGCGCGCCCCGACCGCGTGACCGTCGACACCTACGATGAGCGCTTCTCGACGGTGATCGCCGAGCACAGTCTCGAAGAGGCCGAGGTGCGGAAGGGCAAGCGGCGCAGGATGGTCGACGCAGCCGCCGCCACCGTCATTCTCCAGGGGTGGCTCGAGGCGCACGGTTGAGCATCGAAACCGAACCCGAAACGGATCTCTCGGCTCTCGACCACGCCGTCACCCGGCGCGACGCGCGCGCTCGACGACGGCGTCGCAGCTTCCTCGTGCTCGGGATCATCGCGGCGCTCGTGCTGCCGTTCGTGCTCGTCGGCGCGTGGTTCGTGTGGGAGCTGAGCCCGCCCGGCGGCTCCGGCCCCGCGGTCACCGTGGAGATCCGGCCCGGCTGGGGCGCGAAGGAGGCGGGCGACGCGCTCCAGGCCCGAGGTGTGATCGGCTCGTCGCTGGCGTTCCAGATCTGGGCAAAGGCGTCGGGCACCCACTTCCAGGCCGGCACCTACCGGCTCCACGAGCATCTCGGCGTGCGCGAGGCGGCCGCCGCGCTGCGACGCGGACCCGGTGCGGCGTCGCACCTGACCCTGGCGTTGCCACCGGGGCTCACCCTCGGCCAGATCGCCGACCGCGTGGGGCGACTTCCCGGCCACACCGGTGACGCGTTCCTCCGAGACCGCGGCGTCCGGAGTGGTGCGCTCGGAGTTCCAGCCCACGGCCGTCACCTCGCTCGAGGGACTCACGTGGCCCGACACCTATTTCATCGGCGAGCACGAGACCGATGCGGAGATCCTCCACACGATCGTGTCGGCCTTCGACGACCACGCCACCAAGGCCGGTCTCGTGCCAACCGGCGTCACGGCGTACGACACGGTGAAGATCGCGTCACTGATCCAGGCCGAAGCCGGCGCGACCGACGACGTGCCACTGGTCTCCGCGGTGATCGCGAACCGGCTCGGGCGGGGCATGCAGCTCCAGATCGACGCCACGCTCTGTTCTGCGAAGGGTGGTTGCCCGCCGTTGCCGAACAACGCCGACAAGGAGCTCAATTCGCCGTACAACACCTACAAGGTGACGGGCCTGCCGCCCACGCCGATCATGACGGTCACCGATCCCGCGCTACGCGCCGCGCTGCACCCCGCGGCAGTGGGGTACCTCTATTACGTCACCGGCAAGGACGGTGTGACGCGCTTCGCCGCCACCCTGCAAGAGCATCAGCGCAACATCGATCAGTACGGGGTGAGTGGCGAATGAAGGTCACCGGCGCGACGCCGCCTCGCCGCCGTGATCGGGGACCCGATCCGCCATTCGCGATCGCCCGCGATCCACAATGCCGCGTTCGCGGCCGCCGGCCTGGACTGGGTGTTCGTCGCGTTCGAGGTGCCCGAAGGCTCGGGCCGTGCCGCGGTGAAGGCGGTGCACAACCTCGGCCTCGGTGGAATGAGTGTCACGATGCCGCACAAGCAGGACGCCGCGTGGGCCTGCGACGAGCTCACGCGGGAAGCAACCGCGCTCGGCGTGGTGAACACCGTCGTTCTCACCGAACGCGGTCGCCTGTTGGGAGCTTCGACCGACGGCGAGGGCTTCCTGCGCGCCGTGCGCGACGAGGGCGTCGACCCGGGTGCCTGCTCGGCGTTGGTGCTCGGAGCGGGCGGCGCCGCGCGCGCGATCACGCTCGCGCTCGGCGCTGCCGGCGCGCGGGTGACGGTCGCCGCACGCCGGATGGACGCCGCCGAGTCGGCGGCCGGTCTCACCGCCGGTGCCGAAACGGTGCTCCTGTCGGCCTGCGACCCGGGCGCGTTCGACCTCGTCGTGAACGCCACACCGCTCGGAATGCAGGGGGAGGACGGCCCGATCGACGCGAACCGCCTCAACCCCGGACAGTTCGTGGTCGACACCGTGTACCACCCTATGGAGACGCCATTTCTTGCCGCCGCCCGGGCCCGCGGCGTGCGGTGCACGAACGGCCTCGGCATGCTCGTCCACCAGGCCGCGCTCGCGTTCGAGCTCTGGACCGGTGTCGATGCGCCGATCGACGCGATGCGCGCCGCCGCGCGCGGAACCGGGGCCATGACCGCCACGCTCGTCGCCGCGCTCTCCGCGGTCGGGCTCGCGGTGGGTTGGCTGCTCGATCCCGTCATCACGCGCGTACCCCGCCGCCAGCCGGTCACTGGTCCTGTCGAGGACGAGAGCGCTCTCGCATCGTCGTCGACCGCGCGCCAGGTGACGGTCTCGATCGTGTGCGGGGCACTGTTCGGCGCGCTCGCCGCGCGGTTCGAGGACTCGTGGGCGCTGCCCGCCTATCTCGTGCTCGCGGCGGCGCTCGTCGCGCTGTCCGCGATCGACCTCGAGCACTACATCCTGCCCAACCGGATCGTGTACCCGCTCGCGATCGTGATGATCGTGCTCCTCGCGATCGCGTCGCTCGGCGACGACGACCTCGACGCACTCGTGCGCGGGCTCGTTGCCGGTCTGATCGCGTTCGCGATCTTCTTCGTCCTGCACATGATCTCACCGCGGAGCATGGGCTTCGGCGACGTGAAGCTCGCGTTCGTCCTCGGTCTGTCGCTCGGCTGGCTCGGTTGGGGAGAGGTGCTGCTCGGCCTCTTCCTCGGCTTCCTCTACGGCGCGGTCATCGGCATCGTGTTGATCGCCACCCGCGTCCGTCAGCGCAACCAGGCGCTCCCGTTCGGGCCGTTCCTCGCGGCCGGTGCGCTCACCGCGATCCTCGTCGGCGACGCCGTCATCACCTGGTACCGCGGCGGCTGAACTCTCGTCGGCGAAACCCATGGGGCAATGAGTCGGGAGCGGCAAGATCGACCCCGGTAACCTGACCTCGTGTTGCGCTACTTGACCGCCGGCGAGTCGCACGGCCCCGCCCTCACGGTGGTGGTCGAAGGGCTCCCGGCCGGTCTCTCCGTCACCGACGAACAGCTCCAGGACGAGCTGGCGCGACGCCGGCTCGGCTTCGGCCGCGGGCCGCGGATGCGCTTCGAGCGCGACGACGTCGAGATCCTCGGCGGCATCCGCCACGGGCTCACGCTCGGCTCGCCGGTCTCGATCGTCATCCACAACACCGAGTGGCCGAAGTGGCAGGAGGAGATGTCGCCTGCTCCCGGCGTCACCGAGAAGCCCTTGCACACGCCGCGGCCCGGCCACGCCGATCTCGTCGGGATGCAGAAGTACGGATTCGACGACGCCCGCAACGTCCTGGAACGCGCGAGCGCGCGCGAGACGGCCGCACGCGTCGCTGCCGGCACGCTTGCCAAGCTGCTGCTCGCCGAACTGGGTACGCAGGTCATCAGCCACGTCATCCAGATGGGTGCGGCGCGCGCGAGTACCGACCAGCGTCCGACCCCCGACGACCTGCCGAAGGTCGACGAGTCCCCGGTGCGCTGCTTCGATCCCGAGGTCGCCGCTGCGATGATCGCCGAGGTCGAGGCCGCGGCCAAGGTCGGCGACTCCCTCGGCGGGATCGTCGAGGTGCTCGGCTACGGCGTGCCGCCCGGTCTCGGGTCGCACGTGCACTGGGATCGCAAGATCGACGGGCTGCTCGCGCAGGCGCTGATGAGCATCCAGGCGATGAAGGGTGTCGAGATCGGCGACGGCTTCGAGGTCGCCGGGAAGCGGGGTAGCGAGGCGCACGACGAGATCCTGTGGGACGCCGACGCGGCCGAGTACGTGCCGCGCGTCCACGCGGGCCGGTGGCACCGAGGGCGGCATGACCACCGGTGGCCTGCTGGTGGCGCGCGTGGCGATGAAGCCGCTGTCCACGCTGAACCGCCCGGTGCTCCGCACCGTCGACGTCGAGACGAAGGAAGAGACGGTGTCGTTCAAGGAGCGCACCGACGTCACCGCGGTGCCCGCCGCCGGCGTCGTCGCCGAGACGATGGTCGCGCTCGTGCTCGCGTCCGAGGCCACCCGCAAGTTCGGTGGCGATTCGATGACCGAGCTCATCCGCAACCACGAGGCGTACACCGCTTCGCTGCACTGATGCGGCGCATCTCGTGCTCGTCGGGCTCATGGGCGCGGGCAAGACGACGGTGGGACGGCGCTGCGCCGAGCTCCTCGGCCGGCCGTTCGTCGACACCGACGACCTCGTCGAGGCGACTGCGCAGGCATGACGCGTCGCCGAGATCTTCGCGACGCACGGCGAAGCGGAGTTCCGCGAGCTCGAGCGCGAGGCGGTCGCCGACGCGTGCCGCGTCGCCGGAGCCGCTCGTGATCGCGTGCGGCGGGGGAGCGGTGCTCGATCCCGAGAACCGCCGCGCGACTCCGCACGACCGGGCTCGTCGTGTGGCTGCGGGCTGCGCCGACCGTGCTCGGCGACGCGGTCGGCGACGGCGACGACCGACCGCTGCTCCGTGGCGCGCGAGTCCGCGGCACGACCTCGAGCGGCTTCGCGATGCGTGCGCGCGCCCGCCTACGAGGCACGCGGCACGACGCATCGGTCGACACCGATGGCCGCACCGTCGACGAGGTCGCGGCCGCGGTGATCGAGGAGCTCCGAGGACGAGCAGTGAGCGGTATCCGGCGAGCAGGAGCGACCATCGTGTGGAGCGGGTGACCGTCGCGCTCCCCGACGCGCCCTACGACGTCGTCGTCGGCGACGGCGCGCTCGCCGAGATCGCGGGCTCGGTCGGCGGCCGCCGGAAGGTCGCGGTCGTCAGCCAGGCGGGCGTCGCCGACTTCCACGCCCCCGCGCTCACCACGGCGCTGCACGGCACGGGTGCCGAGACCGACGTGTTCCTCATCGGCGACGGCGAGGAGGCGAAGACGCTCGCGACCGTCGACGAGCTGTGCTCGCAGCTCGCGGGCTGGGGGCTGCTCCGCGGCGACGCGATCGTCGCGCTCGGCGGCGGCGTGGTCGGCGACACCGCCGGATTCGCGGCCGCGGTCTACCACCGCGGCGTCGCCGTCGTGCAGGCCCCCACCACGTTGCTCGCGCAGGTCGACGCCGCGATCGGCGGCAAGACCGCGGTGAACCTCCCCGAGGGCAAGAACCTCGTCGGCGCGTTCCACCAGCCGATCGCGGTGCTCGCCGACGTGTCGACCCTCGCGACGCTTCCACCGCGCGAGTACCGCGCCGGGCTCGGCGAGGTCGCGAAGTACGCGCTCATGCCCGGGGCGAGCGCGTCGCCGCGATCGTGCGCGACCGACGCCGACGCGGTGATCGCGCGCGACCCCGACGTGCTCACCGAGCTCGTCGCCGCCTGCGTCGGCGATCAAGGCGCGCGTCGTCGCGGCCGACCCCGAGGAGCGCACCGGGCTCCGCGCCGTCGCTCAACTACGGCCACACCCTCGCGCACGCGCTCGAGACGCGCGGCGGCTACGAGCTGCTGCACGGCGAGGCGGTCGCGGTCGGTCTCGTGTTCGCGGGCGCGCTCGCCGGCGCGCTCGAGCGGATCGACGCCGAGGCCGTCGACCGGCACCGCGCGTCGGTCGAGTCGCTCGACCTCCCGAGTCGGTGCCCGGCGGCGTCAGCGCCGCCGAGCTGCTCGACGTGATGCGCCGCGACAAGAAGTCGATCGGTGGGCTCACGTTCGTGCTCCCCGGCGCCGATGGTCTCGAAACCGTGGACGACCCCGACCCGCGCGCGCTCGACGTCGCGTTCGCGGCCGTCGGCGTGGAAGGCTGACGCGACATGCCGGCGATCCTGCTGCTCTCGGGGCCGAACCTGAACCTGTTCGGCCAGCGCGACCCGGAGATCTACGGCACCGACACGCTCGACGACCTCGTCGGCGACGCGCGCGACGGCCGCGGCCGACGCACGGCCACGAGCTCGAGCACGTGCAGTCGAACCACGAGGGCGCGCTCATCGACGCGATCCACGGCGCCCGGGGCCGCTGCGCGGCGATCGTGATCAACCCCGGTGCGTTCGGCCACTACTCGTACGCGATCGCCGACGCGCTCCCGACGTTCGAAGGGCGTGAAGGTCGAGCTGCACGTGTCGAACCCGCGGCGCGCGAGCAGTGGCGCCACCACTCGGTGATCTCGCCCTACGTCACCGGCACCATCGCCGGGCTTCGGCCGCGCGGATACCGCCTCGCGGTCGAGGCCGCGATCGCCAAGCTGGGAGCCGCGTCATGACCGTCACCCTCGACGCGCTGCCCGCGATGGACGTCGCCGGTCGCGGCCGCGACGTCTGCGCGCGCCGTTCGCCGACGCCGGCATCGACGCGCTCCTCGTCACCCACCTCCCGAACGTCCGCTACCTCACGAGCTTCACCGGCAGCGCCGCGATGCTGCTCGTCACCGACGACGCGCTCGTGTTCACCACCGACGGTCGGTACCGCACGCAGTCGGGGGAGCAGCTCGGCGCGGCGGGCGTCGACGCCCGACATCGAGATCGGCGCCACGGTCGCCGCGCAGCGCGACGTCGCTGGCGCGGGCGCTCGATCCCGGGTGCTCGCGTCGGGCTCGAGGCGCACGCGGTCACGTGGGCGCAGCAGCGAGGACTTCGCCGAGACGCTTCGCGGGCACGAGCTCGTGGCCACCGAGGGCCTCGTCGAGACGTCTGCGCCGGGTGAAGGAGCCGGGCGAGGTCGCGCGCATCCGCGCCGCGTGCGCGATCGCCGACGACGCGCTCGCCGCGCTGCTGCCCGCGGCTGCCGACGGCCCCACCGAGCGCGAGTTCGCGCTCGATCTCGAGGTCGAGATGCGCCGACCGCGGCGCGAGCGGCAACAGCTTCGACCCGATCGTCGCGTCGGGCCCCAACGCGGCCAAGCCGCACGCACGCCCGAGCACGCGGCGCGTCGAACGCGGCGAGCTCGTCGTGATCGACTTCGGGTGCATCGTCGACGGCTACTGCTCCGACATGACGCGCACGGTCAGCGTCGGCGATCCCGGTCCCGACGCGCGCCGTGTCTGGGACGTCGTGCGCGAGAGCCAGTGGGCCGGACGCGAAGCGGTGCGCGCGGGCGCCGACTGCGCCGACGTCGACCGGGCGTGCCGCGACGTGATCGCCGACGCCGGGTGGGCCGACGCGTTCGTGCACGGCACCGGTCACGGCGTCGGCCTCGAGATCCACGAGGCGCCCCGGGTGGCCGCGAGTGCCCGTGATACCTTGGAACCCGGCTCCGTCGTCACCGTCGAGCCCGGCGTGTACCTCCCCGGCGTCGGCGGCGTGCGCATCGAGGACACCGTCGTCGTCACCGCCCACCGGCTCCGACCCCCTCACCGAATTCCCGAAGGAACTCGTCCTGTGAGCATCTCGACCAACGACCTGAAGAACGGCATGGCCCTCGACCTCCCGCAGGAGGGGCTGGTCACGGTCGTCGAGTTCCAGCACGTCAAGCCGGGCAAGGGTGGCGCGTTCGTGCGCACCAAGCTCAAGAAGGTCGCCGGCGGCGCGGTGCTCGACCGCACGTTCCGTGCCGACGAGAAGGTCCCGCTCGCGGTCATCGACAAGCGCGAGATGCAGTACCTCTACCGCGAGGGCAACGCGCCTCGTCTTCATGGACAACGAGACCTACGACCAGCTCCACGTCGAGCGCGCCGACCTCGGGAGCTCCGTCGAGTACCTGAAGGAAGGCGACACCGCCGTCCTGCAGATGTACTCGGGGCGGGTCGTCGGCGTCGAGCTCCCCGCTGCCGTCGAGCTGACCGTCACCGAGACCGAGCCCGGCGTGCAGGGCGACCGCGTTTCGGGTGCCCGCAAGCCCGCGACGCTCGAGACCGGACTCGTCGTGCAGGTGCCGCTGTTCGTCGAGCCGGGCGAGCGGATCAAGGTCGACACCCGCACCGGGGAGTACCTGGCGCGGGCCTGATGGCCGTCACCGGCAGCCGCCGCGAGGCACGGGAGCGGGCCCTCGGCCTCTGTTACGAGCTCGAGGTGCGCGAGCTCACGGTCGACGAGCTGCTCGACCAGCAGCCGGCGGCACCCGACGAGTACGCCGCGCAGCTCGTGCGCGGCGTCGAGGAGCACCACGCCGACATCGACGCGCTGTTGCGCAAGTTCTCGGAGCACTGGGCGCTCGAGCGGATGCCCGCAGTCGACCGCGCGGTGCTGCGGCTCGGCGCGTACGAGCTCGGATGGGAGCCGGAGATGCCCACCGCGGTCGTGATCAGCGAGGCCGTCGAGCTCGCGAAGCAGTACTCCACGAAGGACTCCGGCCGCTTCGTCAACGGCTTGCTCAGCCGGATCGCCGAGGAGCTGCCGCGCGGACCCTCCTGCTTCTGCGTGACGGCCATGACCACCGCACCGGTCGAGATCCGTGATCCCGAGATCGGCGAGGAGACCACGACCGACCGCCCGTGGATCGTCATCGTCTGGAACGACCCGGTGAACCTCATGTCGTACGTCGTGTACGTGTTCCAGAAGCTCTTCGGGTACTCCAAGGCG
This sequence comes from uncultured Actinomycetes bacterium, assembly GCA_963705625.1. Classification (GTDB taxonomy): domain Bacteria; phylum Actinomycetota; class Acidimicrobiia; order IMCC26256; family DASPTH01; genus DASPTH01. The sequence continues at coordinate 220,123 of CAVPKG010000003.1, forward strand.
AAGGCCACGAAGCTCATGCGTCAGGTGCACGAGGAGGGGCGAGCGGTCGTGTCCGACGGCACGCGCGAGAAGTGCGAGGGCGACGTCGCCCGACTCCACGCGCACGGGCTCTGGGCCACGATGGAACACGACGCGTGAGCCCACGCTGGCGCCGGTTCCGGAAAGGACCCGGCGACACGCTCATCGTGTCGCTCGCGCCCGAGGAGCTGGCACTGCTCGGTGGACTGCCCGACGAACTGCGCGCCGTGTTCGCGGCACCAGAGCAGGACGCGGCCGCGCAACGACTCTTCCCGCAAGCACACCTCGATCCCTCGGAGGAGGAAGCCGAGGAGTGGCGCGCGATGGTGCATCCCGACCTGCTCCGTCAGCGTCTCGACGCGCTGGAGCTGGTCACGAGCTCGCTCGCGCGAGTGACGGAGAACAAGGATTGGCGCGAGATCGCGTTGACACCCGACGACGTGCAGGCGTGGCTCGGTGTGCTCAACGACACGCGGTTGGTGCTCGGCACGCGCCTCGGAGTCACCGAAGACGAGCCCGACATCGATCCCGACGCGCCGGAGGCGCGGCGGGTACGCGATCTACTACTGGCTCACACAGCTCCAGGGTGAGCTCATCGACGTGTTGTTGGGCTGAGGGAGTGCTCAGCACGATCGGCGTGTGGGAAGGTGGTGCATGACCAACGGAGGAGGAGCGCACGATCCCGACGACACGCGCCCGGATGGTCGACCGCCGAGGCCCTACGGCGCCCCGAACGTGCCCGAACCGCTCACTCCGCCGCTCACCGGGTCTACCGGTCCGCCGGCCGCACCGCTCCCGCCGGCACCCTCGCTCCCGCCGCCACCCCCGTACCCGGCGCCGCCCCCGTACCCGGCGCAACCGCAGCCGCAGCCGTACGCGCCGCCGTATCCGGTTCAGGGTCCGCCGTACGGGGGCTACGCGCCGACGCGCACGAGCGGTCTTGCGATCGCCTCGATGGTGCTCGGCATCCTGTGGATCTTCTGGCTCGGCTCCGTCCTCGCGGTGATCTTCGGCCACATCGCGCTGAGCCAGATCAAGCGATCGATGGGAACACTCGGCGGGAGGGGCATGGCCATCGCCGGCTTGGTACTCGGCTACATCGGGCTTGCCTCGCTCATCGGGGTCATCGCGGTCGCCGTCATCGTCGGACCCACCGCGACCAGCGCCGAGTGCTCACTCGATCGGAGCGTCCTCCGAGCCGCCGAGGAGGGGTATTTCGTCCGCAACGGCCACTACACCGACGAGCAGACGCTGGCGGACGACGGCTATATCACCGACACATCAGATCTGCACTCGATCGAGCTCGTCGGCGGCGGCCCGTCGAGCGCGACCGACTACGTGATCGTGAACGACGACCCCTGCGACTGATGGACCCCTAGTCTGCGGCGATGCAGGAGTTCCGGGGCAAGGTCGCAGTGATCACCGGAGGGGCGAGCGGCATGGGCCGGGCGTTCGCCGACCGATTCGCAGCCGAGGGCATGAAAGTCGTGGTCGGCGACATCGAGGAGCCCGAGCTCGCGCCGCGGTCGACGAGCTGAAGGCGGCCGGCGCCGATGCGATCGGTGTCCGTACCGATGTGGCGCAGATCGAAGACGTGCAGGTGCTGCGCGATCGCGCGCTCGAGGCATTCGGCGCGGTGCACGTGGTGTGCAACAACGCAGGCGTCGCGGGCGGTTCGGTGATCGACTCGCCGATCGAGATGTGGCGGTGGGTGCTCGGCGTGAACTTGTGGGGAGTGATCCATGGTTGCAACGTCTTTCTCCCGCTCCTGCTGGAGCAGGACGACGGGCACGTCGTGAACACGGCGTCGATCGCCGGTCTCGGCGGTGCCGCCGGTCTCGGCGTGTACTGCACGAGCAAGTTCGCGGTGGTGGGCCTGAGCGAATCGCTTCACCACGACCTCATGACGCGCCAGTCACACGTCGGTGTTTCGGTGCTCTGCCCCGGATTCGTCCAGACCCGCATCTTCGAATCGCACCGCAACATGCCCGACGCCGTGCGCGCCGCGGTCGAGACGAACGCCGAGGCCGACGAGATCCAGCGCACCGTGACCTCCTTCGGGATCCCGCCGGCCATCGCGGCCGATGCGGTATTCGCGGCGATCCGGGAGAATCGCTTCTTCGTGCTTCCCCACGAACGCGCGGCGCGCGCGGTACGTGGAGAACCGGCTCGCGTGGATGGAGGGGGGCGAACCGGCCGCGTTCGACATCGAGTCTCTGATCCGCCCCTGACCTGACTATTGGCTCGTTCGCTGCGGCGCAGGGTACCTGCGCCGCGGACGCTCACTCGCTCCTGATGATGGGTCGCTCACTGCGAGCCGGGATACCCGGCTCGCGGCCGTTCGCTCCTGATGTCGCGTAGCCTGAACGTTTCACGGCGCTGACAGAGGGGCGGGCCACGTGGACAACGTCGAGATGCCGGAGCCGGTGCTCGCCGATTCGCTCGGGGAACGATCGCTCCATGAGCGGTTCCTGATCGACCGCGCCGCCCACGAATCCGAGATCGTGGCCATGCTCGCTCTCTCACCGTTCGTGCGCGGCGACGAGCCGTGGATGGCGAAGTTCCGCATCGACGCCGAGGTCGCGCCGCTCGACATCCTTCCCGACGGCGCCGAGATCGATCGGTGGGTCGAGACCAGTTGGTCGGTGAGCGCGGCGGCGCGCTGGCGTGAGGTGACGCTGTTCGTCGAGACGTACTCGGGGGGAGCGCGCGTCACGATCACCGCGCCTACTCGTGAGCTCGTCGAAGAAGCTCGGGCCATCGTGCGCGAGCGAAGCCCGGAACCGGACCTGAGCGACGCGGTGCAGGTGGCGTTCTGGCGGTGGGGCGATCACGGCGCGCACGAGACCACGCGCGCGCTCGATACGCCGAGCTGGGCCGAGATCAGGCCGAACTATTCCGGCAACGCGGGCGCCCGGCTCGACGAGCTCATGAAGCTCGAGGCGCCGACCGGCGGAGGGAAGCTCCTGCTGTGGCACGGGGAGCCCGGCACCGGCAAGACCACCGCCATCCGTTCGCTCATTCGTGAGTGGCGCGGGTGGTGCGACCCGCAGTACGTCACCGATCCCGAACGCTTCTTCAACGAGGCCAACTACATGCTCGACGTGCTGCTCTCGTCGGATCGTCGGGAGATGCGCCCGGGAGTGCGTGGCATGCCGGGGATGGGGCCCGGTGGCGCAGGGATGGTCCCGAGCGACCGGTGGAAGCTCGTGATCGCCGAGGACGCCGACGAGTACGTGCGGAGCGACGCGCGCCGGCGCGCCGGCGCTTCACTCGGCCGCCTCCTCAACGTTGCCGACGGCATGCTCGGCCAGGGGCTCAACACGCTCGTGCTGCTCACCACCAACGAAGAGATCGCGCGGCTGCATCCGGCAGTGGTGCGACCCGGCCGGTGCCTGTGTCTCATCGAGTTCGAACGGTTCAACAGCGCCGAAGCGTGTGCGTGGCTCGGCGACGACTCCGTCACCGATGAGCCCACGCTCGCCGAGCTCTACGAGCGCCGCGACAACGGCAGCGGCCTCCTCCGAGAGACCGCACCCAAGCACAGGCCCGCCGGCTACGTCTGAGCTCACCCACAGAACGTGGGACGTGGTGGTGGTGGGGGGCGGCCACAACGGGCTCACCTGTGCGGCGTACCTCGCGCGCGGGGATCTCTCGGTACTGGTGCTCGAACGACGCGACCAGATCGGTGGCGCGTGCACGTTGGAGCGGCCGTTCCCCGATCAGCGCTTCGTGATGAGCCCGTGCGCCTACCTCGTGGGGCTGCTGCACCCGCTCGTCATCGCCGAGCTCGACCTGGCCCGCCGCGGCTACCGCACGTTCCCCGTCGACCCCACGCAGTGGACGCCGTTCGAGGACGGCACCGCGCTCGTCCAGTGGCGCGACCAGTCGAAGACGGCGCGTGCCGTGGAAGCGCTCGCACCGGGCGACGTAGAGGGTTTCCTCGCGTACGACGCATTGTTCGCACGCATCCGACATCGTCTGCGAAATGGTCCCCGCGGCGATGTCTGGCTCGGAGACTCCCCCGACCGCGCCGAGATCGAAGAGCTCTTCGTCGACGACGCCGAGGCGCTCGAAGTGGTGCGCGACGCGTCGATCGCCGACGTCGTCGAGCGTCACGTGCGCGACGAACGCCTACGAACCGCCCTGCACGGACAGGGCGTGATCGGCACGTTCGCCGGACCCCGCGATCCAGGGACCGCGTGGATCCACGCCCACCACAGCCTCGGCCTGATCGGGGGCTGGTCGTTCGTGGAGGGAGGGATCGGCCGGGTGTCGTTGCTGCTCGCCGACGCCGCTCGCGACGCGGGAGCGGTGATTTCCGAGGGTGTCGGGGTCGCGGCGATCACACCGGGGGAAGGTGTGCAACTCGACGACGGTACGGTCATCGGCGCCGACGTCGTCGTGAGCAACGCCGACCCGGTCCGCACGCTTGCGTTGCTCGACGCGGGCGGCGGGAGCGAGCCGAGCTTCGCGTCGGCAGTCGACCGCTGGCGCATCACCAGCCCGGTGATCAAGCTGAATTGTGCGCTCTCACGACTGCCGACGTTCCCGGCTGCCGACGGTGATCCCACGGTGTTCCGCGCGGAGGTCGAGATCGCGCGCAGCATCGACCAGACGCAGGCGGCATACGAGGCCGCCCGCCGAGGGGAGCCCGCGCCCGAGTGGTGCGAGCTCTACTTCCAGACCGCGTACGACCCGTCGGTGGCGCCGTCCGGCACTCACACGATGAGTGTGTTCGCCCAGTTCGTCCCCTACGGGCTCGCCGCGGGCACCTGGGACGAGCGCCGCGACGACATCGCCGAGGCCACGCTCGCGGCGATTGCGGGCTTCGCACCCGACGTGGCCGACTGCATCGTCCACCGGCAGGTGCTCGGCCCACCCGACGTGGAGGCCCGGATCGGCCTCACCGGTGGACACATCTTTCAGGGAGAGTGCCTGCCCGACCAGATGTGGGAGCGGCGGTTCGCGCCGCGAACTCCAGTGCCCGGTCTCTACCTCTGCGGAGCGGCCACGCACCCGGGCGGGTCCGTGATGGGTGTGAACGGTCGCAACGCCGCCGCCGCGGTGCTGGCCGACCGGGTCGCGAGTCATTAGAACTCGACGTCGAGCTCCTCGATCTCGTCCGGCTCCGACTCTGCCAGCGCGATCCACTCGCGCATGGCCGGCAAGTGCAGGATCGTGTCGCGGTAGTCCCCGCACCGGGTGTCGAGCTTCACGTCGTAGGTGAGGAAGCGCGTGCACACCGGCGCGTACATCGCGTCCGCCACGGTGGGTGTGGACCCGAACAGGTAGGGGCCGTCGGAGCTCGCGAGGCACTCCTCCCAGATGGCCGTGACCCGGTCGACGTCGGCCCTGGCGCCCGCCCACAACGGAAAGTCGGGGTGGCGGGCTCTGAGGTTCATCGGGAGCGACGACCGGAGGTTGACGAAGCCGGAGTGCATCTCGCCCGAGATCGACCGGCAGCGCGCGCGTGCAGCCCGGTCGGCCGGGAGGAGTCGTGCCTCGGGGTTGTACTCGTTGAGGTACTCCGCGATCGCGAGCGTGTCCCAGATCACGACGTTGCCGTGCGTGAGGCGCGGCACCAGGAAGGACGGGGCCAGCAGCATGAGCTCGGCGCGGCTCGACGGGTCGTCGCTCGGCAGGACATTGACCTCGACGTCGAGTCCGGCCAGCCTGCAGAGCAACCACCCGCGCAGCGACCAGGCCCCGTAGTTCCTGCTGTTGATCGTCAGCATCGCGTCAGCCATGTGCACTCCCTCGGCACTCGCGTGTGCGTATCATGCGCCAACTTTGTCGTGGGGGGAAGGGCACATGCTGTACGACGCGTACCAAGCGCAGACGGCATTCGTCGCTCCGATCCGCGCGATGGCCGGTGCCGCGGCGCAGCGATTGCGCGACCTGCAGGCGGACGGCCGCGAGATCCGTGCGTTCCGCTACTTCGGTGCCGCGTGCGAGCTCGTATCCCGCGCGCACCTCCATCACGTACGTCCGTCGTTCGGCATCGAGACCGCGCGCGAGGAAGTCGTGTACTCCACGCCGTTCTCGTCGTTGCTGCACTTCGCCCACGACACCCGGGCGCCGGGACCACGCGTGCTGGTGGTCGCGCCGCTCTCGGGGCACTTCGCGACGCTCCTGCGCAACACGGTGCGGACCCTGCTCGCCGACTTCGACGTCTACCTGACCGACTGGCACAACGCTCGCGACATTCCCCTCGACGAGGGCAGCTTCGGCTTCGACGACTACGTCGACGACGTCATCCGGGCGCTCGGCACCCTCGGCCCACGCGTGCACGTGATCGCGGTGTGCCAGCCGTGCGTGCCCGTGCTGGCCGCCCTTGCGGTGATGGCGCAGGCAGGGAAGATGCCGCCGGCACGCAGCGCGACGCTGATGGCAGGGCCGATCGACACGCGCATCAACCCCACGTCGGTCAACGAGCTCGCGGTGAGCCGTCCGATCGGCTGGTTCGAGCGCAACGTCATCGCCACCGTTCCCCGGCCGCACGCGGGTGCCGGGCGACGGGTGTACCCCGGCTTCCTCCAGGTCTCGGCGTTCGTGAACATGAACCTCGAGCGTCACGTGCGCTCCCACTACGAGCTCTTCATGGACCTGGTCAACGGGGACCTCGCAGCCGCCGAGGCGAAGAAGTCGTTCTACGACGAGTACTTCGCCGTGCTCGACATGGCTGCGGAGTTCTACCTCGAGACGGTGCAGAAGGTGTTCCAGGAGCATCAACTCGCGCGCGGCGTGCTCGAGTACCGCGGCCAGCGGGTCGAACCCGCGGCCATCCGCCGGATGACGCTCCTCACCGTCGAAGGTGAGCGCGACGACATCTGTTCGGTGGGCCAGACCCTCGCCGCCCACGACCTGTGCACGGGAATCGGCACCTCGCGCAAGCGGCACCACCTGCAGCCGGGCGTGGGCCACTACGGCGTGTTCAGCGGCCGGCGCTGGGACACGCAGATCTACCCGATCGTGCGCAACGTCGTGCAGTCGAGCGACTGACGCCTACTCGCGCGCCAAGTCGGGGAGCGCCACGATCGCGTCGATCGCCTCCGGGTTCGCGAGCGCGTCCGTGTTCCGGACGGGGCGCCCGTGCACCGCGTCGGCTACCGCGAGCTCCACGAGCTTGTTGCTGCGCGTGCGCGGCAGGTCGTCGACCTGAGCGATCACCGCGGGCACGTGCCGGGGCGAGCACTCGCGGCGGATGCGCGAACGGATCTGCGCCTTCAGGTCCTCGGTGAGCGTGGCGCCGTCGCCCAACCGGACGAGGAGCACGATCCGCACGTCGCCGTCCCACTGCTGGCCGAACGCGAGCGACTCCAGCACCTCGGGCACGGCATCGGCGACCCGGTAGATCTCGGCGGTGCCGATCCGCACCCCGCCCGGGTTGAGCGTCGCGTCGCTGCGCCCGTGGATGACCATGCCGCCGTGCACCGTCCACGACGCGAAGTCGCCGTGGGCCCAGACATCGGGGAATCGTTCGAAGTACGCCGCGTGGTAGCGCGCGTCCTCGCGATCACCCCAGAAGCCGAGGGGCATCGACGGAAACGGTGCGCGGCAGACGAGCTCGCCGGCGACACCCGGCGAATCGCGCAGCGAGGAGCCGTCGTCGGCCGCGGCGTCCACCGCCATACCGAGCGCGGGTCGCTGGATCTCGCCCGCGTACACCGGCCCGGTCGGGTCGCCGCCGACGAGGCAGCCGCACAGGTCGGTGCCACCCGCGATCGACGCGAGGTGTACGTCGCGCTTGACCCGTTCGTAGATCACGCGGAACCCGTCGGGTGAGAGCGGCGAACCAGTCGAGCAGATCGTGCGCAGCGTGTCGAGTCGATGGCTGCGGACCGGCTCGATGCCTGCTTTGCCGACCGAGTCGATGAACTTCGCCGAGACGCCGAGGAGCGTGAGCCGCTCCGCGTCCACGATGTCGAACAGCACGTTCGGCCCCGGGTGGAACGGGGAACCGTCGTAGAGCACGGCGGTGGCGCCCGACGCGAGCGTCGACACGAGCCAGTTCCACATCATCCAACCGGTCGTCGTGAAGTACATCACCCGGTCGCCCGCCCGGATGTCGCAGTGGAGCTGGTGCTCCTTCAGGTGCTGGAGCAGGACGCCACCGGCGCGGTGCACGATGCACTTGGGTACGCCGGTCGTGCCCGACGAATACAGCACGTACCACGGGTGGTCGAACACGAATCGCTCGGGTGCGAGGTCAGCCCCGCGGTGCGGCGCGAGGAACTCGTCCCATCCGTCGCCGAGGACCACCGTCGCGTGGAGGCTCGGGAGCCCGGCGCGGATCTCGGCGAGTCGTTCGAGACAGTCGAAGTGGTTGCCGCCGTATTGGTAGCCGTCGGCCGCGAACAACACGACCGGTGCGATCTGGCCGAAGCGGTCGAGCACGCCGTGGGCACCGAAGTCGGGCGACGTCGACGAGTACACCGCACCGATCGACGCGGCGCCGAGCATGGCGACGACCGCTTCGATCCCGTTGGGCAGCCACGCCGCCACTCGGTCGCCGGCCTGCACGCCGAGCGCGCGCGCAGCGCGCCCGCCACCGCGCCGACATCGGCGCGCAGCTCGTGCCAGGAGCGCGACGAGCGCGCGCCGCGCTCGTCGATCGCGACGATCGCCTCACCCTCGGGGTCGACGCCGGCGCGCGCGGCCAGGAGGTTCTCGACGACCGAGAGCCGCGCGTCGGGGAAGAAGCGCGTCTCCCAGAAGTGCTCGCCGCGCTCGACGACCCCAGCGCCGGGTTCGCCGAGGACCCCGCAGTCGTCCCACACCAGACGCCAGAATTCGTCAGGGTGCTCGATCGACCACGCGTGGAGCGTCTCGTAGTCCCGCAAGCCGGCGCGCCGCCGGAACTCAGCAAGCCGCGTCGCGTCGGCACGATCGGCTGAAGGTTCCCACAGCGGTGTGTCGTCGGCCGGCATCAGCGATGTACCAGCTCGAGGATGCGATCGGGTGGGAGGTACTTGTGCGTGATCGTCACGCCGAACGGCGAGAGGGCATCCTCGATCGCGTTCGTGAGCGCGGCGGGTGCGCCGATCGCGCCGGTCTCGCCGACGCCGCGGAAGTCGATCGGCCCCTGCGGCGGAGACTCGAGGTGCTCGATCTCGATGACCGGCACCTCGGCTGCGGTCGGCAGCAGGTAGTCGAGCAGCGTCGTGGTGCGCAGCTGGCCCTGCTCGTCGTAGACGACGCGCTCGAGGAGCACCGTCGCGAGCCCCTGCACGACACCGCCCGCGATCTGGCCGTCGACGATCGTCGGGTTGATCATCTGCCCGCAGTCCTCGACGACGAGATAGCGGTGGATCGTCACGAGACCGGTCTCGACGTCCACCTCGACCCAGCAGCAGTGCGTCGCGACGGTCCAGCCTCCCTCGGGGATCGCGAAGTCGGCGGTGGCCTCGAGCACTTCGGGCGACGCGCCCGCGACGCGAGCGAGGTCCCATGCCGACGACGGCAGGCCGCGCGCGTAGACGGAACCGTTGGCGACCGCCACGTCGCGCGGGTCCAGCTCGTGCTGCTCGGCAAAGGTGTCGACGATGCGCTCGCGCAGCGCGGCCACCGCGCCGACGACCGCGCCGCTTGCGAGCGTCGCCGCCCGGCTGCCGCCGGTGCCGACGGCGTTGAACGGGGTCACCCCGGTGTCCCCGTGCACGACGCGCATCTGGTCGATCGGCACGCCGAGCCCGTCGGCCGCGAGCTGCGCGAGGGTGGTCTCGTGGCCCTGTCCGTGGGGCTGCTGGCTCGTGAACACGATGACGGTGCCGTCGCGCTCGAGACGCGCCCGCGCCTGTTGCGCCGACCGTGACGACGCGCCCGCGCCGAGCGCCGCGCTGTAGTCGGGCGGCCCGGGCGCGGCCTCGGCGAACACGCACATGCCGAGGCCGAGGTGACGACCCTGCGAACGCGCCTCGGCTTGTTCGCGCCGGAAGCGCGGGATGTCGGCGATCTCGCAGGCACGCTCGAGGGCCACGCGCGCCGTCATGTGCGCGATCGTCGGCCCGGTCACCATGCGGGTTGGTTGCTCCTCGACGGTGATGAGGTTGCGCCGGCGGACGTCGGCGGGCTCCAGGCCCAGGTCGCGCGCGGCGAGGTCGATCATGCGCTCGCGCGTCCAGCTCTCCGATTCCCACGGTCCGCGGAATGCGATGTAGGTCCCGGTGTTCGAGGCCACGACGGTCCCCTCGAACGAGAAGTGCTCGATCCGGTACACGTTCGGGAAGAGCACGCGGACGAGGTCGAGATAGATCGAAGGCGGCACTGTCGTCGGCTGGTACGCGCCCTGGTTCACCGTCATGTTCACTCGTGCGCCGAGGATCGTGCCGTCGTCCATCACGGCGAGGTCGACGTCGACCACGTCGTCGCGCGCGTGGCCGGCGGCGAGCAGGTTCTCGGCGCGGTCCTCGATCCACTTCACCGGCCGGCCCGAGCATCCGCGCGGCCGCGCACACAGCTCAGTTCCTCGCGGCTGGTGTACGCCTTCTGGCCGAACGAGCCCCCGATGTCGCCGCAGCGCACGGTGACGAGGTCGTGCGGGTGATCGAGCAGCGACGCGATCGCGCCGCGTAGCGCGTGGGGGTTCTGGTGCGCGACGTCGACGACGAGCTCGTTCGTGTCGCGCCGGAAATCGGCGACGCACGCGCGCGCCCTTCGAGCGGGACGTTGGCCATGCGCTGTTGCGCGAAGCGCGCCGACACGACCCGGTCGGCGCGCGCGAACGCGCCGTCGGGGTCGCCGTAGCGGTCCGATCGGTGGAACATCACGTTGGTGCCGAGCTCGTCGAAGAGCACGGGGCCGCCCGGGTCGAGCGCGTCGTCGATCGTGGTGATCGCGGGTAGCGGCTCGATGTCGACCTCGACGAGCTCGCACGCGTCCTCGGCGAGCGCGCGCGTCTCGGCCACCACGATCGCGATCGGCTCACCGGTGCACGCGCACCTTGTCGTCGGCCAGCGCACGGGTACGAGGGCGTCGCGAGCCGTCGGCGGGCCGGACGGCTCCAGCGGGCCGACGACGCCGTCGAGGTCGGCAGCGGTGAGCACGAGCCGACGCCCGGGGCGCCGCGCGCCGCGCCCACGTCGACGCACAGGACCCGACCGTGCGCGACCTGGCTCCGCACGAACGCCGCGTGCAGCATGCCCGGGAGCTGGATGTCGTCGACGTACCGACCGGAACCGGTCAGCAGCCGCGGGTCCTCGACCCGCGGAACCCGGGCACCGATCAGGTTCGTCTCGGCTGCGTCGTTCACTCGGTGCGAAGTATGCGCGCGGGCTGCACGCGCCGGTGCGACTCGCGCCGGGATCGCCGCGGCCAGCATCCCCACGACGAGCGCGAGGGCGCTGATCGCGAGGATGAGCAATACGGGGGTCGTGGGGTCGGGCACGACGTCGAGCTGCTCGGGCGAACACGCTCCAGAGCCATCGCCCGGCGACGATGCCGAGCGGCACGCCGACGAGCAGGCCGGCCGAGGACGGTGACGCCCGCCTGCCAGCGCACCGTTGCCGCCACCTGGCGTCGGGTGAAGCCGAGCGTCTTGAGCAGCGCGAGGTCGAGCCGGCGGCGGCGCACCGACGACCCGAGCGTCAGGGCGAGCGACGCCAACGCGGCGAGCACCAGCGCACCGGCCAGGATCGTCGGGTGACGTCCCGATGTCGCTGGCATTGACGATCTCGGCGGGTCGCTGCGCGCGTACCAGGGCGATGTCCCCGGCGTTCTCGGCGATGTTCGGCGATCTCGTGGCGCAGGCGTGCGATCGCGGCCGCGCGATCGACGCCGTCGCGGAACCTGACGAACAGCACGTTGGGCCCGGTGTAGCCGCCTCGCGTATATCGGCGTGTAGCCCGGTACGAGCGTGAAGTCGACCATCGCGCCCACACCGAGCGACGTGTAGGCGCCGTGGACGACACCGATGGTCGGAAAGGTGGCGGTGCCGACGATGCGGAGCTTCTGGGCGGTTGTGCCGTCTCCGATGGTCACCGTGTCACCGAGGCGCTTGTGAAGTCGGCCGAGCGTCTCGGAGCCGAGCACGATTTCGTGCGCGGACTCGATCGATCCGACCGTCGAGGATCGGTGGGTGCACGCTCGCACCTGGCGTCACACCGAGGAGCGGCATGTTGGTGCCGTCGAGCTCGTCGGTGCCGAAGTACGCGCCGGCAAACCCGTCGATGTTCGGATCGTGGTCGAGCATCTTGTGTGCGACGTCCTCGCGTGCCTGCCCGTACCCGCCACTGTCGACGAGCGTGGCATCCCAGTCCCAACCGAAGAGCCGTGGGTGATCGACCAGCGCGTCGAGGCTGTTCCCGAACGTGATCGCCGCGACGAGTGCGAGCACCGCGATCACGACCCCGACCATCACCGACCGGACGGGTACCGCGGTGCGTCCTCGTCCGGGTTCCATGGCCAGCCTCAGGCCGGCGACGCCGGCCGGTGAGAGACCCGCGCCCTGCGCCGCGGCGACCAGCTTCGACGGGCGCGCGATGGGTGCCTGTTCGTCGGAGCCACGCGGAGCGACACGCCACGCCGTGAACGCGACGACAGCACCGAGCACGACGCAGAGGAGGAGCGCGCCGAACCCGAGCACCGTCCAGTCGATGTCGACGCCGGGCGCGACCTCGATCGCGCGCACCTTGCCGATGGGCATGAGCGGCGACGCAGCGACGGCGAGGACGACCGCGAGCGCGACACCGCCGAGCACGGCAACGAAGGGGCCGGTCGCGGCCGCCACGCTCGACGCGCGCGGCGTCGCGCCCATCGCCCGGAGCACCACTCGGTCCTCGCGTTCCGAGCGCAACTGGCGGCTCAGCGCCAGGCCGACGAGCACGAGACACGCAATCAGCGCGATCGCGCCGAACAGCGCGAGCGCGATGGACAGTGGGCGCACGGCCTGTTGCGTGTGGAAGGTCGTGACCGACGTCGACGCAGAAGAACTGCGGCGTCCCAGAATCTGCAGAGCCGAGGTACCGCTGCTTGACCGCGCTGATGTCGGCGTCGCCGTGCTTCAGCGCCAGACCCTGCCACTCGTATTGCACGTATGGGAGCGCCCGACGGGTGTACGCGGGCGTCAGCAGCATCAGCGGCGAGCGGTCGGTGTCGTCCTGGAGCACCTCGTTCGGGAACAGACCGACGCCGACGATCGTCGCGGTCATGCGCAGCTCCGGTGGCGTCGGATGCTGGAAGAAGTCCTCGTTGATGTCGTTCGGGTCGTAGGTGCCGAGGTCGAGCTCCTGACCGACCTGGTAGCCGAACCGTCCGCGCCGCGGTCTCGTTCACCGCGACCTCGTCGACCCGTTTCCGATCCGGCAGCCGCCCCTTGCGTCGGCGTGAAGCGGTCCTGGTCGAAGAAGCGTCCGTCGAGGCTCGCGAGCGCCTCGAAGTCCTCGCGAGAACGCCGGCTTCCCGTGCACCAACCGTCCGACCACCGGAGCGACGTACACCCGCGACTGCGACGACCTGGGGGAACGACGCGATCGTCTCGACGGTCGCGGGTCGTACTGGCCGGTGTCGACCGCCATCGTCGACGCGTGCGCCGTCGCGCAGGAAGCGCGGATACGCCGACTGCGTGCGCCGAGCACCGGCGAGCGCGAAGAAGCTCAGCCCGCCGGTGATCCCGAGGAGGAGCACGATGCCGAGATAGCTCCGCCAGCGATTGCGAAACGTCGCGGTGAACCAGTACCCGGCGAAGGTCACCCGCCCATCAGAGCGCACGAGGGGCGGGCAGGCGAGGGCACCAACCCCGTCGAAGCGGTCGTGGCAGCACCCCTCGAGTCCCCGCTCCGATCTCCAGCATCAACCCGGTGTCGAAGTAGCCGACGACGTTGCTGATCCGATCCGCCTCGGGGTCGTAGGTGATGAAGTCGGCGCCCGGGAGATCGACGGTCCCACCGGTCGCGGGGCCCATCGGTGTGTCGCCGGTGTTGGTGCCGTGCATGCGCCACTCGGCCGCCGCCGACGTGTCGCTCGTGGGAGCGACGCCGGCGAGCTCGAATTGCAGGTCGGGAGAGCCGACGGCGAGCCCGTTGACGTTCGCGGCGAGCGCGTCGCCGTTCAGCGGCCCGCCCGTGGTCGGGTCCTCGTACGTGCCGTCGTCGGTCAGCGCCGCGACGACGCCCTCGCCGTCGTGCGCGTTCCAGGCGTCGAAGGAGCGGTCGAGCGCATCAGCCAGCGCCATGGCGTTCCTTTCTCGGCCGGAGGCGTAGATGCTCCCACAGGGTCTGCGCGCCGGGTAACCTGACGACTCGACCGTGAAGGAAGTCCCGTGAGGCTTCTACGGAGGAGTGCCGCATGACCGCCGCGTCCCGTGCCGGACAGAATCCGACGCCTGGAGCCGCCCCGGACGACAATCCGGATGGCGCCGGCTCCGTGCCCGAACGGGAAACCGGCTTTGTGTTCAGGACCGGCGTCTTCGACGCCGCCGACCTGCGCCGGGCCCACACGCGCATCGCCCACGAGATCGTGGAGCGCAACCACGGCGCCGAGGACGTGGTGCTCGTGGGCCTCTACACCCGCGGTCTCACCATCGCCCGCCGGCTCGCCGCCGCGATCGAGGAGTTCGAGCACATCGTGGTGCCCGTCGGCGCGCTCGACGTCGCCTTCTACCGCGACGACATCGGCCTCCGCGCGGTGCAGCCGCTCGGTCCCACCGAGATTCCCGTCGACGTCGCGGGCAAGGTCGTGGTGCTCGTCGACGACGTGCTCTACACCGGCCGCACGGTGCGCGCCGCGCTGGACGCGCTCACCGAGCTCGGCCGCCCGCAGGCGGTGCAGCTCGCGGTCCTCGTCGACCGCGGCCACCGCGAGCTCCCGATCCGTCCCGACTTCGTCGGCAAGAACCTCCCGACCCGGCAGGGTGAAGACGTGCGTGTCCGCCTCGCCGAAGTCGACGGCGTGCCGGACTCCGTCGAGCTCTGGGCGCAGGAGGAGGGAGCATGAAGCACCTGCTGTCGATCGCCGATCTCGACCGCGCCAGCGATCGAGGAGCTGCTCGACCTGTCGGAGCACTTCCTCGAGGTCACGCAGCGCGACATCCCGAAGGTCCCCGCGCTGCGCGGCAAGGTGGTGGTGTCGCTCTTCTACGAGGACTCCACCCGCACCCGCATCTCCTTCGAGACCGCGGCGAAGCGCCTGTCGTGCGACGTCATGAGCTTCTCGGTGGGCAGCTCGTCGGTGCAGAAGGGCGAGAGCCTGCGCGACACCGTGCAGACGATCGAGGCGATGGGCATCGACGCGATGGTCGTCCGCCATCCTGCCGCGGGAGCGCCGCAACCGCGTCGCGAGCTGGATCGACGCCAGCGTGGTCAACGCGGGCGACGGCTGCCACGAGCACCCCACCCAGGCGCTGCTCGACGTGCTGACGCTGCGCCGCCACCTCGGCCCCGACCTCGACGGCGTCCGCGGATCGCGATCGTCGGCGACATCCTCCACTCGCGCGTCGCGCGCAGCGACGCGCTCGCGTTCGCACCGCTCGGCGCCGACGTCACGCTGGTCGCGCCGCCCACGCTGCTGCCGTCGTCGCTCGACGGCTGGCCGGTCGCGGTGAGCCACGATCTCGACGACGGTGCTCCCCGACATCGACGTCGTGTACCTGCTCCGCATCCAGCACGAACGCCGCAACGAGGCGCTGTTCCCGACCCTGCGCGAGTACACCGCGCGCTACGGCCTCACCGTCGAGCGCGCGTCGCGACTGCGCAAGGACACGCTGGTGATGCACCCGGGCCCGATGAACCGGGGCGTCGAGATCGCCGCCGAGGTCGCGGAGGGGCCGGCGTCGCTCATCACCGAGCAGGTCACGAACGGCGTCGCGGTCCGCATGGCCGTCCTGTACTCGCTCCTGGGCCAGGGGGTGTCCCTTGCCTGACCTGGTGGTTCGCGGCGGGCGGGTCGTCGACGCGACGGGCGAACGGGTCGCCGACGTGCTGGTGCGCGGCGGTCACGTCGTCGAGGTCGGTACCGGCCTCGCGGGCGACGAGACGCTCGACGCGTCGGGCTGCATCGTCACGCCCGGCCTCGTCGATCTCCACGTGCACCTGCGCGAGCCCGGCATGGAGGAAGCCGAGACCATCGAGACCGGCGCGCGCGCCGCGGCGCTCGGCGGCTTCACCGCGGTCGTCGCGATGCCGAACACCGAGCCCGCGCTCGACGATCCCGCCGTCGTCGCGCTCGGTGCTCGCCGCGGGCGTCGCGCGCAGCGTGCGACGTGGTCTCGTCGGGCTGCATCACGAAGGATCGAGCCGGGGAAGCGCTCGCCCCGATGGGTGAGCTGCACGAGCTCGGCGTGCGGATCTTCACCGACGACGGCGAGTGCGTCGCCGACGCCGAGCGTGATGCGGCACGCGCTCGAGTACTCGCGGGCACTCCCCGGCGCGGTCGTCGCGCAGCACGCGGAGGACGCCGGGCTCGCGGGTGGCGGCTCGATGCACGAGGGCGCCTGGTCGAGCCGCCTCGGCATCCCCGGCCGCCCGGCCGCCGCCGAAGACGTCATCGTCGCGCGCGACCTGATCCTCGCCGAGCTCACCGGCGCGCGCGTGCACTTCCTGCACGTGTCCACGGCCGGCGCGGTCGATCTCGTGCGCGCCGCGAAGGCGCGGGGGCTCCGGATCACGGCCGAGGCCGCACCGCACCACTTCACTCTCACCGACGAGTGCTGCGCGAGCTTCGACCCGGTGTTCAAGGTGCATCCGCCGCTGCGCACCGACGCCGACGTCGAGGCGATCAAGCGCGGGCTCGCCGACGGCACCATCGACGCCATCGCCACCGACCACGCGCCGCATCCGGTCGAGCAGAAGGAGCGGCCGTTCGAGGAGGCGCCCGCCGGGATGCTCGGCCTCGAGACGTCGCTCGCGCTCACGCTCACCGAGCTCGTCGAGCCGGGTGTGCTCTCGCTTGCTCGACGCGCTCGCGCTGCTCTCGTGGCGCCCCGCCGCGATCGCAGGGCTCGCCGATCACGGGCAGCCCGATCGCGCCGGGCGCCGTCGCCAACCTCTGCGTGATCGACCCCGCCGTCACGTGGGAGGTCGACCCGCTGCGCCTCGCCAGCAAGGCCCGGAACACGCCGTTCGCGGGCCGCAAGCTCACCGGCCGCGTGCGTCACACCATCCTGCGCGGCGAGCCGGTCGTCATCGACGGCGAGGCCCAGCGGTGAGCCGTCGCGAAGCGGTGCTCGTGCTGGCCGACGGCGCGACGTTCGAGGGCGAGGCGATCGGTGCCGACGCGGCGGTCACCACCGGTGAGGTCGTGTTCAACACCGCGCTGTCGGGGTACCAGGAGATCGTCACCGACCCGTCGTACGCGGGGCAGATCATCACCTTCACGTACCCGCACATCGGCAACTACGGAGTCAATGCCGAAGACGACGAGAGTCGCCGCCCGTTCTGCTCGGGCGTGATCGTGCGCGACCTCGCGCGCCGCCCCAGCAACTGGCGCGCCGAACGGTCGCTCGACGACCTGCTGCGCGAGCACAACGTGCCGGGCATCGCAGGGATCGACACCCGCCGTCTCACGCGTCATCTGCGCGACGAAGGCGCGCTACCCGGCGCGTTCGGCACCGACGAAACCGCGGTGAGGGCCGCTGCCGCGACCGCGACCACCACCGACGGCGTCGACCTCGTGGCGACGGTCACCACGGACGAGCCGTACACCGTCGGCGACGAGGCAGCACCATTCCGCGTGGTCGCGTACGACTTCGGGATCAAGCGCACGATCCTGCGCCACCTCCTCGGGGTCGGGTGTCGCGTGGAGGTGGTGCCGGCGAGCACCCCCGCGGCCGACGGTGCTCGCGCGCGAGCCCGACGGCGTGTTCCTCTCGAACGGGCCCGGTGACCCCGCGCCGCTCGTGGGTGCGGTCGCGGCGGTACGTGACCTCGTGGGCGAGGTCCCCGTCTTCGGCATCTGCATGGGACACCACATTCTCGGTCTCGCGCTCGGCGGCCACACCTACAAGCTGCAGTTCGGCCATCACGGCGCCAACCATCCGGTCCGCCACGAGGCCACTGGTCGCGTCGAGATCACGAGCCAGAACCACAACTACGCGGTCGACGGCGACTCACTTGCGGGTGTGGTGGAGCTCACCCACGTGAACCTGAACGACGGCGTGGTCGAGGGCATGCGCGTGCTCGACGCGCCGGCGTACTCGGTGCAGTACCACCCCGAGGCCGGTCCGGGGCCACACGACGCCCGGTACCTGTTCGACGACTTCATCACGCTGATGGGCGCCTGATCTGATGCCGAAGCGCACCGACCTCGAGACGGTCCTCATCATCGGGTCGGGTCCGATCGTCATCGGTCAGGCGTGCGAGTTCGACTATTCGGGCACGCAGGCATGCCGGGTGCTGCGGGCCGAGGGCTATCGCGTCGTCCTCGTGAACTCGAACCCCGCGACGATCATGACCGACCCCGAGTTCGCCGACGCGACCTACGTCGAGCCCCTCGATCTCGCGAGCCTCACCCGCATCATCGAGCGGGAGCGGCCCGACGCGCTGCTGCCCACGCTCGGCGGCCAGACCGCGCTGAACCTCGCGATCGAGCTCCACGACGCCGGGGTGCTCGAGCGCTTCGGCGTGGAACTCATCGGCGCGAGCGTGCAGGCGATCCGCACCGCGGAGAACCGCCACGAGTTCAAGGCAGCGATGGAAGAGATCGGGCTCGCGGTGCCCACCTCGGGTTTCGCGTACACGCTCGAGGACGCGATGGCGATCGCCGAGCAGGTCGGGTACCCACTCATCGTGCGCCCGTCGTTCATCCTCGGCGGTGGCGGTACCGGCATGGCGTCGAATGCCGACGAGATGCGCCGCGTCGCCGAGCACGGTCTCGCGACGAGCCCGGTGTCGGAGATCCTCATCGAACAGTCGGTCGCGGGCTGGAAGGAGTTCGAGCTCGAGGTGATGCGCGACCACGCCGACAACGTCGTGGTCGTGTGCTCCATCGAGAACGTCGACGCGATGGGTGTCCACACCGGCGACTCGATCACGGTTGCGCCCGCGCAGACGCTCACCGACGTCGAGTACCAGCGGATGCGCGACGCCGCGTTCGCGTGCATCCGCCGGATCGGCGTCGACACCGGCGGTTCGAACATCCAGTTCGCGTTGAATCCCGCCGACGGCGACATGGTCGTCATCGAGATGAATCCGCGCGTGTCGCGCAGCAGCGCCCTCGCCAGCAAGGCCACGGGCTTCCCGATCGCCAAGATCGCGGCGCGGCTCGCGGTCGGGTACGCGCTCGACGAGATCATGAACGACATCACGGGCGAGACGCCTGCGTCGTTCGAGCCCACGATCGACTACGTCGTCACCAAGGTGCCACGCTGGGCGTTCGAGAAGCTTCCCGGGTCGACGCCGGTGCTCGGCACGATGATGCAGTCGGTGGGTGAGGTGATGGCGATCGGGCGCACGTTCCCCGAGTCGCTCCAGAAGGCGCTGCGCTCGTTGGAGACGGGACGGGCCGGCCTGAATGCCGACCCCACCGAGCGCGAATACGACGCCCACACCGACGACGAGCTCGTACGGCTCGTGGCCGTGCCCACGCCGGAGCGGCCGTTCCTGCTCGAGGCCGCGCTGCGCCGGGGGGTGTCGGTGGAGCGACTCCACGGCGCAACCGGCATCGATCCGTGGTTCCTCGACCAGCTCCTCCATCTGTGCGAGACGCGGGCGTGGCTGGCGGATCGTGCACTCGACGACCTCCAGCGGGCCGACTGGCGCCGGGTGAAGCGCCTCGGGTTCTCCGACGCGCAGCTGTCGTATCTGTGGGGTGTTCCCGAACCCGACGTCTACGCAGCGCGGCGCGCGGCCGGGGTGGAGGTCACGTACAAGACCGTCGACACGTGCGCGGCTGAGTTCGCGGCGCGCACTCCGTACCACTACGGCACCTACGAGGACGAAGACGAGGTTGCGCCGCTCGAGCGGCCCGCCGTCGTCATCCTCGGGAGCGGGCCGAACCGCATCGGCCAGGGCGTCGAGTTCGACTACTGCTGCGTCCATGCCGCGTTCGCGCTGTCGGATGCCGGCTACGAGACCGTCATGCTCAACTGCAATCCCGAGACGGTCTCCACCGACTACGACACGAGCGATCGGCTGTTCTTCGAGCCCCTCACCCCCGAAGACGTGCTCGCGGTGTGTCGCCGGTTGCAGGAACACGCGGACCTCGCCGGTGGGAATCGGGCCGGTGGGAGTCTTGCCGGTGTGAATCGGGCCGGTGGGAATCGGGCCGGTGGGAGTCTTGCCGGTGTGATCGTCGCGCTCGGCGGGCAGACGCCCCTCAAGCTCGCGCGCACGCTCGAGGCAGCCGGAGTTCCCGTGCTCGGCACCAGCCCCGACTCGATCGACCTCGCCGAAGACCGCGAACGCTTCCAGAGACTCTGCGAGGAACTGGGTCTCGCGCAGCCGCCCGGCGGGACGGCAACCACGCCCGCGGCCGCCCGCGCGATCGCCGACCGCTTGGGCTTCCCGGTGCTCGTCCGGCCGTCGTACGTGCTCGGGGGGCGTGCGATGCAGATCGTGTTCGACGTCGACGGCCTCGACACGGCGATGGCGGAGATGGCGACCGAAGGTTCGCTCGGGCGTGAAGGCGGGCTGTCCGCGGAGCGTCCGGTCCTGATCGACCGCTTCCTCGAGGACGCCATCGAGGTCGACGTCGACGCGTTGCGCGACGCCGACGGCGAGGTCGTGATCGGAGGCGTCATGGAGCACATCGAGGAGGCGGGCGTTCACTCGGGCGACTCGGCGTGCGCGATCCCTCCGCAGACCCTCGACGCCGCGACCGTCGCCACGATCGAGGCGTCGACGCGCGCCCTCGCCCACGCGCTGGATGTGCGGGGCCTGCTCAACGTGCAGTACGCGGTGAAAGACGGGCAGGTGTTGGTCATCGAGGCCAACCCACGCGCGAGCCGCACCGTGCCCTTTGTGAGCAAGGCCACCGGTGTGCCGCTCGCCAAGGCGGCCGCGCGAGTCATGCTCGGGACGTCACTCGCCGCGCTCCGCGAGGAGGGTCTGCTGCGCCCGCCCGCCGGGGGTGGCCACATCGCGGTGAAGGAGGCGGTGTTGCCCTTCGATCGCTTCCCCGACGTCGACACCGTGCTCGGGCCGGAGATGCGCTCCACTGGCGAGGTGATGGGCATCGACCGCTCGTTCGGGCTCGCGTTCGCGAAGAGCCAGATCGCGGCGCAGAACCGCCTGCCCCGCTCGGGCACCGTGCTGTTCTCGCTCGCCGACCGCGACAAGCCGGCGGGCATGGTGGTGGCACGCCGCTTCGCCGAGCTCGGTTTCGGGATCGTCGCCACCGCAGGGACCGCCACCGCGCTCGAGGCCGAGGGTCTCGTCGCCGAAGCGGTGATCGGCAAGCTCACCGACGCCAACACCATGGGTGACGGCAGCACCGGCCTCGACGCGGTGGAGTTGCTGTCGTCGGGCAAGATCGACCTGGTCGTGAACACCCCGCGGGGCCGTGGGCCGCGCGCCGACGGCGCGCACATCCGCCGCACCGCCACCGCCCGAGGTATTCCGTGCGTCACCACCATCTCGGCCGCCCTCGCCGCGTCGGCCGGCATCACCGAATGGTCCCGCCGCGAGCCTGAGGTCCGCTCCCTGCAGGAGTACCACCGAGACGGCCAGCTCCGTCTGGAGATGTGATGCGACGGCCGCGGCTGCAGGCGTCGGTGGAGATGGGCGTTCGGCTGGGGTCGCTCGAGCTGCCGAACCCGATCGTCACCGCGTCGGGGACCTACGGGCACGGCGCCGAGGTCGCGAGGCAGGGCGACGCGAGCCGGCTGGGCGCGATCACCGCCAAGTCGGTGACGTCGACACCGTGGCAGGGGAAGCCCGGCCCCTCGCCTGCACATGACGGCGGCAGGGATGCTCAACGCGGTCGGCCTGCAGGGTCCCGGCGTCACCGCGTGGATCGAGCACGACCTGCCTGCGCTCCGAGGCGAGGGTGCGCGCGTGATCGCGTCGATCTGGGGGCAGACGGTCGAGGAGTTCGCGTGCGCCACCGAGCTGCTCCGCCCGGCGCGCGACGACGTGGTCGCGGTCGAGGTGAACGTGAGCTGTCCGAACCTGCACCGGCGCTCCGAGATGTTCGCCCACGATCCGGACGCCACCGCGAGCGTGATCCGCGCCGTTGTCGACGTGGGGCTCGGGTTGCCGGTGTTCGCAAAGTTGTCCCCGAATGTGACCGATCTCACGGTGATCGCGCACGCGGCCGTCGAAGCCGGCGCAACCGGACTGACACTCGTGAACACGCTCATGGGTCTGCTCGTCGACGCCGAGACACGGCGGCCCGTGCTCGGTGGAGGAGGCGGGGGGCTCTCGGGACCCGCGATCAAGCCGATCGCGCTCCGGGCGGTGCACGATGTCACGCGCGCGTTGCCGAGCATTCCCGTGATCGGCACCGGCGGTGTGCAGTCAGGTGTCGACGCGGTCGAGATGTTGCTCGCCGGCGCGACTGCAGTGGGTGTCGGAACGGCCAGCTTCGTCGACCCGCGCGCCCCGTACCGAGTGCTCGATGAGCTCGTCGACTGGTGCGCGCGCCACGACGTCGCGAGAGTGAGGGATCTCATCGGTGCGATGCGAATGTGAAGGAGAACGATGACGACCGACCCTCGTGATCATCTCGTGCTCGTGCTCGACATCGAACGTCTCGAAGACGCGCTCGCGTATGCCGAGCGCATGGCGCCGTGGTTCGGCATCGCGAAGGTGGGCTACGAGCTGTACGGCGTCGGCGGGGCCGGAAGCCTTCGAAGCCCTGCAGCACAAGGGCTTCCGGGTGTTCGCCGACCTGAAGCTCCACGACATCCCGACCACCGTCGAACGTGGCGCGCGCGCGCTCGGCCGCCACGGCGTCGAGTTCCTGAACTTCCACGCGGCGGGCGGCGAGACGATGTTGCGCGCCGGAGTCGACGGCTTCCGCGACGGCGCGCGCGAAGCAGGACACGCGCAACCGACCGCGCTCGCGGTCACCGTGCTCACGAGCGACACGAATGTCGACATGCTCGAACCGCGCATGCAGATCGCCGCGGACGCAGGATGCGACGGCGTCGTGTGCGCCGGTCCCGACATTCCGCTCGCCCGTCTGCACAATCTCGCGAACGATGGTGCCCGGCATCCGGCTCCCCGGTGGCGACGCGCACGATCAGGCGCGCGTCGACACGCCCGGTGACGCGATCGGCCGCGGTGCCGACTGGATCATCCTCGGCCGCGCAGTCGCGGCGGCGGACGACCCCGAACTGGCGGCGCAAGAGACTACGCGCGATGTGGCCGCCGCGCTCGCCCGCGCGTCGGGTTGACCGCTTGCACGAGAAAGTTGTCTGCGTATACTGAGCGCCGCTGTCGTCCCGGAGGTCGCAGAATGCCATTGCCCCCTGCGCTCACCCCCGAGCAGCGTCATGCTGCACTCCAGAAAGCGGCGGAAGCCCGTCGCCAGCGCAGCGGAGGTGAAGGCGAAGCTGAAGCAGGGTTCGCTCGGCCTCGAAGACCTCTTCGACCAGGGCACAGCGCGACGACGCGCTCGCGAAGCTGAAGGTCGTGAGCGTGCTCGAGTCGCTGCCGGGCGTCGGCAAGGTGCAGGCGCGCCGCATCATGGAAGAGCTCGACATCAGCGAGAGCCGTCGGCTGCGCGGGCTCGGGCCGCAACCAGCGCGAGGGCCTGCTGTGCCACCCGAAGATCGTGCGCGGGGTCTGACCTGGGCGTCCTCCTCGTCATCGCCGGCCCGTCGGGGGTCGGCAAGGGAACGGTCGTCCGGCGGCTCCTGGAGCGCGACCCGTCGTCTGGCTCTCGGTGTCGGCGACGACGCGCGCGCCGAGGCCGGGCGAGATCGACGGGGTCGACTACCACTTCGTGAGCCGCGAGGAGTTCGACGCGCTCCGCGACGCCGAGGCGGGTTCCTCGAGTGGTTCGAGGTCTACGGCGACTCTGAAGGGCACGCCGCGGGCGCCGGTCGAGGAGCACCTGGCGGCCGGCGACGACGTGCTGCTCGGAGATCGACGTCCAGGGCGCGCTGGCGGTGCAGGCGAGCGCTCCCCGAGGCGCTGCTCGTCTTCGTGAAGGCGCCGTCACGCGAGGAGCAGCGCCGCCGGCTCGATCGCTCGCGGCGCCGACGACCCGGCAGACGATCGAACGGCGGCTGGCCGCGGCCGAGACCGAGGAGGCGCATCGCCGACCGCGTTCGACGCCGTCGTGGTCAACGACGACGTGGATCCGGCCGTCTCCGAGGTGGCTGGTATCCTGAAGGCCCGCCGATCGGCGCCGTAGTGCGCCAGTTTTCCCGAATGCGTCGTGTCGGCGGGTCCGAGTTCCCGCCCCTTTCTCGAAACCGGAGCTACCCACATGGCCGAGCGACGCACCTCGCTCATGACACCCCGCATGGAGAGCCTGCTCGAGCGGGTCGACTCGAAGTTCACGCTCGTCACGCTGTCGGCGATGCGGGCCCGTGAGATCAACGACTACTACAACCAGCTCGGTGAGGGCCTCGGCAAGATCGTGCCGCCGCAGGTGACCTCGGTGTCGCGCAAGCCGCTGTCGATCTCGCTCGAGGAGATCGAGGCCGGCAAGATCGAGTCCGTGCCGCTGCCCGCAGAGGGCGACGAGTCGGAGGTCGCCGAGACCGACGGGTCGCACGAGGCCGGCGAGCCGGTCGAGCCCGCCGAGGCCTGAGCGCTCGATGACCGTGCTGCACGGCCGCCGCGTCGTGCTCGGCGTGTGCGGCGGGATCGCCGCGTACAAGGCCGTCGAGGTGTGCCGCGACTGGTCGACGCGGGCGCGCACGTCATGCCGGTGCTCACCGACGACGCGCAGCGCTTCGTCGGCGCGCTCACGTTCTCCGCGCTCGCGTCCGAACCGGCACGCACGTCGCTGTTCGACGCGCCGGAGCCCATCCCGCACACCCACCTCGGCCAGACCGCCGACCTCATCGTGGTCGCACCCGCAACCGCGAAGCTGCTCGGCAAGTACGCGGCGGGGATCTCCGACGACCTGCTCACCGCCACACTTCTCGCCACTCGCGCACCGGTGCTCGTCGCGCCGGCCATGCACACCGAGATGTGGGAGCACCCCGCGGTGCAGGACAACATCGCCACGCTGCGGCGCCGGGGGGTGCACTTGGTCGGGCCCGAGAGTGGACGGCTCGCCGGCGGTGACGCGGGGGAGGGCCGCCTGGCCGAGCCCGAGGCCATCGTGGCGGCCGCCGCCGCCGTCCTCGCACAGTCGCGTGACCTGGTGGGTGTACGCGTCCTCGTCACCGCGGGCGGCACGCCGAGAGCCGATCGACGCGGTCCGCGTGATCACGAACCGCTCGTCCGGCAAGCAGGGCTACACGGTCGCGGAGGTGGCCGCCCGGCGTGGCGCGGGCGTCACCCTGGTCACCACGATCGGGCGGCCCCCGCCTTCGGGTTGCCACGAGATCGTGAAGGTGCAGACGGCCGCCGAGATGCAGGAGGCGGTGCTGTCACGCGCGGCCGACATGGACGTCATCGTCCAGGCCGCCGCGGTCGCCGACTTCCGCCCCAAGGAGCCGCCGGAGCACAAGTTGAAGAAGGACGACGGCATCCCCGACATCGTGCTCGAGCCCACCCACGACTTCTCCGTCGACCTCGGTCGCGCCGAAGCGCCCGGGTCAGGTGCTGGTCGGCTTCGCGGCGGAGACCGACGACCTCGTCGGGAACGCGGCGCGGAAACTCGAGTCGAAGCACCTCGACCTGATCGTCGGCAACAACGTGGCCGAACCCGATGCCGGCTTCGAAGTCGACACGAACCGCGCCGTCATCCTCGACTCGCAGGGGGGCGTCGAGCCGCTGCCGCTCCAATCGAAGACCGACCTCGCCGGAGTGATCCTCGATAGGGTGCACGCTCTCCTGCAGATGAAAGAACTTCCATGAGCTCCTTCACGTTCACGTCGGAGTCGGTCACCGAGGGCCACCCCGACAAGATGTGCGATCAGATCAGCGACGCGGTACTCGACGCGATCTTCGAGCAGGACCCCCAGAGCCGGGTTGCCTGCGAGTCGCTGTGCACCACCGGCCTGGTCGTGGTCGCCGGCGAGATCTCCACCCGCGCCTATGTCGACTTCCAGCGGGTCGTGCGCGACACCGTGCACAGCATCGGGTACAACGACGCGTCGTTCGGCTTCGACTCCAAGACGTGCGCGGTGATCACGTCGATCGACGAGCAGTCGCCCGATATCGCGCAGGGCGTCGACAAGGCGAAGGAGGTTCGGGACGGCGTCAGCGACCGGTTCGACGAAGTCGGCGCGGGCGACCAAGGGATGATGTTCGGCTACGCGTGCGACGACACGCCCGACCTCATGCCGATGCCGATCTGGCTCGCACACCGGCTGGCCCGGCGCCTCACGGACGTCCGCAAGGAGGGCATCCTCGACTATCTGCGCCCGGACGGCAAGACCCAGGTGAGCATCGTGTACGACGGACGGGGCCCCGAGGGCGCTGTCCACGGTGCTGATCTCGAGCCAGCACGCGCCCGGCATCGACATCGACGGCACGATGAAGGCCGACCTGCTCGAGCACGTCATCAGGCCCACCCTGCCGGAGCAATTCGCCGCCGACGACTTCGAGGTGCTCGTGAACCCCACCGGCGCGTTCGAGCTCGGCGGTCCGCACGCCGACTGCGGGCTCACGGGCCGCAAGATCATCGTGGACACCTACGGGGGCATGGCCCGGCACGGCGGCGGCGCGTTCAGCGGGAAGGACCCCACGAAGGTCGATCGCTCGGCGGCCTACGCGGCGCGCAACGTCGCGAAGAACGTCGTCGCCGCGGGAATCGCCACACGGTGCGAGGTGCAGGTTGCCTACGCAATCGGCGTCTCGCATCCGGTGTCGATGATGGTGGAGACGTTCGGCACGTCGGAGATCGACCCGCAGAAGCTCCCGTCGCTGCTCCAGGAGCACTTCGATCTCCGCCCGGCCGCGATCATCGAGCGCCTCGACCTGCGGCGCCCGATCTTCCGTAACACCGCGGCCTACGGACATTTTGGACGGTCCGAGCGTGACTTCACGTGGGAGCGCACCGACGCCGCCGACGAGCTCGCCGCGGCCGCGAAAGCGCTCGCGTAGCGAGCGCTCACCTGAACACGCGCGTCTGCCGCGTCCAGCCCGACGTTCCGGCAATACGCCGCGCGTTCGACTACGCGCTTCCTGACCCGATCGCGGGACACGTGCAGGTCGGGATGATCGTGCGCGTCCCGTTGCACGGCCGTCGGGTACGCGGGTGGGTGCTCGACGCCGACGTGGCACAACCCGAAGTCGAGGGTGCGCGATTACGCGAGGTGCTCGCGGTCGTGTCCACCGGACCTCCGCCGGGCGTGGTCGACCTGTGCCGTTGGGCGGCGTGGCGATGGGCCGGTCCGTTCGCCACGTTCCTTCGTGCGGCGTCGTCTGCACACGTGGTCCCGGCCGACGCCGAACCCGAGGTCGAGACTGCGGTGTACCCGCCCGCGTCGGATGCCCGTCGCGCGCTCGTCGTGCTCGCGCCGGCCGACGACGCGAACGCGGCCGTGCACGCGCTCATGGCATCGGAAGGTTCGACGCTCGTGCTCGACCCCGATGCCGCCCGCTCGGCGAGCCTGGCGGCGGAGCTTGCCGATCGCGGCCGCGAGGTCATCGAGCTCCGCTCCGATCGGACTGCGGTGGAGCTGACGGCCGCGTGGGACCGCGCCCGTGCCGGCGCCTGTGTCGCAATCGGCGGCCGCACCGCGGTGTGGGCCCCGATCCCCGACCTCGCAGCGGTGATCGTCGTGGACGAGGCCGACGAAGCTCTCGAAGACGAGCGTGCTCCCACCTGGAACGCACGCGAGGTGGCGGTCGAGCGTTCCCGGCGTGCCGGTGCGCGCGTGCACATGGTCACGCCCGCGCCCACGGTCGACGCCATCGTCGCGCTCGGCGAGCCGGAGCAACGAGTCCGCCCGCGCTGGCCGCGCGTCACGGTCGTCGACACCCGCGACGAAGCGCCCGGCCAGGCCCTCCTCACCAGCCTGCTGGCCGACGAGCTCCGGCGTGTTCGTGACGCGGGCGGCCGTTCGCTGTGCGTGCTGAACCGCAAAGGGCGCGCACGGCTGCTCGCGTGCCGGAGCTGCGGGGAGCTGGCGCGCTGCGAGGGCTGCGGCGCGACTGTGCAGGAACGCGACGGCCGCCTCGTCTGCTCGCGTTGCGACACGGCACGTCCCTCGATCTGTCTCCACTGCCACGGCTCGCGTTTCCGGGCGGTGCGACCCGGCGTCGCGCGCGTGCGGGACGACCTCGCCGCGCTGTTGCCACGCGCAACGGTCGCTGCGGTCGAGGCGACGACCGTCGACGTTCCCGACGCCGACGTGTTGATCGGCACCGAAGCCGTGTTGCACCGCACCCCGCCGGGCCGCCGGGTCGGGTTGGTCGCGTTCCTCGAGCTCGACCAGGAGCTGCTCGCGCCGCGTGCGCGCGCCGCCGAGCAGGCGTTGTGGTTGCTCGTCCGCGCGGCACGCCTGCTCGGCCCGCGCGAGGCGCGCGGCGTGCTCTTGCTCCAGACGAGGATGCCCGGGCACGAGGTGGTGGTCGCGGCCCGCGAGGGCGATCCGCTCGCCGTCGCCGAAGCCGAGGGGGCCCGGCGCCGCGCACTGGGTTGGCCGCCGTTCGGTGGCGTGGCGGAGCTGGGTGGCGACGCCGTCGCGGTGACCGCGGCCTGCGACGCGCTGCGCACCGTCGAGACGGTCACCGTGCTCGGACCGGTCGACGACGGCAAGCGGGCGCTCGTCCGCGCACCTACCGTCGGCGCGTTGTGCGACACGCTCGCGAGCGTCGAATCGGCACACGCGCTCGGCCGGTTGCGGGTCGACGTCGATCCCCGGCGGGCGTAGCCTCCGCCCGTCATGCGGCTCGCCCGACCGACTGCTCCGCGGCGGCTTCGTGGATGTCGAGGGCAACCTGTTCCAGGTCGCGGGGCCCGATGACTGACATGGACGATCGCCTCACCGCGATCGAGGATCGGCTCGCGATCACCGAGGTGATCGCGTCCTACGGGTACGACTACGACGAGTTCCGCATCGATCAGTGGCTCGAGAAGTTCACACCGGACGCCGCCGTCACCGTGACGCTTCAGGGCAAGGAGACGGGGGGTACGACCGGGAGGGACGCGATCCGGAGCCTCCTCGGTGAGCGCTCCCGCCGATTCCAGGCGAACAACGTGCAACGTCGACACAACATGACGAACATCGTGATCGACGAGCTCACCACCGACACTGCGAAGGCGCGCTCGTACCTGATGCTCACGTCCACCGGTCCGAACGGACCGACCGAACTCGTCACGTCGGGCCGATACCTCTTCGAGCTCGTCAAGGACGACGGTGTCTGGCGCATCTGCGCGTGGGTCATCGGGCTCGACGACCCCGGCTTCGGTTAGACGCGCTCGGTATCCTCGTGACATGTCGAGTTACGTGCTGCGGCTGTTCGGCGACCCGGTGCTGAAGCAGCGCGCGCGAGGTCGAGGAGATCACTGCTGATCTCGCCCCGCTCGTGTACGGCATGTACGAGACGATGGAGCGTCGCCGAAGGCGTCGGTCTCGCCGCCCCCCAGGTCGGCGTCCGCAAGCGCCTCTTCACGTACGACCTCCACGAGGGCGACGGCCCCGGTGTCGTGATCAACCCCGTGATCGTCGAGACGCTCGGGGAGCGATCGAATCCGAGGAGGGCTGCCTGTCGGTACCCGGCTTCAAGTTCGAGATCGTCCGCGCCGAGCGGGTGACGATGCGAGGGCGTCGACCTCGACGGCAAGGAGGTCGTGCTCGAGGGCGACGACCTGCTCGCGCGCATGATCCAGCACGAGATCGACCACCTCGACGGCGTCCTCGCTCCTCGACCGGCTCGAGCCCGACGTTCGCACGAAGGCCGCTGCGCGCGAGCTGCGGACCCGCCAGCTCGCGGCCGCGCCGTACGGCCGACCGGCCAGCACCTCGGCTGATCGGCGCCCCGTGCGCCTCGTCTTCTTCGGTACCCCCGTCGACGCGGTACCGCGCCCTGCGCGCCCTGCACGAGGCCGGCCACGACGTCGCGCTCGTCGTCACCCAGCCCGACCGGCGCCGCGGCCGTGGTGGCGGCGACCGAGCCGAGCCCGGTGAAGGTCGCGGCCGAGGAGCTCGGCCTCCCCGTCCGCACACCCGATCGGGCCCGCGAGGTCACCGACGAGGTCGCCGCGAGCGGGGCCGACGTGGGCGTCGTCGTGGCCTTCGGCCAGCTGCTCCCCGAGCCGCTGTTCACCGCGGTGCCGCTCGGCTTCGTGAACGTCCACTTCTCGCTGCTGCCCCGGTGGCGCGGCGCGGCGCCGGTCGAGCGCGCGATCCTCGCCGGCGACACCGAGACCGGCGTCTGCGTCATGGCGATCGAGGAGGGACTCGACACCGGCGCGGTGTACGCACGGGCCGCCACGCCGATCGGTGACGACGAGACCGCGGGCGAGCTGCGCGCGCGTCTGGTCGCCCTCGGCACCGACCTGCTCGTCGAGACGGTGCCGAGGCTCGCGACCATCACTCCGCAGCCGCAGGCGGGCGAGCCGACGTCCGCCGACAAGCTCACGGTCGAGGAGTTCGAGCTCGACTTCGCCCGCCCGGCCGCGGAGCTCGTGCGACGTGGTGCACGCGGGCAACCCGCGCCCCGGCGCGTGGACGACTGTCGACGGCCGTCGCCTCAAGGTGTGGCGGGCGCACGTCGGGGACGACGGGCCACTCGAGCTCCGACGAGGTGCAACCCGAAGGTCGCGCCCGAATGTCGGGCGACGCCTGGCACGCGTGGCCACCACGGCGCGCCGATCCGCTTTGGCTCGTGACCTCGTCGCGTCTGCTCGCGCTCGATGCACTCGTACGAGTCGAGGACGGAGCGTACGCGCAAGTCCTCGTCCCCGCGATGCTGCGCGGCTCTGGGTTGCGCGACCGCGATCGGGCGTTCGCGACCGATCTCGTGTACGGCACGGTGCGCGGCGCAGCGCCGGCTCGACGATCTGGTGGCGCGGGCGGCGAAGCGACCCCTCCACCGGCTCGACCCTCCCGTCCGTGCGGCGCTGCGCCTCGGTGCCTACCAGCTGCTGCACGACGTGCCGCGCACGCGGCGGTGTCCGAGACGGTCGACGCGCTCGCGGCCCGATCGCCACGTGCGACGGGGTTCGTGAACGCGGTGCTGCGCGCGCTCGACGAGGCTCGGTCCGCCGTGGCCCGAGCCCGAGAGCGACGAGCGTCGCGCTCTCGTATCCCGACTGGCTCGTCGACCGGCTCCGTCACGACCTCGGCGACGACGACGCGCGCGCCGCGCTCGTCGCCATGAACGAACCGGCCGCGCACGACCCTTCGCTGAACCCGCGGCGCGCGACGGCCGACGCGGTCGGAGACCGAGTTGCGAGGTACGCGGCGTGCAGGTCGAGCGGGGCGCGCTCGTTCCCGAGCGCGCTCGTCGTACGGGGGATCGGCGATCCTGCCGCGCTCCCGGCGGTGCGCGACGGTCGCGCCACCCCGCAGGACCAGGCGAGCCAGGCGATCGTCGCGCGTGCTCGACCCGCAGCCGGGGGAGCGGGTCGCCGACGTCGCCGCCGCGCCCGGCGGCAAGGCGACCGCGCATCGCGGAGCGCGTCGGACGACGACGGTGCTCGTCGTCGCGCTCGACGTCGACGCCGGCGCGCTTGCGTCTCGTGCGCGAGGCGTCGACCCGGCTCGGGCTCCGCACGGTGTACCCGCTCGTCGCGGATGGCCGGCTGCTGCCGCTCCGCCGGCGGGATGTTCGACCGGGTGCTGCTCGACGCGCCGTGCAGCGGGCTCGGCGTGCTGCGCCGCCGGCCGGACGCCCGCTGGCGCGTCACGGAAGCGTCGATCGGCGAGCTCGCGGCGCTGCAGCGGGAGCTGCTCGCGGCCGCGGCCGACCTGGTGCGCCCGGGCGGCTGCCTCGTGTACTCGGTGTGCACGCTGACGCGCGCCGAGACCATCGACGTCGACGAGTGGGCCGCGCAGCACCTCGACGGATTCGACGCGGTCGCTGCACCAGGGCGCCCTGGCGGCCGCTCGGCCGCGGCGCGCTGCTCCTCCCGCAGACCGCCGCCACCGACGGCATGTTCGTGTTGTCGCTGCGGCGCCACGAGTAGCGTCACCGCCATCGACCACTCGGATCACGTCGCCATCGTCAGCGGCGCGAACCACGGCATCGGCGCTGCGATGCGCGGGGTACCGTGAGCGTGTGAAACTCGCGCCGTCGATCCTCTCGGCCGACTTCGCGGAGCTCGCGGCCGAGGTCGACCGGGTCGCGGCGGAGGCCGACCTGCTGCACGTCGACGTGATGGACGGTCACTTCGTGCCCAACCTCACGATCGGCCGCCGGTCGTCGTCGCGCCTGCGCACGCACACCGAGCTGTTTCTCGACTGCCACCTCATGGTCGACAACCCGCGGTGCTGCTCGACGACTTCGCCGAGGCGGGCGCCGACCGTGCATCGTGCACGTCGAGCTCGGTGACCCCCGCCCGCTCTTCGACGAGCTGCGCGAGCGCGACGTCGGCGTCGGGCTCGTCCTCAATCCCGAGACGCCGGTCGACGCGGTCCTGCCGTACCTCGACGAGATCGACCTCCTGCTGGTGATGAGCGTCCACCCCGGCTGCGGCGGCCAGGCGTTCATCCCCGAGGTGCTCGACAAGGTTCGCGTCGTGCGCACGGAGATCGACGAGCGCGGCCTCGCCGTCGAGATCGAGATCGACGGCGGGATCAACGTCGAGACGGCGCCCGCGGCCGCCGACGCCGGCGTCGACATCCTCGTTGCCGGGAGCGCGGTCTTCGGCGCGCCCGATCCGCTCGCGGCCGCACGCGCGATCCGCGCCGCGGCCGAGGCCGGCAGACCGGCGATGGCTCGACCGCTGCCCACGGCGAAGGTCCTCGTCGTCTCCGACGGCGTCGTCGACGGTACGCGCGACGACAATGCGGGGCCGAAGGTCGTGGCCCGCCTCGTCGACGCGGGCTTCGAGGTGGTCGACCACGCGGTGACCGCGGACGGCGATCGACGAGGTCGCCGGCGCGTTGCGCGACCTCACCGCGGCTTCGCCGGGCTCGTCGTCACGACCGGCGGCACCGGCTTCGGGCCCCGCGACCTCACGCCCGAGGGCACCCGCATGGTGATCGACCGCGAGGCGCCCGGCATGGCCGAGGCGATGCGCCGGGTCAGCGACACGCCGGGCAAGCCGTTCGGCATGCTCGGCCGCGGCGTGTGCGGCACCGTCGGGCAGGCGCTCGTGTGCAACCTGCCCGGCTCGAGCGACGGCGCGCTCGAGTGCCTCGAGGTCATCCTCCCCGCGGTGCCCCACGCGCTCGACCTCCTCGCCGGCGGCCGTCCACACTGATAGCTCTCGCATCCCGACTGGAGAACCCATGAGCGCCGATCTCGTGATCAAGGGCGGCACCGTTGTCGACGGCACGGGCGCGCCCGGTGTGCAGGCCGACGTCGTGATCGACGACGGCAAGATCGTCGCGATCGGGCCCGACCTCGACGGTGAGCGCACGCTCGAGGCGGGTGGCCACGTGGTCGCGCCCGGCTTCATCGACATCCACACGCACTACGACGCCCAGGTGTTCTGGGACCCCGCGCTCACACCGTCGTGCTTCCACGGCGTCACCACTGTCGTCGCCGGCAACTGTGGGTTCTCGATCGCCCCCACGCGGCCCGAGCACCGCGAGGTGATCGCGCGCACGCTCGAGAACGTCGAGGACATGAACGTCGAGACCCTCGGCGCCGGCATCCCGTGGGACTTCTCGACGTTCTCCGAGTACCTCGCGTCGGTCGAGCGCCACGGCACGGCGATGAACTTCGCCGTGTACGTCGGCCACACCGCCCTGCGCCTGTTCGTCATGGGAGACGCCGCCTACGAGCGCCCTGCTACCGACGACGAGATCGCCGAGATGCAGGCGGTGCTCCGGGAGTCGCTGCAAGCGGGAGCGGCGGGCTTCGCCACGAGCTTCGCGATGACGCACCGAGGGATCGACGGCCTCCCGGTCCCGAGCCGTTTCGCCGAGCGCGAGGAGTTCGACCGCCTGCTCGACACGCTCGGTGAGGTCGGCCGCGGCGTGCTGATGATCGCGCCGGGCGAGCAGTGCCACATCGACGACCTGTACGACCTCCAGCTCCGCGTCGGCGTCCCGTTCACGTACGGGGCGTTGTTGAGCAGCGCGCAGGGCGGCCACCGCCGGAGCGTCGAGATCAACAACGACGGTTGGGCGCGTGGCGCGCAGGTGTGGCCTCAGGTGAGCCCGAGGCCGCTGATGTTCGCGATGACCATGGCGTCGCCGTTCATCCTCAACCTGAATCAGGAGTTCGGCGCGCTCATGGCCGGGTCGCTCGAGGAGCGGCGTCGCGCCTACGAGGATCCCGAGTGGCGCGCGCGTGCGCAGGCTCCGTGGGAGGGACGCGCCGGCTTCGGCGTTCCCGACTGGAACAAGTACACGATCGTCGAGAGCACCAAGCACCCGGAGCTCATCGACCGGAGACTCACCGACATCGCCGAGGAGCGCGGACAGCAACCGTTCGACGCGCTGCTCGACCTCGCACTCGACGAGCCCGACCTCGCGCTGCGCGTCCGCTCGGTGTTCCTCAACGACGACACCGACGAAGTGGCGAAGCTGCTCGTCGACGAACACTGCACCCTTGGCCTGTCGGACGCCGGCGCGCACGTGGGCCAGCTGTGCGACGCGCCGGAGCCCACGGACTTCCTCGGGAACTGGGTGCGCGACCGCAACCTCATGCCGATCGAGACCGCGGTGCGCAAGCTCACCGGCACCCAGGCGGACTCTGCTCGGGCTCACCGACCGCGGCTACCTGCGCGAGGGCGTGTGGGGCGACGTCGTCGTCTTCGACGCCGACACGGTCGCGCCCGGCCCGCTCCGCCGCGTGCGTGACTTCCCGGCCGGTGCCGAGCGGCTCACCGCCGATGAGCCCACCGGGGTGCGGCACGTCGTCGTGAACGGCACACCGGTGCAGGTCGACGGCGATCGTGTGAACGGCGACGCCCGGCCGGGTCAGGTGGTGCGTCCGCCGGAGCGGGCGCGCACGTGAGGGTCACGATCGATCTCGGCGGCGCTGTCGGGTCTCGCGTCCGGTGGTGTCGTCCAGTTCCGCGGCATCCCGTTCGCGGCGCCGCCGGTCGGGGAGCGCCGTTTTCTGCCGCCTCAGCCGGCCGAGCCGTGGAGTGGCGTGCGCGACGCCACCCAGCTGGGCTGCCGCGCGCCCCGCAGTCGCTCGAGCCGCGACGCCGTTCCGTCGCGTCGTCGACGTGCCCGGTCGACGAGGACTGCCTCACCCTCAACGTGTTCACGCCGGCGCTCGGTTCGGGCAGCGAGCCGGCACTCGACGGCGTCGGCACCCGGTGATGGTGTGGATCCACGGCGGTGCGTTCAACATCGGGTCGGGCGCTGCCTGTTCGACGCGGCCGAGCTCGTCGCGTCGCGGCGACGTCGTCGTCGTCACCGTCAACTACCGGCTCGGCGCGCTCGGGTTCACTCTACCTCGACCATCTCGACGCGCGGTTCGCGGGCTCGGCAACGTCGCGCTGCTCGACCAGATCGCCGCGCTGCGAGTGGGTGCGCGACAACATCGCCGCCTTCGGCGGCGACCCGAACAACGTCACGATCTTCGGCGAGTCCGCCGGCGGTCACAGCGTCGGGTGCCTGCTCACGGTGCCGACCGCGCGCGGGCTCGTTCCACCGCGCGATCCCGCAGAGCGGTGCCGGGTTCAACCTGCGCGAGGTCGACCAGGCCGTCGCCCAGACCACCGCGCTCATGGACCAGCTCGGCGTCGCGACTGTCGACGCGCTGCAGGCGGTGCCGGTCGATCGCATGGTCGCGGCTCAGGCGGCGTTCTCGTTCTCACCGGTGCAGGACGGTGTCGTGCTCGCGGATCACGTCATCGACTCGGTCGCGGTCGGCCACTGCGCCGACGTGCCTCTCCTGATCTCCCACACCCGCGACGAGATGCGGCTGTTCGCGGCGAACGGGCACGCGCTGGGCGCGCTGCCGGCGACCGACGACGAGCTCGCGGATCGTCTCGGTCGCCGCGTTCGCCGACGGCGGCGTCGCGGCCGCCGCGTACCGCGCCGCCGAGCCCGGCGCGTCACCTGCGGAGCTGTGGCTCTCGTACCTCACCGACGCCCGCTTCCACATGCCCGACTTCGGGCTCGCCGAGGCGCGGCTCATCCGGAGCCCGGCGGTGTGGATGGCCGGTTCGCGTGGCCGTCGACCGCGATGGACGGGCGGCTCGGCGCCTGCCACGCGATCGAGATCCCGTTCCTGTTCACCGGCGGCGGCAACCTCGGCGGCATGACGGCCGAGGACGGACCGCCCGAGCAGCTCGCGCACGCGATCCAGGATGCCTGGGTAGCGTTCGCCCGGAACGGCGATCCCAACACGACCGCGTTGCCCGAGTGGCCGCGCTACGACGTCGAGCACCGGCTCGTCATGGAGCTCGACGACGAGTGCACGCTCGTCGACGATCCCGACGGCGACATTCGCCGGCTCTGGCCCGCGTCCGCCAACGTCTGACCGAATCCCGAGAGA
Organism: uncultured Actinomycetes bacterium; assembly: GCA_963705625.1. Lineage (GTDB taxonomy): Bacteria > Actinomycetota > Acidimicrobiia > IMCC26256 > DASPTH01 > DASPTH01. Next base: position 256,668 of record CAVPKG010000003.1, read on the forward strand.
AGGCAGATCATGCGCGCAGCTCTGCTCGAAGCGGCGAACCAGCCGTTCGTGATCGACGACACCGTCAAGATCGACGACCCCGGTCCGGGGTACGTACGGGTCAAGGTGTCGAACTGCGGCATCTGTCACTCCGACCTCACCGTCGCGCACGGCGCGATGGCGACACCGATCGTGCTCGGTCACGAGGCCGCGGGCGTGGTGGACGCGGTCGGGGAGGGTGTCACGATGCTCGCGCCCGGCGACTCGGTCGTGCTCACGCCGATCGCGCCGTGCGGTCGGTGCTACTTCTGCGTGCGCGGCGACGCGGGACTCTGTGTCAACAACCGCGACGTCCTCACCAACACGTTCGCCGATGGCTCGACCGGGCTGTCACGTGGCGCCGACTTCGTCTACCGCGGCCTGGGCGTCGGCGGGTTCGCCGAGTACGCGCTCACCACCGAGACCGGTGCGATCCGCGTGCCCGACGACACTCCTCTCGACGTCGTGTGCGTCATCGGCTGCGCGGTGCAGACCGGCGTCGGCGCGGTGCTCAACACCGCCCAGGTCGAACCCGGCGCGACGGTGCTCGTGCTCGGCCTCGGCGGCATCGGCCAGTCGGTGGTGCAGGGCGCGCGCGGTCGCCGGAGCGTCGCGCATCATCGCCAGCGATCCGATCCCCGCCCGACGTGAGGCCGCGCTGAAGCTCGGCGCCACCGACGTGATCGATCCCGGCCGCGACGACGTTGCCGGCGTCGCACGCTCGATCACCGACGTCGGCCCCGACTACGCGTTCGAGTGCGCGGGCCTGGTCGCGCTCGCGCAGGTCGGCATCGCGGCGACGCGGCCGGGCGGCATGACCGTGCTCGTCGGCGCGCCCACGGCCGACCAGGCGATCACCATCGCGCCGGCTGTGCTGTTCGGGATCGAGGAGAAGCAGCTCAAGGGCTGTTTCCTCGGGAGCTGCAACTCGCTGCGCGACGTGCCCCGCATGGTCGACCTGTGGCGGGCGGGCCAGCTCGACCTCGAGGGCCTCATCACCCACCGCCGCCCCCTCGACGAGATCAACCACGCCTTCGCCGACATGGAAGCCGGCCTCGGCATCCGCACCGTCCTCGAGATGTAGCCGATCCGGCCGGTCCGGCGTTGCCGCTCCCGTCCTGGACACCCACGAGCTAATGCACTACATTAGATCGGAAGACTCCACAAGGAGGAGGGACGGCGTGGACACCGACGCCGAGCTCATGCGGCGGGCTCTCGCCCTGGCCGCGGTCGCCCGTCGTCACACGCCGCCCAATCCGTGGGTCGGCTGCCTGCTCGTCCGCGACGGCGCGGCGGTCGGGGAGGGCGCGACCCAGCCGCCCGGTGGTCCGCATGCCGAGGCCGACGCGCTGCGGGCGGCGGGGGAGCGGGCACGCGGCGCCACCGCCTACGTCACCCTCGAGCCCTGCTCGCACGAAGGCCGCACGCCGCCGTGCGCGGATGCGCTGATCGACGCCGGCGTGACTCGCGTGGTCGTCGCCATCGAAGACCCGGATCCCAACGTCGCGCGGCGCCGGCATCGCGCGATTGCGCGCCCGAGGAGTGACGGTCGACGTCGGGGTCGAAGCCGACACCGCGACCCGCCTCCTTGCCCCGTACCTCGTGCACCGCGAGCTCGGGCGCCCGTACATCGTGCTGAAGACGGCGACGAGCCTCGACGGGCGGATCGCCGCGCGCGACGGCTCGTCTCGATGGATCACCGGACCGGAGGCGCGCGCCGATGCCCACGAGCTGCCGCGCCGACTCGCAGGCAGTGATCGTCGGAGCAGGCACCGCGATCGAAGACTGGCCGACCCTGACCGCCCGCGACACGCGCGAGCCCGTCCCGCGCCAGCCGCTCCGCGTGGTGCTCGACGCCCGCGGCCGGCTGCCCGTTGGCGGACCGTTGTTCGACAGCTCGCTCGCACCGACGCTCGTGATCACCACGGCCGCCGCGCCCGAGGATGTCACGAGCGCGTGGCTTGCCGCCGGCGCGAAGGTGCAGACGGTTCCGCCGGCTCCGAAGAGCTCCGGGGTCGATCTCCTTCCCACCTTGGAGATCCTTGCCGGCCACGGCGTGCTCCAGGGGCTCGTCGAGGGCGGCGCGCAACTCGCGGGCGCGTTGCTGGACGCAGACCTGGTCGACCGCCTCGTCACGTATGTCGCGCCCACGATCCTCGGTCGCAACGGCCGGCCCTCCTTCGACATCGCAGGCCCGGCGACGATCGCCGATGCCCCGCGTCTCCGACTCGTCGACGTCACGCGCCTGGGCAACGACGTGCGGCTCGACTACGAGAGGCCCCTCTGATGTTCACCGGCATCGTCGAGGAGCTGGGCACGGTGCGCGGCGTGCACCCGACCGGTGGAGGCGCTCGCATCGAGATCGCGGCAAACCATGTGCTCGACGACGCGTCGATCGGCGCGTCGATCGCAGTCAACGGTTGCTGCCTCACCGTCGTCGAGCTGGGTGGAGGTGGGTTCGTGGCCGACGCGGTCACCGAGACGCTGCACCGCACCGAGCTGGGCGAGCTCGAGCCGGGCGACCCCGTGAACCTCGAACGCCCCGTGCGCCTCGCCGACCGGCTCGGCGGGCACCTGGTGCAGGGGCACGTCGACGCAGTGGGAAGGATCCGTCGCCGCGAACCCCAAGCCGACGGATCGCAGCGAGTCGAGTTCGCCGCCCCGCCAGATGTCCTGCGCTACGTGGTCGAGAAGGGATCGATCACGGTCGACGGCATCAGCCTGACCGTCGCCGAGGTGCTGCACGACGGGTTCGCCGTCGCGGTGATCCCGCACACGCTCGCGGTCACCACGCTGGGGACGAAGCAACCCGACGATCCGGTCAACCTCGAGGTCGACGTCATCGCGAAGTACGTGGAACGTCTACTGGACAGAGCAGAAGGCTGAGGCACATGCCCTTCACCAAGATCGAAGAAGCCATCGAGGCGATCGCACGCGGCGAGATGGTGATCGTCGTCGACGAGCGTCGACCGCGAGAACGAGGGCGACCTCATCGTCGCGGCCGAGAAGATGACGCCCGAGACGATGGCGTTCATGATCCGCCACACGAGCGGCGTGATCTGCATGCCGGTGGAGGGCCACCGCCTCGACGAGCTGCGCGTCCCGCTGATGGTGGCCGAGAACACCGAGTCGCAGCGCACCGCGTTCACGGTGTCGGTCGACGCCAAGCACGGCACCACCACCGGCATCTCTGCCGCCGACCGCTCCGCGACCGTGCACGCGATCCTCGACGAAGCCACGCGGCCCGAGGACCTCGCCCGTCCCGGGCACATCTTCCCGCTGCGCTACCGGGAGGGTGGCGTGCTCACGCGTGCCGGCCACACGGAGGCTTCGGTCGACCTCGCCCGCATGGCGAGGCTGCGACCGGCCGGCGTGCTCGCCGAGGTCGTGAACGACGACGGCTCGATGGCGCGCCTCCCCGAGCTCGAGGGATTCGCCGAGGAGCACGGTCTCCAGATCATCTCGATCGCCGACCTCGTCCGCTACCGCCGTCATCGGGAGAAGCTCGTGCGTCGCGTCTCGGAGGCGCGCATCCCAACCGACCACGGCGACTTCACGGCGTACGTGTTCGAGTCACTCCTCGACGGCACCGAGCACATGGCGTTCGTGCGAGGAGAGGTCGCCGGCAAGGAGAACGTGCTCGTGCGCGTCCACTCCGAGTGCCTCACCGGCGACGTGTTCGGCTCGATGCGCTGCGACTGTGGCCTCCAGCTCGACCTCGCCCTCCGGCTCATCGCCGAGGAGGGCACCGGCGTCGTCGTGTACCTACGCGGCCACGAGGGTCGCGGTATCGGTCTCGGCCACAAGTTCCGTGCGTACACGCTGCAGGACCAGGGTCTCGACACGGTGGAGGCCAACGTGGAGCTCGGCTTCCCGCCCGACTCCCGTGAGTACGGCATCGGTGCGCAGATGCTCGTCGACCTCGGCGTGTCGACCATGCGGGTCATGACCAACAATCCCGACAAGTACGGCGGACTCGACGGCTACGGTCTCGAGATCGTCGAGCGCGTGCCGCTGCACGTGCTCCCGAACCACGAGAACATCCGGTATCTCCGCACGAAGCAGGAGAAGCTGGGTCATCTCCTGGAGATCGACGAGAGCACGAGCTAACGCGAACGCCCGGCGCGGCGGCGAACGGAGAGAGCGCGACCAGAAACATGGGTACGTACAGGGAGTACGAGGGCGCACTCGACGCGACGGGCATGCGATTCGCGATCGTCGCGAGCCGGTTCAACGATCACGTCACCAAGCCCCTCCTCGAAGGCGCGCTCGACGCGCTGCAGGAGCTCGGTCTCGACGACACGCCGGTGCACTGGGTTCCCGGTGCGTTCGAGATCCCGTTGCTCGCGCAGCGGCTCGCACCGTCGTACGACGCGGTGATCTGCCTCGGTGCCGTGATCCGGGGCGACACCGCGCACTTCGAGTACGTCGCCGGTGAGTGCGCCGCCGGCATCCAACGCGTGGCGCTGGACACCGGCACGCCGGTCATCTTCGGTGTCCTCACCACCGACAACCTCGAGCAGGCCATGGCCCGCGCCGGGGGCGAGCACGGTCACAAGGGGAGCGAGGCCGCACGTACCGCGGTCGAGATGGTCAGCCTCCTCCGTCAGCTCTCACGCCCGAATCGCGACAACAAGGACTCATGATGCTCCGACTCGTGCTCCCCAAGGGTTCCCTCGAAGCCCCGACGTTGCAACTCTTCGAAGACGCCGACCTCGGCGTGTCGCGCGGATCCGACATCGACTACCGCGCCACCATCGACGACCCACGCGTCAGCGAGGTTCGCATCCTCCGCCCGCAGGAGATCCCGCAGTACGTGGCCGCTGGGCAATTCGACCTCGGCATCACGGGACGCGACTGGATCGAAGAGCGTAACGCCGACGTCGTGACCCTTACAGAGCTCCACTACTCGAAGACAACTGCGAATCCCATCCAGATCGTGCTCGCGGTCGCGGCCGACTCACCGGCAACGTCGATCGCCGACCTACCGAGCGGCCTGGTGGTCCACACCGAATATCCCGAACTCACGCGCCGTTACTTCGCCAAGCACGGAGTCGACGCCGACGTACAGCTGTCGTACGGCGCCACCGAAGCGAAGGTTCCCGACATCGCCGACGCGATCGTCGAGCTCACGGAAACCGGTAGAGCGCTGCACGCCGCGGGCCTGAAGATCCTCGACACGATCCTGGTCTCGTCGACCGAGCTCATCGCGAATACCGCCTCGTACCAGGATGCCGAGAAGCGGAAGGCGATGGAGCAACTGCAGACGCTGCTCAGCGGTGCGCTCGAAGCGCGCGGCCGCGTGTTGCTGAAGCTCAACGTCGAGGGCGTCAGCCTCGACGCGGTGATCGCGTTGCTCCCGGCGCTGAAGTCGCCCACCGTGTCGAAGCTGTCGGGCGAGGACGGCTACGCGGTGGAGACGGTCGTGTCGAAGCACGAGATCAACACGCTGATCCCGGCGCTCAAGGACGCCGGCGCCGCCGGCATCATCGAGCTCCCGATCGCGAAGATCGTCCACTGACCGTGACGGTGAGGGGCCGCGTCGTCGAGTTCGACGAGCAACGCGGGCTCGGCGCGGTCGAGGCCGACGCCGGCTCCGTGCCTGAACGGCAGAGCGGGAGGCGGTACCCGTTCCACTGCACCGCTGTCGCCGACGGCACGCGCACGATTCCTGTCGACACCGCCGTCGAGTTCGAGATCGTCGCCGGACCGCTCGGCCGCTACGAAGCCGCCTCCGTGCGACCCCGCTGAGCCAGCGCGGTCACGAGGATCGCGATCCCGAGCGCCGCGAAGATCGCGAGCGACGGCTCGATCATCGCGCGGAATCGCGCGCTCCCGTAGCTCACCAGGATGGTCACCGCCCACGCAGCCATCAACGCGAGCGACGGGACGAGCCGGCGGGCGTCGACGAGCGCACGCAGTCGTCGGCCCAGCCTCGAACGACGCATGAGCGCAGCGAGCAAAGTGACGAACGCGAATGGCACGACGAGCATGATGTTGAACCACCGTCCCGCAACCTCCCACCCGTGATCGCGGCCCTCGAAGTACTCCTGCTCGTCCTGCAACCGCGACCAGTAGAGGCCGAGACCGCGGAGCAGCCTGACCGGTACTGCCGCGAGCGCGTCGAACGGGTGGTCCGCGACCTGGGAGGTCGCTTCGTCGAACTGCGCCCGGTTGATCTCGGCCTCGCCGGGCGCGCCGATCTGCGGTGGGAGCGCGAAGTGATGCGCGAGGAAGGCGTTCTGCGCGTGCGTGCGACGCGCCGTCTCCGGCGACACCGAACCGACCGGCACGGTGAGGCAGTCGACGTCCCAGTAGCCGATGTCGGGAGAGTTTGCGCGTGTCCGCGCGCAGTTCGCGCCGAGCAGCAACGAGCCACTGTTCGTGCTCATGGCGACGGGCCGATCGGCGGCGACCGAGATCACCACGGACCACGAGATCGCGGCCGCGAGGCCGATCACCAGCGCGACCGCCCACGGCCGGCCGTGGCTCGTCCGCGCCGGGGAGGCGACGTAGCCGCCGCCGACCGCGGCGCCGAGCACGACGACTGCTTCCGAACGCGTCGAGCGCGCCGACCGCGAGCAGGGCGCCGAGGAGCACTGCCTCCCCGGTGCCGCCGTCGCCGGTCACGAGCCGGTCGGTGACGAGGAGCACGAGTGCCGCGACCGGGAGCACGAGCCCTTCTGCCATCAACGCCGGCGCCGCACCGGCGACGATCGGGTTCACCGCGAACAGGAGCCCTGCGAGGAGCGCCAGCGTGGCCCGCGTGCCGCCGCCCGTCCGCGCGCCGAGCCGCCACGCGAGCGCCGCGACGGCGGCGGCCGCGAGTGCCCCGAGCGCGGCGCCGACCCACAGATGGGCATCGTGTGAGCCAACCCAGAACAGCAGGCTCCGTCCGAGCGCCAGCACGACCGGGTACGCGGGAGGGAAGCGGATCGACAGCACTCGTCCGCCGCCCACCGCAGGGAGCCGTCCGAGATGGCCCTCCTCGATCGAGCGGGCGACGGAGTCGTACCACGTGTTGTCCGAGCCGGGGAACAACGCGGGCGGGTGCGTGAGCAACAACAGCGCGCGGACGCCGAACGCGACGGCGGCGACCCCGCCCACGATGACCCGGTGCGAGACGCGCTCTCGCGGGGGCGCCTTACCGGTGGGCTGGGTCACCCGTGGCGCGGTGCATGGCCGGGCTCTTCACGCCCGACAGGTTGCACGCGGTGTTGACCAGTGAGACGTGGGTGAATGCCTGCGGGAAGTTCCCGAGCATGCGTTGCGACTTCGGGTCGTACTCCTCGGAGATGAGGCCCACGTCGTTGACGAGGCCGACGAGTCGCTCGAACAGCGCGTCACCGTCGTCGTGACGGCCGATCAGGCAAAGGTTGTCGGCGAGCCAGAACGAGCAGGGAAGGAACACTCCTTCGCCCGGTGGCAGGCCGTCGACCCCGATCTCGGAGTTGTACCGTTGCACGAAGCCGTCGACGAGCAGCTCGCGCTCGATCGGCTTCGACGGTGCCGGAGACGCGCGGATCGTCGGCCGGGAGGAAACCCACGAGCGGGATCATCAGCGTGCTCGCGTCGAGCTCCGTCGACTTGTAGTACTGCGTGAACGTGTTGCGTTCGGTGTCGAATCCCTGCTCGCACACTTCGCGGTGCACTTGTTCTCGACACGCGCGCCAACGTTCGACCGGTCCGCCGAGCCCGAACTCTTCGACTGCCTTCACGGCGCGGTCGAACGCGACCCATGCCATCACCTTGGAGTGCGTGAAGTCGCGTCGATCGCCTCGCACCTCCCAGATGCCGTCGTCGGCATCCCGCCACGCGGACTCGAGGAACTCGAGGATCGCCTGCTGGAGCGACCACGCGGTGGGGTCCTCGGCCACGCCCATGTGCCGCGTCTGGTGCAGCGCGTCGAACACCTCGCCGTAGACGTCGAGCTGGAACTGCTCCGACGCCGCGTTCCCGACGCGCACCGGTGCCGAGCCTTCGTACCCGGCGAGCCAGTCGACCTCGTACTCGGTGAGCCGCCGCTCTCCGGCCGCGCCGTACATGATCTGGAGGTGCGCGGGATCGCCGGCCACCGCGCGCAGGAGCCAGTCGCGCCACTCCACGGCCTCCTTCACGTACCCGGCCATCATCAGCGAGTAGAGCGTGAACGTCGCGTCGCGGAGCCAGCAGTAGCGGTAGTCCCAGTTGCGCACGCCGCCGGGCCACTCCGGGAGCGACGTGGTCGGCGCGGCCACGATGCCGCCGGTCGGCGCGAAGGTGAGCGCCTTCAACGTGATCAGCGAGCGCTGCACCAGGTCTTTCCACCCGCCGTCGTAGGTCGTGCGGCTCGACCAGTCGCTCCACCACGCGGTGGTGCTCCCGAGGGCCCGGATCGGATCGATCGGGCTCGGTGGCTCCTTGTGCCACGAGTCGTACCACGTGAGCACGAACGGCACCCTGTCGCCTGCACGCACGACGAACTCGGCCTCGTGGCGCATGTCGCGCCCGTGCACCTTGAATGGCGACATGAGCCGCAACGCGTTCGGTCCCGCGATCATGTGGACGGAGTTGCCGACGGAACGCACCCACGGCACCACCTCGCCGTAGTCGAATCGCACCCAGAGCTCGAGCTTCATCGGCACCGCGCCGCTCACGCCCTCCACGACGCGCACGACGTCGATGCTGCGATCGCGGATCGGCATGCAGTCGATCACGCGTACCGTGCCCTCGGGAGTGTCGAACTCGGTCTCGAGCACGAGCGTGCCGTCGCGGTACTGCCGGCGTGCCGCGCGGCCACCGGCCGCGGGCCCGATGAGCCAGCGGCCGTTGCGCTCGTTGCCGAGCAGCGCGGCGAAGCATGCCCCGGAGTCGAACCGCGGCACGCAGAGCCAGTCGATCGACCCGTCGTCGCCGACGAGGGCCGCGGTCTGGGTGTCCCCGATGAGCGCGTACTGCTCGATGCGTGACGTCATGAAGCGGGCGTGTCCTCGCCTCCGGAGACGCCGTCGCCCGGCCGCACGTCGGCAACCTGCACAAAGGCGAGGCGGAGCTGGCTCAGGGCCTCCCGGAGCGCTTCGTCGTGGGGCGCGAGGCGGGCCCCCAGGCCCTCGACCAGCGCGCCGAGCGCGTCGATCGCGAGCCGGGCCTCGTCGAGCCGCGGCTCCGTCGGCATGCCCTCGGGGTCCGGATCGGGCATCAGGTGGAGGACGGCCAGCTGCCAGAGGCCCACGGCGTGGTTGGCCACGATGTCGACCACCGCGACGCCGGCCATCTCCGCGCGGGCGCGCCACATCTCCTCGACCTCTTCGGGGCTCGGTCCTCCCTGGTAGGGCTCCCCGTGCGCCCCGCTCGTCGGCCAGGTCGTCGCCGGTGAGATCGTCGGCCGCTTCGGGCCGATGCTCACCCGAGGGTGTCCACAGCGTGCTCACACTGGTATCCTTTCAGGGAAACGAAGGGAAAGTGGGACCTCGGAGCTTGACCGCTTCGTCCCCACCCGGCCACCGGCACCAGGTTCGCGAGCGAGGTGTTGCGGTGCGTCCGGGTCCGCGCATCCGGCCCACCAGCTCCACCGCTGGGCGGCCTACACATGGCGGACGCTTCCCGTGTCCGTCATTCTCGCGTCCCAGTCCGTTGCAGGAAATCCCACAGAGAGAAAGCTCGAGGGAGCCAATGCCCCGATGAAGCAGGTGACCAGATAGCCACGCACGAGGTCCGGATCAACGATCGCATCCGAGCCCGCGAGGTGTTCCTCGTGGGTGCCGAAGGGGAGCAACTCGGCGTGAGGCCCCTCCCGGAAGCGCTCACCCAAGCCCGTGACCTACAGCTCGATCTGGTCGAGGTGGCGCCCAACGCCAACCCGCCGGTTGCCCGCATCATGGACTACGGCCGGTACGTCTACGAGCAAGAACAACGGCGCCGCCAGTCGAAACGCAAGGCCACCAAGGTCGTCATCAAGGAGATGAAGTTCAAGCCGAAGATCGACGAGCACGACTACATCACGAAGATGAAGCACGTTGTTCGCTTCCTCGACGAGGGCAACAAGGTCAAGCTCACGATCTGGCTGCGAGGACGTGAGATCGCCCATCCCGAGCTCGGCATGAAGATCCTGCGCCGGATCGCCGACGACGTGGCCGACCTCGCGATCATCGAATCGCAACCTCGACAAGACGGTCGCAACATGACGATGGTCCTGCACCCCAACAAGAAGGACGGAAAGAAGACCAAGGAAGCCGGCGCGGCCAAGGCTGCCGCTCCGATCGAAGTTACGGTGGAAGTCGGCGCAGCAGAAGTTCGCGCGCCCGAAGACAACGGAGCCATGTGATGCCGAAGATGAAGACACACCGGGGCGCCGCGAAGCGGTTCCACGTGACGGGTACCGGGAAGATCCGCCGCCGCAAGGCGTACCGCTCGCACCTGCTCGAGAAGAAGCCGAGCAAGCGCACTCGCCGCCTCGGCCGCGACGCCTGGCTCACCGGCGCCGACAAGAAGAAGGTTCAGAAGCTGCTCGGCCGCTGATGCCTCGTTTGTCCACCACTCGCACGCATACGACTCAGGAGTTCGCACGATGGCCAGGGTCAAACGATCCGTCCATGGCAAGAAGCACCGCCGCAAGATCCTCGACGCCGCGTCGGGTTACCGCGGTTCGCGCAGCCGGAGCCTCCGCAAGGCCAACGAGCAGGTCATGCACTCCGGGAACTACGCCTACCGTGACCGTCGCGCGCGCAAGGGCGACTTCCGCAAGCTCTGGATCGTGCGCATCAACGCCGCGTGCCGCCAGCACGACATGTCGTACTCGCGCTTCGTCGCGGGGTTGAAGGCCGCGGAGATCGACGTCGACCGCAAGATCCTCGCCGACCTCGCGGTCAAGGACGACGCGGCCTTCGGAGCGCTCGTGTCGGCCGCGAGGGAGGCGCTCGAAGCTGCCTGACCCTCTCGGTCAGAGAAACGCCGCGGTCCGTCGGCTCAGTGCCCTGCTGCGCGACGCGCGTGCCCGCGAAGCCGAGCACGCCTTCGTCGTCGAAGGGCCACGCGCGGTCGAAGCTGCATTGGATCGTGGGGCTGCGCTCGAGGCGGTGTTCTTCGGGCCCCACGCCGAGGTGGCGTTCGCGACGCTCACCGCGCGCGTCGAGGCGGCGGGCATCGATGTGCACCTGCTGAAGGAAGGCGTGCTCGAACGGCTCGGCTCCACCGTCACACCGCAACCAGTGCTCGCGATCGCGCCCACGCCAGTACCAGCTTCCGATCACTCGGCCTTCGACGTGCTGGCGCGTGACGGGCTGGTGCTCCTGTGCGTTGCACTGGCCGACCCCGGCAACTGTGGCGCGCTGATGCGGAGCGCGGAAGCATCGGGCGCGGCCGCAATCGTGCTGAGCGCCGGATCGGTCGATGCCTACAATCCCAAGGTCGTTCGCGCCTCCGCCGGCGCGATCTTCGGAGTTCCCGTCATAGAGGGGTGGTCGGCGGTGGAGGCGCTCGACGTGTTGCAGCAGCAGGGTCGCCGGCGGTTGGCCGCCGACGCCCGCTCCGGCACGCCGTACCACGCCGTCGACTTCGGGGCCCCCACTGCCGTCGTGCTCGGCAACGAGGCCCACGGGATCCCGTCCGATCTCGACGCGCATCTCGACGGGCGGGTGACGGTGCCGATGCACGGGCCGGCCGAGTCGCTCAACGTCGCGATGGCGGGCACCGTGCTCTGCTTCGAGTCCGCCCGCCAGCGCGCGCTCGGGCACGCGCCGTGAACCTCGCCGAGCTCGAGTCGCTGCTGGACGTGTCGGAGGCGCCGATCGATGCCGCGACCACGATCGACGACCTCGGCGCGGCCGAGCGCGACCTCACCGGACGCGGCTCACCGATGGCCCGGGCCAACGAGGCAATCAAGGATCTCGACGCGGGCGACCGGCCGGCGGCGGGAAAGGCAGTGGGTGCCTACAAGGCGCGGATCGCGGCGCGGGTCGAAGCGAAGCGCGCCGAGCTCGAGGCGGCTGCGGCGGCGTCGCCACCGCGCGACGCGCTCGACCTCTCGCTCGGCGGGCACGGTCGCGCACGCGGGCACCTCCACCTCGTCACCCAGGTGCAGCGTGACCTCGAGGACATCTTCGTGGGCATGGGATACCGCGTGATGGAAGGCCCCGAGGTCGAAGACGACTGGCACAACTTCGAGGCGCTCAACATGGCGCCTGCGCATCCGGCACGGTCGATGCAAGACACCCTGTACTTGGAGCTCGGGGAACCCGAGCAGATCCTGCTGCGCACGCACACGTCGCCGGTCCAGATCCGCACGATGGAGCACATGCAGCCGCCGATCTTCGTCGTCGCGCCCGGCCGCACCTACCGCAACGAGACCCCCTCGCCGCGCCACTCCCCGGTGTTCCACCAGATCGAAGCGTTGGTGGTGGACCGAGGCATCACGCTCGCCGACCTCTTCGGCACCATCGAGACGTTCGTGCGCGCGCTGTTCGCGGACGAATCGATCCGCACCCGCTTCCGTCCCGACTACTTCCCGTACACGGAGCCGTCGGCCGAGCTCGCGGTGAGCTGCATCTTCTGCGGCGGCGCGGGCTGCCGCGTGTGCTTCGGTTCGGGCTGGCTCGAGCTGGGCGGCTGCGGCATGGTCGATCCGAACGTACTCCTCGGCGTGGGTATCGACTCCGAGGAGTTCACCGGATTCGCGTTCGGTTTCGGTCTGGAACGCATCGCGATGGTGCGTTACGGCGTCGACGAGATCAAGACGTTCTTCGACAACGACATCCGATTCCTGGCGCAGTACTGATGCTCGCGCCGCTCTCGTGGATCCGCGAGTTCACCCCGATCACCGCGCCGGTGCCTGAGCTCGTCGCGGCGCTGAACCAACTCGGGTTGGAGGTCGAGCGAGTCGAGGAGCCGGGTCGGGAGATCAACGGCGTGGTCGCGGGCAAGGTGCTCGACGTCGTGAAGCATCCCGACGCCGACAAGCTGTCGCTCGTCGACGTCGACTTCGGCGCGGGGCGGACGCGCGTGGTGTGCGGCGCGCCGAACGTGGTCGCGGGGATGATCGCTCCCTACGCGCCCGAGGGTTCCACGCTGCCCGGCGGGTTCACACTCGAACGCCGCACGATCCGCGGTGTCGTCTCCGACGGGATGCTCCTGTCTGCGCGCGAGCTCGGTCTTGGCGACGACCATTCGGGGATCGTGCGCCTCGATCCCGGGAGCGAGCTCGGCAGCGACGTGCGCGACATCCTCGGTCTCGACGATGTCATCTTCGACTTGTCGATCACGCCCAACCGTCCCGACGCGATGTGCATCGTGGGTGTGGCTCGCGAGCTCGCCGCGCACTTCAAGCTCGACCTCGAGGTCCCGGAGCCCAGCGCGCCGGCCGCGGCCGAGGTTGTGAACGACATCACCGTCGCGATCGAGTCGCCGGATCGTTGCCCGCGCTACCTCGGACGCGTCGCGCGCGTGACGGTCGGGGAGTCGCCACCCTGGTTGGCACAGCGACTCGTGAAGGCCGGCATGCGCCCGATCAGCAACGTGGTCGACGTCACGAATTACGTGTTGCTCGAACGCAACCAGCCCTTGCACGCATTCGATCTCGAGCGACTCGGTGGTCGCGGCATCGTGGTGCGGCTCGCGCACGCCGGCGAGCAGATGACCACGCTGGACGGCGTCGAGCGCGAGCTCACGGGAGACGACCTCCTCATCTGCGACGCCGAGCGCGTTCCGCAGGCGATCGCGGGAGTCATGGGCGGGTCCACGGCGGAGGTGTCCGAGGCCACCACCGAGATCCTGCTCGAATCGGCGTACTTCGACCCGATGGGGATCGCCAAGACGTCGAAGCGCCTGAAGCTGCGGAGCGAGTCGAGCGCGCGGTTCGAACGTGGTATCGACCCCGACGCGGTCGCGCGGAACGCCGAGCGCGCGATGCAGCTGCTGGTCGAGGTAGCCGGGGCTCGGGTCGCACCCGAGAGCGAAGACGTCTACCCGAGTCCAGTCGAGCGTGAACGCATCCGCGTGCGCACGAGCCGCGTGAACCACGTGCTGGGCACCGCACTCGACGCCGAAGAGGTGTGGGACGCGCTCGCGCCGCTCGGCATCGAGCTCGACGACGAGGGTGACGGCGACACCCTCGTCGCCACGGTGCCCACGTTTCGGCCCGACCTCGAACGCGAGATCGACCTCGTCGAGGAGGTGGCGCGCCGGGTCGGTTTCGACCGGATCGGCCGTACGGTGCCGAGTGCCCACGGTCAGGTGGGCGCACTCACCCGTCTGCAGCGCGACCGCCGGCTGGTCGCCGACGCGCTCGTCGGGTTCGGCGCCTCCGAGGCGATCACGCTGTCGTTGGTCTCGCCCGCCGACCTCGAACGCGCCGGCGCGCCGGTGGATCGGCTCGTCCGCGCCTCCAACCCGCTGCGCGCGGAGGAATCGGTGCTGAGAACGCGTGTGCTCCCCGGGCTGCTGCGCGCGGTGGCGTTCAACCACTCGCACGGCCTGCACGACCTCGCGCTGTTCGAGCAAGGCCACGTGTTCTACACGGCGGCGGACGGCGCGGGACCGCTGCCCGAGGAGCCCGAGCACCTCGCCGTGGCCATTGCCGGTGCGGTCCGGCGCCGGCCGGTCGAGGACGATCGGGCGATCGACGTGTACGACGCGGTCGACGCGTTGCGCGCCGTGGCCGACGCGCTCGAGATCGAAGAGCTCGCGCTCGAGCCGGCCGACGTTGCCGGTTACCGCCCCGGCCGGAGCGCTCGGGTGCTCGCAGGAGGCGTCGAGGTGGGCGCGGTCGGCGAGGTCGCCGACGCAGTGGTGGGCGCGCTCGGACTCGTCGCCCCGGTCGTGGCGTTCGAACTGGTGCTCGATACGCTCGTCGCGGCGCCGCGACGCGACCGCCAATTCCACACCTCCTCGCGCTTCCCCGCGTCGTCGATCGACCTTGCCTTCGTCATGCCCGACACCGTCCCGGCGGGTGCGATCGTGCGCACCCTGCGGGAGGCGGCCGGGGCCCTGCTCGAGGACGTGCGACCATTCGACGCCTTCCAGTCCGAGGCGCTCGGTCCGGGCCGTCGGAGCCTCGCCTTCGCGTTGCGCCTCCGCGCCGCGGACCGCACGCTCACCGACGCCGAGGTGGGGGAGTTGCGCCGGCGGGCCATCGACGCCGTGGTCGCCGCGCACGAGGCGGAGCTCCGGGGCTGAACCGGGTGGCCTTCGTCCATCACCTCCGCCCGCGCTACGCCGAGGTCGACGCGCAGGGCGTGGTGTTCAACGCCCACTGGCTCACGTACTTCGACGAATCGCAGACCCGCTTCTTCGAAGCCCTCGGGCTGAATCCCAAGATCGCGTTCTTCACCGACTTCGACATCATGGTGGTGAAGGCCGTGATCGATTGGGACGGCCCGGCCGGGTTCGACGACGACGTCGCCATCGCGGTGCGCGTGGCGCGACTCGGCAACGCCTCCTTCGACATCGAGTACACCGCAACTTGCAACGGCTCGCTCGCGTGCGTGGGCGTCATCACGTACGTATCGGTGATCCCGGGTACTCACGACTCCACGCCCATCCCGGATGAGATTCGGACGAAGCTGGTCGAACACGGCTGACTCGCCACCGGTCGAACGACATCGCCGTGACGAACAGCAATGTGGCGACGATCGCATCGAGCCAGTAGTGGTTGGCGGTGAGCACGATCGCGGCGAGCGTGAGCACGGGGTGCGTGGCGGCGAGCCACCGTAACCGGCTGCGCGACGCCAGGATCACGCCCCACGCGACCGCGAGCGCCCACCCGAAGTGCAACGACGGCATCGCCGCAAACTGGTTGGCGAACCCGGAGTACGCGCTCCCGTGACCGTACGAGGCCGGGCCCACTGCGCGTCCCGTGTCGACGAATCCGAGGTGGGGAAACATGCGCGGCGGCGCGAGCGGGTACAGGAGGTGGATCGCGAGCCCCGCGACGGTCATGGCGATCATCACGCGCCGGAACCGAACGTAGGTGTGCGGATGCCGCGCGTACAGCCAGAAGAAGGCGAGCGCGGTCACCGCGACGTGGGCGAAGAGGTAGTACGAGTTGAGGAGCCACTCCACCGCCGTTCCGGCGCCGATCACCGCGTCCTGGATCCTCGCCTCGGTGAAGATGCGCAGCTCACGCTCGAACCCGATCAGGTCACGGGCGTGCTTGACCGCAGTGGCGGACTCGCCGCGCACGAGTGTCCGACCATACTTGTAGAAGGCCAGGAGCACGACGACCAGAATCAGCTCGCGGACGAACGCGGCGCCGAAGCGGGAGTACCACCATCGGCGCACGCCGGTGGACACGGCCGGCTCCGCCATGCTGCACACGTTCCCACTTCCCGACCCGACCAAACCAGCGGACACGGCAGCCGGCCGGGGGGTGCTACTACTGCCGCCGACGCTGCCGCGGTGCCTCGCCCTCGCGCCATGAGTCGATCACCAGCCAGTCGCCTTCTACCCGTGTGAGCGACGCGTCGGTGAGCTCGGCGCGAAAGAGCGCGACGCCGCTCGGCGGCGGGGGCTGGGCGAGGCCCGCGACGAAGCGCTCGAGCTCGTGAGGTGCGGTCACCTCGATCGCCCGGCCGTTGAGCTTGGCGTCACCGTCGACGAGATCGAGGTCGAGCGGCGCCGCATGGAGCGCGAACCGGGGGTCGCGCCGCACGTCGGCCGCCTTGCGTGAGTCGGGCATCATCGCCAACCACAGCTCACCGTTGCGAAACGAGGTCTCGATCCCGCTGATCCGTGGCGACCCGTCCCGCCGCAACGTGGCCACCAGCGCATGCTCGTGGACGGCGAACCGGCCCTCCAACGCGGTGGCGAGGGCCGGTGCTGCGGTCTCGACTTCTTGCCACGACGCCATGACCCCATTCTCGCGACGCAGAATGGTGTCGTGGCGATTCGGGAGCCCGTCGACGACCTGTACGCCGAGCTCGGGGTCGGCCGCACCGCGACCCGGGACGAGATCACGAGTGCCTTTCGAGCCCGTGCGCGAGAGCTGCATCCCGACGCGCACCCCGGCGACGTTCCCGCCGCGGAGCGGTTCAAGCGTGTGAGCATGGCGTACCGCGTGCTGAGCGATCCGGCGCGGCGGGCGCGCTACGACTCGGGACGCCGAGCAGCAACCCCGACGACCCCGCGCCCGCCCTCCGTCGTGTCGTCGCCCGGGGCGTCACCGGTCGCGGTCCCGTCGACCGGCCGCCTGCACCTCACCCGGCGGGGTGGACGGTGGGCGTTCGGGGGCGGTATCGCCCTCATCGTGCTCGGGCTCGCGGCCGGCGCCTGGGTCGTCTCGCTCCAGCGCCACGACGCCGACCTGCGCGCTCGTGGTGTGGCGGCGGTAGCCACCGTCGTCGAGGTCGGCGGCGAGCGACGGCTCGAGTTCACCACCCGCGACGGCCGCACCGTGCGTGCGGTCGAGCAGGTCAAGAGCGGCGAGGAACAGCCGGCAGTCGGGTCGCGCGTCCACATTCACTACGACCGCAACGATCCCTCCAGCGTGGTCACCGACACGTCGCACACCGCGCCGCGACGTGACGCTCTGGATCGTGGCGGTGAAGCTCCTCGTGGGGGGCGCGATCCTCCTCGTTGTCGGTGCGCGCCGTCTTCGCCGGGAGTAGCACGAGCGTGCGGGTTCACGCCTTGCGGGGTATGCAGCTTCCTGTATAGTATGCGGCATGGCGTATCGAGCCGCGGTGGTCGGGGGGTCCGGGTACACCGGCGCGGAGCTGCTGCGCCTGCTCGGGGGGCACCCGGAGATCGAGGTCGTGCAGGTCACCGCGGATGCGAACGTGGGTGCCGGCGTCGGCGAGCTGTACCCGTCGCTCGCCGCGGCGTACCCGTCGCTCGCCTACGCGCCGCTGGTGGCGGGCGACCTCGCCGGGCTCGACCTCGTGTTCCTCGCCCTGCCGCACGGACAGTCGCAGGCCATCGCCGGTGCGCTCGTCGACACCGTCGGCCACGTCGTCGATCTCGGCGCCGACTTCCGCCTTCCGCAGCGCGACTACGAGCAGTGGTACGGCGAGACCCACCGCGCACCGGATCTGCTCGAACAGTTCGCCTTCGGACTTCCCGAGCTCTACCGCGCCGATATCGGTGCAGCTCGTCACGTCGCCGCGCCGGGCTGCTATCCGACCACGGCATCGCTCGCGCTTGCGCCGCTGCTGCACGACGGTCTCGTCGAACCGTCGGGCATCGTCGTCGACGCCGCGTCCGGCGTCTCCGGTGCGGGCCGAGGGCTCAAGGTCACGAGCCTGTTCTCGGAAGTGAACGAGAACGTCACCGCGTACGGCTTGCTCACGCATCGTCACACCGCGGAGATGGAGATGGCACTCACGCACGTTGCCGACCAGCCCGTGCAGGTGCTGTTCACGCCGCATCTCGTGCCGATGACGCGGGGAATCCTGGCCACGTGCTATGCACGCCCGACCGTCGACCACCTCAGCACTGCGGAGCTGCTCGGCCGCTACCGCGCCTTCTACGACGGTGAGCCGTTCGTCGTGGTCATCGACCAATCGCCCGCCACCAAGGCAACGCTCGGCTCCAACGCCGCGCATGTCACGGTGCGCTACGACCCGCGCACGAACACGGTGCTCGCGCTCGGGGCGCTCGACAACCTCGTGAAGGGCGCGTCGGGCCAGGCGATCCAGTGCGCCAACCTGCTGCTCGGGCTGCCGGAGACGACCGCCCTCCCCGTCACCGGCTTGATGCCGTGAGCGTCACCGCCGCATCCGGGTTCGCTGCGGGTGGGCTCGCGAGCGGGATCAAGCCCTCGGGCGCGCCCGACCTTGCGATCGTCGCCACCGTCGACCACGCAACCGTGACCGCGACGGGCGTGTTCACGTCCAACCTCGTTGCCGCCGCGCCCGTGCAGATCAGCCGTGCCCATCTCGCACGACGGTCGCGCCGCCGCGGTCGTGCTCAACTCCGGCAACGCGAACGCCGCGACCGGTGAAGCGGGGCGCGCGCGGACGCACTGCGCATGGCGAGCTCACCGCCGAGTCGCTCGGCTGCGCGCCGCGCGACGTGCTCGTGTGCTCGACCGGCCTCATCGGGATCCCGATGCCGATGGAGCCCGGTCGAGTCAGGGATCCCGAAGCTCGCGACCACGCTCACCGCCGACGCCACTGGCGGTGCCGCCGCCGCGCAGGCCATCCTCACCACCGACACCGTGCGCAAGGAGACCGTCCAGCAGGTCGAAGTCGCCCGCGGAGTGATCGCGACGATCGGTGGGATGGCGAAGGGGGCAGCGATGCTCTCGCCGGCGATGGCCACGATGCTGGCCGTCCTCACCACCGACGCCGCGGTGGATCCGAGCACGCTCCGCACGATGCTCGCGACCGCGGTGACGGAATCGTTCAACAGCCTCATCGTCGACGACTGCACCAGTACCAACGACAGCGTGTTGCTGCTCGCGAACGGGGCGCTCGGCAACGAGCCGATCACACGGTCCGGCCGCGGCTACGAGGCATTCAGCGACGCGCTCGCGGCCGCGTGCGCCGATCTCGCGCGCCAGATGGCGGCCGACGCGGAAGGCGCCACGAAGTTCGCGACCATCGTCGTGCGCGGCGCGCGGTCCGCGGCCGAAGCCCGCACCGCGGCACGCGCGGTCGCCCGCAGCCAACTCGTCCAGTGCTCGCTGTACGGCAACGACCCGTACTGGGGCCGGGTGCTCTCGGAGCTCGGAGCAAGCGGCGCCCGCTTCGACCCCGAGCGCGTCGACATCGCGTATCAGGGCATCGAGGTGTGCCACGACGGCATCGCCGCGGCTCACGACGCCGCTGCCCTCGCCACCTCGATGGCGAGCAGGGACATCTCGATCGAGTGCGACCTGCACGCCGGCACCGGCGACGCCACCGTGACCTTCACCGACCTCACCCACACGTACGTGGACGAGAACATGGGCACCTCGTGAGCGAGCACGCGGAGCGAGCGGCCGCGGGCGGGGTATCCCCGCCCGCAGCGAGCGACGCCATGGAGCAGGCCGCGGGCGGGGTATCCCCGCCCGCAGCGAGCGACGCCATGGAGAAAGCGGTGATCCTGGCGGAGGCGTTGCCGTACATCCAGGAGTTCTCCGGCAAGACCGTCGTGGTGAAGTACGGCGGCCACGCCATGGACGATCCCACGCTCGCCGACTTGTTCGCGCAGGACATCGTGCTGATGCGGCTCGTCGGCATGAACCCCGTCGTCGTGCACGGCGGGGGTCCCCAGATCAGCGAACTGATGCAACGGCTCGGCAAGGAGCCGAAGTTCGTCGACGGGTTGCGGGTCACCGACGCGGAAACCGTCGACATCGTGCGCATGGCGCTGGTGGGGAAAGTGAACCGCGAGATCGTGAGCTCCCTCAACCACCACGGCTCGTATGCCGTCGGGCTGTCGGGAGAAGACGCCGGGTTGATCACGGTGTCCATGCGCGACGAACGTCTCGGCTTCGTGGGCGACGTGACGAGCATCGATCCGGCGATCGTGGTGCGGCTCCTCAACGAGGATCTCATTCCCGTGATCGCGACCATGGGCGTCGACGAGTCCGGGCAGGCGTACAACGTGAACGCCGACACGGTGGCGGGCGCGATGGCCCAGGCGATGCGGGCGGAGAAGCTGGTGTACCTCACCGACGTCGCCGGCGTGTACGCCGACTACGGCGACGAGAGCTCGCTGATCTCGCGCATCGACGCCGACGGCCTCGCCCGGTTGCTGACCAACGGCAAGGCCGACGGCGGCATGATCCCCAAGCTGCAATCGTGCGTGCACGCGCTCCAGGGTGGCGTGCGGCGAGCCCACATCCTCGACGGTCGGGTGCCGCACGCGCTGCTGCTCGAGTTCTTCACGCGCGAAGGGATCGGCACGATGGTCGTCAACCAACTCGAGGGGAGTGAAGCATGAGCGGAGCGGTCGCGAGCCGGGTACCCAGGCTCGGAGCGGAACGGTTGGTGAGGGTGGAGCAGTGCGCCCCGGCGCGGAGCGCCGAGAGCGGAACGACATGACCCGCTTCGACGACATCGTCGCGCTCGATGCCGAACACGTGATGCAGACCTACGGCCGCCAGCCCGTCGCGTTCGTGCGCGGCGAGGGCGTTCTCCTCTGGGACAGCGAGGGCAAGGAGTACCTCGACTTCCTCGGCGGCCTCGCGGTCACGTCGCTCGGTCACGCGCACCCTGCGGTGGCGGACGCGGTGGCCGAGCAAGCGCGGACGCTCCTCCACGTGTCGAACCTCTATTACAACGACGTCCAGCCGCAGGTTGCCGCGCGTCTCGACGCGCTGCTCGGCGGGGACGGCCGCGTGTTCTTCGCCAACTCCGGTGCGGAGGCCAACGAGTGCGCGATCAAGCTCGCGCGCCGGTACGGGCAGGCCCACGGCGGCCCGGACCGTTACCACGTGATCTCCGCCTACGGCTCCTTCCACGGCCGCACGCTCACAACCCTCGCCGCTACCGGACAGCCTCAGAAGCAGGAAGTGTTCCAACCGCTCCCGGTGGGGTTCCGCCAGGTCGAGTTCGGCGACGTCGACGCGCTCGAGACGGCGATGGACGAGCGCGTCACCGCCGTGATGCTCGAAGCAATCCAGGGCGAGGGCGGTGTGATCCCCGCGCCCGACGGCTACCTCGCCGCGGTACGTGCGTTGTGCGACGAACGCGAAGCGTTGCTGATCGTGGACGAGGTGCAGGCGGGCCTTGGCCGCACCGGCAAGTGGTTCGGGTTCCAGCACGCCCACGGCGTGCGGCCCGACATCGTCACGATGGCGAAGGCGCTCGGCAACGGCGTCCCGATCGGCGCATGCTGGGCGCGGGTCGGCGTCGCATCGGCCTTCAAGGCCGGCGACCACGCCACGACGTTCGGCGGTCAGCCGCTCGCCGCGCGCGCCGCGCTCACGGTGCTTGAGGTCATGGAAGCCGAGGACGTCCCGGCGCTCGCGACCCGCGCCGGCGAGCACCTCACGAAGGCGTTGCTCGCCGTGCCCGGCGTCGCCGACGTACGCGGCGCCGGTCTCTTGATCGCGGCGGAGCTCGCGCCCGGGATCGAGTCGGGCCCAGTAGCCGCCGCGTGTCTCGAAGCCGGTCTCGTGTTGAACGCAGTGACCCCGACCGCGCTGCGGTTGGAGCCGTCGCTGCTCGTCACCGACGACGAGATCGACGCTGCCGTCGCGATCCTCGAACGCGTGCTCTCCGCGACCGGACAGCGATGAGCGACTTTCTCGAGGTCGACGATCTCACACCTGCCCAGTTCGCGGCGCTGCTCGACACCGCGCTGTGCTGGAAGCGCGAGCCGGCTCAGGTGCCGAAGGTGCTCGACGGGTTGGGTGCCGCACTGCTGTTCGAGAAGCCGTCGGCCCGCACCCGCACGTCGACGGAAATGGCGGTGGTCGGGCTCGGCGGCCACCCGATCTACATCCGGCCCGACGAGGTGGGGCTCGGCGTGCGCGAGCCGGTCGCCGACGTCGCTCGCACGCTCGCCGGCTACTGCGCGGTCATCGCGGCACGCGTGTTCGACCACGGGACGCTCGAAGAGATGGCGCACGCCGTGGAAGTGCCCGTGGTGAACCTGTTGTCGGACCGCGCCCATCCGTGTCAAGCCCTCGCCGACTTCCTCACGTTGCGCGAGCTGCTCGGCGACCTCGAAGGTCGCCGAGTTGTGTTCGTGGGCGACGGCAACAACGTTGCCTCGTCGCTCGCATTCGCGGCTGCGCTCTCCGGGGTGGAGCTCATGGTCGCGTCGCCGTCGGGGTACGAGCTCGACGACGACACGGTCGAGCGCGCCCGCAATCTCGGTGGCGCGATCGAGCTGACCGCCGATCCCTTCGAAGCAGTGCGCGGGGCCGATGCCGTGTATACGGACGTGTGGACGTCGATGGGGCAGGAGGAGGAGTCTGCGATCCGGCGCGCCACGTTCGAGGGCTACATCGTCGACGAGACGCTGATGGCCGCGGCGGGCGAGCAGGCGTGGTTCCTGCACTGCCTCCCCGCTCACCGTGGTGAAGAGGTGTCGGCCGAGGTGATCGATGGTCCGCGGTCGGTGGTGTGGCAGCAGGCCGCGAACCGGATGGACGCCGCCCGCGTGTTGCTCGCGGAGCTGTGCGCGAACGATTCGGACGCTCGATGACGCTCGGCAAGCCACAGCGCCAGCACCGCATCGCGCGGCTCCTCGAGGAGCAGGCGATCTCGAGCCAGGCCCAGCTCGTGGAGCTGCTGGCGGCCGACGGCGTCGTGGCCACGCAGGCCACGGTGAGCCGCGACCTCGAGGACCTCGGCGCGGTCAAGGTGCGGATCCCGGGCGGCGCGATGGCGTACGCCATCCCCGAGCACGCCAAGGAGGGCAGCGCGCCCGACGACCACTTGCGCCGGGTGATGGGGGAGTTCGTGGTGGAGGTCGCGTTCAGCGCGAACCTCGTGATCCTGCGGACGCCGCCCGGTTCCGCCCACGTCGTGGCGTCGGCGATCGACCGCGCCGGTCTTGCCGGCGTGCTCGGTACCGTCGCCGGCGACGACACGATCTTGGTGGTGTGCTCGGAGCACACTGGCGGTACACACATGGCTGCCGAGCTCGGCGCGCTCGCCGGTCTGTAAGGGGAGCTGACTCGTCATGCCCAAGCGTGTAGTGCTCGCGTATTCCGGTGGTCTCGACACCTCCGTCGCGGTGAAGTGGATCGCCGAGGAGTGGGGCTGCGAAGTCGTGGCGCTCTCTGTGGACGTGGGACAAACGGCTGATGATGACTGGGACACGATCCGCGAGCGGGCGCTCGCGGCGGGCGCCGTCGAGGCGCTGGTGGTCGACGCCAAGCGCGAGTTCGCCGACGACTATGTGGCGCCGATCATCCGCGCCAACGCGCTGTACGAGGGCAAGTATCCGCTGGTCTCCGCGCTGTCACGGCCCGTGATCGCGCGACACCTCGTCCGCGCCGCGCGCGAGGTCAACGCCGATGCCGTCGCCCACGGCTGCACGGGCAAAGGCAACGACCAGGTGCGCTTCGAAGTGTCGGTGCGAGCGCTCGCGCCCGACCTCGAGGTGCTCGCGCCCGTGCGCGTCTGGGGCTTCACCCGCGAGGACTCGATCGACTACGCCGCCCGCCACCACATCCCGATCAAGGTGCGCAAGGACAGCCCGTTCTCGATCGACGAGAACCTGTGGGGTCGGGCCATCGAGTGCGGCGTGCTCGAAGACCCGTGGGCCGCACCACCGGTCGAGATCTACGCGCTCACGGACAACCCCGACGACCTCGCGCTCGATCCGTGGGAGCTCGTCGTGGGGTTCGAGGAGGGCATCCCCGTCACCCTCGACGGCACGACGATGCCACTCGACGAGCTCGTCCTCGCGACCACCCGCAAGGTCGGCCCGTACGGGTGGGGACGCGTCGACATGGTCGAGAACCGGCGCGTCGGCATCAAGAGCCGCGAGAACTACGAATGTCCGGGCGCGCTCGCGCTGCTGCTCGCTCACGCCGACCTCGAGTCCATCACGCTCGAGCGTGACCTGATGCGCGAGAAGGCTCGATTGGAACCGCGCTACGCGGAGCTCGTCTACGACGGCCTGTGGTTCTCCCCGCTGCGCGAGGCGCTCGACGCGTTCATGGCGAGCTCGCAGCGACACGTCACCGGAGAGGTACGGCTGCGCCTCGAACCGGGCAGCTGCACGGTGTCGGGGCGCCGCGCCGCGCGCGGCCTCTACCGCCACGACCTCGCCACCTACGACGCCGTCGGACACCTTCCGCCATCAGGACGCCGAGGGTTTCGTGCGCCTGTGGGGGCTGTCGGTCGAGACCTGGGCCCGCGAGCAGGGAGGGCCGGAAGTCTGATGACCCTCTGGCACGGCCGCTTCACCGACGCCCCGGCAGAGGAGCTCCTCGCGTTCACCGAGAGCCTCTCGTTCGACCGGCGCCTCGCACCCGACGACGTCGCGGGTTCGCGCGCGCACGTTGCGATGCTGGCCCGCACCGGGTTGCTCACCGAGGAGGAGGCGTCGCTCGTGAGGGCCGCGCTCGACCGGGTCGAGATCGAGCTCACGGACGGCACGTTCGCGTTCGCACCCGGAGACGAAGACATCCACACCGCCATCGAGCGCCGCGTCACCGAGCTCGCCGGGCCTGCGGGAGCGAAGCTCCACACCGGCCGCAGCCGCAACGACCAGGTGGCCACCACGCTGCGGTTGTTCCTGAAGCGCGAGGGCGCCGACGCGGCGCGCCGGGTACACGGCCTCCAGGAGGTTCTGCTCGAGCGCGGCGAAGGCAGCCGGAGCCGACGATTATCTCCCCGGATACACGCATCTCCAGCGCGCGCAGCCGGTGCTCCTCGCGCACCACTTCCTCGCACATTTCTGGGCATTCGGGCGTGACGTCGACCGTTGGCGTGACGCGCTCGTACGGGTCGACGTGTCGCCGCTCGGTGCCGGCGCGCTCGCCGGCTCCGGCCTGCCGCTCGACCCGGACAGCGTCGCCCGCGAGCTCGGCTTCGCGCGGCGTTTCGAGAACTCGCTCGACGCGGTGTCCGATCGCGACTTCGTGGCCGAGGTGCTCTTCGTGCTCGCGCTCACGCAGGTGCACCTCTCCCGCCTCGGTGAGGAGATCGTGCTCTGGTCGAGCGAAGAGTTCGGGTTCCTCCGCCTCGCCGACGCCTACAGCACCGGGTCGTCGATGCTGCCCCAGAAGAAGAACCCCGACATCGCCGAGCTCGCGCGCGGCAAGGCGGGCCGCCTCATCGGCAACCTCACCGGGTTCCTCGCCACGCTCAAAGGTCTCCCGCTCTCGTACAACCGCGATCTCCAGGAAGACAAGGAGCCGCTGTTCGACGCACTCGACCAGAACCGGCGCACGCTCACGGCAATGGCGGGCCTGCTCGCTACCGCCGAGTTCGTGCACGACCGCATGCGCGCGGCCGCCGACGCGCCGGCGTCGGCGGCGGTCGACCTCGCAGAGTGGCTCGTCGAGCGCGGCATGCCGTTCCGCGACGCGCACGCGCGCGTAGGCGCGTTGGTGCGACAGTCGTACGAGCGCGGCGTGCCGCTCGACGAGTTGGTGATGACCGAGCCCGACCTCGGCCCCGACGCACTGCCGCTCCTCGAGCCCGGCTCGGCGGTAACGCGGCGTACCACGCCGGGAGGGGCCGGCGCGGCGTCGGTCGTCGCTCAGCTCGACGCGGCGAAGCAGCGCCTCGGCGAGCAAGCGCGCTGGCTGGGTTGAGTGAGCGTCGCGAGCCGCGTATGCCGGCGAGCCGCGAGCGTTCGCCGACCGGTGAGCAGAACGTCCCGGCGGCGCAGCCGCCGAGAGCCGAACGGTTGAGCCGCACGTTGCCACGTTCGTTCTACCGGCGCGACTCGCGTGAGCTCGCGCCGCTCCTGCTGAACAAGCTGTTGGTACGCGTGGAACCGGGAGAGCCGCGTGTCGCCGCGCGCATCGTGGAGGTGGAGGCGTACTGCGGGTCGGAAGATCCTGCCAGCCACGCCTTCCGCGGGATGACCAAGCGTAACGCCACGATGTTCGGCCCGCCCGGTCGCCTGTACGTGTACTTCACCTATGGGATGCACTGGTGCGCCAACGTCGTCGGCCACGCGCCGAACGACGCGTCGGCGGTGCTCTTGCGTGCCGCCGCGCCCGTCGACGGAGTGGAGGTGATGCGCGCGCGCCGGGTGAAGGCGCACCGCGATCGTGACCTGTGCGCGGGACCGGCGCGGCTGTGCCAGGCGTTCGGCCTCACGGGGGGGTTCGACGGCACCGACCTCACCCGTGGTCGGCTGCGCATCGTCGACGACGGCGTCGCACCGCCCGGTGCGCCAGTCGTCACGACGCGAGTCGGGCTCCGCGCCGGCGAGGGTGACGAGTCTCCGTGGCGATTTCTCGTTCCCGGAGACCCGCATATCAGCCGCGGTCCCCGCCCGGTCGCCGGGTAGCGTCTCTTCGTCATGGCCACGGTCGACGACCAATTCAGCGTCCTCGCCGCGGGCGCCGTCGACCTGATCAGCGAAGCCGAGCTGCGCCGCAAGCTCGAGTCCGGCCGGCCGTTGCGCGCCAAGCTCGGCATCGACCCGTCGAAGCCCGACATCCACCTCGGCCTCGCGGTCGTGCTGCGCAGGCTGCGCGAGTTCCAGGAGCTCGGGCACATCGCGGTGCTGATCGTCGGCGACTTCACCGCGCAGGTCGGCGACCCGTCGGGCCGCTCGGCGACCCGCCCCGCGCTGTCGAAGCAAGAGGTCGACGAGCACGCCGCGACCTACTTCGAGCAGGCGCAGCGGATCCTGATGCCCGACAACCTCGAGATCCGATACAACTCGGAGTGGCTCGGCACGATGGGCATCGACGACGTGCTGCGCCTCACCGCGCGCACCACCGTCGCCCGCATGCTCGAGCGCGACGACTTCGCCAAGCGGTTCGCGAGCGGTGCGCCGATCTCGGTGATGGAGCTGCTCTACCCGCTGCTGCAGGGGTGGGACTCGGTGATGGTGCAGGCCGACGTCGAGCTCGGCGGCACCGACCAGCTCTTCAACTTCCTCGCCGCGCGCCCGATCCAGCAGCAGGAGGGCCAGGACCCGCAGGTGGTGCTCACGACGCCGCTGCTCGTCGGGCTCGACGGCGTGCAGAAGATGTCGAAGTCGCTCGGCAACTACGTGGGGATCGCCGAGCCGCCGGGGGAGCAGTTCGGCAAGCTGATGTCGCTGCCCGACGAGCTCGATGCCGGAGTACTTCACGCTCGCCACCGGCTGGCCGCCCGACCGGGTCGGCGGAGGTCGGCGGCGGCACTCGCATCGGGCGAGCTCCCGCCGGTCGACGCCAAGCGGCTGCTGGCCCGCACCGTCGTCGACCTCTACCACGGCGACGGCGCGGGCGCCGCGGCCGAGGCCGAGTTCGACCGGGTGTTCGACGCGCACGAGGTCCCCGACGAGGTGCCCGATGTGTCGATCCCGGCCGACGACGTGCGCCACGGTCGGGTGCGCGTGGCGACGCTCGTCGCGCACGCGTTCCCCGGGCGGTGCCGTCCAACAAGGAGGGGCGGCGCAAGATCGAGCAGGGCGGCGTGCGGCTCGACGGCGAGGTGGTCACCGACCCCGACCTCGAGGTCGCGCCCGCCGACGTCGACGGCAAGCTGTTGCAGGTCGGGCGCCGGAACTGGGCCCGGCTACGTCGCCTGAGGCCGGATTCGCCGGGGGACGCCGGTCGGTGCCCCGGGCTAGAAGAACAGGGCCAAGCCGAGGACGGCCCCGAACACGACCAGGCAGATGACGGCCACTGCGCCCCAGAACATCCAGCCCTTGCCCGAGACGCCCATGTTCGCCATGACGGCGCGCTCGTCCTGGTGGAGCGCGTAGTCCCGCTCCGGCTTGGTGCCGACCTTGGGCTGGTGCTTCCGGCCCTTACGCTTCATCCCGCTCGATCCCATCG